>MPCU01000003.1 GCA_001874305.1 Bacteriovorax sp. MedPE-SWde | reverse complement strand
AATTTTTAAAGGAAAGGAGCTTTTTTAAGCTCCTTTTTTTTATATAAATTAGGCAGTAAGAAAACATGAGAAAAACATTTAATTTAAAAGTATCTAATAAAGAACCTGCAAGACAAGCAGACTCAATCAAGCATGAAGTTAAGAAGTATCTAAAGCGTGAAAGAAAGAAGACCCTACCGGAGAAAGTAGACTTCTGGGATTTTGACTGTCGTATTGGTGACAACGCTGAAGCAGCGAAGGTTATAAATGTTGCGGACATTAATTCAAATATCACGAAGCTTTTAGAAGCTGATAAAGACGAATTCTATCTTGAGATCTTAGCTAAGCACGGATTTAAAACAGCTAGAATAAAAGCTATTGGTCAAAAGTAAGACTATAGCTCTATTTGCTTTCTAAGCCCCTGTATAAAACGTAGGGGCCACTTTTTCTGAATAAGATTCATAAGCCATATAGGCATCCAACCTTTCATATCACCGTTAAATTCAAAAATAACCTGTGTTCTGTTTTCAGAGATTTCTTTAAGTGTGAAATTTAGTTTCTTTACATCTGCTTGAATATGGTCAGAATCAGCATACTTTCCTTTATATGAAGCTCCAACATATTGAATTTCACTTTCACTATGCCTTAGGATTCTACCTTCAATGAGAAACTCTCTATCTACTGCAGGCCAAGGAGTTGAATAGTATTCAGAAAAGATGATGTGATCTCTATTTAACTTTTCATGTACAACAACATCTTTAAGCTTAGGAGACCATTGAGGTTTCAGCTTATCATCTTCTATTGTCTCAGAAACTTTTGCAATAGGAGCATTAACTACACCGATGGCCTTAAAAGGAATTACTCCCGACTTTTGAAAACTACCAGAGAAGACCTTAATACCCTCTTCTTCATGTACTAGCTTCCAGCTTGCAAAGGATAGTTGAGCAGAAAATAACATTACACATATCAAAGATAATTTCATCATTTAAAGAAGTTATCATGCGTAAAACAAAATACTGTCACAGAATTGTAGAATGACCCTAATATCTCCAAGTATTTAAAAATATTAGGGTCAAGAGAGAGACTTAAGAGACTGAATATATACTTAGTTCACTGAAACCTTTATCTCGAAGTGATATCACCTCTAGGTATTCAGGGTCAGTAAAGGCCTTATTAATATCTTCAGTAGTTGGAAAAGGTATTCTCAATAGAAACTCAGGACTTGAGTCTCCGGCAAGCACGTTACTTACTTTATAATTTTCTGGAGGTAGTATTGCGTTATGCTTTTTTAGCACTGGCCCAGCAAGAGATTTATATTCTTCGACTGCGGCCTTATCACTAATTCTACCCGATACGATTAAATATGCATTACTCACTTTATTTCTCCTTTAGTTGAATATAGCTTTCTTTTTTGATGAGATATTCTCTGAAGTCTTCTTCAAAGTTTTCAGGAACTGATTTCTGTACAGACTCAAGAGGTAGTGTCGATTCAAGCCACTGGTTTAACTTCTTATTGATAGCATCACTAAGGTTAAGCTCTTCTAATAAATTTCCGGATAGAGCTAATCTTTGTAGAGCGGGAACCGCAGAAGTATCTACTAGCGAGAATTCCTCACCTCTAAAGTAAGGTCCCTTAAACTTATCCAGTAAAGAAGTTAGATTTTTTTCAAGCGCTTCTTTATTGGCCTTATAAGAATCTTCATCTTTAGAAATAGCTGTCTGGAAGTAGTTCATTGTTACGGCACTAGACAATTCTATATAGGCACGTTCAAAAGCCTTTTGCAGAGGATCTGTTGGATGAAGAGTACCTGATGTAACTTCATCAATATATTCGTTGATGACAGCAGACTCAAAGAGTACCTCGTCTCCAACTTGTAAAACGGGAACTTTACCAAGTGGTGAAATCTTTAGAAACCAGTCTGGCTTATTTTCTAAATCAATATATTTAACTTTGTACGGAACCTTCTTATGATTCATTGTGATTAGTGATCTTTGAACAAATGGACATAGTCCAAAACTTATAATTGTATTCATCTCAATCTCCTATGTATTCTTGAGTGCTTACTCAAAATATAGTACCTATCACAGAATTTGCAACCCATTTCTTGAGCAAGCACTCAAATATTTTCAAAATCCTATATTAAATCAAGAGGTTACATGACCACAAATAATTGAGCACACACTCAAAACATGCTAAGATGAAAAACGAGGGAATAGATATGGGAAGAATAAAAGAATTTAAAGACAAGGAAGCCTTAGAGAAGGCCATGATACTTTTCTGGAAGAAAGGCTATGAAAACACTTCTCTAAAAGATCTCCTTTCGGAAATGGATATCCTCAACGGTTCATTCTACAACTCCTATGGAAATAAGAAGAACCTCTTTATGAAAACACTAGACTTCTATGCTGATGAAGTGACAGCAAAAAGAGGAGCATTATTAGCAGATTGTCCAAATTTTAAAGAAGGTATTCGTCTCCTCTTTCAAGAGATGTTCCAATGCTTTGATGACAACACTGCCCCAAAGGGCTGTCTTCTTGTAAATAGTATCTCTAATGATCTTCTTCAAGATCCAGAAATTCAAAAATATGTAAAAACAGAAATTGATAACTTTAAATTGTTTTTTGAAGAACAGCTTAGAGAAGCTGTTGAAACAAAAGAGTTAGAAAGCACTCTCGATATACCCTTAACCGCATCTATTATTGTGACATATATTCAAGGTGTAATGAGACTTAGTAATCTCAATTACTGTACTAAGAACTTTAGACAGCAAACAGACATATTCTTAACGGCATTAGGCATATAGAGAGTCTCCTCTATTAATTCATTTTCTTAAAGTGAGACATAACGATACTACTCTCATCAATATGTTGAAAAACTTCACCAGCCTTAGGATCCTTCATGATATTCTCAGCGGCATTAACAGCGAAATCAGAGTTCGCCCAAATAATATGATCTACCCAGCGATTGTCACTCTCGGCATAGTAGAAATCTCTATTCATGAAGCCTTCATACTTCTTTGCACAATCGGTTAACGACTCCATTAGTCGATTTTGATCTACTTTACTAACATCTGCCTTAAACTTAAAAACTACGAATTCACTAACTTCCATATAATCTCCTTGGTAATGGATTTGTAATTTTATTATATGGATATATATGACATATAATGGCATATTAAATTCATGAGAAAGACTAAATTTATAGATCGAAAAAATAGACTAGACCGCTTAATAGGTCTGCTTAAGACACGCGATTTCTGGACAAGTATGGAATTAAGCCACGCTCTACAAATAAGTCAAAGAACGCTTATGAGAGATCTGTCTGAAGTAACAGAGATGGGAATTCCTATTGAAACCGACAGAGGAAGAGGCGGAGGAATCAGACTTAATAAAAGATACGGCCTTTCTAAGTTAGAACTAAACTATAAAGAGATCATCGACTTAATATTAGCATTGGCAACAATTGAAAAGTTAAAGTCACCACTATTCCTACAAAATATGAAGTCGATAAAAGACAAAATTGCTCGATCGTTTCCAGAAGGTCAAAGAGTACAAGTCCAGAATTTAAGAAAGAGACTTTATATTGGAGATAATGCATCAGAGAGGATTCTTCAAAACTATACGCTTCCAAGGCAAGCCGTAGTTAACGATTTACATGAGGCATTCTTTGAACAAAAGTCACTTACAATAAAGTACACTTCGGGAAAGGGTGAAACACTAGAGAGATTTATAGAACCACATTACTTAGTATTGAATTGGCCTATTTGGTATATACACGCTTGGGACCATCTTAGAAATGATGTGAGAATGTTTCGAGTTGATAGGATTCTAAGAACAACAGCTTCAACTAGTTCATTTAATTTACATCATAAGAGTAAGTTTAAAGAACAAGTTGAAGACTTCTTTGACGAGATTTAAAATTTTAGACCTGTTTCTGGACATACAAATTCTGAAAGTCTTTTTGCATAGTCAGCTTCAAACTCTTCTCGTGAGACTTTTGCCAATTGTGAAAATTCAGACTTCTTAATCTCTGCAACAAGATCAAATGGTAAGTACTGCTCTAGTGCACTTAACCCACCATCTACAGTATCAACGAGATTCTTATAACCTCTAATATATCCAAATGCTTCTTCTTGTCTTTTATAACCTTCAAAGAATGCCGCAGCAACTTCTGCTTTCTCTTCTATCGTTAGAATATCACTTTGACCAAGCTCCATTCCCCAGTCGTCCATGAATGGCCCCACAGGAATAAGAAACTTATATGAGCGTCTTAAGCACTTAGGTTGTCTCATTGACATGTGTCGATGGTTTTCTTTAGAGCTAAACTCTTTATTGACCTTTCCAGTATAAACAAGGATCGGATCATAGCTATCATTCAGTTGATGACCAAGCTTAAAAATACGCTTAAAGAAAGCATCATTCTCATCCATCTTCCATTGAACCATTACCCTATCAAGGTCACCAAAGTTATGTGCTAATAATGGTGCTGCTCTAAGAAAGTTAATATGATCACGATCTTCACGAAGATGAATCATGATCTCTTGTTCTTTCTTTATTTCTTCAAGAATGACATCGGCCATATCTTTTGCAAGTTCTGTTTTCTTATTCTTAACTAGTGCGCAATATGCACCAATGGCAACACTCAGCCATGTACCTTCATGGGTACTCATAACCGTTGTATTATCTCTATTAAATGACTTTCTATTTGTGACCTGCGAGTAGTCCCAAGTCCAAGAATCTATTGTTATCTTGGCCATCTTATCGATATATTTCTGAATTTGACCATGCTTCCAAAGAGTTTCTCTAATTTGGTTATCTACATCAGTTGGAACAAATGTTCCGGCCGTAGACCAGTGAGCACAAAGACAGATATGAAAGTACTCTGCAAGATCGATATTATTGAGCTGCTTAAGGTTCTTCTTATAGAATCTTATCTTCTCAAGAAACTCTCGCTTTTCAAGAGTCGTATCGAGCTCACCTTTGAATATAAAAGGAGCGGTGCTCTCTATCTGTTGAAGGAGAATATTTGGTGCAATTCCAACACCTTGTAGTGCCATACCTGATTTTTTTTTCTTAGCCATAGAGTCTTAATAGCACGAGTTTTACAAAAAATGATCAAAATTTCATAGGTATGAATATTTAGGCAAATATTGTGCTATATTTCTGCAAATTATTGATACAAGGTAAATAAAATGGACATTAACTCTCCTATTAGACTTAACAAATATATAAGCCAAAGTGGTATGTGCTCTCGTCGAGAAGCCGATGAATTCATTGCTAATGGAAAGGTTCTTATAAATGGAAAACCTTCAGGAATTGGTGCCCAAGTTTCCCCTGGTGATTTAGTTGAAGTAAATGGGAAACGTATTGAACCTCGTGACGAGGAAAAGTTAATTTTTATCGCTCTCAATAAACCTACGGGAATTGTCAGCACAACAGAAAGCAGTGAAGTAAATAATATCGTTGATTACGTAAATCACAGCACTCGTATTTTCCCTATTGGTAGACTTGATAAAGACTCTCAAGGTCTAATCTTTCTGACGAATAACGGAGACCTTGTTAACAAAATCCTACGAGCTGGTAATAATCACGAAAAAGAATATATCGTTACTGTTGATAAACCTATCACTGATGAGTTTATCAAAGGAATGAGTAATGGTGTTCCAATTCTTGGTGTGATGACTAAGAAATGTAAGGTAGTTAAAGAGTCTACAAACTCTTATAGAATCACTTTAATTCAGGGTTTAAACAGACAGATAAGAAGAATGAGTGAATACTTTGGTTATGAAGTACAAAGACTAGATCGTGTGAGAATTATGAATGTTAGTCTCAAGGGACTTGCAGCTGGAGACTGGCGAGATCTTACAGATGACGAATTAAAAACACTTTTAAAAATGATAGAAGATTCATCATCAGAAGCTGACCCAAAGACAAAAACTCAGGGACAAAGAAAGAACAAGCCTATTCAAAAGAAAAGGCCACAACAACAAAAAAAGAAGGCCAGTAAATACGATAAAATGTTTGCTGCTCTTGATAAAGAATATAAGAAAGATACTGCGAGATCGACTTCTCGAGGAAAAAAGAAACGTTAGTTATAGAACTCGATAAGCTTCGTTTTCATTAGCTCGCCAGTATAGTAGCGCTCTTCGCTAACTTTTCCCTCTTTCCATTGTTGCCAACAGAGACCATTAATTTGAAATACTTTTCCTGCTGAATTTATAAACTGAGACTTATTTAAGAAGATCGCCACTTCATTGACCTCATCAATAACTAAATCAACAATATTCCCTGAAATACTTTTAGCAGCTTTGATAAATGGCTCCTGCTTAGAGCGACTCTCTGTGAGTCCATCAGCAAAAACTTGATCATTATCATACATGATTATATCATCGCTATAGAAGCTATCAATTGCTTCCAAGGGCTTTCCATCGTTAAGAAGCTGAATTTCGGCACTAATATTTTTTAAAAAGACTGATTTCATTAATAAATCCTATCACTTATAAGCTATTAGCTAAATAGTTTTTGATGTATAATACTTTAATTGATGAAGAAGCTTATTACACTACTCCTATTCATGCTTACAGTTAGTGTCTACTCAGAAGACAAGCTAACTATTGGCGTCTTTAAAATACTCCCCTATGGAAGTTTAGAAAAGGGTGAAGTCGTTGGGATTATTCCAGACATTGCTAAACGACTAGAAGAAACTTCAGGTATAAAAATTAAAAAGAAACTACTTCCTTATAAGAGAATGATCCAAAGTCTTGAATCAGGATCAATAGACTTTGCTATCTTTTTCTTATCTAACAGAAGTCAGGAAGTTAGTAATAAGCTTATTCCACTCTATGATCTCAATACAATTGCAGTCGGTTTAAAAGGTACTAAGATTTCTAAGTATCAGGATCTATATAAACATCAACTAGCGACACCTCGTGGAGTTCGCTATAGCCCAAGATTCACTAACGATGAGAAAATGAAAGTAAACTACGTTCTAGATTATAATTATGCAATTCAAATGCTGATTAACAAAAGAGTTGGTGCGGTGATAGCTCCTGAAAAAATCCTTATGTTTCAAATGCAAAAACTTGGTCATAAGAAATCAGTTCTCGATAAACCTTTTATATTAACTACAAATACTGCATGGGTACAATTTTCAAAAAAGTCTAAGAAGAAACATCTCATTGATAAGTTAATAAAAGCATCCAAGACATTAAAAGATAATAAAGAAGTGATTAAAATAATTGATAAGCACTATTCTTTATAAATCTATCTTTCGTATGCAGAGATGATTGTTGTCTCGAGAACTGAAGATTCAAAGAACTTATTCTTAGCTTCTAAATACCTTGGATTAGAGAAGAAATTATCCATACTTTCTTTATCTCTACAGTAGATTGCGAATACTCTATTAATTGAGCGTCCCTCTTCATTCTTTAAAACTTCAGAAACTTTAAAGTCATAGCGAAAACCACCACCGTATTCAGTAAGTATTGGAGTCATTGCTTCTCTATATTGTGTATATACAGAATCATCTTTTATTTCTAATCCAACCATCATTTCATATGACATATCTACTTCTCCATCTGAGTATTATAATCGTTCCAACTTATTGAGCGTCCAGGAAAAACAGGCTTATCAAATCCCCAATATTCCAAAAGCCATTTCTTAAGCCACTGATAGAACTCTTCAACATGGGAAGTATGTCCTGTTCTAAACCAAAAATCAACACGACAATCATACTCACTTATCGAACATGGCCTAATATAAAGGCAACCAATACAGAGGTCACTCCCCCTTTCTAAAATCGAATAAGTAAAAGCTTCTCTATCTAAAAATTCTTTATGATGGTTCTCTAGATCCTTTAAATTGTAACTTAGGTCTGTAACATCTTCAGGCCAGGGGTTATTAGGACCAAACACCCCTTTAAGCTCATCAATACTTGAACTCCATGCTTCAAAATCGGCCTTATTATGTTTTGATGAGAGAACTTCAAGGAAGTACTTTTCTCGAATAACCTTTATAGGTGCAGAGAATTCTACAGGGAGAGCAATCTGTGAGAATGACTGTAGTTTTTCACGCTCTATCAAACAGTCATAATCATTTTCTTTGTAATCACGACAAATGAACGGTCTCTTTTCATAGATTTTACAGAGCATAGTCCTTCTATCAAGAGCTAAGCACCAGCCGTCATCGGCCTGTTTCATTGCCGTATAAATACCATCTACTTTTGTAGTATACTCTTCAGGGACCTGATCATCGGAATCATCGATGAGCTGCACTTCTAAGCGGCAGCATAATGCCTTACAAGTACTACATGTAACTTCGTTTTCTTTAGTCATTATCAATTATTTCTTTTACTCGACCAACATCCCCACTCTCCAAGCGAACTTTAATTCCATGGGGATGATAAGGAGACTTAGTTAAAAGTTTTTCAACGATTCCCTCAGTTAGTTTTCCAGAGCGTTGATCTTTTTTTAAAACAATTCTAACTTCTAATCCAGGAGAAATGTCTTCTCTATTTGTTCCATCCATTATTATTCCTATATGTGTAACTTATTTAACATTAACCCTGAAGAAGGAGCGATGAATCCTTGTCCACAAAGTTCTCCTGTTTCTAAAGACTTCTTAATATCATTTAAAGTGATATCTCCACGACCTAGCTTTATCAATGCTCCCATCATTATGCGAACTTGATGTCTCATAAAACCCTTTCCATGAACATGTAAAATCCAAGACTCTTTTGGAAAGAAGTTTGCCGTATAAAGATCATTCTCTACTATCTCACAAAAGTCGACAGCCCTTTCAAAAGTAGCATTCTCCTTCGGTTTATAACAAAACGCTTTAAAGTTATGCCTTCCCTCAAAAATCTTTGCTCCTTCTTTCATAAGATCTATATCCATGGCCTCTTGAAAATACACCATGAATGGAGCGCAAAATGGATGAGGCTTCTTGCCTGATGTAAAGATGTAGAGATACTCTTTAAGTTCTGGAGCTTCCATAATATTAAAAGACTCGTCGACTTGAATGAGCTCAAGGGCACGAATATCAGCGGGCAAGTTTTCATTAAATTCATCAAGAAAAGTATCAAGATTAAGTTCTCTCGAAATATAGAGCTCTAGAGCATATTCATTTGTGGATACTTTCGCATCCGTCCTTCCGGCACCTAGTGTCTTATGGTTATCATGCTTTACAATGAAAGAAATAGTTCTATCGACCATTTCTTGTACCGTCTTTGCATTAGTCTGTTTCTGCCACCCACTAAATCTAAAGCCAAGGTATTGAATTTTTAATAAATAGAAGAATTTCTTTTTTTCCATGAATCAGATACTACAATATTTTACTGAATAATAGAAACATGGACGCCAGTGGGTTATATTAACTCATGATAAAATTCGAAAATACATATACTGACCTACCTGAAATCCTCTATTCATCTGAAGTTCCAGACACTGTACAAAACCCTCAGCTATTAGCATTTAATAAGGAGTTGGCAAGTGATCTTGGAATATCCCTTTCGGACCTTGATGACAAAGATTTGGCGAAGTTATTTTCAGGACAAGTTATACCTGACGGAGCCTCATCAGTGGCCCTCGCCTACGCAGGCCATCAGTTTGGACACTTTGTCCCACAACTCGGAGACGGTCGAGCTATGCTTCTTGGAGAAGTAAAGTCATCACAAGGTAAGCAGTACGATGTTCAACTTAAAGGTTCTGGTAGAACAAATTACTCACGAGGTGGCGATGGTAAATCTTCACTTGGTCCTGTAGTTAGAGAATATATAGTTAGTGAGGCGATGCACTTTTTAGGAGTACCTACAACAAGGGCATTGGCGGCAGTCTCTACTGGAGAAAATGTATATAGAGAACAACCTCTTCCCGGTGGTGTTTTTACGAGAGTTGCTTCAAGTCATATAAGAGTTGGTACATTTGAATTCCTTGCAGCAAGAGGAGAGAATGACAGCATTCGACTCTTAGTGGAGTATTGTATCCAAAGACATTTTCCACATATAGCAAATGAAGAAGACATCATTCTTAAGTTCCTACATGAAGTTGCAAAGGTACAATCTAAAATGGTTGCTCATTGGCTCTCTCTAGGTTTTATCCACGGCGTAATGAATACTGACAATATGTCGATAAGTGGGGAAACGCTAGATTTTGGTCCATGTGCGTTCATAGATAACTTCTCTAGGGGTCGTGTCTTTAGTTCCATCGATAAAAATGGTCGCTACTCATATGGTAATCAAATCAATATTGCTAAATGGAACCTATCAAGACTGGCCAGCTGCTTGATTCCTTTAATTGGTGAAGACGAAAAAGAAGCAATCACTCTACTAGAGAATTCAATCAACTCCTATCTCGACATATATGAAAGTGACAGGCAGACAAAAATGATTCCAAAGTTTGGGCTATTTGAATCAACAGATAAAGATAGTGATGTCGTTGAAAAGTGGCTCGATTATTTAGAAAGTGAAGACCTTGATTTTACTAATAGTTTTAGGGCACTTAGTGGCGATCTTTCAAACTTTAAGAAAACTCCCCTCTTTGATCAATTCCATGAGCTATGGACAGATAGATTATCAAATCAGGCCCAAGACTTAGATGAGGCAAGAGCATTAATGAATTCTTCAAACCCAATTTATATCCCAAGAAACCATCAAGTAGAAAGAGCAATCCAAGCATCTCTATCTGGAGATCATTCAGTTATGACTCAAATGAATGAGCTACTAAAGAGACCATTCATAGAACAAACAGATTTTGAAGAATACAAGAAGGCTCCTCTTGAAAACGAAAGAGTAACAGCTACATTTTGTGGTACATAAGATACTGATTTAACTACAAACGTAGACTTTACTTGCATACATATGCAAATAACTATTGAAACGATTGCATTTTCATGCAACTATGTATTTATGAAATGCGAAACACCATTTACAGAAAATTCAGAAAAACTTCTCAATCTCTTTAAAGCACTTGGGGATAAGAATCGTTTAAACATCTTTAAACATTTTTGTCGCTCTTCTCAGGATGGTACCAATGAGAAAAGCGTTAACGATGTAAAAGGTTGCTGCGATATTGACCTATCAGTAGTCTCAAGGCACTTGGCGTCCTTGAAGAAAGCTGGGGTGCTTAATGCCAAGAAAGAAGGCAAGAACGTTTTCTATTCTTTAAATGCAAAAGAAATCGCAAAAACATTACGTGAATTGGCCGATTCCATTGAAAACTGTTGTGCAGACGAAAGTTCAAACAATTCCAAGGAGGAATCATGAGTAAAGAAATAAAAAACACAAGTGAATCAAATGAGTGTTGTGACAAATCAAGCTGCTGTGGCGTTGATAAAGCAAATGTAGCAAAGTTCTTAAGACATGTTGCGGAGTTCTTTGACACTAAACAAAACTAAGAAAGAATAAATGTTTGGACGTCGCTCAGACAGCGACGTCTCTACTTTCTTTGATTTCTTTCCTGCTCTCTTCTCATAGCAGCGATTTTACCGAGATTACCACGATACATTTTTTCAATCTTATCTTTGGCCCATTCATTTTTTCTAATAAACTTAAGAATTTTATTAAATTGAGGGTGGTCGTCATCAAAGCTTCTTATTTCAGTCATTTCATAGAGGTCTTTAAAACCAAAGAGATCTATTACATCCGTTAGCATCATCTTCAATGTTATTCCATCTGTAGCTTTGCTTTGTCTTTCACTCATAAGTACCTTTACTCTAAATTCTACTAATCTATAGCATTATAGCACTTTTTTTAAAAGAAAATCTTATAGGCCAAACTTACTTATCTGACCTATAGAATTTACGTAATGCTAGATTTTAGTCGCTAAAGTTTTAGCAGCACTCTTAGTCTTTTTCCAAAGTTTGTCTCCAATTGAGAAACCAACAGAAAAACCAACAGCATAGTCATGAAGGTTATCAGGTGTATCACCCTTATACTCTTCAACGTTATTCCCAACAATATAATCACCTTCTACATCTCTATACTTTGTATAGGCACCATAAACCTTGTAGTTAACGCTTTCTGCCCATGATGAATTAGGTGTTAGCTTCTTAAACTCCATACCTAGCTTTCCGCCATAACCCCATGTTTCATGTGACTTATCTTCTGATTCATTTGAACCTTTCAAATTAGCAGAGTTTTCAAATACAGTATGATTATAGAATGCTCCTACAAATGGTACGAAGTCCCATTTACCAGACTTAGATATTACGTGATACTTAAAAGTTGGCCCAATATTAATACTATGCCAGTTAAAGTCATCTCTAATCTCAGTTTCTCCATAATTTAACTTTAAGTTTTGAGCTCTTGAAATAGAATAGAGAGTATCAATCCCTAGATCCCATTTCTTTCCAGCATACCCCACTGAAATCTCTGACGTAATCGCCTGACTGTCTTGGTATGACAACTTATCTCCATCTAGTTGACGGTGCATTGCACCTAGAGAAAGATCTACATATGCACCAGCAAAAGAGTTAACTGATACAAGTCCTAGTAATAAATAAGATAATTTCTTCATTAAGCCTCCTGTAGCTATAGAGTAATTCTGCTACAGAATACATAAAGTCGGATGTGTCATAATGTCATATCTAGCAAAAAAAATGGATGCTATAATCAAAAGATGAAATTATTAATTGTTGAAGATGAAGAAATTCTTTTAGAGAAGTATACAAAGTACCTAAGTGATTACTACTCAGAAATCAATAATGCGAACACTTATCACGACGCTATAAAACTAATTTCGACAAATAAGTATGACGTAGTCCTCGTAGATTATAACCTCCCTGATGGTAATGGACTCGACATAATCAAGGCCAACAAGTCCGTAAATCAGAGTACGATCTTTGTTATGATCACCGCTTATTCTAAGGAGAGGCTTGCAATAGAAAGCTTAAACTTAGGAGTATTTAGATATCTTGAAAAACCATTAGAGAAAGATAGTTTAATAGAAGCAATGAAAGCGGCACTCTTAGAATCGCGAAATATAATTACTACAGAGAGTCTAACAAGCCAATTCCTTGTAAAAGAACATGCAAGAAAAATACTCAAAGAAGAATACTTCGTTACAGATAGAGAAATTGAAATTGTTGAAAATATACTGATACATGCAAAGAATAAAATAGTTGGTAATAAATTAAGTCTCAGTGATGGTACCGTTAGAAATCATCTTAGTAATATTTATCAGAAACTACATATTGAAAGTAAAGATGAGTTAAAACAATGTATTCTAAAACTTAACAACGGGGAAGAGTTATCTTAAAATTATGAAGTCCTTCTTTATAATAATAAGAAATCTTTCCATTACTCATTTCTACTATATCTTTAACAATCGCAAGGCCAAGGCCGCGCCCCTGTCCATCTTTAGTAGAGTAAAAGTTATTAAAGATAGATTCTTTATCAACTAATTCCTCGCCCTTATTAGAAACAGTGACCTCTACATTTTCAGACTCTACTCCATAATCTATATATATTTTCTTATCCTTCTCTGCCCCCTCAAGAGCGTTATCAATGAGATTAGAAATCGCACTTTGTAATTCAAGTCTAGGGGCCTTTACTTTGATTATATTTTTCTTTTCAGCCATTACAATCTCTATCCCCTCACTACTTAACCATGAATCATACATCGTTACGAGTTCTTCAAAGAATGGGGATAGTTCGATCTCGTCAAATAGAGGCTTCGTATACTTAGTCCCAAGATTTTTAGATATTAATGAGAGTCGATCAAGGGTTTGTTTAGACTTAGTAAGTTCTACTTCACACTCTGTAATTTTTCCTTGTTTTAGAAAGTCTATCGCATCCGTTAAGCAAAACGTAATAATTGATATTGGATTTTTGATCTCGTGGGACAACTTAGCGGATAGCTCCTCCATTGCACTTAACTTCTTCATTCTAGATATAGAATCTGTAAGCTGTACCTTCTTTTTTTCTTCAGATTTCAACAATTCTATATAGTCAGTTATTCTTTGAGACATTTGATTAAATGCCAACATCGTCCGTCCAAACTCATTATTAGGTATATTCTCAAAAGTATTGGAAAACTCTCCCTTAGATATCTCATCGGCTTTTTTTTCTAGTTTAGTTAGATGAGGGAAGACGCTTAAGAATACAAATAATAGTATGAGAATAATTATTGCGGACAATATAGTTACCCCATCAATAACAAGTTTATGCTTGCGATTTTTGTCTTTTTCCGACTTTAGTATTTCCCTCGTTGTATGCTTTTGCCAATCATTTATAATTTTATCGTTAAGGAGATTACTTAAAGTCTCTTTTATTCGTAATATTTTATTAGAAGTCTTTTTATATTTATAACTAATTGACTTTAACTTACTCAAATAGCTCGAATATTGATGTAGTGAAATATGAATTCTAGACTTAAGCTCCTTAGAAAACTCATAAGATTTAAGATCCAAACTTTCTGGTAATGAGTCTTTTTTTGCGAGGATCTTACTAAGCTTCAACAAGTTATGTAATTCTAAAAACTTCTCTTTATTTACATAGGAAACATCAATACTGTTTCTAAGTTTTTTAAAAAGAGGAATTCCCTTACCCCAAGAACCTAATTTCTCTTTTAGTCCCGGTAGAAACTCTTCCCCTTTTTGCATACGTAACAAAATCTCATTGGCCAATAGTTCTTCTAACTCTTTTCTACTTTTAAAAACGTTACGTGATACTTCTTTAGACTTTTCTTTTAGTAGAATTTCTAATTTAAAGAGTGAAGTCAAACTGCTAGCACTTGAATTAAGCCTCTCGACATTAGTAGATTGTAGAAAACCGACACTCAGATAAGCATCTCTATAATTACCATATAACCTATCGACTTCTTTATTTGAGTTATAAATTGTTGCGATATAAGTTTTATAAGATGTGACGAAATCTATAAAGGCCCTATTCTCTTCTACACTTTGAACACTCGACTCTCTCTCGTTCTCAATTGTACTTTGCCCATCGATATAAATAAAGGCCACACTACCAAGAAGAATTGATATAGCAAATGAAGTTAATAGAATATATAAGCGTTTTATATTCATGTATTAATCTTACTATCTAGATTTGTGTAAGACCATAAAGAATGGCAAGACCAGATATAATAGTTACTAAAATATTCTTTGATTTATAGCAAATATAAGTAGCTATAAGAAAAGCAACTAATCTTTCCTTATTAAGAAGTACTGCATTACTACCTTCGTGAAAGAATACCATTGGCGCTAATAGAGCAGGAAAAATAGCACAAGGAATGAAGGTAAGACTTCTCTTAGCTCGTTCAGAAATTTTTACTTTATCTGATAGATAGAAAAAGCTATAACGAATCAGAAAAGTACCAAGGCCTAAAAAAATAACTACTAACCAAAAATTATCAAATTTCATATGATCTCCTAGTGAGATTTTCAGTTAGTATCGTACCGAAAGCAATTCCTATTCCAGCAGCAAGAACTAAGCCTAAATTATACGGTAGACCATAAAATAGAATTGATAGTACTGCAGATAAAATACTCACTAACAGTGCTGGTCTATTCTTGATGGTTGGTATTGTCAGCGCCATAAAACTTAGGGGAACTGCAAAATCTAAAGAAATTGAGCTTGGTGCAAAGTTACCAAAGACTAACCCCAAAACTACACTGAAGTGCCAACAAAGAACCATCGTAATAGCTCCTCCAAAATAGAAAACAATCTTATCATTACGCTTGTTATAAAGACCCTCGTTAGCAATAGAAACTGCATATGATTGATCTGTTAACATGTATGAAGCAACTGTTTTAGTAAGAATATTTGACTGTTCAAATAATGGAGAGAAAGCTGCACTATAGAGAACCATTCTTATATTTATGACAAGACCAGTAAAAACAATAACTAGGGAATCTACATTCTTTGTTAAAAGATCCACAGTAACAAGCTGCGCGGCACCAGCTAAAACAATGATATTCATTCCCATCGTTTCAAAAATATTTAATCCAGCATTTGAAGCGGCAGTTCCCATAATCAAACCAAAAGGAATTACTCCAGGTAAAATAGGTAACATGGCCTTAAGCCCAGTAAGAAAGACAGTTCGCTTTTTCATTTGATAAGTATACCTTATCTACATCGGAGGATAAGCCGCGAATTGTTGAATCCCCTCATCTACTTTAGTCCATGAAAACTTATCATCAACAAAACAATCAGCTGTTGGTTTTAAGTTAAATTCAGGATCAAGCGCAGAAACACATATACTTAAATAATCCATAGTATCTTTTGAATAATTCATCAGACGAGAACCACATGAAGAGCAGAATGTTCGAAGTCCACCAGACTCCCCATCGTACTCACTTAGTAGCTCTTCACCTTTAATAAACTTAAGTGTTTTTCTTTGGGCAAAGACCTGAGTTGCGAATGCCGTACCATGTGATTTACGACATCTCGAGCAATGACAATTAAAAACTACACCTGGAATATCTTCTGCCTCAAATGATATTTTTTCACAGAGACACTTTCCTTTTAAAATCATATCTATCCTTTCTAATTATAATAAGTAATTTAATCCACCTACAACTGCGGCCACTTGTGCATCAACACAATTAGCGTCTGTTACTTTAGGACTATCGGGGTAAACTTCAGTCGTTGTCGAATATTCTGCATTTGAAAAACCTGTACATAAGTTAAGAGACTTTACAGGATAATTTATTACCCCTTCTTGAATACACAACTCTCCAATAATTCGCCCATCCTTATCTGATGGAGCAATATGTGTAACTTCTCTAACAGAGTCTATCACAGCTTTTTGAAACTCATTATGAGGTTTATCAGAGTCACCTACAACATAGAAACCATCAGGAATATCCCAAACGTCTTGCGGAATTCCATCTCTTTGTCCTAGAGCCGGTCTAAAGACAGTATTATCAGTATCAGTCGTTTCATGTAAATCAAAGTGAACAAAAATTTCATGACCAAGTTCTGAGATTGCGTCTAAAAAGAGATTACATTCTTCTGAAGGACCATTTTTAATAAATGACCTATTAGGATCAATTGTTTCAGAGTTCCAGCGATTCACAGTTTCATATCCCCACGGACTAATACATGGAGCAACGATAATATTGAAATGCTCTTCATAGCTCTTTGCACTTCTTTCTAAAAAGGCCAGCGCTCCATGAACTCCACTGGTTTCGTATCCATGGACACCTCCAGTAACAAGAACAGTCTTCTTACTCTTATCTAGAGTTTTAGAAGTGATAATATATAAAGGGTACTTGCTTGGATCGGATGATAATGAACCATATTGTTGGACGTTAAACTGATCACTTAAAGAGTTAATTTTAGAGACAACCTCTTCCATGTAAGAGCGCTTTATAACTTGTTCTCTCTTCCACTTTAGTTTCTCTTCTTTTCCCCATGGTATAGTTTTCGTAGTCATGTTTGCCCTTGTTTCTTATATTTTGATATCCTCAAAATAATTCTTGAGATAAGTATCAAAGTCTAAAGTATCAGTATCTTCAATCTCTTTTTGCTTAATCCAAGACTTCTTTCCTTCAAATATTAACTTCTCGTTCCAATCGTCTGTCATCTTGTAGCTAGAAGCATAATCCTTAGCAAGATCAAGGTGAAACTCCAGATATGATTTATTCTTAAGTTCATTTAATATTCTTGCAGAAGGTAAAAGCTCAGGACTCTTCACTTTATCAATTTGAGTAGCTAAGGCTTTATCATACTTAGAATCAAAGCTTCTAATCTCTGATGAGAAGTCTGAAATTTCATCAAGCAGTGATGTAGCATAATCACCTATCGAAACTTCTTTTCCATCTCTTTCTAGATTTAAGCCAGGCCTTCTTCCTTCAAGAATTACTTTTTGAAAGTTTTCATTTAACTCTGAACATTCTTCTTTCGTGATTCCTTTTGATTCTGTAGATAAACACCATAGAAGGAATAAGTGTAAGAAGTGAATTTGATCTTTATCAAATGCAAGCTTTTCAAAAGGGTTCACATCTAGCAATCGGACTTCAATATATTCAACACCTCTTAAGTGAAGTGATTTAAGTGCACTTTCTTTTCTTCCAGCAATATTTTTCGGTCTAATATTTGAGTAGAACTCATTATCAATTTGAAGTAAGTTTGTATTTAGTTGTTTGTAACCAGTTTCGTCTTTAAGCCCTATCTTTTCATACTCTGGAAATGATTTCTGGCGAGCGGCTTCAAGTGTTTTTATATAAGTTTCAACTTTCTCAAAACAGATATTAATATCTTCCTGAGCGGTACTCGTATAACCAAGCCCCCCCATTCTTAATGATGTCCCATGTTCAGAGTAATAAGTATTCTCATCTAATTTCTTTAAACTATGATCCTTACCTTCGAGGAAGCTTTTATCAACAGCAGGACTCGCTCCAAAAAGGTACATCAATAGCCACTTATTTCTTTGAAAGTTTCTAATAATATGAAAGTATTTTTGAGATTTATATTCACTTAGTTTTAACTCTGATCCTTCTTTAGCTTTTAAATTCTCCCAAAAGCTATCAGTTAGAGAGAAGTTATAATGAACACCAGCAATTGATTGCATAGAGCGACCATATCTATGACCGAGTCCCAGACGATATAAACTTTTTAATTTTCCGGTATTAGATTTTCCGTAACATGCTATTGGAATTTTATCTTCTTCAGGTAAGAGACATGGCATACTACTTGGCCACAAGATTTCTCCATTTGAGTTCTCTACAGTATATGCATGAAGGGCCTCAAGCTCTTCAAGTAATTCATCTGTACTACTATGAACGCCACCAATATATTCCAACAGGTTTTCTGCATAATCTGTTGTGATGAATGGATGAGTTAATTTAGAGCCTAGAGCTTTTGCATGGGGCTTTAACGATGCTGCTCCATCCGTAAGAGAGCGTAAACACTCCCTTTCAACACCTTGTCTTATATTTGATACTAGTTCTGGATTTTCTTTAAAGTAATTTTTCATTTGGCAATTCTACGGCTTCTTTTAAGGCATGTACAACTTGACGCTTCGCACTCTTATATATTCCAAAAAATGTACACGCTTTTATGATAAGTCTAGACTTATTGGACCTATAAGGTTAAGTTGCGGCCATTAACAAGACATCCTTGGAGGATATATGAAAAAGTCATTAATTATGCTTACTGTTATGCTTTCTTCTCTTTCATTTGCCTCAACTTCATCTTGCCTAGAGTCTGTAACGGATCAGTATCTTGATTCATCAAGAGGAACAAGATTTGATTATATGCCAAGTATTAATGAGGACGTTTTGTTAGAGGCCGGATCAATTTATGAGATTCGTCGTCAAGCAGACGCAGGTCCATTTGCTGAAGATAAATTTATCTTCAAAGTAACTGGCTCAATCCATAGCGGTTGGTTTAGCAATGCAATAATTGTTAACCCTACAACTTGTGATATTGAAAAAATCCAAGAAATCGACTCAGAATAATAAACATCAGTTTTATTTCCAGAGATTTAGGAATAGAATTTATTCCTTATATCTCTGGAGACTTATATGAAACTTCTAATTTCACTGCTTCTTCTCAGCAGTGCAGCTTACGCAAACTACAGCAACGAATCCGAACTTACAGTAATCATGAACGGTGGAAACACTGAGTCTGAAACCTGGAATACAAAAACCATCAATACATATGTAAAGGACAACAACACTTTTAAGCTTGGTGGACACTACTCATACGGTAAGGCAGATAAGGAACTTAATGCAAGAAACTGGGACGTTAATACTCGATATGAAAGATCCCTGAGTAGTAAATGGTCTATTTTTGCAGCAGCACAAAGAGAAGAAGATGTTTTCGCATCCTTAGATTACAGATGGAACTATGACCTTGGTGGTGCTTACAGCTTTATCAAATCAGATAAACAAAGTCTTCACTCTGAAGCTGGTTACAGAAGAACACTTGAGTCAGATCTTGAAGCAAGAAAGACAAATGGATCAAAGCTTCGTATTTATACTGAGTATTCGAAACAACAAAATGAGAACTTATTTTTAAAATTATGGGTAGAAGCTCTTCCTAACTTGAGCGAAAGCGATGATTGGCAAATTAACTTTGAGCCAAGTCTAAACTTTACTGTTTCAAAGATGCTTACACTTAAGGTGGCCTATCTTCATAAGTATGATAACTCACCTGCTCTTGATACAAAGAATAGTGACTACCAATACACTACATCATTGATAGCCAAGTTCTAAAAACACTAAAGGGGTGAAGTTTATAATTCTACTTCACCTCCATCACCTAGAAGAGTCCCTCGCCCTGATCTAACAATACTAAGAATAGCCTTAAATCAAGTTCGACCTGGTGATAATCTGGCTGCATATATTCACATAACTTATAGAAGGCCTTATTATGATCTTTTTCTTTAAAGTGCGCTAGCTCATGAACAACTAACATTTTCAGCATTTCCTCAGGTGCATTCTTGAGGCTCATCGCAATTCTAATTTCATGCTTGCTCTTAAGCTTACCACCATGATTACGGCTTACAAAAGTATGAGTTCCTAGAGCATTTTTAACAAGGTCTTTCTGTTTCTCGTAACGGACCTTACTTATCTGAGGAGTATTGCGCAAAAACTGTAGTCGCAAGTCGTTTGCATATTGATAAAGCTGCTTATCATTATTTATTTGATGGGGATTAGGATATTTCTTCTCAAGGTAAGTTTTTAAACGACCACTTTCAACCAAGTTATGTACCTGGTCTTTTATTGATTCTGGATAACCTTGGAAGTATTTTAGTGATG
Source organism: Bacteriovorax sp. MedPE-SWde (assembly GCA_001874305.1). GTDB lineage: Bacteria > Bdellovibrionota > Bacteriovoracia > Bacteriovoracales > Bacteriovoracaceae > Halobacteriovorax_A. Next base: position 558,702 of record MPCU01000003.1, on the reverse strand, counting down.
TCATTACTGGCCAATATAAAACTATTTTATCCCCTATGTAAACGTCTAGAATTACAAGGGTTCTCTTCTTGTAATTCTTACCTAGTTTTAAGCATTTACTACTCTCTAGAGGGAGAGGATGTTAATAACTCCTATGCAAATTAACGTAAACTTTCTAGAGAACCTAAGGCTTGAAGCTAACTTCGACGATTTTAGCATCAAAACAGATCAACCAATTAGATACAAGGGTGATGGAACTGCTCCTAGCCCCTTTGACTATTTCCTGGCTTCTTCTGCACTTTGTGCTGCCTACTTTGTTAGAGTCTATTGTATTGCGAGAGGTATCCCGACTGAGGATATTAAACTACGCCAAGATAATATTATTGATCCTGAAAATAGATATAATCAAACCTTCCATATTCAAGTTGAGCTACCTGAAAGTATTTCAGAGAAAGACAAAGAAGGGATACTCAGATCTATTGATAGATGTACTGTAAAGAAAACAATTCAACAGTCACCTGCCTTTAAAATTGAAACTCTTAATGTTCTTGGTAAAGATGCTAGTCTAGTTTATGAAACGGATAGTAACTCTCAAACTATGATTCTAGGAAAAGACTCATCTCTTGAAGACACTATCGTTAATATGACAGAGCTTTTAACTAATCTTGGCATTAAGATTGAAATTGCTTCATGGAGAAACCAAGTTCCAAATGTATGGTCTGTACATATTAGAGACGCGGACTCACCAATGTGTTTTACAAACGGAAAAGGTGCAACAAAAGATGCAGCTCTATGTTCTGCACTTGGAGAATACTTAGAAAGAATAAGTAATAACTATTTCTACAATGATTACTACCTAGGTGAAGAGATATCAAATTCGGACTTTGTTCACTACCCAGATGAGAAATGGTTTAAACCCGGTGCAGATGGCTCACTCCCAGAAGGACTGATGGATGAAAGATTTCTTGAAGTTTATAATACTGAGAATGAACTCAAAGCTGAACATCTCATTGATACAAACTCTGGAAATACAGAAAGAGGAATATGTGCGATTCCTTACACAAGACAGTCTGATCAAGAAACAGTCTACGTTCCAGTTAATTTAATTGGTAATCTATTTGTAAGTAATGGAATGAGTGCTGGAAACACTAAATATGAAGCACGTGTACAATGTCTCTCGGAGATTTTTGAACGTGCCGTAAAAAACAAAATCATTCTAGAGGAAATAACACTTCCAGATGTTCCAAAGAGTGTCCTTGAAAAGTATCCAAAGATCCTTGAAGGGATTGAAAAGCTTGAGTCTTATGGATTCCCTATCGTTATTAAAGATGCATCTTTAGGCGGTAAATTTCCAGTAATGTGTGTTACTTTGATGAACCCAAAGAACGGTGGTGTTTTTGCATCATTTGGAGCACATCCTAAATTTGAAGTGGCACTAGAGAGAAGTCTTACTGAGCTGCTACAAGGAAGAAGCTTTGAGGGAATGAATGACGTTCCACCTCCGACATTTAACAACTTTGCTGTAAGCGAGCACAATAATATTGTTGATCATTTCATTGACTCTACAGGAGTTATTTCGTGGAAGTTTTTCAGTGATAAAAATGATTATGAATTCAACGAGTGGGACTTCTCAGGAACAACACAGCAAGAGAATGACTACCTTATGGACATTCTTAAGCAAATGGAAAAAGAAGTCTATATCGCTGACTATGAAGAGCTCGGAGCTAGTGCTTGTCGTATATTAGTTCCTGACTATTCTGAGATTTACTCTGCTGATGATCTTGTATGGGATAACCACAATAGAGCGATCATATTTAGAGAAGATATCTTAAATTTACACAAACTTGATAATGACGGCCTTTCAACTTTAGTAAACAATCTAGAAGAAAGTGAGATGGATGACTACACTCCTATCTCAGAGCTAATAGGAATCGCTTTTGATGAAAATTCAAATTGGGGTCAGTTAAATATTGGTGAGTTAAAATGTATGATCTTCCTAGCACTTAAGAAGTTTGACGAGGCCAAAGGACTCGTTGAAATGATCATGACTTTCAATGAGAACTCTCCAGAAAGAAGAAGCTATTACAGAGCTTTAAATACAGTTCTTGATATTACACTTGATGATGAATTAGAGCTTTCAGACTATAAAGCAAATATGACTCGTATGTTTGGAGAAGAAACTCTTCAAAATGCCATAGATACTGTTTCTGGTGACGTTAGGTTCTTTGGTCTACCGACAACAAGTATGAAGTTAGAAGGTATCGACAAGCATATTAAGTTAATTGAAAGTTACGAAAAGCTACAAGTCGCAAAGAAAAAGTACTTTCAAGCAAAGATATAATAGTTAACGAAACGGAAGTTTACTTTCAAGTAATGGGAAGAGCTGGTTAATACTGGCCCGCTCTTCTGAAATATAGTTCTCAATAGCCCCATGAATTACAGGTATTTTCATTTTATGGGCGCTAAATGTTTTCACCGGCCTAAAACCTCGAGCAATTTTGTGCTCCCCTTGTGCCCCGGCCTCAAAGTCATTTATTTTATTTTCTATGCAAAACTCAATACCTTGGTAATAACACAACTCAAAATGTAAGTTTTTAATATCTTCCGTTGTTCCCCAGTATCTCCCATAGAGACAACTAGAACTAAAGAAATAGAATGCTCCTGCAATTGCTTCATCATTCTTTGAAGCTTGAACATAAACGATATTGTGTCTGAGTTTATCAAATATCATTAAGAAGAAGTCTTCATTAAGATAGGCAATAGCATTCTTCTTTTTTATAGTTGCATGATAAAATTGAAACATCTCAACAGCATGACGAGGAGATAGTTTATCTCCAGTAAATCTGTTGAAAGTGATTCCTTCTGAGAACCTTCTTTCTTTTCTTATTTGTTTTGCTTTCTTTGGTTTTAAATCCTGCAAGAAACCATCAAAAGATTCATAATTCTTATTATAAAAGTGATATTGAAAACTATCACGAATCAAATAATCTTTAGACTTAAAGTATTCTCTTTCCGACTCAGTTATAAAGAGAAAATGTGATGAAGAGAAATTATTCTTCTGATAAATTTCTTCGTACTTCGCCATAACACCATCAGAGGTAGAGCTCAAGAAGTGAGGCGTAGTAGCAGAAGTAAATGGAATCATCGAGGTTAATTTAGGATAGTATTGAATGCCCTGTTGTTGATAGAAATTGGCCCAGTCCCAATCGAAGATATATTCCCCATAGCTATGATTTTTGGCAAATGTATAGAGAAGAGAATTCCCTGGCTCTTCGATATATATTGGTTGCCAGCCAGAACTATTTCCAACAACATGACTTTCCTCTAAAGCAAGAAAGAACTCATAGCTTAAGAATGGTGACTCTGAAGGTGTGAAATCCTTCCATCCTGTATCTAGAATATTGTCAGCAATATTAATCTGCATTACTTATTCGGGCCCATTTTTTAAGTTATTCGTATAAATAATACATGAATATGTAGTATAAAAGTGATTTTTCACACTAAAACTAAAAGGAGGTGTAAAACAGCACTACATTCCATGGAGATATAATGAAGAAAAGCTTTTTGAATCTAGTTATACTTACGATAATTATTACAATTTCCCATTTAGGATATGCCTCTTCGGATTCAACTGATTTTGATTCATTAGCAAATGCTCCTAAAGTAAATATTCCAGAGGTAAGCTTTCATAAGAGTTTTGATGGAACACTAAACTCATTCTATAGGTTTCCTTCATCTTCTATTAGTAAAGTAGCTGTAATTGTCCTACACGGTGGAGGCGCCCACTCAACAGCGGGTTATCAACATATAGGAAAAAGTCTTTCAGAGGATTACCAAACAAATGTATATCTATATGATTTAAGAGGACATGGTCTCTCGAGCGGAAAACGAGGTTCTTCTCCAAGAATTAGTGCAATAAGAAAAGACCTTAAATCCTTTATTGAGTTTGTTAAAAAGAGTAATGAAAAAGTATATATACTGGGGCACTCTTCTGGAGCAGGGCTTCTATTAAACTATAGTACATGGAAGAAGAGAACATCTGTAAATGGCTATTTCTTCATCTCTCCACAATTTGGATATAAAGCAGAAATAGAAAGAGATATTCCATCAACACCTGCGTTTGCGAAGATTGATCTTTATAAGTTTATAATAGCTTCAAGTACATTTGGACTCGTGTACGGCAAATCTCCTGCGGTTCATTTCAACTATCCTCAAAGAGTACTAAACAGAGACCCTCTCCTTAATACTTTTATTACTAGGCATATGTCAGTAGCGATGACTCCAAAGAGGCCTATTAAACAATTTAAGCAAATAGATAGACCCTACGCCTTATTTGCCGCTGAAAATGATAATCTAATTGACCCTAATAAAGTTATGAAGTTTTGTGACTATAGTTCAGAAGAGGTTAATCGTGTATCAGTATGTGAGTCTGTAGACGAAGGACATCTTTCGATACTTATCAATATTGGTCACCGTATTGGTGAAGTATTGATGGAATGGAATTAATTATTTTAGACTGAAGCAGAGTCTACTTCATACGAACTTCGTATGATCTAGACTCTGAAGACTTCTTATCAAGCTTCTTGATTTCTTCAACAATAAATATCTTACGTGCAAGCTTCTTATACTTTGATTTAAATAAGTTAAACTTCTTTCTTTTTTCGAGTCTATCAATTGTGTCTTGATGAAAAAGTTCTTTATCATAAGAGAACGTTATAGCAGTTAGCTTTCCGCTTCTAAGTTCATTCTGTTTTCTCTCACTTAAATGGTATACATTTTCGTATCTTCTCTTTTGATAATGTACTTTAAGATCAACTTTATCTAACTTCTTATTAAGTTTGATATCGGCAACATTCACTTTAAAGTCTAGCGCATTTAATGTTATGACCTTTGGTCCACCACCATAATCACCGCCAGCAATGACAGACAGAGATATGAATATATTTAATAAACTAATGATTAATATTTTCATTCTTTTCCTTTATAAACGTATCTGTTGTCATATATGTAAAAACTTTCTTTCCGCCGGCCGCAACTCGATGCTTCTTCGCTAATTCGGCTTTCTTAATAAACGCATCCTTATCAATTTGAAGCCACTCTTGATAAATATTTTCTGGTAATGATTCGACATAAAGGCCAATAAAGTTCTCACCTTTAACCTCACAATCTTTTGTCTTAGAGTATTTTTCCGATAGAGTGAGGCCAGAATGTTTTATAACTTGAGGATCGATTTCAGCTCTTTCACTACCAAGCTCTAAAAGCCCCTCGCTATTATAACGTAACGCCTTTAGGTCTATCATTCTCTTTACAGTATCAAGACCATGCTCACCAAACTTAAACTGTATTAGCTCAATAGATGTATTTCCCGCATCAACTAAGAAATAGATTTCACAAAAGACTCTATCTGCAAGAATTTCTCTCTTAATCTCTAGAGAGTAATTAATATCTCTAGATAAATTTTGAATCGAATCTTCTTTTAATGTATTTCGGATAATCTCTGGAAGAAGAGAGAATAGTTTTTGATAATCACTCTCTCCAAGGAGAACCTTATATATCTTTAACAGTGTTGTGTGCCCTGGATTATTTTCTTTTCGGCAAAGTCTCTGAATTGTCTTTAGGTGAACACCAGAATTTGTTGCCAAGTATTTTTGAGCAAGAGAATAGTCTTTATAATTCGAAAAATAGGTATTTAAATCAGAGACGAGTTGCTCTTTCAAAAGACCTTTTGAATCATTAAGTTTTGTTAGTTCTGGCATTGAGTTTCTTATTCCATAAAATTTAAACTTAAACAAGAATTGTGACTTCTACCTGATAGGATAACAAGTACTTAGCTATACACATGAGACAAATTTATGAAAATGTCCAATAATCTCGCCCTGACTAGACAATAACGGACACTTGTCCAACTAAAATAGAAAATATGCTTCTCAGAATTTATTTTTTATTTAGCATCTGCCAGAATTTCTCCAACAACAATCATAAGGAGATCACATGAAAAAAGTACTAATCGCACTAGCACTAGTTGTAAGTTCACTTGCAAGCGCAAAAACTATTAACTATGACGTTTTCAAAACTGAAAAGGTTGTTAAGTCACTATCACTTAGAAGCCTAAGTATCTTTGATTTTAAACTAGCTAAAGAAACTCTTTCTAAGACGATCATTTCTAAGACATGTTCTGACAATGGAAGATATGGTAACCGTAGAAGCCGTAGACATGACTGTAGCGAAGTAACTGTTAAGACAATCAAGGTTGCTCAAGTTATCGCTGGATACAGACCTACTGGAACAATTGGTAGAGATGGAGAAGTTACTAACGGAAAGAAAATGGAGTTCGTAACATTTAACGTTTCTCTAGACGAGTTATCAGCTGAATCAATTGCTCTTCTTAACACTAGAAAAGGACTTTTCCCAAAAAGAAGTAAGTTCAAAAGACTAGCTAACGAGCTATTCGAGATCTCTACTGAAAGAATGGGAAGCAAAAGCCACATGGTTTCAATCTTAAGAAAGTAGTTTTATATGAGGACCCTCGGGTCCTCTCTTATAGTTTCCAGTATTTACAGCTCTCCCCTCACTTTAACGCATTGTATTATTTTCACTTCACAACATCTCAATATATTTTCATGATACCAATAGATCATGAAACCAAGCATAGTATTCAAAAATATTAAAACTGATCCTAAGTTTTTACTTAAGGACTATCTAAAGGACCTCACGCTCCTTTTGACTCTGCTTGCTATTCTTTTAGTTATTCCAAGAAATATCAGCTTTGATTTTAGCTATCTCTACTTTATTCCTCTGTTTCTATCTATTCCATTTGGTTGGTTAGTTGCAGCTTTTCTTCATAAAACAGGTCATCAAAATTTAAGCAAAGGACCACTTAATAGAATAGTCGGAGAATTTGTCGGCCACTTTGTTGGTTATGGCTTTAATAATTTTATACTAGTGCATACCTTGCACCACCTCTACTCTGATCATAAGTATGACCCTGTCTCTCCACGAGGAATGACGTTCTTTAAATATTTAACATCACCTAATAAATACATGATTGAGCATACAAAGGAATACTTATCTGACATTCATAAAGACACCGAGTCTTACCAAAAGATACTTAAAATACAGACTGTAATCTTTCATATCAATCTTATTCTAAGAATCGCTATTTGGTTTCTAATATTTGGACCGGGCCTCTTTCTTGCATTTTATCTACCCGCTGTTTTTAGTAATATCGCTATCCTTGCACACATAAACTACGTATGTCATAGAGATCATGAAGATGGTTCAGTCGAAGTTTTCAATATGAATCATACTCTCTATTATCGTCTTGCAAATTTTGTAACAATGGGTGGTTATTTCCATAAGAATCACCATGAAAACTTAAGCCTCTTTGATCCACGAAAGCTAAAGAGTAAAAAGGACAGACTGCTAACAGTTAAAAGTGATAATATTGCACCAACCGTAAAGCTTAAGCAGAACTCCTCCTCATTTAGCTTGAAGGGCTACTTCAACTTAGATAGAGTTTGGGAAGAGAAAATTAGTCTAAAAAATATCAGGTAATATGAAGTATATTAATTCACTACGTAACTTTATAAGTCTTTCAGGACTCAATCATATCCCAGGTCCTTCTGGGTTTAACTTTATTAAACTCATGCTACATTTTAAACGAGATAGTCTTGGTGCACTTGAGAGCACGGAGGAAAACTACGGAGAAGTAGTAAGATATGGTTGGCCTATAAATACTGTAATCATTTATAGAACAGATCTTATAAAGCAAGTTCTCGGTGATAAGAATAAAATTTACGTTAAGGGTGAGCAAACTGATGAAATGAAGGTAGTGATGGGAGAAGGTCTTGTCACTAACAATGATCGAAAGTCATGGCTTAGAAGTCGTATTATTGTATCCAAAGAGCTTGGATCAAAGCCTATTATTGGTTTTTCAAAAACAATAAAAGATTTAACTGACTCAACAATTCAATCATGGCGAGATAACTCTAAAGTACAACTAGATTTCTCTATAGAAATGAGAAATTTAACATTTGCTATAGCAGGAAAGACCTTATTGGGAAGTGATCTCTCAAAAGAAGATGCCAAGATTGTTGATGATGCAGTTCTCTATACTTCTAAAATGGCACATGACCATATGTTTGAATTATTCCCTACTCCATATTGGGTACCAACTAAGAAAAATAGGTTGTTTCACTTTCATAATGGAAACCTTTCTCGAATAGTGGAACGTTTAATAGAGAACGAAAAACAAAGTCCTCCTCATGAAACATCAAGTATTCTTCAACGATTAGTACATGCGAAGAACCCTGAAACAGGTGAATCATTAAGTGATAAAGAACTTAAAGATGAAGTGATCACTCTATTAATTGCAGGTTATGAAACGACTTCAAATACTCTAAGTTGGGTATTGGGATTACTTTCAAAGCATAAGAAAATTCAAAATGAGATCCGTAGAGAAATAGAGGATTCTCAAACACCAATTGAATCTATCAAATTTAAAACAACTCACCCTAAGCTATATTGTGCAATCTTAGAAGGAATGAGACTTTATACGGCCATTCCAATGTCTTCAAGAAGAAATCTCGTGGAAGACAATTTTGATTTCTACAAAATCCCAAAAAACACAAGTGTCGTAATACCAGTATGGAATATTCATCGAAGTGAGAGGTTTTGGCCTAATGCCTTAAGTTTTAAGCCAGAGCGTTTTACTGGCGTAGATGTAAACAGACTTGATTACTTCCTTCCTTTTTCCAAGGGAGAACGTAGATGTGTAGGAGAAAACTTTTCTTTAGTGGAAGTCGCAATAATAGTCTCAGAGATTATTAAGTCTTATGATTTAGAACTTGCGACGAAAGAACTTCCAAAGGCCGTATCACACGTGAGTCTGAAGCCACTAGATGGTATGCCTATAAAGCTCACAGAGTTACCATGCTAAAGTTACTTAAAAAGGTCGAAGAAAGATCTACAGGACTAGAGGTCAAAAAACAGACCTACCAAGTTCAGTTTATCTCAGCAATTATCTTCTTAGTCTTAGGTGTATATCTCTATAGTGCTCTATCAAATGTATTATTCTCTATCCTCTTTCTCTCGGAAGCGGTCGGTCAGATTTTCTTGGCCTATGAGAATATGTCTTCTTTAAACAAAGGCATGCTAACAGTACGATACTTTAAAAGAAATACACTTGGCCTTCTTGCATACTTGGCCTTTGCACCAGTCATTATTGGTCGATTCTATATAGTTTCAAACTTACAGGCGAACTATGCAGTTGTAACATTGGTGATTGGATGTACTTTATATCTTTGTGGACTGATCTATTTTCAATTTATTAAGGGTCGAAACGATTTTCCAATTGGAATTTTATTCACATTATCTGCATCTCTAATGGGATTCGTCTACATACTTACATCACCATCAATATATATAGGAATAAATCAGCTACTCTATGCTCTATTAATCATACTTGGTCCAATATTTTTAAAACCATCACGTGCTGAGATGATTAATATCGTATTGTGGATACATCTCTTTATCATCATAGGACAATTCTAGTGAAGAAAGAAAGATATCATCACTTTGATTTTCTACGTGCGATAGCGGTACTTCTAGGAATTCCCTTACATGCTTGTCTTGCTTATGGTGAAATCGAATATCACTGGGTGATTAAGGATATGAGTCACTCTTACATAATAGATATAATGTTGGATTTTCTTAGATTATTTAGAATGCCATTGTTCTTTATTATAAGTGGCTTCTTTTCTCATTTAATAATTAACAAAGGCAACTTTCTAAAAAAAAGAACAAAGCGTCTTCTCTACCCAATGCTAGTTTTCTTTTTGCTTCTAATCATTCCCCTTAAGCTTGTTTGGTTAGCAATGGAGAACCCTGCCAAGGTGTTTAGCTTTGACTACAAATTTATATCTAATTATGTAGTAGATAATTTATTTGCAGGACCTACTCAAGATAAATTTAGACATGATCCAAACTGGGGACACCTTTGGTTCCTAATGTATCTCTACCTCTTTTCATTATTATCTGTTCCATTAAGTAAGGTTAAAATCTTCAAGTTCAACAACATCAAGTCTTTAACTATATTTTCGATGTTTTTAACCTACCTCAGCTACTTCCTTATGAAGTCTCACTGGGTGGATGCTCCATTTCATATGTATCCAACCATATCGATATCTGCTTATTATGGAATTTTCTATTTCTTTGGTTGGATGCTATTTAAGTTCAAAGATTTTACTTTATCTAAATCAAAATCAATATGTCTTATAGTTATCGGTTGCACTTGTGCTATGGCGAGGTCTTTTATTGAAGTTGATTCTCATTTGGATATTTTTAATCTTAAAGCTGATGCTTGGACCTTCACACCTCTAGCGGTAATAAGCACATGGTCATTGGTTCTTGGACAAATTTTCTTATTCAAGCATTTGTTTAAGAAAGCGAATAAGAAAGTTACTTACTTTGTTGAAGGATCTTACTTTATATACTTAATTCATTTGCCAATTATCATTGTCCTACAAATTATGATGGCGCCAGCGAACCTTAGTTGGGTTATCAAGTTCCCACTTGTAACCCTACTTGCTATTACGTTTTCAGTACTTATTTACAAGTTCGCTGTAAGAGGTAAGTTCACAGAAAAATTTCTTAATGGTGCTCTATAGACCTAGTTCTCTTTTACGAAATCACACTTACGAGAAGATTTAGAATAGACACCTTCACGACTTCTGGCTGAATAAGAACGAGAATAGCTCATTTCATCACCACTTACTCGTATAACCCCTACCCCTTCTCCAGTTGAAACAATATTCTTGTGCTTCATCCAGCGAATACGATCAACGTCAAAGAATAAGCTCTGCCCATCTTTACCCCAGTATAAGTTATAGATATTAGTCATGCGCTCATATGTATTTTCATGTCTTTGCTCATATGGCATTCCAATTTTATAATCTATGCTATAGAAAGTTATCTGCCCACAACCTTTTTGTCTAATCGTAATAGATTCTTCCTTTACTGATCCATCTCGATCACAAAGTCCTTTCCAGGTACCGTTAAGATCAAGGCAAGACGAAGACAGTGCAAGACTAGGTATAAATGCTAAAGTTAATAGTATTTTTTTCATTGTGTTTTCTCCATATTATTCTTTTTTTCTAAAACTTCTAATTCATCAACCAAATTTACACTCAATGATAAAAGGTTATCATGTGGTTTGTTGTCAGACATTAGGATATTATTAATACTATTATGAAATTTTGAAATTTCTTCATTCACTTGTACAAGAGCATCTGTACTTATTGTTGTAAATTGATATGTAAGTCTGTTATTTCGAGATACTTTAATATCATCTAAGAAATTATCCATAACTCCTACTGCTTTCATAGCAGCTAACTTTTTTATCTTCATACTTCTCTTAGGATTAAAAGCTAGGTTCATTGTTTTATCATCCGTTAAAACATACTTTCCAAGCTCAAGTTTTATCATTCCTAATTTTTCTGCTAGCTCTATCGTTTCATTTTCCTCTGAAAGTGCTACTCCCACAAGGTCAGATATAAAGCCTGGAATATGAGAGTCTAGTTCTTTGTATTGAGAAAGTTCAAAGCAAGCTAACACTTTTGTAATATTTAAGTTTTCATTAAAGGCCTCAGTATTTTGCATTTTTTCGACCATGCTCAATTGTAAGCTTGGCAGTTTTTCAACACCCACAGTAAGATCTAGAACAAGGGACATCTCTGAGTGGAATTCTAAGAGCTTTAATATGTGTTCAAGATATGGTGTTGTTTCTCCTTTAAGCCAACGACTAATAGTATAGCGTGATGTCTCGACTATCTTAGCGATTTCCTGTTGTTTTAAGTTTGAAGTTAGCAAGGATATAATTGAAGCAGAGCTTTCGTTTAGGTCAATGGTAAATGCAAATTGACTCTCAATCGCCTCGATCAGTTTTACATTGCAAACATCACATATTCTAAGAAAGTCATCCCAGTGAATTCTACGAGCGCCCGTTTCCCACCTAGAGACTTGATTATAGTCATAGCCAAGTAAGTCATTGAGTTTTGCCTGGCTTCTCTTTCCCCTGATAGCTACAAGTAGATCCTTAATAATTTCAATATATTGTATATCCATGTACCCATTATCGCACATCATATTCCAAAATGACATATATTATTGTTACATATATGGCCAGAAAAACTGGAACAGAACTCCAATCAGTGGAATAACGTACTCAACAAAACAACAAGAAACAAGGGAGCAAAGAATGAAGAAAATGCTTATTGGAATTACTCTTTTAATTACAACTAATGCTATCGCTACTTTTAATTTTGAAGGTAAAGGTAGCTATTCAGAACAAACACTAAATGGAGAACAAGTTGCTTCAGGTAGTAACTGTGAAGTAATGGTTGACGAAAATGTTGTATCCATTATTCATGATGCTAAAATTGATGGATGGGATATTGGAGTAAGAGAAGTATCCTTAGATCTTTCAACGGCTCGTTTTACTAATGGTGTATACAAGAAATACATAGGAAAGATAAAGCAAGGCTATTGTGGAGATTTCCAATCAGCACGTAATCTTAAGCGCTATATCAAACAAGACGGTAAGAAAGTAATATATGGAGAGAGCTATCGATGCTCGTTTGAAATTTTTAAAACTGTAAATGAACATATATGTCATTTAGACTAATTATAAATATACCCTTACTTTGGGTGCTTTACGTAGTAGTTTGAAATTATAAAACTAACAGGGAATGAGACAACTTCTCGCCAGTAATATTCCAAATCATCAAACCACTCAGGGTCACACTTCTTTGCGGTCATTACTATCGCCTCTATCCAATAATAGTAGCTATGAGGATGGATATTTAAAGCAAGATGACCGTGAGTCTGTGCGATGCGTACAATCTGGCTTCGACTATTGGCATCTTTACCATCGAGAAATCCTAATAGGAATTTAAGGCCATTCATGATGGCCTTTTCCTGATGCTCCATATCGGTATTTTTAAAGTAGTCTTCGAGATTTGGTTTTAAAAAGAAGAGGTTTTTATAAAAGTAACGAGAAAAGAATTTATCGTTTATACACCTCAAAAACGAATCATTCACAATTCGAACTTTATCATCCCAGCTCTTGGCCCTTGCCTTCTTTCTATACATAATTAATTATATCATATCTCTAATTCATATGACTAAACTAAAGAATTTCTTGGGAAATCGACTTCCATTTATTTGTAATTGCACTTCGTGTTTACCTGCATAGTACTCACGAGTTGTTATCTTTTTTATAGGATGAGATTTATTGATTTCAATAGTTTCATGGGCCTTAAGTTTAATTTTCTTAAGTTTGAAAACCTTAGGACTAAGCTTACCATTTGCCTTCATATGATGAATTACATGGTCTATCATTAGCCACTGATCACTATCAGATAATGACTTAATCTTTGTTTTAAAAATTAATGAATCACCAAAATTTACTGTGCTACTATCAAGCGTCAAGTTTTGAACTTTAATGGCAGGGTCAGGATGAAAGCCAATTATTGAGAGTGCCTCACTATTGCCCTCTTTAATTAATGTTCTTAAAGCATGCTTAACAAGCCACTGCATTTCACTTGATTTATCTTTACTCCACTTCTTTAATAATTTAATTACGACATCTGGGTTATCTTTAGAAATATCATTGAGGTTATTAGCAACAGATCTTCTAACATAGAGCTCTTTATCGTTTTTTAGAAGTTCTAAAAATGGAAGAACAGGAGTAGGATCTTCTATAAACTCTGCTAGCTGCATAGTCCAGGGAAGTCTAGGACGAGTCGATTCCGAGACCAGTCTTCTTACATGCATATTCTCATCGAGACACCACTTTTTATAGGTTTTAAAAGTCTTTAACGGATACTTTTGAATAAAGTACCTTGCAGCTTCTTCAGCAGAGAATCGACTTGTCATTATCTTAAGAGCATTCATAGAGACTTCATAGTTGGCGATCCCATACTCTGCAACATAATTAGTTAGAGAGATCATTATAAAGCCATGGAGACTATCAAGCATATTACTTCCATAGCCTTCTATATCTTTACTCCCATTAGGTAGTTCTTCTGGAAGTGACTTTAAGAGAATTGCCACTGCTTTTTCAAATTGACCAGGTAAATAATCGTTTAAAGAATGAGTTACGAGAGAGATTCTTTCTTTTAATTCTAATTTTTTTAGTTCCTTACTTACCGAAGAGCAAAAACCTTTGTCATCAAAACTCTTGTAGTTTTTCTTTATATTAGCAGCAAGCTCTTTTAGAACTCTCGGATTAATACTGTCCTTCATTAAAAAGTTAGTCTTTGCCATTGCTACCTACTATATAATTTCTTAGACCTTCGTTTTCTTTTTTTAATGCACTCTTACTTGATAACAAGATGATTGGATAAAGAAGGAAACTCATAAAACCAGTAATTTCTAACTTTAAAGTATTAGAGACACCTTTATCCTTAGCTTCAATACTATGTTGTGCGATAATTTTAATACCTGGAGAAGTCGTCATCCAACGACAGGATTTCTTCTCCTGAATATCTAAAACTTTCCACTCAGCTTTCGCCATACCGACCTGTTTAAGTTGAAATGTATCACCTACGGTTAGCTCTCCATCTTCTGAATAACTTATATCCTGTATATTAGGGTTCCATTTACTCCACTTACTAGGCGTTACTGTGTGCTTCCAGACTTCATCAACTGAAGACATTATAAAAATATTGTGTGATAGTTTCATATATTCTCAAACCTTTCTTACGATTTGATATTATTCTAATCGCAAGATTTGAATATGCAAAGATTCCCGTCATCAATATATACTGGTTTCGACCAATTATTATCATTGGCAATCTCATTCAGCCAGTTACTTGCATTACCTTTTGTAACAACAGTAATCTTCTTCCTCTTACTAATTTCTACAATCTGCTTTAACACTGACTCGTATGTATCTTTAGTAAAGGGATCATAGAGATAATAAACATCCGCGTCAGGAATTTTAAATGTATCAAGGGAAAGGTCCTGAGTGATAAACTTTAATGTCTTTTCAAGATCTAAAGACTCAGAAGTCTTATTGGATAATTTTACACGATGAGGTACATATTCATACCCTATGAAGTTAATATCTGGCCTCAAAAGAGAACAGACTAGACCTACCCTTCCGTATCCAGAACCTAAGTCAATAATTCTAGATTTTTCACTCAAATCAATATTTTCAAGAGCAAGTAGTATTGTTGAATACCCTGATTGGACTCCAACTCCCGCGCCTTCATAGAGTCTCTCTTTATTTAAAGGGTCTACGATTAAGGTCTTGTCCTGTTCATAATCCAAGTTAAAAATATCATCTAATTTATCAAAGGTTCTATATAGCCTAAGGCCCTGATCTTCAGTTTCTTCTCTGATGAAGAGTTCTTTCATATTTGAAAGTGATTGTATTATAAAATCTTTCTGATTTTTAAATGATTTTTCTATTATGAGAGATATTACTTTCTTCTCAATTTTTTCACTGTTTTTGGTAACTTTTTTTATATTTTTAGCACCACTCTCCAGTAAATAACTTTTGAGAAATAGTACCGGCGCTAACTCTTTTTGAAACAGGGGCAAGATAAAATCTCGATATGAAGTATTATTACCTGTTTTATTATCTTCCTTACCTTGTAACCAAAGTTGCTCCTTTAAGAATCCCATTATCGTTACTAATAAGGCAGAGTTAGTGTATAAGTTCGCCATTTCAATGGGTGTTAAATCAAAAGGAATAGAATCGAGGTTATTAGTTTGAGAACCTTCGAGAAGGTTTAATTGAGTTTTTTCAGATAAGTTCATGCTGCCCTATGATGCAATACGATCATGGTTACCATGCATGAGCTTATTAAGTTAAGAGATACTAGCTGTCACTTCTCACGAAGTAAAGCACTCAACCCTTATTTGCTTTTATAAAAGCTTACAAAACGATCGTCTTGTTTTCTACTATGAGTTGAAGATAGCTTTTCAAGTCCCTTAAGGTCATTTAAGGCATTTAGCATTATATCATCCCATCCAGAGATAAAGAGTATATAGAAGCTCTCCCCTTTAGAGATTTTGTCTTGAAAGAGTGAAATAAGCTTGGGTACATCATCGGTTCCAACAGGGTCATAAAAATAGTATGCATCAAAGCCTTCAAACATATCCGGCTGACTTAAGAAGTTACAAGTTTTAAACTTTAAATTCTCAAGAGAAAATTTTTGAGCTATATCATTTGTAAATTCAACTCTATCATTAACAAGTTCAAGCCCAAGATAATTGAGTTCTCTATTCATTTCAAGGGCCATATACAAGAGAGCACGACCGGAACCAGAGCCAAGGTCACATATAGATTTTATATCTTTACAAGAGTTAACAAAATCTACAATAAGATCAAGGTCATGGTAATTCGCAGTATAGACATGATAACCGTCACCGGAAATGACATTATCATCTTCCTCATCCTCAGGGTATAAGTGCTCAATATCAAGAACTCCAAAGAGACGATCAAAAATCAGCTCTCTAAAGCTAGGGTCTATACCATCACTATCAACAACATTGTTAACTAGCTTAAATATATCTCTAACAAGATCAAAACTAAGGTTATCGAAGAAAGCTTCTCTAATAACAAGAGCATCTCTACGATTTACTTTGCATACTTTATTTAAAAACTTAGTTTGTTGCTTTAGAGGTTTTGTTAGAATATTTTGCCATTGGGCCTGAGGACTTTTGAAAAACATAATTTACCTTAACACTACTCTTTCTTTTTAAAACTTAGGAAAACGATGATTCCATTTCTTATACATCTCTTTTAACTTTCCTGATTTTAACATCTTTTTTACATTTCTATTATATATCTCTATTAACTGTTTTGATTTCTTAGTATTAGAAAATCTTGCATATGTGTTCTTTTCTAATCCTATTTTTATCTCATATTTAGTTATATCAAGGTTTCTAGATTTTATTGTTTTTTGAAGTGTTTCCAAAGAGTCCATATAAACATCAACTCTTCCTTTTAAAAGCATATCTAGACCTTGTTTCGTAGATTTGACTTCACTCCATTCAAGTTTACTCTCTATATAGTTATGATAGTCATAGCCTCTAACCCATGCAATCTTCTTTCCCTCTAAATCCTTTACCCCTTTCCAGTTAGGAATAGTATCTTTATGGAAAATGACTGCTGAGAGTTCTGTATTTAAAGGATAGTCAGGATATAGATATCCAGGCAGATTATTATAAGAGCCAAATAAGACATCTCTTTGTTTATCATCGACTAATTTTGTCGCCCTCGCCCAAGGTACAAATATAATCTCAAGCTTAATTGAGGTCGATCTATATATTTCATTAACTATCTCAAAGTAAAGACCAGTACCATCTTTATTTGTATAGCCTTTCCATTCTTCTGTTGCAATTTTTATGTTTTTTGGTTGAGCGAAGATAGAAGGTGATAATAAGAGGAAAGGTAATATGGAGCATACTCTTTTAAGCTTCTTCATATATGATCTCCAATCCTCTTATCTTATCTACATAGTACTTATATTTTCTTTAAAAACTCTGAGTTAGACATATGTAAGAAGTGAAAATGTTTTTCATACTGAGTTACAGCATCTGCAACAATTTGCTCTTTTGTATATCCAAATACATCATATTCTTGTCCACCTGTTCTAAGAAAAACTTCCGCTCTAAAGTAGTTCTTATTATCTTCAGGGGCATAGTCAGGAACCTCAAAATGCCTTAATTGTACTTGGTATTTAAAGTCTTCAACACCTTCATTCTTTAACACTAATGAAGTCGAAGTATCTTCTTTTTCAACAATATCAACCTCAAGGCCCTTCTTAATCATTTCATCTTTTAATTCAATCAATCCCGGTGTAACCACTTCACTTAGAAAGTTATTAATCTCTTTTCTCTCAGGGTGACTAACCAGAGAATCAAGTCTTTGCTTCCATGTTGTATTTGCCTGAGTATATTGAATTGATGTCGTATGGTTTTTAACTGAATTTAGTAATTGATGATCAGCTCGAAGTGATTTTAGAAGTGCATATGCACCGATTAAAATCATGAATATCATTGGAAATGCAGAAATAATTGTCATCGTTTGTAATGCTTCTAAACCACCTGCTAATAATAGGATTGAAGCTACAACACCTTCAAATACTGCCCAAAAGATTCTTTGCCATACAGGTGGCTCTTGTTTACCACCAGAAGTAAGCGTATCAATTACTAAAGAACCAGAGTCAGACGAACTAATAAAGAACGTAATAACTAAAAGAAGTCCAACCATTGACAATGCAGCAGAGAATGGAAAGTATTCAAAGAATTTAAATAATGCTACAGGTACGTTTGAATTAACTGTTGAAACCAATTCAACAGCATTCTTTTTTAGAGCAAGAGTTAGTGCTGAGTTTCCAAAAATTGTCATCCAAAGAAAAGTAAATCCAGTAGGTACAAATAGTACTCCAACCATGAACTCTCTTATTGTTCTTCCTTTAGAAATTCTCGCAATGAACATTCCTACAAATGGTGACCATGAAATCCACCAGCCCCAATATAGAAGTGTCCAACCGCCAATCCAACTCTCTTTCTTGTCATAAGCATAGAGATTGAATGTTTTATAGATAATATCCGACAGGTACGCGCCAGTATTCTGGACATAGGCCTGTAAGAGATCAACTGTACTTCCTAGTAATAATACTGCAATCATTAGTACAACTGCCAAGAATACATTGATATTTGATAACTTTTTGATTCCACCATCTAAGCCCAGTACTACTGAGATCGTTGCGAATCCAGTAATAATAGCAATTAGTATTACTTGAACGGTAGCACTCTGGGGTACACCAAAGAGATAATGTATCCCCGCATTTACTTGGGAAACTCCAAAGCCTAATGAAGTCGCTACTCCAAACATTGTCCCGATGACCGCAAATGTATCTATGAGATCCCCTGTTTTTCCAAATACCTTATCTCCAATTAATGGATAAAAAGCTGACCTTGGAAGTAGAGGTAGGTTTTTTCTGTAACAAAAATAAGAAAGGGTAACCGCTAGAATGGCATAAACCGCCCAAGCATGTAGTCCCCAGTGAAAGAAGGTAATCTTCATTGCCTCTCTCGCACTTTCTATTGTAGAGGGATCTCCAACCGGTGGTGATGAAAAGTGCATAACAGGTTCTGCTACTCCAAAAAAGAGTAGACCAATACCCATTCCGGCAGAGAAGAGCATGGCAAACCAAGATAAATTTCCATAGTCAGGCTCAGAGTGATCGGGACCAAGTTTGATATCCCCTAGTCTACTTACCATTAAGTACAATGATATGAAGAGAATCGTTCCAACAGCTAGGACGTAAATCCAACTTGTCTTCGCTATTAGCCAACCTTGGATAACTTTAAAAAAGCTATTTAGCGCTTCAGGCCAAATCGCACCTGCCAATGTAATAAGAGAAATAAAAATAACCGAGGAAAAAAATACGGTTTTGTTAATGTCTTTTTCTAAAGAGATAAGAACTCCAGTGAGAAGTGAGAAGTGAGAAGTTTTAAAGCTAACTCACTATTTAGTAAAAAAATATTTAATATAGTCTAACAACATATCGGATAGATTTACAGAAGATTGAATACTTAATAGAATATCGTGTGCAATTAGAACCAAATAAATTTCCGATAGACCAACAGTTAGAAGAGATAACTCAGTCCCTATCTGAAAACTCATCTCTCTTAATTAAGGCAGAAACAGGCGCGGGAAAGACCACACGCTTACCTCCCTATCTAGTTTCAAAGTCTTCTGGAAAAGTATTAGTTTTGGAGCCAAGGAGGCTCGCCGCAAAACTATCTGCTCAAAGATGTGCTCAGATCCTGGATACGAAAATTGGTGAAGTAGTCGGTCATCATATTCGCTTTGATAAGGTAACAAGTTCTCAAACAAGACTACTATTTATAACTGAAGGTCTATTTCTATCATATCTAAGACGGGACACGACTCTAAACGAGTTCAGCACAATCGTTCTTGATGAATTTCATGAAAGAAGTATTCACACAGATATAGCACTATGCTTAATTAGAAAACTTCAAGCGACAGTGAGGCCTGATTTAAAATTAGTCGTAATGTCTGCAACTCTCGATACAACTCAACTTGAAAATTACCTCTGTGGTGCAAAATTATTTAATGTTCCGGGCAGAGTCTTTCCAATTGATATTGAATATCATGATGTAGAAGCTCAGCAAGCAGTACTTGAAATACTTCGTGACTCTCGATGTCCTAAGAATATCTTGGTGTTTCTACCGGGAATGGGAAGTATTCGTACTCTTCAGTCTCAACTATTAGGGAATGTTCCAAAAGACGTAGAGGTTTTACCTTTACACTCCAGTCTTCCAAAAAAAGAACAGAATAAGGCATTTACTGGTGATAATAGAAAAATAATTCTCTCTACAAATATTGCAGAGACCTCTCTTACAATTCCTAATATCACAGGGGTTGTCGATACAGGAACAGAGAGAAGAGCTAGTTTTGCTCCATGGAGTGGAATGCCGCTACTGCAACTTGAAAAGGTTTCTAAAGCAAGTGCAACCCAAAGAGCTGGACGTGCAGGACGAGTACAAGAAGGATTAGTCTTTAGAACTTATAAGCAAACTGATTTTTCTCAGCGTATTAGCTTTACTCCTCCGGAAATTAAACGAGTCGAATTATCACACTACATCTTAGATCTTATTGAACTTGGAAATAATCCTGAAGAGCTAAACTGGTTTGAAGCACCAGAAGAAAAGAATTTAGCAAAAGCACTAGAGCTTTTAAATATACTCGGAGCTTTAAAAGACAATAAGATTACTGAGTTAGGAAAGTACCTAACCCATCTGCCTCTTCATCCAAGACTTGGAGCGATGCTATTCGAATCAACTGATCATCCAAGACAAAGTGATATTCTACTCGCGGTATGTATCATCAACGAGGGAATGGTTCTTTCTAAACAAGCAAAGTTCTATTCCGATGATGAAGAAGAGTTCTGTGATATCTGTCTTCAATCGGACCTTATCAAGTCACATCATTGGCGAGATGATTCACTAAGTGAGTATCGCTCACATATTCTCGACATGAAGGCATATAAACGAGTCATGGAACTTTATAAGTCTTTAAGTAAGAGACTAAAGATCAGTAGTGAGATTTCAAAAGAAAAGAGTAATATTAGTGACCTTAGTTTCGCACTCCTAGCAGGTTATCCCGATAGAGTTGCGGGAAAGAGAAAAGTCATAAAAAAAGGTAAGTCACAAGAAAGTTATAACTTCTGTATGGGAAGAGGTGGAAAGCTAACTGCCAATTCTTCCCTATCAACAACTCTCCCCGACTTTATAATTGTATTAGATGCACTTGAAAACCCTAAGGCCAATGCAGCAATTGGAACAAGTATTGTTGCAGCATCTAAAATTACTGTTACTGAATTAGAAAATTCAAATTCTCAATTTATATCTGTAGTAAAAGAAAGTAACTTTAATGAGAAAAAGAATACACTAGCTCTATCAAGTATCAAAAAATATGGAAATCTAATTCTAACTACTAAAACGGGAACTCCTGTTACACCAAAGGGTGAGGTTCTCGCTGAATTAATGCAAACAAATTGGCCATGGCCTTTTGATGATGACTTAAAATTTCAAGAGTACAATAAGAGAGTTTCGTTTTTAGGCCAAGCAGGAATTGATCATAACTGCCCTGAGTTTACAGGTGAGATGTTTGAGTTGTTTATAGAGTCTAGTATCGAGGAAGAAACTGGTTATCAAGATATCTTGAAGAGAGGTCTAGTTAATCTTATTAAGGATCAACTTGCACCTCAAGATCAATACGTCTTAGATACAGAAACTCCACTAAAGATTACTCTCACAAATGGGAAAACTTTTAATATTGAATATAGTGAAGAGAAGCCTTTTATCCAAGCTCGAATTCAAGACCTCTTTGGTGTTAAAGAACACCCGACGATAGCCAATGGTCAGCTTCCAATTCTCTTTAAGCTGTTATCGCCTGCTAATAAAGCAATACAAAATGCTTCAGATCTACCATCACTTTGGGGAGCGTCTTGGGATCTACTTCGAAATGATTTACGACCGAGATACCCAAAACACTATTGGCCAGATGATCCGGCCAATTCTAATCCTATAAGGATGAAGAAGGATGTAAAATAGGAGTTAGCTCTTTTGAAGTCGGTAACTTCTTTCCGATCTCAGTTCCTGTAGCAGAATAATAAGCGAGACCTGTTAAGAGCTTCTTAAATACAGACTTCATCATTGGTTTCATCATCAATGAGCCCATTAACCAACCCAGTGGTCCACCTTTCACAATAAAGTCTGATTTCATAGATACTTCACTCTTTCCGCCGTCAATTTCTCTAACATACATCTCTGCTGACATACTCTTCAGTGGAAGTGAGAACTCTGAAAGTACCATTTTAAAACCATGCCCATCCTTAAATTCAACAATCTCTTCAACAAGGCTAGATCCATCTTGAAAAGTACATAATCGCTTTGAACCAAGACCAGATTTAACCTCATTAATTATAGGTGACGACTCAATAGTTGTTGCAAATTTTTCAACACTACTAAAGTCTCCTAAAACCTTCCAAATATCATTCTTAGATACATTCACTACTAGTTTATTTTCTACATGATGTGCCATTTTCTCTCCTTATTTATTCGACATGCTAGTCAGGCCGTGAATAATTATTTCTATAGAAGAAGTTAAGTCATTGTTAAAGTCAGGCCTTAAAATTTTAAACTCTTCTAGTTGATAAACTTTCTTTAGTGCTTCACTTTGAAATGTTGCGGCCCAAGAGTTTGAGGTCGCAGCATAACTAAGAGTGAGAAACTTAAATGCCTTCTCCCCTTCTAGCTCAGGAAATATTCGAGAGATCTCTACTGCAATCTCATAGAGTAAACCTTTTGCCAGTGTCTTAAACTCTATAAGCTCTTCAAAGGAGCTATTATTCTCAAGAGCAATAAAGAGAATAGGCTTAAGATCAAGGAGTCGTGGATGATCGACAAGTGTCTTAACCCACATTTTAGAAAAGTTCTCAATACTCACACCTTGCTCTGTTTTTCTTAAACTCTTGCAACAATCTTCAAACCATTGAACAAATAAACTAGAGAATATATTTAAAAATATTTCCTCTTTTGAATGAAAGTATCGATACATATTAGACTTAGTGAAACCGGCCTCTACAGCAATTCCATTAAAGCTAACTTTCTCGTAGCCCTTCTTTTTAAAAAGAATAAAAGCTGCCTCTAAGATCGCATCCCTTCTTTCATTTTTTTTCTCATCTGTTCTAGCTCTTTGCCAATCCATCAACAATTCCTCTAGTCGTAAGAGACCACCAGTCTCTACGTCAAGAATAAGAGACCGCTAGTCTCTTGTCAAGTAAATACAAAAGTACTTGATTAATAGTCAATATTAACAAGTACTTATGAATGAATAAATTGGAGTTCTCTTAGTTGATATATTCCGAGCAAAATTTAGAAAAGACCTTATTGTGAAGATCCAGGTCAAATTTAGGAGAGATTGCAACTCTTACGATATAGTCTTTATCGCCCTCTTTAGTAGTACCCTGAGTTGATGTTGCAGGAATCGTCCAGTAACAACCTTCAAGTTGCCCGTAACTTACACAGTACTTACTTTCATGAGGTATTTCATTGATCATTAAGTTTATTAGCTTGAGATTTAATTCTCTCTTATAAGTTTCTTTTTCTTCATGAGTTTCCCCTTTAGTAGGGAGATCCAATGAGAATACAGACGGAGTAAACTCAGCACTGGCCAACTCTTCTGATACAAAGTTTATTTTTGCTTGTGGTAGAACTTTTTGAATATGATTTACGAAACCACGTGTGTTCTTATAAGCACCATCAATTCTTTCAACCATTGAAGGCATTTGCTTAGCTAGTATCTCGATTTGAAAATCCGTTGCTTCATTTCCACAAAGATTGAGATGATTTTCAACATATGGAATTAGTTCTTCAGCACTTTCATTTGCTACACAATAACCAGCAGTACAAAGACCACCAGATGGAAATTTAGATCCACTTACATATGAAATTGTTCTCACTCCACCGAGGTAATCGCCTTCTCCAAGAAATTTTACATTAGGACAAAATGTTTGATCTAATATGAAAACAGGTACTATCGCAGAACTACCATCTTTAGTTAGACGCTCTTTACTCAAGGCAAGTCTCAATCTTTCTAAATCAGGAATTTCTACTCTTGGGTTAGTTGGAATCTCAGCAATGATGAATGGTATAGCATCTTCAAGTGCAACTTGAGAAAGTATCTTCTCAACACTTGTTGCCATGTCCTTTCCACTATCAACAGGAAGGTCTAGTATTTCCACGTTATCGACACAAGCAGCAACTCTTCGAGCTTGATCATTTGTACCACCATAGCAATTCGGTGGAACGATGAACTTAATATCTTTTCCAGGATGTTTATCAAGAGCATTATGAATAAGCCCCATCATAATTGCATACTGAATAGATAATCCACTTGATCCTAGACAACCATTTAAAGAAGTATTAGTGATCTTCTTAATGGTATCTAGTGTTAGTTCTCTATTGTTTGAATCAGTATTTGTATTATTCGTATTTGCTGATTTATCAATTAGGCCTTCTAAAACTAGCAGACAATCATTAGGAGTCATAGCAACTGACTCTCTTCTTCTTACGTGCTGAATTTCTGAAATATATGAAGTGTTCTTATCTCCATTTACAAGAGTGATACTTCCAAGGTCTGAATCAAGACCAATAACGAAGTCAGTTTTAGAGTTTAATTCAATATCTAAAGCTTCCTTAAAGTCAGTTAAATAAATAGTACTTCCATCAAAGCTTGATACCTCTTCAATAGAATTAACTTTTACAAGATCAAACTTATATCCATAAACTTGCTCTAATATTTTAGCATCAAAATTTTCCGGTAGTTCATTCTTATAGACGATTTGAGTCTTAGTATTTTCGAGTAAGTTCTTTCTTAAAACAGCAAATGCCGGCATTGTCTTAGATGAAAATGAAATAACATTTTCACTATTAAGATCTTTAGCCTTAGCAACAACACCTTCTAAAACACAAGACAGTGGATGACCAAGACGAATGTAATCAAAAGCCGTAGGAAGATTCTTCATCTTCTTTTTTAGGATTTCTTTATCTGTTTCGCCAGAAACTAGTAAGCTTTCTAACTGCTCAAGGAATTGAGTTTTTGCCTGAGATTCATCATAAATATCAAGTCTATGTGTAGTAAGCCTAATCCAATCAGATGGCATACATTCTAAAATCACTTCTATATTGTTTCTTACATTTTCATAATTCATAATCATCACCTTTAATACGGCCCTACCATACTAAAAGTGGGCCAATTTTTAAAGCTCCTTGACCATTACGATTTTGCGAACACCATTATGAGGGCGAATCTTAGTCTCTATGATCTCAAAGCCATTTCTAATGTTATGAATGATCATATTATTATAGCGATGGTCTGTATGCGTGCGGATCCTAGAGAAGCCATTCTCTTTAGCCCATTCGTGTTGAATTTCAGTTAGTTGGCGAGCAATTCCCTGTCTTCTGAACTCAGGAAGCACACCTCCAATCCATGAATGCAATAAATTATCTTCGGCCATGGCGGCCTTAAGCCCAACCGGACTTCCATTACTCATTGCAACAAGTAAGAGATATTTCTCTTTTTCTCTACACCTTTCAATCAGCGTATCTATTGGGTGCGCTGGATCAAAAAGCTTGCAATAAAGAGGATATATAAGCTCAATTTCCTTAGGGCCAATTATAAGGAATTTCTCAATCGTAATGCTCATTTATTTATCTACTTCATTACTTTTGAAATAATAAAAGAACTTCCAAACGCCTTAAAGAATGTAGCTAAAGTCCAACAGATAGTTATAGTAATTGGCAGTGGCATATATGAGTAGCTAGCTATTTGAGGCATCGCCATCACGAGTCCAAGTCCAAACGAGAATGGAATCGCCTTGTTACAATCTTTTGACGTTCCTATTATTGGGTAGAAGAAAGCTATCGCCATCGCAAATAAGAACTGACTTAGAAGCATTACTGCCATACTAGATTCTACCTGTGGACGCCAAAGTGAACTTGTCGCCTCATACATACCCTTCATAAGAATACCGTGAACAACAAACTCGAAAACGAATACAAAAACAAATGCTGCTATTCCACCAAGAACCATCTTCTTCATCATCTTACTGTTTTCACTCATCACAGAACTCCCTATAAAGATATAAATGTATTTTATTAATTATCTGGTAAAGCAAAACGAAAGTCGATATAAATATATGAAGAAAAGGAAACTACTATGAAAGATGAATCTATATTTTGGGATAATACTGCTAAGAAATATGCGGCAAAACCTGTTCCTAGTGAAGAAAATTACCAAGAGAAACTGAAATCAACTCAAGAGTTATTTTCTCCTGAGATGAAAGTTTTAGAGATTGGATGTGGAACGGGAACAACGTCTCTTATTCATGCTCCCTATGTAAAACAAATAATAGCAACAGACTTTTCCAAAGAGATGGTAGCAATAGCAAAAGAGAAAGCAGTTGCTCAAGAGATTACTAATGTTGAATTTCGACAAGAGTCAGTTCAAGAAATGAGCTTTCAAAATGAAGAGTTCGATGTAATTATGGCACATAGTATTCTACATCTCGTAGAAGATCGTAAGACTGTCCTGGAAAAAATTTATCGCTCTTTAAAACCCGGTGGTCACTTTATTACAAATACAGGTTGTATTGGTGGAGCTCTCAAAATTTTTAAGCCTCTTTGGTATATAGGGTTCTCACTTGGGAAACTTCCGTACATTGGTTTCTTTTCAAAGACTGAATTTGAAAATGAAGTAAAAAATTGTGGATTTAAAATAGAAAGAAATTGGAGTCCTACCAAAGTAGACCTCTTTCTTATTTCGAAGAAATAAATAAGGATGGATCTTTTTAAAATAAGATCCATCACATACCAAAACTATAATACTAAGAATTGAACCTCTAATTCGATAGAGCTACTATCCTTAGAGACTGTTAGGTACTTTTCAATTAAAGGAAAGTTACCTGGTTCAAAACCTGATTTAGGAAACCAATCCTTATAAATAGATAAGTAAAACTGAACTAAGTCTGCACTCTCGCCTTTATAATAAAAACAAGCGTACTTACCTTTTGGAAACGATTTAGTTTTCACACCGTCTCCAACAGACACACCCTCTTCTAAAAGAATACATGCATCATAGCGACACTTTTCCTCTGGAGTTACCTGTGGATTATCATGTCCAATACCATACATTTCAAACTCTTCTCTTTTCATTGGAAGACACATGGCCTGCTCTACTAGGCTATCCCATGTAGAGTGAATAGATTCTTTTACATAACCATTCTTACTTTCCATATACATAACAGATCTCTCTGCCATATCTCTCATTTCAACATTCATTAGAACCTCCTTAAAATAGTCCTTGCTGGCCTTTATTAGCTCAGGATTAGGATATAGGTCCTTTACGTTGAAATCTTTTCCATATTTGCTTTTGAGTTTTCCAATCTTGCTATTTTTAGGCTGCTCGCCCTTAATTACATCACCAGGAGTAACGCCAAAATATAGTTTGAATGCCTTAGATAGATTTGCCTGTGATGAGTAACCACAAAGAAATGAAATATCCACAATGCTGAGATCTTTGTCTCCACAAGACAAGTACATTGCAGCTTTCTCCATTCTCTTTCTTTTTATAAAGTCACCTGGAGACTCACTCATATAACTCGAGAAAATACGATGGAAGTGATATTCGCTGATACCACATTCCTTACAGACGTCATTCCATACGATAGTATTCTCTAAGTTATTTTGAATATAACTTAGAGCGTTTTGAATTTTGTCTTCGTACTTACTCATTCTCTATTTACTCTGGTAATTGCTTTGGACTTACACCTAGAAGTTTACAAGCGAGTAGAGCTGACTTTTTATTATGGATTATATTATGCCAAGCTTCTCCGTCTTCATTTACCATTTCTAGTAGTTCTGTAAAAGAGAACATTGGCTCATTTAGCTCTCTTCGAGCATCAGGAGATAGACCTTCATAGAGAAATCTCTTAAGTAGATTCGCTACTTCTTTATTCTTAATAGTTCCACTGCAGTATAAATCACCTGCTTTCTTATTTGAGATCCCATAATGTCCAAGAACTATAGTCTTTATGTTCTTTTCAATCTGCTTAAGTTCTCTTTCTATCTCTGCGCCTTTAGTTTTAGTCGAAGGGATATAGTAGATATTATTTCTTGTTCTATTGTAGGCAGAAGCCATCATAGAAATTCCAGACTTGGAGTGTTTGAGGTCTGTAACGTCACCAGTTAAGGCATACTCAGCATCACTATTTGTTCTTTCAACAGCAATAAGGATTTCGCGATTCTTTACGATATAAACATAACTTCCGAGGTCGCCCTTCTTATTAGTAAGAGTAGGATATTGTTTTCTGATCTTATCGATTAACTCTTGCATCTTTCCATCACTCATACTGAAACTCCTTAAAGTTAGTTATATGAGTAGATGGTATTTGAATTTAGGTGATTTGCCAATTACAAGCGTGGTAATAAGCTAAAGTCTTTATAAGTAAGCTCTGGCCTTTCAAAGTGCTGTAGGTTTGCTACAAGGTACTTTGTTTCCTTGCTAATTTCAAGATCAGCTAGTGTTCCCTTATGCATAGAGATTTGATGTGTGAGGTTTATATAGCGTTGTCCACTCAGTCTTGGTGTCGCAATCATTCTTTTGTTTAGAGGATTCATCCATCTTCCATTTGGTTTCTTAAATCCAAAATGAAGATGTGCACCAGTTACTCTTCCTGTAGCACCAACTCTCCCAATAACTTGGTGAGATCTAACCCAACTTCCTACACTCACCCCACGTCTAGAGAGATGGTAATAGAATGAAGTAGAACCGTCTTTATGTCTTATTCCAATTTTATTTCCAGCAAATTTATTAAATGTTGAAATAACGACTTTACCTGCAGCAACAGCATGAACTTTTGCTCCATGTCTACCTCGTAAATCAACACCTCTGTGCATAGCTCGCTTTCCAGTAACAGGATGTCTTCTCCATCCATAGCTAGAGCGCACATGAAGTCTTGAAAGAGGATATCTTAAACCAGAGCTTATTAGCGCCTGCCCACTTTCCGTATAGTGTGCAGTATAAGTTGAGCCCTTCTCTTCGTCTTCATAGTAGAAGGCCTCATGTTTTCCCGCCCTTGTTCCACTATATGAAGTAAAGAGAACTTTGGTTCCAACGATATTGTCTTTGTGCTTTCTCTCACTTAAAAGAATTTTATATCTATCGCCCTCTCGAGCATTCATTCTAAAATTAACCTTACATAGTAAAACATTAACAACTTCATTTACTACTGATCTTTCAAGGCCAGTTGCAATGAGATCATCTTCAAGAGTTGAACCTGAACGAAGCTTCCCCTCTAGCAATCTTGGTCGCCAAGAAGTCTCTAAAACATTAAGTGAGTAATCCCACTTTCCTGTTTTTTTATTTAAAGTCACAACATGTGTTTCAACAGAGTTCTGAGAGAAAGAGAAGTTTATAAGTTGTTTACTTTCATTAAATGTTGCGACCAGTCGATCACCAACTTTTAATTTTGAGAATTCAACTTCATCACGTAACTCATTAATAAGTTTTAATGCTTGAGAATTAACTATAGAAACACTTTTCAGTGCTTGGTATAGACCTTGTCCCCTTTTCACTTCACCTTTTATCACGGTATTTTCAACACGTGGGGCGCTCAAAAGAGTCATTACAGGAGCAACTTGTTCTTCGCTCCTAGGCTTATCGCAGCTATATAGCCCGACAATAATTGTCATAAGTAGTATAAACTTCATCATAGTAGGATATAGCATAACAAATTTATCGGACTTTTAAAGCATATCTTGATGTAAGACCGAATTCTTATTTCTACATTAAAAGAGATCGGCACTTACCCATCGCTTGTGGACCTCGAGCACTTTTAACACAGTCCATGTACTTCTTCATTTTAGGGTTTTTATTTAGATTATTCATAAGGTTATTCATTTTCTGGGTATCTCCAGGGTTTGATTTAGCTGAAATATTTGTAAAAACACCATCTTTAAAGAATTTACAACCCTTCTGCATTTCTTCAGCAGAGAGGTCACTGCCTTTATAGTAGAAAGTACTAACATTTCTACTTTTAACTACACACTTTGCCGCAAGGTTTGATTCACTACACGGTCCGTTATTAAATTTATTTTTAGTTGTTCGAAAATCTCCAGCAGAACAAAGTTTTTTTAGTTTAGAAGCATTCCCTGAATCAGCATAATCATTACACATGGTTTTCGTTCCATTTTCAAATGTGTCACAACTTAAAGCATGAATTGATGATGATAATAATATACAAGAAAAACTAATTACTAACTTCATAAATACTTTTAATAAACTACCCATTTTTATAATCCCTTCTTAAATTTTTTAACCATCGTTCCTATAAATAAATCTATTTTTTCACCACAATTCACTTTCGCCTGCCCAAAAGATGTTGAGAGGTATTTTTCAAAGTGGTTTTGAAACTCACTCGAGCTTAAAGAAAGTTCATTCTTATAGATATTAACTTTAAATAATTGGAAAGTTCCTGATAACTTTCGATATTGATTAAAGCTCATCATATCTTTCTTATCAGCAATTCTAGGAAGAATAACTTCCTGCCATAGAATTACAAATTGTTCAGATGATTTGAATGATTTTGGCATATTCGTTGCTTGCTCAACAAGCTCATCGAGATCTTCAGTCTTTAGTATCTTATTAACCCACTGATAAACCTCTTCCATGGAAGAAGTATCTTTTACTCCGACAAAGTAGTCATTGAATTTTGTCAAAAATGCTGTTTGAACAGAGGCCGGTGATGATCTTTGAATCTCTAAGGTAAGCATAGAGAGTTTCATCATTTCAGGAAGCCTCTCATTATCGACAATCGCCTTAATTAGCCCCGTATTTATATTCTCATCGATTATAAACTTAGTAACTTGCGAAAGAGTTAGCCCATCATCTTTATAACCAAAGCGTTTTAGCAGTTTTCGATAAAATTTATCTTCTTTTAATACTATAGATTCTGCTCCCGAATCAGTCTGGATAGGAAGTAACATATCAGAGTGATCAGATAGTTTTAAAATACTCTTAACTTCAACATCAATTTTCTTAAATTTTAGATACTTTTCTTTTCCACCAAATAGGCGAAACATCTTGTGCTTATAATAAATACTGTGAGCGACTTTATAATAAAGGTATGCCGGAAGATCACTTAAGATATAGAACGCAGCAAAGCCTAGTATATTCATGTTCGCGGCCACGAGAAGCGATGGAATTGTAAATTGAAGAATATTAGTAAAAAGAGCATATCCTAAATAGAAGAAGCCCTGCTTTCTAATATAAGTTCTAAGTGTAGATAGCTTAGTCACCATTAAACGAGCTAACTTCTTCCATTGAACTTTAGAAGTTAAGTTGTTAATTCTTGATGTTTTAATTGTGGGACCAACAAAATTCTCAGAGCTCATTCTAAGAATTTTCTCCCCTTCTTTTTTTAGTTCATCAGCAATTGTATTAATGAACTCAGCAGAAGGGTTGTCGAGATCAGATTCTATATTAAACTTCTTAGCAATTCTTTCGTTTGCTTTATAAATACTGGTAGCTAAATCAACTCTTAATTTCACATCTTCAATTTTATTAAAATCGAAGGCGTTGATATTCATTGAAATGATTGAATAGAGTAATATTCTGATAAATAATTTCACACTATCTTATCGTCTCTTTTTACTGCGTTATTTAACTAATTTAGTCTATTGTCGATAAGATATTTATGAGAATTCTAGCGCTTGCTATACTCACATTCACAATAACTAGTTGTTCAAGTCAGGTATCTCGAACACCGGCGTCTTTAAATGGACACTCAAGTCTAAGTTGTGGAAGTTCACTTATGTCATTCTCGCAAGTTAAGTCACCAAGTAAGCTAAGTATATCCTCACCTCAAGTTGAAGATATACAAAACAACCTCGACTACGAGGACATATTTCAAGCTTTCAGACACCCTGTTGAAAAAGAGCAGGTCGCCGAAATTCTCTACTATGTAGAAAAAGAGTATGCCCAAGAAGGACTTGAGAGAAAGAAGTCTTATTTTTGGGAACTGTTTAGTTGTCGAACAATTTAAGTAAAGAAGTTAGTATGTAACTTATACGACTTACCAATCCACATTATATAGTCTCTATGATCTGCAATATTATCACCAGTGATTGGATGAATAAAAATATCAATTCCATTACGGTTTTCTAGAAACCACGCTGCTACTTTTTCAAATAACTCTACTGGAACAGTAACCTGGCATGAGCCTACAGGGTGCGGCCCAACAGGCTTATTCCACAATCGTCCAATTTCAAGATCAAAAATTGAACTAAGTTTTTCACTAACCTTAGTTGCCACATTAATATTTTGAGGGTCGTAATATAAATGAAAGTGATAATATTTTATTTTCATCTCTTGGTTCCTAAATCTCTATACTTGGTTGATATGTGGGAAGGTCTCCCTTCCCTTTTTATTTGTTTAACCAAGAAGTGGATTAATATTAATTCCACCATCAATATTATATTCTGCTCCAGTAATAAAAGAGGCGTTATCACTTGCTAAGAATAGGACGAGCTCTGCAATTTCCTCAGGACGTCCAAACCTCTTAAGTGGAATACGATTTTGCATAGCTTCGGCAAAGCCTGTGAGCTGCTCTTCAGGCATACCTGTTTTTCCAAAAATTGCAGTTTGTACTGGACCAGGATTAACTGAGTTTATTCTAATTCCTCTTGGTGCAAGTTCTGTAGCAGCAGTTCTTGTGTATGCATTAAGAGCAGCTTTTGAAGCTGCGTAGACTGCAGTATTAGGCATTCCCGTATATGCATTCACAGACGATAGATTTATAATTGAAGCAGCATCATTCAAAAGAGGTAAAAACTTTTCAACGGTAAATAGTGCTCCTTTAAAGTTTATACCCATTTGATGGTCAAACATTTCTTCTGAGATTTGCCCAACTGGAGCAGGTGCGAAAATACCAGCATTATTAAAAAGGATATCAACACTACCAACTTCCTTTTTTACAAACTCGATTAATCCATCTAGTGCCTGTAAATTACTAGCATCTGCAGTATGGCCAATGACCCCTAACTCAGCCGCTGCCTCTTGTACTTTTTCTTTAGAGCGACCAGTAATGATGACAGTTGCACCCTCTTCTTTTAGCTTTTTTGCCGTGGCATAACCTATTCCACTATTACCACCTGTAACGACTGCGACTTTGTTTGAAAATTTCTTTGTACTCATAATTATCTCCTTGTTGATATTTACTCTACGTCCAAACTGGATCTAAAAAAAGATCAACATTTTTCACATCATGGTCTATAATGAGACCATGTATTGGATAACCATAGATCAAATTGAATGTTTTCAAGCAGTTAGCGAAACAGGTAGCTTCCAGAAGGCCAGTCTAAAGCTAAATAAAGCGAAGTCAGCTGTTATGTATTCGGTAAAAAATCTCGAAGAACAACTAGGCTTTCCTTTACTGGACAGATCATCTTATCGCTCAAAAGTAACACCTCAAGGAGAGGCCTTTCTTTATCGATCCCACAAAGTCTTAAAAAATATGTCCGAGCTTCACGACTACTGCAAACTCATCGCATCAGAAGTTGAAATGAACCTTAGTATGTCTGTCTCTGGAATCTTTGATATTAAACTACTCTACCCCGTTATTAAGAATGCAATGAATAAGTTTCCTTCTACGGAGATCCTACTTGAAAAAGAAATTCTAAGTGGTGAGAAGATGCTTCAAAGAGAACTCGTTGATATCGCAATTTTTGAGAATGTACATAATAAGAGAGAACTCGAATACAAAAGTATTGGAAAGGTGGAACTTGTATTAGTTATCTCGAGTGATCACTCATTCTTAGAGCTTCCATCAAAAAAGCAAACAAAAGAAGAGCTCTATAAATACCCACAAATTGTTCAGAGAAGTACAATTCAAGATAAAGATCATAAGATAGGCGTTCATTCAAAATCTTTAAAATGGAAAGTTACCGACACTCCTTCTAAAAAAGATATCATCATGAACGGTCTTGGCTGGGGAAGACTCCCTCTTCACATCGTAAAAGATGAAATAAGAAAAGGCACATTAACACACTTAAAGAAGTTTAAAGATGATGATGAAGTTGAGATGTATATCTGTAAAAGAAAGAATGCATTTATGGGACAGGTTTCTCAAATGATTTGGGATTCTTTTGAATCTCAATAACATAATCTGGATTATCTGATTCGATAAAATCAACTCCCATACTTTGAAATTCTTTCATCGATTCCTTATCGTGAACATCCCAGACAACAACTTTGATACCTTTTTCGTGGGCCTTATCAACAAGCTCCTTTGTTAAAAAGAACTTATGTACTTGTAGATATTTAAAAGAGCCCCTATCGAAGATTCCCTTAAAACGTAGAAAGTTATCAATTGTAAGCCAACTATTTCCCCAAAAAGTACAATATAGGCGATCAATATTTGGGGCGATTTTTTCAAAGGTATTTAGAATTTCATAGCTAAACGACTTTAGAATTACATTCTTTGAAAGCCCCATCTTTACTACGGTATCGACAATTTTCTTTTCAATTTCTGGATATGTATCAGCTCCATACTTGAGTTCAATAATTAAGATAGATTCCGACGTCATCACTTTTAGAACTTCTTTTAGTGTCGGGATTTTTTCCTTCGAAAACTCTTTTGAAAACCATGTACCAAAGTCATGCCCTCTTAACTGAGCAATGGTAAAATCTGCTACCGAACCTGAAGAATTAGACGTTCGATCGATAGTAGAGTCGTGAATAGCAACAACTTCTCCATCTTTAGTCATATGAACATCTATTTCAATATACTTAGATCCTAGCTCAATTGCTTTTCTTATGGAGCTGATTGTATTTTCGGGTGCGTATGCTGAGGCACCTCGATGTGCGATAGGAAGAGTTTTTGCATGAGTAGCAAAGCTTAGGTTCAATATGAATATAAGCGAGGTAAGAAGTTTCAACATAAATATATTCTATCCATCAAGTGATAATTAGTAAATTAATAGGAATAAACCCAAGTTAATTACTCGCATCACATACTCCTATAAGCTGCTATAAACTATCAAAAAAGGAGAAACAATGCGCATAATCACCATGACAATTACTTTACTAACCCTATTAGTATCAAATGTTCTCGCTAAGGATCATGTTCTCTTTGTTCTTACAACTGCAGATAAGCAAGAGCTACAAAATGGGAAAGTTCGAAATACGGGCTTCTTTCTTAATGAGTTCTATGTTCCTTATAAAGATATTGTAGATGCCGGCCATGAAGTGAGCTTTGCTACAATAAATGCAAAGGTTGCCCCAGTTGATCCCGAAAGTCTAAAACTTGATTACTGGGTAGATGGCAATCTCGTTAACGAAGCATTTGAATTTACCAAGACTGATACTAAGTTTAATAATCCCAAGTCTCTAAAGAATGCTCTTCATGACTTTGAAAAGTATGATGCGATAGTCATACCTGGTGGTCAGGGAGTAATGGTAGATTTGTTTGAAAATGATACTGTCACTTCCCTTATTCAAAGGTTTGCTTTAGCAAAGAAACCTATTGGATTAATTTGTCACTCACCAGCTCTATTAGTCAATGTCGCAAAGCTTGGTAATAATCCGCTCAAGGGATTCGATGTTACATCTGTTTCAATTTTTGAGGAGCTATATATTGAAAACTTTATTATGGATGGCAAAGCTAAACACCGAATGATAAGATTTCAGCTCGATGACCATGGGTATAATGCCCACTCAGCTCTTCCTAAGATGTCCCACGTTGAAAAAGATAGATTCCTAGTAACAAATCAAAATCCATTTTCAACTGAAGAATTTAGTGAAGTCTTTTTAAGTACATTACAAGAATACAGCACTAATCAACTAGACTAATAAAACTGATTGCTCATAAATATTTAGACATAAAATTATTTTATCTCTATATTTATATTTATGAGCATTCAAAACAATATATTCATGGAAATTGGCAAAACAATTGTATTTAAAAAGGATGCACATATCTTTGAGCAGGGAGATATTAACCCTAATATATACTTTGTAAAAAAAGGTCTTTTGAAAGCTTATTATATTACCAGCGAAGGAAAAGAGTTTGTTAAGTCTTTTCTAGATACAGGAGAACTTATTGGAAGTTTACGATCAGCATCAAAAGATAGCCCATGCTACTTTAGTGTGGTCTGCCTAGAAGAAACAGAAGTTCTCTCTGTTCCCTTTAATAAATTAATCGAGCATTCTAAAAAGAACTTAGATACCGCTACCCTACTTATGAACAATCTCATTGAACTCTCCATGAAAAAAGAAAAGCGAGAATATGAATTCTTATGTATGAGTGCTCAAGAAAGATATAAATTATTTATATCGGAGAGACCTCAAATCTTAGACAGGGTATCACTTAATGACGTGGCAAAGTTTTTAGGAATAACAGCTATTGCACTAAGTAGAATTAGAAAACGTATAAATATCTAAAGAGTCAAAGAGCAATATTGAAAATCATTACAAATAATAAAATAGTTTTAGTCATATCTTCGATAGTATCATTATAACAACTTCACTCTCTTAACTAAATCATCTCGAGAAAGAGTGTCTGGTTTATAGGATTCATTAACATATGCGCTTACAGCTTTTCTGTCGAAGTAAAATGCACCATTTTGAACTTCCTTAGAATAAGTTAGCCAAACAATGGTATCGGCCCCTTCATGAGGAGCTCTCAATTGAGTGCTCATAAATTTTGTAAAACCAGGAAGTGCATTTGTAAGTCCATCTGTTCGAACCCACCCTGGATGCATAGAAAGATGAGATACACCTTCCCAATCTTTATCATTACTTAATTCTTCAACTAGAGTTACTTGTGCTCTTTTAACCATTGCATATGTACTTACCTTATCATAGTTCAAATTAGAGAATAACTCATCAACATCCAACTTTTTTAAATACATGCCACCTGAACTTACCCAAATGATGCGACAATTCGTCTTCAGTTTATTTTTCTTTCTCAACATGGAAATTAATTTGTAATGACCAATTAACTGTGAAGCTAATTGAGATTCAACACCATATTTATTCAAAACTAACTCGTCTGGCATTGCTCCAGCATTAAGTATAACATGATCTAATTTATCCAATTTATCAACGTTCAAGGTAAAGTCATCCCAATTAACTAGATCCATTGGTATAAAACGTAGCCCCTCTTTTTGGGCCTGCTCACCCTTTTGTAAATTTCTTCCAGTTACTATTAAATTGGCCCCCAATTTATTTAAGTCTCTTGCACAAGAGAGTCCAATTCCAGAAGTCCCTCCAGTGACCAAAATTGTTTTACCTTCTAAAGAGATATCATCCGATTTAAAGAATTGCTCATGTCTCTTATAACCAGATTTATCAAATGAAAAAATAATTGATTTATCTAAGAGTAGATCTAGAAATGAATAACGGTATGCTAACTTTATAGATAGAGGAAAGAAAATCAACCAACTCAGAAATATAGCTGGATAAAATATTATGGTATTAACAACCATATCACTTTGTTGAACACCACCCCAATATGCAAAAGTTCCAGCAAATGCACCAATAAGAGATAAATGAACAGAGCTGAATTTATTAAACCTATTAAATACATCTCCATAATAGCAAACAAATATCACCCACAGAGAGACTGTCCACAAGGGATACTCTTTTCCTTTTATTGCGCCAAATTGATATAATAAACCATCTTGAATAAGTCCCCAAAGGGTCATAAATACTAATAACAAAATATACTTTCTAAACTCTATCTTAGGTTTAAAGATATAAAAGTTAATGATACTTGTAACAAGCGCCACTGGAAGAAAGAGTCTTCCTATATCCTGTTGTCCATATTTAACAACTATCAACCAAAGAACATTAAGAAAGACTAATTTCAGTATTAACATAACTACTCCACTTTTAACTTATTAACCAAAAGTCCGTAAATACTCCTTATTACTGGTATTTTTAACAATACCTCTTCTCCAACATCCCAGTAATCGCGATGGTATACAATCTTATCATTAGAAATTTTCAAGTGAGAGCTTCCATGTATTCTATGCTCCTTTCCTTTCATCACGAATATGAAATCCCAGGTTATAAAATATTGATCACCTCCATCTATCATATCAAGAAATATAAACCTCGGTTTTTCCATCTCTTCAAACATATGTAGAAAGACACGGGCTATCTTATCTATTCCACGGAATTCATTGAATGGATCTTTAAAGAAACAGTCTCTTGCATAGAATTCTGAGATACTTTCCAAAGACTTCTCAGTTAAACCTTCATACCATTCTTTAACTCTACTTATTGTCATCATTCGATCAGTCCTAGTAACTTTTTTTTTAGTAACTTACCGGATGTTTTCTTATGAAACCAAATATCTAAAAATTTCTTAGAAGTCTCTACATCAGATATTTGACCTAAGCGAGTTTTCTTATTTAACAAAAACTCGATTCCGACTTTATGCCTGTAGTTTGCAAGAATCTTATCTCCCTTTTTTACGTCTGGAAAAATTTTAGTAAGTACTTTAGTTACTTCCTTGTAGTCTAAATCGTCATGGCCTAAATCTCTCATTTCAGCGACACTTCGATTAGCTATGTCTTTCCCTTTAAGATCTCGATGGTACTCAAGTTCTAGGCTTAAGTTTCCTTCATATATATTCTTTTCATCGGCCCATAGCTTTGCAGTATAAACATCTAGAAAATACCATGAATATAGACCTTCTCCACGAAATTTACTACTAACTCTATTCTCGGAAAAAGCATATGTAGAACATGCTATAAGAAATAAGAGTAATGATATTTTCTTAAACATCACTTGCTCCTAGTGTAAATTGTGAAACTCCTATTCTTTTAGTATTAAAGCCACCTTCACAGTACTTTAGGTAAAAGACCCATGTGCGAATGAACTTTTCATCAAACCCTAAGGATTTTACCTTGAGGATACATGCCTTAAAATTCTCGTACCACTTATTTAATGTAAGAGCATAATCTTCACCAAAGTCTAGTCTCTCTAAAAGATAGAGATCTCTTTTCTTAGCTTTCTTTATAAAGATTTCCGGTGAAGGAAGCATTCCACCTGGGAAAATATATTGTTGAATAAAGTCAGTACCTTTCCTATATGAAGAGAATATATCATTACTAATCGTAATAGTTTGTATAACTGCTCTTCCTTGAGGTGATAACAGCTCCCTTACCTTTTTAAAGTATGTATCCCAATATGATTCACCAAGTGCTTCAAACATTTCGATAGAAACTATATGATCATACTTCCCCTCTAGTTCTCTATAATCTTTCAAAAGAACGGTTGCCATATTACCAAACTTTGAAAGCCTATCTTTTGCAAAATCATATTGCTCTTTAGAGATTGTAATACACGTCACCCTATGACCTTTCAAACAAGCAACTTCAGCAAAACCACCCCATCCACAGCCAATTTCAAGAATTTCACTTGGACCTTCAAGCTTTAACTGCTGTAACATTCTTTCATACTTATTGTTTTGAGCTACATTTAATTCTTCATTCTTTTCATCTTTAAAATAAGCACTTGAATAGGTCATTGTCGAATCAAGCCACAATTTATAAAAATCATTTCCTAGATCATAATGTGCATGAATATTTTTTTTACTACCCTTTACTGTATTTCTATTCATCAAATGTTTTATACGATAAAAAATAATCTTTATCAGAGAACCTTTTATTATTTTTTCTAATTTTTTCTCATTGGCCACACCAAACTCAATGATCTTTGAAATATCTGAAGTACTCCAGAGTCCATCGATATATGCTTCACCAAGGCCAATATCACCTTTTGTAAAAATATATTCACAAAACTTCCAGTCATGTATTTGCATATCAACTTTTTGAGATGAATCTAAACTCCCCTCAAATGAATATTTTTCTCCACATGGAGCAGTGAGTTCAACTAATCCATAGTCTATATTATTCATCAATTCCAAAAAAAGTTTTGCCCAATAAGTAGGAGCAATATTGTTTTCAATAACTTGAATTTTAGTATTCATATGTCACCTCACTCCTAGTCTTAGTAGGTTTAGAATAGAACTTGTTTTTCATTAAATATAACTTCAGTGCTTGATAATGGATAAGAAACTGGATTAACAAAGAATATAAGGGGTATTTAATAACTAGCTTTATAAAGTTTAATAGTGACCACTCTATTTCATTACCTTTAATATTAGTGATTATTTGTAGCTCTTCATCATTAAACAACTTTATTTCAGCAGTATTTTTTTCGGAGAAGTCAAAGTTATACTCTCCTTGTATATCGAAGAATGGAGAGACATGGAACTTCTTAGGTAATGTGCCAGACTTAGTATCGTCATTCGTTTCGATAAGATAGGCATGCGTCTCGCCAAAAGTATTATTCACTTCACTAATTATGTATTTACACTTATTTCCCTCATAGCAAAACCAAAAGCTAACAGGATTAAAAACCATGCCAAAAACTCGAGGAAAAGTCTGTAGGACAATTTGTCCCTTAAAGTCAGATACTCCAGATAGGTTTAATATGTGATTCGCCCAACTTCTGAGTGATTTGGAATTTCGAA
This sequence comes from Bacteriovorax sp. MedPE-SWde, assembly GCA_001874305.1. GTDB lineage: Bacteria > Bdellovibrionota > Bacteriovoracia > Bacteriovoracales > Bacteriovoracaceae > Halobacteriovorax_A. The sequence continues at coordinate 518,005 of MPCU01000003.1, read as the reverse complement.
AACCATGGTCACAATTTTTAAAAGAGAATATACGTCTTCTATTTACACCGAATAATAATGAATTCATCGATTCAGCTTTATCTATATCAAAAGATATATAGAATCCATTATAGCTAAACTCATTAGCTCTCGGATTACACCTTTTATGAAATATCTTGGCCAAGTAAAGCTTCTTCATAGAATCTCTATCGTCTCCTCACTACCAATATCTTTTAAAAACTTTGATACAACTTGTTTACCACTTAAAATTCCATCTTCATGAAACCCGTACCTCATCCATGCCCCGGCAAAGTAACAATTATTAACACCTTGGTATTCATTAATATCTATCTGGGCCTTTATTGCCCCGATATCAAATAGAGGGTGCTCGTAGTTAATAGTTTTTAGGATTTTATTATCTGCAATTTTTTGTACTGGATTCAATGAAACGATAACAGACTTAGCAGATGGAATCGGTTGAAGCTTATTTATTAAATAACTAACAGAGACTTTCTCATAACCATCATTCGACTTAACCGAAGTATAGTTCCATGCCGCCCAAGCACTTTTATAACTTGGTAGTATCGATTCATCTAAATGTAATACGGCCTTATTAGGCTGATACTTAAAGTTCTTTAATATCTCTGTTAGCTTTGAGTCTTTAGTTTCAAGTATCTCTGAAATTTGAGGTGGATGACTTGCAAAGATACAATAATCATATTCACTAGAAGCTGTTTCTGTAGACAGTATAACTTTACCATCAGCATAGCTTACTTTTTCTACAGCTCGATTAAGATATTTTTTTTCAACACCTTTTAGAGCATTTTTTACATATGTACGACACCCTTGAGATACTGTTTTCCACTGAGGTCTATTAAATATTTGTAATAGACCATGATTCATGCAAAAGATGAGAAAAGTATACGCTGGAAACTTGAGCATTTCGTCTGTTGGAGTGGACCATATACATCCCCCCATTGGTAGTAAGTACCAACGTCTAAAGTTTTCACTGTACTTATATTTATCTAACAACTGCCCTAAGGTTTGTTTTTTATCATTTTTACATTCCAATAAGTATTTATTCGCATTTTTATTAAATCTTAATACTTCTAATAAAAAGCTTAGAAAACTTGGTTTAAAAATATTTTTTAACTGACAAAATACAGAGAAGATAGTGGTCCCTGCCCATATGAGATTTTCGCTAATTCTATTTACTGAAAAACTCATATCACTAGGATGTGTTTCAATACCTAGCTCATTGAAAAAGTCTATTAAATTGGGATAGGTTCTATCATTATGAACTAAAAAGCCTGTATCGATTGGGACTTGCTTCCCATCAAGATTGATATCAATTGTATTGGTGTGTCCACCAAAGTATTCACCGGCCTCAAATAAGGTCACATCATGGCCAAGCTTATTTAAATAGTATGCGCAGGAAGTTCCAGCTATACCTGAGCCTACAATTGCAATTCTTTTCATAGCTCACCTTTCCTATTATACAGCAAGTGTATAGTTCATTAAGGATTCATCAAAAGTTTCAAAACTAGTCATTACTTCTATTTTTTCAATATTAGTAAATGAAGGAAAGTCCATTTCCCATCCTCCTCCAAGAACAACCGTAACCTTATTTTTAAGATTCTTATCAAGCTTAGTAAGATAGTTAACAATATTTTTTTCATAGTCCCAGGAGTCAGATGATACAACTCCCATAACAATAGTATTTACCTTCAAAGCATTAACAGCTTCTGATAAACATTCTGCTGGGTGAGATGCTCCTAGATAGCAAGTAGGCACTCGATTAGATCGACAAATTATATCCGCTATCAAAATAGATAACTCGTGTAGATTTCCATTAGGAGTGGCCAGCGCAATCTTCCTATTTGAGTCACCTAAATTTGGAATTGCTATTTGACCCATTTGATCACGAACGATAGTCGACACGATATGCTCTTGTGTTACAGAATAAACACCATTGGCGACCTTGATTCCTATCTCCTGCATAACTGGTAAAATAACCTGAAAGATAAAATCCTTAGACCCAAGACTTAGACGTAAATGTCTCATCTCATCAACAACACCTTCAATATTATAAGTGGTCAAAGAGTTAAATAGATTTGTGATTGCTTTGTTTACACCCAACCTGCTTCTATCAATTGGTGAAGGATTCTGTTTAACCATTGATTGCATTTCATCTATATCCAACTTCGCTATTTGAGAGATGCTATGCCCTTCATTTATAAGAACACTTAATAATTTAGCCCTAGCAAGGTCATCTTCGCTATATAAACGCTGGCCTCCCTCTGTACGATCAGGCGTAAATACTTGATATCGCGTTTCCCAAGTTCTAATTGAGTGAGGTAAGACACCGCAAGCATTTGATATTACTTTAATTCCTATATTTTTTTTCATGATTACACCAATATTTTCCATTTACATTGACTAACTATTGTATAGTTTAATATATAAACAAAAGTTAATCAAGCCTCAAGGAGGACATTATGAAAATTCTTATAACTGGAGCTACAGGATTAGTTGGCTCAAAATTAATTGAAGACTTATATCTTAATGGCCACGAAGACATACGTGTCTTAACGAGAAATATTGAAACAGCTAACTTAAAGATTCCTTTCCCAGTAGAAATAAAACGATGGAATCCATTAAGAGGCGAAATTGATGCCGACTCATTAGAGAACGTAGATATTATTTTTCATCTTGCAGGGGAAAGCGTTGCAGGCGGAAGATGGAATCAAAGTAGAAAAACAAGAATACTAGAATCACGAATCTTAAGTACGACTCTTTTATTAAACGAGATAAAGAAATCCTCTACTACACCTAAGAAGTTTATCTCCGCATCGGCCGTTGGAATATATGGAGATACTAACAGTATAGAGATAAATGAGGAGTCTGAGCTAGCGAATGACTATCTTGCACAAGTTTGCAAGGACTGGGAAGCAACGCTTAAAAACTCAAATATAGAAGGTATGCAAAAGCATGTACTAAGAACAGGTATTGTCCTTAGTAAAAATGGTGGTGCACTTGAAAAAATGTTAACGCCATTTAAAATGGGCGCAGGTGGAATATTGGGTTCAGGAAAGCAATATATGAGCTGGATTCACATTGATGATTTAATTAAGTCCTATATCTTTTTAATGAAACACAATTGTAAACACTTTGCTTATAATGGAGTATCACCAGATCCAGTAAACAATAAAGAATTCACTAAAAGATTAGGGTCTCAACTGAAGAGACCAACAATTTTTCCTGTACCAAAATTTGTACTTCAATTAATTTTCGGAGAAATGTCTCAGATACTACTAGAGGGACAAAAGGTATTGCCGAGTAGATTATTAGACGAAGGGTTCACTTTTAAATACAAGAAATTGGAACATGCTCTTGCACATGAGTTTTCCTATGATTCAAAAGGCGAAGTTCTATATAAACAGTATCAGTGGGTGCCAAAAAAAAGAAATGAAGTCTTTACATTTTTTTCCAATGAAAGAAACTTAGAATCAATCACTCCCCCATCACTTGGGTTTAAAGTCCTCAAAATGACTACAGATAAAATTCAAGAAGGTACATTAATTGATTACAAGCTAAGAATTCATGGAATGCCGGCCCACTGGCAAACAAAAATATCAAAATTCACTGAAGGTGAATCATTTATAGATGAACAACTAAAGGGACCTTATAAGAAATGGATTCATCAACATGATTTTATCGATAGTAAGAACGGAACACTTATTTGTGACAAGATAACTTACAAGTTACCAATGGGTTCAATTGGTAATTTAGTAGCAGGTTGGTTTGTTCAAAGAGATGTAACGAATATTTTTAATTTTAGAAAAAAAGTAATTAGAGATATTTTCTAATTACCAGCGGAGGAAAAGAATGAAGAAGTTATTATTATTAGCAGTGTTGGTATCATGTTCAGCTTTAAGCGCTAGAAATCTACCTTTAGATACAGTAGGTAGTGTAGACCTAGATCGTTACCTTGGTAAGTGGTATGAAATTGCACGTTTCGAACAAAAGTTTCAAAAAGACTGTGAAGCTGTAACAGCAAATTATTCATTAAAAAAGAACGGTGATGTTAAAGTTGTTAACACTTGTCGTAAAGGCTCTATAAATGGAAAGTTAGAAACAGCTAAAGCAAGAGCATGGGTAAAAGACAAAGAAACAAATGCAAAACTAAAAGTTCAATTCTTTTTAAGAGGATTAAAGCTTCCAATTTTTGCTGGAAATTACTGGATTTTAGAACTTGATGAAAATTATCAATATGCAATTATTGGAGAGCCATCAAGAAAGTACCTATGGATATTAAGTAGAACAAGTAAAATGAGCGACGCACTATACCTAGAGCTTGTTGCAAAAGCAAAGGACATGCATTTTGATGTAAGCAAACTAAGAAAAACACTTCACTAAAATGGAGAATATATGATCAACAAAAAGAGACCATTAGTAGTTATTAGTTCTTGTTTATTAGGGGAACTGGTACGGCACAACGGTGGTCACTGCAGTGATAGTTGGATAATGAAAGAGCTATCTAAGCATGTTGATTTTTATTCTATATGTCCTGAAGTCCAGATGAATCTTGGAACTCCTCGTGACGAGATTCATCTTTATTACGAAGAAAATGATAAAAAGAGCATTCGATTAAAATCTAAAAAAACAGATGAGGACCTTACAGAAAGGGCGCATAGTACCTATAACACCCTTAATAAAGAGTTGCGCAAAAGAAAAATAGATGGATTTATCCTAACTAAGAAAAGTCCTTCATGTGGATTAGATGGTGTTAAAACAATACAAAAAGACAATCCCAAATTAGTAAAACAATCAACAGGACTCTTTGCTCAGAATATAATTGATAATTTTGAATTTGTACCAAAGATTGACTCAGGAAGACTTAATAATAAGTCACTTAGAGAGAACTTTATAAAGTCTGTCTTTGCACACTTCTCACTTACAAGCATTGACGCTTCCACTAATGAGCTCCAAGCATTTCACCGAAAATACAAATATATACTAATGGATCACTCTCCTTCAAAACTTAAAGCTTTAGGAAAAATAGCCGCAACGACTTCTATTTCCAATAATGTAGAGAATAAAAACAAGTACTATGAATTATTTTTTGAAGTAATGAAAAGTGAGCCAAGTAACCATTCACGCTTTAATACTCTTCAACATATAATGGGATATTTCAAAAAACATCTGAGCAAAGATGAGAAGGCCCTACTTGTTGAATTACTTGAAGACTGCAAAAGCGGTTCCTACAACTACCTCGTTGCTCTTAAACACTTAGAGTTATTAACCAACAAATATAAAATCTCATATCTAAATGAGCAACGCTACTTCTCACCATACCCAAAGGGCCTAAACCTCCTAAGAGAGATATAAATGAAAAGAGAAGTATCTATTTTTTGGTTTCGTAGAGATTTACGAATAAAAGATAATATGGCGTTGTACTGGTCACTTAAGAATAATAAAAATGTACTTCCTATTTTTATATTTGATGATTCTATTTTGAAAAAGATCCATAAAGATGATCAGAGAATTAAGTTCATACATGATTCACTATCTAATCTTAGAGACGAGTTAATATCATATGGAAGTGACATTCATACCTTCCATGAGAAGCCTTTAAATGTTTGGAAGCATCTAGTAATCAAGTATAATATACAAGCCGTCTACTCCAATGAAGACTATGAGCCTTATTCCATAAAGCGTGATAATTTAATCGAGCAATTCTTAATAAAGAAAGGCATTAAGTTTTATCAATATAAAGATCACTGTATCTTCGCAAAGAACGATATTCTTAAAAATGATGGAAAACCATACATTGTATATACTGCTTATAAAAATAAGTGGCTACAAAGCCTAACACCAAATGATATTTCAAGTATAAGCTCTCACAAATATGTTAAGAATTTCATTCAAGATTACAATGGTCATCTTATAGAACTTGAAGACTTAGGTTTTAACTCTCCTCAGACTGTTAATTTTCCACCTCGTCGTATAAAGAAATCTATCATTAAAAAATATCATCTTAATCGAGATATTCCATGCCTAGACGCGACTTCTCACCTGGGCCTCCACATTAGATTTGGAACAGTTAGTATAAGAAAACTAGTACAAGTTGCTTATGAAAATAATGAAGTATGGTTGAGTGAGCTTATCTGGAGAGAATTCTTTATTCAGATTTTATATCACTTTCCAAATGTTACCAAAGAATCCTTTAGAGAAAAGTATCGCAACATAAAATGGAGGAACTCAAAAAAAGAATTTAAAAAATGGTGTAATGGACAAACAGGATTTCCCCTCGTTGACGCTGGAATGAGGGAGTTAAATGAGACAGGACATATGCACAATAGAGTAAGAATGGTTGTTGCAAGCTTCTTAGTAAAAGATCTGCTAATTGATTGGCGATGGGGAGAAGAATATTTTGCACAAAAGCTACTTGATTTTGAACTGGCCTCTAATAATGGTAATTGGCAATGGGCGGCCGGAACGGGGTGCGATGCCTCCCCCTACTTTCGAATTTTTAATCCTACGACTCAGCTTAAGAAGTTTGATCCAGAACTTACCTATGTAAGAAAATGGGTACCAGAATATGGGACGCAAGACTATTACGACGAGATGGTTGATCACAACAGTGCCTATCATAGAGCAATTGCTACATATAAGGCATCACTCTAAAGACTCAAATTACAAATCTCAAACTTAGACGTTTCAATTCGACCCTTGACTAGAATATGAGGAATAAAAGGAAACCATAATAGCTTTCCACCTTCTTCTTTAGCTTTTTTCCAGCATTTTATTGTGGCATCAGGAACTTCTGTTAACTCTCTATATGACTTATTCAATACTTCAACTTCCGAGTCTTGAATCGTAAAGTCTTTCTTCTTTCTGGCCTGACTCCTATCAAAAACTATTGAATCAAAATTACCAATAATATCATCAACATGAATTTTATAATACTGAAGTCTTAATAACTTTAACCCGGACTGATAATTCTTTAACTCATCTACAATAATTTGGGGATCAAGGGCCGAGAACTGAACGACATCATTCCACTTGCAATCAAGTATCGGAATCATCTCCTTCATTAAGCTTTCACGGCCAACATACTTACTCGCATGCTTTTTATACATCTCACTTTCAGGACACATCATATTAAGAGGAATTAGTTCACTTCCCTCCATTGGATCTGGTTTTAAATGATAGATATATGACATGTTAACCTCTTAAGTATTATTCAGGAACATCTGATGGAAAGTCGTTTACACGCTCACTTTTCATGTGAGAGTCCACCTTTGCTGCGAAACTATATTTTGCAATATATTGTCTAAAGTCTACAATAACTTTCTCTAGTTCAACAAGTTTACCACCACTACTAATTTTAGACTTCATAGACTCTTGCATTCTCTCACAAATAGCTTCATCTTCTTTAAAGAACTTATTAACAAAATCCTGAATAGACTTAGGAGTTTTACCTTTGTTAGAAGAGAGTCCTCCAGAGATAACACTAATTTTTCCGACGTCATCAGGAAGGATTTGAATCCAAGCAAATGAGTCATATGTTAATATGCCGACAAAAGAAGGAGGGAGTGAAATAAGAAGATAGTTATCAAGATAATTGTATTTGTCTTGTTTAAACATATCCATAAACTTAGATTTTATATCTACTATTGCTCCACCTGTTAATGTCCAGTCAGCACCACCTTCAACATAGTAAGCCTTCTTAGTGGGCGTTGTTTTTTCAAGTGTTTCATTGTGGACAGCAAAGAGATGGTAGCTCTCCATTGCATTTTCCATAGCAATTTTCCAATTACAACTCCATTTTTCGATCGAATCCTCTGTTGCATACTTAAATCTCGAACTATCAAATGCCTTGAAGTAGCGATTTAAGCCAGAGTATCTCTTAGCTATACTCTGTGCTTCGCCATTAAAATTAATAAATACTAATGACTGCCATGACTCTATCTTTATACCTTTTAAGCAATGTTTCTCTTTTTCAATTTTAATATTTCCAGTAAAAGGCGCTCCCTTGAGTTTTCCATCGTTTGAATAACTCCAAGCGTGGTAAGGACATATGATTTTTTTAGAGTTACCTCGTCCATCATCTAAAAGTTTAGTTCCCCTATGTCTGCAGTTATTTAGTAGCGCCTTAATTGAATGATCCTTCTGTCTAATGATCATGACTGACTCATTAAGAAAGGTTAGAACCTTATAATCACCAGGCATTGGAATCTCTTGCTCTGAACACGCAAACACCCAGTCTTTATGGAAAATATTATCTACTTCAGTACTAAAAATATCAGATGATGTGTATGCTTCAAAAGGTAGCGAAAAAGCATCTTCAATATTCTGTTTAAGGTAATCTTCATAAGAATTAAGTGAAAGCATAGACTTCTCCTTTAACTAGTTACAAAAGTTTTTGAAAAAAGTACGAAGATAGTTATCGTATTTTTCACAATATTTTTCTTTATCTTCTGAGTAGGCCATAAGACTCATTCCATAAATATAAGATAAATACATGTAACTAATATCTTGAGAATTCAGATCTGTTTTCATCTCGTTACTCTTAATTGCTTTCTCTACGGTACTTGCAATAAAGAGAATGTCTTCATCGACGTTATAGTTCACACCTATTTTAAGTAAACTCTGAATATTATGACTTAGTATTTTTTCAACTTTAGCTCCTAATGGATCTTGATGTTCTTTTTCAAGACTCCAAACACCATATTGAATTAGGAGTTCTACATTTGAGTCACTACGGCTAGAAAGTTCTTCAAATTTCCTTGCCTCTCTAGTTTTATATTCATCAATTAAAAAACTTATTAATTCTTCTTTATTTTTAAAATGCCAATAGATTGCTCCTCTAGTACATCCAACTTCATTAGCAATTTGCTGTAACGTACAAGATTCAATGCCTACCTTTGAGAATAGTTCGATTGCACCCTTCACTATAATATTCTTAGTTTTTTGGGCCTCTTCTTTTGTCTTTTTCATAATTCATCACTTTGAGATTTTTAAAAATTGATTAACAGTTACTAAGTATCACAAGATCATTATACATACAACCATGTATGTATAATAAACAAAATCATTAAAACTCTTAGAAAAATAATAATTTCAAACACTTAAGAAAGGATAGATCTTAAGTCGTCTTTTTACTCCTCCACTCACATAGACCAAATTCCTATTTATAGGATGTGATCAATATGTTAAAATCCAGCTATATATAAGAGATTATTAGTTAGAAATACGGCGCTATGCGCCAAGCAATGGGAAAACGTATGAGTCTATACACAGAGTATTTACAAGAAATTGAAAATAGAAAAACTGAAGGGCTAAATCCAAAGCCAATTGATGGTGCGGAACTTACTAGCGAGATCATTTCTCAAATCAAAGACGCAGGAAATGAGCACCGTGAAGGTTCTTTAAACTTCTTTATTTATAACACTCTACCGGGAACAACTGCTGCGGCAGAAGTTAAAGCTAAATTCCTTAAAGAGATCGTACTTGGTGAATCAGTAGTAGCTGAGATTACACCGACATTTGCTTTTGAACTTCTTTCTCACATGAAAGGTGGTCCATCAGTTGAAGTACTTCTTGACCTTGCTCTTGGAGACAATGCTGAAATCGCTAATCAAGCGGCCGACGTTTTAAAGACACAAGTATTTCTATATGATGCAGATACTGCAAGATTAAAGAAAGCTCTAGATGGTGGAAGTGCTATCGCTAAGAGTATTTTAGAAAGTTATGCGAATGCAGAGTTCTTCACTAAGCTTCCAGAAGCTGAAGAAGTTGTAAAAGTTGTTACATATGTTGCTGGTATTGGAGATATCTCTACAGACCTTCTTTCACCAGGTAACCAAGCTCACTCTCGTTCAGATAGAGAACTTCATGGTCAGTGTCTTATCACTCCAGAAGCTCAAAACGAAATCAAAGAACTTCAAAAAGCTAATCCAGATGCTAGAGTTATGCTAGTAGCTGAAAAAGGTACTATGGGTGTTGGTTCTTCTAGAATGTCAGGTGTTAACAACGTTGCACTTTGGACAGGAAAGCAGGCTTCTCCATATGTTCCATTTATTAATATCGCTCCAATCGTTGCAGGAACAAATGGTATTGCTCCAATTTTCTTAACAACTGTTGATGTTACTGGTGGTATCGGAATTGACCTTAAGAACTGGAAGAAGAAACTAGACGGTTCAGGTAACCCTATCCTAGATAAGAATGGTGATCCAGAACTTGAAGAAGTTTATTCTGTTAAAACAGGAACAGTTCTTACAATTAATACAAAAGAAAAGAAGCTATATAACGGAGACCAAGAGCTAATTGATATGTCAGCTTCTCTTACTCCACAAAAGCTTGAGTTCATCAAAGCTGGTGGATCTTACGCTGTAGTATTTGGAAAGAAACTTCAGACTTTTGCTTGTGAAGCACTAGGGCAAGAAGTTAAATCTGCTTACGCAGTTTCAAAAGAAATCTCTCATGAAGGTCAAGGCCTTACAGCAGTAGAAAAGATCTTTAACAAAAACCTACTTGGTGGTTCAGGAAAGACTCTTCACGCTGGTTCAAATGTTAGAGTTCAAGTTAATATCGTAGGTTCTCAAGATACGACAGGTCTTATGACTTCTCAGGAACTTGAGTCTATGGCAGCGACAGTTATCGCTCCTTCACTCGATGCAGGATACCAATCAGGTTGCCACACTGCTTCTGTTTGGGATGCGAAAGCTCAAGCAAATATTCCAAAGCTTATGAACTTCATGAATAAGTTTGGACTAATCACTGCAAGATCACCTGAAAAGAAATACCCGGCAATGACAGACGTTATCCACAAAGTACTGAATGACATTACTGTTAACGATTGGGATATCACTATTGGTGGTGACTCACATACAAGAATGTCAAAAGGTGTTGCTTTTGGTGCTGACTCTGGGACAGTTGCTCTTGCACTGGCAACAGGTGAAGCTTCAATGCCAATCCCACAATCTGTTAAGGTTTCTTTTAAAGGTAGCCTTAAAGATCATATGGACTTTAGAGATGTTGTTCACGCAACTCAAGCACAAATGCTTAAGCAATTTGGTGGTGAGAATGTTTTCCAAGGTAAGATTATCGAAGTAAATATCGGTACTCTACTTGCTGACCAGGCATTCGTATTTACTGACTGGACTGCGGAGATGAAAGCGAAGGCTTCTATCTGTATCTCAACTAATGATACTCTAATTGAGTCTTTAGAGATTGCTAAGTCTAGAATCAATATCATGATTGAAAAAGGAATGGATAACCAAGGTAAGATGCTTCAAGGTCTAGTAGATAAGGCAGATGCTAGAATTGCAGATATCAAGTCTGGTAAGAATCCTGCTTTAACTCCTGATGACAGCGCTAAGTACTCTGCTGAGTTCGTAGTAGATCTAGATCAAATTGTTGAGCCAATGATTGCTGACCCTGATGTTAATAACGAAGATGTTTCTAAGAGATATACTCACGATACAATCAGACCAGTTTCTTTTTACAAAGGTGAGAAGAAAGTTGATCTTGGTTTCGTAGGTTCTTGTATGGTTCACAAAGGTGACCTTCAGATCCTAGCTAAAATGCTGAGAAATGTTGAAAAGACTTACGGTAAAGTTGAATTCAAAGCACCACTAGTTGTTGCTCCACCAACATACAATATCATTGACGAGCTTAAGGCCGAAGGTGATTGGGAAACTTTATCAAAGTATGCTGGTTTTGAATTTGATGATACTGCACCAAAAGCTGAAGCTCGTACAAAGTATGACAATACAATGTACCTTGAAAGACCTGGTTGTAACCTTTGTATGGGTAACCAAGAAAAAGCTGCCAAGGGTGATACTGTTATGGCAACTTCTACTCGTTTATTCGAAGGAAGAGTTGTTCAAGATTCTGCAGAAAAGAAAGGTGAATCACTACTCGCTTCTACTCCACTAGTTGTTCTTTCTACAATCTTAGGAAGAACTCCAAACATGGAAGAGTACAAAGCAGCAGTAGATGGAATTAAACTTACTTCTTATGCTCCACCGGTAAAATAATTAATTAGATAAATAAACGGGCTCCCACTTGGGGGCCTTTTTTTTTATAAAAAACAAGGGACAACTATGATCACTACAATAATTGCATTACTTGTAAGCGTTTCTTCATATGCCATGGATATCGACTATAAAGTTAATAAAGAGACATATGAAGGCCATATACTAAAGAAGAGTGCTGATGCACCGACGATATTTATAGTCCATGATTGGAATGGGATAGATGGATATGAAAAGAAGCGCGCAAAAATGTTCTTTGACTTAGGTTATTCCGTATTTGCTATTGATATGTATGGAAAGGGAAATAGACCTCAAGAGGTAAAAGATAAGAAGGCAATGACTAAGTCCCTCTATAAAGATCGATCTAAAATGAGAGCCTTAATGAATGGAGCATTTAATGAGGCGAAGAAACAAGGTCTCAATATTAAGAAGTCTCTTGCTGTGGGATATTGCTTTGGTGGAACTTCTATTCTTGAATGGGCGAAATCTGGAGTAGACATAAAAGGCTTTGCTAGTTTTCATGGAAACCTAGCACTTAAAGAAAAAGAAACTTATAAGAGTGTAAAATCAAAGATTGCGATCTTTCACGGAACTGCGGACAAGGTTGTAAGTATGGATGACTTTGCAAAACTTGCTGTTCACCTTGAAGGCCTAAGTATACCTCACGAGATGATCACTTATAGTGGAGCTCCACATGCCTTTACGGTAATAGGAAGTAAGCGCTATAGAAAGGATGCTGACGAGAAGAGTTGGATACGCTTAAGTGCTTTTCTTAAAGAGCAGTTAAAACCATAAAAAAAAGGCCGCTCTCATGGCCTTTTTTTATTTACTAATCCTTGTATAGATCTGGGCTATGCCTCACTATTTCACCTTCAACCATATAGATAACATCTTCAGCTATATTAGTAGCATAATCTGCGATACGTTCGAGATGACGAGAGCATGATAGGTATTGAAGATAGAACTCAATTCTTTCAGGATGTGTCTTAACCCCTTCATAAATAATCTGATAGACCTCACGATTAATCGTGTCTACTTCGTCATCATCTTGGCAAACCTTTTTCGCCAGAGCAGTATCTTTACTCATAAGAGAATCAATTGCATTCTTTAACATCTCTTTTGTCTTGGCGGCCATTATCGTAAAGTTAAATGGAGACTCGTGATCATCCATCTTTGATAGAGCAAGGGCCCTTTCAGAAATATTAACAGCAAGATCTCCAATTCGTTCTAAGTCGTTATTTACTTTCAATGCCGTTATTATAAAGCGTAAATCAATTGCAACAGGTTGATGTAGCGCTAAGATCTGAAGACATTCCTCTTCAATCGCAACTTCCATCTCATCAATTTCATCATCACTATTGAAGACTTCATTTGCCTTGGCCTGGTCTTTATTTTCAAGCGCCTCAACGGCCATTTCTACAGTTGTCTCTGTATACTCCATAAGTGTAAGAAGATTATTCTTTAGCGACTTTAAAGCATTTCCTAAGTGTTTTGGCATAAATCCTCCTAACCAAATCGACCTGTAATATAGTCTTCTGTACGTTTCTCTTTAGGCTTTGTGAAAAGTGATTTGGTATCTCCAAATTCGACTAATTCACCCTCATAGAAAAAAGCTGTCTTATCTGAAATTCTAGCAGCTTGTTGCATATTGTGTGTAACAATTACGATCGTGTAGTCTTTTCTAAGTTCACCAATCAGATCTTCAATTCTAGCTGTTGAACGTGGGTCCAAAGCTGAGCAAGGCTCATCCATAAGGATAACCTCAGGCTTCATTGCAATTGTACGAGCAATACAAAGCCTTTGCTGTTGTCCCCCGGATAGATTCGTTGCGAGATCATTTAATCTATCCTTCACTTCATCCCAAAGACCTGCTTTTCTTAAAGAGCTTTCTACTAACTCATCAAGATCTTTCTTAGTTCCATGTATTTGAGGTCCCCAGACAATATTCTTATAAATACTTTTTAGAAAAGGGTTAGGCCTTTGAAATACCATCCCCACTCTCTTTCTAAGATCTGCAACATCTTGAGAACTTCGATATATATCTTCACCTTGAAAAAAGATTTCACCTTTAGTACTAAAGATATCTATAAAGTCATTCATTCTATTAAGAGTACGTAATAGAGTACTTTTACCACATCCACTTGGTCCAATAATGGCGGTTACTTCTTTCTTTTTAAAAGAAATAGAGACATCTTTTACAGCTCTATTTTCTCCATAGTAGAGATTTAAGTTTTGAGTCCTAAAAATACCGTCATTTGAATCTATTGAATCAACCATTTCTACTCCTTTGAGTTTTATGTCGAAAGAAAATTGCTACGGAATTCATCGTAAGCATTACACTTAATAGAATAATTATTCCTCCAGCACTTAAACTATGAAAAACCTCTTGAGGTCTACTTGTCCAATTAAATATTTGAATAGGAAGTGCTGTAAATTCATCAAGAAGCGACTCTGGAACAAAAGCAACATAAGCTGCAGCACCAACTATAATCAGTGGAGCCGTTTCACCTATCGCTCTAGAGACAGATAATATAACTCCAGTCAAAATTCCCGGAAGAGCGTAAGGTAGCGTGTGAAAGAATATAACCTGCCACTTTTTTGCACCTAGCGCATAAGCTGCTTGGGGAATAGATTTGGGAACTGAACGTATCGCTCCCCTAGTCGTTATGATAATAACGGGTAAAACGAGAAGTCCAAGTGTTAATCCTCCAGAGATTACACTTCTTCCAAAACCAAATAAATTAACAAAAACAGCGAGGCCTAACAACCCATAAACAATTGACGGTACACCTGCTAAGTTTGCAACATTAACATCAATGAATCGAGACAATCGACTTTTACCACCATATTCTTCTAAGAAGATTGCCGCTCCAATACCAGTTGGTAGAGCGAATAGCATAGTTGTGATCATTAAATAGAAACTTCCCCATATCGCAGTATAAATTCCGGCCTTCTCAGCTTTCCTAGAAGGAAGCGAAGTAATAAACTGCCAATCCACCCACTGCATACCTTCTTTTAGGATTTGAAAAACTAAAACCCCTAAAATAGCAATTGATGACCAGGTAATTAGAGCTGTTGCTATCTTAAAACATTTTTCTGTGAGACGTCTTCGTCTTAAACTCATATGTCCCTCTACTCAATCTCTAGATTAAATCTTTTATAGAATTTTCTTCCTATAATATTCATAACAAGAGTCATGACAAATAGGACCGCACCGACGGCAAAACATGTTTGGTACTCAACCCCTCCTGCCGGAGTATCGCCCAAACTTACCTGTACAATATATGACGTCATCGTTTGAATACTTTCTAAGAAGTTCATTGTCATTTTTGGAGTTGCACCAGCGGCCATTACAACGGCCATTGTCTCTCCAATTGCTCGGGATATAGCTAAGATAAAAGCAGCAACAATTCGAGGAAGAGCTGTAGGAACTAAAATACTCCATACTACTTCAAAACTTGTTGCTCCCATTGCATAACCACCTTCCTTTAGAGAACGAGGTAGTGATGACATAGCATCGTCACACAATGAAGAAATCATTGGTAGGATCATAATCCCTACAACAATTGAACCACTTAGTGCATTGAATACTTCAATACTAGGAAAGATCATTTTTAACATTGGTGTGATTACTGTTAGAGCGAAGTATCCGTAAACGACGGTCGGAATTCCTGCTAATATTTCAAGAATAGGTTTAACTATAGCTTTAGTCCGAGGACCAGCATATTCCCCAAGGTAAATTGATGTCAGAAGGCCTGCAGGTATAGCGACCAACGAGGAACCAATAACAATTAAGAAAGTTCCACTTATGAGAGGAAGTACACCGAAAGATTGTGGCTCAAGTAGAGGCTCCCACTTGGTACCAAAGAGAAAGTCCCCAATAGGAACTTGCTCAAAAAATAATAGCGTCTCTTTTCCTAGGATGAAGATAATACTAAAGGTAGTTATGATTGAGATAAGTGCACACAATCCTAAACTACCTTTAACAAAACTATCAAACCAGTCTTTTTTAATAGAGTTTGCCTTAAAGAGATTTGATCTTTTCAAGAGACTCCTCATAATCAGCTTTAGGAAGTGGAACATATCCTACATCCTTTACTAGACCACCTGCTTCTTCTAAATAAAACTGAATAAACTTTTTTACTTCAGGTTTCTTAAAAGCATCTTTTCTTGCATAGATAAAAATTGGTCTTGAAAGAGGAACATAAGTACCTAAATTAATACTCTCCATTGATGGAGTAATACTTCCATTTTTACTCTTAATAGGAAGTGCGTTTATCTTTGTCTTGTTTTCTAGATAGTATGCAAAACCAAAGTAACCTAGAGCATACTTATCTCCAGATACACCGGCCACGAGAACATTATCATCTTCACTCATTGTATAGTTTGAGCGGCTTGCACGTGACTTACCATTTATCGCTTTAGTAAAGTAATCAAAAGTTCCAGAATCTGTACCCGGACCATAAAGCTTAATTTTCTTATCTGGCCATGAAGAACGTACATCTTTCCAAGTTACAACTTTAGAGTTCGTATTCCAGATCTTCTTAAGTTCAGCAGGAGTGATTTCCTTCGCCCAATCATTGGCCTTATTTATAACAACAGTAATTCCATCAAAGGCCACTGGTATTTCAAGGAAGTCAATATTTTGCTTTTTAGCCTTCTTAACTTCTTTGCTTTTAATTCTTCTAGAAGCATTATTAATATCTATTGAACCAGCAAGAAACTTTTTAAAGCCACCACCTGTACCTGAAACACCAACAATAACCTTAACTCTTGGCGCAACAGATCGAAACTCTTCTGCAATTGCTTCAGTAATAGGAAAAACTGTACTAGACCCATCAATTGACACTTTACCTCGTAAAGTCTTGGCCGAAGCATCATATGGAGCTATAACCAACAAAATTGCTGATATTAAAAAGAGTGTAAATAAGCTTTTGGAAAATTTCATCTATAAGTCCTTTGTTGGTTATTGATATCATTTTTACAATTAAAGTTTTGTTGGCCTTTGGTTAGAATTTGGCCTTTAACCGTATAGTATTCTTTTAAAATGCTTACCCAGAGGCTAGAGTGAAAAAAGTAAAATGATAAGTTAGTGTTTTGTCAGGACTTTGATTCTCTTAGGGCCTAAGTCCTAACAGATTCCTAACAAACCTCGTGATAAATTGCGTATACACTTGAAATTACTAACAGTGAGTGGCTGAAAAATGAGATTAAAAGCATTATTAGTTGAAGACGACCTAGACATTCAAGACTTACTAAAGTCCCAAGTAGAGTCCTTAGGACTTGATGTCATCTGCACATCAAACGGTAAAACTGCAATCGATCTTATTAAAGAGAATACATTTGATATTTTTCTACTTGATAGAATGCTTCCTGGTGCAACAGGAATGGAAGTTTGCAACTATATAAGGAGTCACGACTTATATAGTAGTAATCCCATTCTTATGATTACTGCACTAACTCAGCCAGAACAAATAATTGAAGGTCTAAACGCTGGTGCTGATGATTATATTACGAAACCCTTTGATATAAATATTCTCTTAGCACGTCTTCGCTGCCAACTTAGAAGATATCACCTCATTAAAGATAAGAAAGAAAATATATCAAAGCTAGAATTAGGTGCCTTGTCTCTTGATATACAAAAACGAGTATTCCTCTTACAAGAAAAAGAAGTACAGTTAACAAAATCAGAATTTAATCTTATGACAATACTTCTTAAGAACGTAGGAAAAGTTATGACTAGAAAAGAGCTGAAGTTAGTTATTCAAGGCGATGCCGTTCATGTAACAGACAGAACTATCGACACCCATATTTTCGGACTTAGGAAAAAACTAAAACACTATTCTTCACAAGTAGAGTCCATTCGTGGAATAGGATATAGAATAAATGAAAAGCTCTAATATAAAGTATAAAGCGTTAGCAACCTGGCAAACTTTAGTTTTAATGGTTGCGATAATAACAACCGCACTTATCGGTAAATACTATATTAATATTTTCTTTCATGAGCAGGCAAAAAGTCAGCTTTATAACTTTCTTGATTATGCAAAACAGTCAATCACAAGAATTGATCTTCCAGCTAATAAGCTATGTGAAGAATTTAAAGTCGGACCTAATAACCGAATCACACTAATCTCTCAATCCGGTAATGTACTCTGTGATACAGAGAAAGATCATAGTAAAATGGAGAATCATAAAGATAGGCCAGAGGTACGGGATGCTTTTAAATCAGATAAAGGCAGCTCTGTAAGACAAAGCTCCACTTTAGATATACCAATGTTCTATGGTGCTGTTAAAATCAACTATTTGAATAAAGTCTATGTTCTAAGAAAAGCAATACCTTTTAGTTTCTTATCAAAAACAATTAACACTATATATAAATCAGTTTTTCTCCTTCTAATTCCAGTATTTGTAATTCTTTCGTTACTTTCTTTATGGAGTATTGTTCTTTATGAGAACAAACAAACTTCTGCTATTAGAAAAATTAAAGAAGATCTTGTCTCAAATATTTCCCATGAGATGAGAACCCCTCTAACTTCAATTAAGGGCTTTATTCAAATGGCGATGTTATCAAAGGATAAAGTCTCCAGTGAGCTTGCCTCTCACTTAATCAGAATTGAGAAAAATGTGGACAGATTATCTGTACTTTTCACAGATATCCTAAGTCTCTCATCACTTGAAAAAGATAGAGAAATTCTGAGACAAACTATAGATCTAGAAGAATTTATAGATAGTACAATTTCAGATATTAAGGCGAAGTATCCTAATCAAGATATAAAAGTGAATACGAATCTCAATATTAGTTTTGTGGAGTCTGATCCAATTTTACTACAGCATGTATTAGGAAACCTCATTGATAATGCTTTCAAGTATTCTAAAGAAGGAGATATTATTTCTATCTCAAGTAAGACTACTGGATTAAATAATGTAATAGAGATTAAAGATACAGGTATTGGAATTGGACCAAAAGATCTAGAACATATATTTGAAAGGTTTTATAGAGTAGACCACTCTCGATCACGAGAACTGGGCGGAACAGGACTTGGCCTCTCAATAGTTAAACATGCAGTAGATCAGCTAGGTGGTAAAATACAAGTCGTAAGCACTGAGAATCATGGAAGTACATTCACTGTAACACTCTAAGTAGCTTAGTTATACTCATCATGAGTATAACTTTTTTTCATGTAATAGAGCGAGAACTTATCGCCGTGTTAGATAGTTTAAAACAAACACGGGGGAAATTATGAAAAAGTTCTTATTATCATTTTTAATTTTAAGTAACGTATTTGCTGGAAGTATCTACTCTAGAGATAAGTCAGAGTATGTGAAAAAGCAGTCGCTATCAGCAGAGTGCTTAGATGCTGAATGTTCAAAGTATAAAATCATTGAGTCATTTCAATATATAAGAGAGTTTGATGATGAAACCGATGAAGACCTCAAGCATCAAGAAGAAATTATCTTAACTAAAGAAGAAGTGATTGAAGCTTTTGATAATGTTTATGAGAGCTTTAAGAATGAAGAGAAGATAGACTTTGTCGATAACTGTGTAAACTATAACCCGGCAACTTGTATTGCGGTTCCTTTTGGACCTCTAGTTAATATGAGAATAAGAGCTGTTGCAAAATCTCGTGCAAAGAAGGTTAAGAAGGCCAAAAAGCTTATTCTTGATACTGCTTCAACGAAAGCAATGAAAGTGAATATTAAGGTTTATGAGTACCTGCAAGAAGAATTTTTTCTTAGACAATAAGTATAACAAGGCCCTCAATTGAGGGCCTTTTTTGTGACGAATATATTAGTTAACGACTTTTACACCTTTTGCAACAATACGGTACTCAAAGCTTGGCTTTGTAACTGCTGCGATCTCTTTCTTTGATGCTCCAGCATCTTCAAGATAGTGCTTTGTATCTTTGATTGAAAGAGTCTTACGAATAACTTTTCCTTCAACCCAAACTTTCTTTCCAATAAGTGACATTGGAACAAAGTAGCTATAGTCATGAAACTTAACTCTGAAAGTTTTATCGCTTCCCTGTAGAGTCATCCAACAACCTTTCTTAGCACATACTTTTTCAACATTCGCTTCCATCACGACATCTTTATTATTATACGCAGAATGATTCTTAATAATCTTATCTAAAGCAATCGCCTTAGTTTTCTTGATCTCTTTTCCATAGAATGGCTTTTTTGTAACTTCATTCTTCATACTCTTATGACCAGCACAAGATTGAAATAATAATACTAGAGTTGAAATAAGTAATAGTTTGAACATAGCAATATTCCTTTATTTTAGTTTTTACTATGTAATATTCTAGACGCTACGAGAAGAATGGACAAGGATTCACTTGCTTTCCATTGAATCTAGATGCTTACCAAATTGATTCATAACTCTACTGTGAAGTAGGGCCTGGGTAAATTTATACAAGTACCAAGGTAGTGAAGGCTTAAAGTTATTGATAGAAACTAATGTATACTTCCCTTTTGCCACATGCCTAAACTCTAGCCAACCGGAGTGACTATCTTGCGTAAGAAGTCCTCCAGTAATATGAAACTTAATTCTATCTAGACCTTTACTATCTTCAATTCGCTCTAATTTTAATAAAGGTGCTTGTAGTCCAGTAACTACAAAAGTTATATTATCACCATCTCTTTGCGCTAATATAAAATGATTCATATGACTTGGTAACCAATTAAGATACTCGTCACTTATATCTATTTGAGATAGCTTATGAGGGTTAGAAAGGCGCTGAATGGAGCGAACATTTCTTTCTGCTCTATGTCCTTTCCTTTTAACTCTTTTAAGTTTTTCTTTAGATATATTATTGAGCATATCTTTGTACTTTCTAAACTTTATGAGGTGATCGATTTCTTTAGGAACTTCAGGAGTAGGTAAATGACATAAGAGGCTATCAATTAATGGAGATACAAGCTCACTGTCCGCTTCGCCAAATATCTTGACCCATAACTTAGAGAAGGAAGTATAATTAATAGGAACAGGTATCATTAGTTTCTTTTTCTCTAGATAAATTGAGGTTTGTTCAATCAACTCTCCGTAAGTTATTTTCTCTCCATTCACAACGTCTATAGTCTTATTATAGAAGGTCTCGTTGCCAGCGGACTCAGCTATAACAGAAATTAAATCATCTATATATATGGTCTGAGTATTACTCTTAGTCCACTGTGGTAATAACATCGCAGGAAGGTTTAATACTAAGTTCTTTAATATTTCAAAAGATGATCCTCCATCACCTACGACCATACCTGCACGCAAGACTGTCAATGGAATATTAGTTGCCTTAAATACATCTTCAACTTCTTTTCTACTCTCTAAGTGTTTGCTAATTCCATGATCTGGAACCAGGCCACCAAGATAAATAATATGTTTGATATTATTATTAACACAGGCCTTTGCAAAATTATCTGCAATCATAAGATCCGTGTCTTGAAAATTTCCTTGAAATAAACGTGATGATGGAAGCATCGAGTGCACTAAGAAGATTGCTACATCACTATTTTTTAATGCTTCATTTGTACTTTGAAATGAGAAGAGATCAGCACACACCCATTCGAGATTCCCTTCGGAACTCTTAGTGCTTCTACTTAGTCCTCTAACATTAAAACGAGATACTAGATTTTTTGTTAGATTCTTACCTATAAAGCCTGATGCTCCAGCGATTGTAATCAACAAATTGTTCTCCTAGATTTCGCTTTATTATATCACGACTTACTATACTCCCTTAGCAACTTTCCAAAGAGAATCGATGAAGTATTCATTATCGTCTGCAAAATTATTCTCAAGAGAAAATCCAGTTTGCTCACATAGGTAGCTGATATCTGATCTTAAGTACTTAAATGAATGTTCGAGATGAATTGGCTCTGAAGCATCAAAGAGAAAGGATCTCTGAATTTCACCAATATAAACCTTTTGCGGTTCATTTGAAATCAAGTAGCTTTGCATAGCTCCTAGAACAGGATTATAGCATCCAAAGTGATCAAACTTATTTAAATCAAAGTTACCACCCAATTCAGTATTTATTCTATGCAGAAGGTTAAGATTAAAATCACGAGTTAGTCCAGCTGAATCATTATAAGCAGTAGTTAAGATAGGAACACTTTTTTTAAGATCAAATCCGATTAGCACAAGATCATCTGTATTAAGACTATTCCAAAGCTGTCTTAGAAAAGCTTGATTTTGAACCCTATCAAAGTTTCCAATATTAGATCCGAGAAATAAAACGATTTGCTTATTTTTAGATTTCTTTCTTAAGAACCTAAGGCCCATCAAGTACTCGGCAACGATTCCATTAATCATTAAATTCTCATGTGGCGTTATCGTTTTCTTAAGTTGATCCATCGCCTCACTAGAGATATCTATAGGATAATAATTAACTCTCTTTCCCTTATTTAAAAAACCTTGAAGAATTAACTGACTCTTATGTCCATCACCTGCCCCAAGCTCGATGATATCAATTTCATCTTCTTCAACGTAGTCTGGGATATCATTTTTAAACTTTGAAAGGATTTCAAATTCTGTACGTGTGAGATAGTAGTCATCATGGTTTGTAATTTTTTGAAAAATGTCACTTCCAATATCGTCATAGAAGTACTTTGAAGGTAGCTGCTTTGGAGATGAGCACAATCCAGTAAGGACATCTATTGCAAATTGCTCTTTGTGCGAAATCTTACCATCTTCATTTATTAGTTTTGAGTTTTCCATATTAATTCCTTGCAATCCTTATTCCAGAAAACATCCATCTCTCGTGAGGAGGATAAAAGTTGCGATACGTTTCTCTATAGTGATTTTTTGGAGTTGCGCTGCATCCTCCTCTTAAAACAAATTGATTACACATGAACTTGCCATTATATTCTCCAATGGCGCCTTCAAAGTTTTTAAATCCTGGATATGGAGAATAGTGACTACTTGTCCAACACCAAAGCTCACCTTTAATTTGAGACTTACTCTCAAAGATCTCTAGCTCTTGCTCTGTGGGAAGTCTGTGACCTGACCATCTAGAGAATGCATCCGCTTCAAAGTAACTTATATGGGCCACGGGTGCATTTAAGTCGAGCTCTCTTAATCCATTCAAAGTGAACTCAAAATACTTCTCCTCTTTTCTAATCCAGTAAAGTGGAGCTTTAACATCATTATCATTTACCCAATCCCAACCTAAACTCAACCAAAGTTCCGCCTTCTCATATCCACGACTTTCTATGAACTCAAGGTACTCACCATTTGTGATTAGCCCTGTACGTATTTCAGACTTTTGTAAGTAACTCTTGTGACAAGGAAGTTCATTATCATATGAAAAACCTTTATCTTTATGACCAATTTCATAGACACCTTCGTCTATAGAGAACCATTCTACTTTGAGTTTTGAAGCCTTCGCTAATTCAGTTTCTCGATATGTTGGGAGCTCAATATTAGTACCAAGGATATACTTTATATCCATGAGGAGTAATTCTTGATGTTGTTGTTCATGGTGTATTCCTAACTCTAATAGAAATAACACTTTCTCATTTTGAGTACCCATATTTAAAAGCTTCTCAATGAAGTCTTCTACATATTGTCGATAATTCTTTATCTCAGAAACAGTGGGCCTTGAAAGCTGCCCTCTTTCTGCTTGCAGCCAATGTTTTCCTGCAGCTTTATAATAAGAGTTAAATAGAAGATTAAAGTTTTTGTTAAACCTCTTATAATTATCTAAGAATGGAACCAGAATCATTTCTTCAAAGAACCACGTTGTATGGGCCAAGTGCCACTTCGGTGGACTTACTTGTGGGATTGGTTGGACAACATAATCTTCAGTTACGAGAGGCCTACAAATTTCAATGGTACTCTGCCTTACCTCAACGAATGACTTTATTAATTCACTTACCGATAATTCTTCCATAGCGATCTTCTTATTTTGTAAAACTACACTTCTAAACAATTTTACTATAGAGAGCGCAAAAAAGAAAATATATCAGTTACTACCATTTATTAAAACTAACCCAACTAGCATAAAGACCAGTCCTCCAACTCTAACCGCTGTCAGAGACGTTACAGGAAGACCAAACCATCCATAGTGAGCAGCTATTAGAGATATAACGAGCTGCCCTGTTAATACGCCCGTCATAACCCTTGCGACACCAATCTTAGGCATCTGCCAATAGACTAGCGTTAGAGCAAATACACTTAAGAATGCTCCCATAAACCACAGATGACTTGGTACTAGCTTTAATGTTTCAAGACTTGGCGCACGGGTCTTTGTTATGAGTAAATAGGTGCTCATAACGATAGAACTTGTTAGATAAATAACTAAGCTTGTCCAAGAAGGGCTTCGAATGATACTGCTAAATTGTCCACTCATTGAGCTTTGAAGAGCAATTGCTATTCCTGCAGTCATTGATATCAATGTCATATATATTATATTCATAAGAATATAATATATTGTGACACGGAGGTTATCCTTTACATATGTTGAGGAAACTAGACTTTTAGTTCTTTTCTTATACGACTTAATTGTGTTGGAGTAACGCCGATTCTAGAAGCGACATGATATAGTGCTACTCGATCGATTGTTCCGGGATATTGTTCTAAAAAACTTAAGTATCTTTGTTTTGCATCCTGATTAAGAAGAGAGAGTTCCTGGGGCTCCCTTTCCAATAACCAATGTGTTTCTATATATTGAATGTGGTACCACTTTAGATCATCATACTTTTTAAGAAGTTCACGGTAGCCTTTAAAGTTAATTTTAACGACTGTTGATTCCTCTAGAGCTTGTATGCAGAAATTAGATACGTCACCTTTAAGCATTGAAGTTATGCTCGCGGGAAATCTCTCCTCATCAAAGAAGTTTTTAACAACATCTTTTTCTCCATCTTCGCCACCTAAGACATAGGCCCTAAAGATCCCCTTAACTACAAAGAAGAGAGAATCAGACTTCTCTCCGAGAGAAACAATCTCCTCATCTTTTTCAATATCATAGACTCTACAAATCTTCTTAAATTCGGCCCAGGTCTCATTAGAGATAGGGCCATAGGAATTCATCTTATTGAGTAAACATTCTAGAGAAATTTCAGGATTCTTAACTTCTATTGCCATTAGTTCCTACTTTAAAGCTATTTAAGTCGTTTAAGGTATTTTACCATATAACTACTTCTTAATAATACTAATAACCTTTTGTGTAGTCTTCTTAGCTGACGCTGGATTTTGTCCCGTCACAAGTCGCCCATCAACAATAACATTCTCTTTCCATGCTTTACCGTAAATATGCTTTCCACCCCTACTATTTAATTTGTCTTCTATGACAAAGGGAATGATATCAAGCTGATTAATCATCTTTTCTTCTTCACGAGTAAAAGAAGAGTACTTCTTACCATCAATTAAGTATTTACCGTTAGAGAGCTTAATATCAGCAAGAGCTGCGACTCCATGACAGATTGCAGAGACAACCCCACCATTTTCATATATCGCCTTTGATATTCTATTAACTTCAGGGTTCTTTGGAAAATCCCACATCGCCCCTGATCCGCCACTAAAGATAATCGCCTCATAGTCCTTAGGAGTTATCTTTGACAGAGGAATAGTTCTCATAACCTTCGCCATTAAAGTTGAGTCATTTAAAAAGCGCTGATTGTAGTCGTCCTTTTCTTCAAAACTATTTTGATCAACAGGTGCCATTCCACCTTGAGGACTTGCAATATCAACAGAGAAGCCTTCCTTAATCAGTTCATAATAAGGATGAGTCAGCTCTGGTAGCCAAAACCCTGTTTTTTTCCCTGTATTTCCAAGCTTGTCGTGGCTTGTCAGAACGAGAAGAACCTTGGACTTAGCTTCTGCCATTGAGTTAGATGAAAGTAAAAGTGTAATTGTAAGTAATGTAATTCTTAATAGTGATTTCATATATATCCTTTTGTTATATAGACACTATATTTAGAATTTGGATTAGTTTCATTTACATATGTTGAGGGATTGTTAATATTTTCACAACGGTCCTTATTTCCAGTTCCTAAAGTTAGCTCAGACACTGAAGCGCTTCCAAAACTTTAGTATGTGCTTTCTTGTGATCCCAAATAACAACATCTGAAAGCACATTACTTTTTAAAACTTCTTTTACGACGTAGTAACCCAGGAAGTAACCTAGTCTTGGAGGCAACCCCTCTATGAAAGGAGCTGTTTGAAAGTTAAATAGAGATTGATAAGTCTTCATATCATTATGATCAATCTTTTCATTAGCAACAACTTTAAACTTTGAGCAGATATTCGCGACACAACTTTCGTCAAAATCTTCAAAGTTTTTGTCCATTAATAGCTCAGGTAATACTCTATTTGGACAGAACTCACCACTTACATAAGTTGCAAGCCCTTCCAACCAAAGAGGAAGAGTTAGTCTCTCTTCTGTCATAAAAACTTTCTCATCTACTTTCATTCGATTGATATGATATATATGAAATAGCTCGTGTGAGAAAAACAAATCAAGGTCATCATTTCTTTTTGAAATATAATCTATTCCCATATACATAACTGGCTGACCTGGATAATCAGAGTTACTCCCGCCTCTACCATTAAATGTCATACAAGAAGGCATGACATAGAAGGGTGTCTTTGAGAAGTCTGAGTCACTAAAGACAGATTTATACTTTTTGCATTGCTCATCAAAAATTTTCTTATACTTTTTTTCAATAGAGCTTCCCCATAAATCTACTCGTTCAGCGTGAGTATTTTCACTAGCTTTATTCCAAAACTCTTGTAGGTCATTTTTTAAGTTTATTACGATCATGGGATAATTCTAAGGCAACCTGGTCATGTTTGACTAGAGTTGAAATGGTGGGCCTCAGTTGGCATTGGAAGTACCCAATTAGAGATGCGTTTGAAAAGCAACTTAAAAACAATAACAATCTAAGGCCTGATCTAATCTATTACTTACCATCATTCTATGCTTATCTTTCAATGCATTAGAGCTTTCTTCAGTCCATCTTCTTTCATACACTTCTTTCGGTGTTCCTCCATTGAGGACAGAATGAGGTGTTATCTCATTATATTCATGTATAGTTTCCTTAATATATTTATTTACAACTTCAAAGCTAGTTTCATAAAGAAAGTCTCTTCTCTTCCTTTTTATCGCTGAAAAAACAGATTCAACCATGGAATTTGTCCATGAACAATTCTTCTTTGCAATCATATGCTTCAGCGCTCTTCCTTCTAAAATCTTACGAACTGGTCCATTTAAGTTTTCAGTTCCCGCGTCACTCATCAATCTAAGACATTTCTTACTTTCAAATGTCGACTTCAATAAATCAGAAGTGAACCTTCCTCCTATTCTCTTTGTAATAGAATAATTAACAATACATCTAGAGTAATTATCAACAATTGCCTGTAAGTATACTTTTCTGCCACCTCTTAGCTTGAATTGAGTAACATCTATATGCCAAATTTCATTTGGTCGGTTTGCCCTAATTCCTTCTCTATATAACTTTTTTGTCTTTCTATTTAAAGGCCTAATGATATTATTTATTTTCATATATTTGTACCAAGTACTTACGGATGCGAAGACTAAATTATTTCTTTTTGCATAAAAACATAGTGACTTTAAAGAATAGTGCTTATGCTCCTCACTTTTTAATAGCTTTAGAAGAGTCTCTTTTTCTCGTGGTAATAAGTCGTTAGAAGTCTTAATCTCACATTTCTTGAACTTCCAGTTACAACCATAAAGATCTATCCTCCAGTCTTTTAGTGTAGCAATGTGAATACCAAGTAATTTACAAAAGTGAGTATAAGGGATATTAAACCTACGCTTTCCCTCGTCTACAAGGTCGACTATCTTGTGTCGCCCAATCTTTCCTTTTTCTTTTAGATTATCTCTTACAACTGTAGACAAAACATATGTCTTATATTTCTCAGTCTCTAGGCACTTGGCAACACTCGATATCTGCTTACTTGATGATTCTTTATAAGCTGTTTTCTTTCTCACTTTGTTTGCTGTTTTTATCCAGTACAATGCTGTTGTTCTTGGAATCTTTAACTCTGGAAACAAATTAGGGTTTCGAGTCTCAATTACCAAGCGCTTAACATCTTCACAGTACTTCCTATAACTCACTTACTTCCTCTCCTGACGAATTTTCGACAGATATCGAATAGAATTCATAGAAATTCTAGGCTAGGTTGTCGAACTTGTAGTATTTACATTTGTTTTTATGATTTTTTATAAGTTCCGGAGAGGTAGCCATTTTGTCGATGATACTTATGCCCTGCCCAAGGCAGGTTTATCTCGCCTCAAAAAGCGCAAGTCATCGTAATTAAGTACTTGAATTTAAAAATGTTTTGGGAAAAGAGGTGTCCACCACCGGAATCCGATGGTGGAGGTTAAGCAACCTCCCTAATTGCATGATATCACTGGCTATATCAAGTGTTAACCACATGCTTATGAGACTCGACGTGTAAATTTACTACATTGGCCTCATTTAACTTAAATTCTAAATCATCTATACAATCTAAGCTATCTTTCACATGCACTCCAGCTAGTCTTACATAATGATTTACCTCTAACAAAGGAGATAACGTGGTAGAGAAAAAAGTCGTTTCTAGAAGAACAATTAACAAAGTAAAAAAAGAAGCAAAGGTATTTGCATTTGCTGTAGGAAAAGCATTTATCCTAGGAGTCGTTTCGCAAGCAGGTGCTAGATCATTTAACTATTTGGCGAATTCTAAGAACAGAGTAACGAAAGATGATTCTAATGTATTAAAGCTTAAAACGGCATAACCAGAGGAGCTAAGCATCAACAGTCTAGCGAAGACTTCTAGAATTATGTTGTTTAGAAATGGTAACAAAGTAACAATTGAATTTTAAAGAACTTGCAAAGCTAATGTTACCAACTTTCTGGTAACATTAGTTTTCATTACCGTATATATTATTTATTTTTACCTATTAATTACCATATTGTACTAAGTAAGCTTACATTATTTAAAAGGGACTTTGCTGTAGCTGTCTTATAGTGATTTGGCCCATGTAATTGAAGCTTAGAATCATAGTGCGATTGAAGAAAGATTTGTATTGTAACAAAGTTCCTAATTTTATCGTAATCAGTTCGAATTCCTTCAACATGGTTCGTAACTACGCTCTCAAAACGTTCAATTAGATCTAACTTACCATAAACATCATTAACTAAAGAGCTTTCTGTCGTAGTTAACAATGAATAATCAATTGAAAATCTCCCTGAAAAAAGTACCGTTTGTCGTTTGTTAGTCAGGTTGCATACTAAGAACTCTGAATTTATAACATTATCAAAATATGGATGAAAATTTACTAGGCCAGAGTTGTTTTTTAAGTTGTTACATCTATGACATGATGGAATTAAATTATTAGTGTATATAGAATATTCAGGATATGAACTTGATGGTAAGAAATGATCAACATCTGTAATTTCTCCGAAACCACAGAATGGACAATCACCTGAATCTTTACCATTTTGTCTTATTTCACTTTTAATATCTTCCATCATTGGATTATTATAATTAGCTTCCAATATCGTTCTATGGGCAGCCAATGTACGATTAGGCGTAAAGCTACCCCATCTTGGTTTTTGCCTCATATAAAGCCGATATGTTGCACTTACTAAATTAGCTAATCCCCGTAGAGTATTTCTTGTTAAAATTAACTGTCTGTTTGCTGATACTTTACTAAATAGTTTCATATTATGCTTAACTTTAACCCTTACTCTCCTCACTGTCGCTCCATCAAAACTTTTGCAATATCATTAAATTTTTTATTATAAGAGTCACTAGCACTTAATGTTTTTAATATATTATAGTAAATATTGTCTTCTGGCTTTAGCCCAAAGACATCTTCAGTTATTGCATCCAAGTTCATACCAATATAATTATATTGCTTCTCTCTAACCTTCGTAATCATTCCATCTCGATCAAATATATTCACAAGATTTAAATCAATTTGCTGAACGACTAAAGGTGAATGAGTTGTAATAATAGAAAACGAATTAAACTCCTTAAGAACCCCTGCTAATATCTCAAGTAATTCTAAGATATAGTTTGGATGCAAATGATTTTCAATTTCATCAATAAGTATCAAAGACCTTTCTTGTACATTATTAACAATATCGAGTACAATTTTGAGAATAATAATCTGACCTGAGCTTAAGTTTATTTTCTTGTTTCTATCATCTTTATGTTTATAATCAATCTCTAATGTCTCCAACAAGCTACGTAATTTCGAACGAGGGTTTGCCATTAAGAAGCCATATTTAGGGCTATTTATAAAAAACTCAAACTCTTTTCTAACTTGATTCAATAATGAATCTTTTTTAGAACTAATTTTTGTCTTATCTATGAATCCACAGAGTGTATAAGATTTTGAATTGACTTCTTCCAGACGTTCAAATGTATCAAACATACTATAAGAAATAAGAATAACTCTATCGATATCAATTTTACTTGGAGTCAATCTATCCTTCCCAGTCTTTGACTCTTGCGCAATATCCAACCCCATATGAGATAAATAAGTCGATTTACCAGATCCATTCTTTCCTATTATGACATTTATTCTCCCGAATTCATTATCATTAAATTGAAATGAAGCCTTGGTTTTTGTTTTAGCCCCCTTAAACTTCATCATATAACTAAAACCTAGAGTAATATTCGATCTAGACAGTTTATACTCATCTATTGATAACTTTTCTATAAACTCATCTCTTTTATCAATCAAAGCTTTAGCAGAACTGTTCCTTAACAAAGAAACTCTCACTCCTTCTTCTTCGCGTAATCTATCGTAAATATCTTTAAAGTAGAAAATATCATTCAGCCCATTTACGACTTCAGGAAATTGATCTGTCCCTAAAGATTTTAGATTATAATAGAAGTCAATACTGTCCCCTA
The DNA here is from genome assembly GCA_001874305.1 of Bacteriovorax sp. MedPE-SWde. Classification (GTDB taxonomy): domain Bacteria; phylum Bdellovibrionota; class Bacteriovoracia; order Bacteriovoracales; family Bacteriovoracaceae; genus Halobacteriovorax_A. The sequence continues at coordinate 487,117 of MPCU01000003.1, read as the reverse complement.
TAGAACAAAATTCGTTAGACAAACTAGAAAAGCTTTCATCAAGTTCAGTTACATTACTGTGCAACTGTAATATTTTAACTTCTCCAACGTTAACTACCTCAAGATCATTTTTTTTATTCTTCCTAAGGTAAAACATTAGAAATGTAGTTTTGTATGTATAATCATCAAAATTGTCTCGAACTAATAAAAAATTATTCTCACCTATCCCCTTCTTTTGACAGTATATAATAATATTTTTTTCTATTTCTCTCTCATTAGAAAATACTGATTTCCTCTTTTTTTGATCAATAACATAAAACATAATTAACAACTCCTATTCTATAAAATAGTACAATAATTAAAGTGAAACTAAAAATTACTCTTCTTTAATATTTAGAACTGCTTTTGCCATCTTCAAAATTACCTTTACATTTTCAGTATCTGCATATCTTGTTATTTTATATAACTCCTCCCTAGGATCTTTGGAAACGAACCCTCCTCTTAACCTTGCTTTGTACTGCCTATGACTAACTTGATGTCTTAACCACAAAATTGATGCAACAGGAGTGATTTCACGTGATTTACCGTGATGAAGAAGAGAAGACCATTGAGCTTCTTCTGTATAAGTTATTAATATTACAGAAATAAAAAAAGCATCAATTAAGATGCTTATCTCTCTTAGTAGTGGTGGAAATACTAAAAAGTCTTTAAGTTACTATTATAATTAGATGACACGCTAGAACGAGAAACATTAAACGACATTTTTCTATCTAACAATTTTCTTAATTGAGTCAGAAACAATATCTACAACAAAAGACTCTTCATTACTAAAAAAACCTTCCTTAATTACCCCACATTGATAACGATCTAAAAATAGACAGTAGGCTTTATCACCAGTAACAGAACTCGGGTAAGCAAAACCATGTACCTCTCCATCAAATTTATCATCGTTATACTTTATATACTCCGATACAACTTGTGTTGGAACATACTCTATATGCTCTTTTCCATCTTTGTTAATCACTTTTACAAAATCCCGCTTAAAATCATTAATAAAACGAATTCCTGTTTCTTCTGCAACATCGTATTGATCAAAGATATCAGGAATACTAGGCAACCTTGTTAAGTCTATAACTCTTAGCTCAATGGAGTTTTTAAATTCTGCGACTACAGCACTCTTTCCTTCTTCAATTTTAATCTCTCTTAATGCCGTCTCTAAATTCTCAGCGGCATAGAACATTGGTATACCAGCAGGACTCATTCTAGAGCTCGAAGCTAGACTTTCAGGAGGAGGGGCAATCTCTCCTACAACCATATCAAAAGGATGATTTTCATCAAAATATCTTGCTCGATGAAAAACATGCCCTACCGGAATTTTTTTAACAATGCTACATTCTATAAAGGTATCCACAATATATTCAAGAATCGAGGATAACAACTTAGGCTCTCCAGAAAAGTAATCATCATGCTTCTTTCCATGATGTAAGAAGTGAAACCTACACTTATGCTTTAATAAGTTAGAAAAGTTTTGCCAATCATAATTGACTTCTTCATGTGGCCACAGTTGATAGGGGTCGATTTTACACCAATGAGCTTCAGGTAGATTATTTGCAACATCTTCGAACAAAGAAGAACAATCACAACCCAACCCAACCTCATCTAATATTTCATGAGAGTCATATGTTTGCCCCTGATAACCTCCCTCTCTGGAGTTATACCCCATTCCATTTGCTGGATTTTCATAACGATCACGTAAACAGGAATACACAAAATCTATTACCTCAGACAAGTCATATGATTTATTTTCTCTAGAGCAATAGTCACAATCTTTCCCGTTATAGTTTTCTTTTATATAATTCTGTATGCCTTCGTTCTCAAAACACTCCCAACAAACACTACCAGCGACTAGCATATGCTCACGACCAATATAACTTTTCATTAAACCCATATTTTCCTAAACCTGCTTATAAACTGTAACATTCTGTCCATTATTCCATAAGATTCTTTCATTTCCTGGAGTTTCTTCAAACCCTTGTCGAAGTAACCATTTATATATCTTATCCCTATTCTTATTTTCAGGCATTATTACTGCAGAAATTACTTTTGAATTTTCATTTCTTGAAAGTGCAAATTCAAAGAGCTTCATACCTACACCATTACCTCTAAATTGCTTAGAAACGGCAATAGAGACTTCAAAGACCTCATCGTCAGCTCGTACCCAACAATAACCCAAAGTGAGACCTTTTTCATCTAAAGCCCTATACCAGCAATAGTCACCTTCAATACGATCATTAAGAGATATATCAAAGCAAAAGTGATTTTTCACATCAGAGAAAACATTCTCTTTTTCAATGCACCAATAAAGTGAATTATCCTGAACTATCTCTAGTTTACTCTTTCCAATTTTATTATTTTTAGACATTTACAGACACTCCTTCGAACTAATTACATTAGTATCACCTAATTATACTAGCTCAAAGAAGTGAATTTAATTAATTATTTACTAGAGATAGAACTCTATTATCAGATAACAATGGGTTATGAAGATCATCCAAACATGCAGTAATCCCTTTAATATCGACACCGGCTTGCCTGATGTATCTCTCCATGAATGCATACTTTATCTAATATAAAGAGTAGAAAAATCGAAATAGATTAAGCTTTTAAATTGTTAAAAAATCTCATTACTCACCAAAGAAACTAGAGAGAGGGAAAGAGGAGGTTGAATTTAATTAAAAACAGAGTTTCAAAAGTAAATTTGTTATAGGGTGGCCAAGCTAGGAGACTAGTCGATTAATTATTCTTATTGGTACTTTTCTTGTGCTTCTAAGCCTAAGTATAAGGTATTCTTTATGGGTTTTGCCTAGGTGTTTACTACTTCTTATGCTTTCTTCAACGAGAAGAAGCATTTCATTATCAACTTCTTCATGTAGGTGATCTAAATCTGAAATAAAGTATAAGAAGTCTCTCTGTGTAATTGAACTTAGTTTATTGATATTATTCAAGCTAAATCCGCAAATGAACTTTTCGTTAAAATCACATGCGACAGAATGTATGTTGATAACTTTCTCAACAACTCTCATTCCAACAGGTGCTTTTTCTGCTGTGGAGGGAGACTCTATTGCCAATCTTATCTTGCTCCCATTAATTAACAATTGATATTCATCTCTCTCATTTCTTTTCATCATTTCAACAAATGATTGCCAGACCATAGTCTGTGAATTTACCTTTATTGTATCTGTATCAGCAAATTCAACACCATCTATTAATAACTTCTCAGGATAGTACCCTTTTAAAAATGAGTATCCTGCTTTTGATATCTGAATACCTCCTTCAAACTCTATTGCAACGGCCTCAGTCCCATTCTTAAGTCTACCATTGAAGATCCCGACAACTCGACCTTTAATACGTTTATCAATAATTTTTACGAGTTTAAGATTATTTATTCCGAGGTCTACTACATTGTAATCTAAATTATTGATCTCTAGTGAAGTCTCGATATAATTAATATTTTTTTCGTCTTGCACAAGATATGAGACTAACTCTGATTTTAGAGTTTTTGAAAACTTATTCCCTCCCTGAAGAAAATCTAGCGTCTTAGCGACACACATATATTTCGACTTATCTAAATAAGTTACAAGCTGGCTCATTCCCACTAGAGCTTCAATATCTCTATTCTGTTTTTTGAACTCTAACAAATAATCGAAAGTACCTTCAAATGGGTCCTCTTCAAGCCTAATAACAACGTCAAGATGATCAATATTCTTTTTAATTTCTGTATCAATATGAATAAGTTGATCTACTGTTGTAGAGGATATAAACCCACGAAATTGCTCAGCGACCTTGGATCTTATAGCGTTCTTACTTAAGCACTCTCTTCCTCGTGGAGACACTATTCTTTTTTCATTTTTTAAAAAAGTTTCAAAGTCGAATTTATCTACATTTACTTCACTATACTTCTCATAAAGAGCTAACCCCATTTTAACAAGGTCAGCATGAGATAAGAGAGCCTGAGATAAGGGCATAATTTTGTTTTTGTAAGCTTTTGTTGCTTCAAGGTCAAAAGTTACGACATAATTATTATCACTATAATAACTCCTGACCTCTTCAGAGAATGTATCCCACAATCTAACATACTCATCAGAGTCAAAAGGAAGTGAGGTCCCCTCCATTAAGTTTTCATTTATTAAGTTTCTTAATCTTGGGAAATACGCATGTTCAGTATAATTCCCTCCGTCTTTATCCATTTGTTCAACCGCTAATATTTGTAATGCTATCAAAACGATTGATGAGCTTTTGTTTCTATAGACATTTTTATAAACGTTTTCACATATTGCAACCTTGCTTTCACTTGTGACCATAAATGAACGTGCCAAATTCAAAAACTCACGGTAAGCCTCATCATGGTCAACAAGCTCTAGTTCATTAGAAACAATGTCTACAATCAATTTTTTATTAAAAGTGAAGTAAACAGGAACTTGTTTAAGTAAAAATGGTTCAAAATGTCGCCAAAGAGCACATACAATTTTACTCATACACCTCCAACCTGCTCCAAGGAAGGTAGTTGTATTCTCCATCAGATATAAGCTTAACATCATTCAGGCAAATGAGCTGCCCCGTACTTACAAGCTTTGCAAATTTTGATGGAATTGATTTAATTGAAATATTTTTTTCACCCAAGGCAATAATGATAGTGGCAAACTTATCTTCACCAGGCCAATCAACACTCTCCACCGCTCCGGAGAAGCAATAAAGCTGGTCATCAACCGGTGGAACATAATCATTTTTATAAACCTTACAGAAGGCTCTCACATTACAAAACTTACAATTATTCATATCATAAGTAGCATTCTCATTAAATGTCTCAAATGGTACTTGTTTATCAGGAAATAAGTCGTTTAATTGTTCACGAATTCTTTTAGCTTCAGCAATTATATTTCTAGAGTAATTCATATCTAGGCTTAATATCTTTGTCCCCTCTAGATAGCTTTCCAACACCCCTTTATAGACCTTTTCTCCATAATGATCATTTAGCACACCTGCATAAAAGTGAAGTTGAATAATATACTCTTCTTTTGTTTCTCCTTTTGAATCATTTAGTCTACCTGACTTGAAGTCATAAATTACGACTTCGTCTCCCTTTTCTAAGACTAAATCAGGCTTAGCCAAAACAATCTTATCGTTAGATACAAATTCCTGCTCTCTTCTTATAGCAAAAACCTTCTCAGCTTTATCCTGAAGTTGGTCACTCATATCCATCATGTAACCAAGAATATCATTTGTTTCCGACCATAAATCTAGATTTGAAAGTGAATCAAAATCAAAAGAATTTGAATATTTCTTTTTAAATTCATCAAGAAATTTTAAATAAGAGCTATGATCATCAAGCAAGTTGGATTCAGCAGACTTTTCTTTTATTTCATGAAATAGAAATCCGACAATCTGCCTCTTGGAATACAGTCTTGGTGTACTCTTCCCCAAAAGCCTAGATGGTGTAATCACGCTTGCCTTGCACTTTCTTGCTTTAATATAATTCGTGAATGAAATATATTTCATAAACCTACTCCTCAGCCCTTCTAGTTGCCTGATGGAGGACAGCCGTATTCTTTTCAAATGTTAAAATATCAAGCCAATATTTTTTCTTAGCTTTTATCTTCCTATTTATATTTCTTGTTTTAAATCTATTAGAGCTAGAATCCACATTTTCAAGGGGATGATAAGGAATAATCGCGATATCTTTTTTCTCGCTATAGTAGTATGTTGTATCCCCCTCTCTCTTAATTATGAAATTAGCATCTTCAACAGCATTATTAATCCAATTCAAAAAATGATTTCTCAATAAATAACTCCAAATATCATTTTCAAGTGATAATTCATAATTTTCATCAATTGCTAAATTTAAAAGATCTAGCCCAAGTCTCCAGTCTAAAAAGCTATGGGTAAACCTGTTCTCATAATTTCGTAAACATTTGTAACATGATGATGTACAACCTGAGAGATGTTCACTACCAAATAGTCTTCCTTCAAAGTAGCTCTTAGCATACACTAATAGTTGCTTAATTTTTTCAGGATTAGAATATGAAGAACTATATCCAGCACCATTATCTAAATTATCAGCGATATATAGCAAAAACTTACCAAAGTCGTTTCGATCTTGAGAATTAGGTATGTATTTCACTCCAACATCAATCTCGTTTCTCTCAATGTCTTCTTTATTGCAGATTGATTGTGCAACAATCTCACCAAAAGAGTTCCACGCTGTTTTAAGTGCTATATCTTCAGAGCTAGTCTTGTGAAAAAACATAGAATATTCAGGAACCTTTACAAATTCTACAAACAACAAATCCGTGTACTTCTCAGAAAAGAGAGCGATTCTAGACTCTAGAGGCTCTTTTTTACTACTTAAGTTTACCCACTCAGGAGTTTTAGACTCTTTTCCAGAGTCCATTTCTAAATATCCACCTTTTATTGGGAAATCATCTAGTTCTATAAACTCAAAACCATTCCCATTATTAAGGTTAATATTCATAATTTTACCTACGTTGGATGTCATTTTTAAATTAAAGTCATCTATTTTAGCATTCTCCCTTAGAACCTCTAGAGGCATTGCGACTTTACGAGAATTTATATCTCTTCTATCAATATATCCGTCGTACTCTTTTGGCCTTTGATCAGAGAAATAAAAAGAAGGTTTCCATGACTCCATAACTATGTAGTCTTCCCCTCCTGCATTACAAGCACTACAATTAGGATTCTTTGGTTTTACATCGATGTTTTCACATTTCTTACATACACCAATGTCTACACATTCAGCACCACTAGGAGGGGTAAATGTTATCTGACTATGTCCTTTTGTTCCGGAGGGCTTTGGCCAACAAACACCATTGATTGTATAAACATTCTTCTCCTTCACAACAGAACGTCCTGGTGAAAACTCATACAACGCAATATCGGATCCTCGCTGAATTATCTCGTTAGCAATCGGCCACTTCCTGTCGTTTGGTCTTAAATTTGGGTCTCTCTGAATTAAACTACTTGTTCTTAAAGGCATTCCATATATTGGCAGTAATCCCTCCAAAGCTAAAACTTCAGACAATGAATACATCGGTCCAAACCTAGCGATTAAAAATGGTAAGTTATCGATGAAGATTTTAAGCTTATTTTTTGCCTCTATTGAGAGATCATTCAGATCAACGCCTGTATTATCTGTTAAATAGGAGAAACTTTTCGTCATTTCTATAAAACTGTCTTCATTTAATCCATAGATCAAACTTAGAAGTTTTTTTGCATAGTCCAGTGTTCCGAAGTTACCTTGATTGATATCTCCATCAGGTCTATCTGAAGAAATGATATCATTCTTAATATCATTATTTTTTTCAATAAATTTATATATTAACTGCCTGATGAATACTCTTATTAAGATCCTTGGGTTAGATGAATCCAAGCTAGGTGAAACCGCTTTTGCTCCAATCATATCGAAGTTATTATCAAAGTAATATTCATCATGTTTTTGACCTTTGCAGAAGGTAACAACAACGGACAACTTGTCCAGTCTTCTTCCTGCACGACCAGCTCTTTGTTGATAATTAAATCTTTTTGGTGGCATATTCCCCATAAAGACGGATTTCAAACCACCAATGTCAACACCTGCCTCCATTGTAGTGGTAACACTTAGAAGATCTATAGAGTAGTACTTATTAAGAAACTGGAGTTTATCTTTTTTATTGTCTCCTATGCCAAACATTTTAAGATGATCTTCGTATTCATCTATATACTTTCCTTGAAAAACTAATTGTCTTAACCTCTGATATTTTTTATCAGTATGTCCGACTAATTCTTCGGACCTCAAAGATGAAGTATGCCTGCGATCCTTGGTAAAAGCTCGATAATAATTCACACGATTACTTAATTGACCTACATCTCCTTCAATTAATTTCCCCCCACAGACATTTTTGTGGGTTACTGTCCTACAGCTGTAATTAAAATGAAACAGTTGAATTGAACCACATTTTTCACACTCCCAAAACTTCTCATCATACTTTTTTAGATACAAATTATCTCTTTTGATAACAAAGTTTGCATCCACAATATTCAGAGGTTTCAAGAGGTCACTAACTACTTGGGAAACACTTATTCTATCTGCCTTTGGGAATAATTCTGGCTTGATATTAACCAACCACTTAACAACAAAAGGTGGAAGGACGCCTCCCTCAAACCCATTATAGTAGTTGTCTTCATCTCTAGTTTTATAATGATAAGCAAGAACCCTAATAATTGAGTCTATGAACTCTGTCTCTGCTGGAACCTGAATATCCCTATTGTATGTCAGCCAGCCGTAACCAAGTGATTCAAAGTCTCTTCCCCTAGGTGCAGCAACTATTTCCCTTATTTGTTTTCCAAGTTTTCCACTATACTTCTCTCTAATGTTTTCAATATTTTCATGTTCACTTTCATCCGAGTTAATGACTGGACTTTCTACCAAAGCATATCTCCAATCCTCGGCCCTTTCTTTTACTTTACCTATGGACCAAAGTCCTGCAGGGTTTATTCCAGAGTTTATCAAACTCCTGAAAACTATATTTTGAATTTTTGAAAACTTAACGGGTTTAGAGTCTTTACTCTGAACTATTGCATCCATTTTTGAATACAAAGGTGAAGTCTGAGGAAGCTGCTTGTTTAAATACATCATTAAAACTGGAGCATTTTGAGGATTTTCAATAGCATATTTAGTTCTGAAAATCTCATCATTACTTCCTCGCTCAACAGCCTCTATAAAGTCATTTAATTCCGCATTAGGTTCATTTTGAGATATTAATGTCGACTCAACCCATGCCCTAACTGCATCTCTGTAGTGGTTTAGTTGTAACTCGGCAGAAATGGTTGCCGCATCTCGCCTACTGTCACTAAACACAACCAATTTCTCTCGTTCAAACTTCTCCTCATTCACAACGCTTGAAAGTTCTTTCATAATCTGTTCAACAATAATTTGAGAAACCTTATTGTAACCAGTCCCCATGGTACGTATTGGCGAGGTTGCTCCCTGTTTCCTCTGCCAATCTGCTTCACAATAATTACACTGATAAGGTAGTACATTTTCATTTGATGGATCAGACTCGTCACAAAAATAGACATCCACAGGAAACCAATTTTCTTTATCTACTCCCGTTTTCATTTCGCCAGTAAATACATTGACTCGATACCCAGAGAACCAACCACCCTGCACAAGATGAATATCTGCCTTAGTTGGACCACATGTAACGACGTCGGAAGAACCAACACTTGGAGTGAAGACAACCTGCTTGATTTTATCTGTAGTTTTTTTAATTATTGGCTCATTAGTTAAAACAAACTTCCCTGACTCTTCTGTGCTTTCATCCTTTAATTGGTAGCCTCTGAAATATGGCATTCCACATTCTTGACAGTACATTAGCTCGTAGTTCAGTTTGGAATCCTCTGACACAAGAGTTACTTCTGGGTAAACTTTAATCTTAGTCTTCTCACCTTCTTTCCTAAACGATCCTCTCAATGCTCCTAAATTTTTAACAAATATATGCAAACGAGTTTTTCCTAAATAGCTGGAAACTGCCTCATGTTCGTTTGTTACAGCTTTTAATAAACCTAGTGTTGGCGCGGCGTCTAACTCATATATCTCTTTTGCCAACTCCATATAGTTTAATGGATAGGTATCTAAACTTTGATTCTTACTTTTATATTTTTCTGATATCTCTACAAAAAGTCCTTCAATATTTAATTTGTTGAATATCTCACCGACATTCGCATCTTTCATACTTGATTTTTGCCTTAGACTTTGCTGAAACTCATCAAAGCCTAAAGAATTACTATAGTAATCTTCAAATAACCTTTTATTTTCTCTCAAAAACTTTAATGTATTTTTAGTGTCTCCGTAATCTACACGGTTGCCATCTATCTGTGTAAAGAAACTCTCCTTATTATCAAGTCCAAAGAAATCAGAAATAAACTTACTATCTCGTTCTACATTTCCTTCCTCAAGAGAGGCTGATGTACAAATCACCTCTAACTGGGGACTATCAGGAGCAAGACCAATTTTATCTAAGAAGGATTTAACGATACATGAGATTTCAGTACCTCCTGTTCCTCTATAACTATGGAGTTCATCTAAAACTAAGTAAAAGACATGATTCTTTCGATCTTCTTCTAGCCACTCTCTAGTTTTTTGAAAAATCTTTTGTTCATGATCTCGATTTAGCATAATTGATAGCATGCTAAAATTTGTAATGAAAACATCTGGCGGATAATCCTGCATATCCCATCTGGTTAAAAGTTCACTACCGTCATAATTGGTTATCGTAGGATCACCCTTACCTGATCTTTCATATATTCTGTTTATTTCTTTTAACTCTGAACGAACTTCGGAAATTCTCCTATTTTTAGCGTCATCGAAACGCCCACCACCGAGTGTTGTCCCACTATATTGACCAAAATATACTCTATCTGAATCAAACAATTTCCCATACATGTCGTTAGCGACTTTAGAATTTAATACACTTCTTAACTCCTCTACTTGATCTTGCACTAACGCATTAAGTGGATAAATTATCAGACACCTTACTGCTGCTTTTCGACTAGAAGTTCTTCTTTTATGTGAGAATTTTTTTGAATTCAAAAACCACTTTTCGTGAGACTCAGAAGGTCCCTTCCAGCTATCTCGTATTCCCTCTAACAGTATATTTAAAAGGACAGGTAACATAAAGCAATACGATTTACCAGACCCTGTCCCCGTTGTAACAACAACATTTCTCTTTTTAACGATACTCTCATTTAAAGATTGTATCTGATGTGAAAACAGTGATCCCTTTCCATTATTCGTTGCAACAGGGGTAAATTGCATAAAGAAGTCTTTAAATACTTCAAAATCATCTTTACTTAGATTTTTAACCTCATCTAATTTTTTTACGAACTCAAAAAACTGTTCGTCTGATAGTTTATATCTTCTCAAAAACTCAAATCTTGGTTGTTTAAAGATCGGCCCCTTTTCATCATCCGTAATTAGTCCTTTACGGGTTTCCATCACATCATTATCATTAACATAATAGGCTGTCTCAATATAGGAACAGACTGCGCTCTTAATACTTTCATAAACATCATATAGGCTTTTGTCTTTTTTCATGCGATGTCCTTCCAATCGATTTCCAATGTTTCAATTTTTTTCATTATCTCTAAATATCTGTCATTTTGATTTAAGGTGAATTTTACGCCTTCGTATTGATAGCTAACGACAGAAGAGTTGATGAAAAGTATTCTTTTTACTATGGTAGGAAGTTTTATTTTCCAAGGGATAACTATAATTCCTTCGGTTGGTTCAAACAGGCTAAAGTCTTTATTTATTAAAAAATAAAATAAAAAGCTATAGTCTAGGTCAAACACACTCAAGCAAACACCTTTGCTTACGATTGTTGGAGTTCTTTGGAACTTATGAAAGCCCAAGAGGTACAAACCATACTTATCATAAGAAAATTCCTCTCCACTCCATTGGTTTTTTTCGAAATTAAATTTTTGAGAGTATTTAACTTCCAGATTTTCAGACCTTAATTGCCTTGTTAAATAATTACAAACAGTACTTACATCAAATTCATTTGAAACTACGACATCTAGCCAATGACTAGTATCCCCGATAAACTCTGATACAAACTCTCTAGATGGAAACAACTCAAAGCCATGATTAGACTCGAACTCAGTATTAATTACATTTTCATTAGACTCTATAATTGAGTTAAATCTCCATCTATGCCTTCCAGACCTTTGGTACTTCTCAATTACACCAATCATGATTAAGAAATCAAAATATATGTACGACATATAGCCCTGGTCGACCTCTACCCTACACAAGCGACAAGCTTTTTCAAAAACATCTGAGAATTTCTCTAATGAACCATCGACATAGAATTCTAACTGGTCTAATACACATTTAAACAACTTTTCAGGCGTCATACGAAGTACCCCATAACAAAGTCAACGTATGAGTCAGCAACTTCTTCACCATATCTCTTAGAAAGGTAGCCTCCAATCGTAAGCTTTAAAGCAACACTTTTTGCAGACTGTTCAGTTAAGTAAACATCTAGATTTGGATATAAAGAATTAAAGCTATCTAAGAGTTCAAAAGGAATATCTATCTGAAAGCTTTTTGATGGAACAACAATTAATTCTTCTCTAAATAGAATTTCAGGCTGTCTTACAATCCAACTTTTCAAGTTTTTCTCTTGAACTCTTGGTATATACTTATTAAATTGAAACTGATTTGTAGGAATGTTTTTCTCGAGAGAACAACTTCCTGCAATACTCATGTCGTATTCAGGTGCAAGATGTGCGACTTCTGTACTGTCGAGTTTATCCAAACTATTCCCAGCGGGAACTAGATATAAATGTATTCTCTCTTGTATGGAACTTTTATTCCATTTTGCCAACTGAGGAACTAGGTAAGCCCCTACTATTGCGGTGTCGAAATCTCTCATAATACCAAATCTCCTTGGGAGAGACTGATCCTCGAGGTGAGTTGATAATCCAATCCAATCCAACCTCCTAGTCCACAAGGGATTCGCTGACTCTATAAATGTATTCTCCTCTACATCAAGCAGTTCAAGCCAAGACTGCAAGATTTTCTCCTCATTGAATATTGAACAGCTAAATGTCTTAAGTATACAGTGTGCAACAACAAGTTGCTCATCAGTTAGATAAATTTCATACTTTGAAGACAAGTAAGCTTTCCAAGCTGAAAGAAAAACTATTTCTTGCCCTATATTTTCCCTTTTCCCCTCAACTTTCTCAAGCCAAACTGGCCTAAAGTCTATTTCGTAAAATTTTCTTTTTTCATCCTCGACGATTTCTCTAATTCTAGAATCTATGATTTTTTGATGTTCAATTGTGCTTTGCAAGAATCTTTCTTCAGCAACACTTTTCTCGGAGGATATTATTGATTTAAACTCCTTCTCTAATCTAGAGATCTCTTTTTTCATCTTGTGCTCCAAGGAGCGAATCTTATCTTCCCAAGATTTCACATCTTGTTTTATTTTTCCGATATCATCCAATGACACTGTTTTTTTGATATCATCTTTTAAAGAGTCAATTACTTGTAAAAGTGTATTACTATTTTTTTCTAAATCTCTTTCTTTATAACTTAAACTTTTTATATCTGATTTAATATCTTTTAGTTTTACATTTTGTTCCTTAAGCACTTTATCAATTTTACTTTCAACCTGGCTGATAAGCTCTTTAGTAGTATTGCTTGAGCTTTCCCGAGAGTTCCTATTTTGTTTACCCACAAGCTCCTCATGAAAGACTTCATTTTCTTCTTCAGCAGTCATTCTTTCAAAATGTATAACCTCATATATATATAAGATATCTTTAGTACCTAAACCAAAGTTTCCTGCTTCTTTCAAGATAGACCTAAAGAGACTTATCGTGGGGTACTCATTACCGTCCTTACATTCTTTTACCCCAACCTTTTCAACTTCAACAGTTTCCAAAAGTTTTCTATAACTGTCATTTTCACCAACAAGTCCCATTACTAGAAAAGTATATAAGTCTCGATAAGCATTTCCAATAAAACCATTCTTAGCTATAAAAATGGGAAGATTTCTATATGCCGACAAGTATCTAGAATCATGCCTTCCTACAATTTTTAAGTCTTTTAAGTAGTCTTCGATAAATCTATTCATTCTTTTTTTGTTATACTTCTTTTTAACCGCGGTATTTGAAAGTCTTTTGTATATCTTATCGTAAGCATATTTAGAGTGTTTTTTTAGTGATTGATAAAACTCATCATCCTCTCTCATTTTATTAAGAATGCGATTCGCTTCATCATCAGAAATTCTGCTGCTAGTTATTAAATCAATTAATTTCATGAAATACCTCAACTAACATATCGGAATTAGTATGAAGTACATGAGTCAAGAATTCTTAACTTAGATACGCCTGGGGTACATTTCTTATCACTCTTGGACGATATACCTTACTCGATATATCAGGCATCAAAGAGTATTTATCATATCTACGATGAGAGAAAATTTGGCTCCTAATCTCCCTTCCTAAAATCTCACCTATTAGTGATGGAACTGCATTTCCAATCATCCTCTGCAGAGCAGTTTTACTACCTATTAACTTCATACTATCAGGCAAAGTTTGGATTCGGGCTAGCTCGCGACTTGAGAGCTTTCTATTTTTCCAATGAAAAGGACCTGTTGAAGAACCAGGACTTGCCTGAATTGTCCAACTTGGCTCTCGAGGACTTAGCTTAAGCAAAAAAGTCCAGTACCTTGATCGGTAAGCAAAAATATCTCTGCCCTCCCCTTTTTCGGTAAAATATTGATAGTTAGCTCCAGCAGGAATACATGGTAAAAGCTCTGCCCACTTTCCTCCTACGGCTAATTCCTCATCCCTAAAGTGGTCATCAGGAATATTTTTAAACGCATCAGTTGTTGTTTTATATGGTAGCAATCCTAAACTAATGTCTCCATGTGAAGGCTCTGGAAATGAAAAGTCTTTATTTACTCTATTACCTACTAAGAAAAATCTTTCACGTTTCTGTGGAACTCCATAATCCATGCAATTCAAAACTTTATAATCTATTTTGTACTCTACGCCAAAGGAGTTTTTTAAGTACTTCAAAAACTTAAATATAGTCTTCATTCCACCATTTTGCTTTGAGTAACAAAAGCCTGGAACATTTTCAATTAAGAATGTTTTCGGTAAAAATTCTTCTACATATTTCAGATAATGATCGATCAACTTACCTCGGCTATCTTTATAACCTCTTTTTGTACTTTCATTCCAAAAGCTTGACTTTGAATAACTCTGACAAGGAGGGCCTCCTACTAATAAATCAAGCTCTCCTTTTTTCAATCCTATTTTGGATTTAATTGTTGAAATATTTAGATCTCTAATATCTCCTTCAAAGACTTGCCAGTGCCTATTCTGTCTTAACATTTCACAAGAATCTTTATCAAACTCTATGCATCCAAGATTATTGTACCCTGCTTTTTCCAATCCATAATCTAGGCCACCTAGTCCTGAAAATAAACTTAAATACTTCAACTTCCTTGTCATAAACTTGAACCTAATCCTTTTTGTTTTACTTTACAATCTGTCTTATGGCTTCTCTAACTGCCTCTCCTTGAGACATTTCCAAAACCTCAGAACAAACAACCCTAAAGTCATCTAACAAACCTTCTTCAATTCGAATGTTTAAATTTGCCGATTTCTCTCTTCCAAGATTGTTTTTAATTTTTATTTTAATTTTTTTCATTTTATATATTTTATTTGAACCTCTCCTTAATGTCTATACACTTGTATTGACATTTATATGTAGATATTCGGAAAATTTGACGTAATTACGTCTAATCCAATTAGACAGGTCGTATGGAATACGGTTTACTGATTTTTATTTTAAAATAAAAAATTTCTTAACAATTTTTTAGGACTTAATTGAATGAATAAACTTTAAAACCATCTTAGCTTCTGATTGACTTAAATTACTAATAATGTGTTTTAAGTGAATTACTGAATCAAGCTCCACCTCATGTTTTGTCTTGCTTGAATAAACTCTCCAACTTACTCCGTATACCTCTAGTATCTTTTTCACATCCTCCTTTACTGGAACATCCATTCTTCCATTTTCAATATGTCTAATATACGTCTCCGACTTCCCTAACCTTCTACCTGTTTCTCGAATAGATAAACCAGCATTCAATCTCAACTGTCTCAATAATCTAGCTTCATTAGTAATCTTTATTTCTTCTGTCCTTCTGTATCTAAACTTCCTCTTCATTTTACTCTCCTCTAAGTGGCCTACGGTGCGTAGTCATCATTAAAAATGTGAGTCATCAAAATGAGCATCCACTACAAATTGACTACGACTCACGTGATTTACTGTGATTTAGAATGATAATGAAGACGACCTAGAGGAAACTCGGTTAGTTAACTATTTAATTTTATTGGTATAAAAAAAGCTCCTAGGATGGAGCTTTTTAAGTAATCTTTTGGTGGAGGTGGTGGGAATCGAACCCACGTCCGAAACAACGTCTGAAGTGCGGCCTACGTGTGTAGTCTTCATTTATCGCCAGAAGACAAGGCTGTTTAGGTTACGTGAACCTAACGAACCTCGGTGTGTTATTACGAGGTGAACCGACAACCTCAGAGCAGAGTTAAACAGCCTACTCAAACTGCGTTGCTACATTCTGTTTCTTGGCAGTAGCGCCTCACAAGACTATTCCTAAATTATTAGGCAGCCATTGGCATTGCGAAATCATCTGCAATTAAGATTTGGACTCCTTTTAACCAGGACCTTGGAGACCAACCTGGACACGCCCGGAAACCCGTCTGCTATCTCGTCGAAACCAGGGCACCCCCAGCGAATTTATCGACTCAATAAATAGGTGTTCCTATTGTATTGAATTTTAAAGAGCTACGGTCTTTGAAAACCGTTCTATATAGATATCATATCATGTCATTTATGGAAAGCTTTGTGTTGGAGGGCGGTAGAGATACCGCCCTTTTTTGACTATTACTCTTGCGTTGCTAGCTTTTGCATTACTTTGAAAGTTGCTGGAGATACGAATTCTTTCATATCACTCCATACTGCTCTAGATTCTTCTACTGAAGACTCTCCAGATAAGTTAGCTCTTACCTCTTCAAATACGATGTTGGCCTCTTCAACTTCTGAGTTATAAGTAGCGATATCACTTTTTGAGATATTCAATTGTGCAGCTACAGAAGAGTCAATTTCATTGAATTGAATGTCTCCGCTCTCTTCATCTAAAAGAACAGCTCCGACAAGAATACCAATATAAGCTCCAACGATAATACCAATTCCTTGGCTCATATCATCTCCAGAACCTGCGATTCCATATCCAATTGAGCCTACAAATGGAGAGGCAAGTCCAGCTATTGCTACAGACCCTGCTGCTCCTGCTCCAGTCATTGCCATAACTGCAGCTACTGCTGCTTCTGACTTTTGTGCTGGTGCTACTGTTAACATTATTGAAAATACTGCTGCTAATAATTTCTTCATATATTTCTCCATTAAAAATTAGTTCTTATAATTAGTTTTTTCTGTAAGTCTCTTCATTACTTTGAAAGTTTCTGGTGATACGAAATCTTTCATGTCACTCCAAAGTGCTCTTGACTCTTCTACTGTAGAGTATGCTGATAGCTCAGAGCTTACTTCTTCAAAAAGAATATTCGCTTCCTCTACTTCAGAGTTGTAGATTGCTGCTTCAGACTTAGTGATCTTTAAGTTTTTGAATGTTGCTTCGTTGATTGTATTGAAAGTTACTGAACCTTGTTGTTCGTCTAAAAGTAGGATTCCGATTACTGTTCCCACCATGAAGCCACCAAGACCGGCCCACTCATCATAGCTATCTGCTGATGTTGCGATTACCGTTCCAATGATTGGAGATGCTAAACCTGTTAGTGCTACTGCGCCTGCTCCTGCTACTCCACCAACGGCCATAACTGTTCCGGCAATTGCGTGTGCTTTTTGAACTGGTGCTAGTGTAATCATAATTGATAGTGCTGCTAGTAAGATTGTTTTCATATTGTCTCTCCTCAATTAGTTTTGTGGAGAAGTTATATCTGACCGATAGTCACCTTACAAAGCATAGCGTTGACGGAATTTACGAAAAACGTCAAACACTTCATATACATCTTTAAGCTATTGATTATACTACGTACCAATTTGATACAAGGTCGGTTTCTAATCCTATATAACCTATTGAAAGCTTGAAAGAATTACTGGTTTCCTACTTGCAGCTTAATAAATATACAAACGAAGGAAGGTACTATGAAGTTGTTCGTATTGTTATTTATGTGCATATCTTTATCGAGCTGTGGGGAGGTTGGAAGAACATTAGACCCAGAGGTGAAAAAAACTTCTCATGAAAATGGTCCAACAGGGAGCTCAGACGTTAACACTTATCTGTATGAGGACGATATTGTTATCGAGAATGAGGATAGCTCTCTCGCTCCTAATACTCTTGTAGATCTCTACTATGATGATGCTACTGTTGCTTCAAATCATATAGGTCAGTATATTTCAGACACTGATGGAGTTGTATCTGTATCCTTGGATATTCCTACCGCTGTTGATGTTATTGAAGTCGCCTACACAGGAAATCATGGTCAAATTATTAAACTTGTTCAAGCATCGTTGCATAGGAATAACGGTAATAACGGTAATAACGGTAACAACTGTAATAGAGGAAATAACGGAAATAATGGCAAAAGCTGTACTAACTAGATTATAGCTCTGCCTTCTTTTTAAATATGTCGTACTTCCACGGTAAGTTCTTACTCTGTATTCTCTTTAAAGTTGAGAGAGTCACCTCTTTTCTTCTTTCTCTTCTCTCCTCTCTATCAATTCTCTTACTCTTTTCAACAAATTCTCTCTTTAGTTGTTGGTAGTTTAAAGTTGCCATCTTCTTCTCCTTGTTAGGTCTTATACCTATATATAGAGCAAGGCCTGTGCCAGATCCTCTCTTTATAAGGGCATAGAATTAGGTGCTAAATCTCTGGGGGTGCTGAATTTTAGTGCTGAGAATCTAGCATACAGAATTCTTTGAATCCGTGAATTCAAGAGGTTAGCTCGTTTTTTTTGGCATCAGTCTTGGAATATAGAAAGCAAGCACAACAACCACGGAGGAAAAATGAAGAACGCAAAAACAATTCTAGTAACAATCTTATTAACTGCCCTAGTGGGATGCCAGGCAGGATCTGATGAAACGAAGGTTACTTCAACACCATCAGCAACAACACTTGAAATCCAGGGCGCAGGAAACTAATAAAAACCTAATATCGGAGGATACTAAAATGAAGAAACTACTAATAGCGACACTAATTACGTTTAAGACTTTTGCAGCAGATGTTGGACTTAATCCAGACTTTCTCAATCTTAAAGTCTACAAAGTTGCAATTTCACAAAGTGAATACTGTACGAATATGAAGACCGTTTTTTCTAAAGACGCACTTTCAGCATCATATGAGAACTTTCTCAACGCACCAACAATTGGAAGTGGGACAGTAGATCTTGGTACATATAAGTGTATCGCAATTGAGTTTGAAGATATTATTCAATTTGCATCTCTTTCTAACTCTGACAGTGGTAACTGTTCGGCCGGAGTACAACTTGATAATGAGATCTGTCGAGGGACACCAGGTGATGCCATAAAGTTCATCGATGGAACGTCAGCAACTTGTTCTAACGGTGCTCAAAAGACAACGATGTGGCTTTCAACAGGAAGTACGAATGCAGCACAAACGGGCTCACCGTTCTTGCCTCCACATGCTGGAGATACAAACTTAGGGATTCAACTTCTTGCACCGCTTGTTGTTTCAGAGGGCTCAATTGCTAAGTTTGTTGTAAATGCACTTGGGAAGATTGAAGATAATGGTGCTCAGTGTGAAATGATGCAGCCAGTTTTTACTTTCGAGAACTTATAATTAGAAAGGGTCGCTTAATTGCGGCCCTTCTTATTTTTGTAACTTTATCTCAAACGTTGATCCCTTACCTACTTCAGAGTCTACTAAAATCTCACCACCATGCCCCATAACAATTCCATGACACATTGAAAGCCCAAGGCCTGTCCCATCTTTAGAGCTCTTAGTAGTAAAGAATGGATCGAATATTTTATTCTTTATATTGTCAGGGATTCCATCTCCATTATCACTCACGCAGATACTCACACTAGAGTCGTCCTCTTTAGTCCAAAGCTTAATCTCACCGGGAGAGCTCATAGCACAAATGGCATTTTCAATGAAGTTTCCCACAACTTGAATGAGCTTATCGTGATCCATTTCAACAAGAGAGTTCACACCATTTTCTAAAACAAAGTTGTGTCCCTTAATTTTTACAACCTCCTCTTGTCTAGCAACGACATTGACTACAAAGTCGTGAACAGAGTGAGTTTCTAAACTTAATGTATCCTGTCTAGAAAATGATAGGATATCCTGAATAATATGGGTTGCTCTATAAACTTCATCAACAACAACTTGAAGATAATTCATCTCCTTTGCTTCAGGATCAATCTTCTTTATTCCTCTTTGAGCTAATTGAGTATTGGCCAAAATAGCACCGAGTGGGTTCTTAATCTCATGGGCAACACCTGCACTGAATTGTCCTAAGGTTGAGAGCTTTTCTTTTAGCATAAGCTCTTGATTCATTTCGCGAATTTTATTCTCTCTAACCGTGATCGATTGTCCCATTGTCTCAAATGATTTCGCGAGACCACCAAATTCATTACTCGCTTGCACATTGAGTTTGTGATCATAGTCTCCTTCCGCAAATTTCTTAGTACCTTCAATTAACTTCTCGATTGGTTTGGTTAATTTTCTAGAGACAGCATACGAAATTATGAATGTTAAGATTAGAGAAATAAGAATGAGTATCCCTATGAATCGATAACTCTCCTTCATGAGAATTTGTACCGTTTCCATCTTGGATATAAGAATAAGCGCCGTACCATTCTTATTTCCAGTTGCAGTAACTGAAATGAGAAAATCGCCGTGATTAGTTTTAACTTCTTTTGAGACAGCAATCTTATTTTTTATAACCTGAGAGATATATGCAGAGAGATCAATTTTTAAGCTATGATTTCTATATACTTCTCCACTATCCATATTTACGAGAGAAATTGAAAAGGGGCTTCTCATAAAGAGTGCATTACTTTGTAATATTGTTGAGAGATCACCCTCATACGTATTGAGATAGCGAGAGAGAAAGAAGCTCTGGGTATTCATTCTCTCTAGAAGTTCGCTTTTTCTGATTTTTGAAAATTTATTAAGAGACCAAAAATTTGTTGCGACGATGGCCGGTATTACAAGTGCTAAGAAAATTAGAAATAATTTAATTCTTATCTTCATTTTTTTACCACCTTGTAGATATGGTAATTAACCTTCTTTCCTTTAATCACTTGAAAAGTAAAGATATTCAATCCTGGTTTTAGAGCAATCGTAGTTTCGAATTTACCTTCGGTTTGTACTAACTCTTCACCGTTGAGAAAAACTTCAATACTTCCTTCAAGGAGACCATTAAAGATTAATTCATTCGCTTTAGTAGTAAACTCGAGTTTTTTTGGAGTTTTGATTTCAAATATCGATTTGATTACAGGTTTTACTTTTTCAATAGGTTTGGCTTCTTCAAAAACTATTTCTGCCTCAACAGGAGCTTCTTTATAGTCGCTGCTTTCTTCTTTAATTTTTAGTACGGCTTCCTTACCTTCTTCAATAATTTTCTTTTGTCCTTTAACGGTAAGTTTTAAATTCCCACTTACACTCTTAACTCGTGTTTCTTTCTTTTTTACATTGATATTAAATTTAACACGACCTTTAGTATTTTTAGCACTAACCCAACCGTTAGGAGTCTTTATCAGTATCTCTGTTTTCTTATCTGAGTCTTCTATGACACCGTCAACTCTCCCCTTAGGAAGGGCAAGATTCTGCTCTCTCAATTTTCTTTCTAAAATAAGGACCAAGGAGTTTTGATCAATATCAATCTCTCCACCTTCTTCGAATTTAACATGTGCTTGAGATGATTCACCTGTTCGAATCGAGTCAAAGTTATCCAGTTTTTGTCCAAGACTTGTCTCAAGCCATTCAAAGCTTTTTGCTCGCTTATGTTTAACCTCTAGCTGTTTTTTACTAACTGTTGCCACAAAGTTCTCAACAACTTTCTCATCTACTTTCTTACTACAAGACATTAATCCGACTAAAAGGATCAGGAGCCATTTTCTTTTCATTTATTACACTCTGACTTTGTTATAAAATATATCTACTAATTTTACTTCGAGGACAAAACATAATGCAAATTGTAGTTGTTGATGATGACAATAATATCAGAATGAGTTTAACCACTGTGTTGAGCGAGGCGTACGACGTTTGCGACTTTCCAAATGCAGAGGACGCTCTTGCCTACCTCGAGAAAAACACAGCAGATCTCGTCATAACGGATCAAAAAATGCCAGGAATGACCGGGGTTGAGTTAATTGAAAAGGTAAAGGCCATAAGTCCAAAGACATCATTCTTTCTTATGACGGCATATGCCTCAATTCAACAAGCTATTGAAGCTCTTCAAAAAGGGGCTGATGATTATATAATGAAGCCATTTGACCTTGATGAAATGGAGCTTCGAGTAAATAGAATTAAACAACTTCGTCTTTATGGATCCATCTCTACACTTTCAGAAGAAAGTAAGAAGGGACTAGAAAATATAATTGGAGAAAGCTCCAATATACAAGAGGCGAAGGCATTTGTTGAAAAAGTGGCAGATGCTCCTTCTTCCGTATTAGTACTAGGACCGACTGGCTCTGGTAAGGAAGTTCTTGGTAGATCAATTCACGAAGTATCAAATAGAAGCACTATGCCTTTTGTTGCTATTAATTGCGCAACTCTTAATGATCAATTAATTGAGTCTGAGTTATTTGGCCATGAGAAGGGATCATTTACAGGAGCAACTGAAACAAAGCAGGGAAAATTTGAGCTGGCCAATGGCGGGACAATCTTCCTTGATGAAATTGGAGAGCTCTCTCTAGATCTACAGGCAAAACTATTAAGAGTTCTTCAAGAAAGAGAGTTTTACCGTATTGGTGGAAATAAGCTTATTAAGTGTGATGTTAGAGTGCTAGCAGCGACACATCAGAATCTCGAAGAAATGGTATCAAAGGGTACATTTAGAGAAGACTTACTTTATAGATTAAATGTTCTAGTATTTAATCTTCAAGCTTTAAAAGACCGCGTCGAAGATATTAAACCAATTGCTGAGTTTCTCTGGGCAAAGCTTCTACCAGAGCTAAATAGAAAATCTACTCTTACGATCGAAGCTCTTAAGCACCTTGAAGCATATTCATGGCCTGGAAATATTAGAGAGCTAAAGAATGTTCTTGAAAGAATGATTGTACTTGGACCACAAGAAGGCCCTATTACTCTTGATTCACTTCCAAGAGATATTGCACCTAAAGCTACAGGGGCGTCGAATACAAGTATTTCAACTGAAGATATCACAGACCTTGAGAGCTATATGCAAGAGATGGAGTTCTCAATAATTAAATCGGTTTACGAGCGAGAAGATTCTAATCAGGTTAAGACTGCTGAGTCTCTTGGGCTAAAGCGTGGAACTCTTCAATACAAGTTGAAAAAGATGAAAGAGCTAGGCCTTATTGAATAAGGTCTAGAACTCGTAACCAAATCGTACAGGAACGACATCTAAGTTCCAAGACTCTGCTCTTTTAGGAACCCCAACTGGTAGTAGAAAATTAACACGAGGGTGAAAGTAGAATTTCCCACTAATCCTCATACGATATGAAATACTAGCGTCTAGTGTTAAAGTCCCAAAGCTATCACCAGTATTTTCTGAACTATATTGGTAAAGAGAATAATCTCCAAATTTATAACCAACACCTAATCCATAGAAGAGTCCTCCACCCCTATCGAAGATCTTCTTTGCGTAGAAGTAGTAGTGATCGCTGATCTCTTGCCAGGTATCTCTTTCATGATATGATCGACGATTAAAGAATCTAAAACCAAATTCGTAGAAGTGTTCTTCACTCCATTTCTTAGCTATAGATAGTCCCGGAGATAAGTTCTCTTGAAATCTTGTATCATGCACTTCTCTAGACTTAGCATAGTAGACTTGATTCAAATTAAAGTTGAAGTAGTACTTCCCCTCTGCGACTTTCATCGGACGATACCAAGGAGGACGTTGTCTATACTGAGTAAATAGAATAACTCTTTTAAACGTTTTAGATTCACTTGCTCGTCTTACAGTGAAGTTAAGCTCCGTGACCTTTTTCTCTAGCTCAAGTTCGTATTCAAAGCTTCCATCACTCTCCACATCAATATCATCACCATTGAGGTACAGGTCTAAGTTAGGGTTGGCCTGACCTTTTATGATAATTTCTTCTTTATCCGTTTCAACTTGTTGTTTATCCCACTCAAGACTCTTTTCTAAACTAAGTACAATTGAGTTCTTTGAATATCTCTCATAACTAAGTTCTACAGGAAGGTTTAAAACATTTTCTCTTCCAAATGAATTAGCATAGGTTCCAGTGATATGGTTTATCCCTTCTTTGAGATTAACCTCGTAATATGACTTACCACCTTTAATTGTAAGGTCTCCCTGATCAACTTTTAAAGTCTCACCTTTAGTGTGATCACCACTAAGTTTTAACAAGTAGTCCTTACTTGAGCTTTCGTTTTGAATAATTCTGCGAGATATGGGCCTATTAAAAATCCCCTTCTTTACTGAGATCTTAGAAAGGTAGCAGCTTTTACCTTTACGGTACGAGATATCAAAGTAGTTTCTATTCGCTGGGACTGTTACCTCTTTAAAGAACCTTCTCAGTTTAGACTCTGTCTTTACACCTTCACCATTGATCTTCATATCACGAAGCCCACGACACTTAATTTTCTTAAAACCAGTATTAGCTTTTTCACCATTAAGAAGAATAAAGCGCGGGCTTAAGGTTCCTGTTATTTGAAACTTTGATTTCAGAGGGCTTGATTTAATATGCAAGAACCTCTGTCCCATAGGAGGAGAGAATACATGAAAGAGCTCTGTTGCCTGAGTATATGTGCTTAGGCCCAAGGCCATGATTAAGTATTTTAACATTCACCAATAATACATTAAAAACCAGCTTTTCGGCCGCTAAAAACTCAGCAGCACAGGTTTTTCAGCACTCACCAGCCCTATATATTCAAGCAGTTAACTCCACTATTTTTGGCATCTCCTGTGCTTTATAGAAGTCAGAACAAACTTAGGGAGAAAGAGATGAAAACGGCAAAGACACTCACATTATTGGTAACTCTCATCCAAATGGCGGATTCAATTAAATATATGTTTTGAGTTTTTCAAGCGGCACGTAAGCGGATTTATTAACAAGTATCAACTAAGGGGAAATTATGAAAAAGGTAAAACTAAAGGAAGTAATTTGTATTATCACGTTTCTCGGCGTTTTGTTTGGCGCTCCTATTGCGGCTTTTGGAAACGACACCGAGGCCTATGAATTCTTACAAGAAGTCGGATCATGTATCGAAGCGGAAGCATCACACCTCGTACAAGCTCCAGAAAATGGCGAAGGAGATATAATGTTAGAAGCATGTGTTGCTGATAATATTGGAATCCTAACTTATGATGTACCGGCCAACGAGCAGCTCATGGATTTCTTTGGAAGTTGTTTTGATGCCAATGGGGACAATATTCAATTCCCTCTTCAGGAAGGAAGCTTAGCTTCAATGTTTATTTCTTGCTATGAAAACAGAGAAGATACTAACCACCAGGAGGATAGTAACCATACCTATAATGAAGAAGAAGCTTACTTTTTCTTAGATGCAGTGGGACTATGTTTGGCAACAGAAGGGAGCGAACTTCAAGGTCCTCCATCAGATGAGCAAGGTGACGAGATGTTAGGAAATTGTGTAGGAGAAAATATCTCACTTCTTACAGAAGATGTACCATCAGATGAAGACTTATATGATTTCTTTGGACAGTGTTTTGACAATAGTGGTGATGCAATTGAGTTTCCACTAACAGGAAGTAATCTTTCTACATTGTTTAAAGGTTGTTATGATCAGATGAGAGCAAGTGAGTTAGGACAATAAGAAGATTTTAGAGGTGGCATAAAGGCCACCTCTTTTATTTTTCACTTAGTACGAGAGTAGCGCAAGCACCAAGATTAAATCCCTCTGAACTCAACGAAACCTCTCCATCCATTTTCTTGGCCAATTCTAAACAATGATTTAGCCCAAAACCACTTCCTCGCGCCTTCGTACTAGTTCCAAACTCAATTTCAGAATTCTCTTCACTAAGACCCACTCCATTATCTATTACAGACAAGAGTACTCTCCCATCTTCCTGTACCACTTCAATAATTATCTCAGGATTATTATAGAAAGGATCTAAGGCAACCCTTTCATCAATAGACTCCGATGAGTTCTTAATAAAGTTAGTAATAATTTGTACAAGAATACTCGGATCAACACTTACTTCAAGTAATGGAGGAACTATAGTTTTAACTTCTACAGCAGATTCTTTAAACATTGAGTCACATAAATTCACACAGTCATCTACAACATCAGAAATAGAAACTATCCTATGTTGCTTATTATCTTTACTTGAATACTTTTGATATGAACGAATTATATCAGCTATTTTAGAAGTATTACGATCGATATTATCCAATTTACTTTGTAACTCAACGCCCGAATTCTTTAACAAATCTATCGACTGTTTAAATACTTCATCTATTCCATCTAAATCTGCTAACTTCTTTTCCTTAATAACTGATTCTAGCTTGCTATGTATTTTAGTTAGTACTCTTAACGAAATATCGATATCTTCAATACTCTTTTGGTAAGTTGCTTCACCTTTAATAATAGTTAAAACATTACCAATGCTATGTAGAATACCCACGGTCTCATTATTACAGTGTATAGTTGTATTTCTTAGCTCTGACTTTGGCGTAACTTTTTCTTTAAGGCTAACAAGTAGCAATGATTTATCCTCAAATGCCTTATTCACATCATACTCAAAGGCTTCTGTATTAATTAATATATTAAGTTCTGGAACGGATGGGTATACACCTAGAACAAGCTCTTCAAACAACTTATTTGAATATATATGAGTCCCATCTTCACTATAGATTGCCAGAGGAATTGGTAACATAGACAAAGTAGCTGTATCTTTCATAACATCTCCTATTTACCAAAAACTCTAATCAAGGCTTCAAGTGGTTTTCTAAAATTACCCTGATCATACTCTTTCGACATTTGTCTAAGAATCGCTTTCCTATTAAGCATATTTTTTTCATCTCTTGAGATCTTATTCCAAAAAACCTCACAAAGAATAAAGAGGCATGACATAGGAGATATTCTTCCCGATCTTTTCTTTCTTGGAAACCCCTTTCCGTCTGGACGCTCGTGATGCTCCAGTATTAAGCTTTCCAAATTTGGAGGCAACTCCATAACGCCTTCTAATAGCTCAAGACTTCGCATAGGATGCTCAGTTACATCGTCTACTTCATCTTGATTTAGCATAAGAAAGTCTTCACTATCAAAACTATTTATTATTGCTAATTCATGATTATTAAGACCTATATCATGTAGGAATGATGCCATAACAAGCTTCTCTAAAGTACTTCGAGTATTCCAACCGAGCTCATGGGCAACAGTACTTGTTAGGTACGATAAGGATAATGAATGTTGAGTAAGATAGTTTGAATCATTTAGTTTCTCAGTAAGTAATTTCCACAGAGATTTGTTCTTTTTAAAATCAGAGAGTACGATATTCATCGTTTTATTTGCTATCTCAATTGATTTCTGTGATAGGCCTATACCTTGTAGAGACCTATAAACAAAGTCGATGGATTGTAGTTGACCGTCCAACTTTAGAGAGCTTGAAATACAATCATATTCATAGAATGAAGTCACATCCTCATATACTTGATTAATATACATTGAGTAATTTGATCTTTCTACGAAGACATACTGGAGTCCTTTATCTATATACTTTTTCAAAGTAATAGCTCCAAAGGAATCAGATTTATTAATTACCTTTATATATTTTCTTTCATTAATTCGTATGAATATATCAAAAGCAAATGAATCAAACCGACTTATTTCATCTACCGATAGTTTGTCATATTTATCATCAATAGTAGAGTTCTTTAGAATTCCAAAATGTTGAAAAACTTTTTCTATTTCAGCAACGTTATTGTACTGTACGACTTCAAATGTAACTCCTTTCAACTTAGGAATATATTCGACACTCTCAGGGTTATCAACGAGCAAAATAACAAGAAACTCGCGATGAATATTCGCGAGGTTTTCTAAGAAGTTTTTAAAAGATTCATTGTTATCTTTTATACTCAAGATCACAATATTTACACTCGATGTATTATTGATATACCTTAGCGCCTCAACGTTGGAAGAAAATGCTGTAGTATCAACTTCAAATTCACTATCTAACTTATTAGAAACAAATTTTTGAGACAATAAATCATCATCAATATAGGCGACTCTATTACGACTCATTGGAAGTTACCTCCATAGGCCATATAAAAAGAAACACTATGTAGGTATGATAGGCAAAATAATAAAACACACATACGAACCATATCTTTTATAAAGTTCTTCGTTGTCATAAGCTCCTCCTATCCATTAAGAAGCATTATCTGTGCCAAATCTCCGCTAAGGCACACCAAAGAAAAAGAATATAAACTGATTCATTCTGAAGCAGTACTGAAGTGGAATGTGACACACACTCCATAACCTACTGAAAACACAGCAGACAACATGGCATGGCCATTGCTCTATAAATACTAAGGAGTTTATTATGAAAGAGAAAATCCTAGTTATAGACGATAATGACAACATTAGGCTTTACGTATCTACAGTACTTACAAGAGCGGGATATGAAGTCATTCAAACGTCTAATGGACTTAATGGTATGCAAATACTAAAGAAAACTAATGATATAAAACTTATCTTGCTAGATATAATGATGCCGATTATGGGCGGTTTTGACTTCCTTCAGGCGTTTAAGAAGGTAAGTAACTTATCAGATGTAAAAATTTGCATGATGACAGCGATAAGCGAAAAAGAAGAGATCTTAAAGTCTTTAAAGTTAGGTGCTCATGACTATATCGTTAAAGTTATTGATAAAGATATTCTTTTAGATAAGGTGAAAAGACTAATAAATACAAACAATGATAATCAGTTTGTTGTCCTAAAAACAAATTTGAATGCAAATATTAAAGGTGCACCATTTAAAATAGACCTAAAAGTTAATAAATTATCGGAAAGTTACTTAGAGCTAGACTCTCCATTTGAATTAGAGAGTAACGAGCCTATAACTATCAAAGTTCCTTACCTAGATTCTCTTTGGGGAGAAGAAAGTGAACTAATTTGTGTTGTAGAGACATCTAAACAGACAAAACCAAACTTATACACATCAAAATTAATCTTCTCTGGCTTAGATGAAGATATTTCGAGACGTATTCGAGAATTGACTGTAAACAAACGAGAATTAGATCAGGCAAAAGAAGTTATTCAACAGGAAGAATAACTTCAAACCTTGCTCCATTTCCACTATCTAAGTCATCGACGATTCTAAAATCTCCATTATGTGCAGATATTATCCCATGTGAAATTGTAAGCCCTAGTCCTAACCCAGGTTGTGGTGAATAGTCTTCGAGTCTTTCAAACTCTCTTAGTGCTACTTTAAACTTAGCGCTATCTATTCCTACTCCTGTGTCTTCAACAAAAAGATGTACATGTTGACCTCTTCTCTCAAAGCCTATTGTTATTTGTCCCTCTTCTGTATATTTAAATGCATTCGAAATAAGATTAGTAATGACTTGTTCAATCCTCATTTTGTCACAAATGCAAAAGCACTCTTCACTATCTTTGATATATTCAAATGTTAAGGTCTCTGCCTTAGTATTAAATAAGAATAGAGTCTTTTTGTAAATATCCTCAAATAAGCTATTTAGCTCTACTTTCTCTTTGGATAAAGTCATCTTACGCTCTTTTAGTAGCATAAATGTAAACATATCATTTACAAGTGTTTCAAGCAGATGAGCACTTGAGTTAATCAGCTCTAGGAAGCTATGATTCTCTTCAGATATATCCTTATCTTCGAGAAGTAAGTCACTAAACCCAAGTATTGAAACAAGTGGAGTTTTTAGTTCATGAGAAACTTGAGATAAAAACTTGTCATAGGTCCACTTCAAGTCATATTTCTTTGTTAAGCTGTCGGCAATTTGTAAAACCTCAATTTTCTCATAAGGTTTTTTTAGTATCAGTGTATTATTTGTATCACTATCATCTCGAAGCAAACTAGCTTCAGAAAAAGCAGTAACATAAACAATTTGAACATTTGGATTTATTTTTCGTATTTCAGTAGCGGCCTTAAAACCATCGATGCCAGGAGGCATTTGTACATCCATAAATACGACCTTTATAGGTTGTCTCGAAGTATGTAAATTCCTATAAGTACTTATCGCCTCTTCTCCAGAAGAAGCCTCTAGTAAAGAGTATGTGTTCACATCTTGCTTAGTTAATAATCCCTCTGTATCAACATCTAAGAGATTTTTGGCATTTTCAAGAAGAGAATGAGAGCTATCATTTTTTACATTTTGAAATATTCTCTTATATCCTTCAATAATAGATTTTTCATCGTCTACAACAAGTATCGTATGCATCATCACCTCATATAAATATTGTCTCTTAAGTATATATCAATTTACTGACATGATCACTCCAAGAAAAGTCTCGACATCTTATCTGACCTTTTTGGCTGAGTTCTTTACCTAGGGAAGGATTAAGTAATAATAGCCCTATTTTGTCTGAAAGCTCTTTATAGTCATAAGGACAGAAAGTTACAACAGCATCTCCACCAACCTCATTGAGAGCACCAACATTTGAGCAAATACAGGGAATATTTCTTTGCATGGCCTCTAGTAAAGGCAAGCCAAATCCTTCATATAGAGAGGGGTGAACAAAGAGATCGGACTCTTTATATACCCATTCAAGCTCACTATTTTCTAGATGTCCTAAAATATGTACTTGTTTGGTCAACTTTAATTCATCTCTAAGTTTTTCTATATGTGACTGACCGCCCCAATCCTTTCCAACTAATATTAGATTGAGGTTATCTAAGATTGCTGAAGGAAGGAGTGAAATAGCATAAAGTAGAGCTTTATGATTCTTTCCAGGCCACTCTAGCCGACTAACAAAGGATATATTATATTTTTTTAACGGAATATCAATGGGCTTAAACTCATTTGGTTCTATAAATTTATGACCATTATAATTAACAATTACTTTACTCTTGGAAAGTTCATAACTATTAACAACATCAATTAGTGTTGATTCAGAAACACAGTGAACTTTTGTAATATATCTTAAAAAAAACTTTATAACATTATTAATATAGAACATTCTAAATTTATCATACTTATTTTTAATGTGTATTTGTGATAGATCATGAAATACCCCAAACACATTTTCGATTCGAAGTGCAAAAAGTCTTCTATTCGCGACAGGTAATATAACCCTGTCATATTTATTTTTTAGTAAAAGAGGAAGAATAAAATAGTGATATATCAGCTCACCTAATAGACCGAAATAAATATTGGCAACATGAAAATTCAAATTATCATTTAACTCATTTTTCTCTAAAAAATATTTATAATGATATGCACTGGTATATATTGTTAAATTAATATCCTGTTTAGACAGTTCTTCAATAACATTATCACAATAAGTACTAATACCACTCTGACCGTTATCATAGCAAAATAAACAAAATGCAACATTCATAAATCACCTCTGTAAGATTAGTTTATTTGTTTCATGTTTATAGAAGCTTAGGACTTCTTCCGCTATTGATGACCAGCGGTATGTCGAGATAGCCTTTTGATACCCAGAGCTTCCTAGATGACTAGCAAGTTCAGGATTATTCAGTAGCTTCTTTAAGTTATTAGCTAGAGAGACTTCACTCTTATTATCAAAAAATATGCCATCTTCTTCATTAGTTACAAGTCTTTTAAGACCTCCAACTTCTGAAGTTATAACAGGCTTCTTCGCCTTCCATGCTTCAAGTACAACTATTCCAAACGGTTCATGTCTACTGGGCAGAATGAAGACTTCACATGAATTGTACAGAGCTTCTAGATATGGTGATCCTTTAGGAATTCCCTCAACAATAGTTAAATGACTACTCACATTTAGCTCAATAGAAATTTCCTTGAGTTTATTCAAGTAACTTTTCTCAGTTACAGCTCCAACAATTACAAATTGAATATCTTTATCTTTAAAGTATTTCATCGACTTTATGATTACTTCTTGATTCTTTTGACTATCTATTCTCGCGACATTTAAAACAATTCTTCGTGACCTTGGAATGTTAAAATATTTATAAATATCGACTTCCTCAGTATTAGTATCACTATCAATATTTATACCATTAGGAATATACTTAGCATTTACACCTTGTTTTCTATTATTCCAATACTCAGAATACCCAACACATATAACACCGGACAATTCATTTATCTTTGCAGAAATCTTAAAGAATATTTCAAGGATTCTACCCAGATTAATAGACCTCTTATATAATGTTTTAAAGTAAGCAGTTTCTTTGGAAGGAACATCAACATGTCCACCATGTAATGTTAGGAAAATAGGAATATTTTTAACTTTAGATAAAACAGAACATACATCTAATAAGTAACCTTTATTATGAACATGAATTATATCAACATCATTAGTTCTAATGTAATAATAAAGGCCCATTGAAATAGGGTTCCCCCCCTTTAAGTCAAACTTATCTCTTTGTCCCATATTAAGAGAAAGATAAGGGTAGAAATAGTTAAACCTATAAACATCAACTCCTTCAACGGTAGAATAAGACTCTCCATCTAGTGCATTAGTACTAAGAATTGTTACATTGTGACCCTTTGCACTCTGCTCTTTTGCAAGGTTGAGACAAGCTTCTTCTGCCCCCCCCCATTCATTCAAAGAAAAACGTCTAATAACATGGATTATATTCATATAGCTTCCTTAGTGTTAACTACTGGTTCATCCAGAATTTTCTTCGTGTATAAAACGGATAGAATAGAAAAGACTAGAATTAGTTGATAAGAATTCGTTGTCTGCTTTAATACCCACTCAAGAGAGCTCTCTACATATATTGCCGTCAAACCTCCAAACACGCCCAGTAAAAGAGGGTAATAGTTATTTTTTCTATACTTGATAAGCATTCGGATATTTCGATAATAAAAAGAAGATAATAAAATTAAAAATACCAATAGGTTTAACCAACCGGTTTCGGCTGCAATCATTAGGTAACTTGTCTCAACAAGACCTTCTTTAAAACCCTTTTCTTCATAACGAGGAGAATCTTTAGAGTAAAGGAAGGGTTTATTAACTTTAACTCCAAAATTATTTAGTCCAATTCCAAAGAACTTATCATTGGCCATGTTAACCGCAGACTTAGCAAGGTAGACACGAGTATGGGCCGACTCTTTGGGTGCAGTAGTAAATCTTTCATATAAAGTTCCAATTGATTTTAATCCAATTCCAAACAGAGCCATTAGCATATACAGAGTTAGAATTACTTTCTGCTTAGAGAAGTTA
Organism: Bacteriovorax sp. MedPE-SWde; assembly: GCA_001874305.1. Lineage (GTDB taxonomy): Bacteria > Bdellovibrionota > Bacteriovoracia > Bacteriovoracales > Bacteriovoracaceae > Halobacteriovorax_A. The sequence continues at coordinate 453,979 of MPCU01000003.1, read as the reverse complement.
TTAATAATACTTAGAAAATATATAATTGAAATTGAGATAGCATAGCAAAGTAGTCCACCTCGGGATAACGTCATAATGATAAGCATTGTACTTATAGCGCTTAACCACCCCCACTTAAAAGCAAACTTCCTTGAATTAAAGAAGTGTGCAAACGATATACCTGCAAAGATTTGCATATACATGACAAGACTATTCTGATGAGGAAAAGGTCCTCTTGCTTGATATCGCCCACCAATATACTTATCCCAAAGAACACTTATAAATATATAACAAATAACAATAGACATAGATTTAAAGAATACTTTTATGTCATCTAAAGAATTAATATAGTTGTAGAACACCCAATATACGAAATACATTCTGATCATTTTAAATAATTCAAATAATGAATAAGTTATATTTGCAGCATTTATAATGCTCATCATACTAAAGATGAAGTACATCACCATTAGAGTCGACCCAGGAGGAAAAAAGACTATATCTTTAAATTTATTTCTAAAAATAGAAATGATAAATAAGGATATACAAAGGCAATCAACTAAGGTTATCTCAAAGCCACGACTTGTTCCTCTATAGAATTCATGACTCACAAAATTAATACTTTCGGATAATCTACAGGTAAAGAAAATACTAAGGCCGAATATAAAATTCGATAGTTTTTTATAATAACCTCCTACTACACCAGTAGCAGGAGCAATTATAAATAAAGTAAAAAAGAATATATAGTATTTTAGATCTGCCATATCTAAGCTGCTTTAGCAGTGTTCTCCATACCTGGTTCATAGAACTGCCAAAAACCGGTATCCATATGAACAGAATACTCTTCACCGTTATTTAAAACACCATAGAACTTCTTTGTATCATGGTGAAATTTTAGGACCAAAAAATATCTGATTCTAAAATCCCAATCAACACAACGAACCTTTACGCCTTTACACTTATCAATATCCATAAATAAATTCATTAATGTATCCATAAAAACTCCTTAAACTAAATGCTTAATATATATTTTCATTAAATCAGAAGTTAAATCTCTGATTGATATTTTCCCTAAAGGCCTATAGGGAGAGAAAATCTTTTTATCTAAATCTTTATTTACATTTTTATAAAAAACATCTGAACAGTATTTATTAAGTTGATCAACGGGGTGTATAAAAAATGATGACACTGCACCAACGACACCAAATGTTTGTACAGAACGTACCATCGACTTTAAAAATCCAATAGCTCCCGTATATTCTTTTAACGTTAGATTACGATTAGTACTTTGAAATACTTCTCGACTTACATGGCAATGAATAGAATATAAAATACGCTCTAACTCAATCATTTGAGAGTCAAAATCATAGCTAATATCATAGAAGCGAGATATTAATGACTTTCGAACTAAATCTAGAAAGTACTCAGCGTCAAAAGCATTCACAATACTGTCTCTATTCATTATAGACTTTAGCTTATTTAACTTCTCACAGTAACCAACGACATACTCCCCTTCAACAATCAAAATAGCGTCAAGGTATCCCAGAATCACTTTATTTAACCAAACTTGCCTTTGAGACTGAGTACAGTCATAAGAGAGATGACCAATTTTATCTCTTAAGGCAATCCATAACATACCTCTATTTCGTATAACTTTTAGAGCTTCAGACTTATCGAGTTCTAAACCATCAAAACGAGAAAGAATATCTATAGGTTTAACACCAAATAGGCATTTCCCCATTTTTAGAATATCCTTATATATCAACAAATGAGGAGCTAATTTCAACTCATCCATGCTTCTAAAACTCATTTCTAGTTTAACACTCAATTTTCCCTGCAGAAAATCTTGAACCTTATTGCTTTTCTCATTGATCATATCTTTTGTTAAACCTTCATATATCACGAGAAAATCGTAATTATTCTTTGGGCTAACATTGTGTCCGTTAATCAGAACACCACCCTCTCCTCTTCCATAACCTCCGATAAGCCAAACACCCTTTACATAGCCACCGAAAAACTTTAGAACCGCCGTTCTAGCACTACGGATTTCAACATCAATTTGATGTTCTAGTGTAATGTGATCATATTTTGTATATTTCATAATTGGTTTCATTAAATACACTCCTTAAATAATCTAAAAAAGTCAGAAACATGCGAAACATATTCGGGAATTGGCTTTGAAGAGATAACTGCTGCATTAGAGTCTTTATCAACTGGATGATAACCATGCATGCCAGGCATAGCATTCTTACCCATATCACTTGGGACAATTTGCCCTCCAGGCCTTAGGAGAAAAATATCATTACCAAACTTATCGTTTTCAAAGTCAATTCCAAAGTCAATTTTCTCTTGTGTACTTAAAAAATGACCATCTTTCCTATGCCCCTCTTGAATCTTTCTACGAATTTTATTCTTTGCTAGAGGATTGAAGTACCAAACCCTCATCATAGTACTGTCATATACTGCGAAATAATCCTTATGCTGAACAAATCCCAGGTCATTTACAGTCTTCTTTAAGTCAATACTATATTGATGTGGCGTCATTCCATGATCACTGATAATTGTAATAGAAACATCCTCATACATATCTTCAGCAACTTTTTGTAGACCAAGAATCATATCTTCATACTTATTCATTTCACTTTTAGCTTCCGCACTTTCACAACAATGTGAGTGCAAAACACCATCTAGCCCAGCGGTGTACATAAATAGAAAATCCACGTCCCCCTTGTTTAGTACATCTTTTGCTTTCTCATAGTTTTCCTCTTCTGTATTTTGCCAAGGTGAGATAAAGAACTTCTTATCATTCTTTATCAAAAGATCTCTTAATCCATCGATATTTTGAAATGCATTCTCAGCAAAAATATCATTTTTTTCACAGTAATTAATTTTAGGTAAATCTAAGAAGTTCATATTGTAGAGTTGAAAATAACCAGTAAAACCATTCAATTTCTTAACTAAATCACTTATGATTCCTCTTAGACGCCACCATGTTTGTAGCTTCAATGGTAAAAAAGAACATAATTTAAATAAGCGTGAATTTCTAAACGGACTATTCTCTGGATCATAGTAAAAGAAAGAGAAATGCTCATGTTCACGTGGTGAGCGTCCAGTTAGGATTGTAGGTAGCGCTGTAGAGCTATAACCAAACTGCATTGTTACTGCCTTTCGATATTTAAGTTTATCTAAGAACCAAGGGTGCTTCTTTATAACTTCATGCCCTAAAGCATCAACAAAAACGAATATATCAACTTTTTTCATCTAGACTCCTTTTCTCTTATGAAGATTGCAAAGTAGAGAATTGTTAAAGTATGTATTTATATATTTCCATCTCTCATCAATATAGAACTCATAGGTCGAAATCATTACATCCAAGAGGCTTAAGTAGTCTTCAACTTTAATTATCCCTGCTTTAAGTATTTTTATATTAAAGTATCTCTTCTTCTGAACTTCCTGTATTTGGCGATACAGCTTTCTTATTAACTTCTTTCTTTCAATAACTTCAATCTTGTATGCATTCTCATATTCCAGGTTTTGCTTCTGAAGATAATTCAATTCTGCGACAGATCGTCTTGCCTTTAATAAGGCAATATTAGAAACATGCTTTTTTTCTTTTTTATCAAAGAGAGGTATCTCTATAAAAACACCTGATCTAAAGTCACTTTGAGACTCTTCAAAGAAGCTAGTGTGTTGCCTAGATAAGCGATTTCTAAACTCCACTCTCGGAGCATAGTCCAATTGCTTTATCCTCGCCTCTGCTTTAAAGGCCAAAGAAGACATTTTTATAATTTTCTTATCAAACATAAGTGAATCACAATATTGGATTTTATATTTGTGGTCATGATTAACTATAAGTTCAAAATCTTTAACTATATTTCTTTTTTGAGAAATAATATAAGCTTGTGTTTTACGACCAAGAAATCCAAAACTATACGCTGACTGTGATTTCATCTTATAGAGCTTTTGCTTGTACATTATAATACGACTGGAGATAAGCTCTGCTTTTAGTACACTCACTCCTCTCTTTTTACTCAACTTGGTAAATCTTTTCTCTAACTTTTCTAACATTTTAACAAACTTTGACATTTGTCTAATTCTCTCTTCTAGACAAAAGTAACTAATTATCTTTGCAGTATAAAATCGGACTCTATTTCTCTTATGTTTCTTTAGTAGATAGTTTGTTGATTCAGCTTTATATTTATACATATTCTGCTCAATCAACCTTCTTCCCCCGTTATATATTGGATATGTTGAATCTATTGCAACATTACTAAATGTTGTAAATGTAGACTCATCTTTTATCAGAGAATTATTTATTACATATTCTCCCTCAGTTCCTTCTATAGGAAAAAGTCCTCCATTTTCACTCACTATACTTACTTTTAACTCTTTTCTATTTTTACTATTTCTATATTTCTCTTTATCTAGTTCAATATTTTTCTCATATTCTTTAGAGTAGGCCATCTCGTCAAAAGCTTTACTATATAATGTATATAAATTTTTATAGTCATCATTCTTTGAGTGAGCATTTACAAATAGTGTAGAAAACAGAGTTATTAATATCATTTCGCCTCCACTAGTTTTGGACTAACTGGAACAGGAGGAGGTATGAACTGATAATAATAAATTGATATACCTAAAATAAGTAATATCGTCGCGAGCACACCTAAAGCACCACATCCAATGTAATAATACAATTTTCTTTTCGTTACAGGATAACTACTTGTACCTACTGAGATTAGCTCAAAGTCCTGAATATTAGATGGTGTCATTTGTGATTGAACATCTAACAACATATATCTTAATCTTGTTTCATGTATTAAGATTTCATTTTTCTGCTTTGACAAAAAGGGTGTAAACCCGAATTCTTTTTCGACTTTATCAATTCTCACTAGGTTTTCTTTCATTTTCATATGATCTTCAGTCAGAGTTTTAACTCTATAGCGAACTGTTTTCATAAAGACTTTCTTATTCTTTATATATTCATCCTCTAAATATGAGATGACTTCGAAAACTTTTTTCTTTGCCAGTTCAATATCCTTCCCTTCACCAAATACAACAATTAAATTTGATTCTTCAGGAAAAGATATTGATGTAATAAATGGACCATCATCTAAGATTTTTTTATTTTTTCCTCTATCAGACATAAACTTTGTTTCTAAAACTAGTTTCAGGTCTTGCTTAGTATGCCCCATTGCTGTGGCCACAGGTTCCCTCTTCGTGACTTCACTCATTTTTTCCAATATAGAAGATTTAAATGTGCGTACTTTAAGGTATCCCATCTTAACAACACCTTTTACCTGATAACGTGTAGGTATTTCCTTAATCTTGTCATTAAGCAGATACATAGTGATTCCAGGGATAATAATAAATAAAGGTATTAATTTCTTGAAACAAACCCAGAGGCTCATAATCAAAAAGTCAATGGCCTTTTGTTCTATGTTATTCATACAAACTCGTTGTTAAACGATTGTGATAAAAATTAATAATTACCATGAGATCCTTAACAACACTTCTTTCATGACCATAATACCTGTCATGTATTTCAACACTCTCAACATTCTCAACATCTTCTAAATGACAATATGATTCAGCATAACTATAAACACCACTATTTCGTGAGTATGAATTAAGAATACAATCACCAACAAGTCTTATATTCCCCTTTAATGAATGTACAAGAAGTGGATACTTATCTAGCCCTAGTCGATAAAAAAGAGATCTATTCTTAAAGCTTATACAATTATTCCAAACTATAATTTCTTGAAATTTTGAATTAGAAATACTTTTTTCAAAGTCCCCCATTATCTCTTTACCTGTTAATAACTTGAAAAATGGAAATTTAATAACTACAAGGATAGTAGTAATTACAAGTTTTAAAACTTCACTTATATTTTTAAATAAAGATCTTTTTGATAGATTTGTATCGACCTCATCGAACCGTATGCTTTTTCCATTTTCTGGGTTTGTAATAAGTCCGTTTGCAATTAGTTTATTCTTTATATATAAGCTATCTCCAAGTACAACATTATCTGTAAGAATCGAATCTATAACTTCGCTATTTTTTGCAATATAACTATGCATTCCGATTATAGAATTAGTAACTTTTACATTTTCAGCAACAAGCGTAAAGTTAGAGATATTGCACTTCCCTGTAATCACAGCACTTGTATCAACACTACACAATTGTCCATATTGAATATTCCCTTCTCCGCTATATCCAGGAAGACAATAGCTATTTGAATATTTTTTTAATATCTTTAGATTGAGATTAAAGTACTCACCGACATTACTTAGTTTCTCAACATGTAATCTGGTATTGTTTGAATTTGTCACAAGAAAATTATCGATATCTTCATTTAAAAATTCTAGCAGATTATCATTATGAATATCCCAATGTACAAAGTTCAAAGTATCAAGATATAACATTTGCTCATCACCCAAGAAGTTTGTAATTCTTGATCGTATGTCATCTACCTTTAAATCTGAGCGAACTAATTGATGAGTAACCTTTATTCCAAATTTTCCTTGATTAATGTACCTGTACTCATCATTTAATATTAATACTTCTTCAACATTAAGAGTTTGGATAAGATCAAAGAAATAATCTATAAGCTCTTTATTAACTATTGGAATAGCTAAAGTAGATTGGAGCCCAAGCTTTTCTTCTATCCATTTTTCTGTCGCTTTAACATTGATAACGGCCTTCATATCTATACCGCCAATTGCTCTTCTGCATTTTCAACAGAATCATAGAAATCAAAGATATCGTAGGCACGAGTAATACTAAACACCAACGATATATCTTCATTGATATTAGTGAGAATCATCTGACCATCTTTGGCCTTATACTTGTTATTGATTAAAGCAAGTGCACCAATTCCAGAGCTGTCGATAAATTCAACTCCTAACAAATCGATAATAAGTGTAGAATATACTTTCTTTAACTTAAGAGCTTTGGTTTTTAAGTCTATCGCTGTTTCAATTGTAAGTGCTCCATCAACTTCTATGACGGCATGAGAATCCTTTTCCAAAATTGTTACTATCATAACTCCTCCTTTACATATTTAATTGCAGAAGAGGTGCCAAAAAAAAAGCTCCCAAAAGGGAGCTAACTAACTGTTATCATACTAAATGTGTCTCATGTTGCTTCATTTTGGTGCATCAGTATGCTCCTTTTCCAAATACAACTGCGGGAATAGTCCTTAGTAATATTCTTAGATCATATATTGTTCCTGAAGACTCTATATATTCTAGGTCAAGTAGTACTTGCTTATTGAATGGTATATCGCTTCTGCCTGAAACTTGCCATAGACATGTAATACCTGGAGTGACCTCAAGTCTCTTATGGTCCTTCAATTTGTAAAGAGATACTTCTTTTGGTACTGGTGGACGTGGACCTACTAATGTCATATCTCCAATTAATACATTATAAAGTTGAGGTAACTCATCAATACTATACTTACGTAAATATTTACCAACTCGAGTAATTCTTGGATCATTTTTTATTTTAAATATAACACCGTCACTAGATTCATTTTTATTCTCAAGCTCTTTTTTGACTTCTTCTGCATTTGAGTACATCGACCTGAATTTATAAAAATCAAATAACTTTCCATTTTGCCCAACACGCTTCTGGGAGAATAAGACATTACCTTTTGAATCAAGTCTTATTAATACTCCTACAAGAATTAGGAACGGAAGAGTTACAGGCATAGTTATTGATATTAAAAATATATCAAAAAGTCTTTTGAATAACTTGATGAATTTTATTTTATAATTCTTTAACAATAGAATTAATTTTAACCGTAATCTTCGATATAGTGCTTGATTATACTTTACAAGAGTATTAGACTTCATTCTTTCCTCCAAATAATTTATGATATATCACTCTTAAAAGAAAAATTGGATTTCCGAGTATGTACCTTCTCCATAAACGAGTCGGTTCACAGTACAGTCGATAGAGCCATTCGAGTTTAACTAATCTAAGTATTTTTGGTGCACGCTTAATTCTCCCAGAATAAAAATCAAACAATCCCCCTACACCTATCATTACACTATCGGGAAAGTGATCTCTATTTTGGCTCATCCACTCCTCTTGTAAAGGTGCTCCTTTTGCAACGAATATAATTTGAGGTTTTTTTTCCTGGATTGTTTTGATTAGTTTTGCTTCATCATTTTTTTCTGTATAACCTGAATGATGGCCAACTATATCTAATTCTTTGTATTGTTCACTTAAATTCATAACCAGCTTATTGACAGTTTTTTCATCCGCGCCATAGAAGTATACAGACAAATCACACTGTTCACATCTTTCTAATAAAAATGGAAACATATCTGTACCATTAACATTATCTCTTACAGAATTACCAAATATCATACTCGCTATTTTAATTCCTATTCCATCCGCAAAGATATAATCCATATACTTTAAGCTTTTATAATATTTTAGATTATTAAACTTGTTTACGCAGTCAGCATTTATAAATGCCACAGCAGTAGAACTTCTCCTGTTGGCCTTATCAACAATTGAGTCTATCGCTTCACTCATAGTATAATTCATTAGCCGTATACCCATAAAGTTTATAATATTATTCATTACTCCCCCCTAAACTAAACCTAGTTTTTGTCATATCAAACCTAAATTCTTGAGCGACATCGTTACATATATTCTTAAGTATTGAGATGCCCATCCCTCCTTTTTCACGGTCAATTTCCTTTGATACAGAATGTTTAATTAAATCAAATTGCCCGGTGTTATGATATACAGACACATCAATTGATTCTTTCGAATTCTTTAGTGTTACGACAACAAGTGGCTCAATTGTCGATGTACTGGTTTGACCATGTAATAAGCAGTTTGAAATGTACTCTGATAAAACTAACTTAATTTTGTTAAGATTTTTTTTAGAAACTTTTTTGTAACTATTAAATTCCACTAATACTTTATGCAAATCTTTTGTAGACGTTATGGCAGAAACATAGTGTTCTCGACTATCCCAATAAATGTTACGAGGAGTAATAAGCAAAAATGTTGAGTCATCTTTTACTGAATACTCCTTACTCAAATTTGTTGCTATTTCAAATACACTATTACTTTTCAGATCTAAATTGATGTAGTTCTTCGTTTTAGCTTGTTCTTTGTAGATATTTTCCCCTACTCCGTCAGTTAGTAACAGTAATGAAGTATACTCATTTAACTTAAGATTTCTCTTGGTCACATCTTTGTTATCTAAAAGTCCTAAAGGAAGGCTTTCATTAAAACGAATAAAACTCATATCACCATAGAGATCAAGCTGAGAGATATATGGATGAGCATAGGAAACTACTTCAATTTCACCTGAGCATTTCTCCCTCAGTATGACAGCTGTTACGTACTCTTCCTCGGAGAACTTATTTTTTATAAATGTATCTAATTTTCTTCCAATACTACAAATATCGAGATCACAATCCTTAGACTCTATAAGTAGCCTAAAGTATTGAGATAATAACAGCGAGACAATAGCTGACTTTAGTCCATGCCCACAAACATCTCCGAATAAGATAAGGTGCTCTCCATTTGGAAGTTTGATATTCTCGTAAACATCTCCACTCAATCCCCCCTCTGATGAGTTAACAAACTGATGAGAGTAGCGAGTCGAGAGATTATAAAACAATGGATAGCTTTGGATTTGCATATCCCTACCATTTTCGAGTTCCTCACTCTTCTGCTTTATTAAAATGTCTTGATTTAAATTTTTCTTAATTCGGGCCAAAAGGGTTTCAGGGGCAAATGGTTTTCTCAGAAAATCTATAGCACCTCTTTTAAAAGCTAAGTCGATAACTTCGGCCTCGGAACCAGCTGTCATCAAGATCACAGGAGTGGAAATAAATAATTCTTTAGAGCTCTCCAGTGCATCTACTCCATCTTCACCAGGAAGGTAATTATCAAGAAGGACAAGATCAATCTTCTTCTCATTTTTAAGAGACTTGTATTCATCGACACTTCCATAACAAGTATATTCTATTTTTGCTCTTCTTAGTATTGCTCCAATTACTAGTTGAACCTTAACATCATCTTCGATTACTGCTATCATCGTCCCTTCCAGTCTAAAGAGTAGCGCTTAACAAAGTACAGATACTTATTGTTAAACTTGTACTCATCCCATACAAAGTTAAAAAACATATACAAATACAACAGACCTGAAACCAGTGCCAAAGTTGCTATATAAAGTAATCCATAATCATTATTCAAGACCAGTTTTACAATAGATAAAGCGGATAGATTGATCAGGAGAACTAGATTATTCTTTTTAAAAATCTTCTTATACCAAGTACTAAAATGGACATCTATTTGTTTTACAAAGTATGGTACGTAAAACAAGAGACTGATAAACAACGCTAACAATGATGCGACCACTGCGCCTACAACGCCAATCAGGGGTACTAATAGAAAAGTTAAAGCTAAATTTAATATGACCTCTAACAATGAAAACCTTACGACTTTTGATACTTGATCATTGGCCATAAGGTACGAGTTGTTGATTGATTTAAATAATGTTGCGATAAATGAGTAGCACAGAGAGAGATGAGCAATTAAAATGATTTCAGGATTTGTTTCTCCTATCCATATATATATAATTTCCTCAGCAAATACGAAAGCAAACGAAAAAGAAAGGTTTGAAATGAATGATATAAACTTATTTCCAGTTAATATCATATCAAATTTTATATTTCTTTTTGATACAAGTAATGGGAACACGTTTTCTTGAAACTGCTCGTTTAACATTTTCATGAAGAAAGGTAATCTCGTTGCAAGATGATAAATCCCAACGCTTCCCACTCCGGCAATACTGCTTAGGATAATTTGGTCACTGTTAAATAATATTAAATTTGTAAAGATAACGACATAAGCACTAAGTGAAAACCGCATTAGTTCTCTCACCTCTGATTTGTCAAAATATTTAATGCTCAAGGAAAAGCAAGATATCTTCTTCTTCACAAAGTATAAGAGAAAGAGGTTGGCGATGAGATGAAGTAGTAAAGAGAACACCGTTAGTTCTAATATTTTTATTTCAGGCATCAATAAGATCCCTACTGCATTTGTACTTATAAATACTAGTCTTACAATATTTCTAAGATAGATATGCCCCAGGCCAACCAATATTTCTGAAAATATTCCCGTTGGAAAAATTATTGCTGTAACAACAGCAAAGAATAGGTATACATTTTGATAATATGGATCACCTAGCTCTGCAACAAACAAACTTCCACAAGTATACAAGAATGCTAGAGAGAAGATCACTATTCCAATAGCTAGGAAAACATAACTAAAGAATATACTATTTATCTGTCTTAACAATTTAGTTAGATCTTTCTTATGTACATACTCTGCTGAAGACTTTTGAATTGAAAAACCAAAGCCAAAATCAAGTAAGAGTGTATAACCATACACACTCCATAGTAAGACCCAGAATCCGTAAGACTCCTTTCCAAGTCCATTATACAATAAGCTTGTAAGTATCAAGCCACTCACAACTTTTGCTATAAAACACAAGTAATTCGATACAGTATTTTTCAGGATAATATCCATAGTTACCTCATAATAAATAAAGCAAATACTGGGCCATAAGCGATGTACTTATTATTAAATACTTGGATATATTTCGAATTCATAGTGAATCAATATGGAACAAAGGCTAAATATTCCTATTTTGTTTAATTGCACTTAGTTTATAATGATAACAAGTAATTAAGGAATACTATGCTCGAAAACTATAAAGTACTTGTCTGTGAAGATGATCCAAAAATTCAAGTATTGGCAGATCAGATTCTAACAAAGATTGGAAAATTCAACACCACCATAGTTAATAATGGTGAACAATTACTAACAACATATAATGATACATATGATGTGGTAATTCTAGATATCAGACTACCTGACATTTCAGGTGTTGAATTACTAAAAAAGATAATTGCAAGAAATTCAAAAGCTATAGTAATAATGATGACAGCATTCAGTACAGAGAACCTAGTAATAGAGTGTCTGAGATCTGGTGCATATAACTATATAAAGAAGCCTTTTGATATTAATTATTTAATAAGTTCAGTAAAAGAAGCATGCGAACTTAGCCAACAGATGAGAGATTCGAATTTATCAACTGTTACAGCTAGTACTATAGAAACGTTTAAGAAGTCGTCAATAATTCTTGAAATTGAAGATAAGATAAATAAGTTGGCGGATAAGAAGCTATCTATATTACTTACTGGAGAAAGTGGTACAGGAAAAGAATATTTCGCAAAACTCATAGCAGAAAGGAGAGGTCATCTAGGTGATAAGTATATTGATGTAAACTGCCCTGCTATACCTGAAACACTATTTGAAAGTGAGCTCTTTGGACATGTCAAAGGGGCTTTCACAGGTGCAACTGAGGACAAGCCAGGAAAATTCACTCTAGCCCACAACGGTACTTTATTTCTAGATGAGATCGCAGATCTAGATAGTACAGCTCAAAGTAAACTTCTAAGGGTTCTACAAGAAAGAGAAGTAATACCAGTAGGTGCTACAAAAAATATTCCTGTAGAGTTTCAATTAATAAGTGCAACGAGTAAAGACCTTAAAGTTCTGATGACCAATGATGTTTTCAGACCTGATTTATACTATAGAATCTGTGATATAGAGATTGTCATTCCTTCACTTAGAGAACACTTAGAAGATATCCCAGAGCTTGTTAGTAATATTATTGATGAATACTGCAAAGAGAACAATATAAAGCCTCGTAGCTTTTCAGAGGATGCTATAGACTGTCTTAAGTCATACAACTGGCCAGGAAACATCAGAGAATTAAAGAGTGCGATTAGACGAATATTGATTCTACATGATGAAGAGATTATTTCATCTGAAACAATACTTGAAGATCTTAAAAAGCACTTTATTAGTGTAGAGGTATCAGAGCCAAATATAGTCAGAGATGACTTAAGATCAAATGGAGCTATTGATACATCAGAGAAATCCTTAGATATTAAGGATGCTGAAAAAGATCTTATCATTGCCGCTTTAGATCGATGTAACTATAATCTATCTTCTACAGCAAAGGAGCTAGGCTTCGGTCGATCTACGCTATATAGAAAGATTAAAAAGTACAACATTAAGACATGATATTCTAAAAGCTCCAAATTCGATTGATAAAAAACTTTGGACTAACCACAAATGACCTTAATCCCCACTTGTGTACAAACATTGCTCTCCATGATCTTTTTCTATTAAATGGTATTCCCTCCTTAATATAAATATCATTAATATAATCAATAAAGATCTCCCGATGTCTTATCATTTTCTTTAAAACAGATTTTCTTACTTCTCCAGGGTCATAATCTCGAATGATAAATCGCATAACTTCCGCCTCTATCTTGTTTTCATCTTCTTCAACAACCGTACAGTATTTATTATTAAATAAAGCTTCCCTCCCCCCTTCTGATCTTGTTGAGACAACGGGCAATCCAGCAAGTTGATACTCTGTACTAGCAAACATTGCTCCTTCAATTCGAGATAAACAAAGACCAACCATTGCTTTAGACAAGTACCTTGATAATTGGTAGTACCTGACTTTCCTGAGCCAAAGTTTAACATTAAGAAGTTGCATTACTTCTTTTGCATAAGATGATTCAGTTTTTTTGTAGTCTCCAATATATAAAACCTTTAATAATTTTCGACTTAACCTATGTCTTTTAAATGGTGTTACTCTTGCTAGGTAAACAGCTTCAAACTCTTTTTTCTTTTGTTTAATGGGCGTAATTCTTGCTTCATCAATGAATGCATTTTGATGACAAAAGAAAGTCTTCAAATCATACTTATCGAAGTAAAAAGCATCATTTCTATCATTTATCATAAAAACAAATTCAACCATATGAAATTTATTCTTTAATATATTCAAATTATCTTCAATTTGCTTTAAACTTTCCTCTGCAGCGGGGGCCCAGCCGAGTTGGAATAATACATATACCTTCTTTTTATTCTTCATTGCATTGAAGAATCTGTCTTGATATTTTAAGAAATCTCCCCAAAAACATATTACAATATTTGGTTTCCTAGAAATAACATACGCTGGAAGAAATAAGTTATTCATATTAAATTTAAATTTCATCACTTCTCCTATTTATAGTTTAATATTGTTGTACAATTCTTATTCCAAACTTTGTCATTATCTCCAACTAAGAACCAGTCCTTATCTGTAACTCCATTACTATTTGCATAGGGAATAATACGAGGATAAGCAAGAACGATATCAACTTGTTCCTTTGGATGATTCCATCTCGAATCAGTGGATAGGTTAATTGCGAATGGTAGATTTCTTATTGTTCTATAGTACTTTTCAGCCGTTTCTAATGAAAAGTCATCCTCTGTATTAAACAAACTCATGTCGGCCAATGCAGTAGGTAGGTGATCTCTAAGGTGGACCTCTCGTCCACGTTGGTCACTTGCGAAAATGAATGGATTGAATGGAAGTGTTCCAATGTCAGATAGAGTCATAGGGTTACTTAGCTCTATTGTTACTTCGTATAATACACTTTTTCTACAATCACCGACTTCTGTGTTATAAAAATTCTTACCTTCTATTTTTGGATGAATCAAATGAGATTTATCAAAAAGAATATATACAACATCATCTCCATGCCCATCTTCTATTGAAAGATTTAAAGATGCCGATTTATTCTTTGAAATTTTTGTTGACGATATATTCGTTCGACTTAAACCTGGTATCTTCACACCAAAACCATTTGATTGACTTGCGCCAGTTGCAGCAACCTTATAGCTTAGTACAATATTGGTAATATTATTATCGCTATTTTTACCAAACCTATAGTTATAGTATAAAACCATATCATTTAAGTCGTAATCCCCCACCTTGGGCCACATATCCTCAAATACAAGAGTATTCAATCCGGTTTCAGATGGGTAATAAGTATAGTTAACAACATCTTCATTCAGAGGATCCATGTCCTCACTGTCATATACTCCGTCACCATCTGTATCATTTTCAACGTTTATACTAAAGCTATCTTGAATCTGAAGTCCACTATTAGAACTTGTGTATAAAATATTGAATGAGTAAGAACGACCTTGATTTATAGAACTAGGCGTCCATTTAAATTCACAATCAAGTCGCTTAGTTGAGTCTACTTCACTACAATTGAGCCCTCCTCCGGCAGGAGAATTAACAAGTTTAGCACTAATTCCACTATTACTTACAGAGTCCTGCGCACTAGACTTTAGCGTTACTTCAGTATTTGGTAACGCTTTAACACCAAGCTTTTCAGAGCTGTCCAAATTCTCAATAATTGTAGGTGGGGAACCTGTAACAATTTCGAGTATAAAATCTAAAGCATTTACATTAACTTCACTTCCTCTTTTTTCCTCAAGCATCAATTGCACAGCATACTTATCCCCAACACTTGTTCCCTGTGTGTCCCACTTTAAAAAATTTCCGTCGACATATAATGGGTATGTACTAATAGGATATTCGCTAATTCTTGATTCTAAAACTTCGGCCATCCGGATACTAATATCGTCTCCATCAGGATCTAACACTGGAATTTCAACAACATTTAAGGCGTTGGTGGACATCTGTAAAATTGGAACAATTGAGGACACCGGTGACCCCATATTACTATTTGTTAGGTCGACCTCTGTTTTCAAATAAAATGGATCATCTGCAGCATTCTCTAAAGTACTGATTCGACAGCAGGATGATGAATATGCTGTATATAAACTTGAAGAAGAGTAAGTGTGCTCTACTGTGTATCGAACTATAGTATAACTCTCCCCTTCATAGTCGAGGTAATTATTAAGTACTGTATAGCTGGGTCTAACACTTGTACCATCACCAAAATATAGCCTTAAATTACTTATAAATGATGTTCTCCATGCAGAAACAACAGTGAATTCAACATTATTTCCTTGAAGTCTCTTCCATGAAATATGTCCATAGCGAAAATGAGTCCCAAAAGAAGAAAAACTAAATATGAATAAGAGAAATATAATAATACATTTCATTATTACTCCATTACTAGTACAACTCTGTTAATACTCGAAAAATCAATTATTTTTACTTGCCCTTCTTTATTTTCGTACTTTGCTGTTACAAGGATAACTTCAGAATATTTAGGAACTCCTATCGTTGTTACATATTTTCCATTCCTAACATTTCCAGAATCTAGTAGCCTCTGATCGTTAATGTCTACATAAGAACGATAGACTTGAATTCTAGTCCCCTCTTTACATTTCGATGTAACGTCATAACACTCTATATTTAAATTGATAGTGTCTGTTGTCTTCCAATCAAGAGATTCGGATGCAACGATTGACTCGAATAATCCATCATTGCGTTTGGGAGTTTCTCTTGAGGGCTTGTCCTCTATAGTATTCTCTGACTGCCCCTCTTCCTTCTTACTTATATTACAAGATGTTAGGAGAGCAATTAGTGTCATTATTCTAGCCAATTGATTCATACTAAACCTCCATCTCTCTTGCGAGATTAATACACTCATCCTTCCCCTTTAGAAGCTGATAGTTTAGATAAATTTGTTGCTTTATATCCTGATCAATGACATCCGTGTGAGCAGTATTCTTTTTGAGTATTTTATTATTTTCTAAATCTATATCAAAAGTATTCATAGTCCAGATAGTTGCTTTACGTTCATGTATAATCGCTTTACGTAATTCACGGTAGTGATTGCATACAATCATTTTACTTTTCTTCACACATCCTTTTCGGCCAGAGTCATCATAAATATTTCGAACCTTTGTGAACTTTATGTTTTTTGCGTAATGTAGCCTTAGATCTTTGTTTCTCCTATTATAAAGACAGTAAAAACCATCTTTCTTTATCTTGTGGCAGTTACAAATCAACAGTTCTTTTTTAATTCTATTCTGAATATATAAACGATAATTCTTATAAAAATCTTCACAGAGAACTTTAGTATATTTTTTTGCAGAATCACTATAATCAGTCTTCAAACCTGACTTTAGATAATAACGTGTCTGTTCACCAAGAATCTTTCCATAGACTTTATTATGAACTGTCGTATAGCAAGTTTCATTCGTTGCAAATATACAAAAGCAAAACAATAATAAAAATATAACTTTCATTATTTCTCCTTATTGATAACTCTTCATTGGAACATTTTTATTTCCTACTAAAACTCTGGCATATGCATTTCTAACACCCATCAAATAGCCTAGTTCTGAAACGAAAGACCGGAACAATGTTGAAACACCATGCCTAATTGCGTATTCACTGAAACATACACAGCAGTCTCGAATTGATTTCCCAATCACTTTCCTTATGAATGTTGTATACGAAACACTTCGGTCATATATATAATGATCAGCCTCACCTTCTACAAAAGAACGATTATATAATTGTCTGATATCGTAATTATGTGAGTGCATGGCGACTGCCTTAAAGTTGTATTTTATATAATAGCCTTGAGACTCAATGTATTTTCCCCATTCAGTGTCTTCCGAGCCCCATGAATCAACATAGAACTTTCTCTTCATCCATATAGATTTTTTAATACATGCCAAAGGGAGACTAAGGGTAATCCACTCAGCTGTGTTATTTGATTCAGGAAATGTTTTCTTATATGCTCTTCGAACTTCGGGCCATGCATCCGGTCGGCATTCCTGTCGGCCATACGAAGCGGCAATAAATGGATTTTCCATATCCTCAAGTAAGTTATATAGAGAGTCCTCCCTAAGTAAAACTGTATCACTATTAACAAACACTATATTTTCACATTCTATTTCAGGTATTATTTTATTTAGTACTTTTCCTGGATGATACTTCATAGACACAAGGTGAAATATCTCATTAGTATATAAAGATGCAATCTCAACTGTACGATCATTTGATCCAGAGTCAATCACATATATTTCCAAATCAACTTTCTTCTGTGACTGTATAGCTTTAAGTGTTTTACCTAATATCTCTTCATTATTATAAGTTCGTACAACTACAGCGATTTTATTTCTCATAAATGATCCTTGCCTCGTCGACAGTATAGGTTTCGTCTTTTACAATATCTTTTAAAAGCTTTTTTATAGTTTTAAAGTTATCTGCAAGATACATAGTTATTGGATGAATTATTGACACCGGTAAATGCCCTTGCGAGTATTTTTCGAAATACGATCTTTTGTAAAACATCCCCCATTCCTCTATTTCATATGAGTCTGATCCAAAGTCATCTGACCAGTTATAACGTGACTTCCATTTCTCTACCCACTCCTTAGTTCTCTCGGCATGGTATAAATGTTCATGATCAGGTAGCACGTTTATAGGAAGATCAAGTAATTTACCTTTTCTTATGAATCCCGAAGAGTCTCTCATTACTCCATCTGAACAAACCTTTATTCCACAATTCCTTAGAACTTTTTCAGTATGTGGACCATGCATATACATATGATTTCTCCAAGATGTAATATCTCGCCCTGTTTTCTGTCTTATGATATCGATCGTTTTTTCACAATCCTTAGTCTGCATATCAATGGTTCCATTGTAAGAACCAAATAGTTTATTACAAACTCTATGTACAATTTCTGGTGAAAAACAATCCCAATTGTGACCACCTATTTCAACAAGCTTGGAAGATGTAATTTCTTCTAGCTTTTCGTTCCAATCGTCTCTAATGGCCAGGCCACTAAAAAAGAATGTCATTTTAAAGTTCATTTCTTCACAGTATTTAAAAAAGTCATAAGCACAATCCAGTTCACTCTTATTTGAGTGTAACTGGTTCCCTGTCCCCAGACTTTGATGGTGAATATCGCAAGTTATTATCATGTGGCCTTACCTGTTATCGTTAAATTTAGAACTTTTCTCATAAAGAAATCGCGATAGACACCAACAGAGAACTTTTCGGTCTCAAAGTTTTCCCTAATTAATCGTCTATACATTTCCCACTTCTCTCTATTGTCATATATAGATGATAAGATATTCGATAGTTCTTTGAAGTTAGTTGATTCAAAGAGTTCTCCCGTAATATTCTCGATATACCATTCCTCATAGGCTCCCACCTTTGATGATATGACAGGCGTTCCACAAGATAGGGATTCTAATGCAGCAAGATTAAATGTCTCAGGAGAGCGACTCGGTGATATACAAGCAACTGAACGTCCTATATATTCTTTTAAATCTCGATCTTGTAATCTACCTAGGAAATTCACAAGATGTGATACTCCAAGTTTTAGAGCTAAATTTTCTAATGACTCACGACTTTTTCCATCACCAATTATATTAACAATTATTTCCTTTCCACATAATGCGAGTGCCCTTATTAATATATCGACCCCTTTTCCTGTCTCTAATTGTCCAAAGTATGTTACTTCGTTAGGTATTGCCTTTACTGGTGCTATATTTAAAAAGTTTGTAGCTAAAGCATGATAGAAAATTTTCTTTTGTTCAAAGCCTGAATCAATCAACTGTCTCTTCATGTACTTAGAAGCAACAACTACTCCTCTACATGATTTTATGAAATTTTGATATTTTGATAGTTTGTGAGGCGTTACAATCGAGAACTCACGCGACTTTTTCTTCTGAATTAATCCACAACATGCAAAACAGTCCAAAGTACTCATCTCTTTTTTACAAGTTTCTTTTCCTATTCCTTTATATTTATGCTCTCTAGGACAAAATATTTTATGATCATGAAGGAATATAAATGATATATCTCGATACTTGCCAAGTTCTTGAAAAATGTATTCATCTATGTAGTTGTGAATCTGTATATTATCTGGATTTATAGAAGACAGTTGTTTGTGTAAGTTTACAATTGGAAAAGCTATATCAAAGAGGCCTATAAACTCGTTACTTAATTCTTCATCAAACTTGTATAATAAAATATTGCAATACTCAGATTTATCAAGTGATAAAATAATATTTTCAATTACTCTTTCAGCTCCACCTTTTCGGCTAGGGTACTGGTTTATCCAAACTATTTTCTTTCTCATATCACATCCTTTTTTATAAAAGATGCAACTAGCTCTCCACACTAAAGCTGTGAATTATTGAGAACTTACAAATGTCCATTCTAGAAAGTGTTCCTTTCTGGGACAGCTAATCTCTTCATAACTATAAAAGTCTCAGGTGAAACAAACTCACTAAACTCCGTCCACAATTCTCTAGAATCCTCAACACTTGAACTTGCAGCGAGATTTGCCAGAACTTCACTAAAGACGATATTTGCTTCCTCTACCTCTGAGTTATAAATCTCTATCTCTTTATCAGATAAGTTAAGCTCTTCCCCTTCGCTGTAATTAACTTCATTGAATTCAATTGATCCGCTCTCTTCATCAAGAACGATTGCTCCAACAACAACTCCTAGAAAGAGTGGAATAACACAGAGACCGCCATCACATGAGCTTGCTCCAGCTGTAGCAATGAATCCAACGCCAACTGAGCTAAGACCAGCAAGAGCGACACCGCCAGCGGCAGGAGATCCAGCAATGGCCATAACACCAGCAACAGCTGCTTTAGAATTTTGAATTGATGTAATTGATATGAATAATGTTAGAACTAATAATTTGATTGCTTTCATGTCTCTCCCCTATGTTTGATCTGGGGAAGTTATACAATATCTGCAGAAAAGATCAACAAAGTGCGTTGACGTTTACAAAGTAAAACTGTCAACACACAGGATAAATACTATGAACCAATGGCAAATCTTCCAATAAGTCCTAGTTCTTCTCTAATATCTTCTTCTGTAAGACCAAGGTCTTTTGCTTCTTCAATTTGTGAAGAACAACTATCTACTTCTCCAGTAATAACTGCACTTCCACATTTTTCTATTTCATTTAGAGAAACTACTTTTAAAGCGCGAATAATTGTATTATTGATTTCTTCTTCTGTATTTTTAACATCTCTTGCTTCTTGGA
Organism: Bacteriovorax sp. MedPE-SWde; assembly: GCA_001874305.1. Classification (GTDB taxonomy): domain Bacteria; phylum Bdellovibrionota; class Bacteriovoracia; order Bacteriovoracales; family Bacteriovoracaceae; genus Halobacteriovorax_A. The sequence goes on along the minus strand of MPCU01000003.1, from coordinate 433,092 downwards.
CCTTATCTTCACAACCTAATGCCTTTAAAATTCCTGCATCTGAGTTACTTGTATATGAAACTCCGTGGGACATTGTTACACAAAAATGTAAATCAGTTAGAACTGCTGCTTGTGTTGCAGCTTCTTCCATTGTAATTTCAAGTTTATCCCAATCGACTGCTGCTGTTGATGAGACTGAAAGTAATAGTGTTGCTGCTAATAGTAGTTTTTTCATTATAGTTTCCTCATTTCGATTTCTGATAATACTTCGCCTAATACTTCTGTGTACTCCTCTACTGATCTAATATGATCGTCACCAGTTAGAGTTCTTATATTCTCTGTTACATATGTCTTATCTTTTAAGTCCTCTTGAGCTAATGCTGTTAGACCAACATTTGTCACACCAAGAACTGCACCTAGTTTAAAACCAAAGCTTGCGGGCATCGCACCTTCAGCGGCCTTTCTCGCTCCAACTCTTCCAGCAAGAATCATTTTGTCGTATTTAAAGAAAACGATTGGTGCAATAACTGACATCGCTCCAATGATCATTAAATTATTCTTTTGAGCTTTTCTTTGTTTTTCTAGGGCATGGGCCTGATCAACAAATTCCTTTCTCGTATAGCTTTTCATACCTAGAGTTCGACACTCTTCACCTGATTCGCATAACTCAAATTGAAAACCTGATTCGTCTTCATGGATAAAGAGTTTATCCTCAGAAATAGAATCTCTGATTTCAAGGGTTGATGCCATTGCATTGAAACCTATTAGTGCGGTCGCAATTAGCGGTAGAAGTTTTTTCATTACATGTCCTCCGTATGAAATTTATAATTTGGAATATATTTACTACATTGTTTTCTCATTCTCGACATACCGAACTTAACCAATTTACAGCGATCCATCTTAGTTAGTTTCTCTTCAATATATTCAGAGAATTCCACGATGCTCACATTGAATGCCATTCTCTGATCGAAGCGAGTCGATGCCGGCATAAGAACCTTTGTCAGCCTCTTATTTGCTTCAGGGCTCAAGCTTAAACTTGCACCTGCATAAGCAGAGAAACTCACACTCGCGGAGCCAACAAACATCGCTCCAACTGGTCCAATAGGTGTTGCCATGACAGCAATTGGTGCCACGAAACCTAGAACTTCAAGGATTGGTTTTAGTACTTTATTTACTTTTGATTTTTTAAGAATTTCACGACTGAGCTTCATCAGCTCTTCTTCTGTATAGCCTTCTTCACGTCCTAAACGAATGCACTTTCTGCTCTTCTTATAGTGGCAGAAGTCAAATATCGTCAGACCAGAATCCTCTGTAATTTTAATTACTTGAGGCTCTTTTGCTAGTGCTGATTTCAAATAACCAGTGCTTGCGTGAATAGTAGTTCCCACCATAATGGCGATGAGAAGAAAGTATTTTTTCATACTTCTACTATGACAGATCTTTGAGTTTTATAAGGGGTTTATGAAAGGTATACAGGGGGTGTCCATTAACTAGACACCCGCAGTATAAGATATTTACTTAGACTTAATTGTGATATTTTCTGTTTTTAAAAGCTCTTTTCCGTAGAAGACTTTTACTCTAAAAGAAACCTTCTTATCCTTGGCCTTGTTCTTAAATTTATAACGTAGACCTACAGTTTTAACGGCTCCTTGTGCAGGTGCAGCGACCTCAAGAGATTTAGTCTCAACGTTGATATACTTTTGTCCACTAGTCGCTTCAAGAGTAACTCTATAGTTTCCTGGAATATTGTCTCTAAGACCAGTTAAATTTACATTGATATTGTGAGCACGGTATTTCCACTTAATTGGCCATGGCTTCCACTTTCTCCACTTAACTTCACTATCAAATCCAAGAGCAGACTTAATCTCAGGGTTAACTTTTACTTTCCCCATGAATGTCGCAAGCTCTGTTACTCTCCCATCAAGATCATCTCCAGGATATGTAAACTTAACAGTTACATTAAAGTTTGACCCTGGCATAGCGTTTTGAGTGATTCTTGATTTGAATAACTCAAGAAGCTTTGCTTGAGACTTAGCAGGAATATTCGTTACAATCTCTCTCTTTGATTTAAAAGAAATATTTGAACTTGAGTTAACAACCTCAGCGATCACATCTCCAAGTACAGATTCTTTCTTACCAAAGTTAACTAACTCAGCACCCATTTTAAATTCTGATCCTTGAATTAATCCCTTTGGGTTTATTGCTTCAATGAAAGTGTTTTGTCCTGAGTTTAGTCTTACAACTCCATTATTATCAAAGAATGATCCAACAGCGATCTTACCTTTTTGGAAGTATACTGCTCTTTCATCAAGGATATTTTCGTCATAACCTTTAACCTTACCTTCATCAAAACCTGCTTGGTACGCAACTGCAGCACCTCTTTGCTTAGCTTCAGCAAAAACAATTTTGTAGGCCTTATCTTTTCCAATTTCAAAGCGACCTTCTTCAGTATCAGCGATTCCACTATCTCTATACTTTTCAAAAAGCTCTTCATATTTCTCAAAGAACTTATCTTTATGAGAAGCTTTAAATGATACTTCATAACCTGACTTATAAGACTCTTCACAAGCTGCGATAAAATCAGTCACATTCTTATAGACAGCATTACAATCTCTATCCTGTGTCTCGATACTTATTTGAGAAGGAGTTACATAGACCAAATCAGGTCTTGAGTTTGCTGTTGTTGGCTCTTTATTCGTTGCAATACTCTTTGCAACACTAGAGATTTCAGCATCAACACTTGACGGAACATTATCTCCAGATGTCTCTGCCTTTAGAACCACATAGTTTAAGTCTTCATCACTTGTCGGAACTATTTCATTCGTATCAAAAGGTGATGCATTTATCATTTTTTCAAAACTAGATTTTGTAAGTTGTGAGTTATTATTTACAACAACCTTACTTGCAGGAAGATCCGCTAAAAGTTCAGCCTTAAGTTCACGATATCCTCTTGGAAACTCAGTTCTCTTTGCAAAATCTTTCGCATTAAGGTGTCCAAGTTCATAACCTTCATTATGTCCTGCAGAATAATCATCTTGAGACTGTACCCCAGAGTCATATCCATCACGATTTCCGTTTTCCTTACCTGTTAGTAATCCTTTTAAGTACCCTGATAAGTCGCCAAGAATTTTACCATTCTTAGTTCCGTACTTATTCGCACTTGCCTGTACATCTCTCGAAGAAACAATAACACCAGAGACCTTACCAGCTAGTTCACCTTGAGAATCTCCAAGCTCATTCGCCTCTGCTAAGTAGCTCTTATAAAGACTATCTCTTTTAGCGAATTCTTGAAAATCACCTTCTGCTAGTGCCTCAAGTCTAAGAGCATCAGTATCTTTTAACTTATGATCTTCTTTTAAACTTGGTAGCTCTGTTATTAGTTTAAGCTTTTCATCTTTTAATTGAATGATGAGGTCTTGTGCTGAAGCAATTGCCTCATTATTTAAAGTTACATCTTCATTATTTTGAGCAATCTCTTCAGTATTGCTGATTATTTGATCAACGTTTTGACTTATGATCACTTGAGTATCAGCTAATTGAGATATTCTAATTTCACGATCTCTATGTAGAGATGAAAGGTGTGATTGAATTGCAGCAACAGTAGAGTTTACCTCTGCCAGTCTTCTCTCGACACTTGCTCTTTCTACTCTTAGAGACTCGATACTTGATCGTGTAAGGTTAAGTGTATTAGAGATCTCTCCAAGGTTATCATTAATCCTAGAAATCTTTCTTCTTACCTGCTTACTTTCTTTCTTAGCTTCAGCTAGGCGAACTTCACCCTTTGCAAGCTTATCTTTTAATCTCTTAACTTCAACAGTATTATTTTTAACTTCTTGTGACTTATTACTTATTTTAGTTTCTGTATCTGTCAGTTTCGATTGAACTGTTGAGATTTCACCTTGTTTCTTTTCAACTGCTGATTTCTTATTAGCAACTCTTTGCTTTAGCTTAGCAACTTTACCATCAAACTGTGATAGCTCTGCTTCAATTACAGATCTTTCACCTTCAACTGTTGCAAGCTTACTAGAAACACCAGGAATCTTGGCCTTGGCAGCTTTCTTCTCTTGCTTCTTTGCAGCGATTTTAGAGTCAATATTCTTAAGTAGTGCCTTCTTGCTTTGAATAGTCTTTGTGATTCTTCCTTCTTCTTTAACAAGTGAATCTATCTGACCTTTTGCTTGAGCAATTTGAGAAGTAATATTCTTTTGAAGTCCTCTAAGTTTTTGTATTTCTCTTCTTAGCTTTTGCGCTTCTGCTTTTGTCTCAGGAGTTTGTGGTGCCTGCTTAAGCTCTTTTAAACGAAGACGCTTGCTCTGCATTGTAGTTCTAATTTCTTGTGCTTCACTTTCCTTACTAGCAAGAGTCGCTTTTGCTGCACTTGTCTCGCTAGAGTTTGTTGCAAGATCACTCTTTAAACTAGAAATCTCTTGAGGAAGAGATGATTTTTGTTTCTTGAAATTTTCAATTTCTGCGTTAGCAGAGTTAACAGCATACTTTAAGTTTAAAAGCTCTTCTTTTAAAACTCCTTCTTTGCTTTTTACATTTGCAAGTTTTGTCTTAAGTGGACCAAGCTTCTTATTAAACTCTCTTAGCTTTCCTTTCGCTCCAGCAAGTTCTTGCTCTAGTGGCGATAGTTCTGACTTTAGAGAATCAACTTTATTTTTTTGAGATATTTTCTTAGCTTTTAGTTGAGATAGCTTATTTCTTAATTCAACTTGCTCTGACTTTATTGTTTGGATTTTATTTTCTATACGTGGAACTTGAGTTGTAAGTTTTTGAACTTCATCTCTTAGGGCCTGAAACTTATTTTTATTCTTAGCAAGCCTTTTCTCACCTTGATCTTTTTCTCTTTCAAGGTCTCTCTTTCTTACGATGAGATTATCAAGATCCTGCTGAACAACAACCATTCTCTGATCAAGTCCTCTCTTTCTTTCTAGAGGTCTTCTCAGTTCATTATTTGCTCTATTGATTCCATTTTCAATTTGAGAGATTTCATCTGATAGTCTTTCCGTATTAAATCTTAACGATCTATTCTCTTCTTCAAGTTGATTTTTTTCGCTTTCAAGAGAAGAGTTTAACTGAATGAGTCTATCAATATTCTGGTAGGATTGGTCAATTTCAATTTGCTTATTCGAAACTTGAGATTTGAGATCTTCAATAGATTGCTCAGTGTGAATAACGGCCTGCATCGCCTCAGTTGCTTGAGTACGAATTGTATCTGCCGAGTTCTTACTAGCGTTATACTGTTTGAGATAGGTTTTAAAATCAATCTCATCCGGTAAGTTAGCGTATGCCTGTGATGTTGCAACAACACTCATTAAAATACTTAAAGCTTTAGTTCTCTCTCTCATAAAAAACCTCTCCTATAGTTATGGTTTATAGGAAAACGGCGTCGAGTACAATTGACTCTATAAAAAGAATAGAATTAGTCAGGTTTTGTAATGATTTGTAAGAAAAGCGTAGACTCTTTGACACCACAAAGTAATTATTACAAGTTTGCCCACCCCTATCTTTACATGCTGTATAAATGGTTCATGAAATTAACTACACTCGCACTTATCTTAGTAAATTCACTAACTTTGGCCTCTGCACATCATGCAGATAAGCTATTACCAAATATTCCAAATGCTATGGAACAGCAGGTTTGTGAGCTAGGAGATAACGCCCCAATTTCTAGGGCCTATAAGGCGAATAAAGGAAACTACCTATCTTGTAGTCAGATTACTGCCTTCAATGACACTCTTAATGAAGTTAAGGGGATTGTAAAAGATGCTCCAAAGGTAAATTTATTCATCCAACAAGAGTATCCAAACGCTTCATTTGATATGGGAAGTATCATCCGAATTCCTCTGACACTCACATTTTCAGGGAAGTACGGTATGACTTATAGAGGAAGCTACTTTGCTTCTCATACAATCTTGGCCCACGAATATGGTCATGCTATCTTTGCAAATAAAATGAAGAAGTATGATTTCTATAATAAGATTCAGGCCCTTTCGATGAAAGCTTCAAATTTAGAGATTAATATTCAAGAGGCCTATGCAACAGGAAACCCTGGAGGCATCACTGAACATTACTTCAACCTCCTTTCAAAAATAAATAAGCAAAGACGAGAAGATAAAGAACTTCAAGCAACAGCACGTATAACAAGAGCGTATAACGAATTATTTGCAGATGTTGTGGCGGTAGCTGTTTTAAATGATAAGAGCGCTATAACTAATGCACTTTTTTATAATGAGATGAGTGATAATAGGTATGAATTCGTCCTCGCAAGACAGTTCTCCAATAACTATCTTGATATGAACGGCCCTTACATGTTTGAAGAGCATACGATGTTTGCACCGACAAGACAGTTCATCGGTGAAAACCTATGGCCAACAACAGACGAAGAGAAGACCGAGTTAATTGAAAAGGTATTCCAGGCCTCGGTAATTGAAATTAAAAAAAGCCTAAATAGAGATAAGCAACCTCGTGCAAAAGAGCTTAATAAACAACTTATCGCTACTCTTAAGAAACTCTATAAGTTAGCGGAATAATTTTCTATCTCCTTAATTTTGTGAATTTCTACGATAATTTCTATTGTAGGGATTTGCATGAACATAAACGAGAACATCTTAAAATTTATCAAGAGTACGACTGATATTGTCTTCTCCTTTAAAGGGGAGTCAGATTACTTGTATCTTAATGATATGATTGCAAAGTTGTTAAAAGTTGATGCAGAAGCTTTCAAGTCCCAAGGTCACCTCTCTTTCATCCATTTAGATGATATTGATAAGGCCAAAAAGTATTATAAAGATCTTAAAACAAATTCAGATACTTTTATGACGGAGAAGTTCCGATTCATATCAAAATCTGGAGATATCACTCACCTTCATTGGAATTCCATATACATCTCTGAGCAGGACTCTATTACCTCTATTGGACGAGTTCTTGAAGAAATCTCTGATGATGTTTATGGAGATGCTAAGAAATTAGCAAAAGTTGGAGTGTGGGAATTTCACGTCGAAACCAATTTCCTTAAGTGGGATAATCAGGTCTTTGACATCTACGAGTTATCAGAATCAACAGAGATTAATGTTGATAGAATGAAGCAATTTTTTAGAAAAGAGTCTCTTGTTACATTTAATGAAAAGTTAAATCAACTTGTAGAACATGGTGCTACTTTTGATGAAGAGCTAAGTTTTGTATCAGGGAAGTTCAAGCCTTCCACTGCTCGCTTTGTAGCGAAAGCCGAGAAGGTAGACGATAGAACTATAGTTAAAGGTACTATTCAAGATTTAACTGATGTTAGAAGAATAGAGCGTAAAGCAGAAGACTATCAAGAGGCCGTGGATAAATCATCAATTGTTTCTATTACTGATCGATACGGTGTCATCACAGAAGTTAACGATAGGTTCTGTGAAATAAGTAAGTTCTCTAGACCAGAGCTTATTGGTAAGACCCACTCACTAATATGTGCCTCATATCATGACCAAGATTTTTGGAAAGACATGTGGGAGCAAATTACAAAGGGTGAAGTTTGGACAGGAGAAATTCAGAATAAGGCCAAAGACGGTAGTATGTTCTGGGTAGATACGACAATTATCCCCTTTAAGAACTCTATTGGTCGAATTTATCAATATCTCTCTATTCAAAGAGACTTTACTGAAAACAAGAAGCTTAACGAAGAGCTTATGGTTTCTGAGAAGCTAAGCTCTATCGGTGAAATATCTGCTCAAATTCTCCATGAGGTTATGACTCCCCTCTCAATTATCTCTTTGAGTATTGAAAATCTTGAAGATGATATAGAAGACTTAAAAGTCGATGCAGCTCAAGTAAATCCTATTAGAACAAACCTTACAGAGATTAAAATGAACTATGAAAAGATCGAAGAGATCTTTGAAAATATGCGCTCTATTCTTGTGAGAAAGAATAGTGGAGAGCCGACTTCAGTCCCAGTTAGAGATACTCTAGAGAAGTCTCTATCTCTTGTTAAGGCAAAGCTCAAGTCACGTGATGTTCATGTAAAATACGATAAAGTACCTGATAATATCAATATTAAGACGACTCAGTCTGACTTATCTCAAGTCTTTTTAAACCTTGTTAACAACTCGTCTGACGCCATAGAGAAAATGTCTGATAGATGGATTGACGTTAAGGCCGAAGTATCAGGTAGTCATGTCATTATAACTTTTCAAGATAGTGGACCAGGAATTCCTCAGGAAATTAGAGAGAGAATTTTTGATACATTATTTACGACAAAGGGTGAAGCTGCTGGAACAGGACTTGGAATGGGTGTTTGTAAGAAGCTTATCGAAAGGCACCTTGGAACGATTACAATTGATGAGAAGGCAGCAAATACTACCTTCATCATTACCTTCCCTCTTCACCAATAGGCAAATTAGAAAGCATATCCACCTTGAACAAAGATATCTAGTGCACTCTTACTACCATTATCTTCCATTGCCACATCAGATGACACGATCTCTATCGTCAGTGGTAAATGATAGAAAACTTGTGAATCAATACTGACACCAACATATTTAGAAGTCACTGATCTATCTCTATAAAGTGAGTTATTAAAGAAGATGTAATCGGTTTTAAGATAATCAACGCCTGTAATTAGATTTATTCTTTTTAAATAGTAAGGAACAAATCCCCATCCCTTATAAGGTCTAAAGACTTCGATATTAAACTTAAATCTCAATGTCTCCATTTCATTTCCAAAAGCATCTGAATAATCTAGCCCGTAAATTTGGTGAATAGATCTTAGATTCCCTCCACCATAAATTACTCCTCCGTTAAGAGTCGTCTTATCAAGCTTTTCATATGTACTTCTTACTTCAAAAATTGAGTTCTTATAGAGATCAAATCTAAAGGACCCAAGTGCTCTGTAGCGCTTATAGTCGTCAATTTTAGACGTAGAGTTATTAGATACTGCTGTGTAAAGAGTCATATTCTTAAAGAATTGATATTTGTATTTAGCATTCTTAAAGATAGTGAAGTTTACTCCGTACTGATCAGTTTCTTCACTTGAAAAAACACCACGACTCTTAGTCATACCGTAAAAAGCAGCGACTCTAGTTTCTAAAAGTCCCCATTCTTTGGATTTAACTAAAGAAAGAGTTTGTCCTTCTTCAAAGCTTCTTACACTTGGGTTAATGGTATTTTTTTGAAACTCTTTAAGGTAGCTAAGATTAATATCAAAGTACTTTGCAGCGTAAGTGTAGTCCAAAAGACCACCCCAAGACTCTAGCTCAGAGTAGTAATCTCCATTTAATATAAAAGTATGTTTGTCTAGAGGATCATTGATTGTAGTAAAAACTCTCCAAAAAGAGAGATTGTCCTCTGTTGTACTTGCTAAGAAGAACCAGTGATTAGGAGCAAGGTGCTTAAAGGCCGAATAATCTTCATCAATACTAGCTGATTTTTCATATTTCGGATATTGCCCGACAGGAGAATCCTTTGAAACTTTGAAGAGGTCACGACATTTACCATCTCTTTTTTCTAAATCTGATCTAAGTGCTAACGTTTTACCATTTCTACCAGCTATATACGATATTGGTGAACCTTCTTTAAGATCTAAGAAGCTTACTTTACTTTTATCTACTTGAAGGTAGCCCGTTTTAGTTTTGTAAAAGGCTCCCTCACCTTCACAGAGTCCAATATAATTGAATGTATCTTTTAGGTTTACGATAGTATCTATTTTAGATTCAGCTCTATTGATTTTCTTTATTTGATAGCCTTCACTTAATCCGTAAGTTGAGAAGTAAACCTCGCCTTCATAGGCATAAGGATTAACTAGCGTATCAAACTTTGGTAGTGAGATTGCCTTCTCTTTATTCTTATTAATTTGCCAATGATTTTTAAGAAACTCAAAGCTCCATGATTCACCATTTAGCTCAAAGAAGTACTGTGGACCTTCAGAGATTAATTTCGAAGATCCATCCTTTGTGACTTTATATGTTTGGTAGTGCTGTTTAGAGCCTAAACTATCTACTGCAATATAAGTAAGATCATCTAAAGATGGCTGAATTGAAACGACAGCCTTTTTAAGGTCAATATTCGTACCATTTCCGCTTAAGAAGACTTTTCGATCAACTTCTTTAAAGTAAACAGGATATTCTCCTGTAAAGTGAATCCCTTTTTGATAAAGAAAATCAAAAGTCTTTTTCTTAATCAACTTCGAGCGAAACATGTCAAAATGAACTTGCGCTCTATCTCCAGTACAGGCGATAAAAGCATCATTAAGAAAGAAAGGTATCGCTGAAGAGTTGGAATTTACTAAACATGCAATATTTCCTGATCTTAATCCTTCTAAATACTTCATAAAGAATCCGCCGGCCCAATATGACAAGCTTCCATGGGGATATGTACCAGGATCATCAAGACAAGAAATATTCTGACACTCTTTCTTATTTAAAAAGTAATTAGATACATCATTTAGAAGAAATGGATTTTTCATTCTACCTTCATTAGTAAAATGATCCTCTCCCCACATTGCTATACCTTCACTAAACCAACGTGGAACGACAGCTGGTAAGAGTTTTGCAATTGATCCAAAGACTGACTCTGCTGTATCAATATATCCATTGGTCTGTTCCATATGAATAATATGTATGAACTCATGAATAAATAATTTCTTATAGAAGTCTACACTTGAAGTTAAATAATTCTGCCCTAGAGGTTGCATCGTATAGAGCTTAATTTGATTTCTTGGAAATGTTTGAGCTGTACCATTTGATGACGTTTCAGAGTCAACGATATTAACATTGATTATGTCTTCAGGCTTATATCTAAAGTAATCCACGATTTTTGGAATATCTTTTTTGGCTACAGCACTAAGGTTCTTTGCTAATTCAATATTTTTTTCATTTCCATGAAATGCGAATGAGACTTCACCTAATTTTGTTTGAATATTAAACTTTGAAGTAATATTTTTTGCATGTGTTGTCGCCGAAAGCAGACACACAAGACCGACCATTTTTATCAACATAAAAAAGTACCATTTATCCTGTATCTTAAAAGTGTTATTTCTTATATAATGTACTAAAATGACATAGGTTTAGGAAATGAAAATATAACTAACCTTAAAAGGACTTAAGGAGATAAGATGAAAAAACTATTCACACTTTTATTTATTGCTGGTTCACTTACACTAACATCATGTGGTGGAGATGCTAAGAAAACTGGTTCTGACTCACCAACAGTTTCTACGGACACAACTTCAAGTTCTGCTCTAGAAATTAATGGAGACTCAGATTCAAGCAAAGCTGGTTCACTTCAATCTGTATACTTTGGATTTAATTCTGCAGTACTTACAGCAGCAACAAGAACAGCACTTGAAACTAATGCACAATTTCTAAAGGACAACCCTTCTGTAGAAGTACAAGTTGAAGGTCACTGTGATGAAAGAGGTGGTGTACAGTTTAACATCGCTCTTGGAGAGAAAAGAGCTAGAACAGTAAAAAGATACCTAACAACTATGGGTGTTTCTGCTTCTAGAATCCAAACTATCTCTTACGGTAAAGAGAGACCGATTGCTTTTGGTCACGACGACTCAGCATGGTCACAAAACAGAAGAGGAAACTTCGTTATTACAGCTAAGTAATGAAAAATTTTCTAATTCTCACAACTACATTATTACTACTTACGGGCTGCGGTTTAACTACCGCACGCCCTAAGTTAGAAATGACTCTTGCTCAAGCAGCATTTATTTCAGCAAAAGAAGCCGGTGGTCAAAGTCTTGCCCCTGCCCTATACCGAAAAGCAGAATTCTATTACCTAAAAGCAAAATCGAGTTATCGTAGAAAGTTCTTCAACAAAGCGAAGAAGTACGCTGACCTATCAAAGAGATTTTCTGAAAAGGCCGAGTTTAAGGCCTATAAGAAGAAAGCTCTCGACAACATTTAAAATAACGAACATTCACATAAGGGATGACAATGAAAAGAACACTTCCACTCATCGCACTACTTTTGATCATTACCTCTTGTAAAACACAGGAACAAATCAAAAGAGAACAACTTGTAGATAGTATTTCAGTACAAATGGTACAAAACCAAAGACTATCAGCAGACTCAACAGTTAAGCTTCAAGAAATAGAAGAAAAAGTTAATAAATTTCAAGGTGTACTTGAAGAATCAGCTTATTCAAAAAATGAAAATGCTGTGAAACTTGAAGAGCGTATCAAGGCCTTAGAAGATTTAACTCAATCTCTTAATACTCAACTACAAGATTCGACTAATAAAGTTACCGCTGTTGAAAAAAGATTAAGTGCTCAAGATAAGTTCATTAAGGAGATCCTTAAGAATTTAAAAGCGCCTAAGAAAAAGAGAAAGAAAGCTAAGAAACTTGGTCCATATGCAACGGCTATGAATAATTATGGGAAAGGCAGATATAAGACTGCTCGTCCTCAACTTCAAGCGCTCCTAGAAAAGAAACTTACAAGCTCAAAAAAAGCTAGAGTTCTCCATAATCTAGGAATGGTTTCATTCATCTTAAAAAATGATCAGGATGCACTAACCTACTTCTCTAAGCTATTCACTGAATATCCAAAATCTACTTATAATGCAAATGGGCTTATCCACTTAGCAAAAACTTTTAAGAGACTCGGTCAAGTTGAACAAGCAAAACAAACATTGGATACAATGCTTAAGCAGTTTCCAAAGCATAAGAGATCAAAAACAGCAAAGAAGTTACTAAAGAAAATGTAGGATTACTTTAATGAAGATTAATTTAACAAAGAAAATTGTTGCAGGAGCACTACTTGGGTTATCCTTAGTTTCTTGCGGTTTAATCATAGGTCTAGATAAGAAACATAATGCAACATCTGTAGATATTGATAAGAAGCATTTCTCTATAGTCTTTTCGCATTCTGTATCTGGTGAAACCCACCCATGTGGTTGTCGTCACCATCCTCTTGGAGGTCTTCCACAAGTTGCAGGAAAACTTCATGACCTTAAAAAGTCAAAAGACATTTTCTATGTTGATACGGGAGATTTACTCTTTCCATCTAATGTCGTTCCTTCACATATAGAGAAGTCACTTTCCTTTGCTGCACTAAACTTAGCAAAAGGACTTGATAAGATCGGTCTTAAGTACTTTGTACCAGGTGATCAAGATCTTGCCCTAGGTTGGCCATTTCTTAAAACAGTTTTAAAAGAAGTAAAGTTTGAACTTCTGATCTCGAACCTTGCTAATGAAAAGACAATTGCACATAAGAAGTTTGTTAAAATAAAATTTGGTAAGAAGAAAATCTATATGGTTGGTCTCGTTCATCCAGAAGCTTTTAATAATAGAAAGCTATCTAAGGACTTCATCTCCCCTATAACTGCGATGCCTAAGCTTCTTAATGAACTTAAAGCACAGGGTTATGACAATAAGAATAAGAACGATCTTCTCGTTGTTCTCTCTCACGCAGGAATGGATGCCGATGAAGTTCTAGCTAAGAAGTTCCCACAAATAGACTGGGTTATTGGAGCTCACTCGCAAAGTTTTACAAATTTTCCTAATGAAGTTGGAAAAACGAAGCTAGTACAAGTCCTCTCCAAGAACCATTACTTTGGTGAAGTAATGATTGCGGATGAAGGCCAAGAAATCAAAGAGCCATTTAAGTATCATGAAATGAGAGAACAAGTCTCTGAGCTTCTTAAAGATAATCCTTGGACAAAGTTCATCAATGATCACAAAACAAAGCTTGAAGTAATTAGAGAACAAGAACAGAAAATGTTTTCTTCATTTAGCTCAGAACATAAGAAACTAGCGACAGCACAGAGTTGTCTTGAGTGTCACCAAGATCAAAGTGATCACTGGCAACAAACAGCTCACTCGGTTTCATTTGCTTCTCTAATAAATGCGAATGAGGCGAATAATACGACTTGTATTAAGTGCCACTCTCTTGGACTTGATGATAAGGCCGGATTTGTTAACTTCAACGACATGGTCGCATTTAAAGGAAAAGATCAGAAAAAAGAAAAAGAGTTTAAGGCACACCAAGACAAATACTGGAAAGAAGTGAAGAATGCTTTTAAAGGTGTTGAAAGTGTCAGAAAAGAATCTAAGAAATCAATTAAGAGATTATCAGATAAATGGATTGCAATTGATAAGAAATTTGGAGTTGAGCATAGCTTTGCCAATGTTCAATGTTTAAATTGTCATGCTCAACATCCAGACCACCCTTTCTCTGTTGGTGAAGGTGAAAAGACACCTGAGAAGAAATTTCAGGCAATGAAGGATAGATGTCTTTCATGTCACACTCCAGAGCAAGCACCAGAATGGTATGGAAAAGATAAGAGAGGAATTCAAAGTCGTATCGATGATGGAAAGATTCGCCAAATGATGAAGAAAATCTCTTGTCCTAAGATTAAGTAACTATCTAATATTACATAAGCACCTCATCTGAGGTGCTTCTTTTTTCAAAGTCATTGAACCTCACTATAAAATTTGCTAAATAGAACCTTTAAATAGTTGAAAAGAAAAGGTTTTCCACATGTCTAAGAAGACAGTACTAGGTATCGAAACGAGCTGTGATGATACTTCATTTGCAATTATGCGTGCAGACTTTGACTCTCTTGAAGAGAGGCCAGAGATTATAGCGCTAGAAAGCTTCACGCAAGAAACACTCCTTGCCGAGTGGGGTGGTGTTGTTCCCGAAATTGCTTCAAGAAATCATTTGGATAAAATTGCACCTCTACTTAAAAATATTTTAAAGAAAGCAGATATAAAACTTAGTGATATTGACCTCATTGGAGTGACAACATTTCCAGGTCTACTTGGTCCCCTACTCACGGGACTAAATGCTGCAAAAACTATTTCAATGCTACACAAGACATCAATAGTTCCAGTTAATCATCTCTTCGCTCATCTTGAAGCGATACATATTACTAAAACAATTTCTTATCCATACCTTGGTCTCCTCGTAAGCGGTGGCCACAGTATGTATGCTATCATTCACGATCCAACTAATATGGAAATTCTAGGTTCAACTCTAGATGACGCTGCTGGTGAAGCATTTGATAAGGGTGGAAAACTTGCAGGACTTGGGTATCCAGCAGGAAGAATAATCGATGAGCTTGCTAAGAAAGGTGATCCAAAGAAGTATGAGTTCCCTATTGGTCTTAGAGGTTCTGCCGACTGTAACCTTAGTTACTCAGGTGTTAAAACATCTCTTAGACAGTTTCTTGAAAAGAACCCTGACTTACTTGTAACTGATTCAACTGAGCTTGAACAAAAGCACTTTGATATGTGTGCATCTTATCAACATGCAATCGTAGCAGCTCTAAAGCTAAAACTTAGATATGCAATCAAAGCAGCAAAAGAAAAAATTGGGCATGATTTACCAATTGTTGTTGGTGGTGGTGTTGCATGCAATAGTTATCTTAGAGAAGTTCTAACAACATCATATAAGAATGTTTCATTTGTTGAGCCTAAGTATTGTGCTGACAATGGAGCAATGATTGCAAATTACGCTCTTAGAACTCAAGGGGCGGCATCACAGTACCCAGAAACACTTACACTAGATGCAAGAAGTAGATTTATAAAAAGAGGAAAGACAAATGTCTAAAAAATTACCTTGGGCCAATAAAGATCTTGGTCAGCATTTCTTAAAAGACCAAAAAGTTATCACTGGTATAACTGATGACTTTAAAGATTCTGCAAAGAATATTATTGAAATTGGACCAGGTCCAGGAATCCTCACAGAGCATCTTGCAAATCACCAATTACCTTTTCATGTTATTGAAAAAGATAAGAGAATGATTGAATATCTTGGTGATATTGTAAAAGATGGAAATATTAATTTCATTGATGCACTCAAAATAAACTATAGTGAATTTATAAAAGAAAGAGGAATCGAAGAAGACCTTTGGCTAGTGTCTAACCTTCCATATAACGTCTCTACGCCACTTCTAATCATGTTCTTACAAACTCCAGAGATCAAATATATGACTCTGATGTTTCAAAAAGAGGTTGCTGATAAGGTTTTTCCATTTTCTTCCAAGAAGAATACGATGGGATCTTTAACGACTCTAAGTCAGACTTATTTTGAAACTCAACTTCTTTGCCAAGTTCCTCCAGGTGCATTTATTCCACCACCAAAAGTTGACTCGGCGGTAATAACTTTTAAAAGAATTGCTGATCCAATAATTTCTCTTTCTGAGTTTTCAAAATTTGAAAAGTTCTTAAGAGCATTATTTCAATTTAAGAGAAAGCAAATTGCAAAAGGCCTAACATCATATGCCAACAGAGATGAGCTTGAGATTCTTCTAAAAGAGATCGATCAACCAATAACAGTACGCGCAGAGGCTTTACAACTTAGTGATATTCAGAAATTATATATATTACTAAGAGATAAGTAGGAAATAATTATGGGTATGAAAATAATTGCTAAGAATAAACGTGCGGGATTCGACTTTCACCTTGTTGAAAAGTTTGAGGCCGGTTTAGTTCTTCAAGGAACTGAAGTTAAAAGTCTACGTTCAGGGAAAGTAACTATTGCTGAAGCTCATATAACAATCGACAACGATGGTGAGGCCTGGGTTTATAATATTAAAATCCCTCATTATGAATTTGGTAACATAAATAATCACCAGGAAGACAGAAAGAGAAAGCTTCTCTTAAATGCTTCTGAAATAAAATATATTGCTCACGAGGCAAAAGTTCAGCGACTCACAATTATTCCAACGATCATTTACTTTAAGGAATCTAGAGTAAAGCTTGAAATTGCACTCGCTAAAGGTAAGAAAACTCACGATAAACGAGCTGCTCAGCAAGAAAAAGACGTCAAAAGACGCCTTAGAAGTGGCGACGACTTTTAAGGTACTTACGGGCCATTTCTTTAAGTATCAAGATCAATTAATAGTTCAACACGTAATTATGGCGTTCAGCTCTACATTTTTTTCAACTTAGCCACCTAAGTTGCTGATTTTATATATAAAATTAAATAAAGTCTTCGTTAAAATTAACCGAATTTACAATAGAGAGAAGTGTAAATTTTGGAAACAATTTTAGATGATGAGCGAGCGATACAAATCATATTATAAATTCTTTGTCGGACTAGTATTAATTCTAGTCAGCACAAATTTATATGCTGCTTGCGGAGGCTCAACAAGAACTTGGGCCGGAAATGGTTCTAATGCGTGGAACTCAAACGCGAACTGGTCACCAGCTGACTACCCTAATACATCTGCAGAAGATGTCGTAATTATCAACACTGCCACTAATGCAAGAATGACAACAACATCAACAGTTGGTTGCGTCGATGTTCAATCCGGTGTTCTTGAAGGAACACAAAATAGAAGGCTCACTGTTGTTGGAGATTACTTTAGCGCTCCAAATGCAAACACTCTAAGTTTTACAAGTAATAATTTTAAAATTGATATGGCCGGAACATCACCGCAAACATTTGAAGCTGTTGATGATATTCGTGATCTCTTTTTATCAAATGATACCAGTGTAACTTTAAAAAATAACTTTCGAGTTAGATCAGATCTTATAATCAACAGTACAGGAACAACATATGTTGAAGGTGATCTTTGGTTACATAATACATCTCTAAATCATGTAATCCCTGCGGGTCACACTCTAGTAATCAAAAGTGGAGCATCACTCTATACAAGAAGTGACTTAACAATTGAAGGAGTTGTAAAGATTGAGGCAGGTGGAGAACTTAGACTCTACAGGACAAAATCATTAACAGTAAATCCAGGTGGTATTCTTCAATTAGCAGGTGCTTCTGGAAACCCAGCGAGAGTTGTATCAGAAGCTGCAAATAGATCTTTCATGTTCAATATGAATGGTACTCTCACTGCAAATAACTTTCTTATTCAAAGGACAGATTCTGCTGGAACAAATATTACAGGAACTGTAACTCAAATGGATAATGGTGAGTTTCGAGGGATTGCAGGTTCAGGAGCAGCAATAACTCTATCTGCAACAGCTGTCATGCCAGGAACTCTAGATACTATTGGTATGTTCAATGATGATGACAGAGGAACAGTCACAAGTGTTGATGCGTCAGCTTATAGTGCAGGACTTATTACCTTTACTAATTTTTCAGGGGATGTAACTTCGGCCCAAGAAAATGATCCAAATAATCAAATAGCATGGTCTGTGCCAGCGGCCACAGAACTAGCAATATTAAATGACTCAGAAACTGGAGAGCCAGGTCAATTCTTTGACCCTGGAGATGAATTTACATTTGCTGAATTTGCTTTCTCTTTAAGTCAGGTAGACACAGCAACAGACATAACAGAAGTTCAGGTAACAATGACAGGATCTGCATCTATATCAGATTTAGAGTATGTCAGAGCTTATCTTGATACTAACTCAAATTGTAATTTTAATGCTGCTAATGACACGCTAATTGGAGACTTATCTTTTTCTGGCTCACCAGCAAAAGCGACAATCTCACTAAGTCCGGGTGACTTAAATACGAACTCACCTACCGATCAAGCCTGTCTTATAATAAGAGCGAAGGCCAGCGCAAATCCCGTTGACCAAAAAACTGTTAAGTTCGGTATCATCTCTTCGACAGATGTAGTTAACTCTACAGGCTATACGCTATCTGCAACATCAGGTACGCCAATAGAGTCTAATATGAGTACGATTAGAAATCCAAATTATTCAACATGGAGTGGACAGACAAGTACGGCCTGGAATGATGGATCAAACTGGGATGGCGGTCTACCTTCTTCTGCAAGAGATTGCCATATTGGGGTTGCGACAAATCTCGCACAAGTTAATACAACTCCAGTTGAATGTGCTAATGCAAACTTACTTTCAAACGGTATTATTGATTGGAATTCGACATCAAATTCATTCAATGTTTATGGAACTCTAGAAGTTCAACCAAGTTTTATATTCAATAATTCGACATCTGGAAATATTGTAATGAATGGTTCTATGAACCAAAACCTTACTTTAGCGACAGCATTTCCTGGAAACCTTATTATCAATAATTCAGGTATTGCCAATAGTAATATTGTAACACTTGGTGCTTCTTCCACTGTTAATGGAAATCTAACTTGTACAGATGGTGTACTCTATATTCCAAATGGAACAACACTAACTGTACTTGGAAGTATTACTGTACAGACAGGTTGTGAGGTCTCAATTGGAGCAGGTGGAACACTATCTTTAGCAGACACACAAACACTAACAATAAATACAGGTGGTAAACTAAAAGTAGTAGGAACATCTGGAACATATGCAACAGTTGGAAGTAACTCTGGAGCCGCTTCTTATAACGTCATAGTTAATGGAACTATTGAGGCTCGCTACTATACATTTGATCATCTTGGAACTAATGGTGTTTCAATAGAAGCTGGTGCGACAATTGATGCGACGAATTTCCTTCAAGATGGATCATATATCTATCCTGTGAATTCAGGATCAACTCAACTAGCTTTAAAAACGCAAATTCCTGGTAACACACTTTCAAATATGACCTTTGATGATAATGGATCAGGTGCTGCCGGGACGACAAATATTGACACAACAGGTGCTGCCGCAGGAACTCTCACAATTTCAAGTTATTCTGGAAACCTTGGTGGGCCAACACTTGATAACGACCCAACATACTTAATAGCTTGGTCAGGACAGACAAATACAATTGATCTCTCTACAGAAGCTACAGGGCCAGGAACAGTGACAGTTGGCGGGACTTATAACATGGGTCGTTTTGGTTTCACACAATCCCTCGCAGGAGCTTCTTATAATGATACTGACGTCACTAAAATTGCACTCTCTTTAACAGGAACTGCCCCTGCTACAGACATTACGGCAGTAAGACTCTACTCAGATAGTAATTGTGATGGTGCATCTGGAACACTTCTTGGAACGACAACATTCTCAGGTCTTCCAGCAAAGGCAAGTTTCTCAATTACTCCAAGTAGTTTTACAATACTGGCCGATGTTGCAACTCCTCCAAAGAATTGTGTTTATGTAGAGTATGATATTTCTAGTAACGCAACAAATGGGAATACTGTTGGTGTAAAAATAGCATCTGCTTCAGATGTTACAAACTCTGAAACTTATAATTTTTCGGCATCAGCAGCACCTCCAATGGAGCTTGGTACCGCTTCAACTATCTATGCACCATCAACAACTATATGGACGGGAACAACTTCTACAGACTGGACTGATGCTTCAAACTGGTCAGCGGGTGTACCGAGTACAACTAAAACTTGTCAAATACCAAGTGCCGGAAATAACCCAATAATCTCTACAGGTACCGCAAATTGTCAAAATGTCGATATAACAAATGGTACGCTCACCCTTAGTGGTGGCGCGATTCTTGAAGTCTACGGGAATTTTACGAACACTGGTACATTTTCTCAAACAGGTACTCTATCAATCGCAGATGGTGGTACAAATACAAGTCACAACTTAACTTCGACTTCAACACTTGCAAATCTTGATATCAACAAAACAGGTGGCGGTATAATTGAAGTAACAGATAGTGAATTAATTATAAATTCTGTGACCATTACAGGAACAAACTATCGCCTAAATATTGCCTCTTCTCGAAAATTAGTTTTACCAAATGGGGTGAATATTACAGGCGGAGAATTTCGTGTCAGTACTGGTGGTATTTTAGAAATTGGAAATGCGCAAACTCTCCAAGTATCTGGTGGTGTAATCTCAGCGCTTGGAATCAATGATACTTTTCCACAAAATGTTGCAACAAAGGCCATTATCCGTCCACAAGGAGGAACTGGCTCTTGGACATTCTCTGCGATATCAGGAACAGTTAACCTTAAAGGTTTCCAACTAGATTATCTCGATGCAAATGGACTTAATATAAGCGGCTCAACAATCCTTCAAGCACTTGATGGTGGTCAACTTACAAATCTTCCAACTTCATATGCTTCAGTAAAAGCAATTCAGCTAAATTCTACAGGTTCACTACCATTAACAGCATCTAATATTGCATGGAGTTGGGGTGCATTTAACTCGTTTAATCCGGCCAATGGAGGAACTCCTGCACCAACAGACCCTTACACACTTGTTAGCTCAACAGGATGTAGTGGCCAAACTATAGACTTCACTGGGTGGTCTGGTGACTGGTTCGAGTCACAAGTTACCTTTGATGTTACGACGAGAGTTTCAGCAAGTGGTTGTACAGTAAATATGGCAAGTGCAGCATCTGCTGTAGCACTAAGATCTCTTGAAGCTATTCCATATAATGCAGCTATAGATATTCGTTGGGAGACAAACTCAGAATCAAATCATCTAGGTTTTAATATTTATCGAGCTGATGAATCAGGAGATGAATACCAACAAATAAATAGCACAATCATTCGAAACTTTAATAATGCCGGTCAAGCTAGAGGAACATATAGATTCATTGATAGCGACGTTGATAATGACAACACGTACTTCTATTATATTGAAGATATCGAGATCGCTGGAAAGAGAACTCTCCATGGTCCAGTTCACGCAACACCAGACGCAACTCTTGGAGCACCACCTGCTGATGGTGCAGATGATAATAGTGGAACTAATCCAAATGATGGAGATGATGGTAATGGTGCAAACCCATTCCCTATTCAAAATCCTTCTTACAGAGATCTTGGAAATGGTGTTGTTATACACAATCAAACCAGTTCTAATATAAGACTAGTTATTACTCCAGATGCACCAGTGTTCACTGCAAGTGCATGGAATGGTACTTATGAAGATGTTAGTGTTACCGGTTATTCTAAAGAATCGACGGCCGGTCTTCCAGAGATACCAGAAAGAATTCTTCTTATTGAAGTTTATGACTATGCAACAACTGCAAGTCTGATTAACTCAACAGTCTCAGGTGAATCAACACTTGCAGGCCATAATATTTCTCCAGCTCCAACGTGGACAATGGATGGTAATGGAGATCTTCAAGCTTCATACAGTCCAAACGCGACACACTATGCAACAAGCGCAGACACACCGAGTCAGTACTTTGATGTAGATACAACACTTCAAAAAAGTGGAAGTAAGACTTACTTAAGAATAAAAGTTAATCCTCTAAAGTATAACCCTGTCTCTCAAGATGTAACACGAGCGACATCTATAGAGCTTGATATAGGACTTGATGGAAATGATTGGTCAATCACTCCTCCATCGGCCGGTGATATTATAAATCCATTTATAGTGGCGAACACACTGAAGGTTGATTACTCTCAGGCCGGAATGTACCAATTAGATTATAACGATCTTAATAACTCTTCGGTTGAAGGTCCATTTGATGGTGTTGATATAAACGACCTTCGTCTCTATTATAATGGTTCTGAAATACCTCTTGAGATAAATTCTCCATCAGGGTTCTTTAGCACTGGTGACTATATTAGATTCTATGCTCCATTTTCAGCGTCTCTTGAAGACTTAAAAAATAGTGTTGTACTTAGTACTGTCGAAATCAGTGAGGATTCTAATACTGCCAAGAGAATGGCATCACTTAACGGTGACCCTTCAGGAGAGCAAGCTGCATCCGATAGTCTTTCAATCTTCACCAAAACATATGAAAGTAATACTCTATATGTTGATGGAGAAACACTTGAAGACACAGAAGATCACTTCTTTGGTTCAAGACTATTTAATATAGGTGGATTTGATACTTATTCACTAACTGTAAATACTCCAGAAATAGATAACACATCTGATACTAACGTAATTATTAAACTTCACGTTAAGGGATTAAACTATAATGGAGTTGTGACTCTTCACCACATGTCTGTTGAAATGAGTGGTTCTGAAGAGATGGATCATACTTTTGCAGATGAAAGACAAATTCTAACATTTGAGATACCTGCGGATCGCTTCATTGCAGGTAATAATACAATAGATTTCAAACTACTTGGAACATATGCGGCCGCTGGAACATTTGAGCAGGTATATATAGATAAGACAGAGATAGCTTATGTTGGTAATGGTGATGGGAGCCTCGGAAAATCTGTTATTACATTAGAAGAAAGTTCAGCAGTACATACTATTACAAACTTTGGATCTTTAAACTTAAATATTTATGATACGACAACACCTCTGGATGCTTCTATTATAAGTAATGCAAGTATTACAACACCTGATGCAGGAGCAAGCTACACAGCCTCATTCTTTGTTAATGACAATGAAAATGATGAAAGCTTAAAAAATATTCAGATTATTGAAACGGGATCATTCCTTTCACCAAATGGATTGTCCTTAAATCCAGGAAATGAACAGAGTTTAAAAAATACTGATAATCGTGCAGATTTAATTATTATAGGACATAAGAATCTATTACCTGCTGTTGATGAGCTTATCACACAGAGAACATCTCAAGGGCTAGAAGTAATGCTAGTTACACCGAGACAGATCTATGGTGAGTTTAGTAATGGACAAGTTAGTACTTCGGCAATTAGAGACTTTATGAATTTCGCAATAGACTCATGGACTAATAAACCAGAATACCTTCTAGTTCTTGGGGATGGAACGAATGATCCTCTTGATCATAATATTGATAGTGAATCTGCTGCTGATAGAGTTGTTCTTGACGAAGAAACAATTCCAACACCTCATATGACAGGTCGTTTTATGGAATTTGGAACAGATAACTACTTTGTAACTCAAGAAGGTTCAACTCTTCCAAGAATCTCAGTTGGACGTCTTCCTTCTAATGATCCTGAAGATATTCGAAACTATGTTACGAAACTAATAGCATATGAGAATGGAACGTCTCAACCAGATGAACTTAAAACAATATCCTTTGTTTCAGATACTGACCTTGGTTATTATGAAAAGTTCTCCCAAAGAAGTACTGAGCTTGCTTCAACTGCATCAAGCTTTGTGTCGACACAGATTGATAGAACGGCGCTTGGCTCAGATGCAGCGACAAAAACAGAAGTCATTAATAGCTTCACGAACTCACCACTAATTGTATCAATGATGGGTCATGGTGCTTCAAATACTTTCGGTACTAATATTTTACAAACTACTGATGCAAGTGCTCTTACTAATACAAAACTTCCAATAGTTATGACTTGGAATTGTGAAACAGCACTTTACTTCTACTCAGCAAGATACGAAGAATCTCTTTCTGAGAAACTTATATTTAACCCAACTGGTGGAGCGGTTGTATTTATGGGGTCAACAACCCAAACAACTCCTTCTGCCCAAAATACATTAGCACAGAATTTCTTCTCAACACTTGAGGGAGATATCCAGACATATTATAAAGGTCAAAGAATTGGAGACCTTATAATAAGAGCTAAGGCGGCAACTGGAACCGGTGCCTATGAACAAGATATTGTTAAGAGTTACACTATTATAGGAGATCCATCTCTACAAATTCCTTCCTCAATGTTTCCTGATGCTCCTCCAGTAGTTGAAGAGACGCCTAGTAGTGGTGGTGGTTGCTCAGTTAACGCAGCTCATACTGGTGGACTTCCTTGGTATACAGGAATACTTGAATATTTCATTTGCTTTGTCCTCCTCGCATTCATGAGGTATAATAAGTGGCAGGAGATTCTAAATGGTAGAAGAAACGAATAAGACATTAAGTGAAGAGACAAAGGTTAAGAAGCCTTATTCTAAGCCGGAAATTGAATCAGAAAAGCTCAATACTTATGGTGCTGTATGTAACGGGACATTTAATGGTGGAAGAAAAGCATCAACTGCTCCACCAACTCCATGTAGGGCCTCAAGACTTAATTCATAGTAATGAATACCGATCTCTATAATCTAAAAATTCAAACCATTAATAAAATTGAAACTCAGTCTCATGACAGAGGTTTCTCTATAGAAGTTAACTATCATGGAATCCCCCTACACTTTCACTGTCCGACACAAAGATTAGCAGATAGTATAAGAAAGACTCTTCCACAGAGCTGGTTAACTCAAACGGAAAATCCTTATGATATTTATCTCTATACTCCACAGGAGTTAGGTATATCACCAGAGGCCTGGTGCGATGAATCCTCACAGGACTGTTTCTTAGAAGAAGGAACAGCGCTTGCGATTCAAAGAGATTTTATCGCAAAGGATTTGGAATCAAATAAAGTCCTCCTTATTAGTGATGATGAACTTGGCGATGGACTATATAACTTTCTCAGATGGTTCCTACCCAAGAAATTATTATCTACAGATCATTTCGTAATTCACTCATCATGTATCGTTGGCAGAGATGGCAAAGCAAGGTTCTTTCTTGGTCACTCAGGTGCGGGAAAAAGTACTGTTGCAGGACTTGCAGAGGAAAGAAAAATCCTTGGTGATGATATGAATCTCTTTAACTTTAAAGATAACCAAGCAATGGCCGGTGCTATTGGAGGAATATTCTTTAGTGGTGTAGATTATTGCGATACTTTCGATGTCGAAGGCTTTTACTGGCTAGAACAATCAGATAATAACTCACTTTCAAAGATAAGCTCTTCTTCTGCACATACAAAGCTCATGGCAAGTATAACAAACTTATTTTGGGATAATTTAGAAGAAGAAATCATACAAGAGATTATGGATAAGACTTATTCAATGGCACAGAATTATCCAATGTATAAACTATCATTTACTAAAACGACAGACTTCTGGGACTTAATCGATGGCCCTTCAAAGAATTAAAATTTCCGGTATTAGCATGTGGCCAACTTTTAAAGATGGCGATGAGATAATATTTACAGATGAAATGGATTCTAAGGTCCAAGGAAATATAGTTTTATTTAAAGACCATTTAAGTGGAGAGCTTGTTACTCATCGGCTTATTGACTCTCAAATTACGAAGGGCGATCGCGTTTATACTAATGATGACACTGGCGCTATTGTTATTGCAACGGCACTGGGTAATCAAAGGTACTTCTGGGGTAAGAAAGGACAACCATTTAAAAGACTTATCTCTTTTCTCTCTAAGAGAATGACAAAGAACTCTCCGTTTAGATACTTGCACTTTGCTCTATTAGTTATTGTCGTGCAAACTTCTTTTTTATTCTGTCAAAGAACCAAGCAAAGTCATACTTAAGGGCCTCAATAATATTGTCTTTCATATAATGTTTGATTCTATAGTAGTCACTACCCTGCTGATTAGGGTTTAAGAGAAATTCTTCAGTTAAAAGATTTTGAACTTTTCTACTAGGTACTTCTTCTACATAAATATCAGATTCAAAGTACTTATTTAATACCCAGATTGTTGATATAACAGAATTATAGACTTTTAACTTCTTAGCTCTATCTAGTACCAGTTTCCAATCTATTTCTTGATTAAGCTGATAGAGATAAATATCCATTAGCCAATAGAGTTTTAAGAAATTATGTTGAAAGGCACAGTGACCAATAAGATGAAGGATCATATCATTTGGAGCCAAGATTTTTAATGGAGTAATACTAGAGTTCTCAAGTTCCCAATCGAGATCCCTTGCGTGATAAAACAACCTTGTGTGTATTTCTATATTAACTTCAATTCCATTGGTAGTTTTTGTCCATTCCCCCTTAAAGTCATTACCTTTCCACTGTGGCCCAGTGATATTCTTATAACCTTCTCTATCGAGGAGATCATGTAGCTTTGACACTTCATCTTGAGGAACAAGCAGATCAATATCTGACATGAATCTCTTTCCCGTATCCTCATAAATAGAGTCAAGTAAGGCCATACCTTTTAATATAACGACATTAGAACTCAGTTCTCTAGAGAGTTCGACTAGAGAATCTTGGAGTACAGTATTGTGGTACCATTGTTGCTTCCATGAACGTTCCCCACTTTTTGAAGAAGCTTCAAAGAGATCATATTCACGAAATAATAACCCTTCAATTAAATGCTCATTTGCAATACTGAGAATATTATCTTTTTTTAATAACTTAGGAATGGTCATGTCATAATTATACATTATTCCCTTCCCTTCATGTTGGAAATTACCTAAAATTTTCTTATGACAAATCCAAAAAGAGCACAACATTTATCCTGGAGAAAACTAGGCGAGCATACAGTAATCCTAGACTCTAGAGTTAACCAGGAAGTTCATCACCTTAATGAAGTTGGAGCTTATCTCTGGGAGTTATGCACTGGAGAAAATAGCTTAAGTGATATTAAGAATAATCTGGTATCTGACTTCGATATAGATGAAGGCACAGCTGACAAAGATATAATGTACTTTCTTGATGAATTAAGAACAAAATCTCTTTTAGATACAACAGAGGGCACTAATGAGTAAGAAAGATCCTTTCTTTAAAACTCATCTACTTGAAAAGTCTCTTCAATACGCTTTTAAGAATTGCATTCCATTAGTTTCAACTATTGAAATAACACAAACATGTAACTTCAAGTGCTCACACTGCTATAATTATGATCGTACAGGTCCAATGCCTAAAGCAACTAAAGATAACCAGATGACTAAAGAGCAAGTCTATCAAGTTATTGATGGGCTTGGAGAACTAGGAGCTCTCTATATTAACTTCACAGGTGGTGAGGCCACAGCTAGTCCACATCTTGAAGACTATATTGCATATGTTCGCTCTCTTCATATGGAGCCACGTCTTAAATCAAATGGTGCTCTAATAGATAAAGAGAAATGTGAAAAATTAGTTAATGCAGGGTTAGGTGGTGTTGATATAAGCCTCTATGGTGCTACAGAAGAAGTCTATCAAGATTTCACAGGTATCAAAAACTCTCTTAGTACTAGTTTAGCTGGCATCGATAGATTAAAGGAATCTGGAGTTGATCTTCATATAAGTATTATAATCCATCGAAGAAATGTTCATCAACTTAGCGAGATGATCGAGATCTGTAATCAAAGATCTCTCAATTTTCAACTCTCACTGGAAGTAACAGATCGATATGATGATTCAAATGGTGCAAGAGAAAATGAAATTACTTCTGAACAATTCATTGATCTATTAAAAGGTCCATATAAAGAATACTTCAATGGCAAGAATACAGAGAAAGCTGTTCAATGCTCATGTGCGAGATCAGTATGTGGAATTAGTTCTTCAGGGGATGTCTATCCATGTATAGGTGCTCCTATAAAGTCTGGAAACATAAATGATACTTCGCTTGTAGATATATGGAAGAACTCTAAGGAATTAAATAAGATCAGAAATATAAAAGAAACAGATTTTAAATCATGTCAGACATGTGATTATATAGAATCTTGCAATAGAAGTAGCGGAAGTGTTTATATCAACACTGGGGACTATACTGGTTGTGATCCAACTATTTACAAACAAGCAAAGATCAAGCACGACCTTAGTTCGAAATAATTATTTGCCCACCATTCTTCTTTCTAAAGTACATTGCCTTGCCTACTGCTAGATGGCCTGCAAAGAAGACCGCACTCCATACAATTATTGTAGCGCAAGCATATATGAATTGATTTAGCTCCATTCGACCTGCAATAATTAATCGAGAATTCTCAAGTAAGAATGTAAATGGACTTATCAAGTAAGATGCCTCTCTTAACCACTCTGGAAAGACTGATATAGGAAAGAATCCACCAGACAAGAAGGCAGTAAGAGTTGTCAGATATGCTATAACTGCCTGTCCCCGACCTGAGAGAATAAAGAGAGAACATGCAATAAGTCCAAAGCCAAAACAGAACGGGATTGCAAGTATCTGAAAAAATGAAATTTGTATAAACTCCATAGGAGATATTCGTAACCCAAAGAAAACAACCGCTAGAGCTAGAGTTGTAAAGCATCTCAGAACAACACGTGGTAAATCAAAAGTTGAAATATACACAAGGGACTTGAATGGTGATTTAGGAAGAGAGATCATCGTCTCCCATGTCCCTTCAATTACCGCTGTTTTTAAATTTCTATATGGACCCTCAAGAAAGTATAGTGGAATTGCTAATAGAACTTCACCAAGTACGATATATGAGAAGTAATCTACTCCATAGCTTGTTAGTCCACTTGCAACAGAAGAGTTAAACGCCTTAGACGTGAAGTAATAAATTACTAAAGATATAAGAATAGAGATTATTTCAAAGAGGTACGCAAAGCGATAAAATAGAACGCTCTTAATATTCATTTTAAAAATTGCGAATATCAGTCTAATTAACAAACTTACCTCCAGCAATTTTCACAACTCTTCCGGAAAGAAAATCAGTGTCCTCTAAATTATGTGTACTCATTATAAAATTAGCTTCTGGAAAGTCTTCAAGTAATATCTCTTTTAGCGCCAGTCTTGTATCAGGATCTAGAGATCTAAAAGGTTCATCCATTACTATTAGCTTTGGAGAATGAAGAGTAAGACAGAAGATCTGTAGTAATTGTCTCATTCCAGATGAACAGTCAGAGTAATTACGCTCTAACATATTCTTGAAGCTACTAAGCTTGCTCCACCTTTGGATACGCTCTTCAATACAATCCATTTTTAAGAATTTTTGAAAGAAGTGAATATTTTCAAGTCCTGTTAAGCGAGGAAAGAATCCATTATCTCGAGTTGGAATCCAAGCAATAAGTGAGCGAATGTCTTTCTCATAGCGAGTAATGGGATAGCCATCAATTCGAATTTCACCGGAGTCTGGAAGTAGCTTTCCTGCTAACATTTTTAATAGCGTAGTCTTTCCTGCACCATTAGCACCTACAAAGAAGACGTGTTCCCCTTTTTCAAGGGAAAGAGAGATGTCATCAAGTCTAAAACTTTCATTGAAACTTTTAGAAATATGATACACCTCTATGAAACTCACAATTAGCTAATCCAATTGTATACAGATAATGCATAACAAATAAGGAAGATGATACCACTAATTCTTCCAAAGTTTTTCTTAGCTATTGAGAGGCCTAAAAGGAATACCGCTGCAAAAATTAAAGAGGAAATCTCAATTGAGAAATCCTTGTTAATTGGAATATCGTAGAAGCTTAAACTTCCAAGAACAAATGCTACGTTGAAGATATTTGAACCTATAATATTACCCGTAATAATATCAGTATTCTTACCTCTCTTACATGCCATGATCGCAGTTACAAGCTCCGGAAATGAAGTTCCAAACGCGACGAATACCGCCGAGATGACATAACTATCAACACCAGCAAGAGCTGCTAATGCAGATCCGCTTGTCACTAGTAACTCTCCACCAAGATATAAAAGAGCAAAGCCAATGACTAGAAATACATATTCTTTCCAATGAATCTTATCTGCTTCATGAGCATCTTCAATGTGTCCAGTATGTCTCTGCTTGCGCATTTGCTTAAAAGTATCATAGAGATAATAAGCAAAGAATGCTCCAAACATTGCCGCCGACCAAGGGTAAACTCTGTCTTGAACAAGAGTGAAAATTAAAAGACTTGTAAGTATGAGATGAAGAATAAGTTGAATCTTTATTTCTTCACGTGAAACATAGAGTTTTACCATCGTTCCAGAAATCCCTAAGATCAAAAAGAGATTGGCGATATTGGACCCAACGACATTTCCCAAGGCCATCGGACTCTCACCTCTTAGACATGCCAGTTGAGAAACGAAGAATTCAGGAAGTGATGTACCAAAGCCAACAATGAGTAAACCTATCACTAAAGGAGAAAGTCCTAAAGCAAGACCAATTTTTTCTGCTGACTCAAGAGCAAACTCCGCTCCGTAATAAAGCATGATAATAGCGAGTGCTAAAAGTATAACTTGTAATACCATAATATATTTCCAATAATTAATGTTATGAGTAATCTATACACTAATATTAATGCAAAAAAATTCAAATATCTAACTATTATCTGCTGCTTATTCGCTGATTTATTTGTGGCCGGATATATTTACATTAAATTTTCTAATGAGCAGACATTTAAAAGCTCATATGACTTTGCTGTTGGTGTCATTAAACAATCAAACCCTCATTTAGCGGGCCAAATGGTTCCAGAGTTCTATGCGCAGCTTTGGCATGTGTTTATGACAACACTTGTTAGTATTATAATTATATACTTACTTCTTCACTCTATAGTTTATCTTCTTCATCACTATGGAAAGAGCTTTGCGTATGGCTATATTAAGCTCTACGCTTGGTCTGGTGGAGTATTGATGACACTATTCGCCATCATTGGGATTCAATCATTAGAAGGTGCTATGTTCCTTATACCAGGAATAGCTCTACTATTTGTGGCCTTAGGTGTTAAACACTTTCCAGATTCTAAAAGTACGGAAGAATAAACTTCGTCTTTTCTGGTCTTGTCCAATCTGGAATATCGATAGTCTTATTCAATAGCTTTCTTTGTCCAGCAATGGCCAATAAGAATGAATCAAATGCTCTTGGGTTCTTAACTAGAACTTCTAAGTCATTATCATAGATAAAAATATTCAGCTTATTTTCAACTTTCTTAATAATATCAAGTCTTGCCTCAACGCCAAGGTCTAAGTCTGACATATTTTGAATATTCTTCTTTAATAGAGTTTTAGATCGTATCAGTTCGATTAGAGTTAAATTAACATTCCCTTCAAACATATTGAGAGACTTTGGAAAGTGTCTCTTCATATAAGAGAAACGTGAGAGAATCATCAGAGAAGTATTTCCAAATGAATCAAAAGTCGTCTTGAAGAGATTTAATAACTGATCGTGATAGAAACACCAAACCCAAAAATCTAAAGTTCTATTCCAATAAGGGATAAATCCTTTCTTAAGTCTTCTTTTAAATGAACGAGAAAGTAAGTGCTCCACTGGCCACTTTTCAAATATATCTCTTCCATAGTCAAAGAGATCATCAATATTTCTTTCACGTTCATAGTGTTTTGGGTTTGTTCTTTGGAGTTCTTCATCTTTATCTAAGATTGCTTGTGCTTCTTTTTGAACATGGCTAACTTCATACACAGGACATTTGTTTATCCCTGGGCAATCGATCTCGCAATCATGGCATGCCGGATGAGAAAGAGGAAAATCAATAACAACATTATCAACTTCGAATTTTTCAATCCAAGTACGGATAGCATCATCACCATCTTCGACCTCGTCGTCATCTTGCACTTGGAGAACAGATTTTAAAAACCATCTATCTCCATCTTCAAAGTGATCTAATAAGCAGAAAAAGAAGTTATCTCTTCTTCCACCTTTCATACTTAGTCCTGCAACACGATTATTAGACAAGGTCTCCCCACTAGTTAAGAGGTTCACAAACCTGAAACTCAAGAACTTTCATATTCTTTGCTTCAGCAGTTATCTTAATTTTATCATGATCACCTTCATTGTGGGTAATAATAAAACACCCTCCACCTCCAGCACCACATACTTTCAGCCCAGTAGCTACTTCACCAAGCTCATTTTTTAGCTCTCGCATATCGTCAGTTACAATATTGCTAAAGAGCTTTTCCCTAGTTGCCCCTTCAAGGCCAAGTAGAGTAAGAAATCTTTCAAAGTCTTTATTTTTTAAACAAGTCAGTGCTTCACTCGCTAAATTAGCGATTTCAGTTAGACCTTCCCTAACTCCATTTTTAGAGTCGAAGAAGTCTTTATAAACTTCCCAGTTATTAATTGCAGATAGTCTTAAGTTACCTGAGTAGATTAACGTCACTCTCTTTTCCAAAAAGTCTTTAAACTCTTTGTCATAAAGTTGCTCAACGATAATTTCATTATCATTTGGAACAAGTGCTAGGACACCACCAAATAGTGCAGGATAATAATCCTGATAACCACAAGGACCTTTATTTAATATTTTAGCTTCAATATTTTGAACTGTTCTTATTGCAGTTAATCTATCAAAGTCAGAGCCAGTGTACTTTGCCAAAGCTTTATAAAGAGTAACTCCCATTGAAGAAGAACCACCAAGTCCAGCTCCAGGAGGAGATCCTGATTCTAGAGTTACTCTAACCTTATCAGTAATATTAAAATGGTTAAGGATTTGGCAGACAAAACTAAGAGGTCCAAAGTGATCACCATCAAAGTTCTCGGCCAGAAAGTCTTTTTTTAGAAATGTATTTTTAGAATCATAGTCTTTAGAAATAATTTCTACGACTTCTTCATCTATTGCTTCAATATCAACTTTCGCCTTTAAAGAAGTTGCTAGGTTTAAAGTTACAGTGTTTCGTAAAATAACATTAATAGGAACTAAATCCAGTGTTCCACCTAGTAAATCAACTCGAACTGATCCTTGTTCGCTAACTTGCACTATACTCTCCAATATAAGGTAATTCTCTATAGAGACCGTTAAAGTCTAGTCCATAGCCAATAACAAATTTATCTTCAATTTCAAAACCAAGATAGTCGATATCAACTTTATGTTCTGTTCTTGATGGCTTGTGTAATAGACTTGCTAACTTTAGAGACTTAGGTCCTCTTTCCAACATCAAGGCCTTAAGCTTAGTAATTGTTAAACCTGTATCAACAATATCTTCAATGATGAGAACATGCTTGTCCTTAACATCGACTTTAATGTCTTTTAGCATTTTTAATTTTCCCGTACTTTCTGTTCCTTCGTAACTGCTAACAGCAATAAAGTCGAGATAGACAGGTGTTTGCATAGCTCTAATTAAATCAGAGACAAACATAAAGGCACCATTGAGAACTCCGATGACAACAACTTCTTCTCCGTTGTAATCAATGTCTACAAGGTGTGCGATTTCATTAATACGTTCTTGAATCTTTTCGGCCGAAATATAAGTAGATACAGACATTTTCCCCCCATCTGTTCTAAAGTCTTAGCGAAAAAATTGTATCATGTTATACGAAAGAATTGTTAAGGATTTCTCCAACTCCACCTGCACCAGGAATAATATATTGTATTCCACTTAGGCCACGTTCCTCTTCAGGAAACTCACCAGGAATAGCCTTCAGAGCTTTCTCACTAGACATTCCTCTGTCTAGCCTTAGAGCATAAATCTCTACTTCAGGGTGGTCTTGAGACATTCTCTTTATATATTCAGGTGTGATAATTAAGTGCATAGCAATATACTTCTTTGCTTGTCCCTCTACTGATTTCTTATAGTGATCAATTGCAAAAGAGAGAGAACCTCCCGTAGCGCCCATTGGATCTGGAAGTAGAACGATTGCCTCATCTACATCTCCTCCAATCTTTGAACCTGAAACATCAACTCCAATGACCTGATCATTTTCATCAACTTTTCTATTCACGTAGAAGTGGTCTTGTCTTAATCCTTCTGGTTTTAAAATATAATTAAGGATCTCAAAGCACATATGTGCCGGATAAATTCCCGCACGAGCAAGATCTACAAGAACAACTCTTTGATCAAAAGTTAGGACTTCTGATTCAAGCTTCTCTTCCATTCTCGTTACTACTTCTGAGTGAGCTCTTGGAAAACTATGACTAGTTACCGCTTCAAGAAGAATAAAATACATCTTATGTAAGAGATGGTTCAACTCTGGCTGAATAACATCTTTTGAAGAGAACTTTGTTAATAGTGTACTAGAGAGAGGATTGGAGAGAATATGAACATTCTCTCCGTACTTATGATTTACTTCACTTAAATTATACATCGCTCATTAATTCCGCTTGGCCTTCTGAGTTTAAAGACTTTAAACCACCAAGAGAAATTGAGAAGGCCATGACATCTTCTTCTTCACCATAGTAATCAAAGTGAGAGCGACATCTAGCTTCATATAAATCAGTTTCACCAACAAGGACTTGGTCCTTATTAGTTGAAGGCTTTCTATAAGTCTTTGAAGCTGGAACTCCACAAACTGTACAAATAGCGGCTACCTTCATAACGTCATCGGCAATACATAATAATTGTTGCATTGGACCAAATGGTTGACCTTTAAAATCTTGATCAAGTCCTGCACAAATTACTCTGATTCCACGACGTGCTAACTTTGAGATAACTTTGATGATCGCGTCGTCAAAGAATTGTACCTCATCAATTGCAACAATTCTTGTTGAATCGAAAACTTTTTGTAAAATATCAATTGCATCAGTAACTGGAGTGGCCTCAATCGCTTGTGACGAGTGGCTTACGACATCTGTTTTAGAATATCTATTATCAATTACTGGTTTAAAGATTTGAACTTTTTGACGGGCAATCTGCGCTCTTTTAACTCTACGAATCAATTCCTCTGTCTTACCTGAAAACATCGGTCCGCAAACTACTTCAATTCCCCCAATCATACTCATGTGGCTTCCTACTAAGGACATTTCGAACTCCTTTCGCTAATGTCAATTAATGTCTCAAATTTAGCAACGCTCAGCATTGCTGTAATGTTGTGTTTCTTTGTGTGTGCTAAATATTAAAACAGAACCGGGGCCTTCCGTAAACGGCCGCGCCCTGTGTGTCATTTGAATTTCGTAGTGATTTTAGGTGTATGGCCTTGTAACTTTTTTCTTACTATTTCTGACAGATATTTATAACTTTATCTAACGCACTAGATAAAATTTCTAGCTCTCTCTTGGTCATTGATTTAGTAATAACTTCATCCAACTCTTGAAAAACTGATATCCCCTTTATATATGGGCCACTTTTTTTCTTATTAAATTTTACTAGAAAAGATCTCTTATCTTCAGGGTTATCCTCTTTAACAAGTACATTGAATTCTATTAACTCATTTACAAGTAGACCTGTCGCTTGCTTGGAGATCCCAAGTTTTTTAGCTATCTCAACTACACTTGAGCCAGCGTCTTCGATATGAGGGAATAATTTAAGGTGTGATGGCTTGATTGTATCAACCTTCATAGAGTGTCTTAGCTTTTGAACACCATAGTCTTGAAATAGACGTGATGCTTTCGATAACTTATGCCCAAAACTTTGCTCTATGAGTTGATTCGTTTCAATTTCTTCCATGAAATTAATATATAGGGCCCTTGCAATATAGTCAATACAGACTTACTATCTAGACAACAAGGGTTTACTATATGACTTATATATTAATTTTATCAATTCTAGTTTTTTTCTTAATACACTCCATAAGTTTAAACGTGACGTTACGCAAAAGTCTTATAGAGAAGCTTGGAAGTAATAATAGGTATAAGGCGGTATATTCTCTTATTGCAGGAGTCTCATTTACAGGGATGTTCTTAGTACTTCGCTTTTATCCGGGTTCAGAAAACTCTGAATTAAATAACTTTGTCTTCAATAATATTCATAAGGTTCTTCCGGTTTCCTCCATTTTAATCATTGCTGCATATATACCAAATAACCACTTTAAAAAGTATTTAAGGCATCCAATGCTCATAGGTCTAACTATCTGGGCAACCACTCATCTATTGATAAATACTCAATATAATCAGGATATATTCTTCTTTGCAATGATTGCTTTTAATATTTATATGATTATAGGAATTGAAACTAGGGATAGGTTCAATTTGAAAGCTAGCAAGTGTTCTTGGAAAAATGACTTAGCAGTTGTAGCTCTAGGCCTAATTGGTCACGTGAGTTTAATTAAGCTTCATTATTTCTTATCTGGTGTTTCTTTAAGCTGATAAACTATAAGAGGAAATCTACAAGTCTATTAAACTCTTCTAGGTCTACACTTGAAGCAAACTCTTCATCCTTGTCCATTCTGTCTTTAAATTTTTCAAGAAGATCTTTGGCAGGTGCCTTCATTTTAAATGTCGCACCTTCAGAAAT
The DNA here is from genome assembly GCA_001874305.1 of Bacteriovorax sp. MedPE-SWde. Classification (GTDB taxonomy): domain Bacteria; phylum Bdellovibrionota; class Bacteriovoracia; order Bacteriovoracales; family Bacteriovoracaceae; genus Halobacteriovorax_A. The sequence goes on along the minus strand of MPCU01000003.1, from coordinate 396,710 downwards.
AGACTCGGCCTTTCTCATTCTAAGTTCATCAATAAGATTAAAGAAAGTTTCTTTTGCAGGAAGCTTCTCTAGTTCCTGATCAATGACTGTCAGAAAGTCCCACCAATCATTCTTCTTATATCTTCTGTCTGATGAATACATCTTTAGCCTTTTATGTTTTTAAGAACTTGAATAAGAGTCTTACCAAGCTTCTCGCTGGCCTTACTAAGGTTAGCTAAGAATTGATCAACATTATCAAGTTCAACATCTATAATATCTGTCACAGATTTAATCGGGAAGAAGTCAATCCCATGGAGTTGAGCAGCGGCGGCAACAGAAGCGCACTCCATCTCTTTGGCCATTCCACTTCCCTCTCTAATTAACTGCTCATCTATTTTAGGCATATCTAGAGAGCTACCAGTTGTAACAACACCTAGTTTAAAATCAATGCCTGTAAAATACTCTGGTCTATGAATTGTTGGATATCGACCTTTAGCAAATTCATCAAAGCCTTCAATAGGAACTCGATGATCATGGTAAACGGCCGGTCTATCAGTTGTAATAATATCTGCAATTTCTGCATCTTGAGAAAATGCACCACATGTACCAGCATTAATTATTAGATCTGGAAAAAATTCGATAATAGCTGATTGAGTATTGAGAGCTGCGTACTCTGTCCCAATTCTATCAACGCCATATTCTTTTGATTTTCCATTTAAAGATATAATGATTTCCTTACCTTCGAACTCTCCCCTATAGCGAGGAAAACAAGAGTGTAGTTTTTCATTGATTGGAAGTTTCTTTAGGCCAAGCTCTTCTATGATTGGCATCGCTTCAGCTTCCATTGCCATGATAATTAGGATTTTCATTATATCTACTCCACAAAGATTTTAAGATAGAAGTAATATAACAAAAAAAAGCCAGTATCGAAATACTGGCCTAGGTTTTTATTTGAATTTTACGATATCTAAATGTGTGACGCCTTCACCACCACAACCAATTCCACTTGTAATGGCCTCACACTTATTAGTACGAAAGCAACCAGCATCTTGATCTCGCTTATAGTCTGTAGCTCCTCGAACAAGGATTCCAACGACTTTATTTGTCTTTTCAAGAAAAACTGCAGAACCGGAGTTACCGCCAAATGTATCGAGGTTAGTTTTAAAAACATTTACCTTAGAGCTAACAACCTTTGCTCCAGCCGCAATCTTCGTTGGAAGACCGCTAGGGTGTCCAATTACAAATACTTTATCATTTACTTTAACTCTATTTTTAGCCATTTTTAGAGGAGTTCTACCTTTAACTTTTCTATCAAGTTTAATTACAGCAAAGTCTTCACCCCACTCGCCCTTACTTACAAGTTCTTTACACTCATAAACATTTTTAGAAGGTACTTCCCCCTTGGCCGCGACATCTTTTGTATAACCAAATACCCATGTCTTCTTCTTGCAGTCATTCTCATCGTAAACACAGTGACCAGCAGTCACAAGAGTATCTTTACCAACTAGAAATCCTGAACAAATTGGAAGTTTATATTCATCCGCGAATTTCTCATCTTCACAGATTGGACCATTATCCCAATAGTTTCCAACAAAGCTTCCACCAAATCTTGTCCCACTAAAGAGATATGTACTCTCACCTAGCGATAACTTTCCTGAAGTCACCATTCCAGCTGTTGCATCAGCTAGCTTTTGAATTTTCTTTGGCGCTTGTGAATAATTAAGTCTGTTGTCTACACCATAAACAACCTTATCTAGTGAACTTGCATATGAGTTCGTGAATAGTAATGACAATAAAACTACTGTTAAGTTTTTCAAGCTTTACTCCTTAAATTTGAATTTTAAGGTTATAGAGAATCATTGAAAAAAAGTCAGCAGAACTTTATCTTTAGGTAAAAAATATTCGCTGTAAGTTACTGAATTAATGGATTTCGCTTAACTCAATAAAGGTTAATTATAAGCATTCCGTACATCGCCATGAATAACATGAACATTGCGATGAAAATAAGTGGAGATATGACAACGATAAATGACTGTGTCGTTGTAAATTTTAAATTATGCTTTAATCCTATGAATATATAAAAGATTTGAGATACAGACTTAATCATCTTTCCAAGAATTGGAATAAGTAAAAAGAAGTTACCAACGAGTGAAGTATTAACAACTTCATCTAAACTCTCTCTTTCCACATTCTTATCAAAGAGATTAGCGAAGAAAGAAATAATGACTCTCCAAAATTTAATATATACCCAAGCGGCCAATGGAAAGAACACTGCTTCAAATAGAAGCGATATTATAAATATTTTTTTCTGAAAAAGAGATCCGCCAAGGACACTTGCCAAGAAACCATCTTCACTAAGGTCGTCACTTAGGTATTGCCCGAAGTGAAAGAATATTAGCGAGTATATTGCAAATATTAAAACAAAGGCCCAAGAGATAGTCGCAAATGAAGCGAAGTCGAGAATGAAGTTCTTTTTTTCTTCTCGGGTTTCATGTAAATCATCATCAACTAAAGAGAAGTCCCTACTCTTTTTCACTTTTTCAAGTTTCTCTCTTTCGTTTGCTAAGTCTTGATGGGATTTAACAGGATGTAGTAAGAGGTCAATGTAGTTATAGATCAAATTATACACAGCTAAATTCTACTTTATTTTTTCTAAGAAGTGAAAAATAACATCCAGATCCACATCAAGTAATTCTAGTCCACCATCAGATTGTCTGACTAAAAAAGTCTTCTTACCGTTAATAACTTTGTAGTAAGCTTTAAACTTCTGTTTATTATTGTCTCTTACAGAGTGAGCCTCACCTAGCATTACCTGTGTCCAGATATTCTTATCAGTAATTTTAGATACAAGCACAACATTATCTTCCATATCTTTAATCGTAAGCTCTGAAGAACTATCTAATTTAAACTTCTTAATCCAGAAGTCTTGTTGAGGGGAAAATATATGTCTAAAGGCGGCACCGTCAAACTCATAAATATACTTATCAAGGGTTAAGAAGTACCCCCTCTTACCTTTATAGTTCCTAAACATTTCGTAACTCTTGTCATCAACTATTATTTTCCCAAGAGAATCTTTAAGCTTATTTCTATCTAATACTTTAGATACAGACTTGGCCTGTAATTCTTTTAAACCCTTTAGGTAGAAATTTATCCTGTCCTTTGATTCTTCAATTCCATTTGGCTTAGTAGGAACCGATGTTAACGAAGTCCCCTCTATCTCGTAAGGTCTATTTCGAAAAGACTCGATTTTAATAACTTTAAAACCCTTTGAGATATTAAATGGAAGTTTATTCTTAAAAAAGTCGGCACCAAGACTAAATAATGAAATTATTTGCTTATATGCTATATCAGATCTGTACTGGTTCTTTTCAGAAGACTTACCTGAATAAGTATTTTGATATTTTGCAATGACCCACTTTTCGTTCTTAGTCTGAGAATTAGTTATTTTAAGATAGAAGTTTTGATTAAACTCTATCTTCTTTCCCAAAGAAAAATTTAAGATAGAGTTTTTAAAAGATACTGATACGTCCAGCTTCAGTGGTGATTCAAGATTACTAGGATTTAAATTTTTAAGTTCCTCTTGAGTCAAGATTCGCTGGACACGTATATTCTCCAACTGAGAAAAGAAAGTATCTAGTTGGTTTTGTGCCACTTCAAAATCACTATCAACAAAGAAATTTTCACCTCTCTTTTCAAGATGAAATTTTGCTGTTTTTAAGGATAACATTTCCCCAGCACTTCTTAAATCAAGGAGACTCTCTGCCTTCTCTCTGTCTCGATAGGCCTCAATAGAATTCTTTTCTTCAAAGAAGTAAACATAACCAACAAGCGAAGACAGAATAACAAGAAGTGCAATATTTCTCATCTAAGACATTCTCCTTCTTCTAAACTGTACTACAGCAATAAGTAGTAGAGTTAGAGGAAGCGCCAGTATAGAGAAATAAAAGATAACTCTTTTGTGAGTTGTTCCTATAAAAAGAGGTACCTCTTTAAAGACTGCTGCTCTTGTACTAGTAAGAAGATCCTGTCCAACAGTCCAGTGAAGAATATTTACCATATAATTAAAGTTAGCTTGAAACTTATAGAATTTATTCGACACCATTGATGAGTTTCCAATGGCAATCAGTCGTGGTCGACTATCAACAGTTACAGCACCGGCAATATCTACTGGACCAATTGTGTCCTTACCATCAAATTGAAGGTTTCCACTTACTATCTCAGAAAGAGTGGCCTCCGCCCAACTACTTGGAGAGGAAATTGCGAGGGCAACATAAGAGTCATCAACTTCCTTAGTTGGATAAATTGAAGTTGTTAAAGGAAAGAACACCTGTCCACTCAGATTAGTATTAATCCCTTTATTATCAAAGGACTTAACTATAGGAGCACTACCCATACTTCCTTCGATACTATTAGATCTATCAATTACAACATTATTAGCTACGATTAAGCCATTCTCTTGATAGTACTTTCTTAAGTTTGAAATTTTATCTCCATTAAACATTGGAAAGAAAGTTGTTAAGAGAACTCCCCCATCACGATGATACTTCTTAACCTTCTCAAATGAAGAATCCAGGAAGTCTCCCTGAGGAGCAAGTATAGAAAAGACCTGACACTCACTTGGAATACTCTTTACCTTTAAGAGATCGACAACTTTTAACTTAAATGCTGAACTCTTTAAGATGTGAAGGAGTCCTGTAAAACCTGTATCACCTTTTTCCTCTAGAAGTGGGGAGTATGCAAAACAAGCAATAGGGTCAGACTGACGATTGACTTGAATCAAACCATTAGTCATTGAGAGCTCTTGCATCTTAGTAACAATGATTGATCTTTTCTTATTCTTAATCATTATGCTTGGTGACAAAGTCACCCCATGTGCAGAAACAAGATCAGGTCTAATCTCTGGATCTACATACTTAACCACTAAATTGGAATTTCTATTTGAGTAGAGCATTAAGAACTTTCGAATATTCTCTTCATGTGCTTTACTCGCAAATAACGTTAGAGTTGTTTCTTCATCAATTTGAGATATTATTTTTTCAGACTGGGTAGTTAAAGAGTTCAGTCTTCTATCACTGAGATCAAAAACTTTTGGTCTTTTAAAGGCAATATAGTTAACAAGCCCCAGAATGCAAAAGACTAAGAAGAAACCTATTATATTATTAGAAATATTTCTTCCATATGTAGAAGTCATTAATAGAGTTATTTTCTTTCGATTAATTAAAGAGAGAATAACAGTTCCTATGATAGCGATAGAAAAGACAATCCCTATAATCATTGGATGATCAGGAAGTACAACTATTAAGAACGTTCCACATATATATGCAAAACTAACTAGTCCTAAAATCAAATTATGATACATTTTCTTCATTATCTTCTAACTCCTAATAGCCTAACACTGACATATGAGAAGAACCCAATGAAAGAAGCAAAGTAAACAAGGTCATAAGATACAATTGCGCCACGGGCAAAGTAGTATGTATGTTGCCCAAGGCTAGCGTACTTTAAAAGCTGACTAACAATTTCATTATTTATACTTGCTCCAGTTGAAGCAAGAATTAGAAATGAGAAGAGAATTCCAAAAGTTAAAACAATTGCAATTATATAATTCCTCGTAAGAAGAGATGCAAAGGCCCCTACAACAAGGTAGCAACAGAATAACCCTATTATTCCGATGTAGTTTGTTAAAACAATCGCCCAATCATTAAAGCCAGAGAAACTCAAGATGATAGGAAAAGTGATTGAAGGAAGTATAATAAAAAGTCCCTTCACTATTAGAGCTATATACTTACCCCAAAATATTTCTTTATCCCCTATCTTCGATAGCTTTAATAAAGGTAAAGTATGTTCTCTTTTTTCTTTTACAAAACATCCCATTGTAATCATTGGAGCAAAAATCATTAGCATGAAGTTCATTGCAGAAAAAGTTGGTGCTAATGCTCCATTTACAATAGATACATTCGTAACTTCTTTTATAAACGAGAGATTATTATAAAAGACTCCTCCTACGAGGAATGAAAAGATAGCAGTAAAGATATAAATCATCGGAGAAGAAAAAGTCTCACCTAATTCTTTCTTTGAGAGAAGTTTAACTCCTTTTATAAAAGTCATTATACATTCTCCTTAGTAGCTGTTCTAAAGATCTCTTCTAAGTCCATCTTCACTTCCCTTTGTGATAGGACAGCTATATTCTTCTCAAGAAAGAATCTCCCGAGAGTAGATCTTAAATCATTTTCACTTTGAGACTTAAAGCGATATCTATTACCTTCAATAACTGAATAACTTAAATCATCAAGCGCTGAAATATCTCCAAGGAGTTCACCAATTTTATTTTCAAATTCAACCTCAACAACTTGCTGCTGATTTAGTGACTTTTCTATTTCTTCAATTGTTCCATCTTGTACAATGACCCCTTGATGTAGAATAGAGATTTGATCACAAATTTGAGATAACTCATGTAACTGATGGCTCGATACGAATATCGTATGTTCTTTTGAAAGTTCACTTATCAGTTCTTTCATTTGTATTATTGCATGGGGATCAAGACCTACCATTGGCTCATCAAGAACAAGAAGGTCTGGTTTGTGGCAAATTGCCTGTGCTAAACCTACTCTTTGCTTATAGCCTTTGGATAGATGCCCTATCATTCTATTTCGTACTTCTTGTAAACCGCATTTCTCTATGACTCCATTTAAGAAGTCTCTATCAGTAGAGTCATAAATATCTTGAACAAAGCAAAGATATTCCCAAACCTTCATATTCATATAAAGAGGAGGATGTTCTGGAAGGTAGCCAATTGAAGATTCTTCAGTGAAGTTAATTTCACCTTTATCATTTTCAATTTCACCTAAGAGAATATTCATGAGTGTCGACTTTCCCGCACCATTCGGCCCTAGGAAACCATGAACAGATCCTTTTTGAATCTCAAAGTTGACGCCACTTAAGACGACTTTTCCAGGATAGCTTTTTTCTATACCCGAGAATTTAACTAAAGTACTTTCCATGTAACTTCTCTGTTTTTAGATTTACTTTAAAATCCTAACAAAAAGTGAGACGATTGGGAAAGTCCAATAATTTAAGCTGCTTAACTTTAAGCTGCAAACTACCGAAAAGGATCGTATGACAAATGCGATAAAAAGATTTCAAGACCGTATTAACAAGGCCCAAAAGATTGTTATTACGACACATATTCATCCCGATGCCGATGGAATAGGTAGTGAGATAGCCCTATGTATGGCGCTCGAAAAAATGGGAAAAGAAGTCTACTGTATTAACGAAGAGCCTCTCTTTGATAGATACAAGTACCTTGACCCTAAAGATGTTGTTAAATCTTATGCAGAACTTAAAGACTCTTTAGATAAAATTGATTTACTTATAGTTACAGATACTAATTCCCTACCGAGAATTGGTGCAAATGTACAAGAACTTGTTCTTAAGTCACACGACTTACTATTCATTGATCATCACCCTTGTCCAAAAGAGTTAGCGGCAATTCACTGTATTGACTCGAACAAGGCAGCAACTGGTGAGCTAGTTGCAGAACTCATAGAATCAATTGATATTGAAATTGATAAGGATATGGCGCTTGCGCTCTATACTTCAATAATTATAGATACCAGCAGTTTTCGCTATCCAACAGTTACGGGAAATACTCATAAGGTAATCTCAAAACTTCTAGATGCGGGAGTAAGTCCTCCACAGGCATTTAATAGAATTAATGGAACTAAGAAAGTTTGCTATATGAAGCTTCTAGGAACAGTTCTAACATCTTCACAGACAAATGATGATGAGTCAGTTGCATGGATCTCCCTGAACGAAGAACTCATTGAGAAACATAGTTCAGAGGCCGAAGATACACATGGCTTTATCAACCATCTTCTCATTCTCGATAATATCAAAGTTGCTTGTATGTTTAGACAGATTGGGGACAAAGTAAAAGTTTCTTTTCGTGCAGCTAAAGACAATGTTGATGTTGGAATTATGGCACAGGCCTTAGGTGGTGGTGGTCACAATCACTCAGCAGCGACTGTAGTTGACGGAAAACTCGATAAGGTTATCCCTGAAATTATTGATAAAGTTGAAACAATGCTTAGATTTAACGACTAAATAGTCTAGGCCTGTTTGTTCAATATATTTGCAAGAGCAGATTTTTCTTTTTGATTAAAACTAAAAGCATTCGTTTTTAACAAGGCCCTTAGCTTCTCTTGTACTCTTGGATCTTTAGGGTCATTCTTTTTTACATCACTTTCAATTGCTTCACCCTGGGCATTTACAACCTTAGGAGTTTCAGCTTCTTTAGCAACGGCTTCAGTAGTTTCAGAAGGGTTTGTTTTTGCAACTTTCGCCTTATCTATCTCGGCCCTCTTTGCTTCGTTCTTTTTATTTGTAGCAATCATTCTTGCTTCAGTTGCTTTTTGTGCTGCTTCACCTTTTGCATCAGGAGTCGCTATACCGGGAGTCTTTTTAACAATTGGTGACTTAACAACTACATTGTCTGCAATATCTTCTTTCATCGATGTATCAAAGAATGGCTTTTTCTTTGCTGCTTCTTGAGCTGTGACATTTGGATCTTTTGGTTTATTTTTTTCTGCAATCTTAGCTCTTATATCTGAATCAGACAGTTTCCGACGTGACCCATCAAGCTTCACAATAGTTTGTCCACCAGTGGTTTTTCCAACAACTTGCTTATTCGCTACTTCAGAGTTTTGATTTGAAGGACGGGCCTTCTTCGACGCCTTCTTTGAAGTATTCTGTGTTGCTTGTTGTGTTGCTGAAAGAATTCTCATTCAAAACCTCTTACTATTGTCCTATTTAGCCATTAATAGAATACCAATAATCTGAACTCCTTTTAAGCCGGCAAACACCGCACCACAACGCAGCTTCAAGACTTTAACTACTCTCCTCCCAGAATATTTGGCGAAATCAATTTTTCGATAGTTCGAGACCTGAACTATCAATAAATTAACCTTAGATTAAAATCTTCAATTATAACATACTGAAAATACAAGCATTATAAAATTCTTTTCACGTTCTCAACACGAATATGACAATTTAATGCTTTCAGCTATTGAGGTTATTTTTTGATCAGGCATAATGATTTTCACTTCAGGAATAACCCTGAGAGAGAATTTAAAATTTACACTTATGATCTTATTGTCCGTCTGTTAACTGTTGTACGTCATTTGAGATAGATCGTAATCTTCAAGGGAAACCACGTTTCTTTTGAGGCAACCATGAACAACACACTTACAAAAACACTTAGTAACTCAAGAGCAGCAGTATCAACTTTATTAATCACACTTACTATCCTTCTAACTTCTTGTGGAAGTGGAACAAGTGGAAAGAACCTTAAGATCAACGGCCTTAAAGGACCAAGCGTTGTTCTTCTTGGCGATGACATTCTTATTGATGTTGTATTTGAAAACATGACCATTGAAGGTGGTGCAAGATACAATATTCCAAAGTACCCTAATTCTTATGTAGAAATATCTCCTGATCTAGAGTCAGACGGTACTCTACTGGCATTCTCAGTATCTCTTGATGACGTATTTGGAGATAAGGTTAGCCAACTTGATCCACTAACTTTACCAGGTGGTCGTGCGATTCCAGGTGTTTCATCAGGAACTCTACCAGCGGTTGCATTCTCAATTGAGAAGTTTAAGAACGTAGCTTTCTACATTGGTCCAAAAGTATTTGGTATTTGGGTTCCACTTAAGAAAGTAGGTATGCCTGGAGCTATGATTACAACAAGATTTTATACTGGTTCAAAGAGAATGGGTAACTTATCACTTGTTGGTGAAGATCAAAATGGTGAGAATGCAGGTTTCTTCTTAGCACTTACTGTATCAAGTTCAGCTAAGAGACTATTAAAGAAACAAGCTAGAAGATACTAGAAATTAAGAATAATAATTGAGTAAAACATTTCGCCCCCGCTTTTTTCTAGCGGGGGCTTCTTTTTTTAAAGCTCCAAATAAATTTTCCGAAAAGCTTTCCAGACGGTAGATTCCAAACAAAAGCGAGGTAGTTATGGTAAATGCTATGAGGAACAAGTTCCTAACAGTCCTAACAATTTTAGGGCTATCATTTTTCTCTGTGTCATGCGGAGAGGGTAATATTGTTATCCCTGGGGTACAGGGACCAAATGTAAGTCTTCTTGAAGATAATATCATCGTGTCGATGGTACTTGAAGATGTTACGATGATGGTTGGTGCGACTTACAAAGTACCAAAGTATGACAAATCATTTGTCGGATTAAATCCAAATCTAGAAGGACCAGGGACTGTTTTAACATTCACTGTTTCACTTGATGATATCTTCTCAGGAGATGTTCAAGAGCTAGATCCAAAAACTCTTCCTGGTGGAAGAATGATTCCAGGTGTTGCTTCAGGAGCTCTTCCAGCTGTAGCATTTACAATCAAAGACAAGCTAAAGAACACTGCGTTCTACGTTGGTCCAAAAGTTTTTGGTATTTGGGTACCACTTCCTAAGTTTGAGCTATATGGGTTTGCTTGGACAAAAGGATTTAAGGCCGGAAATAAGCACGTTGGAAATATTTCTCTATTTGGGAAAGATGAGAACGGTGAAAACTCTGGTTTCTTTATTGCACTATCAGTTTCAAAGTCTTCACAGATCAAGAAACTTAAAAGACAATCTAGAAAGTTTTAATTATATGATAAGGGAAGTAATTATCTAATTACTTCCTTTATCCATATTTGCCATTTAAATTTAGTTTCTTTGTTATTATCTAATCTTATCTTAATTGCACCCTTTCTCTTTTCAATATCATTTACAACATATAGCTCATCACCAATTATTCCTTTTATATTGTAGAGTCCTTGATGAAGTTTATGATCAATTAGAAATTTTAGAAATAGAAAACTAAGTGGCTTTTCTTTTGAGCCAAGTTTATCTACCTTCTTCATATCAGTTAAGGCTTTTCGCGTCTGATAAGGTCTTAGTGGTCCATTAAGCATTTTTAAAATTTTCTTAGAGTACTTGAAATCACCTTTGAGATGAGTCATATGTACCTCAGTAAGTGTCTTCGTTTTTAGATGTTCAGTAATTGCCTTTTCAAGCGCCGAAATTCTCTTCTTCTTTTTAACTTTCTTAGGGACAACTCTTCTTACGACTTTCTTTTTGATTATCTTTTTAACTGGTGGAGCAACAATCGCAGGCCCTTTCTTTTTAACCACAGCTTTTGCAACTACAGGAGCCTCTACCTCGACTTCAACTTCTTCTTCAATAATTGTAACACCAAGCTCATCAAATTCTCGAAGTGAACCATACCAAAAAACTCTTCCCTTCTCTTCATCGGAATTAAGTTTTAATATTTTCATTGTCACAGGCTTGATACTTTCTTTAAGTTTATTAAGAACAATAAATTGGTTCATACATGCAGGGCCACTTCCTGTAGTATTAGCAACTTTAAATGCACTACTTGAAAGGATAAAGTCATGGATGTCACCTATCTGACTAATTCCAAAGTAAGAATCCTCTTCAGAGCAAAGGCTAATTATTTCCTTCTTAATATACTCACAGGATCTTTGTAGTGAAACTTCTAAGTTATCATCCCTAAAGTGTCGGTCTACGATACTCATCGAATCACCATGATACTTTTTTAGGTTATAGAGGTTTCCATTTCTTCTTAGAAGAGGAAATCTACCCCAGTCAATAATATCAGGAAATAGATCCTGAACTCTGTTTTGGAAAAGAAGCATATCATTTGATTTTGGGCGACACTTTTTAAAGAGATTATCGTAGTCAATACTACAAGTATCTTCCATCTCCCCTAACTGATAGAGAGCAATATGTAGCTTTCGTGCAAATTCATAATTTAAAGAAATTGCAGTTAAACGATGAAGATAGTGTATATATTCAGCCGACTCGATAAAGTCGAGCTGCGAACACTGAAAGCTTGGCCTTATAAAGTCTTCATAATATGTTGTTAAATCAAAAACTGAAGAAGATATATTCTCCATAGGATATCGACTTTGATATCTCTTATCGCTAAACTGCACTCCACCCTTTCTAAACTCTACGTCTAGTTTTGGATCTAGTGGTCCACTATATTCTTCAAAGTCACTCTCGCCTAACCAATATTTTGACCCCTGCGCAGGGCCAGACAAAACCGCCTGGTTTACACAGAAAAAGATAACTAAATACTTAATATAATTCATTAAACCTCACTGGGTCTATTTTACCCAGAGAAGGCTTAATGCTGGTACATAGGTAATTATGGCCAAGCATATTAGTAGTAGGAATAAAAATGGTAGAGAAGAACGGTACAGTTCTGTTATAGGCCTCTTAAATCTAATACTACTTATAAAGAGATTGATCCCTACAGGAGGCGTAATATAACCAATTTCAAGGTTTGTAAGAAAAACGATGGCCAAGTGAATCGGGTGAATATCAAACTCTGCCGCCATTGGTAAAATTAATGGAACAACGACTATTATCGCACTAAAAATGTCCATTAAACTTCCAACAACTAGTAGGAAGACATTTAAGAATAATAAGAAAGCATATTTGTCAGTTATCACTCCCCTCATAGCTTCAAAAATCTGCATAGGAACTTCTTCATCAACTAAGAAGTTTGTCAGACCGAGAGCACAACACAGGATAATTAGAATTGCACCTACTAGAGTCATAGACTCTATAATGATTTTAGGGATATCTTTTCTCAGTGATAAATCTTTATAAATAAAACATTCTACACAGAGAATATAGAATGCCGTAAAGGCCGCTGCTTCAGATACAGTTGTTATCCCACCGTAGATTCCACCGAGAACAGCGAAAGGTAGAAGCAACTCAAAAAAGCACGCTTTAAAAGATGCTAGCAACTCGACTTTATCAAAGGACACTTTCTCAGTGCGAGCAACTCCATTCTTCATAGACCAAAGAGCAAGAACAAGAATTAGTAAAACCCCAGGAACTATTCCTGCTTTAAAGAGCTCATCAATATCAACTTTAGCAACTAAACCGTATAGAATAATTGGTAAACTTGGAGGAAATAAAAGTCCAAGAGAACCCGATGTCGTAATAAACCCCATCGTAAACTTTTCAGAGAAGCCCTCATCTTTAAGAATTGGATAAAGTAATCCACCAAGTGCTACAATAGTTACACCACTTGCCCCTGTAAAGGCAGTAAAGAAGGCCGATACAACAAGTCCTACAATAGCAACCCCACCAGGTAACCAACCCATTAAAGCATCAGCAAAACGTACAAGCCTCTTAGGTGCTCCCGATTCTGCCATGATATATCCAGCAAATGTAAAAAGTGGAATCGTTAATAGAGTTGGAGCCGAAGAGAGACGATAGATCTCAACAGATACCGCAGATGGGTCAATATCATTTAAAAAGAATGATGCTAAAGCTGTTGTACCAATAACAGCAAAGAGAGGTACACCTAGCATTCCAACAAGTAAGGCAATGACTACAATCAAACCAAATGTCATGACTCGATCTCCTTAGGTTGAAAATCTAAGAAATCACAGATTCCACGAACTAGCATAAGAAAGAATCCTGCCGGAATAATTCCAACAAGAAATGAGCTATGTAATCCTAGAAATGCTATTTTTCCGTATTGTTTTTCAACAAGGAAGAATGAGTAGCCAGAGTACGTTAACCATACCAATGCTAGCACCGTTAAAAATGAAGTAAGTTTAGTTATTAGAAATTGATAGTTATTCTTACCAGTTGCTTCCATAGACTTTGCTAAAATTTCAATAGCAATATGTCGTCCGGTAGCTGTTGCGAGAGTAGCTCCAAGGAATGCTGTCGCAAAAACCATGTGTCTTACAAGTGGTTCTACCCATAAGAATGAAATACCTATCCATCGTAGAAAGATCGAAATGACAGTAAGTAAAAGCATTGAAAATACATTGATGACAAGTACCGTTTGTACAAACTTATCAATGAGAGATCCGATTTTTTGAAACACTAAAGCTCCGCCTCTAACATTTTAAGGGCCTTTTCAGAAAAAAGTTTTCCCTTAAGTTTACCGATGATTTTTGTACGTAACTGCTTGCCTCTCTCAATATCATTCTTCGGAAATTTTAAAAACTCAATCCCAGTAGACTTGAGAGAAGTTAATGCTTCAACATTATCTTTAGCATTTGCTTCATTTACATTTTTTACATAGCGAGCAGAAATTTCTTTTACAATCTTCTTATGCTCAGGAGAGATCTTCTTCCAAGTTTTTTGACCGACAAGAAAAGCTCCAACAGAAAATGATAGAGGAAAATCAACAAGATACTTTATCTTTGTATTCCACTGTAGAGAAAGTATCCCTAGAGGTGGAGCATAAGCTGCATCAATGATTCCAGTAGAAAGAGAGGAAAGAACATCTGGAAGAGGGAGTGGAACTGAAACAAGATTCATTGTTTCAATCATAGATGCCACAAGTTCATCCCCTTCCCAAGACCAAATTTTTACGCCATCTAAACTATCTAAGCTTTGTGTTCTTTTTTGAGAAACAAAGTAAACCATTCCAATTTCAAAGAAACCTAGGTTTTCAAACTGACTTTTCCCAAAACTCTTATTAAAGAATGGCGTCATCTTCTCAACAGTTGACCATGCCTTCTTTCTATCATGGTAGAAAGTAAATGGTAGCTCGATAACTCTTACATCACCATTAATCTCACCAAGAGTTTTTCCTGTAAATATCCCGCCGTGAAGCTGACCAACTCTAATCTTTCTTAGAACATCAGGTTCATCGCCTTGGGCACCACCAAAATAGAATTTGATTTTTACTTTTCTATTTGTAGCTTTCTTTATTTCTTTCGCCATCCTCTTTAAGTTCTTGGCCCAACTTGTTCCTTCAGGAGCAAGGACACCAACTTTTACAGTTAATGCTTGAGTGCTTAAAGTGAATACTGTTACTAATAAAGTTAATAAAATTTTCATTCCAGTTCCCTATTAATTAAAAAATATCTTCTTCAAATTTTTCTATGATTTGCATTCTCTTAATCGCAATCATATTAAATACATTTGTATAACTCTTCTTATTAATTCTTATTGGTTGCCCTTTCCAGTAACGAGAGTTTTCAAACTCAGTACCTTTCTTGCTAAAAAATAGCTTCTGTCTCGCAAAGATATCCTGGTCAATCATTGGAAGAGCATAGAACTCAACGTAGGCTTCTCTCATTAAGTAATTCTCTGGCCATTTCTTTATTCCAGCTAAGAACTTCTGTCTACCACGCTCTGGATCTCCCCCAAGCATTTTTGGTCTTCCGCTATCGTATGAGGCATAGAATATGTCACAAGCACCAAGAGCAATATTTGGGTCCTTTGAGCAGGCCCAATCAAATAATCTCTTTGCAACAGGAAGGTATGAAATAACTTTCATATTTTCTCTTTGAAGATTAACTAATGCAGCTAGTGTTTGAGCTGTATACAATATCCCTTCAATATCTCTTTTATTATTTGAGAACTCACTATCAATAATTTCATATAATTTATCAGGAGTGTTTAAGTTCTGAGTCAGAACATTCTCAGGTAGTCCCTCTGACATTAGAAACTTAACACCAACTTGTAGTCCACGAGTATAGCTTGCTAGAGCTCTCTTCCTATGAATAGAGTCATCTTCATCATTTAATTTATCTTTTAAATAATAGGTCTCATGAATAGCAAAACCCTTTGCAACATATCCCTTTAAAAGAGAAACAAGAAGATCCTTATTCCACTCATCTTGAGAAAGTAGTGCTTCCATTAATTTTATATTGCTTCCTAGAGACTGTTCAAAAAGTTCCCAGTCATTCTCAACTTGTTGATCGAATGAAGCATCATAAATTATTTTTCCCGTAGGCCTAAGCGCTATGGTTTTCATCACTGAACATGACGAGAAAATTGTTATAAGAAATAGACCTGATAATATTCTTGCTATCATTTGACGCACGTACTCCAATATAAAATAATACCTATATTAAAGATGCCCGATTTGACACGTATTTACAAGGACTTGACTACGCACCGCCTATAAAATATGTTTGTCGATGACGCACGTTTGAAAAACGCCTAAGTTTGTGATATAATAGGCCATTAGCAAACAGGTCTAAATATTTTTCAGCAAAACACCGAAAAATATTTGTTCTTTTTTTTACAAAGTCACCAGGAGTGGCCATTGACTGGAACAAGCAGATTGTTTTTAAAGTCTAGGTCTTAATCACCGGAAAAGCTCATCAAGACGTCAACGTCGCTTTCATCTGGGAATTAAGGTCTAAAAAAGTTAAACCTTAATTAACAGGAGAAAGACATGTCTCAGGAAACATCGTCTCAAGACAAAGCAGTAGAAAACAAACCAGAAATCATTGCACCAGCGCATGTGATCGTTAATCGTTCGAGAACTTTAAGAAAGAGAACTAGCTTGAAGCCTAGAAAGTCTCTTTTAAAGGTTAAGAGCTTTAGACCAACAAGAGCTGTACTAGGAAAGACAATAGAAGAGGAGTAGCAAAAGCTACTTTTTTTATTTCTTTTTTCTACGTGATTTTCTACGTCGGACCTTTTTATTAAAGGTCGCTTGTAGTTGTTTGAGAGCATCTTCACGAACAGTACTTAATTGCTTAATTCTTTCTGTATGAAGGAAGTCCAGATAGTTTTTTCTGGCAGTAAATAGTTTATTTATATAAGTTATCTGAAGGGCCTTAAGCTCTCTGTAGCAAAGCTCTTGTTCTGTTTTTGTTAACTTATAATCAGATTTTTCAGCTTGTGACTGCTCAAGAATAACAGTCGAAAACTCTCCCTGACAAACACCTTTCTTATGCTCAACATAGCGATCAATTTCATTTCTTATATTTGCAATTTTTCCATTGAAGTCTTCAGGGTTCAAATCACTAATAGAGTTAACTTTCTTATACATTTCTCGTGTATATTCAAAGATATTTTTCTCAGGTGCATCTTGTCCATAAGCCGAGCTACTCAATAAAACAAAAAATGTAAGAATATATTTAGTATTCAACTTAAATCCTAGAATGTTTGATCAATCTTAAATAAATAGTAACCTAGACCTTTGTTCTTTGTGAATTGAATATTTCACGCCAATTATCACCATCTAGCCCTACCTCACTTAAGAAGCTTTTCATCTCTTCTATAAAGTCAGATAGAGGAAAGCCGACCACATTAGAATAAGAACCACTCATCTTTTCAACAAAGAGTAACCCTTGACCTTGAATTCCATAGGCACCAGCTTTATCAAGAGCCTCATCTCCCTCAAGATAGAGATCTAGTATCTCAGGTGATATATCGCAAAATGTAACATGTGATTTCCCTACAAAAGATTTCTCTACAACTTCTTTTCCAGGTAATTTAATCGCCATATATACAGCAGTATAAACATGATGCTCTCTACCAGAAAGAGAAAGAAGTGTCTCTCTTGCATGATCTCTGTCTTTTGGCTTACCCAAGATTTTATTATCGATAAAGACAATTGTATCCGAGGCCACAATAAATGGCGACTCACCTTCGGCAATTTCAAGCGAAAGAATATCTCTTCCCTTAAGTGCTGCAAGGTCTTCTACGACTTCAACTGGATCTGTTTTTTCAGTAATTTCTTCAACTTCAGAAGGTCTAATTTTTAAGGGAACTTTCATCCAACCTAGAAGTTCCTTCCTGCGCGGACTCCCTGATGCGAGCACTAGCTTTAGCTTTTGACCTGATTCCATGTAACCTCTTCCAAAGTTCTTTCTTTTCACTATTTAGTTTAGGATTGTAAAACCTTTCACGATCAACTTCTCCCCTTTCCAGGTATTTGGCAAGAGCCAACTTAAAGAAGTCATTATTCACAACAGGCTTTTCAACGATATTGTATTTTTTTAAGATATCATCTCTGTACCTTTCGGCAACAGCAATATTAGATGTTTCAAGTCTTCTACTAAAATCCCAAAGAAACTTCTTTCTTAGCTCAACTTCTTTATTTGTCCACTTCCTATATCCATACTTAACAGCAAGGAGTTCACGGCTCATTTTCTTGTCAAAGAGAAACTGCGAATACTTCTTAAGCATTGCCTCTCGACTATAATAAATAGAAGGAATTCTCTTTGTTATGAGTTCATTAATATTCATCATTCCATCAGGTTCGACTTGTTCAATTTTCCTAGCAGGCATCGCCACTTTGTACCAAGAACCGTATGAGAGATCTGTCATTTCTTTATTAACGTGACCCCTAAGATTTACAACTGCACTATGCTCTTTTTCTTCGCTTAGCAAAAGTGCATTGTCTGTCCTTAACTTGAAGAAGTTTTCTCTAGCAATAGAGAGATAAGCTTCCATTGATATATTTTCTCCGAAAACAGTCGCACCAGGCATAACAAGTAGCGCCTCAGTCGGCTTCGAGACAAATTTATTATTCTCATTTATAAAATTATTTACTCTCGTATACTGATCAGTAATGACATCCTCATCGCCAAAGAGGTAATCATCCATCGAGATATTACCATCCCTAGTTAAGGGATTTGCTTCATGGATGGCCATAGGAAAGAAGATAGTATCAGTTTCTCTCATCTTCTGTTTTTCGAACTTTTGCATATGTCTTGAAAGCCAAAGAATATTTCCAATATTGAGTCTGGCATGAAGAAATATTTTAGTATCCGTAATATTAATTTCTTTAATCGTTACAGATGAACTCGGAGAAAGTCTTACAATCGTACCGTCATAGAGAAAGACCCAAAGGTAACTATTAGAAGAAGTCAGAATCTCATCGGCCTCCATAATTTCAGACATATGTTGAATTCGGTGTTCACTTGAATCTCTATAAAGACGACAATCACCAAAGCAGTCTAAAACTCTTCCAACAGGCTCTTTTAATCTCTGAATTCTCTCTAAACTCTTCCAATATTTAAAACTATCTTTGAATTTTGTCTTATCCTTCCACTTCCCTAAATTTAGCCAATCCTGAGCATCCATCCCCTTCCAATCAATCAGGGACATGGTTTGACCTTTGTAGAGAGTTTCAACTTCTGCAAAGCATAAAAATGAGATAAGAATTAAAAATATAGCTTTCACACTCAACTTTTCGGCAAGTAAGTCTAATGGCCACTCATTTCATTACATTTCACCCTAAAAGAGGCAAATTTTGCGACCAAAACGGTGCCATACCGTGTTGGATATGCTAATATTTGGGCCTAATTAAACGTAAAGGTGAAGCAATGAGTCAGGAAAATAGTCAGTTCTCTTTTGTTGAGAGTGAACATCAGGTTTTAAAGTTCTGGGAAGAAAATAAGATTTTTGAAAAGTCCCTTGAGCAAACTGCAGAGAATGAACCATTTATTTTCTATGATGGTCCCCCATTTGCGACAGGACTTCCTCACCACGGTCACCTTCTGGCCGGAACTTTAAAAGATATTGTACCTCGTTACTGGACAATGAAAGGTCGCTACGTACAAAGAAGATTTGGTTGGGATACTCATGGTCTTCCAATTGAACAAGAAATTAATAAGAAATTAGGAATGAGTGCTCATGATGCTCTAGATAAGCTTGGAATCAAAGGTTATTCAGATGAGTGTAGATCAATTGTTCTTACATATACTTCCGAATGGGAAAAGACTGTAAAGCGTCTTGGTCGTTGGGTTGATTTTGATAATGATTATAAAACAATGGATCCATCTTTCATGGAATCTTGTTGGTGGGTATTTAAAAGTCTTTGGGAAAAAGGTTATGTTTACCAAGGGACAAAAGTTGTTCCTTATTCAACGGCACTTGGAACAGTTCTTTCAAACTTTGAAGCTGGTCAAAACTACAAAGACGTTCAAGACCCAGCAGTTACAGTTTTATTTAAAGTAAAAGGTGCTGACGAATATATTGCAGCATGGACGACAACTCCATGGACACTTCCTTCTAACTTAGCTCTTTGTGTTGGTGATGACATTGACTACGTAAGAGTTAAAGACAATGAGCAAGGAAAAGTAATCATAATGGCCGAAGCTCGTGTTGAGGCCTACTCTAAGAAGAGAGATCTTGAAGTTATTGGAGAATCATTTAAAGGTTCTGAACTTAAGAACGTTTCATATGAGCCTCTCTTTCCATACTTTGCAGAATTAGAAGCAGAAGGAGCTTTTCAAGTTCTTACTGATGACTATGTAACAACTGATAACGGTACAGGTATTGTTCATCAGGCACCTGCTTTTGGTGAAGACGATAATAGAGTAATGAAAGCACACGGGATTAAGGCGGAAGTCTGCCCTCTAAACGACGCAGGTCAGTTTACAAAAGATGTTTCTGATTACGCTGGTCAATATGTAAAAGATGCAGACAAGAATATTCTAAAAGATCTAAAAGACAATGGAGCACTTTATGAGCATGGAAATATTGTTCACAGTTACCCATTTTGCTACAGATCAGATACACCACTTATCTATAGAACAATTCCTTCTTGGTATATCAAAGTTGAAGAGATCAAAGAAAGACTCTTAGCTTCAAATGATCAAATCAATTGGGTTCCAGGTCATATTAAGAAAGGTCGTTTCGGAAAGTGGCTTGAAGGTGCAAGAGACTGGGCAGTTTCAAGAAACAGAGTTTGGGGAACACCTCTTCCTGTTTGGAGAAATGACGAATCCAATAAGTTCATCTGTATAGGTTCTGTTGAAGAACTTGCTAAATACTCAGGTGTTACAGTTGACGATCTTCACAGAGAGACTGTTGATGATATCACTTGGACAATTGAAGGTGAAGAAGGAACATACAAGAGAATCTCTGAGGTTTTTGACTGTTGGTTTGAATCTGGTTCTATGCCATATGCTCAACTTCACTACCCATTTGAAAATGAAGATGTTTTTAAAGATGGATTCCCTGCTGAGTTCATTGCAGAAGGACTAGACCAAACACGTGGATGGTTTTACACGCTAACAATTTTATCAACAGCTCTCTTTGATAAGCCAGCATTCAAGAACGTAATCGTTAACGGAATGGTTCTTGCTGAAGATGGTAAGAAGATGAGTAAGTCATTGAGAAACTTCACTGCTCCAGATGAGTTAATGGAGAAGTTTGGTTCTGATGCTTTAAGATTATATCTAATCAACTCTGGTTTAGTGAGAGGTGAAGAGCAAAGATTCACAGATACAGGTGTTAAGGACATGGTAAGGCGTGCCCTACTTCCTTGGTACAACTCATTTAAATTCTTCTCAACATATGCAGAAGTAGATGGATGGAACTATGCAGAGCATGCAGCTCTAGGTTCAAATATTACAGACAACTGGGTAATCTCTAAACTACAAACTCTGAAGAAGAATATTGCTAAAGAGATGGAAGATTATAAACTCTATAATGTTGTTCCAGAACTATTTAACTTTATCGAAGACCTCACAAACTGGTATATACGTCTTAACAGATCGAGATATTGGGGTGACGGACTAACACAAGATAAGAAAGAAGCTTACACTGCACTTTTCTTAACTCTAAAAGAAGTTACTGAAGCTATGGCGCCATTTGCACCATTCCTATCAGAACATATCTTTCAGGAATTTAAGAAGTTTGACTCTAATGAGAAAGCAGAGTCAGTACACTTAGTGTCTTATCCTGTTGCTGATGAAGCGAAAATTAATCCAATATTAGAAGATGCTGTAGATAGAATGCAACAGCTCATTCTACTTGGACGCCAAAAGCGTAACCAGGTTCAGATCAAGGTTAAAACTCCTCTTGCAAGTCTAACTGTTATCCATAAGGATCAGTCACTTCTTGACGAGATTTCTAAACTTGAAACTTATATTAAGTCAGAGCTTAATGTTAAAACAGTTAATTATTCAACAGAAGAAGATAAGTATATCACTCTATTTGCTAAACCAAACTCACCTGTTCTTGGAAAGAGACTAGGAAAGAATTTTGGTAAATTTATGGGAATGATTAAAAACCTTAAAGATGCTGACCTGATCTCACTAGAAGAGAAAGGATCTTTAGAGCTAGGTGGTGAAGTATTTGCTCCATCTGATATTCTTGTTTTCCGTGAAGCTAAAGAAGGAACTCAAGCTCTATCTAATAGATTCATTTCAATCGATATTGATACTGAACTTACTGAAGATCTTATTCTTGAAGGACTTGCAAGAGAAGTCGTTAATAGAATCCAGAGAACGAGAAAGGATATTGGTCTCAATGTTGAAGATAGAATTAATGTAACTTACAAGGCTTCAGAAAAGCTTGCTAAGGCCATTATTAATCATAATGACTACATAACAAAAGAGACTTTAACTCTTGCTCTTACTCAAGATGATTCAGCTTCAGAAGTAGAATTCAAAGTTGATAGCGAAACTCTCTTAATTAATATTACAAAAGCATAAATATATAAAGGGACGGTATCTCACCGTCCCTTTTCTCTATAAAATCAACTACATAGTAAAAAACCTAGAATTTTAGTTTTATTTGTCGATAAGTACTCGATGAAGAAAATATCTCTATCTACATTAATAATATCGCTATTTGTATTTGTTAAAGCAAATGCAGTTGATATCAATAAACTTGAAGATAAATATATTTCTCTTTTCAAAGAAAAAGATAAGGATGCTAAGTCAATTCTCAATGTAGTCAAAGAAGTTAGAAATGACTTTCGAACAATTAGCAAAACAAAGAAAATGGCTCCTGCAGATACAAAAGCTAACCTCGATATGGAAGTTTGTGTTGACTGTAAAGAGATCAATAAATTAACTACGGCCATAAACGATATCATAGCAGAGCTTCCTGAAACTAAAGATCCTACAAGTGAAGTATCGCTAGAGTTAAATAATCTCATAGCAGTCACTACCCTACATGAGTTTATAGTTGATAATGAAAGAACTTGTTTTCAAAATACAGATCCTAGTCTATCAGATGAATTTTCAACTCTAGATAAGAGCGATCTAGTACTACAATTCTCTCAGCTAATTGATACTCATTTTACGACAGGTCAATTCTATAGCAAGACTTCTGAACACAAGATCATTTGGCTTAGAGGATCAGGAAAAGATATTGATAAAGTAGTAAGGGTTGATATTGATAGAGAAAATAATAGAAGAGTTAGTTTCTATACTCTCAAGAATGTCGCACCTAATACAAAAGTAAAAAAGAAGAAAGAAGTTGTTGATTACAATATCCCTGACTTAAAAAACGCTCCAGTTATAGAGGAAGATTCTCTTGAAGAGAGAAGCTCAGGTAATATTGATTTAGCTGCTGATCTCCAATGGAAGTCTGACAGTGGAAAAGACTATCTTAAAATGACAGTCGGGCCTCAAGTTAACTATAAGTACTATGTACCAAGTGAAGTAACTATTCTCGATATACAAACAGAGAATGAAGTTTTTAAAGAATATCTCGTTAGGTCTAATCTACACGTTGATTCAAAAGATCAAGAAGCGAAAATCACCGTCTTAAACGCCAATTCAAAAGAAGAAGTTATTAGAATAAAAGCACAGCTAAATGAAGCAAATGTTCAGGTTCCATACGATCAAGAATTAGTAGATGTATATAAAGTTAGAGGTAAAGTAGAAGTCGACACACTTAAGGGAGAGACCCTTACAGCTTCACTATATGACTCTTCTAATAACAACGCTCTCCTCAATATTACTGCGAGAAAAGAGAGAGTTAACCTAGGCGTTCCATACGAGGCTCCGGTATACGACGACTACACAGTTGGAGGCGTACTAAGCACTGATAACCTTGGAACACATCGAGCTACAGCATCTATTAGAAATGGAAATAGTGAACTATTTAATACGCAATTCACTAAGCACTCCTCAGGAAATGAATCCTATTCTCTCAGCTCCAAAAGAAAAGTTGCAGAAACAGGGACATTATCTTTAAAACTTCAAAGAGACAGACTACCAAACACTAACAAAGATACTGTTTGGGTAAACTACGAAATGAAGTTCTAAAAATAAAGCTCGTTAAAGAAAAACCGATAAGTAAGCATGTTGAAGTACCTAATAATATTAATCACAATCCTATCTTTAAGCTCCTTTGCCAATTCAACTACTGGTTGGACTCCTGTTACAACGAAAATTAATCACAAGGCTTGGAAGAAAGACAATAAGATTCTTGTGTTTAAAAGAAGACTATTAAATAAACCTCTCAAGCAAAAAGTCTATCAGCAGATCATAATTAAAAATAAGACACGTATGCTTAAGTTAATTGGAGCGCAGGATTGGAGCATTAGAAAAAGGCATAGTTCAAGCGGTATATTCTATATCCAAGGTACATATAAAGATTCAAAAGGAAGGGAAGTACAATTTCTTGAAGGTCATCACTTCCAAGATAATGAACTCAAACTCGTACTTCAAACAAAAACACTACAAAGAAAGTCTAAACAAGCATCATTAAAAATTGAAATGAAAGAAGTACAAGAGGTCCTCAGTGACTTCTTATAGAATTAAAACCTTCTTACTCATATTCAATATACTTATTTTTTCATTAAGTACTCATTCTTTCGAGTTGTCATTTAACAAAATTTCACCAACTGTTCTCGCCTATCAAGAGTATTGTGAAGTGGATTTTGATAACCAAAGTCTCCCTCGAGGGTTTGAAAAGAATTTTTGTGAAGTTGTTACTAAGAGTCCTATATGCAAGGACGTTAAAGAAGAATACCGAAGAGACTGTAACGTAACTCTTGAAGTCGTTAATCCTCTTGATGGTTTAGGTTCTTGCTTTTCAGGTTTCTTTGGATCACTAGAAGAGCTTTGGGATTTTCTCACGGAAATGCTTTCTCTTTTTTACGATGAAGATAAAAGAGCTGAGTTATCTGAAGAAGGTAGTGCCTTTATAGATGGTCTGGCCCTCTACTACGAAACAGAAGTTATTAAGGCCAAAGATGATATGTCTGGAATCCTCAAGGACGAAAGAGCATCAGCAGTTGCTGCAAAGAATCTCTTTTTAAAACTTGGTAAAGACTTCTTAGCAGAACCTTTAAAAGAAAAATATCACGAGTACGCTTGCTACAATAAGCTTGGGGCTGTTCACAATACTTGTAAAACTTTAACAGATGTATTCTTTCCTCCTGTCGCATTTATAGCTGCCATTAAGAAAGGACCAAAGGTCGTTAAAGCGCTTCTTAAAGATGATGATCCAGACGGCTCAACTGTTATTAAGCCTGCACAAGTTCTCACAATTCCAAAATCACCAACAAAACGCTCTCAGCTTCGCTGGAGTTTTATTGATCAAGCAGGTAGAGAAGTAAATCCTGTCTTCTATAAGCATCAGTACAAGTCTCCCTATCTAGAGTCTAAGCCTCCAAGAATTGGAATGGCCGAAGAGTATCCTTCAGAGTCATATACTCTATTAACAAAGATGAAACCATTGTCAGGCAAAGATGAGCTTGTCGATACACACCTTAAGAATGTCGAAATTAAACCTGAGCAACTCAAGAAATTTGCGGGGGGAATTACTGATACCTATATGGTAAAGCTTGCTGATGGTACACAGGGAATATTCAAGCCAAGAAAACCAACTGATTGGGCATCAAACTACAGAGCAGAAGTTTTGGCCTATGAAGTTGATAAATTACTAGATCTTGATATCGTCCCACCAACTGTAGAGAAAACTGTTGGTGACATGAAAGGAAGCTTTCAAAAATTCGAGAATAGTATTGGAGATGGTAACTCACATATGTCATTTGCAAAATCTGAAGAGCTCGACAAGCAAGACTTCTTTGACGTAATTATCGATAATCGAGATAGGCATAAAGGAAATTTTCTTGTGACGAAGAATGGAAATGTACACTCTATTGATCATGGACTTAGTTTTACAGGAAGAGGATATAATCCCAAGAGCTTCTATATTGTAGAAGAAAGGGTTAAGAGGTTTATGGCATCGGATGAAGGAAAGAAGGCGGTTTCAAAACTCAAGTCACTTGATCAGGAATCCTTTGAAAGACAGCTATCTGACTATATTGGACCTCTTGATGCAAACCGAACACTAGAGAGGATAAACTTCCTCATAAACCTTAGTGATGAAAAGATACAATAAGTAATTCTCATAGCTTACCAACCACTTTGTTCAGTATATATTTCACTTCTCACCTAAGTGGCACTATAAACTGCTATAAGTAATCATGATCAAATTTATTCTTCTTACACTTTTTTCTACAAGTATTATGGCATTCAATCTCGACACAGAGATTGCAGAGCTCAACAGAGAATTTAACAACTATGAAGAATATCCAATTATCATTTTTAATAAGAGCGAGATTAAGCAACTTGTTAAAGATAAGAATCATAAAGATCAAGTAACTTTAATCAAAGATCACCTATTCACGAGATTCAATTTAAAAATAAATAAATACGAAGCTGATACTATTTTAACTTATCATACAGCTCTAGATTCTTCCGCTTCAGCACTTCCTTTTAAAGCTACAGATAATAAGACATATAGATTTTGTGCTGTCTTTCCTTCGGGAAGCGATAATAATCATATTCAAGAGGTTGAAAGGTCACTTGGAATTACACCGGGACAAAACCCTTACCCTACTCAAACAATTAATCAAATCTCAGAGAAGATGAGCCTCAAAGAGTTAAAACTTATTTCTCTCTATCATGAGCTTTCACACTGCTTGGATAGAAAGTATATCCCTAATGTAATGGACCCATCTTCACATGATATTCATGAAGCGGAATCCTTTGCAGAAACAATGGCACTATTATTACTACAAGAAAGAAAAGGATTTCATAAAACACCATTAAATAGAAGCCTTCATAGAACAATGTACTCAAAGTACATGGGTAAGTTTCTTGCAACAGATGAAGACCTCATTGTATTCGATCCAATAATTAGAGATGGAGGTATTGTATACTTTCTCTCCCCTGTGATTCTTGCAACTCAAAAGCTCATAAATGATTTTGATTATAGAACCTCAAACAAAGACCTCGACTCTATGATAAAAAATGCAGAGGAAATCGTTTATTACAACTCTATATCAGCTCGAGACTTTGCAGCTTTAAGAATCTACTTTAAGGAAGGTCGAGAGGCGGCGATTAATCAATACAAAGAAATGGCCGTTAATTCACCAGATTACTTTCTTATGACTTATAAGAATCTAAAAACATACATCGATCTCATTGAGGAAGTTGACCTATTCCTCTAGGCATACTCCTTATACCTTAAGTTGAACTTGCTTCTTTAATCTTTAACACATCTTTAAATTTCAAAAGCTATCGAGTGATAAAATAGTGATACTAACAAGGAGTATCAGATGTCACTTAACGCTAAGTTGACCGCCTATCTCGATGGTCATCATTACCACTACCAAATGTTAACTCACGTTCCAACAGAGACAGCACTAGAGAACGCTAAAGTTCTAGACTGGCCCAGAACAAGAGTTGCAAAAGTTGTTGCCTGTGAAGCAGATGGAGAAAGAGTCCTCTTAGTACTTCCTTCTAATGAAAGAATACATGTAAGATCACTTCTCGATAATGTTGGATATTCTCATGTAAAGCTACTGAGTGAAGATGAGCTCTCTACAGCATTCCCGGGTTGTGAAGTTGGTGCGCAACCTCCTTTTGCATCTATTTATGGAATGAGTCTTATTGTTTCTAATCACTTTGATCAAAATTCAGAGGTTATCTTCAATGCAGGTAACCATAGAGAAGCTATAAAGCTTCCAATCAGAGAACTTATGGAGACAGAGAATCCAAAGACTGCCGAGTTTTCTGTAGATCAAGAAGACTATGATGAGTATCGATCAATGTACTATTCATGGGTATGAGTTTTTGTAAGAATTATTAGACGTAACAATTTTGCCATTTGGCAAAAGTCATTGATATGATCGTATCTCTAAAAAAATAAGCAACGGAGTGCTTGTGAGTAAGATAATAATCGCTATTTTCGCGACAACGTCTATATATGCGTCGACAGTCAATTTTGAAGTCTTTCATTCTGATAAAAAGAACGTTTATTCAATGGGATACAGGCTTGCGAATAGAATCTTTTACAAAGAAAAGAGAATTGCAGAAAGACAGTGTGCCAAGAAACTATCTGAGTACGCCCTAACTTCCCTCACTCTTGATAAAAATTATAAGTTCCATGTAACCCTCAATGACATTGGCATTAAAGTTGGCCAAGGAAAGAGAAGCAGCGTTGAGTTTACTTGTGAGATGAAGGTAACAGGAGACTTTACCAAAACCCTTCTAGACGACCAGACTCTCTCTAACAGACTAGAAGCCACAAAATATTGCTATAATAAGGCAGAGGAACTACAGGAATCTTCTGAGGAGCTCGTAATTCATGAGACTCTAAAGAACGAGTGTAAGGTTTATTCTTTATAGCCTATTGAAATTATTAAACATAAATAATTTAATGAAAAACAAAGTACATAATAATTTAATTTTCAGCTAAAATTAATGTGACAAAACTCCGAAAAGCGGAAGGACACGCAAGGAGAAATTAATGAGTTTTCAAAATTTATTCAAAGGTAAGATCAAAGTTAAGACCTCAAAGAAACCTAAGGCGAGCCTGCAGTTTCACTTTGAAACCCAAGACTTTAGCATCGACCAAGTTGTCATGAGAAACTTTGAAAATATTAGTTTCAATGAGTTTGAAAAAAGAGAACTCTCCGCATCACACAGACAAATTATAAAACACTACCAAACAATAGATACCAAACTTATAAACAAATACTCAAAAGAACTTATCAAGTCGATAAAAGAAACTAACTCTGATCGAATTGATATTGAGGCCCATGACGCTGGAACATTTATTTGCCTAGCGGCAATCTACTCTGGAAAACTTCCAAAGAATAAAGATATTATCTTTCATTTATCTTCATCTCCAGTACAACTCTTTCCACAGTCTCTAGTAAAAGATACTAAAGCTGGCCACTGTGTTTCTGTAAACCTACGCCAAAGTGAGCAGAGTTGGTTAAGATCATTTACTAGTCTTCAAGTAAGACCAAAGTATCTTGAAATTGGAAATGACACATATCACGGACCAGAACTTCTCTTTGGTTAATTGACAAAGCCCACGGCATTTTCGATCATTAGATAATGAATTTAAAAGCATTGCTATTGATTCTTGCTTCAACGACAGTCTTAGCGAATTACCAATATTTTAATTTTGATGTTAAGAGCTTAAAGCTTCACCGCGATAGTTATCGTCGCTATATCAGACCGCAGTTGAAAAACTTAAAGACAGAGTTCTATCATATTGCAAAGAAGATCTCTCCTATTCATCAACATATTGTCAGAATTAGAGAAGATGCTCTTAAGCTAAAGCTTCAATATGCTAAGATGTATAGCGAATGTGAACAACAGCAAAGAGAACAGGTTTATTGTGATATCGATGTGAGTAAGTTGCTCGCTCGAAGCTATAGTCTCGATAAGAATATTATCAACTTTAGATTTGAAGAAAGTAAGAACAACTATATTAAAGTCGATACAATTCAAAACTACATTCAATTCACAAAACATCTTGATGAAATTGATGTTGCTAATTCAAAGATTCAGCGATTTCTTGAGTTAAGAAAAATGGTAGATAAAACTCTTTATATTACTTATACAAATTCATTCAACGACCTAACAAATACTATAAACAGAGTCTCAACACTTGCGAACTTTGCATTTATTGATCTTTTGCCAAAGCAGCAACAAAGTACTTTTGAAAGCCTACTTGTGCATTTCATTTCACCAGTTGAAGAAAAAATGATTGCTTCATTTTCTCCAGATTGGTTTAAGTCCCATCTTGGGAAGCTAAACCTTACTTGGAATACTTTTCATATGAATATTGAAAAGGGACAAACGAATTTTCCAAAGAGGCTTCTTACGACGGTTAAGATAATGCACAATAGATGGAACTCAGTCTTGAAGATTATTTTTTAATCTGGCCGCACGAATAGAGCGCCCAATAATTCTCTCACTACTAACGGATAACTTTCCAGGAAGAATCATGGTTCCTACTTCTGAAACCAATGAGAATTGCCCAAGAAGGTCTCTTCCCATATAGCTGATTTGTCCAAAAGACATTAAGACTCGCTCACCTTTATCATTTGGACCTTCAATAAAGTCTCCCCAAACTCTAAAGTATTCAGAACTAAGAACTTTATAGATGCTCACTCCAGCAAAGAATGTGAAAAAAGAAAAGATTGCGAGTGCTGAATAAATAGCGATAGAAAATATTTGTAACCCTAGGAGCTCGGGAGGCATTATCTCAGAGAACAGATCTATTCTCTCCTGAGAAGAAATAGCAAATGTTAGAAAGATCGTATAAGTCGCTAGAAATACAAAAAAGTAAGTTCTAAGTATTGTTAATATCCGACTTCTATTTATAACTTTCATCACTGCTCCTCTACCTAACGATAGCACTTTGCAGCAATTAAATATATTGGGAAAAAAAAGGCCCTCAAGTGAGGGCCCATATAGAACTAGAACTTAGAAGTGTTCATCTTTCTCTTTGCTTTAGCTCGCCTTTTCTCAGCTGAAGCTAGCTTCTCTTTGTTTTGAAGAGAAGGTTTCTTATACTCTTGTCTCTTTCTGTATTCTTTTACAACACCGAAAGATTCACAGAATCTCTTAAACTTTCTAAGAGCTTTGTCTGCTGGAAAGTTATCGTCGATATCAACTTTAATAGTATAATCTTGACCCGCCATATGAATTCACCTCCTCATATAT
This sequence comes from Bacteriovorax sp. MedPE-SWde, assembly GCA_001874305.1. GTDB lineage: Bacteria > Bdellovibrionota > Bacteriovoracia > Bacteriovoracales > Bacteriovoracaceae > Halobacteriovorax_A. The sequence continues at coordinate 366,192 of MPCU01000003.1, read as the reverse complement.
AACAGTCGCAGTTCCTTTAACGAAACTTCATAAAGGGGTTAAGTTGAGCGTTTCAAATGCCCAAAGTTTGGTGTAAAAAATAGCCCTTTAAGGAAACATAAGTTATGATAAGTGGGCTTGTGTGTCAATGTTTAAAGGTATGTAGGAAGGTTTAGTTTGCAACAAGGTCTATTTGTTTCCAAAAGCGTTGAGTCTACAGGATCTCCCCTTGCACATAGGGCGAGACCACATTCGCGCCAAGACTATATTGGGCTAGCTCCACTGATTAAGCGCTACCCTTTTCTATCTTCAGACCAATTTCCAAGCCTATTAATTTGGGGTCCTCCTGGAACAGGAAAGACAACTCTCGCAAAGGTTCTCGCTGAACATTCAGAAAAAGAATTCCACACATTCAGTGCCGTTCTCTCTGGTGTTGCAGAGCTAAAGAAGCTCATAGCTCAAGTTAAAGATACTAAGGCGCTCTACGGAAAAGACTCTGTCATTTTCATCGATGAGATTCATCGCTTTAATAAGGCCCAACAAGATGCGCTTCTTCCACATGTTGAAAGTGGTAGCTTCGTATTAATTGGTGCCACAACAGAGAATCCAAGAAGCAGTGTAAACCGTGCCCTACTCTCTAGGATGCAAATAGTTGAACTTAAAACGCACGCCCATCAAAACCTCATCTCTATTCTTAAAAGAGCAAGTGAGCTTGAGGCCAGTAACTTCACTGAAGACGAGTTTGAGCTAATGGCAACTTACTCTAGTGGTGATGCTAGAAAGGCGCTCAATAACTTAGAAATGGCGATAAGCTTAAAGACTACAGATGATTTTACTGTTGAGAAACTAAAGACCATAATTGTCGAAAACGCTCGTAACTACGACAGTAATCAAGATAGACATTATGATGTTATCTCGGCCTTTATAAAGAGTATGCGAGGATCAGATCCAGATGCTGCTCTTCTTTGGTTGGCGGTAATGCTTGATGGTGGTGAAGACCCTGTCTTCATTGCAAGAAGACTAGTTATCTTCGCCTCTGAAGATGTTGGTAATGCTGATATTCAGGCACTAAATATGGCAGTCAATGGACTTCAGGTAGTTCAGCAAATAGGAATGCCTGAAGCAAGAATTACCCTTTCTCAAGTTGTGACTTACCTCGCAAGCACAGTGAAGAGTAACTCATCATATTTAGCAATTAATGAAGCCCTTGAATATGTCAGCACTAACCCGACACAAGAGGTTCCACTACACTTAAGAAACTTCCCTCCAAAGGGACACCCCGTTAAATATCGCTACCCTCATAATGAGCCAGGTCATTTCGTACCTCAACAATATGCTCCAGAGGATGCTCCACAATTTTATCGCCCAGAGGAAATAGGCGTTGAAAAAAATATCAAGGATAGATTGAGAAAATTATGGAAAGGACTAAAAAGTTACTAAATTTTATTTCAATATCGTTACTAATAACTTCGTGTCAGCTCTCAGAGAAATATGCTGCCGAACAAGTCACGATCACTGAAAACTTCAGTGAACAAAAGACATGTATTATTGGAGACACAGGGACAGGGTCAAGCGACCAAGAACTAGTTGCCAAAGCTTTGGCCACAGAGAATTGTCACAACGTCATTCACACTGGAGATATTATATACCCGAAAGGTCTCTATAATGATGACTCTCCAGAGTATTTACAAAAATTTAAAACGCCGTTCTCGACGATACTAGAAAGCTCTCGAGTTTTCCTGACTCTGGGTAATCATGATCATAAGAGAGATCCACTTGTATGGAAGTCAGTGGCCTCTAAGAATAAAAACCTTATATTCCCAGGTCTATTCTATTCAGTAGTATTTAACGACGCCTGCTTATTCTTTATTGATACGACTCTTAATTACAGAAAAGGACAAGAAAGTTGGCTTAAGTCGCAAATAGAGACTCTCAATGGAAACTGTAAAACGAAAATAGCAATTGGCCATCATCCTTATAAGAGTAGTGGCCATCATGGCGATGCTCCAGGCATGATCAATAAATTTCTAAAGAATCGTATCATTGGAAAAGTTGATTACTATTTCTCGGGACATGATCATCAACTCTCTATTGAAAGGCCGCTACAAAATACAGCTCTATTGATTAGTGGTGCAGGTGCAAAGGTAAGACCAATTAAAGTACAAGATAAAGCAATCTATGCAATTAGTGATTTGGGATATATTACAATGAGTTTCTCAGAGAAAGGGATTTCGTTTGAAGTTAAAAGAGTGGACGAAAATGGGATTGCACACTCTTCATATACATATTCAAAAGGGACTAAGAATTAGTCCCAACGGCTAAATACTACAAATGCATTAGTTTGAAGGTCTCTTGTAATAAAGAAGTAACCTAGATCAGATTCTACATAACAACTTAAAGAGTAATCTCTCCCACCAATTAGACGTCTACATGTACTCTTTGTTTTACCAAGTGGTCCATGACCAAAGTTAATGTCTGAACGTCCATCACAACCATGTAAATCAAGTGTTCCACGTACTATAGAAACGGCCTGAGCAAGGTAGTCTTTCTCATCACCAATTACACGAATACTATCTGTATCGACTTTAAAAGCACGACTATCTACTGCAAACTCATAAGTTAACTTTTTAAGACAAGTTTCTCGATCTGCACTAGCTGAAACAGAGAAGATAAGGGCCGCGGCCAATAGTATTAATTTTGTCATAATTTTGGTTCCTACCGTGTTGTGTGAGGAATCTTATAGAAAATATCTAACGATTTGGCAAAGTATCTCAATAAAAACATATTGACCACACGCGTCTAGTTGTTGAAATTTCGTAATTAATACTTTTTATTAGTTTGAACTTAATTTTATTATTAGCATTGTTAATATTAATGTGTATTATGTGTGCAGTTTTTACAGGGGAACTACAAAATGAACAAACTAATCATCGCAGCAGTTTTATTAGTATCATTTGCAACAACGGCCGGGGAAACTCACAACTACTATCCAGAAAAACTTTCAGCTCTAATGACAAATGCAAACGGGGAAGCATTAAAGTCATACTTATTTGAAGTACTAAGTAGTGCTCACCAAAGAAGTAAGAACGGAAAGGACACTCTAGGATGTTCAGCAGGTGGAAACGCCAAATGTTATAACCAATTATCTCTTGGTTATAAAGGAGCTAGAAAAGTACTTTTCGGAAAGCTTCACCTAGAAAAAGATGGAGAAGGTTACTTCATCAAAGACGTTTACTGTAGAAAAGACTTTAGACGTAGACACACAAGAATGGGTCCAGGACAAATTCCTAACTCAAACGTTGTAAACTGTGAGCACACATGGCCACAGTCAAAGTTCTCTTCAAGATTCAGCAAGGGACTTCAAAAATCAGATCTTCACCACCTTTTTCCAACAGACAGCCACGCTAACTCAATGAGAGGAAACCATCCATTTGGTAACCTTGATTCAGCAAACACTGTAGGTCAGGATTGTTCAGCTTCTTATTCAACAAGATCAAAGTTTGAACCACCAACTGAACATAAAGGAAATGTTGCTAGAGCACTTTTCTACTTCTCTACACGTTACCAAATCAAGATTGATCGCTACCAAGAGCAAACGCTTAGAGAGTGGCATATTCAAGATCCAGTTGACGCAGAAGAGATGGAAAGAAATCAAAAGATTTACGAAATCCAAAAAAATAGAAATCCATACATCGACATGCCTGAGCTAGTTGATATGATTTCTAACTTCTAGATCAAATAAAAAATAATTAATATAGAAAGCCCACTGAATAGTGGGCTTTTTTTTTCAATAAAATCAACTCTGTGCGCATAAATAAATAACCTTCTAAATCACTCAGCTGACGTAAAAAAAACTGTCATGTTGTAAAAATCATTAGCTTTCTCTCAATCTTTAGGTATCATTTTTATATGGATACGACAGGGAGTCACGATTGAAACTAATCACTATTCTACTTTTACTGGCAACATCGGCATTCTCTAAGACTTCTAACTATTATCCACAAGACGTGGTTGATACATTCGAAGAAAGTCAGCTAAGAGATCAAGAACTAAAAGACCTAATTCATGAAGTACTAGTTGAGTACCACCAAAAGCACCCTGGTCAGCAAGATACTTTAAGATGTAACTCAAAAAATAGTGACTGCTACAAGCAAAGATCTAATAGTTACAAGACCGCTAAGAAAATCCTATTTGGAAATCTTCACCTTGAAAGGAATCAGTATGGTGAGTATGAGGTTTTCGATGTTTACTGTAGAAAAACATTTAACGAGACTAGTAAGAATATTGGAAGTATAGGTCCAGGAAAAGTTCCTAACCATACTGTTGTTAACTGTGAACACACTTGGCCACAATCAAAATTCTCCTCAAGATTTTCTTCAAATCTTCAAAAGGGTGACCTTCACCACCTCTACCCTACAGACTCTAAGGCCAATAGCTCAAGAAGCTCTCATGACTTTGGAAATGTAAAAAATGGAAAAGCACCAACATCAAACTGTAGCGCATCGGCTTACGGTGACAGAACTTACGAACCACCAGATCAACACAAAGGGAATGTTGCTAGAGCAATGTTCTACTTTTCTGTAAGGTACAAGCTCCCTATTAACTCTAAGATGGAAAAAGCTCTTAAGCTATGGCATGACCAAGATCCAGTTGATAGTGAAGAGCAGAAAAGAAATGATCAGATTTATGAACTTCAAAAGAATAGAAATCCATTTATCGATTACCCACACCTTACAGACTTAATTAAGAATTTCTAGAGAACAAATAATAAAGCCTCCGAAACGGAGGCTTTAATTCTTCTGCAATACGATCTTTTTACTTCCACAATAAATGCTATTCAACTTTATAATTCAGCATAATCGTCTACAAATAATCACTTCAACTTTCTCAGCTTTAACATCAACTATTCGATTCGTATTACAGGTATAATTGGGCTGGATGGTTTGTACACCCAAAACACACTTAATGCAATAGACTATAAACTTTTTACAAACTGGGTCATCCTTGAGATAAGAGGCCATGTTTAAATTAATAAAAAGAGTTCTTACCCAAAACTACTATAATAAGAAAGCGCCAAAGGCCTTTGAACATTTCTATAAATATTCGAGTGAATCAGAGGCCTACCTAAATTTCTGTACTCAAGTCCACCAGCTTGATTTTCCTGTTCAGAACAACCTAAGTCAGGCTCAATTTCAGGTACTTGAAGAGGAAATTTCCTCGTCTTTACCAAAGAATGTACTCGACCTTGGATGTGGGACAGGAGACCTCTTCAAGCACTTATCAAAGAAGTATAAATTCAAGGGACTAGGCCTAGACTTTGCTCTATTAAAAGAAACTTCTGAATTAAAGAAAGCTAACTTTGAGACTTTTAGTTTTGAAGAGAATCAGTTTGATCTCATTTATTCAATTGATTCACTATATATGATGAATAACCTTAGAAGGACTATAAAGCGTACTCTCAAGTCTCTAAGGTCAGGTGGTAAGTTTATTATATTCTATACTGCCACTGAAGAGTTTGCTCTATGCCCTATGGCAAAGCCACTAAGAAAGCTAGATCTGGACTACAGCTTAAGAGACTTTACAGAAGACGATAGTAAACACTGGAATAACTCTGACAATGTTCTCAATGATATGAAAAAAGAGTTCTTAAATGAGGGCAATGTCTCTATCTGGAAGACCAAGTCACAAGAGGCACAAAAGAATAAAGGCCTTCATGCCTCAAAATCTCTGTTTCGTTATATAATTACCATAACAAAGTAGGTTCTATGTTTTGGAAAGATAAGTCACTTGAACAATTAAATCACTCCGAATGGGAAAGCCTTTGTGATGGTTGTGCCAAGTGCTGTCTTCATAAGCTTCAAGATACAGAGACTGAAGAAGTCGCTTTTACTTGGGTACATTGCTCTTTGCTCGACTGTAGTACCTGTAAATGTAGTGATTATCCAAATCGCTTAGAACTTGTTCCAAACTGTCTAAAAATAACTTATCAAGAGCTTGAAAAAATCAGCAGTGCGCTACCTTCGACATGTGCCTATAGATTATTATATGAAGGAAAAGAACTACCTTCATGGCACCCCTTAATATCTAATGACTTACAATCTATTCACACGGCCAATATATCGATTAAAGATATGGCGATTAATGAACTTGAAGTTGATAGTGACGAATTAGACCTCTTTATAATTGAAGATGAGGACTTTTAGTTCTAGCTTCAGATTTCATTCTTCAATACAATAGAGATATGAAAATAGTATTTGTAATTCTTATTTGCCTCTCTACATTCTCCTTAGAAAAGAAGGTCCTTGAAGTTGCGGCCACAAACTTTCCAGGATTAAGTGTTGTTAAAAATCAACGTCCAACAGGGGCCTTAATTGATATCCTTAAGGAAATTGAAACTAAGACTCAATATCACTTTGAAATAAAATTTTATCCTTGGGTTAGGTCTCAATCACTTGCCGAATCATCAGATGTAGATATTCTCTTAGGCCCATATAAATCTCCTGCCAGAGAGAAGATTTACCTTTTCAGTGAATCTCCAATACTGAGAGATCAGGTTGTTCTACTATCACGATTTAAAACAACTTGGAGCGGCGACAATACTAAGCTTAAAGATATGAATATCATTCATATTAGAGGGTGGGTCAATGATCCAAAGTATGACAAAGAAATAAAGGCCAAGAAAGACTATATGGCCAAGGACTTTGCTACCGGTATCAAGATGCTAGATTCTCAGAGAACTAATTATATGATTGCGAATAAAAGAAGTTATTTGGAAATGAAGAAGAATGGATTAATACCTGATGGAATTAAAATACTCTCCCCTATTATTTCCAATCAAGACCTCTATATGGCCTTCCCAAGAAATGCTAAGGGAAGAGTTTTAAAGAGAGAGATTGATGAGCTTATAAAGAAGTATAAGCTCACCAAATATTAAAATTCTTTTACTTCAATTCTATCTGGTCTCATAAAATTATGATGCTTAAGAATTTCACTAGCATTCTTTCCTAGAATCTTCTTAAGCTTTCCAAATGAAGAGATCATTATACTTATTTTCTTTTTGTATAATTTCTCGACTTGAGATTTTACATAATTAATTTTCTTATCATCATATTTCTTATCTCCTAAATATTTAAAAAGAAGAATTTTATGCTGTCTTATTTTATGATTTATTTCCCAAGACTTTGTCATAACGTCAGCATGGATATCTTGAACTGCAGACTTTTGCTCTTTAGTTAAATTAGGAATCATATCCAAAGAATGTGAGATTCTCGCTACCATTTCATTCTTAGAAATCATCGGGCTCATTTGAGAGCGATCATAGTTAACAGCTTTCTTTGACTCAGAAGCGCAAGAACTGATTGTTCCAATAACACCAATAAGACATAGTAATGTAATCAAGTTTTTCATAGTTTCTCCTAGTAATTAAACTCTCAAGATATTTTTAGCTCTTTATCAGCAAATCCATTATGAGAAGGCCCTCAAATAATCCTGATTTATGTCATTAATTTCATTTCTTCGTGAAATTCTCCGATAAAAAGACTGTGAAAAAACTTATTCTAATAGTTATATTTATGCTTCATGCCCTAGCTGTATCTGCAGATTTTAAGGATCCGAGAACGGGTAAGACCTACAGAAACTATGAAATTCATTCTGTTATCGAAGAGAATTTTACTCTTATAAAAGATGGAAAGTCTGGATACACTCTTGCTGAGTACACAAAAGAGTTTAATAAACTAAATCCTAATTCTAAGAATAATTTTTCATATGCGTTTATGAATAATCTTGATGGGCCCATAAAAGCTGCTCTTAGATCAGAAGATTATGATCAGCTTAATGATCTAGTCCCAGTACTTCAGAGTGTGAAGGGATCGGACAAAGACGGGTATCATAAAGTTGATAAACTGATAGGAGTTCTTCAACATGGAACAAGCGTTGACGCGCTATCTACGATTGATCAGGACTTATTAAAATACTACGTACAAGAGTATGCAGAAGTTATTCCAATTAACACAATGGATACGCTCTTATCGACTCGAAGTGATCTCGATAAGGAAGCGAAGGATGCAATTATTCAAGGTGCCTTTGAACAGAATAACTATGATTATGATTTCTCTGACCTAGAATCTGAGCTTAACCCAGACTTAGTAAGAATGATCTCTAAGAATAACGTAGATATTTCAGCTCAAATCTGTGGAAGTCTTGAACTGCTCTACGAATACACTTCAGAAGATGAAGAGGGCGGGACACTATACGGTCTTGAACATGCTGCGGAATACGCAGCAGAAGATGGTGGTGAATACTTGGAGGAAGCCAGGGCGGCCTATGAGTATAACGTTGAAACAATTGCTGCTACTTTAATTAAGTTCGATCAGCTAGGCTACGGACTTGATACTTACTGTACTGATACAACCACTATAAGAGACCTACTTTACGATTATAGTGAAACGCTCAACCCACAGGACGTCCTTAATGACATTGAAGCAATTAATGATGTTAATCAAAAAGATTGTTACACGAGTTCAGTCGCTCCAAAAGTCTCAGACATCTTTGGTCAGTGCGATATTCAACACATAATTTGGAGACTAGAAAGAGAAGATAGAAAAGATCTTCACCATAACCAAACTCTTATATTTGGAGAAGGAATGGATAAGTGTGAAATTATGATTCAAATGTCTGTAAAAGGCTTAACAAAAACTACGGAACTCAAGCTAATATCAAAAACAGATACTCAGACCTTTCTTGGAACTACGAATCAAGTGATACGAATGATTACAAAATAAAAAGGCCCCCATTTGGAGGCCTTATCATATATCTATTTCAACAGCTTATTATAAAAGTGCTTCAACATTCATAGTCTCAAGAGTGTTCTTAACATGAGCTAAGAATTTACCACCGATCTCACCATCAATTAATCTATGATCGTAAGTATGAGTACCATACATCATATGTCTAACGGCCATAGAGTCGTCAGGCATAATCATTACACGCTTCTTGATAACACCTGAAGCAAAAATCCCTAATTGTGGTTGAAGGATAACTGGTGTTGCCATAAGAGTTCCGAAAGACCCAACGTTAGTGAAAGTAAATGTTCCACCAGATAGGTCATCCATAGAAGCTTTTCTATCACGAGTCTTAATAGCTAGTTCATAAGTCTTAAGTGCAATTCCTGTTAGGTTTAACATATCTGCATTCTTAATAACTGGAACTGCTAGTCCATTTCCTGGTACGGCAACTGCACAACCAAGATTGATATCTTTCTTCATGATAATTTGATCACCATCAATTGATGCATTTACCATTGGGAATTCTTTAAGAGCTTGAACAAGAGCATACATAATAAAGTGAGTGTAAGTTAAATTAACACCTTCTTTCTTCTTAAATGCTGCCTTAAGCTTCTCTCTTTGATTCACAAGGTTAGTCATATCGATTTCATCAATTGAGTTAACATGTGGTGAAGTCAGCTTTGAAGCAATCATATTCTTAGCGATTGCTTTTCTCATGTTGTCCATTGGAACAACTTCGACTCTTGGATTATTTGAATAATCAATCCCACTAGCTTTTGGAGCCGATGGAGCCGCTGCTGCAGGTCTTGCTGCCGGAGCAGAAGCAACTGGAGCCGCTTTTGGTGCAGAACCTCTATTACTTAAGTAGTTCATGAAGTCTGCTTTATTAACTCTACCTGCTGCTCCTGAACCAGTTAGTCCAGCAAGCTCAGCAAGAGCTACCCCATGCTTTGTAGCAAGAGCTTTTACAAGTGGTGTATAGAATCTTCTTCCCTCTGGTGCTGCTACAGCTGGAGCTGCCGCAACTGGTGCCGCCGCCGCTGCTACCGGAGCAGATGCCGCTGGAGCTGCTGTTCCTGCACTCCCAAATGGAATATCAAGATTAGTTTCAATTGAAGCAATCTTAATTCCTACGTCAATAGTATCTCCTTCTGGAAATAGAACTTCTTCTAATCTTCCAGCAATTGGAGATGGTATTTCTGATTCAACTTTATCAGTTGAAATATCTAAAAGGATTTCATCGATTTCAACCATATCACCTGGCTGCTTATGCCACTTTGTGATAGTCCCGTTAGTGATTGACTCACCCATTTGAGGCATTACGATATCCATTCTGTCACTACCTGCAGCTGGTGCTGAAGTAGCTGCAACAGGAGCCGCAGGTGCTGCCGCCGGAGCCGCTGCTGGTGCCGAAGCCGCAGGAGCTGATCCACCAACTGCTGCGTTTGCATCGTCATCAATAACTGCGATTAGGATACCAACGTCAATTGTCTCACCTTCTTCAAATAGAACTTCAACAACTTTACCTGCAATAGGTGAAGGGATTTCAGACTCTACTTTATCTGTTGAGATTTCTAGTAGGATTTCATCAAGTTCAACCATATCTCCTGGTTGCTTGTGCCACTTAGTGATCGTTCCATTAGTAATTGATTCACCCATTTGAGGCATTACAATATCATGTCTCATAAATTCTCCTATAAGCTCTAAACTACCTTAGTAGTTTAAAGATCTTCCTTTAGCATTTAATACAGATTCAGCTAAGAACTCACCTAACGTTGGATGTGGGTGAACCGTTGCAAAAATCTCTTCATCAATTCCTTCCATTTGTCTGAAAAGAACATACTCATGGATAAGCTCTGTAGCATTTGCTCCAACAATGTGTGCTCCAAGCATTTCGCCATCTTCACCCATAAGAGTTTTTACAAATCCTTCAGTCTCATTTGAAGCTACGGCCTTACCGTTTGCCATAAATGGAAGCTTACCAACACTATATTTAATTCCCTTTTCCTTAAGTGCTCTCTCAGTATAACCAACAGAGGCAACTTGTGGCTGACAGTATGTACAACCAGGAATATTCATTTTATCCATTGCGTGAGGATTAGCATTCGCAATATGTTCTGCTGCTACAACACCTTCGTGAGAAGCTGCATGAGCTAGTAGTGGGGGCCCAGAAAGGTCACCAATTGCGTAGATATTAGGAACAGATGTTTGTAACATATCATTAACTGCTACAAAGCCTCTATCTGTTTTGATTCCGACAGTCTCTAGACCGATATCATCAATATTTCCTGTCATCCCAACTGCGATAAGTCCCTTCTCGAACTTATATTCGACAGGCTTACCTTTTTCAATTGCAGTAATCGTTACATCATTTCCGTTATTCTTAGCAGAAACTTTTTCAATTCCTAGAGATAACTTAATTCCATATTTTTTATATGCTTTTTCAACTTCTTTAGATGAATCTGTATCTTCAACAGGAAGAAGGTTTTTTTGAAGTTCAAAGATATGAACATCAACACCAAAAGCATTCCAAAAGTAAGCAAACTCAACACCAATCGCACCAGCACCAATAATACCAATAGACTTTGGCAGCTCTTCCATTTTAACCGCTTCCCAAGCACCAATAAGTCTCTTTCCATCATGCTCAAGGCCTGGAAAAGATTTATAGTGTGCACCAGTAGCAAGAATTATATTAGTAGCTTCGATTGTTTCCGTATGACCTCTGTTAGATTTAACCTCAATTTGAGTGTTAGATCTAAGCTTAGCGTAACCTTCAAAAGTCTCGATCTTGTTCTTCTTCATTAAGAAAGAAACACCTTTAGAGATTTTATCTGAAATACCCTTCGCTCTTTTTACAGCTTGAGCTCCGTCCAGTCCCTTAAGCTCTACATTAACACCAAGGTCCTTCATGTGAGAGATTTCGTGAACAGTGTGAGCAGATTTTAAAACTGCCTTAGTAGGAATACATCCTCTATTAAGGCAAACTCCACCCATTTTATCTGCTTCAATGATTGCAGTCTTTTTTCCAAGTTGGCTTGCTCTGATCGCAGCAACGTAACCACCTGGTCCAGCTCCGATAACAACAACGTCAAATTTCTTCATGGATACCATCCTTTATATTGACCTTATGGGTCTAACTCGATATTAATCCTTAAGATTTAAGTAATGTTTGTACTAGAATTTTTTAAGTTTTGCATGACCCAATGTCAATAATTCAGAACAATTAACAAGGTGTGTCGTTATCGACCTTTCTACAACTCTTTCCGCTAAACTCTCTATTGAAGAGGTTAAGGTTATCAACAAGTTCTTTCCGAACGGGCTGGTTGCATTCGACCTTGAAACGACTGGGTTATCACCTTTAATGAACGAAATTATTGAGATTGCTGCGATTAGGGTTATCGGTGGAAATATTGAAGGATATCAAACACTTATAAAGCCTAGTGTTCCTATTCCTCCTTTTACAACTGATATTCATGGAATCACTGACGAAATGGTGGCCGACAGCCGCTCTATCGAAGAAGTTCTTCCGGAGTTCCTCGAGTTCTCAAAGGGATACGACTGGGTAGCACACAACTCAAAGTTCGACGTAGGCTTTATCGTATTTGGAATGCACCAGGCCAAAATAGACTTCTTTGACACTGAGGTATACTGCTCTTGCAAGCTTTCTCGAAAATTAGTCAAAGGTAGCGAAAACCATAAATTAAGTACATTGGCGAAGTTCTTTGACGTTGGCCTTGAAAATCACCACCGTGCACTTGATGACACACTCGCCTGTTTAAAGATATTTGCCCAGACTCTAAGAAAGGTCCAAAAGGACAAAGAGTTTAAAGAGGGCCACCTTATGAATATTCTAGACTTCAAGAAAACACTTGAGGTTGATATCCCTGCAAAAGTTAAGGGAATTCAAAAGTACCTAGAAAATCAAACAGCTATAGAAATAAAATACAAGGGCGGAAGTATGAAAGGTCAGTTTAGACCAATCAGGCCCGTAAGCTTACTTCCACTACCACAAGGAAATGTACTCTATGCACATTGCCTTAATTCGGATCTCTATAAATCCTTCTCTTTAAAGAAGATAACAGAATATAGAGAGATCCCAGAAAGTAAAAATGAGGAAAAGAAATGATGAAGATAAAGGGCAAGTCTCTTGGTTATAGAGCTCAACAAGTTATTATTTTTATCATTCATATACTTCTACTTTGGTGGATTTACTGGCTATTGCAAAACACAGGAAACTTAACGACTGAAAAAGTATTTATACATTTTACTGGTATAGGTATTTACGGGGCCCTCTTAATTAGAGGCTGTGCGGCCTGGGCAAAACACCATCACCTAAAAGAGATAAACAAAGAAGAGACAAATAGTGATTCCAAGTGAGTTAAGCTGGAAAGACTCATTTAAAAATGGTTTACGTTCTATTGAGCAGGTAAATCAATTCTTTAACATCTCGTTAAAGGAGATGCACTTCGACAATCTTATACCACTTCATTTAGCATATCGAATTAAAGAACAAGGACTTGATGGTATTTTGGCCAAGCAGTTTCTGCCGTCTAACGAGGAGATTGCTGATCATCAAGAAGATGGGCTAAACGACCCAATCGGTGATCAAAACTTCTCTCGACCAGGACAAATAATTCATAGGTATAAGAACCGCGCACTCTTTCTACCGACAACTGTTTGCCCAGTTGTTTGTCGCTACTGCTTTAGAAAGAATGAACTTAGTAATAATGATGAAATTTTTAAGTCTGATTTTCAAAAAACTTTAGAATATTTTGAGAATCACCCGGAGATTGAAGAAATTATTTTCTCTGGAGGAGATCCTCTCATGCTATCAAATGAGAAACTCGAATCCTACTTGAATAGCTTTTCTAAAATTAAGCATATTAAATATATTAGGCTGCATTCACGAACTCCAATATCTCTTCCTCAACGAATTGATACAGGACTTACTGAGGTCCTAAAAAAGTATGCCAATACTTTCGAAACACTAAGTATCGCCATCCATGTAAACCACAAAGAAGAAATAGATGCTGATGTTACAGCGGCAATGGCAAGACTTAGAGAAATACAATCACTTAACTTACTATCCCAGACAGTTCTTCTTAAAGGGATTAACGATTGCCCCAATATCCTAGAAGATTTATTTAAAAAAATTAATAGGTTAGGCATTCGTCCCTACTATCTTCACCACCCTGACAAAGTTAAAGGGGGAATGCATTTTCAACTAGATATCAAGGCAGGGAGAATAATATATGCCAATTTAAGAGACAAACTTCCGGGTTGGCTGATTCCACAATACGTACTTGATATACCTGGAGGGTATGGAAAAACTCCCTTATTTAATCCCGAAGCTCTTGAATTCTCAGGAGTCTTAATAAATTACAAGAGTCAGCAAATAAAGCTTTAACATTCCATGATTGATAAGAGTTTTTATCACGGTTATCCTTACTAAGGTTTTGCGAATCCAGTCTATTCAGGAGCGTAAACAATTGTTATTACTAAGGAAATTGCATTGAATGATGGTATCGAACTAATAGAAGAAAAGAGACTTGAAAAGCTTAAGGCCAAGTACTCAAAACAAAGTGTCCTCATTGTTAGTTCTAACAAAACCATAAGAAATACTCTTAAGAGGGCCTTTGCTACTCTTGGCTTTCAGATGACAAATATTAGTGTTGCCGAAGACTATAGTGAAGCTAAGAAAACAATTTCTGAATTTGCTCCACATGTTGTTATTTCAAACCTCTATCTTAGTGACGGTAAGAGTGCCATAGACCTTCAAAAGCATCATAGAGAATATTTTCCAAACTCATTAAATAACCTATTTATGGTGCTTACAGAAATTGACGAGCACTATGTTGAAAGTTTGGAACATGAATACGAGCTGGATGGACTTTTTCTTGGACAGTTCAACTTTAAAGAGTATGTAGAAAATTTTGCTGAAGTACTTGAAAGGAAAATGGTTACTTCAAAGGCCGATATCCTAGAAGCAAAAGTAAAAGAAGCGCTAGCTAAGAAGGATGCACAAGCAGCATTTACTTTTTTAACTGCCGCAACAGAAGCAGGCCTTGAGGACTACCGAAGGAAGTCACTTGAAGCTGATGCTCACTATTTAAACAATGATCACAAATCAGCACTTAAGCTTTATGAGGAAGTTCTAACAGAAGATAGTTGTAACTTCCATGCACTTATTAATACCATCACAATCAACTATAGCGACAAGAACTACGGGGTCGCTCATGATTACTGCGAAAAGTTTCTATCTCACTTCAGCTCACCTCCTAGGCATCTACCTGTAATTCTAAAAATATTTCTTTTTAATAAAGAATACTTTCGAATTATTAAGCTCTGTAAAGAGTATGATCATGATGATCGCCTTGAAGTCTCAGTTAAGTTAAATATAGCTGCGGCCCTTGCCCTTTGTGGAAAATCTCTCTTAGCGGATCAAAAAGATTTTGCTGTAGAAGCGTTTGAAAGGGCTATTTCAGTATCAGGCGGGCAGAGCTTCAATATTCTCCAAATGGTAGTTACAAGTTTAGTCAGTGACCCAGATCTAATTGAAAAATCAATAGCAATCCTCGAAAAATATAGGGATAACTTTAGTGATGTAAACCAGTTTGTAGCACTTGAGTTTGATGTTCTCACCAGTAAGAGATCTGCTCAAGAAAACCTGTCCGAAGGAATGATGTTAATCAAAAAGAATGTAAAATCCTATAGAATTTATGAAACATTAATTAGTTCATCTCTAGAAACAGGAAGAAGAAAAGAAGCTATTGAGGACCTCGTGTTTGAGGCATGTCGAGAATTTCCAGACTACTCGACACAATTTAAGAGATATATTTAAGTCTTTATAAAGAATTTACAAAATCTATAAGAGAAGTTCTCTCATCTTTAGATAGGTTTATATAGCCGAGCTGTGATTTCTTTGCCTCACCGCCATGCCATAGAATTGCTTCTTCAACATTACGGGCCCTACCATCATGTAAAAGGAAAGTGTGTCCATTAGTTTCTTTCTGAGCACCTATTCCCCATAGAGGAGCAGTTTTCCATTCACGACCATTCGCCATAAAGTCACTTCTCTTGTCAGCTAGTCCTTCACCCATGTCATGAAGAAGTAGATCTGTGTAAGCTGAAATTGTTTCTGATTCAAGTTCAAATGAAGGTCTATGACATTTATGACAATCTAAACTCTCAAAGATTTTTCTTCCTTCCTCATAATATTTTAGTCTTTTAACTTGAGGAACATCAATCGAAGCAACGGCTAAGTTTACAAATCCAAGATGTTTGTCAGAAATCTCTAGCTCTCCTCCATCAAGGGCAGTGCTACAGTCGACTTGACCAATAGAGCAGTTTTGTTTTTTAAATAGTGATGAAGTAATTCCAAGATCACCATTAAATGCTCCCGCATTTTGTTGTAATAGAGTAGGCTGATTAGCTTTCCAGCCAAACTTCCCTATCGTTTTTTTAGATTCGATAATATTCCAAACGTAGTTTGCACGCCCAGATATACCATCTACGTTCTGATCAAACTCGTCAGAGTATTCAAGAATACTCTGCTCTGTTACTCTATCTAGTTTTCCTACTCCAGCAAGGTGTGGTGCAACTCGTGGAGAGATTCTTATATCAGGACTCATTGGCCCATAATTGAGATTATCTAACTTATAGGATGGACTTTGTAGTTCAACATTTTTGCCATCTGAAAGAGTTATAACCTTCTTATTGTATTTTAAATTTAAAGCACCTTCACTTTTAACTCCTAGAGTTGAGCGAGGGTGAAATTGGCCACCATAAATAGGATCTGCAAGTGGTCCACCATTTTTATTTTCACCGGAAATAGATAGCCTAATAAGTAAAGAAAAGTCCGGTTTAAGTCCCTTTACAGGAGGTCTTCCTCTTCCATTATGTTGATGACAACTTACACAAGAGACTGCATTAAAATGTGGTCCAAGACCATCTCTTACCCTTGTTGAAGAAGGTGCTGTTACCCATCCTTTTGCATACAGAGAGAAGCCAGCTTTTATTTGTGCAAGTTGCTTTTTTGAAAGTCCATCCACTAATTTAGAAAATGCCTTTCGATCTGTACCTGGAAGGTATTTTGAATATGAGAGATTGGCCCAAACTAAAGCTTGGACCAATATTAAAATTTTATAATTCAAGTTCTAAACCTAACTCTGTAGCTGCTTCTCTAAGAAGTCCGTCTACTCTATCAAGAGAGTCAATAACGACTTGAACTTCTACTTGGTTTTCAGTGATAGCTCTATCAAATGGTATTGCAATATTACCAATTTCTACTTTTCCATCTGTCTTAGCATAGAAAAAGTTTATAGCATTAAAGAGAGTATTGAATTCAGCTTTGATCTTTGCATCGAGCTCTGGATTAACAAAAGAAATTAGCTCAGAAACACCTTTTCCAGCGATTGTAGTATCGAAGTTAAATGCCTTGTATTCACCAAGGTATACATTTTTAACACCTAATGCATTTGTATAAATGTCATTGATTGTTTTATCAGAGAAACAAGAGTGTTCTTCTTCTTGGTCTTCTAATAAAAGAGCGTTCTCAATTCTTTCTGATTTTAACTCATCACCAGACATAAGAATTAAAGAAGTAAAAATGTCTGAAAGAACAGAATCAGTATTTCTCTTTAAAAATTCAGCTCTGTAATTTGTTTCATTTAACTCCCACTGAGCAGTAATTCCACTTAAATGATCAACAAGAATTTCAGATAGTAGTGATAGGTACTCCCCACGACGATCTTGATTTTCAGCTGTTCCACCAACAACGTAATCAGTGTATGGTCTTTCACCTGCAGTCTCTAAAGAACGATCTTGTCCCCATAGTAAGAATTCAATTGCATGATAACCAGTTGAAATATTCTTTTCTCCTTCTCTTTCATTTAAAGAAGTAAGGATTTCCTTATTAAGTTTAATTGAACGGTCATTAATAATTCCGGCTTCAGAATCTTCTTTAACATAATCAATGTAGAACTCATCTAAAGGCCATGCATTCATTAAACCTTCAACACCAACAAATTCAATTTCTTCTAGGTGTGTTGTAATACCATCGTCAATAGGTTCAAAGTCTACTGGACCATTATAGAATCTAAAGATTTCTGATTGACCGTATGGCATACGTGCACTATTCGCCCAAACGTCTTTTGCAGCTTCAAAACTTGCTTCAGTAGCGTTAGCAAGGAAGCCTTCAATATTGACTTGAAGGTTTTGAGCTCCAACAAGAGAGTCTTTATAGTTAACTAGCGCCATATTTGCGTAGTTAGAAATGACTTCTTTCTTAAGTAACTCATTGTTTTCATAAGGAACTTTAACTGCCATAGCTACTGTCGGTAGAGCAGCTAGTAATAGAGTAATAACTGTATTTTTCATTTCCCCTCCTAAGGGTGATAAATATTGGTTTGACTTACCAAACTTTTGTTTTTATAAAATACAGAAGTTCTAAACGCAATACTTATTTTTAGGAAAATAAAAAATGAAGACAATAATTCTATTATCTCTTGTATTTATGGCCATGGGTACACAGGCGACTTCAATTGACGAGCAACTCAAGGCCCTAATAGAAACTAATAATCTACAACCTCTAAACAAGGCCCCTAGAGCAAAAATTGAAATAATCAGGTTAGGACAAAGGTTATTTTCTGATCGCAAACTAAGCGGGAATAGAGACATTACATGTATGCACTGCCATCATCCAGCTCTTGGAACTTCAGACAATCTTCCTCTTCCAATAGGAGCTGGAGGAGAAGGCCTTGGACAAAATAGACGCCAATTGGGTGCAAAAATAATTCCAAGAAATTCACCAGCTCTTATAAATCTTGGCTACACAGAAATTACAGATATGTTCTGGGATGGTCGTGTTTCACATGATCCAAAAACAGGAGAACTACAAACTCCTGAGCCAGCTCTAAATGGTAAGAATCCAAAAGCTTCCCACATTACGAAGTACCTTACTAGTTCATTAGCTGCACAGGTTATTTTTCCAATCACAAGTAAAGAGGAAATGAGAGGATTTGAAAATAATGAGTTGGCCTCTTTAAATAGTAACCTTGAAATATGGAATAAGGTTATGCACAGACTGATAAATGGAGAACAAGCAACCTTCTATCAAGATCTATTCTCCAAAGCATTTCCTGAAATCAAAAACCATAAAGACTTTAATATTGGACATGTAGGTAATGCTCTCGCTGCATTTATCTCTTATAACTTCAATCTTGTTAACACTCCTTACGATCGATATTTAAGAGGTGACGTACATGCAATGAATGAGCCGGAGAAAAAGGGACTTAAGGTTTTCCTTACAAGAGGAAAGTGTGTCAATTGTCATGCCGGTAAACACTTATCTAATTTTGAATATAAAACGACTGGCACCCCTCAAATTGCTGTCTTAGGCTCTGATAAAATTGATGACAGAGGAAGGTTTGACGTCACAGGAGTAAAGAGGGATCTCTATAAGTTTAGAACTCCCCCTCTAAGAAATATTGTTCTTACTGCTCCATATATGCATACAGGTGTTTTTAAAGACCTTACGGGCGTCATAGAGCACTATGACAATGTAAAGAAATCAATGCGAGAGTTTAAGGTAACTGATGAAATTCAATCTCTATATGATGAAAAAATAGTCCTTGATACAGATGCCAAAAGAAATAAATTAAGATTTCAATTAATGAGCATTGGTGAATTAAGAAAGGGATTAAAATTAACGAAGTCCGAAAAGGATAATCTTCTTATCTTTTTAAGAGATGCCTTAAGTGACGATAGAATAAAATCTAATAGTGAGATTCTCTCTCAAGAGAAACTCTAAATAATTATTTAAAGGGGTTTGTAAGTTCAGCAACTAATGTTTGCTTACTCTCCCCTTCTACACCAAACTCTTTTACTTCCTGATCTTTAGATAAGAGACAAGTCTTAAAAAGCCAATCCCAAACACTTAGAACAATTCCAAAGTTTTTATCGTAGAAGGCCTTATCTTTACCATGATGAATTTGGTGTTGAGCTGGACTAATAAAGAGATATTCTAATTTTCCAAAGCCAATCCATACATGTGAATGTCTTAAGTTACTTCCACATAGATTAAAAAGAAACCCAATAATATTAACGCCAAGAATATCTATACCGCCGACTTGCTTTTGAAAAAGAAAAGTAAAAAGTCCAGCGCTTAATCCCGCCGCTAAAGCATTTCTAAACTGAGCAAGGACGACCTCTACAGGATGCGCTCTAAAGAGGGAGATAGGTGTTAAAACCTCAGCAGTGTGATGAGTCTTATGAAAGCGCCATAGGAATGAATTCATATGCATTAAGTAGTGCATATAAAAGCGAAGAAAGTCGTTTATTATAAAAGATAGAATCGTAAATATAATAAGAAGATAATCAAGATCAAGCTTTGGAGCACTATAATTAGGAAATAACCAAAAGAGTGTCTTCATTACATAAACAGAAATTGTAAACGAGCTAATAACCCAAGGGCCAATTAAAATGACTTTAAATAGTGCATTGAAAAAGAAGAACTTGTAATCAACAATCGCTGATGGATGAAACCAAATCTTCTTACTAAAGAGCGTTCTCATAGATTCTTTTAGAGAGCTTCGCTTAAGAAAGATAAGTGCTATAAAGAGAGCACTTAGTATATTGAGAAAATATAATCGCGTATGTGGCTGATTAAAAAGCCACACCGAACTTAAGAGTTTATCAAACATAGATTTTCTTAATCGCTATCCCCACCCTCATAGAATGTTCTGTAACCTAATGAGTTATAACATTCTAATAGTGCCGTCGGGATATCACCAAAACATGCTTCACCAGACTTAAACTTCAAAACAAACTTTCCTGTTTTTCCGAAAAGCTCAAGCTCAGTTATTTGCGCAGGATCTTTTTCCAGTGTTTTTACAAAACTAAAAACATCACGATGAGCGTCAGTGAATACTGTCGACTTTCGCCTCTTATACTCTTGAACTAGTGGTGACGCTGCGAATGCTGCAACACTTATAAGTACTGTAAATATGAAAATGATCTTCTTAGACATAGTTTCTCCTGCTAGATTTTCTTTCTAGTCACGATTGTTTGATATGTCAAACTTTTGCATGTAATTGCAATATTTCCAGTGGCAAAGTGTCACCCTTTGTAAAAAAAGTGTCATAGACTTTGACAGAAAAGTAAAAAACCGTCAGATCGAGTAATGCGCCGAAGTGTAATTATTCAATTAAATAGCCGAAAGTACGCTACAATTGTAAGATAGTGGCCATTATCTCCAAAATCAAACATGTGAGAAAAATTTGCTATTTCATTTTGTCGCTCTATATAATCTCTAACGAGCTTTAGACTTAAACATCTAAAGAGGGAGAGACACATGATTCAACGTATTGCTGAGTTGACCTCATATACTAGAGGAACAACAAGTGCGATTAATAGAATTCGCAAAACTTCAATCAACCTTCTTACTAACGAAGAAGAGCTTCTTGAATTCCAAGGCCTCGCTTACAAAAACATTGGCGTTCGTTTTCCTTTAGACTTTCTTCAGGCTGCGCGTGTATTCGCCGTTAGAAATCAGCGTGGAGTGATCTGTGGTGGCTTTGCTTTGGCAAAGGGTGAACACTCAAGAGTTATTAAGAGTCTCCCAACAGAGGCAATGAATACTTTAAAAAGCCAATACCCAAATTACCGTGAAGACATTTTTGAGATTACTGCTCTTTGGCTTTGCCGCTCGGAGAGATCAAAAACTCTTTCTGTGAGATTTTGGACAAAGCTATATAGAGAAGTAGTAAGAAAGAAGAGACCATACTTTATATACGCATTCTCTAGTGAGAAGAAGAAGCTTGGAAAGATCTACCAAGTTGTTAAGCCAACAAGAATCTTTGAAGGTTATACAAATATTCTTCCAGGAATGAATGAGCCAGACCACGAGATAGTTGAGGTTGGATCAGTAAGAGCTGCACATATGGCATGGGTAACTCAATTTTCATTCCTTTACAGAAGATTACTTCACGGACGTTCTGCAAAGAAAAGAGTTGTTTACCAATAGAAGAGGTTCCAATGAAAGACTTTGCATCAATGGACGATATTTTAGAGAAGTTTACTCATATCCGTCTTGCCACAGAAGAAGACAATGAGGAAATTCTTGAGTTCTACAATAACGAAAGTATGCAAACTGGTGAAGAAAGCATTTCTTTTGCAAGAACACCTGACTTTTTTAACTTCTACAAACTAAGCTCTAAGAAGTACTGGCTCTTTATATTCTTAAATAAAGATCAATCTATTGGTGGCGTCGGTGGTGTCCTAAGACATGAAAGATTTGTTAACGGAAAACTAAAACCCCTCGCCTATTTTTGTGATTTAAGAATTTCAAACAGTGCTAGTCGTATTGCCAAAGTTCAGTGGAGAAAGTTCTTTCCAGAAATTATTAATATACTTCCAAAGCTTGGGCCTGATGAATATTGCGAGAGTGCTTACACGGCAATACTCGCAGATAATGAAGCGGCGATAAACTCTCTCACAAAAGGTGGAAGAGGAATAACTTACAGGTTCCTTGGAAAGTACCATGTTCACAGTTATATCAATACAGGCTTTTTGAAATCAAAAAAGTTCTATGCACAAGATATCTCTCAAGACGAATTCCTTAGGTTTTATAAAACAGAAAACTCTGAAAAGTTTCTTTGTGAAGATCCTATTCAAACAATAAAAGAAATATCTAAGTACTCAACTCCAGTCTCTTTTGTTGGCGTCTATCATCAGGGAAAGATCATCGCGGCATTAAGACCAGTATTAAAGAATCAAACAAGAAGAATTAAAATACAAAATATGTCGAAATCAAAAGTGATGGCGACTAATGGCCTAAAGCTTTTAGGAAGACCTACTCCCAGCAAACAAGGCGAACTTTCAATTCTAGA
Source organism: Bacteriovorax sp. MedPE-SWde (assembly GCA_001874305.1). Lineage (GTDB taxonomy): Bacteria > Bdellovibrionota > Bacteriovoracia > Bacteriovoracales > Bacteriovoracaceae > Halobacteriovorax_A. The sequence goes on along the minus strand of MPCU01000003.1, from coordinate 343,541 downwards.
CTTATCTTTCTTATCCTACTCCTCTCACCTAGAGCTAGAAGATAAGAAATTAGTATTAGAGGCGATCCAACTTTGGATAGAAAGAAATAAACTTTTAAAAGACATTCATATAATCAATATGACAGATACGTCAGATATTATTCCTTCTAGCCCACTAGAAAGAGGAATTAACTTTGTTACACCAGGTCATCTCTATGAGATTCACCCTGAGGAACAAAGTGGAATACTTCCAACATCTCAGTTTCGTTTTGAAGGGGCATTCTTATAATGCTCAATAAGCGCTATCAAAGTAGAGATTGGGTCGGTGAATGGTATAAAATCCTCAAGCAACGTGGAGAAAATGATCTTTGTTCTTTTGTAAGAGGAACTCGAAACTCCAATGGTTCGATTTCAAACGAAGTTGAGTACTCCTTCTCTCATTCTGTTATGGATGGAACATCTGCAATCCCACACTACTTAAATAAGTTTGGTGAAAAGAGTGAGCCGCGCTCAACAAGTTATAAAAAGAAAATTGGACTTATTAAAGCTATAAGGCTGACTCTTAAAAACTTAACTGTCAGACCAAAGAATAATACCAAGTGGTTGGTATCTACAGACAAAAAGATCGATTCTCTAGCAAGCTATGGGAGACTCTCTCTCTCTAAAGAAGAAACCATAAGATTTAAAGACTATTGTAAGTCTCAAGGTATTTCAGAAAATGCTATTTTAATGAGAGAAGTGACATCACTTCTTTTTGACTTAGTTGAAAATACGTCAGATGAACACACATGGCTATTCCCTGTAAACATGAGAGGGATTGCAAATAAGAACAATCCTTATGCTAATCATTCTAGCTTTATTCCTATAGATATTTCTGCAGGATCAACTTATCAAGATCTTCAAGATCAAATGAAAGAGAAGTTAAAATCACTTAGTTATGTCGGTATTTGGTGGGTTCACCATATTGGAATACTACTAGGTCTAAAGAAAATGGCAGAGTACTCCTACAAGTCTTCTCTTAAAAATTTTTGGCTTGGTTCATTCTCTAATGTTGGGGAATGGGTAGCTGACTCTCCCACGTTTAAAGGATTAGGAGAAGAAGAAGCATGGTTCTTTGCTACTCCAGGGTCTAAAAATTTTCCAGTAAGTATGGTGACATTAACTTTTAATGGGCAAATGGCATGGTCTCTCAGGATTCACCCTGCGATCTCTAAAGAACCACTAGAAACTTCAGTTAGAATCCTAGAAAAGCTTAAAAAGAAAATTACTTCTTTAGCTTAACCTTATTCTTCTTATATCTTTCTTTTAAGAGTTTCTTAATCTTTTTAAACTTAGGGTCATCGACTCTAACTCTTCCCTGTATGAAGTTTCGAAGTTTTTTTCGTAGCTCTCCAAATTGGCTACTTTGATGTTTCTTCATAACGGGAAGTTCATAGATAGCAATTAACTTATTCATTTCTGCTTCAGTATAGTTATCTTGGTAATATTTCGTTGCTTCTTTCTTTATTTCTTTCCAGGAGAATACTTCATTAAAGTATGCAGTAAGTTCAACTTCAACTAATTTATATATAGGAGATTTCGTAACTAACTTTTGATATTCTTTTTTATCAATCTTTCCCCAACTCTTTTCTAAATTAGTTAGGTTCAATAATAAAGAAACCTTCTCTGCAGAAGGTTTCTGGGCATATATATTTAGATTAAATGCAGTAATAAGAATAATTAGAATAATTTTCATATGAAAATTATCACATACTTTCTATTCGGAAACAAATCTCTGAATAATATCACCTGTTCTAGACTCTGGTATTAGCTCTACATTCTTATCAACATCAATTAAGAACGAATATTTCTTTCCATTAGAAAACTCATACACTTCAAGATAAGAATCTTTTCCAGAATATTTCATTTTCGTCCTTGCTATTGATTTACTCTCTACTAGCTCAGCAAATTCAGATAATGACTTCTTTGCTGTTGAAGATAAAGCCTCGACATCTTTTATGCGCCAAGCAAATTTAACATCAGTTAAAATTTGAACATCTTCGTGCTCTGCAAGCTTTAACATTTCCGTCATAGATAGAGATTTCTGAGTCTCCGGAGCTGATCCTTCTTCAGTACTCATTTTTACATCACCAACTTCAGCTTTACTTACAGCTGGGGCACTACTCTCCTGCGATGAACTACTCATTCCACCAGAAGACTGTCCGAGCCCCCCTCCTGAACTTCCACTAAATCCACCACCTGATGAAACTCCCCCAGAACTTGCGGCAACACGTCCTTGAGGACTAGAGGCCCTTGCTCTTCGATTTGAGTTCTTAGTCGCTTCTTTTACAGGAGCATTTCTAACAACCTTCTTTCCCGCATTCTTTTTTAGGTCTTCAAGTGTTGTATCATTCTTTAAACTCTTTATAAGATTATCTAAATTCTTCTTTTTATTATTTAATTCTGAGATTTTACTCTCTTTAAATACATCTCTTCGAGGAGCTGCTTGGGCAACAGATTTATTTTGTGATGATAAATATCCCTGAGCAGATTTAATCTGTTGCTGTCTCTTAGAGAAAGCCTGATTGGCCTGATCTCTACTCATTCCAGGACTTTTTTCCTGAAGTCTATTTACCACTTGCTCTCTATTTTGTTCTGAGTAAACTTCTGCAAGGGAATTAGCTTTCGTATTTATTTCCTCTTGAGACATACTTTGACCATCTTTAATATTTAGAGCGCTTAGCATTGCCTCTCTATCAATTTTATCTCTTGAACTATCAGAGCTCGACGCTCCTACAAAAATATCACTGATGTCAGAGCTATTTTTGACTTTATTAGCAACATCTACTATTGCGGCTGCACCTAGTATTTTTCCAGCATTGCTCCCTTTTTTAGAATTATCATCGCCTTCTTCGTGATGAGTAGATTTCTTTTCGCTACTTTCTGAGGCTAACTTATCTTTGTCTTTACCTTTTTTATTATTAGTACTCTTACTTTGCTGATTTGAGCTGTGATGTTGAGACTTATCATGTGACGGAGCAAACTGATCTTGTCCAACCTCACTGGCCTGCCTCTTTGTCTCTTTTTTTGATGTACTAGTCTGTGCAGTTTTAGGACTAGTATTAGTGCTAGTTGAAGTTTCCTTTGGTATATTACTATCTTTAGTTTTACCAGTAATAGCTTTATCCCCGCCACCCTTAGGAGGAGTTTGTGATCTACTCTTGCTATAGGCCTTACCTGCATATGAACCTTTTGCAGTTGCACGTTTTCCAACGTGATTATCTCTCCTCTTAAGAATGTCATCTACATTTTTATTTTTCTTAGATTTTTCATGTACTTTAATTCCTACCTTAGCTCTTCTCTTTGCTTGTCCTGTAGCAACCTTAGCGACAACCTTATTAGAAGCATTAACCCCTGCTTTAGCAATACTTGTAGAAATCCTTAGTGGATCTGTTGTTAAATCAATGGCCTTAGTCACAACCTTTGCAACAGCTGTTTCCTCTACCACATGAATAAAGTCTGTAATCTTATCTTTTGCTTTTGCAAGCTTTGCTGCAGTAAATGAGGCAACACCTTTAGCAACTTTAGCAGTAGCAACTGCTGCTTTTACAACTTTATTATCAGAAACTTTTTTAGATATCTTTGTGGATTTTCCTAAGTTAGGTGCTACGAGTTTGATTTTAGTAGCAGCATTTTGAGCTACTAACCTCATTGTCGATGCTCCAACTTTAGCACTTATAGAAGCAACATTACCAACACCTGCAGTTAAAAACATTAAACCTACTTCTGAAGTTATCGCACCAATACCTGCACATGTTGCATTTAATTTATCGTCACAGTCCATACAATCAAGGCTTTCAAGTGGAGTTTCACACTTAGAAAAGTGAGGTCTTCCTTCCCACTTTTGACACATTACTGTCCCTTTAATCCAACCATCAACAGATAGCTTTACCTTGTCTAGAAAATCGCTAAACCACTTTCCAGGATCATCCATAAAGCTAGTTACACTTTCAGAGTTTTGTTTTGCTGCAGTATGAAGAGATTCAGATTTCTTACTAAACCATCCTGTTGCATCCCATAATGAAGATGCCCCAGTCTTAACAAGGTCCCAAACAGAAGTTACTGTTGACCAGAAACTCCCCGCAATACTTGTTACGAATTCTTCAAGACAATTCGATTGATCGTTTTTTAAACAGTTTGGTCCGTATCTATTTTCTTTTGCTTTTCTTTTTCCGTAGCTCTTAACTTTATCAGTAATAAAGTCAGGAAGCTTCGCTGTTCCGTGAATAAACGACCTGTACTTATTACAGTTCCAAGACTCTCCACAAGATTTCTCTGTTTTTAATCTTTCAGCATTGGAACACTGAACCTTACTTGTTACATCTTCAATCTTTCCAGTTAAGTCTGCCACAGGATCAATCTCAGGAGGTAGACATGGAGATACAGTCTCGGTAACACCGTCTCTTAGGTAATTATCTTCATATAATACTATTTCATTACGTAAATACTTTGAAAGGTCTTCACATGATGTAAAGATCTCGTCTACATAGGCATCCTGCTTAGAATTTCCATTAGCATCAAAACATTCTGTCTCAAATAATTTGTAATCGCGATCAAATGATCTATTACCTACTGGACCATCTGCGAACGTCATACTCAAAAATAGAAAACTCAATAAAATCTTATACATAAACAATTTAACCTATGATTAAACTCGAAGAACTCTTGAGTATTCTTCGAGAAAATGTCAAAAAATCTTTAATCTTTTATCGATTATACCGAGCATTCATTTGTTACTAAAATGCGGTTATACTATATACAATATCTGCTATTTATCTCAGCAAAGGATTAATGTTGGAAAGAAAGGTTAAGTTTAAATATATTCAATTAGTTACCTTATCTCTAATCTTCAGTTTTGCGGCCGAAGGAAAATTAAAAAAAATTCAGGTAAATAACGAGAATTTAGTAATTGATACACCAAATAATTGGCAGATTGCAAAGCACTTCCTAAATTCACAATATACTTTCTTTGGTCCATATAAGGATGGAAGAAGGCCTGTATTTTCAGTGAACAAGACCACTTTAAAAGATTACTCCTTTAATAAGCAACAGTTAGAAAGTTCTCAAGTCAATTATCAGTCAGGTAGAAAAGATTGGTTAAAAAAGAACAAGGGAAGACTGCTTCGATTCATTCCTTATAAAGAAGTTAACTGGAAACATATCAAAAAGGTTCAATCGATTGGTTATAATTATATTTTATTAGATGAAAGCTTCGAAGAAAGAACATACTTCTTTAAGTGTGCTGGAAAAGTATTTAACTATACTACTTTAATGACCTTGAATGAAAAGCGCATATACAAGTCAGTCGTCGATAAGATATTAGAATCCACAAAATGTAACTGACTAATATGCTTTTTAGAGTCTTAATAACGCCAGGCGCCTACCATTTAGCTTGTGTCATCATATAATCGTTGCATGGCCGAAGATAAAAAATTACTTATTGTAGACTCCAAGGCAAGCAGAAGGGATACCCTCGCTTCAAGGTTTCGTCTACAAGGACTCTATGTTGAACTTTCAAATAGTGGCTTTCAAGCGCTATCACAGATTGAAAAATTTGAATTTGATACTGTTGTCGTTCTTGGAAACCTCATGGACATGTCTGCTCTCGAGCTCATTGGCCTAGCACGTAGTGTTTATAAGAAGGATGAGCTTCAAATTATATTCGTTGATAAGAAAATTGAACAAGATGAAGTATTGAACTACTTTAAGACTGGAATAAATGAATTCATCGTCTACAACGATAAGATCTTTGGATCTCTCTTAGATAAAATAGAAGCGTTCAAGGCAAAGGCCAATAAAGCTCCTCGCAGTATAATGAATTCTCAGGAAAGTTAATGAGAGAGAATCGTATCAAAATTTCTACACCATTTGTAGAACTCGATGGTGATAAAGAAGACTTCAAAAACTGGTCATTATTCAAAAATAATATTATCTGTGAATTCTTAGATCTTGATATTAAATACTTTGATATCTCTACTAGAAATAGAGAAGTAACAAAAGATAAAGTTCTTGGGGAATCTCTAGAATCAATTAAAAAGAATAAACTCGCTATCAAATGTCCTACTTTACTTGAAACTCCTGAACTTACTCAGCTTAAAGAAAAGACCAATATCTTTATTTGTGCTGATGATAGTATTAAAGCGGTATCACAAGTATGGAATGACTTATTTCAAGCTATTCTAAAAGATAATCCTAGTCCTTGCTTAGAAGAGTTTCTTAAGAGCTTAGAATCCGCAGTTAACTCTGCGTCTACTATTGACGAAATATTGACCACTCTAACATCACAAAATTAGTCTAAAATTTAGATACTTTTTTCACAGTGTGTATAGAAGTTAGACAGTATTCACGTAAAACGTCCTAAATCACATACATTTCTTGGCACAAGTTTTGCTTTAATAATACCAAAGCATATTCTTGGGAGGAATAATGAAATCAAAGAACTTAGCTGTCGCTCTATTTAGTTGCGCACTCTTATCAACTGCATATGTAGCAAATGAAATGGGGAACTTCGCAAATAACAACAAACCAGTTAGCAGGACTATTGCATCTTCGGAAAATGAAGAAGTAAAAGTTGAAGCTAGTAATGACGTAATCATTAAACCTACAGTAACATTCGTTGAGAACATCGATGAAGAAGAAAAGCCTTTCTATGTAAGATGGAAAGAAGAAGCAAGTCAACTAGGAGATAAAGTTTCAAAAGTATGGAACGGAATTAATCTGCTAGATATCTCAGTAACACTACAACCAAGCGCTCTACAAAAGGAACTAGATTCAGTTAACACTGAGTTCACTGCTCTAGAATCTAGTAAGAAAGCTGTCGAAGATAGAGTTAAAGAACTCGAGCATGAAATAAAAGTAACAAATGAACAAGTAGGAAATATCATTGATCAGCTTGATGAAGAACTTGAAGCAAATAAAGATACATATGAGCATGACAAGAAAATTCTCACAGATAAGAACACTGCTCTTGCTCAAGCTCTTGAAGCTAAAACAGAAGAACTCGGTGACCTAAAAATGGCCCTTGCCCAATTTGACGATATCAAAGGCACAATGGATGCACTAAAAGAAACTATCGCAAAACTTCAAAAAGAAAATACTGATCTAAAAGATGAAAACTTAAAACTAACTTGTTTATTAGAAAAACAAAACAACCTGCAAAAACAAGTTGATGAACTGACTAAAGATAAGTCTGATATTTTAGCGAAGCTAGAAAAGCAAATTCAAGAGAAGAAAGAAGAAAAAGAAAATAGAGATAAAGTAGAAAAGAAAAAAGAAAAGGTTGCCGAATCAAATGATGATTCAGATGACAATGATGATAAAGACGAAAGCGAAGACGATACAACAGCTCAAATGTTTGCAATCTTCAATGCATATATGCAGCATCAGCAAGAGCAACAAATGAGATTTCAAATGTCACAAAATACCCAAAGACAACAAAGGTCATTCTTTAGTGATATGACATCGTTTGAGGGTGGTGGAAATTTTATGAACTCTCAACTCATGATGTATAAAGATCTCGAGATGATGAGAATGAGAAGTGAATTAATGAATAGCTTTAATAAATATGAAACTGGAGGCTTCTTTGGTTACGAAAATAGAAACTCGTACAAAGGGCTTAACACTGGAAGAAATATGAGCTTTCATGATTCATATATTAAAGATCAGCCAATGAGATACACTCCAGAAACGGCCTACCCTATCTCAAGCTTTGACAGCTCTAGGGCATATAACTTTGGAGTCAATGTAACACCGAATTTTGCAGAAACATCATCTTGGCAACCAAGCGCAGTCAGCTTTATGAATTAGAAATAACCGACCTATTTAATATGCTTTAAAGGCCAGTACATCCTCCCCCTCGTACTGGCCTTTTTTATTTCCGACTCTTCAGCACAGGTAAAAAGTTCCACTTTTTTCTAAACATTAGAAATAAATTTACGAATAGATTTATGTATCAAATTTGCACAAGGAAGAGGCAAATATAATTAGGGAAAGGAGACCACGATTTAAAGTGGAGTAGAAATGAAAATGACTTCTGTAGAAACAACAAAGCAAACAGCAAAAATTATCAAGAAATGTCACGTATGTGGCCACATGATGGAGTCTCATCAAGAAATTGATAAGTGTGGTTCTTGTAAGAAACCATTTCTTCCAATGAATTATTTTGGAAAAGTTCACGCGAAAAATAGTACTGAATTTAAAGAGCTATTTTCTAACGCATCGGAATTACATGAAGATGATATGGTTAAGGGCTTAACCGTTCTTTGGTAGACCAAATATAAGTGTGATAAGTCGCTATTGAAGACTTATCGCACAATGCCCTATCCCCGTTCCCCATGGTATAAAACAGAGGTGGAACTTCAAACAGAAAACAAATTCAACTTACATCCAGTTATTAACCGACTCCTGACTAAGAAAGGTCTGACTCCTCAAGAGATCACCGAATTCTTTTCATGGGATCTTAAGGGTCTACCAAATATGGCAGGTCTTAAAGATATTCAAGTATGCGCTCAGGCCATAATAGATTGTTTAGATAACAATAAGAAAATTGGTATTTATGGTGATTATGATGTCGACGGTACAACATCATGTGCCCTCTTCTATCAGTTTTTCCAAAAGCTTGATGTAGAAGTTGAGATGATACAGCCAAGTCGTTTTATCGAAGGTTATGGAATTCACAACTCATCAATAGATAAGTCTATAGAAATGGGAATTGAACTTCTTATAACTGTCGACTGTGGAATTTCAAATGTAGAAACTGCTGCTTACGCAAAAGAACAAGGTCTCGACCTTATCATTACGGATCACCATAAAGATGCTAGAGAAGTAATGCCGGACTGTGTAGCTGTTGTTAACCCTAATCGTAGGGATGAACCTGCTGATAGTGATCTTACAACTCTTGCAGGTGTGGGTGTTGCTTTTGCAGTATGTGTTGAAGTTAGAAAAATACTTCTTTCTCAAGGCAAAGATATAGCTTCTATATATGACCTACTTCAATATGTTGCAATTGGAACAATTTGTGATCTGGCCAAACTAACTCCAATGAACTTAAAACTTGTTCGACACGGAATGAGACTAATTAAAACTAGTGAGTATGAAGGTATTAGAACTTTCTTTCCACCAGAAGATAGAAAGAAAGACATTATACCAAGTGAGAAGCTATCTTTTAATGTTGGACCACTCATTAATTCAAAAGGTCGCTTAGACCACCCAGAAGTGGCGCTAAAGCTTCTTATAGAAAAAGATAATAAAACAGCGCGTGAATATTATCACCAGCTTGAAAACTGTAATAACGAAAGAAAGTTTATTCAAAAAGAAGTTTTCGACGAGGCCAAGCAACAAGTCATAGATCAAATGAAACACGGTGAGCCTCTCATCTGCATAGTCTATGCTCCACACTGGCACGAAGGTGTTATCGGGATCGTTGCAAGTAAGCTCGTTGAAACATTCAAGGTTCCTGCAATTGTCTTTAGTGATAGTGAAAATGAAGGAGTTATTAAGGCCTCAGCAAGAAGTGCTGGAGGACTTAACCTATTTGACCTATTAGATGCAAATAAAGATCTCTTTATAAAGTTTGGTGGTCATAAGGCAGCTGCTGGTCTTTCAATGCAAAAAGAGAACCTTGCTCAATTTAAAGAAAATTTAAACCAAATGTTGTCAGAAATACCAGCAATTCAAAGAACTGTTCAACACCTATACGACCTAGAGATTTCACCAGAAGAAATCTCTCCGTCATTACTTAAAGCTCTTGATATGCTCGAGCCTTTTGGAATGGGTAATGCTAAACCTGTCTTTAAGCTTAAAGGCGGGTTTCTTAAGAGTTACGATCTTATGAAAGATGTTCACGTACGTTGGAACTTCTCTTCTAATAAGAATCCGAAGCTGAACTTAAAAGGCATTAGTTTTAACTATGTTGGAAAGTGGGGACATATGAGTCCAAATGAAATTTTTGAAAGGCAAAAGATTGATGGAGAAGAGCTAAACGTCTACTTCACACTCTCACTTAATTACTTCAATGGTAATAAGTATATCCAACTAATGGTTGATAAACTCGATTTTAATTAAATAAAAAAGGCCGGATAAATCTCCGGCCTTTTTATTATATCTACTATTTCTTATGCTCTTGTAATTTCTACTTTTTCCATTACAACATCGTAAACAGGTCTATCCATTCCACCAGTTCTTGTAGAACCAATTTCTCTGATTACTTCAATACCTTCAATAACTTTACCAAATACAGTGTGTCTTCCATTTAAATGTGGAGTTGGCCCAAGTGTAATGAAGAATTGTGAACCATTAGTCCCTGGTCCAGCGTTTGCCATTGAAAAGATACCTTCAGAGTCATGGCTTAAATCAGCTACACACTCATCAGCAAATTTATATCCTGGTCCACCCATTCCTGTACCATCTGGGCATCCACCCTGAATCATAAATCCATCAATAACTCTGTGAAAGATTAAACCATCATAGTAGTTACCTTCTCTCTTTGTTTCTTGTCTACCTTCTGCAAGGTTAACAAAGTTCCAAACTGTTTCTGGACACTCTTTAGCATATAACTCAGCTTTAAAATCACCCATTGATGTTTTAAAGTTTGCGTATACTCTATCTAATTCTTCTTTGTGGTCTGATTTTTTAGTTGATCCCATTCCGAACATTATTCCTCCAATGTCTTATTTAATATTTATATATTTAAAACTACCATTTATATTTCTTGGTTTTTCACCACTATAGTAGAAGTACTTTCTTTGTTTTTCTAAGAGATGCTTACTTAAATCCAGAGATTCTCTTGCTCCTCTTACTCCATTCTTATCAAAGTAAGAAAACATTTCATAAGTTATAAAGCGGCTACCTTCATAGACAACTTTCTTCTTCTTTAAAAGAGAGATTAGCTCACCTCTTGTATGGCACATAGAAATAAGAAGTGGCCTTCCCTTAGTCAGAGATGGTCTATTAAAAACATCTCTTAACTTCTTTCCACCATTACTTAGTAGGGAATCAATCCAAATAGCATTGACCCTATTAAATGTAGGCTTCTTAAACACTTTCTGTCCCGCCTTAATTTTATCCAGTGCTAAGAAGAAAAGTGACTCCTCTTCTTTTAAAGATGGAATTCCATTCTTAGTTTTGGCGGCCTTCGCATACTCCATATTGAATAGGTATTGCATTTGGATAGCATTCTCATAAGAAAGAGAAAAACTCTTCATAAGATAATCGATATGTAGGTACTTTACTGCTGTTGATCTATTACAATTCGCTTCAAATGAAGAGTTTGCCCAGTCTGGTATATCAACAAGAAAGTACTTAACCATTCCTGATTGGCGGTAATACTTCTCCACATCAACTCTTTGATATTTATCGTCAACAGTACTAGAGCAACTAACCCCAAGTAGTATTAACAAGATAAATAATATATTTATAAGTTTATTATTCAATTTATGCCCTAGAGAAATATTTCATTATTTCTTTTTCTATATTCAAAATACTTTCATGCGCTTTTTTAATATTCGTTTCTTTAAGTGTGAAATGCCCCGGCTCGTCTTCAGTATTTAATCCAGTGTTTAGAGACTCATCTTTGTAGAAACCATTATCAACAAATACAATATTACTTGAAAGTGTTTTTAGTTGGTCACCAGTACCAATAAGTTCACTCCCTTCAATTGTTATGAAGATTCCTTTTTGATCTAAAAGTCTATCAACAGAGCTAACGACGGCACCATTGAAGACAAAGAGTCTTGGCGTTGGCTCAGCAGGTCTTGGAGTCTTTGCTCTAACGTGAGATTCAAGCTCTTTCCACTCCATTATTCTTTTTTCAAACTCTTCAATTAAGTTTCTAAAGTCCTGTTGATCTTCTTCTAAAAGACTTTGAAAACCTGAAAGGCCTTTAGCATATATATCTGTATCAAGTCCAAGAAATGGAACTTCTTCATCTGTAATCAGTTGAATTTTACAGTTTTTCTTTTTTAAGAAATGCTCTTTAACCTTACTAAGAGCAAAGAGATTATAAGGGCCAGTTCCAACAAAAGTTATAAGAGAAGTCTTATCAGAAATATTATCCAGACCTTTTAGAACTTCTCTACCATAGAAAAGGTCTTCACCTTGAACTAAAGCTTGTTCATTAAGAGCAGCACTATTTGATGCTCCCATATACATTGGCTTATTTGTTAAACCACTAGCATCTATTACAAGATCAAAATCTTCGAAAGACTCAATTGAGTTCTTTAATGACTCAACAACTTCTTTACCAAGTTTTTCAAATACCTCAGCGTTCTCTTGTCTTTGTTTTTCAATTTGCTCTGTTGAATCAATTTGATAAACGACTCTAAAAAGGTCCGCTAAACGTGACTTATCTTTTGGAGTATTTCCTGGCTTAAGAAACCTCTTATGAACTCTTTTAACTTGACCGTCTTTTACAAGACCATTTTCTCTTAGAGCATGGCCCATATGATTCAGGTACCTCAGGTAGTCATCCCCTGAGTTTACTTCTTCTGTATAACCGCAGAGATCTCTACCAGCACTTGTGACAAGTTTTGACCAATCACTAGTAAGCAAGTCATATGAACTCTCTAGTCTTAAAATCCCACCACCCCAAATATTTTGTGATGTGAATATCTTAATTGAAGCACCAAGCCCATGGAAATGTGCGGCAGCTTCAAGGGCCAATGGGCCACTACCAATAATTGCTAATTTCATTGTTTTTTAATACCACGTTAATCACTTAGAGAAAAGTTGTGGTGCCCATATATAAAAAGGGAAGCTTAACGCCTCCCTTCTCTATATTTTCAATTAGTTAGAATATAACTTAAATGAAGAATGCTCTAGAGTCACCTCTATCAATCACAGAATGCTCTGCAAAAGAGTACATGAAGTTTATAAACTCCTTCATTGCACCAAAAGTAGGCATAGATTGATCAAATTCACATCCATAATGCATATAAACAGAACCATCATCACCTTTAAACTCATTACCATATCGAACATTAACGATAACTGGGATATATGAGTGCTTAGTGAAGTACATTCTCATTTTTATTTCATGCCCCTGTGGAAGCTTCTTATCCGTTTTCCCATTCCAAGGAATCTGAAATAGACACCCTTCATGAGAGATATCAACTAGAGAAACAGGATAAACAGTTTCATCATCATCAATTACTGTATAAGCACCTAGTAGGTTAGAGAAAAGTAGTCTTTCAAAAGACCTTCTCTTTTTTTCAATTGTTTCATTTCTCTTGTCTTGGAAATTGATTACCTTGCCTTCAGACATTTTAGCTCCTTTAGAGTACAAATCTCACAGTTACTTATCGAAGCAATGGCCATTTTCTTTAAATGTATTTTTATGAATTCTTAGATAGGAAAGAATTTCTAGAGAGTAAGTATAAGTAAATACAGTTACTTATACTTCTTTTTCTTCTTCCAAAAAGGTGTTTCAGAAATTTCATCACAAAAGAGTAGATAACTCTCAAGTCGAGAGTGGTAAATTAGCCCTTCATCAGTCTCAACATCATAAGCGTCAGTATAGAACTCACATCCCCTATTTTCAGGAAGGTGATTACAATTTGAGAATTCACAATTTACAGCGACTTTTTGAAGGTCAGGAAAGTACTGAATTAACTCTTCTGGATCAATATCATCGAGAGAAAAAGAGCGTATACCTGGTGAATCAATAAGATAGAAGTCACCAAAGTCTACAATCTCAGACCAAGTAGTTGTATGAGAACCTTTTCCGGCCTTACCAACTTTTTTTGTCTTAAGTTCAATCTTTCCATCAGAGAGAGCAGTAATAGTCTGGCTCTTTCCAACTCCAGATTGACCAACGAATATAGCTGTTGAATCTTTTAGTTTTTCTTTGAACTCTTTAAGACCCTTATCTAAATAGCGACATTCATAATCAGGATTTAGAGCAGATGTTTCGAAGCAATCAACTCCTAAGTGCTTCAACCTTTCAACTTCATACTCAATACACATCTCATCTTCGTTATACTTATCCATTTTGTTGAAAACAACAATTGGCTCAAGACCCCACTGATAGGCGCGTACCAGGAATCTATCAATGATCCCTCGCTTAAATCTTGGTTTGTGTACTGATGATAAAATTATAAGGTAGTCACAATTAGACGCTGTAACTTTCTTCTTCGATTCTCTAACTAGAATTCTAAAGATCTCATTCTTACGTTCAAGGGCCTTCTTTATTACGTACTCACCCGTCTCAGAGATTTCATCAACCATGACATGGTCACCTACAACAAGAGTCTCCCCTTTTTTTACAAGGTTTCCCAGTGCAGTAGCTTTGATCTCTTCTTTTGTGTCAACAAAGGCACAATCGAATTCTCTTTGGTGTGAACGTATAATTTTAGCTTCTCTCATAAGCTCCCATAAAACCCTGTGGAAAGAAAATCCCCTCAGGATCCATTTCTGTCTTTAGTCGATGAAAGAGATTTAACACTTCTTTAGTGTAAAACCTACTAATATATTTGATTTTCACGGTTCCGATTCCGTGTTCTGCAAATGGACTACCTTTTAAATTCAATAAGTTATCATAGAATATATCGAGAAGTACGAGACACTCATCAACCTGGTCTTCTTTAGGTAAGAAGTTGAAATGTAAGTGGCAATCTCCAATATGACCAAAGAGTGCGTGATCAACTCCCTTCTTGGCCATTTCTCTATAGAGATCTAGTAGCTCTTTAAAATTCTCTGACCTTACTTGTGCATCAGTTCCCATCTTTACAAGATTGTTGTGAGAGATAAATTCGTTAACTCCACGAGGAATTGAGACTCTAAACGAAAGAAACTTCTTTTCGTCGAGAACCATCATCTCTTCTAAATCAATCGACTCATCAACCTGACAAAGCTTTTCAACAAAGGATTCTAATACAGATTCTTCCACTTCAAAAACTAAGTAGTCCTTCTCACCGTTCATAGCAGATTCATTACATAGTTCAATACATCTACTATCAAAGAACTCAAATGAGTAAACCTCAGATTGCTCCCTGGCCCACTCTATGTACTTTATAGATGCGTTTGACTCTTTCCAACAATCTAGAGGAAGAAGAATATATGTAGTCGTTCTAAGAGGAAATGTTTTTAAAGATACCTCTGTAATAACACCTAACTGCCCCTCAGTACCGACCATTAGGTCGGTTTCTTTCTCAAAGCGAGGAAATGGTGCATTCTTATAGTCTTTATAGATCTCATAGAGATTTTGGTAGGATTCATTAGCAAATGGAGTTGCATTTTGTGACGAGAGAGCAACAACCTCACCTCTATTACTCATGTACTTTAGTGAATCGACTTGATCCCTTATCGTTCCATGCGAAAAACATCTCTCACCTGTTGCAGATGTAGCAACTCCAGACAAAACGAAAGCTGACTGATCTGTTGGCCAACAACCAATCTCAAGAGAGTGTTCGTGAAGATACGATCTCAGCTCCTGCCAAGAAACTGGTCCCTGCACAGTAACAACTTCACCATCTAAATTTATTTTTTTCTCAAGGCAACTTAGATCAACAATATCTAAAACTCCCGATTTTCTTAACTCATCTTCCTTATTGAATGGAATTACTGTTGAAGTCTTAGCTCCCGTGAATAGGAGCTTTTGACCATTTAAAATAATTTTCTTTAGACCTTCAAGGCTTCTAGGAGTGTGTGTTTTTAAAGACATAGCTCATATTAACATGACCCAAATAGAACAGGTACTTTTTTCAATTATGGATTGACAAATGTCCTGTCTGCCATTAAGTTAGGTGAACCAAAACACAATTGCGCACTCGTAGCTCAGCTGGATAGAGCATCCGCCTTCTAAGCGGACGGTCAAAGGTTCGAATCCTTTCGAGTGCGCCATTTATTTCTTTTTGTCTTATCCGGCCTTGTGCTGGTTTTTTTTTGCTTAAAATTGATATTATCGCGAAACTCATCTAAATTTATATAGTGAAGTTTAAAATTCAATCCACGATATTTTCAATTATCCTAATAGTTATCTCTTCTTTATTAATTGAGAGAATAGTTTCTATTAATGATTACTCTATCTCAAAAAGCCCTTTAAAGATTACTAATTTAAAAAGTCAAAGCTCCTTTGTTCCAATTATGGGAGCAAGTGAATTTATGACCCATAGTAATTCACTTTTTAAAAATAGAATCAATCTTGAAATGTGGCATGGAAATAACCATTTAGTATTCGACAATATTAAAGCTAAAGACTCTTTTAGTTTCGACTTTAACTTATCTGCTAAAAGTGTTTTTGATATCTCAATTAAGAACAAAGAAAATGGAAGCTATAAAGTCCTACGTTTTAATGAAGGACGTCTACACCTTATAGAGACATCTCATGATGGTGAATTTAAGAGTTCGCGTTTTATTAATTCTCAACTAGATAAGATAAACCACTTTCAATTTAAAAATAAGAATCTTCTAATTAATAATAAGAAGGTTTACTCAATTAGTAACGCAGTTGATTTGGGAGTGAGATCTTCTGGAGTGGAGAAAGTAAGCATTGAGGCAATTAAAGTTAACGGTGGTGATTTAAATCTAAGACCGCAATATTCTCTTAGTCTTATAATCATACTTTCTCTTTTACTAATAACTTTAAGCTTCTTTTTAAGACCTCTGCCACAAGTGTCAATGGCACTTATGCTTTGTATTCTATCAACCTCTACTCATATCTTCTATATCAACTACTATCAGGCATCTTACCCACTAGACTTATCTTTTAATGATGGGAAACTATTGCAAGAAGAAAGTGAAAGAGACTTTATAAAAGAAGAGACAAAGAGAGTTGCTTCTTTATTAGTTAAAGATCAAGGCAGCACGCTCTTTATAGGTAGCTCACAGACCTATGGAGAAGGTGTAACAAAGAAGAGTAAGATCTGGACCGAGCTTTACTGTAAAGAACAAGGAATTATAAATTGTATTAATATTGGGATAAGGTCTGCAACTTCACAGACATTTCTTGATTTGAATAAATTAGTATTGAATTCAAAACCAAAGAAGATCTTTTACATTCTGGCCCATAATGATTCAGATATTCGTCTTCACAGAAAGAACACTGAGAAACTAATTAAATCTTGGATAGAAAGTAATATTGAAGTCACTCTTATTCTTGAGCCAACGACTTATCAGAAAAGTCCCCTGCATTTTAATCTCATTAATTTAGGTAGCATATACAATTTAAAAGTCATTGATATGCATAGTTATATTTCAACAGTATCTGACTACGGATGGTATTGGCATGATGAGGTGCACTTAACGGATCTCGGACATAAGAAGTTCTCAAAGAGATTGATAGAGCAATTAGCTACGCCGTAAATACAGATTTTGCACGCTCACTATAATTTAAATAACTATACCAAAGACCGAGATACAAAGCGTTTGAAAGAACTAGTCCTGTTTGAAACTCACTTCCTAAGTACTTATTAACCAAAAAATTATAAGTAACAACAATACAAAGATAAGTCCCTTGAGTCATAAGGAAGATATTCTTCATTCCCTTCTTTCTTTTAATCGCTGAATAAAAGTTAAAGATATATAGACTCGCAAATATTGCACTTAGCGCTATTTCAAATATATATGCAGAGAAAACTACTCTCTGATAGAGTTCATTAAAAGTAAGGGTCATTGAGACAAAGATCTCTGGTGAATACATACTTTTTAAAGTGAGATATGAAGCACTAAATAGTTTAGTTGATGTAATTAAGAGACTTAACGTAAAGAGAACTGATAAGAAGTTAAACGGCTTTGGTCTCGTTTCAACGACTTCTTCAGTGACCTGAGCTTCTTCAATTTCAAACTCTAAATTCCGTGCACCCACATATTCTCCTTAGCTATTTACTCTCCTATCGGTGGGATTCATTAGATTTCTTAGGCTTAAAGAGCTTCAACATAATTTTTATATATATCGCCTCCTAATCAGATCATAATTCAATTGAATATATGGTCTGATCTCACCGATATTTTCGTATGCTTAAACAGAGGTCCAGATGATGAAACTACTTGCCTATGCTATTTTCAGTACTTTACTCCTTTCATGTAACTCAGGTCCGAGTTATACGATCAACTTTAAAGAAAGGTCATGTATTAAGGAGATAAATAGAAGCTATGCAAGTGTTGCTGAGGTCCCGACTTCCATATATAAGCTTGATCGAATTACTACAGAGTCAAAGCTTAAAGTATCCATGTGGCATAACAACTCTTGGTACTACAGTGGAAATAAGAAATATACGTATTTTAAAGATACTGAATTATTTAAATACTCAAAGACAGGTTGTCCTGATGGTAGTGACGGTAAAGCTTCTATTGTGGATAAGTTGAAGACGATTGACTTATAGGAAGTGCCCCGTGCTTTCCTGGTTTGCAGGGGGCACTTTTTATTCTTTAATTAAAGTTCATCTAGTAATCTTTTAAATCCACTCTTCATATATCTGATAGAGATGGCCTGAAAAATATTAACTTCCTTATCTTCGATAATTCCATCTTTAGTTTCTTCACCTTCTACAGCATTGGCAGCTTTTTCATTTTTAGCAAACTCAGCATTTCTCTTAGCAACTTCTTCATCTACATTGAAGTCAAACTTAAATCCAGTATTCTTCTTTGCTTTAAAAGCTGGCTTAGTCATTGCTGTAGTTGTCTTAGATTTTGGCGCTACTTTCTTACTTTCTTTTACAGGAGCAGATAGTCCGGCTTTTGCCATAAATCCTGAAGCAGTTAATCCATTATCAAGAAGAGATTTCTTTACAGCTTTTGCCATTTTTCCATACATCTTCTTATACTCTTTGTTTGGATTATAAGCTGGCTTCCCTAATGCTTTATTTATTTTATTTAATTTACTTATATTATTTCGAAGTTTCTTTTTAACAGCATTATCCATTGCACTTAGTTGACCAACCTGGATATTTGTTGATGGAGCAATCTCTTTATTCCCTTGAATTCCAGCAATCAACTCATTTGCAAGATTACTCATTCCTTCAAACCCTGTCGCTGTCATTTTCTTTCCATCACTACCTGATGTCTTAAGAGGTGGCACAGGTGGACAAGTAACTTGACCTGTATCTTGATTTACAGTTCCATTACCTGTTGCACATGGCATGGCCTCATTAAGTTCAGTTGGATTAGAAAGGTTATTACTTAATGCTCCAGAAAGATTAATCTTTTGGATATTAGAATTTGCCATTTCAGACTTCATTCTCGAGTTATCCATTTTATTTAGGATTCTATCTAGTGCTTTGATATTTTCTCTGGCTTGCTTTGCCATATCAGATGTTGCTTTTGCGACAATTCCGGCTTGAATCCCAAACAGTCCCCATACGATTCCTCTCGTAACTGAAGAGGTTAGGAAGTTATTTATTAACAAATCAAGCATAATCACTGGCGAAGTAAATAGAGCACCGAACGAGAATGCAATGTTATCAGGGTTTACAGTACAAGCAGATGTAGACCACCCATGAAGAGTCACGTAGGCACTACAGGCAGTTGTAGATGAAGCAGCCAATAACGAAAATGACCCACCTGATGTACCTAATACACTAGCATCTTGAGCAGCTGCAGCTTCCTGACATATTGCCTGCGAACCAGTACTACTAGTAAGTAAACTAAATATAGAAGCAGATTTTGTGAGACTCATTTGCGGAACTGGCTTTATTAATTCAATTTTAGTAACCGGAACCAAAGACATATTACATATAGGAACAGCTGCAGCGGCAGCTGCCGTTGTAGACTGACAAGAAGCTAACGCCATGGCCTCAGCGGCCAGCATTCCTAATGAAGTACCAGAAGCAGCAAGAAATGCAACACTTGAAGCTTTTTGAAAAGTAGCTTTTTTATCTGCAGCATCCGCTACCTCTTCAAGAACTTGTTTCTCTTTTTCTATAGCCTGATATTGAGTATCATCAATCTCACCGTTGTCCGCTCTAGACTTAAACTCAATTGATTTTTCACTAATCTCTGCCTTAGCACCAAACATTGTCATAAGCTCGCCCGCTACATAAATTAATGCCCCAGCTAAAGCTAAGTACATATCAGCAGTCTTATTAGTACATATATACATTATTCGAGAAATAACAATCGCACCTGACAAAAATATTATAAAATTTAAAGTAGGGTCAGAAACAAAACCAAAACCATCATCATCTTCAACGTTAACAGTTCCAGACTCACCTTGCTCAACACCGGAGTCATTATCCCCAGCATCAGTATCTGCATCCGCGGCATAAGTCGTAGTCGTCATATTCACTTTGATAATCTGATTATCAATAGTGATATTTACATTGACCATCATAAAGCAGATGAAGCCGACGATTAATTTGTTCCAAATAGAGTTTGCTGTTTTCATAGTTAGTTCCTTATTTAATAACTATTCTATTTTAGAACGCTACGGGATCATAAAAAACAGGGTATTTTGCTCCATTCTTCATATATATTAAGAAGTTAGCTAATTTTGATAGTGTGTCTTTATTGAGGCGATATTTACTTGAGGATAAAACTTCTGTGCTTTTTGGCCCTAATTAGAGGTTCTCTGTCCTTATCCATTTTCTTACCCCTATAGCTAGGAGTATTAGGGTCTGAGGCAACCTCAATCTGCTTTGTAACCATTGCCTTAAAAGTCGCAATCATTGCGTCTTCATCACCATTGAGAGTTTCTACGCCTTTTTTCGCCATATCTTGGATTAGTACGTGAACTGACTCAATTGTAGAAAGAGCAAGCTTATGGGGTTGGTGTTTTATAAGGAATTGAGAAATACGGTCTGTTTCAAATGATATTCTCGGAAGTGTATTTATATTATGAGAGAGAGTCATCATCTTCTTAGCACACGGCCATGTTCCATCGATGACAAAGATTAGAGGTTTCTTCTCTTTAAGAATTTCAACATCTGAATCCGTAGCGTGTGTAATATTTAGAGCGTCATCCCCTGGGTAGAGAACCATTGCGTGATACTGTGGATCAGCTATCAATGCGTTGACTCTCCTATCTTCAGTGAAATCAATTCCCATGATAATTTCGCTATTATTTATACTGGCCTTAGTAATGCGGCCAGTACCAAGCTTTTCTTTCTTTGCTTCCATTGGGTGAATTAGAATAACAATTTTAGAATTTATTGAAATTGGTTTTAAATGTTCGCAGACACAGAACTTCCCTGGTCTATAACAAGTAAAACACTTCTTTCTTTGTTCAAAATTATTTTCTAAATCTTTTTTCATAGAAGCTCAGACCACTCGTCAGCTTTGAATCCTAGAAAGTTAGTTTTTCCTTCTAGTACCGGTCTTTTAATAGCAGAAGTATTTTCCATAAGAAGTTTTACCTTACCTGCTTCAGTAGCAGCTTCGTAGTCTTCTTTAATTTTTCTAAAAGTTGTTCCTCTTTTATTTACAGGAAGATCACCGAATGCTTCTTTCCAACGTAGGATGTCTGCCTTTGTAGGGGCCACCTTTTTGAAGTCAACAAATTCATACTCAAGCTCATTTTCGTTAAGAAACTTCAGTGCTTTTTTTACTGTGTCACAATTTTTAATTCCGTATACTTTCATATTATTCCTTTCTTAAAAAGATTACCTGATCACCAATAATTTCTAATTTCGCTCCATACTTTTGAGCTATAAACTCAAAGGCCTCTGGTGAAAAGAAACATACATGTGTTGGATCATTCTTATACCACCAGCTATGGAATTTCTCCACTGAATCGGGGTAGAAAACAGTCATAACACCAAGAAGCCCACCTGGTTTTAACAATGACCAGACTTTTTCAAATTCTTCACCTGGTTTATAGAAGTGTTCAAATACTTCTGTTGAAGTAATAAAGTCGTACTTATTTTCTACAAGCTCCGTTTCAGGCATAAAGTAGAGATCATAATTATCAACAGTAATACCTTTCTCCCCTAGCATTACAGAAATTGTAGGACCTGGACCACAACCAAAGTCTAGTCCAAGATCATCCTTATTTATTCTCTCTAATAATGGATCGACGACGCGAGAGAGAAACTTTCGATAACCCTGATCTTCAGGATTATTTTCATGGGTTTCATAGCGAGCCTTTTCTTCGACATTATCGAGATATGTTTCAGGATCTTGGAAAATGAGAGAACAATCAGAACATTGAAAATATTGTTCAGTGGGTAGTTGTGTATAAACAACGGTATTGGAGCTGTGACATAATGTGCAATTCATTCATTAGATTTATTACACTTCAAAAATTTTGGAAAGGTCTTTTTTTATTCTTTTAAGATAAGCCTTCTTCACAACCTTCTTAGATGGAGTTACCACCCTTGGTTTTGACTGCTCACCTAGTGCTTTCCATAACATATGAGGTAAAGTCCCGGCCTCTCCGCTGGCCCTAAAACCTGCTATTACTGTAAAATCAGCCTTCTCAGTATTCAAAAGCCTAACAGGCTTCTCAATACCATCTTTAGTCTCACACTGAACAGGTGGGCTAAAGGCGTTATTTGTTCTGCACACAGAGGGTCTATCTTCATATACAGAGCAACCACCGCCCTCATCTAAGAAGACACAGCCACGCATCTCATATGGCAGCTCAAACCAGTCTGAGCCACTATTTTCGACATTTCCTTGAATATAGAGTTTTTTTAGATCAACTTCATGACCCTCATGGATAACTTTATTGGCAAGTAAGGCCGCTTCATCGGAGTTTACTGAGACTTGAGTATGACAGCAAGCAGAGCAACCCTTGTGGCAAGTTATAAATTTCTTAGCTGCTGGATTTGAGAGTGATTCATTTGTGTAGAGGTCAACATATTGGTGAGTCTTTCTTGCTCTTTCTATCGGGGACGATATTTTAGACAATATATTTTGTAAAAAGCGGTAAATATCATTGAACTCATTTATAGGACTCAACCTTTTAAATGTTTCATATGCTCTTTGGGGGTAATTAATAAGCACCTCCTGACGCTGTACACAATATTTATTTTACATCTTTTTCATATTCCTTAAGTGAAGACGGAAAATAATTCCTTCTTACTAAACAAAATGACTCAAGTAACGGTGATAAGTTACCGATAATATATCTATGAAAGAAAGTAAGAGTATTAAACTTCAATACCGAAAGGTTGAGATCATGTACAAGCTGAAGCTTGGAATATATCTCGTCAACCTGCTTTTGGCGTTTGCCGTCAGTTATACTTTCTACTCTGAAATTAATAAAAACCTCATCATCTCATGGTTAATAGCTCATTTAATTTATTTGACGCTTCGACTAGGTTCTTCGCTCTACTTAAAGAGTAATCCGAAAGAATTTGAAACACATCCGAGAAGATATGAAATCCTCTATATGTTTCTCTCTACTTTTGGTGGAAGCTTGTGGGGTTTTGCCGCCTACTTCTTCCTTGATGGTGCAAGTATAGAGCAGTATTTAAGTATGACAGCAATTCTGACAGGAGTTTCCGCAGGATCAATCGCATCTAATTCGGCCTCACTTCAAGGATCACTACTCTTTCTCTACTCGATTCATATTCCATTCTTTTCAATTGTTCTCCAATCGAACCTGGTCGAGAAAAGCTTCTTATCTTCATTGATAATATTCTTCATTGTGGTTCTTACCTTTTGTGCAAAATATATTTATGACACACTCTATTCAGCAATAGAATATAGGCTAGCTTCAGAGAGACTACTTCAAGAACTAAAATCTTCTCAAGAGCTCCAGCACGCTGCCCAGGGCCATGCACTACAATCAACAAAAATGGCGTCAATTGGTGAAATGGCGACAGGGTTTGCGCATGAAATAAATAACCCCCTAACCATAGTTAATGGAAACCTAGTCATTCTCAATAAGAAGTTTTCAAAGTTAGATACCGATATAGATACTGATAAAATATTTCAACGATGCTTTTCAAGTATTAAAAAAATTAGTGGGATCATTGATTCTTTAAAAATGTTCTCAAAAGAAGAAATCGAAAATAGCGAAAAAGATAAAACCCCTGCTAACTTAGAAGAGATTATAAAAGACTCTACAAGCCTCATGCATGAAAAATTAAAAATTCACAATATTGACCTGAGAATAGATTTAGCAAATCCTTATAGTAAAATCTCAAATAATAAGAGAGGGCTATCTCAGGCGATCCTAAACCTCATAACGAATTCTTTTAGAATATTCCCAAGTGATAGTTTTGGGTGGATTGAAGTAAAATCATTTCAATGTCACGAATATATATATATTGAAATAAACTCATCAAACCAGTGTCTCGACAGTTCAGAAGTTGAAAGATTCTTTGATCCTTACTACGTAACGTCGGAAACTGATCCAGAATTTGGGGCAATTCTAAGCATGACCAAGGCCCAAATAGAGCATTACGGCCACGAACTCGTGTTCAACAAGCGAGACTTTGGTAGTTCCTTCACTATAAAAATACCTATAAATTCATAGGCTTATAATACTTAACCAAAAATTAACCAAATATCTATTGATTTAGATCAGTTTTTGTCATATTTTAAACAAGTGTTTAAATTAAACAGTTGTTTGAAACATAGGTTTGAAATATGAAAAGACTATCAAAAATGAATTACATTACTTTTATTACCCTACTTTCGTTTGCACCTCTAAAGGCAAGTGCCCTAGAGATAAGTGAAGCGAAACTCGTTGAATGGGCAAAACAGGAATCCTATAACTCTAAGAAACTATCTCTTGATAGCTTAGCAAAAAAGGCTGACCTCTCATCATTTAACGATAAGTTCTCTGCAAGTGCAGACCTCTCGTCCTCGTACGCAAAAACTGATGAAACATCTTTCTCAGCTAATATGCCAATTACGAGCCCAACAAAGACTGCGGAGTTAAAAATTAGCAAGCCTACAAAGTATGGTGTTGCTGCAAGTATCTCTACATTTACTAATCAAATTTCTAATAACTTCTTTCAAAAAGGTACGACAACTGGTGTTGGTGCAGAAGTTAGCGTTGACCTTTATAAAGACATTATGGGAAGAATTACAAGAACCCAAGAAGATAGTCTTACATTGAGAAGCCAAATTGCTGAAAAAGAAAAGAGCATAACAACTCATGCCTTTGTTCAGGAAGTTAGAAAGCTCTATTGGAAACTTGCCGCAAATAATGAGTCACTAAAGATTGCTAATGGACTTTTAAAGACCGCAAAAAGACTAGAGAAAGATTCAGTAAAAAGATTAAAGAATAATATTGCTGATAAAGGCGAAGTTTCGAGATCAAGATCACAAGTTGAAACGAGAAATGGACAAATCTATTTACTACAATTTGAAAGGTCACAACTTATCCAGGCCCTGAGAGAACTCTTTCCTGAACAATTAAAAGATAATCACCTTTCATTTAATTCATATGATCTAGAAAAGACGGTATCTAATGTATTGAGTTGTACAGGGAAGATTGCTTCAAGGTCTACAACTCCAAAAGACTACACTCTCTATGACGATGTTCTTGTTCTATTAAAAGAAGATCTTAACGCTGCTAAGAAAGTTAACTCTGCTTATTCGATGGCCGACTTAAAGCTTGTTTCAGACGTAAAATACCTTGGAAAAGACTTTGGTCATAGCAATAGCTTTGATGAATTAAAAGAAGATGGAAGAAAAGCATACTCAGTTGCTCTTCAACTAACAATTCCTCTTGGAAAGCAAAAGAAAAGAACACAAGATATTCAAAATGAAATGATACAAAAACAAAATGTATCAAAGTACCAAGAGATCGAAGGAAAGATCTCCGCGTATCATATTCAAACAATGAAATCTGTTACAATTTTAAATAATGTTATTGCCGCTCAAGACAGAAACTCAAAGTTCTTATCGCAAACTCTACAAGACTCAAATAAGAAGTATAGACAAGCGAGATTAGCAGCAAGAGACCTTATTCAAGATGAAGACCGCTTTCTACAAAACAACCTAGATACAATTAGTACTAAATATCAAGTAATCGAAATCCTTATTAACTATTTCACAGTGTTTACAGAAACACCTTGTGTGATTAATAAGTAAGAGGCGAAATATGGGAAAAATATCGAAGTTCTTTATTGAGAACTATAAATTCACAATAGTATTATCATTCTTCATGGCCATCTACGGTGTCCTTGGACTTAAGAAGATGAATGCTGAAAGTTATCCTTCAGTGAGTTTTGCTACGGCCTACGTAACAACAGCTTATGACGGAGCATCATCAGAAGACGTTGAGATTAAGATAACAAAGCCTATTGAAGATGAGATTAGAACTGTATCTGGAGTTAAGGATGTACGTTCAACTTCTCAATCAGGTCTTAGTACAATTGTTATTCGTGTAGATATGGATAATGTTGACGACGTTGATAAGGTTATGAGTGATCTTCAAAAATCTGTTGATAGAGTTACAGATCTACCATCAGATGTAAAAGATCCTCCATATTTTCAAGAAATAAATTCTGAAGAATTCCCAGTTTATCAGATAGCAATTGTTGGATCGAACGAATCTAGAGCAAGGGATATTATCGCTGACACTCTAAAAGAAGATATCGAAGATTTAAAATCTGTTAAAGGTGTAACTCTAGACGGATTTGCAAAAAGAAAATTTGAAATAGTTTTAGATAAAGAGTTATTAAAGAAGCACCATATTGGTATTCAAGAGCTTCTTTCAAAACTTAGATCCCGAAATGTAAATATTCCAGGTGGGAGTATCAAGTCAACAGATTCTCAAAAGCTTGTACGTATTGAGGGTAAAGTTCAAGATATAGAAGATCTTGGAAATGTTTTAATTAGATCAAGATTTGGTGGTAAAACAATTTACCTCAAAGATGTTGCGACAGTTATTGATGGTAAAGAAGAGATTAAAGTAAACACTACTTACAATGGACTTCCAGCTACTCTTCTTACAGTTAGTAAGAAGGCCGGTGCTGATACTATAGAAATGGTTGATCTTATAAAAGCAAAAGTTAAAGTTTTTAAAGAACATAACCAAGGCTTTCAATTCCATGTTTATAATAACGAGCAAACAAAGGTTCAAAACAAACTAGAGGTTCTTTCTTCAAATGCTATCTCTGGTCTACTTCTTGTTATAGTTTTCCTATTTATCTTTCTACCAGGAAGAATTGGTCTACTAGCAAGTATGTCACTACCACTAGCAGTTATGGGGACTATTGGGATAATGCCATCATTTGGTATGTCTCTAAACGCGATCACGATACTTGCCCTCGTTATTGCTCTAGGTATGCTTGTTGATAATAGTGTTGTTATCTCAGAAAATTATACAAGGCTACTTGGTGAAGGTTTTAAACCTAAGGACGCAGCAGTTACCAGTGTAAAAAGTCTATGGCTACCAATTACTGGTACAGCAATGACAACTATTGCGGCATTCATGCCAATGCTAGTAACAAAAGGTATAATGGGACAATTCATTAAATGGATTCCTATCATTGTATCAATCTCTCTTGTTTTAAGTTTATTAGAAAGTTTTCTCTTCCTACCTATGAGACTTGTAATGTTTGGTGGAAAATCAAAAGAGATAGCCAAAGAAGAACAAGAAAATACAAAAACTAATAAAGACTGGTTCCATAAGTTTGAAGCACTATTTGAAAGGTTCATGAACTTTGCAATTCATAGAAGATATCTTGTGATGCTTGTCTTCTCGGGTATTATAATCGGTTCAATTGGTTTAATGGCCTTTGGAAATAAGTTTGTTCTCTTTCCAGCTGATCAAACTGAGATATATGTTGCAAGATTCCAAACACCTAATGGAACACCTGTTGAAAAAACAGAAGTTGCTCTTCAAGAACTAAGCTCTATTGTAAAAGAAACAATGGGTGAAGATGCTAAACACCTTGTTGGTTTTGCTGGTCGATCAAAAGTTCAACTTACGGATCCAAAAGCAGAGGATGGAAATAACGTAGGTATTTTATTTATCTATGCTAGTGATCATGCAAAGTTTAATATTGCTCACACAGTAATATTAAAGAAGCTTAGAAAGATTACACTACCTTCTTTATCTCGCTTAACTTTTGAAGCACAAGTTAATGGTCCACCAGTTGGAGATGCAATTGAAGGGACTTTCAGATCTAATAGTTCTGAAAAACTTGATTCAATTATTGCAGAAGTTATTACTGAACTTAAAAAGGTTGAAGGAATACTAGACTTAAAAGTTGATGATGTATTTGGAGACGAAGAAGTATACCTAGATATTGATTATGCTAGAGCAGATCAGTTAGGACTTAATGTTAATGTTATAGGTCAGAATATTAGAGCTGCGATCTCAGGAAATATCGCAAGTACAGTTACTTTAGATAACAAAGATATTGACCTTGAGATTCGCTACGTTAAGGCGAGTAGAAGTAAGATTGAAGATATTCTAGCTATTAAGGTTACTGATAATCTTGGAAACCTCATCCCTATCTCTAATGTTGCAAAACTAAGAGTTGAAAAGGGTGGAGCAAATATCAAGAGATATGACTTTAAAAAGAGTAAGACTCTTTTAGGAAACGTAGATGAAAGTATAATGACTTCTGCTGTTGCCAACAGACATCTTTCTAAGATTTTTGATAAGCTTTCTAAAAAGTATCCAGGTGTATCACTTAAGTTTGGTGGAGCTGCCGAAAGTACTAAAGAATCAATGGAGTCACTTGCAAGTGCAGGTCTTCTAGCAGGAATTGGTATTTTTGCCATACTTGTTTTCTTATTTAGATCATTCTTAAGACCAATGATTATTATGATGACAATCCCTCTTGGGCTATTAGGTTTATCAATTGCTTTCGCTACTCCTATTCTTTCTGGTTACCCGGATAGAGCAAGAGCAATTTCCTTTCTAGCGCTCATTGGGATTATTGGACTGGCGGGGATTATTGTTAACTCCGGGATCGTCTTAATAAGTTTTATTGACGAACTTCGACAAGAAGGAAAGTTTGATCTCCACACAATCCTTGTTAAGGCCTCTGGTATGAGACTGAGAGCGGTCCTAGTTACTTCTCTAACAACAATTAGTGGTCTTATTCCAACTGCCTACGGAATAGGTGGAACAGACGCCATGCTAGTGCCAATGACGATGGGAATGGCCTGGGGACTAACAAGTGGAACAATTTTAACGCTAATATTTATTCCATGCGCCTATGCAATCCTAGAAGATTTCTTTATTTTAGTAGCTAAACTAAAAAATAAAATCTCAGGTGACTCTGATCATGACCAACATGATAGTGATTCATTTGTATTGAACGAGGTCACAAATGAGCAATAAGGACACGAAAGACAAAATTCTTAGTGTAGCGGGAGCGCTCTTTGCCGAAAATGGGTACGACAGTACATCCATTAGAGATATTTCTAAAGAAGCTGGGGTAAACCTAGCTTCTATTAATTATCACTTTAAAAATAAGCTCAACCTCTACAGAGAGGTTATGAATGCAAGTATCCTTAATATTCAGGCCGATGTCGAAAGACTAGGTACTCAAAGCGATAACCTCAAAGATTTCTACTGGAATCTCTTCAAACAATTTACAGACAATCAAGAGTCATTCACAAATGGCTTTAAGCTATTCATGACAAATACTCTTCCTGTTTCAGAAGAAATAATACCATCTGCATGTGCTGAGGATTTTGGTCCTCCGGGCTTCAAAATGATGTTAGAGCTTGTAACCAGAGAAGTTGGTGAAGATACTCCTCTGTCAGGAAGAGAGTGGTTTGTTAGAACTATTTTTGCCTATATTTGTCACTCATCTCTAATGATGAGCTGCTCATTTGTAAAAATTATGGAAGATAAAGTTCCCTTTCTCCAAGAAGATGAAAAAAGACGTTCTATCGACAACCTTGTTGAATCCTCATTAAACTTTCTCAAAGAACATCCCGAGAAGTTTAGTACAGATGTGTAGACTATTCGGATTTAGATCAGTTATTCATAGCCAAGTTCATGAAAGCCTCGTTAGGGCCGATAATGCTCTTGGCATTCAAAGTAATGACCACCCAGATGGTTGGGGTGTTTCATATTATGTCGGCGACTCACCTCACATAATCAAGTCAGGAAAAACTGCTATAAACGATAGTATCTTTCAAAAGATCTCTGGGGTTGTATCTTCTCAAACAGTTATGGCACATATTAGAAAGGCCACTCTTGGTGAGATTAATATTCTGAACACTCACCCTTTTCAGTTTGGTCACTGGACCTTTGCACATAATGGAAATATTAAAGACTTTTCAAAAGTAAGAGATAAGCTACTCGATAATATTGCTCCGGAGTTCAGACGCTATATTCTTGGAACCACAGATAGTGAATTAATATTCTATTACTTAATTTCTAATATCGCTGCTCGCGTTAATATTCACGACTCCTATATTAAGATAGCGCCAGTCATGGAAGCTGTTGAAGAGACGATCAAAGAAATAATCAAAATAATCGGTCCACTACATTTAGAAAATGATGGTCCTAATACAGAGAACTACCTAACATTTATCATTACTAATGGAAAAGTAATGGTCGGTATCAATGGAGGAAAGAACCTTTACTACTCTACATACAAGAATAGATGCCTTGATCGAGACAACTGTCCAAGCTTTGCACCAGAGTGTGAAGCTGCGACAACAACGGGGTCAATAAACCACCTTATTTTTTCAAGTGAGCCATTATCCGGTGATAATATCTGGCTTAAAATGGATGCTTTTGAAATGATTGGTGTTGATAATCATATGAAGCTTACAATTAAAAAAGCGACTTAAGACTCTTTGTATTCTTCCCTTAAATAAGTAAAGTACTCTCCAACTTCTAACTCTCTTTGTAAGAATAGAGAGTGATCAAAAATTGTTTCTTTTAAAAGACGAGAGTCAAGTTTCAAGCTCTTAAAGTTCTTCCAAACAATATTATATTCTTGTGATGAAATTGTATTATCACAAAAGAGTGCCTGTGCTGTAGCGTAATACATAAGAGGGCTTTCTTCAGTTTTTAATGCCTCAAAAATACGTACAAGATATTCTTTAGTAAGAAATTTATTAATTGTTTCAACATTATATCTTTGATTAAAAACGAGATTAAGAACTAGTAAGATTTCTTCTTCTACAACCTTGTCATTCTCATGTGCTCTAATTATATCTTTAACTCGCCTACTACTTTCAAGTCCCACAAATTCACTAAGTATTGCATACTGCCTATCATCTATTTTTAAAAAGTACTTACTAAAATTTAAGAATAATCCATTGGCCATATCATAGAAGTTTTTTTCTCTATTCCAAATCATAGATAGAAACCAAGATTCATTATTCATAATTTTTGGTGATCTTATCGCTATTCCCAAAAACCAGAATGCTTCTTCAATATTGGAAATAATATTCTCATAGTCATACTCGTTAAGAAACCACTCTCTTTCCTGAAGAGTCACTTCTCCGTCAGAAAAAAGTACTGCAAGAACACAAAAAGGTATCATTCTCTCAATGCTTTCTTCTGAATTATTATCTATTGCAATCCTTGAAGAAAAGTCCTTTAAAAGTGTTACTTCCCTAGCATCAACTTTCCCGTCGGCCTTAATAGCTTTTGACATACTTCTTTTCAATTTCTTCATTTGATCATATGAAACTTCCGTAAAACTAAGAGCATTAGATAAGTCGAATGAGCTCAAAGGAAAGTCAGGGCAAAGCCCTTTAAGTCCTCCTAAAAGCTGTAGACAACCATCGAGTTCACTCTTATCAAGTCTTCCATCATTACCAAATGAAACCATAAGAGACGCCATTGTTGCTTTAGAGTAAGATTGTAGACTTTGACCCTTGAAGTACTTACTATGAATATATCTCTCTCTATGAAATTTGGTATCCTTAGCTTTTAGAAACAAACCGACTTCTATATCAGAAAGAAGCTTTGGAGCATTCTTATACTTCTTTCCTTTTTTATCTAGAGAAAAGAAATCAAATATTTTTGTGTATAGGGAAAACTTCTCCTCATAGTCAAAGTAACAGTTAAGAAGCTCTGAACTTTTTGAATTTAGTCCATTACGAGACAATTCAAAACCAATCTCTTCTAGGTGGTATAGAAAGTCTGTGTAATTATTCCAATTCCAAGCTTCAAAGATTTGAAAAAAGGATTTTCGATCACGTTGATCCATATATAGTTTTTCCGATACTTCATGACAAAATAAAATAACGAGATCTTTTTTCTTCATCGTGATTTTCCTTTTCCGAATACTTTTACTTTTGATACATATGTAAAACTTGCTCCAAAATAGAATGAGCAAACTATGAAATAGATCCAAATCATTCCAACCATAAAATTATAGAAATTCCCATAGTCACGATAAAGATCGTCTTTAAAATATTTTAAGTATATCCAGTAACTAGATTTTCCTAAAAAGAAGCATAGAGTAAATACGAGACCACCTAATAATGCGTCCTTAGTTGAAACTTTTATTTGAGCTGAAAACTTATAAAAGAAACCAAAGAATACAACGGCAAATGGCCACACTAATATTTCGAGAAGAAACAAAACAGTATCGCTATCTGTAACAAAAGTTTCAACAATGGTTAACATAAATTGCTTTTCAAACATCATAAAAACTAACAAGAAAAATAGTGCCATAAAGACACCAAAAATAAGGGATCTAAAGTCATCTTGAAAGAAGCCACCATCAGGATCAACTTTTGAGAGAGTATTTATTCCAAAAACAAATGAGGTACTAATTCCTAAACATGTAAAAAACCACAAACCTAATTGATAGGGTTTTACGGCATGATCAGTTATTTGTTCTTCTATTAAGACTTTTAAGCTTTTTAAAATCCATGGATCTATTTTTGGAAAGCTGGAAAATATCGTATTTATAACATGATCCTTAGCAAGATCATTATCCCCTATATATATTCCAACAACAGAAATCATCAATAGAATAGCGGGTCCAAAGCTTAGGACAGTGAAAAAAGTAGTCGCTCCCGCGATAACTTCACCCTTTCTTTTCTTAAATAAGAAGAGCGCTGATATCAAGCGAAGAAAGAAATTCTTGATTATTTCAAAGAATATAACCTCCACCCTCTCCGGATTAAACTTAATTTTTTTAAGTGATTTCATAATCTAACTATCGGATAATTAAGAAGATTCTTTACTCATCAAACACTATACCCGACTGGATACCTACAGATAGAAAATGTGAAAAATGCCCTCCTACAAAAATACTAAGGAAATGGTAAAATAGAGACGATAAGAAAAGAGATCTTATCAAAGAGTCGAACTTTCTCGGCCGATCATGGAGGATCAATGAGAAAAATAACAGTTCTAACTTTTATTCTATTTATATCTTCTACTACTTTTGCAAGAAAGCCGGCCGTAGATCCCGTAGTTGGTGTCTCAATAGAGGAATATAAAGAAGTTCCACCTGAAAAAGCTAAAGGCTATGACTTTAACCGTAGGCCAAACTCTGAAAAAAGAGCAGCAAGCACTAAGAGAACTCATTCTGTTGAAGGGCTTAAAGTGGAAAGTGCCACAGACACTTCTGCATCTTCAGGAAAGTTAATATTCTTATTTCTAATTTTCCTTCCAATTGTAGCCAGTGGTATCACTTTCTATAGACTGGGGAGAAAATTCGACGGAATTACTAAAGATTCAAATGTTACTGATATTAATAAGAATAAGAAAGATTCTGATCACGATGATTTCGATATTCCAAAAGCATCATAGGCCTATCCATTCACCTTTACCTTTATAGTGAATGATCCTCTTTGTTTGCCCGCCGTTTACGATAACTTCAAGTTGTCCATTCATATCAATATCTTTAAAGCCAACTTCATAGAGACGTCTCTTATAGGTTTCTCTAAATTCTTCTTCTAACCAAATTGAAGCTAGCTTCTTTAATTCGAAATGTTCAAAGCTACCTTTATCAACCACTCCTCCGTAAAGGCTGGCCGTTCCCTTTTTTCCAAGATAACTAGAATGACCATCATAGAAGAAGAAGAGTGTAATAACTCTATCTTTAGAAATTTTCTTTTTTAGAACTTTATAGACTCTGGCAGAGTGACCATTTATTGGGAACTTGAAGTTATAGATTGTTTCTTTTTGAGCATTTTTTAAGACAAGGTAGATCTTCCCATCTACCAATTTAAAATACATATATTCTCTGCGACCATCACCTGAGATGTCGATGTGATATGCCTTAGATCTCCCCTTAAAGTGCCCTTTCGACTCCTTCTTTTCAATCTTCTTAATCTCTCCGGCCAACATATCTTTGAAGAACCACTCATCCTGAGCGACGCAAGTAAGGGAAAATATAAGAAGAAATAGATACTTTAGCATGTAGATATTTTAACTCTACGCAACACTCAAGTCGAGCAGCACCAAAGTTTTCCTCTTCTAATTCATTCACAAGCTGTTTCAAACAGGATAGACTCATATAACTGACTAATTATGTGAGGTAAGAATGCAGTGCCAAATGGGCTATGTGAAGAATAGTAATCAACTTGTTGTTAAAGAAATGAACTTTGTGAACAATACTAATACTAGTAAAGTTATTGGTATTGAAGAACTCTCTAACCATAATCTACAAGTCCTCTTTTATGAAGAAGAGCAATTAGAAGATGACTCTCTAAAAGAAACAATGCTAGCAAGCGCAAAGTTCTTCCCTATCAGAAGTGCTGGAGACTTGAGCCTAACAGTAGATTCATTTGAAAAGCTTGAAATTACAGAAGCGAAGCATGTACTTGATAAAGTACTAGGAAATTGGGTTCTCCAAAATAATATAACTCTTCTTGAAGAACTATTCCAAGTTGTTGATCACCTCAATGAACTATGGCCTAACGATAGAACTGCATTTTTTGAAGAGCTTTGGTTCATGCTTAAGAACAACCTTGGCGCGAATGAAATTAAGCTTGTTTATAATGACCTTAAGAAAATTGGAAAGAATGAAGATAAGAATGCTCTTATTCAAGTAATCATTGAAGGGGATAAAATCCCTAACCCTAAAGAAGGTGGAGAACTTGAAAAGAGACTTATGGATAACTATAAGGATGAATTCGTAAATCTATTTAGTGTCGCAGAGTTTATTCCCGAAAAAGGACAACTCGTTCTAGCAGGGTCAATTAAGAAGAGCCCTTTCTTAGTTATGGCCAATATAAATGACTTCACGATGTTACAGAAATCTATAATTCAAACTTTTATAACTGCACTATCTAGATAATAAAAAAGCTCCGATTGGAGCTTTTTTTATATGAACTATTCTTTTAAGAACCAAAGCCTTTAAGCTGCTCTCCACCAAGAACATGAAAGTGAGTATGAAAGACAGTCTGACAACCATGCTTTCCAATATTAGTCACAACTCTATAGCCTGAATCAACAAGACCATTCTCTTTAGTAAACTTTGAAATACCTGAATAAACTTCAGCTATTTGTTCTGGAGACTCATCCGACATTTCGTTAACATTTGCGGTATGAGATCTATGAATGAATAAGTAATGCTCTTTAGCCAGTGGATTAATATCCTTAAAAGCATAGACCTTCTCATCTTCGTAGACTTTTGTAGAAGGGATTTCACCTTTTAGTATTTTACAAAATAAACAGTCGTCACTCATTAATCAACCTTTTCAATATTTGCACCAAGACCTTGAAGCTTAGCAGTTAGTTTTTCATAACCTCTTTCTAAGTGATAAATACGATCAATTACTGTTTCACCTTCAGCACAAAGAGCAGCGATTACAAGTGCAGCTGATGCTCTAAGATCCGTACACATAACTGGTGCGGCCTTAAGTTGAATTGGCGCTTCTATGAAAACCGCTTTTCCTTCTTGAGTAATTTTTGCTCCAAGCCTCATCAACTCAGGAACATGCATAAATCTATTTTCAAAAATATTTTCTTTAACAAATGAGTTTCCATTTACTTGTGTAAGCAGTGCAACCATCTGTGCTTGTACATCTGTTGGAAAACCAGGAAAAGGAGCAGTTTCAATTTTTGCACCATTTAGTTCAGAAGGTTCAACATTAACGAAGTCCTTACCAACTTCTATATTTCCACCCATCTCTTTTAATTTATCAATTACAAATTCTAGGTGCTCAGGATTAAAGTTCGTTACCTTAATTGAAGACTTTGTCATGAGACCAGCAATTATATATGTCGCCGCTTCAATTCTATCTCCGATCGCTTCATAATCAGTTTCAAAGAGTTCTTCTACTCCTTCAACAATTATTTTTGAAGTTCCAATACCTGAAACCTTCGCTCCCATTGAGTTTAAAAAGTTTGCAAGGTCATCAATCTCTGGCTCCATTGCAGCATTTTCAATAACAGTCGTACCTTTAGCAAATACACCGGCCATCATTAAGTTTTCAGTTGCTCCAACAGATGGAAATGATAATGGAAGTTTTGTACCAACCAATCCATCATTAGAAATGGCCTCAACATAACCTGCATTGAGGTCTATCTTCGCCCCCATTTTCTCTAAGTTAGAAAGATGGATATCAATTGGTCTTGTTCCAATTGCACAACC
Organism: Bacteriovorax sp. MedPE-SWde; assembly: GCA_001874305.1. GTDB lineage: Bacteria > Bdellovibrionota > Bacteriovoracia > Bacteriovoracales > Bacteriovoracaceae > Halobacteriovorax_A. Next base: position 307,200 of record MPCU01000003.1, on the reverse strand, counting down.
TCCAGGAAGAGAAACCTTTGCCTTATTAAGTCTAGCAAGAAGAGGCCCTAATACGAAGATTGAAGCTCTCATTGTTTTTACAAGATCATATGTTGCTTCATGACTATTTAAAGTTGAAGCATCAAAGACAGTAGTGTCACCTTCTTTAGTTATAGTAACACCCAGGTTACCGAGAAGTTTCAACATCGTTCTGATATCTCTTAAGTCTGGTAGATTCTTAAGTCTTACTTTCTTATCCGTTAATAGAACCGCCGCAAGAATTGGTAAGTAAGCATTCTTTGCACGAGATATAGAAACTTCTCCAGTTAATTTAACTGGACCTTTTACAACTAGTTTTTGCATGTTTTAATTCCTTTTAAAAAGCGATCACGCCCAGTGTAGTCTTTAACGACTTGAACATCTTTGAAATCAAATTTCTCTAAGATATTCTTCTGATACTCTAAGTGATCTTCATGGCCTTCCATATAGAACATCCCTCCTTCGAAGAGAGCATCTTGGGCCTGTTTGAAAAGCTTATTAAACCAGCTATCGTATTCTTCATCTTTTAAATAAAGAGCAAGATGTGGTTCGTATTTTTCGACTTGATGGTGAACTTTGTGACGGTCGTCACTTTCTTTAATATATGGAGGATTAGAAAGAACGAGATGAAACTTCTCTTTGATTCCCTCTAACCTATCCGCGACCTTGAATTCGAGATTAGATTCTTTTGAGTATTTAAATCTCAAAAAGAAATTATTCTTTTTAGCAACTTCTAGAGCACCACTTGAAATATCTGTTGCGACTCCAGAAACGGGGAAGTCTAGCTCTTGAACAAGAGATAGAGCTATTGCTCCACTTCCTGTTCCAATATCAATAAACTTAAATTTCTCATCAATTTGTCGATTCATTTTCTTCGCGAAAAGAGATGCTTGTTCAACAAGGATCTCTGTTTCACTTCGAGGAATAAGAACATTCCCATCAACATAGAACTCCGACTTATAAAAGTAGGCCCTACTTCTAATATATTCTAATGGCTTTCCTTTTCTCAGTTGATTAAAGAAAGCCGTATATTCTGTTTCGGTTGAGTAGTGACTAAGCTCACTCTTGATACGAGATAAGCTAATCCCCGGATAGTGATTTTCTAAGAAATCTCTTTCCTCGCCATAGAACTTCTCTGTTAATACATCAAGTGAGAATACTTCCATTTACTACTCTTCTTCACCTTTCATTAGCTCTGCTTGATTGTGCGCAATTAGTGCATCAATTACTGGATCCACCTCACCTTCAATAATTTTATCTAGAGAATAAAGAGTGAGACCAATTCTGTGATCAGATAATCTACCTTGAGGGTAGTTATAAGTTCTAATCCTCTCAGAGCGGTCACCTGTCCCAATTAATCCCTTACGCTCAGCAGATTCTACTGCATGCTTTTCTTGAAGAAGTCTGTCATAGAGTCTGGCCGAAAGAATCTTAAGTGCCTTCTCTTTATTTTTTAACTGAGATTTTTGATCTTGGTTATATACCTGAGTTCCTGTTGGAACGTGAGTTACACGAACAGCTGAATCGGTTGTGTTAACGTGCTGTCCACCAGAACCAGAGGCCCTCATAACGGCAATAGTTACATCATTCATATCGAGTTCCCAATCGAGGTCTTCAGTTTCAGGCATGACAGCAACAGTAATTGTTGAAGTATGCACACGCCCCTGAGATTCTGTCTTAGGTACACGTTGTACTCTATGAACACCTGACTCATATTTTAGCTTAGAGTAAACTTTGTCCCCGGCCACGGAAAAGATAACTTCTTTAATCCCTTCATCATTTTCAGACATAGAGTCAATCTCAGTTTTCCAACCTTGTGAGCGACAGTAGTTCGTATACATTCTAAGAACATCCCCTGCGAAGATAGAAGCTTCATCCCCACCAGCTCCGGCACGAATTTCAACCATAACGTTCTTTTCATCCAGAGGGTCTTTTGGAAGAAGAAGAATTTTAAGTTCGGCCTGCATAGGCTCTACTTTTGGCTCGTTCTCAGCAAGAACTTCTTTCGCCATCTCCCTCATATCTTCATCTTTCTCATTTTTTAAGATTTCTTTAGACTCTTCAATATCTTCTATTAGAACTTTGTAGACTTTATAAACTTCAACAACTTCTGCTACTGCAGCTCTTTCTGAAGAAACTTTTTTGAACTCATCTTGTCTCTCATAAATACTTGGGTCAGCAAGTTTTTCATTTAAGACTTCATATCTATCGACAACAGCATCTAGCTTATCAAACATGCTCATGAGCGAATCCTTTCCTATTAAACTAATAATGCCCCAGTTAGGGGCATTATTTTATATTTGTAATTTCTTTAACTAGCTATTCATCGATTCCATGAATTCAATATTCGTCTTCGATTTCGTAATTCTTTGAAGCATGAATTCCATCGCATCAATTGTCGACATTGGATGAAGAACTTTTCTAAGAACGTATGTTCTTTGAAGGTCAAGCTGCTCCATAAGAAGATCTTCTTTACGAGTTGATGACTTATTGATGTCTAGAGCTGGGAAGATTCTCTTCTCTAGTAGCTTTCTATCAAGTTGAATTTCAGAGTTACCTGTACCTTTGAATTCCTCAAAGATAACTTCATCCATTCTAGAACCTGTATCAACAAGCGCTGTAGCGATGATAGTAAGTGATCCACCATTTTCAATATTTCTTGCAGCACCAAAGAATCTCTTAGGTCTGTGTAGAGCATTTGAATCAACACCACCAGAAAGAATCTTTCCAGACGGTGGAACAACAGTGTTATATGCACGAGCAAGACGAGTAATTGAATCTAGAAGAATTACAACATCCTTTCCAGCTTCAGTAAGTCTCTTCGCTTTTTCAAGAACCATCTCTGCTACTTGTACGTGACGGTTAGCTGGCTCATCAAATGTAGATGAAACAACTTCAGCATCAACATTTCTCTTCATATCTGTTACTTCTTCTGGTCTCTCATCAATCAGAAGAACAATTAGACTTGTTTCTGGATGATTAGAAGTTACTGCGTTAGCAATTTCCTGAAGTAAGTGCGTCTTACCAGCTTTTGGTGGTGCAACGATTAGACATCTCTGTCCAAAACCTTGAGGAACAAACATATCAATTAGTCTTGTCGAGTAATTTGTTGGTTTGAACTCTAAGTTAATTTTCTGCTCAGGGTAAAGAGGAGTTAAGTTATCAAAGAGAACTGTCTTCTTGTGAGCTTCTGGTGATTGGTCATTAATAGTATTTACTTTTAATAGTGCGAAATATCTTTCGTTATCTTTAGGTGGTCTAATTTGACCCTCAAGAGAATCACCTTTTCTTAGACCAAATCTTCTAATTTGACTTGGGCTAACATAAATATCATCGGCACCAGGAAGGTAGTTATAACCTGGAGATCTCAAGAATCCGAAACCATCTGGTAGAATTTCTAGAACTCCAGCTCCAAAGATGTCTTCATCTTTTTTAGCGTGGGCCTTTAGGATTGCAAAAATCAGCTCATGCTTTTTCATACCAGCCGAGTTTTCGATTTTCATCGACTCGGCCATCTTGTTTAACTCAGTGATTGCTTTTTCTCTAAGATCATTAAGATGCATACTACTATTATCTCCGGATACAATATTTCAAAGTGAATATATTAGATTTATTTGGATCGCCTCAAATTTAGATTAGCGTTTGGTTTCAAGGAATTCTCTATTAGATGTATTCATAATATTCCGAACTCTCATTATAGTCAAGAATTTATGAAATATTGACTTAGTGCAACAGAATTTATATCTTAGCTAAATGCTAGACTTTATTAACTACCCAAACTTTCAAAAATTTAAGAATAAGAATATGTTGGCCATAGACTTTGGGGCCAAAGTCATTGGATTAGCGGCTTTTTGTCCAGGTAGGGAGCCTTTTCCTATAGGCAGAGGAAGAATAGTTAATACAGGAATGGATAAGTTCCTCGAGGAATTAGCGCTTATAGTAGAGGATGACTTTATTGAGGTCATTATTTTTGGTGTTCCTTACCTAGTTGATGGTGGAGAAACTGAGAAGACCCGTGAAATGCGCAATAAATTTAATCGGGTAAAGGAAAAGTTTCCTGATATTGAAGTCATTGAGCAGGATGAAACACTTACGACAAGTGCAGCTAAAGAAAGAATGCTCAACTCTGCGCAATATAACTTTCAAGTTGATCTTAAAAAAATTGATGAAGTAGCGGCAATAATAATTCTTGAAGATTTCATTCGTAAAACTTAGCACTTGCAAACTTTGAAATAGAATATATCCTTAGTTTATGAGCAAAAAAAATCTACTTATCTTCTTAGTCCTAGCGCCTATGTTCGCCCTTACTATGGCCGGAGCGCAAGTTTATTACGCAATCTATATCTGGACATTTAAAGGCCCCGATACAGTATTTACCATAAAACCTGGTGATGCTTTTGGTCCTATAAATTACAGACTTAATGATAAGAAAATTATTTACAGTGCGAGACTCTTTCATAGACTTGCAAAGTTTAATAATAAGCTAACTTCTTTCAAGGCCGGTCAATATAATATAAAGGCCGGACTAACAATGGGAGCAACACTCGACTTACTTACGAGTGGAAAATCCATTACTACTAAGGTGACGATCCCAGAGGGAAGAAACCTCTTTCAAATCGCAGAGATTCTTGAAAACAAAGAAATCACTTCAGCTAAAGAATTTATTAAATTTGCAAAGGATCCTCAGCTTGCTAAGAAGCTTGGCATTCCAGCAAAAAGAGTTGAAGGGTATCTCTACCCAGACACTTATAACTTTCAAAAGAATACACCGGCACCAATCATTATAAAGTCCATGGTTAGGCTATTTAATCAAAAGATTAAACTACTCGATTTTTCTCAAACGAACTTAAAAATGCATGAAGTTATCATTCTAGCATCTGTTGTTGAAAAAGAGACAGGAGCAAGCTTTGAGAGACCGACTATCGCAGGTGTCTTCCATAATAGACTAAAGAAGAGGATGAGGCTTCAGTCTGATCCAACTACGATCTACGGTATTTATGAAACTTATAATGGGAACCTTAGAAAGAAGCATCTTCTTCAAAAAACTCCTTATAATACTTATAAAATTCCAGGTCTTCCGGCAGGCCCGATTTCAAGTCCAGGTCTAGAGTCGCTAAGAGCAGTACTCTCCCCTCAAGAACATAATTATTTATACTTTGTTAGTAAGAATGATGGAACACACATCTTTTCTGAAAATTATAAGAAACACAAACAAGCTGTTAATAAGTGGCAGAAAAATCGCAAGAATAGAAAAGGTCGAAGCTGGCGTAACTTAAAGCAGTAAAGGAATATATGAAATTATGGTCATGCTATGATTCTGATTATATCCAAGGTCAATTTGAAGAGTTAAAAAGCTCTGTAAAAGAAATTACCCTTTGGCAAAATTTCGAGGATCTTAGAGAGAAATATACAGGGGTATTAACGCAAGTTTCACCTGATACATGTGTATTAAAACTAGATGAGAAATATAAGAACGCTTACGGAAGAATAAATGTTCAAGTTACATTATTCTTTCACTGTGAATCTGAAGACATCCTATTTAAAAGAGATATCTTCTCTATTAGTAATGGCCTTATCTCTTTTAAAACACCCTATGAGGTTAAGTTCAGAGACAAAAGAATTTCAGATAGATTCTCTTATAAGTATCAAGACTTTAAAAATGTTTCATTTTCTCTAGAAAGTGGAGACGAAGTAGTAACTGCAATATTAACTGATGTTTCAACAGCAGGAATTAGTTTTGTCCTCGATCAAAAAGATCGCGACTTACTATCTAAGGACTCTATTGTTACGATAAAAAGTCTAACTGATCAGGAGATACCACAAGGTCATAAGGCCCAAGTTATTTACACCCAACCATTTATGCTGTCTCGAGAGTCAGACTCTAAGCTTATTCATGTTGGATGTAGTTTCACAGAAGGCTTAGATTCAATCACATATAAGTCAATCGGTAGTGTCATCAAAAAGAAGCAGCAAAAAGTTAAAGGCCTTGATACTGATGGCTTCAATGGATTAAACCCAGATGAGCTTGAAAAGACAATCTCCAATATCAGATCTAAGAATCCTCAACTCGCTGCAAATATAAGTGATAAAGTCGAAGATATTGATAGGCTAAGATACCTAACAACAGAAATGAAAAGGCAATTTCTTCTTTCTGTTAATCACGACTTACTCGCAACTTCTTTACGTCTATCAAGTAAGGAGCTTATTCTCGATCTACTTTCAGAAGTTACAGATAGCATTAGAGAAGAGTTCTTAGAGAAACTGGATAGACCTAAGCCAGCATCTGCCATAAATAAGGCACAAGATGAAATTTCAAAATTTATTAAAGAGAAAGAAAATTCAGGTGAGCTTGTTTTAGATCCGCGCTCATTTGTTAGATACGTCTAAAAGAAAACGCCCTCAAAGAGAGGGCGCAATATCAAATTACTCTAATGCACTATTTAAATTAATCAATCCACCTGAAACTGTTTTCGAAGTGTAGCGACGACCCTTTGTAACTGAGTCCATAATTATATTCTTTAACTGTATTGGTGAAAGCTCTGGGTTACGAGCAAGTATCTCAGCAGCAAGTCCCGCAGTATTAGGAGATGCCATTGAAGTTCCAGACATATTTGAATATCTATTTCTTGGTGTCGTTGAATAAATCGAAGATCCAGGAGCTGCTACATCAACAGTCGTTTGACCATAGTTTGAAAAACCTGATAGACGTCCCCACTTCGTTGTTGAAGCTACGACTAATAGGTTCTCACTTTCAAAAGACGCAGGATATTTCTTTGATCTATCGTTATTAGATGACTCATTCCCCGCTGCCGCAACAACAAGTACTCCATACTTTTCACCTATATGATCAATTGCTTCCTTAACAATCATTCCACCTTCATTATGCTTTTTCCCAAAAGAACAATTGATAACTTTTGCTCCATGCTTGGCCGCATAGATAAATGATTCTGCGACATCAATATCTGTCTCGTCACCACTATTTGGAACTGATCTAATTCCCATTATTCTTACGTTAGAAGCAACACCAGCAATTCCAGTTCCATTATTTTGAGTCGCCCCAATAGTTCCAGAAACATGAGTACCGTGACTATGCTTATCCATCATGTCACCAGTTGCTCTACCTTGCTCATCTCTAACAAGAGTATTGATTCCATGGATATCATCTATATACCCATTTCCATCATCATCAATTCCATTATTCGCAATTTCACCCTTGTTAACCCACATTACATCTTTAAGGTCTTCATGGTTGTAATCAACTCCAGTATCCACTACAGCAACAATGATAGGATCTCCACTGGCTGAACCAAAGTTCTTATAAGCATTAGAGATATCCATTCCATTTTTATCTGCAGTCTTAAACCCCCAAAGTCTTCTCATTCCAGGATCATTGAATCCATCAGAGTTTTTCTCAAGGTTCTTTTCAAGTGTTTCTGTTCCTTCTGCACTAGGAAGACTTTTTCTTCCACTGAAGTAATCAAACTGAATCTTAGCTATTTTATTATTACTTTTTAGATCTTGAGCAAGCTTCTTGGCATCTACTGTATTTACAATATACATATTTTCAAAAAGTAGCTTTGAAGATTTTACGAGTGAGTTTTTTGGAAGACTATGTCCATCCTTCATTTTCACTACAATTCTATTAAGGTTAATCTTTGGACTTGAAGCGAATGCTCCTACTGTCGCCATCATGACGATACTCATTTTTAACATAACAATTCCTTTTGTCATTTTTCTTAATTTTATAAATTCTAATTGGGAATTGTTATTGTGTGAACAAACAAGTTCTTACTGTACTATTTTGGTAGTGTTCTAGGGGCCAACGATGTAGCCCCTAGAATTTAGTAATCTAAACCAGATTTTCTAATATGTACTTTTACGTCAGCAGCGGGGTTAAGTTCATAACTTGCGATAACTTCAGCAAAGACTATGTCATGATCACCTGGTGAAGACTTTGAAACCATCTTACATTCGATACAAGATTTTGCTTCATTGATAATAACTCCACCATTTTCACTTACTTTATGATCAATTCCTGAGAATGGATTATCTTCTGGTCCATATCCACTCCAAAAGCTTTTTAGGTAGTCCATATGGTGCTTACCTACTACATTTACAGTGAAAACTTCTCCGGCCATAATTCTATCGTACCCGGGCCTTCCTTCTTTACAGGCCACAGCAATCAGCATTGGAGAGAATGATACTTGCTGAACCCAGCTCGCAAGATAGCCATCTTTCTGTTCTCCCTCTGTAGTACACACAATGAATAGTCCGGATGGTATGTGTCCAACCGCTTGAGCTTTCTCTCTTTCGTCCATAGTTCCCCCTAATCTCTTCTATAGATCATTGTAACCTATAAATGTCTCTAAGCTGTTTATATCTGTTCACGTCCTCTAATTATGGGCAAGTTTTAGGGTAAGTTCAACAAAATCCTACTACGCCACCAAAACTGCAAACTACTGATATTATTATAATACTTCAGTTTAGGAGGCAGGATTTATCATTCCTATAGGTTCTTACGCTATTATTTATCATCTCAAGAGGAGGAACCGATAGGGTTCAAAGAGAATGTCAGTGCGAGAATAATTGAGAGTGAAACTGACTTAAAAGCTTGTGTATAAAAGGAAAGGCTTTCCACATATTTTTTTTACTTGTGCCTAAAATGACACGTACTGTAAAATAATGATGTTGAGCACAATTTTCTTGCTCAAGCTTATAAGGATTATAGGTTTGCTTCTCAGGAGGAAGATTACATGAAAAAGAAAGAATTAGAGTATTACAAAGAGAAACTACTCAAACTTAAAACAGAAATACTTAATACTGGTGTTCTTAGAAAGAAAGAAGACTTAGAGATTTCTACGGATGATCTTCCGGATGAAGCAGATATTGCGACAGCTGTAATTAACCAACAGGTTACTTTCAATATGCGCGCTAGAGAAATGGAAAAACTAAGAAATATCGAATTCGCTCTTCAAAGAGTAGAAGAAGGTACATATGGGCATTGTGAAGAATGTGATGACCCTATTGCTCAAAAGAGACTTGAAAATCAGCCTTGGGCAGACCTCTGTATTACTCACGCTGAAGAGCGTGAAAGAGAACAGAACCGCTTTAAGAAAGTCGGTTAAATAACTATTCTAAGTTAGTAAATTCTATATCCTACTAGGCCAGCTTTATAAGCTGGCCTTTTTGTCGATATTAAATGTTTCATGATATACCTTCACATGCTTTGCTGGCGCTAATTTCATTAACCCATTTAATTGATCATTTATAGTTAATGTCTTTTGAATTGTTTTAAAGCTGGCTATATTTCTGTGCTTCTTTTTAAGAATATCAGTTAAAGAGTTTTGTGATGTTGCCTCAAATAAACCGACTAAAACAACTAAAATACCGAATAAAAATAGTGTGCTCTTCTCCATGCTTCCCTCCTGGTGCATCTAACTTCCTGTTGTCTTATATAAAGCAATGATGATGCCAAAAAGCGCTATCCATATTTCCTATGCTTACAAATTTACTGGTTTCAAAATGCACTCCAAATAGACACCATCCGGGCCCTAATCTCATATATCGTCCATTTCTTTGACACCTACTCAAAATATACGCAAAAGCTTTTTACAATTGATACCCAAGTACCCGATAATACAGATCCCTACTTGGCACTTCTCTTGCTTTATAAATGGAGACAATCAAGTTGTCTTAAAACTGGGGAGAAACACTTGAGCAGACTATCAACACTGAAAATTCTTTTTGTCACAGCAACCCTCGCTACTTCTGTAAGTTCATTCTCACAGAGCTACAATGCTGTATCTTTTAAAGATCTTAAAAAGAAGATCATTAAGAAGAAGTATCAGAAAGAAGACTTCAACTCTACGGCAGTCCTAGAATCACGTTTCTCAAGTTGGGGTGTTAAGCCTTCTAACAAGAAGTCATCGATTAACCTTCTTCAGGCCTGGAAGAAATTTGAACAAAAGAGAGAGATCGTTGTTGCTGTAGTTGATACAGGAATAGACCCAAATCACCCATTCCTTAAAGATAATATTCATGTTTCATACGGATCATCTAGTACGACAAATTACGGTATAGATTTTTCTAAAAATAGAAAATTTGCAACAAGACCATATGATACTCATGGACATGGAACTCATGTTTCAGGGATCATTAAGAGTGTATTTCCAAAAGTTAAAATTCTACCTTTAAAATATTACAACAGAACTGCATCAGGAAAGGACAACTTAGATTCAACAATCCAAGCCTTAAGGTATGCAGTTGAGCAAAATGTTGATGTTATTAACTATTCAGGTGGTGGACCAGAGCCGGATCTTGAAGAACTTGAAATTTTAAAGAAAGCAGAACAAAAAGGAATACTTGTTGTTGCGGCAGCAGGAAATGAAGAATCAAATATTGATAATAAGAAGAATGCATATTTTCCAGCAAGCTACAAATTATCAAATATTATAACAGTAACTGCACATGATCAGAACCTACAAGTCCTTAGCTCTTCAAACTACGGAAAGATAAGTGTAGATATCGCAGCACCTGGTTCTCGAATAAAGTCGGCTACACCAAGTGGAAAAGCAAGCTTCTTAACTGGAACTAGTCAGGCAACAGCATTTGTTTCAGGAGTTGCAGCAATGCTAAAAGCACAGTTTCCTAACCTAAAGCCTAAAGATCTTAAGAAGATCATTACATTATCTGCTAAGAAAGAGATTACTCTTCTTGGAAAATGTAAGTCAGAAGGAAGGCTTGATGCTACACAAGCACAAGGATTAGCAACAAAGCTATACAGACAAAATAAAGATAGTAAGTCTTTTGCTAAAACAAAGAAGAAATCTAAGAAGAGAAATATTGCTAACTCTAATAAGAATGGAAAGATTATTTATAGATTCGCTAACTAATTAATTGCTCTAGTATATGAAATATATGCTAAAGAAATACTCAGCAGAATCCCCATAAACATTAAAGAACTAAAGAGAGTGGCAACAGAGATTTTACCTCCAAGCCTATAGTTGAGAAGATTCTTCTTTCTCAGTTTTCTTTTTTCTCTCTTATGCTCCGTTACAGCTGACTTAATTTGGTCATATAGAGAGAGAGCTCCACTATTGATATCATTTTGTTTTTCATTGAGAGGACTCCAAATTTCATCCTCATCAACTTCACAGCTAATCAACTCTATTACAATATCTCTCAATTCATGAAGATATAGAGAACGATACTGATCTTGAATCGATTTCTCAGAGTAAAAATAATCAAGAAGATCGTTATATCTCAGCTTAATCTTATTTATATAGTGCTTAAATTTACTCTCGTCCTTAAAGAATCGCAGGTGCTCTCTTTCAAAAGCATTCATTGAATCCCAATAACCTTCTCTAATAGTATAAAAGCTTCTTTCTCCCACTGGCTCACCAAGGGGATTGTAATTTAGATTTAGTCCACAACTAGTACAAGTCCCCTCTTCAATTAGAAAAGAGTTACACTTTGGGCAGCTAACACTGTTAGCTATATCTATTTTCTTATCAAAATGTTGTGAGTGCTCTTTAATATCGTTGAGAAAGTCTAAGTCCATATATTAATTGTAATAAAGTAGCGGTTTAGTTGGCAAACTTATTTTATAAAAAGTAAAATAATAGAGATGAAGATTATAACTGAAAATTTAAATAAAATTACATATCTCTTTGGGGGTATCCTCTACGCACTGTCATTTCCATTTAGTGACAGCTTTCATATTTTTCCGGCCATTATAATTGCTGCTGCAATCTACTTTTCACAATTCTTTGATAAAGAAATAAAAACTAAAACACTGATTACTAATACGCTTATTTTTCTTTGGGGATACAATATTGCTGGCTACTACTGGCTGACATTTACTTTAAGAGAATTTGGAGGCCTGACACCTCCCTTCAACATTATTCTCTGGCAATTATTTTCCCTTATAATTGCACCACAGTTTTATATATTCATAGCCGTATATTTATTTATTAGAAAGAAAAAGCCAGACTTCTTAAATTTAAGGAATCGTTTTCTTCCAATATCTATTGCAACTCTCTGGGTAATACTTGAATACTATACACCTCAACAATTTCCAGCTCTCTTTGGTCACCCCTGGCTTGCTCTAGCTCCTAAGCTAAAGCTCGCACAGGTTTTTGGAACACCTATTTATTCATTCCTAAGTGTCTATATAGGAATTAATCTATATCTGGCGGTTAAACATCGTTTAAGAATTAAATTCCCATGGTTAGTAGCTATATCAATTCTACTTGTTCAATTCTTTCTAGGAGATATTGCCAATAAGGGAGAAACGTCTTCAACACGTCTTAGACTTGTTCAAGCAAATATAGGAAATGACCTCAAGCTTAAATCAGAAAATGGCATTCAACTGGCATCTAGTGAAGTTGTTAATATCTTTAAAAAGCTAAGCTCTAAAGAATTCGAAAAGAAACCAGACCTCGTTATCTGGCCAGAAACATCATACCCAAGAATACTCTCTACTTTTAAAAGAGATAGTGTTCCTTACGAGCTTTCCTCATTTATAAGAAAAATGGAAACAAACTTCTTTCTTGGTACTTATGATCTTGCAAGTAATAAAGCTGATCTCTTTGAGCAACAGTACAACACAGCTGTACTTGTAGATAAAAATGCGAAAATAACAGATACCTATCACAAGCGAGTTCTTATTCCATTTGGAGAAGGGCTTCCATTTGGCCCTTTAAATAAGTACTTTGCCAAAGTCATCCAAAATATCTCCTTCTTTGCGACTGGAAAGAAGTACACACATTTCAAGTACGACGATCAGTCATTTATAGCTTTAATCTGCTACGAAGTTCTCTTTCCAAGGTATGTAAGAGACTATCTCAATAATCTTAAAGCGCGTCCAAAGTTTATTATAAACCTTACGAATGACTCTTGGTATGGAAGATATTCTGAACAAGAACAGCACCTCTTTTTGGCGAAGTGGAGAGCACTAGAGTTCAATTTGCCGCTTGTTAGGATGACAAATACTGGTATTACATCAATTATTCAACCTAATGGAATAGAATTGAAAAGAATAGGAAACTATAAGCAAGAAATTCTGGACATCGATCTTAATACCCAAGTCACAGAGGCGACTCCTTATCAGAGATATGGAATTTTAAACTTCTTACTTTTTATAATTCTACTTATAACAAGCAAGTACTTTATTTTGAAAAACCTTCCTTTAGAAGATCGTGCATACGAATAAATCCAACGAATTTCGTACCATCTAGAACAGGAAGTACATAGATTTGCTTATCCTTACTCTCCATTAGGTTTAGAGCAGCAAGGGCCTTTTCATCATCACCAATTGAAACAGGTCCGGCCGTCATAACCTCTGTTACAGGAGACTTCAAGGCCATATCATCCTTGGCAATAGCTCTTCTAATATCACCCTCTACAATTATTCCTTTAAGATTTTGATCCTTATCGACAATTGCACAGGCACCGACAGGATGCTTCGTCATTTCAAATACAACATCCTTTAGGGTTTGATCTTCACTCAATTGTGGACACTTATTCGCTTCCCACATTAAATCTCTTACCTTCATCAAGAGAGACTTTCCTAGCATTCCACCTGGGTGAAATTTAGCATAGCCTTCTTTAGATAGACCTACGAAATTTTCATAGGCCACGGCCATAGCGTCCCCCATAGCAAGGGCAACAGTTGAGCTCGTCGTTGGCGCAAGATTATTAATACATGCTTCCTTCTCTACTGAGCAATCAAATACAATTCCACAGTTTTGTGCAATATTCTGAGAAGTGTCACCAACAAGTGCGATAAGATTATCTTTTTCCATTGGAAGAAAGGGCATTAACTTCATTATTTCAGAGGTATTTCCCGATTTACTGAGAAAAACAATCCCATCAGATTCAGATGCTCTTCCAAGATCTCCATGTAAGGCCTCAGTAGGATGTAAGAAAATAGACCTTAATCCCAAAGAAGCGAATGTAGACGATAGCTTTTCACCTACTAAACCTGACTTACCTACTCCACAAAATATAAGCTGGCCTCCAACTTTAGAGAGCCTAGAATACAGAGCTGTTAGCTTATCGCAATTTTCATCATCTAGAAAATCTATAACTCTATTGATGGCCTTTGCTTCCATTGAAAGAACTTCTTTCATTTGCTCGACTACACTCATGGTCAACCTCTTCCCGTTGGGGATATTCAGAAATATATGTTAAAATTATCTTATTAAAATTTACAAAAGTTGACTATGAAGAAAAGAAATATTTTATACATTATTTTAACATCGCTCCTACTATTCTCAAGTTGTTCATCCTATGAGCAATTTCAGCAGCTAGCTGAGGAGTCTGAAATCCCATCACAAGTTTACAAGACAAGCTATAATCAAACATGGCAAGCGGTTCTTGAAATCATGCAAAAGTATGACATTGCTTTAAAGAATCAAGAGGCCGGTGTTGTAAAAACAAGATGGATTGATAATACAAATCAACTTAACTTTAATGAAGCCTTTGGTTCTCAGGACATGGTTAAGGCGGCTCGATTTAAGATTGTTGTTAACGTAATCAAAGGCTTTAGGGGCTCAAGAGAAGTTAGTAAAGTCTCTGTATTTAAAAGACAAATGATTGAGAAAGACTTCCTTCAGGGCTGGAAGGTTGTGAGAACTGATGGAATTAGAGAAAAGACAATCCTTTACAGAGTTAAAAGAATTCTTGAGAGGGAATTAATGATTAAGAAAATTGAAGACAAGAAAGCACAAGAAGAACAAGCAAACTTCTAGTAATCAGATAAAACTCTCTATCTGATTACTGTTTCAGAAAGAGCTATCTTTCTCCAGTACCTTCTCTTTCTTTGAAGATCATCATCTGGTGACTTTCTATCAAGAATTTTTGAAAGAGCATAATCAATATCTTCGTGAATATCTACATACTTCTTCTTTTGAATCATTGAAAGTAATGGCTTCTTCGCTTTATTAAACTTCAAATCACCTATGGTTCTAATGACATTCTTAATTATATGAGTTCTCTTCTTTTTCTTCTTATCTTTTCCAAGATGATAGTTTTTCTTGTCATAAAGCATCGCCCAAACATTTGCCGAAAGAGAGGTAATCTCTAGTTTCTTAATAGTCTCTAGCGCCTGATATCTTACGATCATTGAGTTATCTTTAAGAAGTGACGAGTATACGTCTGTGTATTTATCCTGCTTTAAAGCAAGAAGAGTTTTTAAAGATGCCATTCTCATGACCCAGTTTGGATGCTTTGAAAATTTTGAAATGAAAGGTGCTGATTTCTTTCCCATTATTTGGCCAAGAAGAAAGGTCGCCATCCATCTGTTTTTATCTGGATACTTATCATTCTTCATAACACTAATTAGGGCAGGCACAGACTTCCCTTTCAATTGAAGAATATGATCCTTCAGTTTTTTCATCTCATTCTTAGCTAAATTTCTAGTAAACTGCTTTTCCAACTTTGTTGTTAAAGTCTGTTTAACAGAATTTGAATTTATCTTTGCACTAACATTAAAACTAAAGAGTACAAGAAATGCTGCAAGAGAGATCTTTTTCATTTATTATCCTAACATCTTTTCAAATTCACTTAATAATTCTTCTGCTGACTTTTGTTCACCTTCATTTGATGGAACCATCATTTCATCATCTGCAGCCGCAGCTTCTGGCTCAGCAGGAGGATCAGGTTGAACTGCATCGGCAGGAGGTGCTGCAGCAGGCGCTTCATCAATGGCCGCGGCCATTGCTGCTTCCAGATCTTCATCAGCAGATGGCGCTGCAGGCTCTTCTGCTGCCGGCTCTGGTTCAGGAGCTGGCTCTGGAGCCGCTTCAGGTTCAGGTGTCGGAGCAGGTGCTTCAGCAGCAGGAGCAGCTGGTGCTCCTCCTTCGAGTTGATCTATAGTTTGTTTAAGTTGTTCGTTTTCTTGTTGTAGTCTTCTTAAGTTAGCAAGGTCTTCTTCGATAATTTCATATTCTTTAAGACGATCTTGTAGTTCTGATTTTTCTTTTTGAAGTGCTTCAACTTCTGCACCTCCGCCTTCTCCACCACCAACATTGGCAGCAAGGGCAGCATCTAGTTCAGATTGTTTAGAACCTAGATCTCCTCTAAGTTTATCTAATTCACTTTGCATTATTTGAACTTCTTCTGATGAATCACCAGAAGGAACAACTCTCTCAGAAAGTTGTTTTTCTAAATCTCTAATGTGAGTATCTTTGGTTCCTAGTTGTCCGTGCAGAGCTGCGATTTCGGCATTCTTTTGAGAAAGATCTTCTGAACCACCAACACCAACATTTCCACTAGGAAGGTTTCCTGCTGGTACTATTGAAGGAATTCCCTCTGCTGCATCTAACCCGCCCCCTCTAAACAAAGAAGACTTTAAAGCGTTAGAGTTTTGAATTACAGAATCTAGGTAATTTTTAAGAACTGTTGCTGGAACCTGGTGCTTGAGATCCTGCATTTTCTTTCTTGTATAAAACCAATAAACTATGATCAGACAAAGAACTAATAGAAGAAATGCTAGCGATATATAAAAAACATTATCACTAATGTGCATCATTTCTCTTACAAATCTTGTTACTGTTTCGGTCACTTATCCATCCTTGGAATTTTTAAAACATATATGGCTGATATTTTACCATAAAGTTAATAAAATTATAGGGATGCGCAATATTTTTTCTATATTTTTAACAGAGTCTGAGTTCTTTACTCACCTAAGAGAGTTTTTAACTTACCGTGAATAGGATTTCTGGCCGCAATTATCGTTTCAGAGAACGGACTATGTTTCTGACCATCGTACTCAGTTACTTTAACACCAGCTTCTTGGCAAATTATTGAAGCGGCAGCAACGTCCCATGGAGCAAGTCCCCTCTCCCAAAATCCGTCATATGTCCCAAGTGCTGTAAAACATAAATCGAGGGCGGCACTCCCCATTCTTCTTATGGCGCGAACTTCTGACATGATATTTTTAAATAGCCTAAACTCAGTGTTAAAAGGTTTTCCTTTTTCAGTAGCAAAACCTGTCGCAAGTAAGACACTTCTAATATCTCTTCGCCCTTTCTTATTGAAGATCTTTCTACCATTAAAAGTCATTCCATTCCCAAGAGAAGCCGCAAAGGTTTCTTTTCTTATAGGTGCATGAACAACACCCACAACAGGTTTTCCTTTTACTACTAAACTAATACATACTGCGAAGTAATCTAGTCCATGGACAAAATTATTTGTTCCATCAAGAGGATCTATAACCCAAAGCATAGGTATGTTCTTATAGTGTTCGTAGGCATTTTTATTGTCTTTGAATTCTCTAAAAAAGCCTTCTTCAGCAAGAATAGGAATATCAGGATATTTCTTTTTGAGGTACTTTGTAATGACTTCTTCAGAAGCGAGGTCCGCCTCAGACACAATCCCCTGTGTCTGCTTAGATTGTATTACAAGCTCTTGAACTTCTGATCTATACTTTAATATTTTTCGAGACGCCTTCTTAGAGAGAGCGATAAGATCATTTTCAATTACTTTAAAGTCTTTGCTAGTCATCTTCCCCATAATCTCTCTTCTCTTGCTCTCTAAGTATTACTTCAACATCTGATTCAGACAGAGGCTGATTACTTGCTACAGTATAACTCCCCGTAACCCACAATCCAAGGTCAATCATTTTACACTTTTCGCAACAAAATGGACGAAACTCACTATCATAGTAGTTAAATTCCTTCTTACACTTTGCACACTTAACAATCAGCTTTTTCTTGGCCATATTTCACCACTATATTTAATAAATTTTTCAACAACTTCATGATAATAATCTTCTCTATATTCTATATCGTTAATTTCTTTAACTCTTTGTAGCCCGCTAAATGAATTTGTTAACCAAACTTCATCAAAGTTCTCGAGCTCAGACTCTAAAATGATTTCTTCAGAAAACTCTATTCCTTCAGATTCTAAGAAGCCTAATAACTTCTTTCGACAAGTTCCCTCTAAAATACCCGGGATCAACTTACTAACATATACTTTTTTATCTTTAATAAAATAAGCATTCGCTATGGAGCTATCAAGAAGCTCTCCTTTATCATTTTTGAATAGACAGTCATCAAGTCCGGATTTCCTAAGTTCATTTCTTAGCCTAAACTTATATGAGTAATCTGCCATTTTTAAGAATCGCGGTAAAACCGAACTTGGAGAATCAATTTGCAATCCTAGCTTAAGGGCCTTAGAAGAGACTGCTCTTTTCATACACCAAATAAAAAACTCTAAAGATCCATCTATCGATTCAAATAGAGTCACACGCATATAAGCAAAATCAATCTCTTTAAACTCATTGGCCATTTGATTCATGGCCAATTTAATATGATCTAAAGTCTCTATACTCTTTGGATATAAGTACTCGATCGTTTTCTTGAGTCTCTCTAAATGAAGCTCTTCAAAAGTAATCTTTCCCTTTCTAATAAGAGTAGTAGTAAAAGGAGCTTCACCCCAAAGTATTCCCTTGTTTAATAAAGCTTCAGAAGCAGTCATATCTTTTTTTGAAATATACGTTAATTCCACTAATTTACCTCTAAAAATTGCCAACAATAACGCCCCATGATATTTATGACGTCAAAGGAGTCAGCTTGAAAACAAAGTCTCAACTTTTTTCTAATGATATACTTATCATAGGTTATGGAGCACAGGCAAAGGCCTGGGCATTAAACCTGCGAGACAGTAAAAGAGAAGTAACAATTGGCCTTAGGGAAGCAAGTTCATCTGCTTCTCTAGTTAAAGAGATGGGGTTCCCAACTCTTACACTCTCCAAAGACAATATTTCCTCATATCAAAATCTGATCATTCTAACACCAGATGATCAACACTCATCAATTCTTAGATCGATCTCTTCAATGTTCAGTGAAGATCAGAATATTTTCTATGCACACGGTTTCAGCGTAACATACGAAAAACTAAATGAACTATACCCTAAGCAGAACCATATACTCTTGGCACCAAAGGCCATTGCAAGTGAGGTTCGCTATGCTTATGAAACAAAGGGTCCCCTTACGGCCGCATCAAGTGTAGAGCATGCCAGCTCAGCACAATCTCAACAATCTTTAAAACAACTGGCCAAAGATCTTGGAATTAATGTTGGTCCACTTGAGGTTTCCTTTAAAGACGAAACATATGGAGACTTATTTTCAGAGCAGTCTATTCTATGTTCTCTAATCCCATATGGCGCAAAGGCAAGCTTTGATAAGTTAAAAGAAAAAGGAATATCTGAAGATATGGCCTATATTGAGTGCTGGCACGAGGTGAAACTAATTGCAGATGCCATGCTTAAATTTGGCCCCGTTGAGTTTTTCAAGCTCATATCTCCCAACGCACTAATGGGTGGAGAAAAGGCGAGAAAACAAATCTTCTCCTCTAACCTACTGAAAACATATGACAATTTATATAGCGATATCGAGTCAGGTAAATTTTTTCATGATACAAAAGACTTTGATTTTCAAAAGCTTAAATCAGATGTAATAAAAGAGTGGAGCAATCACCCTCTACAAGATTTATATAATAAACTTGGAACAAAGTTAAGGCCTCGTTAATGAAGAAATTGGACACGAGAAAATTAAGGTCACATAAGCTAGCTACTGCACAGAAATCTCTACAGATGCTAACTTGCTATGATTATCAAACGGCAAGGCTACTTGATGAAACTGACCTTGACCTTATTCTTGTTGGAGATAGTCTAGGAAATGTAATTCTAGGATATGAGACTACGGTAGAAGTTACTCTTAACGACATGATTACTTTTTCCTCAGCTGTAAAAAGAGGCGCTCCTAATAAATTT
This sequence comes from Bacteriovorax sp. MedPE-SWde, assembly GCA_001874305.1. Lineage (GTDB taxonomy): Bacteria > Bdellovibrionota > Bacteriovoracia > Bacteriovoracales > Bacteriovoracaceae > Halobacteriovorax_A. The sequence continues at coordinate 287,402 of MPCU01000003.1, read as the reverse complement.
GTCGTCGCAGATATGCCATTTGGAAGTTACGCAACTTTTGAAGATGGTGTTAAAAACGGTATCGAATTATTTCAAAAATCAAAAACTGAATCTGTAAAACTTGAAGGTGCTGAAGATCATCACCTTGAAATTATATCTCGCCTCACTAAGAGTGGTGTTCCTGTTATGGGACATATTGGACTAACTCCACAGTCAGTTCATGAACTTGGTGGGTACTTTACTCATGGAAAAGATGAGGCATCCCGTCTTAGACTCATATCTGAAGCAACTCGCCTACAAGAAGCGGGTGTTTTTGCAATAGTTCTTGAATGTGTAAAAGAAGAAGTCGCAACAGAAATAACTAACTTATTAAATATTCCAACAATTGGTATTGGGGCCGGTCCTCTAACAGATGGTCAGGTTCTCGTAACAAATGACCTGTTACAAATGGGTCCAGGAAAACCTCCTAAGTTTTGTACGCCTATTGCAAATTTATATGATGTAAAAAAAGAATTAATTTCTAGCTACATTTCCAATAATCAAGAGATTCATAAGAATGATGGAAACTCTCTACACCATTGATTCGGGTAATACTAATCTAAAAGTAACCAAGTTTTCTCCCTCTGGAGAAGTCCTTGATGTATTGATTCTAAACTCCTTAGAAGAGCTTAGTTTAAATGATCAAGAACAAGCAATTTTCTGTTCCGTTAATAAAGAAATACCCAATGGCCTCTCAAAGAATATCGTAAACTTTAATCTATTAAAAAAGAAATTATCTCTCTCAACTAGTTACTCTGAAACTATTGGGAATGACAGACTTGCACTAGTCTACTACTTACAAAATATATATCCAGGTGAATCATTTATTGCGGTAGATGCAGGAAGTTTTATTACTATTGATATTGTAATAAGTGGGAAGCACGAAGGTGGGTATATTTTCCCCGGCCTAAAAACATTTCTCTCTATCTATTCTATTAACGGTAAAAATCTTCCTGGTCTAGAAATCCCGAATACGAAAATTGAGTCTATTCCAGTAAACACGAAACAAGCAATTGAAGCTGCTTTTCAAAACTATATCGAATCAATAGAGACTAAAATAAAGTCTTTTAATATTTCAAATATACTAGTCACTGGTGGAGATGCAAACAAGCTAACGCTATCAGATGCCAACTACGAAAAAGACCTTCTTGCGAAGGCCCTCTACTATATTTTTAAAGAATTTAATACTTAGATTTCTTCGCAGATCGTAGCGATTGCAGGAGGAACTTTAATAGATCTATACTTCTTCCCATTTGTCATTCTTATCCAATAACCTTGAATAACTTCTTCTTCGACAACAATTTTGATCGGCTTAACTGATACAATGTGATCAAGATTTAAAAGTATGATCTCATGTGTATCTTCTAATGCCTGTACATCGCGCTGGCTAACTATCGTAAACTTTTCAAAATGCATTTTTCAACCTTTAGTGAGTGTGTATCGCCATTCTATCATGCAACACATTCAGAACAAGATTCTTTATAATCATTTTAGTAATGTCTAAAGTTTAGACACTATCCTGCCTTGAGATCCGAATTAACTACTGGAAACTCTAAACAAAAACATGTGTTCTCTTTAGCGTCATCGATATAAATCTTTCCCTTCATTCTTTCAATAAGTCTTTTTGATATGGCCAAGCCTAGTCCTGTTCCACCTGACTCCATCTTTGTTGTAAACAAACTTTCAAAAACTTTCTCAGAGGTGGCAGGGTCTATCCCTTTACCACTATCCATAACAGATGCGGTAACAATTCCATCCTTTTCTGCTACAGATACACGAATCCATTTATTTTCTAAAGACTCCACAGCATGAATTGAATTATTAATTAGATTCGTAAAAACTTGAGTTAGTTGTCCCTGGCTTCCCCAAATATCTCCAGCGTTTTGATCAATATCAAGATTAAAAGAAATTTCTTGTTTTTGCATTTGAAGATGAGTGAAGAAATAACTTCTCTTGATAACTCTCGCAAGATTAACGTAGTTGTAATCATCCTTATCTTTTAATAAAGATCTCATATCCTTAAAAATATCTATCACTCTATTAGAGGCTTCTTGAAGCTTACCTGTCATTTGTGAAGCCTCGATATTCCCCTCTTTCTCTAAGAGAGAATTTAAGCTGTCTGTATAACTCTTTATTAGAGTTAGAGGTGACATAAGCTCATGAAGGATTTGCCCTCCTACTTCACCAACAACTCTTAAACGCTCCTGCTCTATTTTCTTTTTCTGTAATTCCTTCTCTCCTGTAATGTCACTTCTAATACTGATTAACTCTGTTAACTCACCTTTGTGATCTTTAATTGGAAAGATAACAGTTTTTATCCACTGAAGTCTTCCATCCTTATTCTTATTAAGGATCTCGCCTTCCCACTTTTCACCACTATTAATTGTATTCCACATCTCTTGGAAAAATTCTTGCGAGTGATATCCCGAGTTAAAGATACGATGTGTTTTACCGACAACCTCGCTTCTGTCGTATCCTGTATGATTACAAAAGCTATCATTCACAAATTTAATAACGCCACTCTTATTAGAAACAGTCAGCATATTACTTTCGTTTAAGATACCCCAATACCTTTCTAGCTTATTAACCTTGTTGTAATAATCAGTGACATTCTCAAAGGTCCCACCTATTTTAACAACCTCATCTCCATTTCTTTGAACAACAAGACCTGTACTTCTGACCCAAATTTCTTCACCATCAGGAAGAAGCATACAGTTATCTACATCAAAGTTTTCTCCTAACTCTATAAGATGATTAACTACCATTTGAATTTTTTCTTTGTGATCATCTTTATAAAAATTTATCGCATCTTCGAGGTTGGGCCTAAAGGTTAAAGGGACTCCGTGGATGATCTTTGTCTCATCTGACCAATAAAGCTCTGATGTATTTAAATCAAGCTCCCACGAGCCTACTATCCTTAAGTTACTTTGCTTGTTCATTAAAATCTCCGTATCTAGTATATTATCGGCAGTTAGAAATAGCATCGTCATGATGTAGATCAGTTTTTTGTCATCACTCTTTTCAATCCCTTATAACCTACTGATTTCACTGAATTATTAAGAGTTAATTGTGATATAATTTAACCACACTTTCTTTACAATTCTTTAGAACTTTGACATATTGCGTATCTCACTTAAGTAATGGATATTTATGAAAATACTGCTAGGTGTTTGCGGCTCAATAGCTGCTTACAAATCAATAGACCTTGCAAGAGGTCTCTCAAAGAAAGGTCATGAAGTAAGAGTTGTCCTTACCAAGGGATCACTGAACTTTGTTAAGCCTGAAGTATTTAAATATCTCGGTCTAGAAGTCTACCTTCCTCAGGATGACTTCACTCACACCAATGTTCTCCATATTGAACTTGCGAAGTGGACAGAGCACCTTCTTGTTTACCCGGCCTCAGCAAATACTCTTGCTAATCTAGCATTTGGTAAAGCCGACGACCTACTTACATCTATTTTTCTTGCAAAGAGAAGTGAGACTACCACATCGATATTTCCTGCGATGAATACATTTATGTACGAACATCCCATTACAAAAGAAAATATAGACCTTCTCAAAAGGATTCATATTGCGGGTAACTTATTTATACACCCACCAGACTCAGGAAAGCTTGCCTGTGGAGATACGGGACAGGGAAAAGCTCCATCAATAGAGAAAGTTATTGATTGTATTGAAGCTATTAATCCGAAAATAAGTGCCGAATCTAAAACAGTTCTTATAACAACGGGTGCGACGATTGCTCCAATAGATCCGGTAAGATTTGTTACAAACGCCGCTTCAGGTAAAACGGGATATGAACTTGCAGTTGAAGCTCTACGAAGAGGATATAAAACCCATGTCATTGCAGGGCAATCAGCAACGACAAAACTAGATTCCCTAATAGACTTGCCTGGATATCAGCTCACTCGTGTAATTACGACAAATGACATGAAGGATGCTGTTGAAAAACATTTCAGTGTATCTGATATATATATTTCTTCGGCAGCAATTAGCGATCTAGAGTTTAATGCTAATACAGGAAAAATGAAGAAGAATGACCTCAGTGACTCTTTAGAGTTTACAGCTGCGCCAGATATTTTGAAAACAGTGCTCACGAAGAAGAAGGAAAACCAAAAGATTATTGGATTCGCAGCAGAAACTGAATTAAGCCTAGCAGTACTCAATGAGAAATGGGAAAGAAAACCTGTCGATCTACTTGTTGGTACACAAGTTCATAGTGGACTCTGTCATGATGAGCAACAAGCAGGTTTTAATACTGATGAAGCTACATACAAGTTCTTTTCTAATGGAGAAATAGAATTTGAGAGAACCATGAAGAAATCGACTCTTCCTGCTGAAATATTTAATAGGCTATAAATGTTTAAGTTAATAAGAAAAATTGAAGATCTCAACTCTTGGCATGCAAGCAATAGTAAGGCCATAGGGCTTGTTCCAACAATGGGAAATCTCCATGTAGGACATCTTTCCCTCGTTAATAAATCTCTCAATGAAAACTCTGTAACTCTTGTGACTATATTTGTTAATCCAAAACAATTTGGTCCAAACGAGGATTTTGCTGAGTACCCAAGAACTCTTGAGAGAGACTGTGAGCTTTTGAAAGAGGAGCTCGATAAATTTTCAGGAAAGGAACTTGTCGTTTTTGCACCAGCTTCAACTGATGAGATATATCCAGATGGCTTCTCTACAATAATATCAGTTAATGGAATCTCAGAAATTCTCTGTGGCGCAGACAGACCAGGACACTTTGATGGTGTAACTACAGTTGTTCACAGACTCTTTAATATATCTAAGGCGTCTACTGCATACTTTGGTCAAAAGGATTACCAACAGGTTAAAGTTATTCAAAGAATGGTTCTCGACATGGGACTACAAATAGATATTAAAACTCTTCCTATATCACGAGATGAAGATGGACTGGCCAGAAGTAGTCGAAACCAATACTTAACAACAGAGGCAAGACAAATGGCACTTACTCTGCCAAAGACTCTTTCTCAAATAGAGAAATTACTTACAAGTGACTCGTGGCTAAATAGCGGTGTTGAAATTAATAAAATCCTAGAAACATCATTAAGTGACAAGAGATGGAACTATCTTGAAATTAAAGATGCAAATAATTTAAATGAAGTAACTCCAAACACAAACAAAGTTGTTATACTTGGAGCTTTTAAAGTAGATAAAACAAGATTAATAGATAACAGACTGGTAAAGATTAATTATGCTTGATAACGAATTTTATATATCTAGAGAATCTAAGGCATCTCTAGTTTCAATTATATGCCCAAAGTTTAAAGAACACTCTAATGAATTAGAGACTAACCGTAGTTTAGGTGAGCTTAGAGAACTAATGCGCACCCTGGAAATTGATACTGGTGAGCAATATGTGCAAAACCGTAAGACGATTGAAGCAGGTACGATTCTTGGAACAGGAAAGATAGAAGAAATCGCAGCTCGAGCAAAAGCTGAAGGCTCTACTCTACTCGTTTTTGATTGTGAGCTAACGGCCAGTCAGATAAGAAATATCAAAAATATTGCTGATATGTCTGTAGTTGATAGATGCCATATTATTCTGGAAATCTTCTCTGAGCACGCCAGAACTAAAGAAGCAAAGATTCAAATTGAAATCTCTCGTCTTCAATATATCCTTCCAAGACTGGCAGGTTTCTGGTCTCACCTTGGTCGCCAAAGAGGTGGTATTGGTGTTAAAGGTGGTGAGGGTGAGCAACAGATTGAGCTCGACAGACGTATCATTAGAGAGAGAATAGCTTTCTTTAAAAAAGAACTTAAGGAAGTTGAAAAATCAAGAATTGAGCAAAGAAAGAAGAGAAGTAAGAAGGCCATTACAGCGGCACTCGTTGGATATACCAATGCAGGTAAATCATCTCTCATGAATAGACTTTGTAGTGTTGATGTTCTTGAAGAAGATAAGCTTTTCGCAACTCTTGATTCAACTTTTAGAATGCTGAACCCTGATACAAAACCTCCAATGATCTTAATTGATACAGTTGGTTTCTTATCAAACCTTCCAAACACATTGATTGATGGATTTAAGACGACTCTTGAATCAGCACTTGAAGCAGACCTTCTGGTTATTGTTTGTGATGCGAGTGATCCGCACTTTGAAAACCATCTCAAAGTAACTGCAGCTGTTTTAAAGGAACTTGGAGTTCAAGACAAAGAAAAAATTATCGTTTTTAATAAACGCGATAAACTAAATGATCCAATAAAAGAAAAAATCATTAGAAGAACTCATCCGGATAGTTTTGTTATCTCGAGTTTTGATAAGCAAAATATTGATGACCTCAGAAGCTTCATTATTAACTTCTTTCTTGAGAAGCAAAACAGATACGACCTCTTTATTCCATATGAAGCGGGAGCAGCGCATTCTCTAATAGTTAGTAAGACAAATGTAGTGAAGACAGCAACTCTTGAAAGAGGGATCTTCTACAGAGTTAGAGCACCAGACTTTATCTTTAACCCTCTTGGATTTCATCAATATATTCTAGGGCCACAGGATCCAATGCTTGATGAGATCGAACAGTTCCTGCAAAATCAATAAGATAGGAAAGTAGAAAGATTTATTAAAGTCCGATTTATTTAATCCGATATTAAATACATGAGAAAAATAATCGGACTAATAATGACAATTCTATCTGCGCAGGTCATCTGTGCCTCACCTCTTCATATTCAAGTAGAAGAATATCTTCCAACTGATATGGACTTTATCTTTGAGATATCAAATGAAAACTTTGATAAGGTCACTCTAGACTGTCAGGGATTTATAAACTCGGTTGGCCTTCAAGGGCATAACGGGGAAAAAGAGATGATGGTTCTTGATATTGGTGAATGTGAGGATATTCACGCCGGTATAGTTAGAGGTCTTCAAAACGATAGGCCAGTCTGTTTGTCACTAGACTTAGACTATAGGGCCTACCGAGTATCAGAACAAGAGTGTAACTAAGACTCTCTTAGAATAAGGTGATATCCAAACTGGGTCTTTACTGGCCCTGAAGTTTCACCAACACTTAAAGCAAACGCTGCATCTTCAAATGGTTTTACCATCATTCCTTTACCAAATGATCCTAGAGACCCACCTTCTTGGCCTGAAGGACAGTTTGAAAAATCCTTCGCAAGTTGTTCAAAAGTTGTTCCTCCATCTAGTTTCTTTAATAGGTCCTTTGCTTCAAACTCTTGATCTACAAGAATATGCTTACATGAAATACTACTCATCATTATTCCTTTATTGCGTGAAACGCCAAAAATACGTTCCAACAATTATTAAAATTGAAATTATTAATCCTGCTAATATATAAATTTGATCTTTATCCATACTAACTATTATAGATAAGTTCTAACTCATCTAACAACTTGATTGGGTCGATTGGTTTTAGAAACTTTGCTTTCTCACCATTACCAATGACTACGACAGGAATCTGCGAAGAAAACTCACTCATAAATTTTGAAAATACTTCTTCTTCCACTCCGTCGTTATCGGCCACGATAATACTTGGATTTAGGTCTTTTATAAAGTGGTAGGCCTCATCAAAGTCATTAATTGTGAACACGTCTAGGCCATTCTTCTTTCCTAGAAGTTCAATCGTATCAGTCAACATCTTATGCAATGAGACAAAAAAGAGCTTTTCTATTTTCATAGATCCATTTCCCGTGATAGTGTTTTCTAATATCTTAGATACCATATGCTTAAATTAGAAGGAAGAATAATCATGTCAGGATCAGTAAAACTAGTTGATAAAATGACGGGTTCAGTTCTTTTCGAGTGCTCTATACAGGACATCGATAAGGCCTACGTTCAGGCAGAAGAGTATGAGCAGATGGGTCTAGATATAGAACTAAAAGCACCATCTATGCCAGAGACTTTAGTTAGATCCCTTGGTGGAAGTGATGAAAGTATTAATGAGCTTAATAAAGCGCTTGATGATGAAATTGCTTCGCATATTGAAGAAGACCTAGGTTGTTCGGTTTGTCTTCCAGAACAAGAGTCTAAGGCTGATTAAGGGCCTCTTCCATTTTCTTATTTAATTCTTTTAAATTATTCATGGATTTCATAGCTTCTTGAAGCTGTGGATTATTCTTAATAGCATTATTAATATCTTGCTGGTCTACTTTCTTTCCTGTCGCCTTCATAGCACTTTGCATTGAAGAGTCAAAGGCCTTATCTAACTCGTCTGAGCCTAAGTCTCCACTCTCTGAATCACTAGAGCTAGAAGAGCTTGGTAGCGATAGATGGCCAAGAGGAGCACAGTCTAAAATAACATTAGAATCATCAACTTGAATATCTAGTTCAAAAACTTTCTTTATCGTCTTATTTCCATAAGAGCCTTTACCTGACTTCTTAAAAACTAGCTCAAGCTGTGCTTCCGCTCTTGCCGTAGTTTCCCCGTCAGGTACTTTGCCTATGAAAATATCTTTAAAGCTCATGGACTCAAGCTTAAAAGATGAGCTCGCCAGCTTGTCACCTACTGCATATTTAAACTCTCCATCAGGTCTCACTATCCCTTCAAGCTCTTCGTCCTCTTTTAGTGAAAGCTCTCCAAACGACTTCTGACAGACGCCTGGCTTAGTAAGGTAGCCCTTTATACTTGTCATATATTCGGACAGTGCCGCGCTATTTACAACTGTCTTTTGAGAGCGCATTTGGTTTTGCTGAAACTTCATGAAGTAAACTGCTGCTGCGCCCATAAGAGCGATTGCAATCATTACTTCAACTAGGGAGAATCCGGTGCTTTTATTTTTCATTTGTTAATTATATCGCCTGTTCAATAAAAACTAAATAGGCAAAAAAAAAGGCCCTCTATAAAGAGGGCCTTCCATATAAAAACAAAATTTTAAAAAATCTTATTCTTCAGATCCACCAAGGTTGAATCCTTTAAGCTTGTCAGCAAGAGTTGCAGTCTTAACTGGAGCATTCGAGAATGATCCGTTGTTAGCAGCATTTGCAGCAGACTTCATTGATAGAGCAATCTTTTTAGAATCTTTATCAAGTGAAATTACCATTGCTTTAACCGCGTCACCTTTTTTAACTACGTCTTCTGGCTTCTCAACTCTTTCTTCTGAAAGTTCAGAAATGTGAATTAGACCTTCGATTCCTGTTTCCAGTTCAACGAATGCACCAAATTCAGTAACTCTAACTACTTCAGCTTCAACTACAGTTCCAACTGGAAGTCTAGTTTCGATTTTCTTCCAAGGATCTTCAGCAAGTTGCTTAATTCCAAGACAGAATTTTTGATTTTCTTTATCAACAGAAACAACCATTGCTTCAAGAGAATCACCAACTTTGTACTCGTCGTTAAGGTTAACGTTCTTCTTAGTCCAAGAAATATCTGAAACGTGAATTAGAGCATCAACTTCTTCACCAAGGTCAACGAAGATACCAAATTCAACTACAGACTTAACTTTACCATCAACTTTTGAACCTACTGGGTACTTAGCTGATAGTGCATCCCATGGATTTTCTTGTAGTTGTTTAACACCAAGAGAAATTCTCTTGTTATCAACGTCAACTTCAAGAACCTGAGCTTCAACGATTTCACCAACAGAGAAGTGCTTAGTTGGGTTCTTAATTTTATTTGTCCATGACATTTCAGAAACGTGGATAAGACCTTCGATTCCGTCGTCAAGTTCAATGAATACACCGTAATCTTTAACAGATACGATTTCACCTTTAACTTTTGCACCAGTTGCATAAGTTTCTCTAGCTTTTTCCCAAGGGTTCGGTTGAACTTGCTTAAGACCAAGAGATACTCTTTCTTTTTCTTTATCAAACTTAAGGATCTTAACTTCGATTTCATCACCGATGTTAAGTAGGTTTGATGGATGCTTAACTCTTCCCCATGACATATCTGTAATGTGAAGAAGACCATCAATACCACCAAGGTCAATGAATGCACCGTAATCAGTAATGTTCTTAACAATACCTTTTACGATCATACCTTCTTGAATTTGAGAAAGTACTTCACCTCTTAGTTTCCCTCTTTCTTCTTGAAGAATAGCTCTTCTAGAAAGAACGATGTTACCTCTTTTCTTATTGAATTTGATAACTTTGAATTCCATCTTTTTACCGATGTACTTATCAAGGAATCTAGTTGGTCTAATGTCAATTTGAGAACCTGGAAGGAACGCTTTAACACCGATATCAACAGATAAACCACCCTTAACTTTGGCAACAACTGTACCTTCAAGTGGGATTCCTTTTTCACATGCATCAGAGATTTTATCCCATGCTTTAAGGATTTCAGCTTTGTCTTTAGAAAGAACTAGGTTCCCTGCAGCAGACTCTAACTTGTCTAAGTAAACTTCGATTTCGTCACCCATTTTAACTTTTAGTGAACCGTCGTAGTTTGTGAATTCTCTAGCGTGAACTAGACCTTCTTGCTTGTATCCAATATCAACTAAGATATAGTCAGAAGAAATGTTTACGATCTTCCCTTTGAATACTTCACCTTCATTAAATGTTGGTGTGCTTGAATCCGAAAGAAGTTTCGAGAATTCTGTTGTTTCAATTGTTTCTACGTCTTCACCTAGAACAACTTCGAAGCCTTCCATCCAAGATTGCTTCAGTTTTGATAAATCAGTCATAATTACCTCACGGGAATACATACATGACTAGTATGGTCCCAATTTTTTTTTGAAACCTCGTAATACGAGGACCTTAGATCTTCTACTGAAGGGACTAAAAGTTTTTTGATCTGCGTGAGTTTAATCCATTTTTCTGCACTCGGCCAGAAAAAAGTCTCTATAGAAATAAATACTTAGGAGTAGAATCGGCGTCTTTTATTGAGGTGTTTTTCATAGATTTTAAAGAGATTATACTTATAACCATCTTCACCGTGCTCGACCCAGAGTTCATCCTTGGCCTTTTCACAGTGTCCAACATAGTCATGGTAGCTCGAGCTCAATAGTTCTAGCGACTTACGTAACTCACGAGAGTCTCCGGCCTTATAAGTAACGTTGGCATCACCATAAATTCTATTCAACTCCTGTGTTGTCGCATTGCGCGGCATCATTGCAGGAATTCCCTTTAAGATAGATACAAGCGAATAATCTTCAAGAGGGATCTTCGTGTTATATGAAATCCAGATATCAGCATTAATATCAAACACATTTGAAGACTCATGAAAATGAACATAATTCTCAAGTTTATAGTCTTGGATCTTCTTATTTAACTTTTCTAGGAGAATATTCTCACTCCACTTTCGATTAGAATAAATATGCAGATGATATGGCTTATGATCTTTCTTGCGCATATTAAGGGCCCAAAGACTTTCAAAGCACACAGAGAGATCCTCATCACTCTTTTCATGGTCATTAACCCAACAAGCTAAGTTCCATACAGATTCGTTTAACTTCTTTTTTACTTTATGAAACTCCACCTGCTTAAGACCCAGTCCAGAGTAATAAATTTTTCTAAGTGGAATCTCCATGTGTCCATGAATACTCTCGGACATTTCTCTTACAGGAAGAAAGATTAGGTCAAGTCTTGAAATTAAAGTCTTATACCAAAACTTCTTATAGAACTTATGTACGTCATGATTAAGAGTGAAGAACAGAGGTGTGAGATGCTTATTTCTTAAGAAGTAAGCCAGAGGCCACAGAAAATTTAGTTCGTAGCAGTGAACAATATTAACATCTAACTTCCTTATATAGTTTTTAAGTCTTCGTAGTTTATACCACTTAAGGAATGTTGTATGAGTTCCTCCCTCATGATAGAGGCAGTCAATTCCATGTTTCTTGCTATTAATATCTAAGAATGAATCTTTTAAGCAGTAAAGAAATACATTGTGACCAATCTCTTTGAGCAAAAGGCAGTCTCTAAGAATCATGCGCTCTCTTGTTCCAGAACTTTCAGTTGGACAAACATAGAGAATATTTTGTTGATTCCTAAAAATATTAATCACAGTTATTACTTCCCTGACTCATAATTAATCAGCTTACCTTTTACTGTTCCAATTTTAATCTTGGCCTCTAGTTTTAAAGGTATTCTTCTCTTATCAGCACTCACCCAAAAAAGTATGTCACCCTTTTTCTTGAGTACTCCAGGGTAATGAGTTTCCGCTTTTATTTTAAAGGCCTTGATATCTTTGCCAAGGTAATCGATTTCTTCAATGCCATCAACTTTAGCACTAAATATCCAAACCTTAGTTCTAGTGATTACTGGAAACTCAAATTTAGATCCAACCTTTAAAGGGAGACCTCTAACGAATTGAATCGCCGAGAATGAATCCATGAAGTACTTAGGAGTATAAGCTTCCTTCTCAGTCTTCTTAGTTTTTCCTTTTTTTAATCTGTTGTACCAGAAGTAAGTCTTTAAATTTTCTCTATCAAATAATTGAAGGTCATCGACACTTTGACCAGATTCTCTTTGTTTTAAAACATACTTAACAGGAATATGGGATTCCTTAGAAATATATGTATCTAGAACATCTCTTAATTTATAAATATTTTCAAAATACTTAGCTGACTCAAGAGAAGCTCTATAACCAACAACTTCTTCCCCACCAATTTCAAGGTCACCCAATGTTTCGATAGTCGCAACACCGGCCTTAAAAAGTGTCCAAGAAATCTCTAGAGCTATCTTCTCGCCAGGTCTAGTTATTGGCCTATACATCTTCCAATATTTTTCATACTTATTATAATCAAGGTAGGCTTTTGGGTAGTCTTCTCTTTCTTGAGGAGGAACTACCTTTTCAACAATCTTAACTTCTTCTTTCTTTGTACTGACCTTTTCGGCCTTGGTCTTCTTCTTATTTTTCTTCTTTTTTACTGTCTTTCTTTTCTTTTGTGCCTTCTCAAGTGGTGAGCCAACAATTTTATCATCAAGCTTTTCACTCGTTGATTTCTTCTTAGTTATAAACTTTGTAAACTTCTCATCTTCTAGATTAAAGACCTTTACTAAGTCACCTTTGGAATCAAGCTTAGGCTCAACAATATTCTTAGCTGCACAGCCAACGATAACGAAAGGTACCAATGTATATATTATTAACTTTTTATTCATTTATTCCTCAGTAAATTACTTGATTAACCAACTCTTTTACTTCGCTTTCACCTGAAAGAAACTTAATAGAAATTTCGACATAATAGATATTACCACTTTCGCTGACTCTGCGTAACTTAACGATATCTTTTTCCGTTGAAATGATTATCGCCTCCTCTTTCTTTGCCTCAGCAACAATTGGGGCAAGCTCTTCATCTGTATAGTAGTGGTGGTCTGGGAATTGATAAGTATTTATGATGTCTGCTCCAAGCGACTTCAACAGTTCATAGAATGACTTTGGTGAGGCAACTCCTGAAATACAAATAACCTTCTTATCTTTTAACTCTTCGGGGCTCATTGCTGAGTGATAGTTTATATCTTTGATATCTGTTGGAGCGTAGTAGAAGCTAGCTAACGGAGTTCCTTTTCTTGTGTATTTCTCTACAAGTTGTTTGAGATCGTCGAGCTTTTCTTGCGAAACAATATCGGCCCTTCCAAAGACAACAAGGTCAGCATCTTTAAGAGCAGTCATTCCCTCTCTTAAGTAACCAAGAGGAGGTGCTTTATAGCGATCAATCGATAATAGAGAATCAAATAAAACAATATTTAATTTACGATCAATCATTAAGTGCTGATGTCCATCATCAAGTAAGACAACATCTGGTTTCTCAGTTTCAAAGTAGTGCTTTAAGTTTTCACTTCTTTTCTTTCCTACTACGACACTTGCGTTCTTCATTCCACGACAAAGAACTAGTGCTTCATCACCAAATGCATAAGGGTTGTGTCCAATAGTCTTTCCTGTTTTGATTATTCCACTGCTATGTTCAAGGTTTCCCTTATATCCCCTCGTAAGCACCATAACTTTCTTATCTATTGAGTTGAGGTAATTTCCAAGCCAAAGAGTAAATGGAGTTTTTCCTGTTCCACCAAGAGTAAGGTTACCTACACTTATAACAGGAACTTTGAAGTGATTTTGTTTAAACACGCCTACATCGTAGAAGAACCTTCTTATCCAGTATATAGACTCCCAAAGTTTGCTTATTGGAAGTACTAGAAAATATACAATGGACATTAATTTAGTATTCATAAGACTCTCTAATTTTATTCGCCATATAAGAAGGTATATTTATATCTTCACCACTAATTGTTTCTTGAGTTTTTGCAAGATCATCCATCACACCATTATAGTATTCCGTGTTCTCAAAGAACCTTAGCATTCTTTTTAAAACATTATACTCTGTAACATATGGTACGATCATTTCAGGAAAGACTTCTTTGTCGTGGACTATATTAGCAAGGGAAATATAACCCTTATAATTAACAAATTGATAATAGATGTATTCATTTAGAAGAGAGCCTGTATATCCAACAACTGTCGGTACTTCGTAGAGAGCACAAGCAAGGTTAACTGTCCCACTTGCGGCCATACAAATATCAGATTCTTTCAACGCTTCTTCTAAATCCTCATTTGTGTAAACTTTATCAAATAGATCTTCATAAGGAAGATATCCATTTTCTGAAACACTTGATGACTTAACAATTGAGATATTTATTGAAAACTTTTTCTTAAGCTGTTTAGCAACTTTTGCATAGATAGGTAGAAGTCCAAAAACTTCAAAATTACGGCTTCCAGGTAATAGAAGCAAATTGACTTTCTCTTTGCCCAGGTTCTTTCTTTCTCGCTTAAATTCCTTTAAGCCTTTTTCATAATGAGTTAAAAGAGGATGCTTTATAGAGACGGCCTTACTCACTCCTCTTTGCATGAACCATTTCTTTTCAAAAGGTACTATGCAAAAGAGAGTGTCGACACACTTCTCTAGGACTTTCGCTCTCCATGCCTTCCACGCCCAAGCTTGAGGTGCTACATAGTACAGAATTTTCACACCCTTTTTTTGAAGCTTTACTGCAAGTTTAAGATTAAAAGTTTGGTAGTCTATGAGAATTGCTGTTTTACAATTTCTTCTTTCAACCTCAGACTCAATAGTCTTCAGCGCTTTTAGGTAATAGGGAACTTTCTTTATAGCTTGGGAAATTCCCCAAGTCGAAAAATCTCTTAGATTATAGACTAAATCGAGACCTTCTTTTTTGAGATCATCTCCTCCAACTCCAAAGAACTCTACATCAGGGAGTTCATCCCGAAGTTCTTTATAGAAGCTAAGAGCATGTTCTTCACCAGATTTTTCACCAGCTATAAGAAGGCAACTTTTCATTTAGATCCTTACCTCAACACCTGTTTCTAAAGACTCATTGACCTTATCAACAAGGTTTAATGCTCGAACACCATCATTTAGGCTAACGAATATTTCAGTTCCATTTAAAATAGAGTCATAGAATTTCTCTTGCTCTATTAATAAGTGGTCTCTCTTTTCATAAGAGATTTCTTTTATTTCTTGCTCTTTTCCAGCGACAAATTGGTCAGAAATATAGGCCTTTAAAGCAAAGAGATCTACTCTTAGAACTCCATTTGGCCCATTAAACTGAATACTTCTTTCAACTTTCACATCATTTCGAGAATTCTCAATTGTAACAAGTTTTCCCTCATATCTAAAAAGAGCTTTTGCATGATCCCACTTGTCTGTAATCAGCTTAGCTCCATAAGCTTCAACTGAGCGAGGGTCACCGAAGAACATTCTCATTAGGTCGATATCATGGATCATTAAGTCTTCTGCTACACCTACGTCTGCTGCTCTGCCCTTAAATGGTGAGTTTCTAACAAGATTTACCATTGTGGCAGATTCAACAATTTTACTAAAATGAGGAATCTGTTCCCAAAATTGATGACATCTTTCACTATGCCCAACTTGAAATATAACCTTCTTATTCTCTGCAAGTTTAATTAACTCATTGGCCTCATCCATTGTTGCAGTCACAGGCTTTTCACAAAATACGTGTTTATCATTTTGTAAGAGAGTTTTGGCAACTCCAAAGTGATAACTTGTTGGTGTAACAACAAGACCTGCATCTATCTCATTAAGAATATCGTTAATATCTGCAATTATTTTTATTCCTGGAAAACTTTCTTTCGCTAACTCTCGCGATTTTTCACTTGGGTCAACAATTGCTATAAGCTCAGAAGATTCGAGGGCCTGTGCTTTTTGAGCATGCCACTTTCCAAGATGTCCGTAACCAATTAATGCAACTCTTACTTTTGTCATCTAATTCTCTCTAGATAAATGGAGCAATTCCAACTTCACTTTTTCTAATATCATCCCTCATTTCTTGAACAAGAGGATTGTCTTTATAGTCAGTCATTAGCTCTTCATGATCAACATACGCTCGAGGAGACAGAACAGAAGATTCCATTGTTCTATAGAAATCTACGAACTCACTAATGATTGGTTTTTCATAACCCTGTCTTCTTAGACCTATTATATTAATACCTTTTAAACGTACTCTATTTCCGTAACCAGTACAGAAAATTGGAATGTCTCTATCTATTGCAGATGCTCCACCAAGATAAGATCCTCTTCCAAGTGAGCAGAATTGAGATATATTTGTTCCACCACCAATGATGACTCTGTCGCCAATTTTAACATGCCCTGCAAGGTTTACAGAGTTGGCCATGATAACATTATTTCCAACTACAGCATCATGACCGAGGTGGACATGGGCCATAAGAAGACAATCATTTCCAAGGCTAGTCTTCTTTCTATCTTTCATCGTTCCACGGTGAATTGAAATATATTCTCTTAGAACATTATTATTTCCAATTTCAACCTCTGTAGGCTCACCTTTATATGAAGTGTCTTGAGGTTCTGCTCCTATTGAGCAAAATTGAAAGATTTTATTATTTGTACCAATAGTTGTATGGCCTTCAATTATTACATGTGCCTTTATGTCACAGTCATCACCAATTACAACATTAGGGCCTATTATTGAATAAGCGCCAACTTTTATATTATTTCCAAGTTTAGCACCATCATGAATAATCGCTGTTTCATGAATTACGTTACTCATCTACGACTCCTTAAATTACTTTAAATGTAGCTAGAACTGAACACTCACTCATCAGCTCACCATTGTGAAATACCTTACAGTCATTTTGTAAGAAACCACGTCTAATTTTTGTACAAACAGCTTCAATATTAAGCTCCATTCCTGGGTATACTGGCTTTCTAAACTTTGCTCCTTCAATTGAAAGTAGAGCTACTTCAAAATCTCTTTCTTCTAAGTCAGAGTGTAGTAGCTTCAGAGCGAAAGAAGTAAATTGTGCCATCATTTCAACTTGAACCACACCTGGCAGGATTGGGTTACCCGGAAAGTGTCCTGCAAATATTGGGTGATCAGCTACTGTTGTATATTTTCCAAAGACAGTTGAACCAACGAGATCTTTTGCTTCTTTAACTTCTTCAACCGTTGCTTTGATATCTGTTACTTCATCGACAAAGAGAAAAGGTTCTCTATGTGGAAGTATAGACATAACTTGTTCTTTATTTAATTTCATATTTCCTCTCTTACTTTTTACCTGAGTTTTTTCTTATGAATGCCATTCCTCGCATCCACTCTTTTATAGGTCTTGCCGGATAACCACCAAGTTTTTCCCCATCACCCCAGTTAGTTGTAACAACTGCTGCGCCAGCAACTTGGACTCCTGCTCCAATTTCAATTCCATCAGAGATTGCGGCCTTACCGCCAAAGACACTAAATGGACCGATTTTTGCACTACCTGCAGTACCTACTTGTCCGCAAAGTAAAACACCTGGACCAATTTCAACATTGTGAGCAATTTGAACTAAATTATCTATTTTTGCTCCATCACCAATAGTTGTTGGAGAGAATGTTCCCTGATCAATTGAAACATTTGATCCAATCTCAACGGCATTACCGATTTTCACACCGCCAAAATGCCAAACTTTATGATGAACACCATCGGCGTAGTTATAGCCAAAACCATCTGCACCAATAGTAGTTCCACTATGGATACGACAATCAGATCCAATTTCTACAAATGGATAAATTGTAACGTTTGGAAATACTATTGTATTCTTTCCAATTTTTACATTTGGGAGAATCGTTACCCCTGGCATAATTGTCACATCTTCTTCGATGGTAACATCTTCACCAATAAAAACATTTTCAGCGACTTTTACAGAAGGATGTACTGATGCACTCCCCATCTTTCTCCCATCAACTTGAAAATTTAGAGGGTCATACTTCAACTTATAAAAGACCCCTGATAACTTCGACATTGCCATTGCAGTATTTGAAACAGTCATCACAAGACGCGATTTATCTTCTATATCTTTCTTATGATCTTGCTCAAGAGAATCCCAAAGCTTTGCATCTAATATAACTGCTTCAGTTCCATCTAAGTTGTCACTTTCCATGTAGGCCTTGTGAAACTTCTTAGAACCGATAAATAATAGAGAATTTTCAATGAATACATTGAGGCTTGAAATAGTGCTAACAGAGTCAGTTTGTTCACCTTTTAAGATTTTAAGTGACTGATCTAAAGCACAAAGGTCAGCAATAGTGATCATTTTGTTGCCCTCCCAAAAACACACAAGGGGAACCGCTTCGGCTCCCCTCATATTCTTTTATAAAAATATATTAATTACTTATTTTTTTTGTCGTATGCCTTAATTACATCTTTAGTAAGGTCAGTTACAGTTTTTACATAAAGTAGTGGTGTTGTACCTGACTCATAAGTAAAATCTAGACCTTTCTTCGCTGATACTTCTTCAACGATAACTCTAATCTTATTAAGGATTGGTTGCTTAAACTTTTGCTCCATTTTCTGCATGTCACCTTGGTAACGTTGCATTTTCTGCTGTAGTGCCATGAACTTTGCTTGAAGCTCTTGTTGCTTCTTAGCTTTAGTTTTTGCATTCATAACAACAGATTGTTTTTCAAATGCCTTTCTATCTTTTACAAGACCTTCTTCTTCTTTTCTGATTTGCTTTTGTTTCTTTTCAAATTCTTTCTTTAGTTGTGCTCTAATTTTCCCTGATTCTTTGATCGAAACGAGTACTTTTTGAACGTCAACTTTACCCATTTTAAGAGCAAATGCTTGTGTTGAGAAAATAAGTGTAACTGCAATTAAAAGATTCTTCATATCAAACTCCCTGATATTACAATTAGAACAACTGTCCTATGTCAAAATGAAACTTACTCCCTTTATCCTCATCATCAGGATTAACAGGGAAACCAAACTCAAACCTAAGAACACCGATTGGAGAGAACCATCTAAATCCAAATCCGTAATCCATATAGATTTTACCAATATCTTCAATATCTGCCGCTGTACCAGCGTCATAGAAAAGAACCCACTTTAGTCCCGCTTCTCTAGCAAGAGGATGTTCTAATTCTAATGTCGTATAAGCAGTAAAATCTGCACCAGTATTGAATTCAACTTCTTCGTCCTTAGTACCATCGTCATTGCTATCGACAAAAACTTTCTTCTTAGGACCGATATCTTCAATGTTAAATCCACGTAAGTTTCTTGCTCCACCTAGAGAGAAGAGCTCATTACGAGGAATCTTTTCATTGTTAATTTGCTCTATTCTTGCAGTATAGAAACGAGATCTAAATACTAAATCACCAACAAGGTTATTGAAGTATCTTGTATCTAACTCATTTTTCCACCACTGCTTATCACCACCAACACCTGCGTATTGTGTACCAACATTTATGTAGTAACCTTTAGTAGGTTCAAATCTGTGATTTCTTCTGTCTCTAATTAAAGCAAGCCTAACTGATGAAGTCACACCATTTTCGGCTTCAGGGTCAATAGTCTCATCTTCAATATTAGAGAGGTTTGTCTCTTCAAGCTTATATGTTGTAAATATTCTTGTATAATCAAAGATTGGATAACCAACTCTAAGAGCAAAACCTTGCTTCTTATAGTCGTATGCAGCTAACTGCTGGTTTTCATTTTTAAAGAGCTCTCCACCCGTCGTCCACTTCGTGTCTCTAAAGTATGGCTCTGTGAAAGAAATTGAGAAAGACTTCTGTTCTTTTGCTAGGTTTGTTGTAAATGACAGCTGCTGACCTAGGCCTCTAAAGTTATTTTGAGTAATTGAAGCCTGAAAGAATCCACCTGTTGCAGTTGAATAACCAGCACCAAGAGAGATCTGACCTGTACTCTT
Organism: Bacteriovorax sp. MedPE-SWde; assembly: GCA_001874305.1. Taxonomy (GTDB): domain Bacteria; phylum Bdellovibrionota; class Bacteriovoracia; order Bacteriovoracales; family Bacteriovoracaceae; genus Halobacteriovorax_A. The sequence goes on along the minus strand of MPCU01000003.1, from coordinate 267,305 downwards.
TTCCTTAACTGTAATTTCAACATCAAGAACATCATCACGACCTGGAGGAGATACAGTGTTAAATATTACGCTTCCTGGCTCAAAGAACCCTAGGCGATTAACATTTTCTTTTGATTCACGTAGACCTGTTCCAGAAAACCTAGTACCTTCTTTAATTCTAAGCTCTCGTCTAACAACTTTATCTCTAGTTTTAGTATTACCTTTGATAGTGATCTTACCAAAGTTAGCGAGCTTTCCTTTTTCAAAAGAAAATTCGATATCAACTTTGTTCTCACCAGGAACAACATTAAGATTTCTTAAAACGTTAGCAAAGGCATAACCTTCATCTTGATATGTTTCTGTTAATTTTTGAATATCTTTTCTTAGAAGTTCTTCAGAATAAGTATCTTCTGGCTTAAGCTTAACTTTCTCCATGAGTTCGTCATGAGAGTAGAGAACTTCCCCTTTAAAAGTAATATCTCTAACAGAGAATTTAGGACCTTCATTTACTTTAACTGTAATGAATACCCACTTCTTATCCTCTGAAACAGTTACGTCAGGCGTTCCTACATTTACACGTAAGTAACCTTTTGTACGATAGAAGTACTTCATTCTCTCAATATCAGTCTTAAAGCCCATTTCCTTAAAGTTTCCTGAACCTGACATGAAAGAGAATAAACTCTCTTCACGCGTTTCCATAATCCCTTTAAGTTCATCATCAGAGAAAGCCTGATTCCCTAAGAATGTAATCTTCTTAACTTTAACTTTATCAAATTCTTTAACTTTAAAAACTAGGTCGACATTTTCTTTATCAACTTTTCTCAAGCTGTAATCAACAGAAGCAAGGTAGAACCCCTTCTCTTCATATTGCTTGAGAAGCGCCTTAACATCGGATTTAATAGTGTTAATATCAAGAATTGCATATTCTTTAGATTTAATCTGAGAGATCAAGTCGTCTTTATCAACTTCATTATTTCCATCAATAACGATCTTCGCAATAATTGGTTTTTCAATTACTTTGAAAACAAGAATATTCTTTTCTTGATGTGCTTCAACTGACTCAAAATATTTAAGCTTGTAGATCTTTTGAATATCTTTTTTAAGGATATAATTTGTAAGTACAGATCCTTTCTTAGACGCAATCTTGTCGATCACGGCCTCTTTCTCAACCTTTTTTAAACCATCGATACGAATACCGCCGATCTTAAATAGGTTTTTTTCAGGACCAATCTCTTGTCCAAAGACAACAGACGTTAACAGAACAATAAATATATTGATTAAACTCTTCCAAGAGTTACTCATCTAAACTCCATGATTAGAACTTTGATCCAACTGGATTAAAATACTCTAGTAAGGAAAAATATCAATATTCACACGATCTTACAAAGAATTTATCTAGTGCTACGCACTAAGAAAGGACGCCATCAACCATATGGTACACGCGATCAAAATGTCTTGAAACTTCCTCGTCGTGCGTTACAACGAGAAGTGTTGTTCCTTGTTTTTCTGAAAGTTCTAAGAGTAGCTCTGTGACTACCTCTGAATTTGCAGAGTCCAAATTTCCAGTTGGTTCATCACATAGCAGCAATGCAGGCTTAAGAGAAAGGGCCCTAATGAGGTTAATTCGTTGCTGCTGTCCGCCAGATATTTCATAAGGATATTTTTCGAGACATTCCTCTACACCTAGACGCTTAGCAAGGCCCGTTATATAGCTTTCGACCTCATTAACTTTCTTCTTTCCTAGTCTTGCAGGTAGAAGAATATTTTCAAGGTTCGTCAGTGACGACAAGAGAAAATGGAATTGAAAAACAAATCCAACCGCCTCATTCCTATATCTTGCCAGTTGGTCATCATTCATCTTTGACAGGTCATGATCTCCAACAAATATGTTCCCACCATTCAATCTTTCAAGGCCGCCGACAATATAGAGAAATGTCGACTTTCCAGAACCAGATGCTCCCTTAATTACGCATTGGCTTCCTGACTCAAGATGAAAGTTGACCTTATTAAGTACATGGTTTTTTCCGAAAGTTTTAGTGACATCTGTTGCATCAATAAAAGACATTATGAGAACTCCTCTCTGAGCCCTGTTGCAAGTGATTTTGCATCCAGCCTCTTTAAGACTAACCAAGTTAGTGATTGAATAAAAACGAATGAGATGGCCATTACAATGAGAATATCTCTTAATGCCAAGTCAACCTCAACTCTTCCCAAGTAGTAAACGTCGCTTGGAAGGGCAAACATATCCCAATTCGCCATTGCATAGCTAAAGAACTCAACAAAGAGCAGTGCTAATGCAAAAGACAGGAACCAAATAAACGAATTTTGCCATATCCATAAGCGTTGAAACTTTTTAGGAGATAGTCCAATAGCAAAGAGTAGAAAAATCTCTTTTGCCTTCTTTTCTTTGGAGTAAATTATAAATGCCAAACAGTTAAAGGCAGCAATAATAACAACAATAGAAAGTATTATAGATATCATATACTTTTCAAACTCAACTGCTCTTAGAAAAGTCGCAAACTCTGACCAATATGGCATAACTCTATACTCATAGAGAAATATACTTCTTAATTTTTCAACTACTCCACTAATTTTTTCAGGTGTCACAAGGGTATTATTCAGTTTTAGTTTTGCGACATTTACGAGATTAGAAATACCTATAAACTTTTGAACATCCTGCATATTTGCATAAACAAAGCGTTCATCAAAATTATGAATTTTAAAATGAATTATATCTTTAATTTTTAAGCTAGCATTATTAGGGAGATACTTCTCTCCACTTCTTCCTGCCGCGAATGACAGCGCTAAGCTATCACCTTTAGAGATTGTCAGTCCTTCAGATAAAGATTTTCCGATGACTATTTCTCCAGGTTTTGGAATTGGAAATTCTTTACTTATTTTAGAAAAGGCATCGTCAATTCCTAGAACAAAAACCGCCTTACCTTTAGATTTAACAGTGGCAAAACTTTGTGTCCTCACGACATAAGCAATATTTTCAACGCCAATATCTTTAAGGTCTTTAAAGTCATTATTATCTGGCTTAAAGAAGCCATCATAACTAGTAAGAACAATCTCACCATGACCAAGGTTTAGTGCTTCTCTCATTTTCTTAGAGAAGCCATCCATCAATCCCAAAGTACATAGGATTATAGAAATTGAAAAAGAGAGTCCAATTATGGTTGCTAACGCAAAAAACTTTGACGACCTATCTTTAAAGAATAGTAAGTTAAAATCTTTTATAAGGGCGAAGAACTTCACTACTCTTCTTCTCCTGAGCTTACAGACCATCTAAGGTATGCATCCATGAAGCCATCTAGCTCTCCATCAAGAACTTTATCGGCCTGACTCATTTCAAAGTTTGTTCTGTGGTCTTTTACCATTTTATAAGGGTGTAAGACATAAGAGCGAATCTGAGCTCCCCAACCAATATCTTTCTTAAGAGCTTCTGCTGCATTATCAGCGGCCCTTCTCTTTTCAAGTTCAAGTTCGTAAAGCCTAGACCTTAAGACCTTCATGGCCTGGGCCTTGTTCTGTAGCTGACTTCTTTCATTTTGACATGTAACAACTGTATTTGTCGGTAAATGGGTAAAACGCACAGCAGAGTCAGTTGTGTTAACAGACTGTCCACCTGCTCCACCAGCTCTAAATACATCAATTTTTAGATCTTTATCTTTAATTTCTATTTCAATGTCATCATCAATTTCAGGAGATACATACATCGAAGCAAATGAAGTATGTCTTCTGCTTGCAGAATCAAAAGGAGAAATTCGAACTAGTCTATGCACTCCTGATTCTGATTTAAGATTTCCATATGCATAGTTTCCTTCGATAGTAACAGTTGCTGACTTAATTCCTGCAGCGTCTCCATCTTGGACATCAATTACTTGATACTTAAAGCCTTTATGCTCGGCCCATCTCGTAATCATTCTAAATAACATTCCGGCCCAGTCACAAGATTCCGTACCACCTGCACCAGCATTAATACAAATGACAGCATTATTGGAGTCAACTTCACCAGACAGAAGAACTTTTAATTCGGCCTTATTAAAGCTATCAATAAATTCATCAAATATTTGGATTGCTGCTTCGCCAGATTCTTCATCTCCATCTTCAGCATACTCGACAAGTATTTCAAACTCTTCGTAGAGTTCTTTTAAAGAGTTATAAGTCTTTGTAACTTCTTGAAGTAGGTTCTTTTCTTTTTGAATTTTAGTAGCATTGGTAGAGTCATCCCAAAAACCAGGCATCCCCTCCATTTCACCAATCTCTTCTATTCGATGTTCCTTCTTATCAATGTCAAAGTGACCTCCTCAAGTTGGCCAATTTCTCATCATATGACTTCATCTCAGATTTTTTTTCAGAGAGCTGTATTTTTAATTTTTCATCCATTATTTTTTCCTCTTCTTTCTAATCGCATCAAGTAATTTCTTTTCATGCTTTTGCATGATCTCTTCTTCAACTTCAGATATCTCATGATCCCAGCCCTGAAGATGTAAGAAACCATGAACAAGAAGATGTATCACCTCTTGCTCAACAGGAAGTTTAAATTCCTTTGCTTGTCTGATAGCAACATCACGACTGATTATAATGTCACCTATGTGAACAGGCCCAGGAAAAACGAACTCATCACTGTCTACTCTTAATGACTCAAAAACAGGAAAAGATAGAACGTCAGTGGTTTTATCTTTGTTTCTAAAGTCTTTATTTAATGTCTTCATTTTCTTATCACCACAAAAGTGAACATCAAGTTCAACTAAAGGCTGATTAGACTTCTTCAAGAGAGTTTCACTTGAATAGAGAAACTTGGCCAAGATATCCAGCGATTCAGTTACAATTTTGACAGTCTTACTCCATCCCCAATCAGTTGATCTGGCGTTGTCGTGAAGTGTCACCTTAAAGTTAGAATGCTCGATGTCTTTTCTTCTCATAGTGAAGTTATCTCTGTTATGATTAAAATATACTTACCTATTATATGCTGCGGAGTGAAAATGTCATTAAAAGAATTGGAAAGACTTAATGAAGTTGTGACAAAACTTAGAGATCCAAAAGACGGTTGTCCTTGGGACCTTGAACAGACGCATCGCAGCCTTTTGAAATATCTTTCTGAAGAGTCATATGAGTATATGCATGCTGTTGAAGAAGGTGACTTTGACAAAATGGAAGATGAATTAGGAGATGTTTTACTCCAGGTAGTTCTGCACTCAGTTATTGCAAAGCAAAATGGAAAGTTTGATCTCGAAAGTGTCGCCAAACGTATTGCAGACAAAATGGTTAGAAGACATCCTCATGTTTTTGGAGATACCAAAACAAAAGATGTTGGTGAAATAAAGAAGAACTGGGAAGATATAAAAGCGAAAGAAAAAGAAGGTAATAAGTCACAGTATGAAATTGATGATGAACTACTAGCTTTTCCGGCCCTCACTTCTTCTGCTAAAATTGGAAAGAAAACTGAGAAAATAAACTTTGATTGGGAAGATCATACTCAAGTTCTCTATAAGGTCGAAGAAGAGTGGCAAGAGTTAAAAGAAGAACTAGCTCCAATTCGTCCTGCAAACATGGAAAGAGTTAAAGAGGAACTTGGTGATTTCTTATTCTCAACGGCTCAACTTGCAAGGCATTTAAAAATTGACCCAGAAGTTGCCCTAAGAGATGCCAATGTTAAATTTAAAAAGAGATTTAACCAAGTAGAAGATCTAGCAAAAGAGAGAGGAATTTCAATACATGAATCATCTCAGGCTGAGCTAGACCAATTATGGCAAGAAGTTAAGCATATTGAAAAAGGTAGTTAATGAAAACCTTGCTAACTGAAAATATCAAAAGAAATCCAGAAGATAGACTATATAACCTACCTTGTCCTATCATTGGATTAACTGGCGGTATAGCAACTGGAAAGTCTACAGTTAGTGAAAAGTTAAGCTCTGAAGGATTTGCCGTAATATGTGCAGATGCTCTAGTTAAAGAAGTCTACAAGAGTGAAGCAACAATCTCTCATATCAAAAAATATTATCCACAAGTATTCACAAAAGAATCCATAGACTTTAAAAAATTAAGAGAATTATTTTTCAGTGACAATAACATTCAAAAGGATATCGAGGGCTTGATATACTCTCAAATGCCTTCGGCCTTCATAGCAGCGTTCCACGCACTAAAAGACCCAGATGTTGTAATTTACGATGTTCCACTACTCTTTGAAAAAGGTCTTCATAAGCTTGTAGATGTAAAAGCTACGGTATACTGTTCTCAGCAAGAACAAGTTAAAAGACTTATTAAGAGAGACTCCATATCAGAAGAGCTCGCCAATAATATTATTTCTAAACAAATGCCTATTGAGGAAAAACGAAACTCTTCTGATATAGTTATTGATAACTCAAAAGAAGAAGCTGACCTGGCCAGCTTCCTATCACTTTTTAAATAGACTTAGTGTCCACCACCAAATTTTTCAGAGACCTCTATTCCTAATCCGTTTGGGTCAAGAATGTAAAAGCTTCGCGAGTACTTATACTCAATCATTCCCCACTTCTCATCAAGTATCTCTTTCTTCTTAGCAACTTCAAAAGCTTCATCAAAGTTAGATACATTTACACCTATATGATTAAGAGGAATAGTTTTTAAATCGACCGCTTTATTCTCATAAAGACAAAGCATAATCTTGTCACTAATTCCGATGAGAATAAATCTTCTAACTTTTCCATCTTTAGTAGATATTTCATAGTCTTCTTTGACTTCGAGACCAAAAATATTTTCATAAAATTTCTTTGTTTCTTCTAGGTTTGGTACTTCTAAATTTATATGATCAATTCCATTAATATGAATCATTTATATCTCCTTGTTTGTTAAAGATATAATCGTTCAAGCTTAGTAATAAGTGAAATCGATTGTATATACTAGCTAATAACTAAAAGCTATCAAGCCTATTTCCTAGAATATGAACTGAGAACCAATTCCCCACTCCTGCTGAATAAAGTCTCTATTCTTAAGACCAGTGGAGTTGTGATTTAAATAACGATAATATAGCTTAAACTTGAGATACTCACCCTTACTTCTGAGAAGCTCTAGCTTAGAATCGAAAACTTTAGCATGATCAATGTCGACTTCTTTTTGACTGTCATGGTATTCATATGCAGAAAAAAGACTAAGATTAGTCTTTCTAAATATATCTTTCCTCGTAACAACAAATTCGGCCTTACTAATATTAAAGTGATTATCATTCTTTTTTTCAATTCTTGAACTATATAGGAAGTTTAACTCGAAAGAATAAGGTCTATTAGTTGAAATTGAATTATTCCAAAAGCCTTCGATTATATTCCCATGATTATCATCTGTATGCCCTTGAAAGGCAGATACCGCCATACCTATTTGATTTATATGCCTACGTGAGAGATTAAATTCTTCATAAATTTTAAGTCTACTTCTTTCTGTATAGAAATCAAATTGATCTCTATTTCTATGATCTTGATAGGTTGTTTCAAACTCAGCATCAACAACAAAGCGTGCTTTTCTCTTATTAACAATATGTTTCCTATGAAACTCATAACCATATGCAGTTATCAAACGATCATTTCTTTGAACAAGGGGCTCATCTCTTCTGTTATATAAGACCATATCAATTCTTGCCTTTAAATAATGAAGATACCTTTTATTATTAAAAATATGTCTTCCTGCTGTTGCGCCAGCATCAAAGGTCATACTATTAGCATTTGTAATATGCTTATACTCACCATAGTAATTTTCATATGACTTTAAGGAGTAGAAATAATTTAGGTCTGTTAAGAAATCAACTCTAGTCATATTCTTATATTTATCAAAGAGATCTGTTACGGCCTTTGAAAACTTATCAATTTGTTTTCTGACCCCATTCTCCCATCGAACAAAACCTTTTAAAGGATCAATTTCTATATTCTTTGGAGGTACATAATCACCAGTTCCTGAATCTACTCCCCCATAGTCACTAGGCATAAGATAAGTACTTGTTGATTTATCATAGTGAGATCCTTTAGGAGGCATAACATAAATTCCAGTATCTAAATCAATGACTCCCCCAGGTCTAACAGATAACCCACTTACTATTATTTTATCTTCGTAAGTAAGGAGTTCTTCTACTTTTCTTCCCTGAGGTTCTGGAATTAGGTTTTTATTAGTCAGTTTAAACTTCTTACGTCGCAATACTTTATTGTAAACAACTCCAGAGCGAGATCTTATATCTTTAACGTCAAATTCTTTAGCTAATATTTGTAGCTGTAAATTAGATATCTTTGTTGGTGCTAAAGGTGTTTCATAGGTAGGATAAGCACCGGAGAAATCTCCCTTTCGTATTCTGACGATCTTGTTTGTAGAGAGTTCATCTGCCACAGATGTCGTATTCATATTCTTTAAAAGAGCGAGATCATTTCCATTATCAAAATCTTCTTTAAGTGACTCTAGAATTCTTTCATCAGACTTCTTATAGAAATCAACCTCGCCTGAGAAAGTTATATTAGATGTGATATGGTTCTTTTCATTATAAACAAGCAAGAAGTCTGTACCTCTTACTCCTATCGATGCCGATCTCGTCTGAAGCAAAAGTTTATGCTTTCCAGTCTTTGTCTTATTTATCTTGGCCCTTATTTTTCCCCTAAGTAAGCTAATCAGTGCAGGTGTTCTCTTTCCTTCTTTCTTAATACTCATTCGCGAATTAGCGCCAACTGTAAGAGTACCTTGTTCTTCTATTTTTATTCTTACAAAGCTACTTTTCTTAGTTCTTACAATACCAGGCCCATGAAGCTTCATTGCGCTCTTAAGTGCTATAGTATTTATTCCATCCGAAAAAGTTGCTTCACCTCTCATTTTACCTATTGAGAAGCTTTGCCCGTATGAATTTAATGAGAACGAAATTATAAATATGAGTAGGAGGAATTTAGAAGTTATTAGAATCATGTTGAGTAAATTATCTCTCGCCGATAAACATAATTCAACTAGGCAATAAAAAAGGGCCACATAGGCCCTTTCAAATATTAAGTCATAGGTGTTTCAATTTCTTCAAAGGGCACATCATTTTGATATGGCTCCATAATCATGTCATCAAGCTCTTTAGATTTTGATCTTAAGTTTTGAAAGCTTAAGAATAGTCCTTTTAGTGACTTGATAAGTTCTTCATCTTTAGATTGCCCTATACGTCCTAACTTAGATGATTCAGTAGATATTTCTTCCATTTGTAATCTAAGTGTTTCAAAGTTCTGCTTAGTAGCGTTTACATCTGGCATCTCTTTACTTTGCATGATGATTTGAACTTTAGATAGACCAACATCAAGGGATGTAGCAACTCTAGAAAATGAAGTTAGAACATTTTCAAAATCCATAAGTTCAGACTTCAGTCTCTGTAGTCCCTGTACATTCTTAGCACCACTCCAATCAGAGTTTCTTGAGTGCTCTAGGATTTGTCCTACTCTAGATCTAAACATCTCAACCTGAGACTTAAGCTTCTTAAAGTCATCTCTTGATTTAACTAGAGACTCCATCGCCCTCGTGTTCTCTTCCATTACTTCACTGATATCAGATGCTTTCGATAGTAGTGTTAGCTCCTCTTCAAAAAGTTCTGACCCAAGGTGTGACATCTGATTCATCATATTTTCAAATTGAGATCTCATATCTACAATTGAAATGATATGTTCTTTTGCCGAAGAAAACTTTGAAACAGCATCTTTTTGAAGGTCTTTTTGACCGTCGAAGACTATTTTCACATCATCCATTATTTTATATTGTTCAAATAATGTATTTTCAATAGTTTCGATTTCATTCATTAGTCCACTTCTTTGAGCATTATAGAAATCATTCATTTTCGTAAATTTCTTAAATATATGTTCAATACCGGCAGCATCAAAATCGTCTTTTACACGATCAATAAAGTCACCTTGAAATTGATTTTCAATTAACGCATCAAGAGTTTTAGAAACTGGACTAACAAGAGACTTCATTTGGTTACCAAGAGTTTCTTCTAGACTTCTAAGAGGATAGAAGATCACCATAATTCTCTTTTGTCCTGCATATTCTACTGGAGATACATACATTTCAAATGGTGCAGCTTCTTCATTATTCTCAGTCTTAACTTGAATCTGATAGATACCTGCAATATTCTCTTTCACTGCCGTTACTACTGGATCATTTTCACCTAGATTCGTTGATCTCTGCAAGAAGTCCCATGTAACATTTAGGTCTGCCTTTACTTTTTCATTAAGATCCCAGTGCTCATAAAAGAGAGTGTTGGCCCAAACAAGGTTTAAATTTGAATCAAGTAGGATTGATGAAAATGGCATAGCGTCTTGAAAAATAGATCCAAAACTCATTCTCTTGTGAACATATTCTCTATATTTATCAATCTCCTCTTGAAACATTTGGCTCCAAGAATCATTTACTGTCGCTTTAACAGGAATTAGACCTTCCTTAATTACTCCAAGAAGTTCTTTTTCTACTTGTTCTTTCTGTGCTCTTCCACCCTTAGCATAAACGAAGTGCCCTATGATAAAGAATAAGAAAACCATCGCTACAATTGCAATCATTGCATATAGAGTTGTTTCTGAACTTTTAACAATATTAATTTTCTTTAACGCTAGTGCTGGCTCAATTTTTAATAGCCAAGAGTTATATGATTTCTCAGTAAGGTTATAATTCACATAGAAATCTTTAAGAGAACTAAGTGATTTCTTTAATAGATTCAACTCAGTTTTTAAAGTTCCTAACTTTATCATAATGAGATTCTTATCTTCATTAGTTAATACAGAACTCTGAGTAACAGTTTCCATGTATTTAATATCTCTAGTAATAGACTTATGTAACCTACTCATTTTCTTGTAAGTATAAAAGCTAGGACTCTTGCTAGCTCCATTTGAAATCTTCGTTTGAATCTTTTGTGTAACTCTAGTTAATGTTCTCCACTGATTGTGAACAACAAAACTGTTAAAATTAGCAACCTTTGTTCTAAGTACACTTATCAAACTAGACTTTCTTGAAAAAGATAACATCGAATTCAAACTTGTTTTAAGCTTTTGCATATTAGCTTCAAAAACATCGTAGCTTTCAACTGTTTCTAATTCATTTAGTGTATTTATTTTTTCTTGAAGTTTTTCATGTGATGCAATTGCTTCTCTAACACGATCTCTTCTTATTAAGTTCTTAACTTTTTTTAGATCTTTATTCTTTGTTAGACTATCAAGCTTAACTGTTGATTCAAAGATCTGTGCTACACGATCCATATTTGCAGGGCCGTTATTCCAATACGTATAAACACCTGCACATAGGACAGCGAATATAGTTATCATTGCAGCACAAAAGTATACGTAGAGCGGTTTACCGAAGCGTAACGTCATTTAAGTCTCCTGCCAAAAGTATGGCAATTTATTGAATTTTGATTTTTTATAATGGTAGTTAACATCATGTCTTTTAGACCCTTCACGTCCTGTGAATTCGTCTTTGATTTCTTTAAATATTATGCATTTTTTATGAAGAAATATAAAGAAAAAAACCTTTCTTTTTGAAGAAAATAAAAAAAGCCTTCATTACGAAGGCTTATATATTTTGAAGTAAATTTGACCGGTGTTTTCTACCCTACAAGCTCTTCATAACCTTCAAACATCGTTTGTAGCTTAGCTTTTAACTTGGACACTGCTTGGGTGTGAAGTTGAGATACTCTTGATTCAGTTACATCTAAAACTTGACCAATTTCCTTAAGATTAAGGTCTTCATAATAATATAAAGAAAGAACTAATCTTTGCTTCTCAGGTAGTTGAGAGATTCCCTCTTTTATTTTTTCTCTGAAGTTTTTATTTGCAACAGCAGTAAATGGATTAACATGCTTACTTTCTTCATTCATTCCTGCCATGGTCTTTTTATCATTACGATTAAAAGTAGCAGAATCATCGATATTTAGCATCGATACAGACTTAGCTTTATTAAGCATGTCATGAAACTCATCTTTGGTAACAGTAAGCTCTGAACACATTTCTTCGTCTGTTGCTGGTCTACCAAGCTTAGACTCTAATTTAGAGTAAGCTCTATCAATAACCTTAGCCTTCTCTCTAATAGATCTTGGGACCCAATCTTGCGCTCTAAGTTCATCTAGAATTGAACCTCTAATTCTAAATTCTGCATATGTTTTAAATTTATTATCTCTTGTTGGATCAAATTTTTCAATCGCATCCATTAATCCAATAACACCACATGAAATTAGATCGTCTAGCTCAATATTCGCCGGAAGACGTGAGGCTATCTTTTGCGCAATATACTTAATTAGCGGCGCATACTCTACAACAATTTCATCTTTAACTTTTGGATCAACAGTTGATCTATAATCTTTTAAATTCTTTAGTTTTTTTGCTATAGATGACATCGAGCACTCCTTGTCTTATACGGTTGGTTGAACTTCATGTTCTACTGACGGCTTTACGTTTGAATTTATAATATTTTCAAACAGACCAGTGCTCTCGTCGGTAAACTTCGATGCAATTTTAGAGAAATATTTGTGCAGGGAACTTTTTTCCGCCCCCCTTAGACCTTTATCAAACTCATCGACAGGAATGTTAATAAACTTAACAGGGCCTAAAACTCTAACATTACCTTCTAAGAAGGTAGAAACCGTATCCATGAGAGACTTAACAACTCTCAGGTATTGTTTTTGTGATGAGACTCGATTAACAACTAAATGATTTTCAGAGATAGAATATTTATTTTTAAGTATTTTTATTAGGGCGTAGGTGTCAGTAATAGACGACCTATCAGGATTTACAATCATAAATCTATAATCAGCATATGCTGCAAGATTAACAGTTTCTTTACCTATACCTGCTGGACAATCAAGAAGAATAAAATCATATTCATCCCCATGTTCATGAATGACATCGATAATAAATTTATCATGTTCAAAATTTGTATCGAATAGATCTGAGTTACCATTACAGCCAGATAATAGGTGAAGGTCTCCCTCTTTATGTAAACACTCAGAGAAATCTTTCTTCATTGAAAGTAATGAGTAAAAGTTATCACTTAGCGGTAAACCAAGTTTAACTGCTGTATTAGAGAGATTGTAATCACAATCAATAACTAATACCTTATTGCCAGATTCTACTAATTCCTTAGCAAGCATTAATGAAGCAGTTGTTTTCCCTACCCCACCTTTGCCTGAAGCAATAGCGATTGTGCGTTTCTTTGTGCTAATTGAATTTAAATTCAATTTTTCGCTTGGTCCAAAGTCACTTCTTTGTGACATTAACCAATGACTCAGCTCACCTTTAGACATCCTGTCTCCCGTTGAATGTAAACAAGTCAAAAAATATTAATTACAGCTGAAAAATCCCTGCCAAAATCCTTTCGGCAGTTGCAGCTTCGAGGTCATCTGGAACTACTTGTCCTGTTCCAAAGAACTTATATGGTAGTTGATTAAAATCTATTGCTAAATTAAAGAGTGATCCAAAATTCAAACATTGATCTAAGTGTGTGACTACCATTCCGTTTGCCAATCCGGTATAACGGTTAAGTACCTTTCTATTATATAACTCTGTGTTGATTGATGAAAGGCATACTAAAACTTCCACATTCTCAAAAGATCTTCTAAGACCATCAATAAACTTCTTTACTTCATTGGCCTCTTGATTACCTGCTTTGTAGTCAACAAAAACGTTCTTCTTACCTTCTAGAGCTCCTCTAGTGGCCGAAACGATTTCAGAAATTGAACGACAAACCTTAGTATCTATATCAAAGAACTTTTCAGAAAATGTTTCATTTTCTTTAAAATCTTCATCACCTTTATTTCGAATAATCATAGAATCTTTTTGAAGAGATGCTATTTTTCTAAGCATTGTACTTTGTCCAGATGTTACATCTGAAAGTACTACTGTTACAGTGTGCTTTTCACTATTATCTACTGAAGAAAAAAGAGGCATATCAACATTGATTTCATTCAACATTTCTCTCAATGCAAATTCAAATACCGTATCTGGATCTTCTTTATCTGCAACAGATAGTTCAAAGTTTGCTTTTCTTAAAACTTTTTGAACATATGTCTCTTCAATATCTAAACTTCTTAAAATTGCTACTAGCTCTTGAACACCAAGGGCCTGAGGCTTATTTATACTTTGTACACTTTGAGTTAATTCATAGAGTTTCTTTTCAAGGTCATCTATTTTAGATTTTTGCGCATCAACTGTTTTTTGAACTTCTGAGCTGTCAATTAAAGATTCACGAGAAACTTCTTCATGAGTAACTTCTATTCTTGGTGCGACAGCAACAGGCTCTTCTACAATAGTAGGTTCGATATCAAAATTTGGCTCATCTGCAAAAATAGGATTCTCATCTTCTACTTTCTTAGGGGCAGGTGCTGTATTAAGAAAGTCATCTAAACCAGAGCTCATTGGCCCCTGAGAACTAAAATTATGTTCCGTCTCGTTAGCGACTGAGTTCACCTGCTTATTTAAAGCTAGCTTTCCATATCCACCGGCCGCAGCAGGAGCAGTTTCCGTCTTAGTATCTGAATTAATCATATTAGAAATATACGATGCATCGTTCTTATAAAACTTATCTTTTTGTGCTGGATTAAGAACTTTATCTACCTTAGCTTTACTGGAGTAATTTCTCTCCGAGATAGCTGCTGTAATTTCGATTCTCTTCTTTTTAAATGCACCTTTGAGACCTTTATTTGTCAGCGTCTTTAAAATGATCGCATCTGGTCCAAGCTCTCTCTTGATGTCTTTGAGTGCCTCTTCCAATGAGTCAGCTTCAAACTTTCTTACATACATCCTATAACCTCACCGTTCCAAGAGACCTGATGTTTGCATCAGGGCTTAATTCATTATGACTTACCACAATCAAGTTTGGAATAAATTTTTCTGTCAATTTCTTAAAGTGGTTTCTTATTACTGGCGAACACAGGACAACCATTTTCTCGCCCATGTTCGTTGCTTCTTCAATTTTCTCATTTAAACTTGCAAGTATCGTTTGAGTGACTCTTGGATCCAACGATAATTGTTGACCGCTTTCCGTCTGAATTAAGTTACTTGCAACTTGTTCTTCAATTTTTCTATCTAATGTAAATAGTGGGATATCCCCCATGTCACTTTTTATAACTTCTGTAATTGTTCTATAAAGTGACTGTCTTACATATTCTGTCAGTGAGTCTGGGTCCTTAACTGATATTCCAAACTCAGAAAGTGTTTCAAGAATTGTTCTTAAGTCTCTAACTGATACACCTTCTCTAAGTAGGTTTTGAAGTACCTTAAGAACAGAACCAAGAGGAAGAATATCTGGTACAAGGTCTGCAACAATTTTAGGATAGTGATCCTTGAAATTATCCATAACTCTAACAAGTTCTTGTCTACCAAATAGTTCGTATAAATTAGATTTTAAGATTTCAGTAAGGTGTGTTGCCATTACTGTAGAGAGATCAACTACTGTATAACCATTGTATCCAGCATCATCTTTTTGCTCTTCAGAAATCCATACCGCAGGGAGACCAAAAACTGGTTCAACAGTTTCAACACCATCCATTTTTTCAATTACTGAGCCAGGGTCCATGGCCAAGAAATGATCGGGCATTAATTCTCCACTAGCGACTTCAATTCCTTTGATTTTGACACTATATCCACCTGGTTTTAACTCCAGGTTGTCCTTTATTCTAACAGATGGAATGATTACACCCCAGTCTAAAGCGAATTGTTTCCTCATGTATGTAATTCTTTCAAGAAGATCACCATTTTGAGAGGAATCCACAAGGTTTACAAGCCCATAACCAACCTCAAGCTCCACGAGTTCAAGTGAAAGCAGATCTTCAAGTGAATCAGGAGTTGCCTTCTTCTCTTCAGTATTCTTTGTTGCTTCTTCAGCTATCTCTTTTGCAACACCTTTCTCTATGCGATTTCCCATATAAGCAAGACCAAGTCCTACAGCAATAAATGGAAGCTTAGGAAGTCCTGGGATTAAAGAGAAAACAAGAAGTACACCAGAAGCAATATAGATTGCCTTAGGATGTAACTTAAATTGCTTCTCAATCTGTGCACCAAGATTATCATCAGAAGTGTTTCTCGTGGCAATTAAACCCGCTGCAGTTGATATGATTAGTGCAGGTATTTGAGATACAAGACCATCACCAACAGTTAGAAGAGTAAATGTTTCAGCTGCCTGACCAAAACTTAAACCATTTTGGGCAACACCAACAATAATTCCACCGATGATATTAATTGCAGTAATCATAATACCTGCAATAGCATCCCCTCGAACGAACTTCGAAGCACCATCCATAGACCCGTAAAAATCTGCTTCCTGAGCAACTTCAGCTCGTCTTTGTTTAGCTTGTGCATCGTCAATTAGTCCGGCATTTAAATCAGCATCAATTGCCATCTGCTTACCAGGCATCGCATCTAAAGTGAATCGTGCAGCAACTTCAGCAACACGCCCAGCACCCTTTGTAATAACCATAAAGTTGATAATTACTAGAATAATAAAGACAATAATACCTACGACGAAATTCCCTTCTACAACGAACTCACCGAAACTCTTAATGATTTCACCAGCTGCACTTGTTCCATCAGACCCACCTCGTAAAAGAATATTTCTTGTCGAGGCTACATTTAGAGATAATCTAAATAAAGTCGTTACAAGAAGAACAGATGGAAAAGTTGAGAAATCTAGTGGCTTCTTAGAGTAAACAGAAACTAATAAAATTATGATCGCAAATGATAGAGTAATCGCTAATAGTAAATCTAGAACAATTGGTGGTACAGGAATAATCATAACACCCAAAATGAGCATTAATCCTACTGCAACAACTAAGTCAGCATTCTGTGATAAAAATTTGAATTTACCAAAAAATCCGTCCATTTATTCTCCTACCCCATGGCCTTTTTATTTCTTTTCAACTTATAAACAAAGGCCAGTACTTCAGCGACTGCTTTATATAGTGTTCTTGGAACACTTTCTCCAACATTGACACTCTTATAAAGAGCTCGTGCTAGAGGAACATTTTCAACAATTGGAATATTATGTTCTTTTGCAATTTCTCTAATTCTCATTGCTAAGTGATCTTGTCCCTTACCAATAATTGTTGGAGAGATCATTTTTTCTTGGTCATATTTAAGAACAATACTTATATGAGTAGGGTTTGTGATGATTGCATCAGCAGTAGGAATATCGGCCATCATTCTCTTTGATGCCATTTCTCTTTGAATACTTCTAATTCTTTGCTTTACTTCTGGATTACCATCTTGCTCTTTGGACTCACGCTTGGCCTCTTCTTTTGTCATCATCATCTTTTTCTTATAAGAATGCTTTTGGTAAGCAAAGTCACCTATTGCGATTAGTACAAGACCACCAATGATAGAAAACCCAAGTTTTATAAGAATCGATTTACCGTAGATAAATGACTGAAAGAAATCCATGTGAAAGAAACCAATATATGAAGCTATCTCATCTTTTAAAAAGAGATAAACAATTCCCATCACTATAATGAACTTAAATATACCTTTAATAGCTTCAACTGCAGCCTGTGCAGAGAAGAGTTTCTTAATTCCCTTTAGAGGGTTAATTCTCTCTGGCTTCCATTGAAGAACATCTGGAGAGAATAGAATCCCAACCTGTGCAATATTTGCGATTACACCTACACAAAGAGCAACGATACTTACAGGAGCTGCACACATAAGTGTCGTTTTTGCAGTTCTATGAACTATTGTTTTTAATGATTTTTCTGTGAACGCAGATGCGATATCAAGATGTGCTAACCATCTAACAAAGGAATCCAGCTCTTCATAAATGAAGATCATAGAAAGACCTAATGTAAGCAGACACGCCGATAAAACGAGAACACTCGAAAGTTCTTTCGAGGAAGCAACTTCACCCTTTCGCCTGGATTCTTCAATCCTATGAGCGGAGGGCTCTTCTGTTTTTTCTGCATCTGATGAATCGTCAGCCATTTTTTATCCCGTTATCCTCTAGATAACAAATTGAAACCATTCCCCAAGCTTATCTGTATAAATCTTGAAGGCGACACTAAAAAATTCGTCACTTGTTGCTGCAAAAACTAGCAAACCAAGTCCAATATTAACTGCAAAACTAACCATAATTACATTCAACTGAGGAACTGTTCTTGCGATAATTCCTAGGATTGTCATGATTAGCATATTTGTAAAAATTAAAGGTGTTGCAAGCATAATCGCCGAAAGAAATATCGACTTAAATGCTTCTATATAAAAGATGTGGGCTTTAGCAAAAGCACCCATTTGATAAATATGTATTGATTCAAAAGAGTGAAACACGCCCTTGAACATTGGAAGTAATGCTCCAGAAGATATAACCATTACAAGTACTGTCCACTGAATGAGCTTCTCGAACGGACCAATTTGTTGATTTGATGTCGGGTCAAAGTATTGTACTGCTGCAAACCCAACCTGTTGTGTAATGATAGAACCACCCGCTACAAAGATCCCCATGATTGATTTAACAAGGTAGCCTATAACCAGGCCAACTATTGTATATACGGCCGTTAGCGCCCAAAAATTTTCCTTACCTACATAAGCAATATCTTTCATTACTTCTCCTTGAACATAAGGAAAGAAGCAGTATGACATTACAAGTGTTGATAGAATTTTAACAATCATTGGAATCGGAAGGTTATCATAAATAGGTAACTGAAAATTCACAGCAAGCAGTCTTGAAAAAACAAGAAAGAATGCAATTACTGGAACAATGTCAGTTATCTGTATTGTCATTATCTACCTGTAACAAGTTGAGGAATACTAATAATTAATTCCCTTGTAAAAGTTGTTAATTGATCACTCATCCAAGGTGCACAAAGTACAAGTGCACCAATAATAACTAGAATCTTTGGAATAAATGAAAGTGTTTGTTCATTGATTTGAGTAACGGCCTGAAAGATCGAAACTAAGATACCCATAACAAGTGAGCCAAGTAACATTGGAGCTGAAATCATCAGTCCTATTGTAATTGCTTGCTTTGCTATATCTGAAAAAAAGTCCACTTCTCTCTCCTATCTAATTAAATGATCTTAGTAACGATCCTGTTACTAACTGCCATCCATCAACTAATACAAATAGTAGCAGTTTGAATGGAAGAGAAATTACAACTGGAGGTAACATCATCATCCCCATGGCCATAAGAACTGAAGCAACAACCATATCCAGAATTAGAAATGGTATATAAAGTAAGAACCCAATCTGGAATGCAGTTTTAAGTTCAGAAATTATAAAAGCAGGAATAAGAAAGTGAATAGGCACATCATCAATACTTGTAGGGGCCTTTCTTCCAGTTACATCATAGAATAGTCCAATATCGGCCTTACGAACTTGTTTGTTCATAAACCCTCTTAATGAAAGCTCTATTCTATCGAGTGCTAGAGTTGTTGTAATTTTTCTATCCATATATGGTCTTACAGCATTATTGTAGATTTCTTCACCTGTTGGCTGCATTACAAACACTGATAAGAAGAGTGCGAAACCAACTAGTAACTGGTTTGGCGGCATACTCTGAGTACCAATGGCCTGTCTCATAAAAGATAGTACGACAATGATACGTGTAAAACATGTACATAAAATTAGGACAGCTGGAGCTAAAGTTAAAACAGTAAACAGAACTGTTAACTCTAGTGTATCGACAAGATCGACACCTTGACCAAAATTAACAGAGAGACCAGGTAAACCTAGCTTCGTGGCACTTTGAGCGAGTGCGCTTCCTGCAAATCCAGCAAGTATAAATAGTAATAATGCTCTTCCTAATTTATTCATCTAACTTCCTATTGAAGTGGTTTTAAGTCTTTAATCTTATTTTTAATTTGTTTTGTTAAGCTTACTTTATTCAGCTCTTGAGCTTCTGTTTGTCCCGCAAGTGCTTGTAAAACAGGGTCAATGTCATCAGGAGCAACATCTGGTGTATCAAATGCCGAAACTACATCTTTTAATTTAAAATCTTTATCTTTTTCTGATGCTGTATCCAGGTTTGTATCAAAGTTAGATCCAACAACCTGCTTTTCACCTTCTTTCATAAACCCAGCAGTATCTTTAATCTCAGTTAAGAAATCCATACCTTTTTCAGATTGTGACATTAGAAAGATTTGCTTTTGCACTCTAACAACAAGAATACTTCTCTTTGGTCCGAGATAAGTTGTATCTAAAACTTCAACCATCTTTGAGCCTGATAGAAAACCAAGACCACCTTTTTTAAGCATCCCTTTTCTAAAGAAGTTCATCATGAAATAAATCCCAGCAACAAGTAGTGCAAAGAAACCGATGAATTTAAATACATAACTAGAGAAATCAAATGAACTCTTCTTAACCGATGACATCTTAGTATTTAATGAATCTACAACGACCTTCTTAGTATTCATTTCTTCATGGAGAAAGCTTTCAGCCTTAGCAATTTTTTTTATTGGAGCTTTCTTAGTCTTCTCTTTGTCTTTCAATAGTTTTTCTAAGTAGCTTTCATCATAAGATTTAGCAGTAGACTTCTTTTTCTTCACATTAAGAAGTGACTTTACTATTTTTCTTGAAACTGCTTTTTCTTTAGGAAAATAGAGTTGAATATTGTCGTCGTTTAAAATGACGCTTACCTTAGATTCCTTACCACTTAGATCGTACGGTAGCTTTGCTCTAACTCTTACTAAGTTTTTATTATATTGGTACGCCATTAGCTTTGAATCGAATGATCTGTTTACAGACACTTGTTTCTCAATTTTTGGCCACACGATTGAATTAGGAATCTCTATTTGAATAACATCATTCTTGATTGTTAGCTCAGGCGTATCTTTTAAAACACCTTTAAGTTTTACTGTTACAACACCAAAGTTCTTATCATTCTTATAATTAAGTTTAGTGATATTAACATTTGCATAAGTTGAAATTCCAACTAGAGTTGCTAAGATTAATGTTTTCAAGCTATTCCCTTTCATCTCTTATCCTATTTTAGAGTTTCAATTCTCTCGATTGGTGAAATAATATCTGTTAAACGAATACCAAACTTCTCGTTTACAACTACAACCTCTCCCTTTGCTACAAGCTTCCCATTTACGAGAATTTCAAGTGGCTCACCAGCAAGTTTGTCTAGTTCAAGTACAGAACCTTGACCTAGTTGTAGTAGATCTTTAATTTGAACTTCAGTTCTTCCAAGCTCTACTGTTACTTTAAGAGGTATATCGAGAATAAAGTCTAAGTTTTGAACTTTAAGTTTATTAATGGCATCATCACCGGCCTTAACATCATCAGCAAGTTTTTCAACTTGCATTGTGTTTATAGACTCTAAGCTACCCATTCCATCTGCATTATTTTCTAAATCACTCATTTATATCTCCCTATTCATTACTTTCTGAAAAATCTTCAAGCAGTCTATCTACATGTGTAATTTGAACTGCTCTGTTACCTTTGTATGTTCCAATAAGACACTTCATCTTATCAACACCTTGGATTTCAGCATTAACCTCTCCTGAAGCTTCCTGATTCAAAGGAATAATATCTCCAGATTCTAAAGTTAAAAGATCTCCAACAGTCATTTCTGTCTCACCAAGTTTCACTGTCACAGTAGCGTTAGCTTGTTTGATATGCTCATTCATTGCCGTAGTCCAAATACTGTCGGCCATGTCATTATCTGTTTGATAACTTGAACTTAGTTTCTGCTTAATCGGCTCAATCGTTGAGTAAGGAACAACGATCATAATTGTTCCAGAAGCAGATTCGAATTCGACTTCTAAAGTAGTTGCGATAATTACATCTGAAGGAGGAACAACTCCTACGAATTGTGGGTTAATCTCTGTTCTAATATATTGAGCATCAATTCTATGAACTGGCGCCCAAGCTTCTTCAAGGTCAGAGATTGCCATATCCATTACTTTCTTCATGAAAGAAAGCTCTATGGCCGTAAATTCCTTACCTTCAATTTTAGTAAATGGTCTATCTGTTCCACCAAAGTATGAATCGATGATTGCATAAGCAAGCTTTGATTCAAAAACAAGTAGAGCTGGACCTCTTAGTTCGTTGAAACGCATAATACACATACAAGAAGGAATCGGTAGTGTGTTTACGAATTCACCAAACTTCAAAAGGTCTGTTGAGATCATAGAGATCGTAGAAATTTTTCTAAGTGAGTTAGATAGTGAAACCCTGAAAGATCTAATAAATCTCTCATAGATGATTTCAAGAATAGGCATTCGCCCACGAATAACACGGTCTTGATTGGTCAGATCATAGGGCTGTATATTATCATCACCCTCATCATCATCGAAATCTCCGCCATCTCCACCTAGGAAATCATCAGAGTCACCATCATTAACTGCGTTAAGTAGTGCATCGACTTCATCTTGACTAAGTACCTGTGCCATCTTCACCCCTCCTAGGATACGATGTTGTAAGCTTCCTGCTTACATTGGTAATTTAATATTCAGATTAAAACTAGTTTATCTGAAATCCAACGTAATAAACGTCGAGAACTTTTCCTTCAACTAAGAAAGTATTTATCGAAGATTTAATTTCCTCTTTAAGGTATTCCTTACCTTGAACCTTTAAAAGATCTTGAGGTCTCTTCGCATTAAGAATAGAAATGATCGCATCTCTAATCTGTGGCTTTCTTGCTTTATATTCTTCTTCCTTAGCTTCGCTACTAAGTTTTAAGACTGCATTTAATCTGATGAATCTTCTTGGACCATCACCTTGAGCTAAGTTGGCAGTAAATCCATCTAATGGAAATAGCTTTCCGCTCTGCTCTTTTGCCTCACCTGTTTCAGACTTTTGATCATCATCACCAGCGGCCTTCTTCATTTCTGCTTTAACTATGTCCTGCATTGAAGGTTGTGTAGTAAGCTTCTTATGTGTTTCAAATTGAAAGAACGCGATAGCACCCATCATAACGATGTTAAGAATTAATACGATAGTTAGTAATGGATTTTTTCCGCCTGATTCAGCTTTGTTTGCGCCTTCATCTGCCACTTTCAACCTTCCTGGTCTTTTTGGTTAACCTGTCCTCAGAAAAATATTCCGGATAATCTGAGGTCCTGTCAAAAATTATACGCTTTAAGGGCCGAAGATTCAAGATAGGAAAAGGATTTATGGAAGTTTTTGCCTGCTTATTTGAAATCACGGTTACTTAGCAGGTAGGTAGGAATTTCCTGGTGTCAATTTGCCGGTGGTGCTGGATTGTTTTGGTTGGGTATTGGGGGTGTTTTGGAGGATGATGGGGTTTTGGTGGCGCTAATCGCGAAGATTATATTGTGGTGTGCGTACCCTCTCTTCTTCGCATCGTGCTCAGTCGTCAGGGTTGCTCGGCTTCATTTAGCTTCATGCTAAATGACGCCTACAAAAAAGCCCCGTAAAAAACGGGGCCCTCATATATAACTTTTGTAAAAAATAATTCTTACTTAAGAAACATTTCTTTCCAAGCTTTACCTGGCTTAAACTTTGGAACTGTTTTAGCTTTGATTTTGATTTTCTCACCTGTTGCTGGATTGATTCCAACTCTAGCTGCTCTTCTTGTTTTAGTAAAAGAACCAAAACCGATAAGAGAAACATCGTCACCCTTTTTAACAGATTTCTTGATAACTTCTAGCATAGTTGCTACGAATGCATCAGCTTCTTTCTTAGTTAGGTGGTTAAGATCTTTGTTTTTTAAGATTGCTTCAATAAGTTCTTTTCTGTTCATGTGAACTCCCGAAAGGTTAGTGTTTATAGGTTGTAAGAAAATCATGAACGCTTAGAGATGCTTTGACAAGGCTTTTTAGAGTTTTTAATAAAAAAAAACTTACATTTAATTAATGCCCCAAAGAAATACTTTTTTCTTGCCAAATTGCCAGTTCTTCCTCTACGGCAATTCTAACGGCATCTAGCCAATGATTTTCTACATTTTCAGAGTCACTTAATTCATGAATCTCAACAAGGGACTGTAAAAGTACTGGCGATAAACTTGTATAGAAGTTTGTTAAGTTAGGAATTTCTAAGTCGACCTGAACAACCTTTTCTAGCTTTACTAGTTTGCGTTCTAAGTTGATTATTGCGCGAGACAATTCATAGAGTGAGCTTACCTTTAAAAGCTCTTCTAACTCAAAAGCATAAGATCTAGAAATTAACTTTCGATCAATGAGGTTCATCGGAATAACTGAATCCAGTAACTCATCTATCTTATAAACATCATTCTCAATACCGTTACTAAGTACATTCATGTTTACTTTAATAGATTTATTTCCAAACATTCTCACTCCAAGGCAAAAAAAAAGCCCTCTTTCGAGGGCCTTTCGAAACTATTATAATTTAAGTTTACCTTTTTCTTTTAAAAGACCCAAGATATTTTCGAAATATGATAGTGGGTATGCTCCTCTTACAGGTACACCATTAAGTAAGAATCCAGGAGTTCCTTGAATTCCAAACTTTCTAGCTTCTGCTTCGTCAGCTTTAATTCTATCATCAATAGCTTTAGACTTAACGGCCTTAGCTAGTTTAGACATATTTCCACCAACTTTCTTAGCTAGCTTCTTAAGATATTTTTCTTTGTACTGTCTTAGCTTTTGTTGAGCATCTTGCTTGAAAAGCTCATCATGAAATTTAAATGCTAGTTCGTCAGATTGAACTCTTAAACCTTCATAGTACTTAGCAGCTAGTCTAGCTTCTTTGTGAAAAGACAGTGGAAGGTGCTTATAAACGAAAGCAACTTTACCTTTATACTTGTCTAGAAGTGGTTGAACTACGTCAGTAAAACCTTTTGTACAGTATGGACACTGAAAGTCAGAGTATTCTACAAGAGTAATTGGTGCTCCTCTAGTTCCTCTAATCGCATCGTCATCTCTAATTTCTGGGTTTAGTGGCTTATCAATAGACTCAAGAAGTTTCTTCTTTTCATCTGATTCTCTTCTCTTTGCAAGAACATCTCTTGCATCTCTAGCCGCAACTTGAAGAGCTTGCATTACTTCTGCTGGATGCTTTTTGATTGCATCAGCAATAAGGTTTGGATCTTTTAAGATGGCTTCTTTGATTTGCTTGTCTGAAACACAGCTTGTCATTAGGACAGCTGCAACTAATAAAGTCATAAACTTCTTCATATCAATTCCTTTTGTTATTAAAAATAACTTAATGTTTAAAATATTTTAGCTGATTGTAGCACATTACTCAATTATCTTTTGACACGTATTCTTTTTCCACATGGTCCAAATATTTGTTGAGCATTCTAGTATAGTTTCTCAAATATGAATACCCAATTAAATGGACACGTGCACTATACCTACCGTTTATAAAAGAACGCATCGTAGCAAAAACACCAAAGGCCGGTGCTGAAACTTTCGAGTACAAGAAGAAGCTGTAGATGAAGTAAATGAATATATTTATCCCGATAGAGAGAATGGAAATAATATCAAATACCTCTGAAATATTCTGTATATAAAGCCCTGCACTCTTTTCATGTGAATAAATTTCTCTAATTACTTCTACTACACCTTCAAACATTTTTGCATTTCCTACGTATATTAAGAAAGCAGTTATTAGCGTCATAATAATAATTACTAAGAAGTTATTAACAAAGAAGTTCGATTCAAATACAGGTTTATGAATACGTTTATATTTTTCAGGGACTTCAATCTTCGTAAGACCACCTGCTTCCTTTAAAATAGTTATTGTATGAAAGAACCATTCAGAAAATAGGGATAGTAATTTAAGCTCAGTTATAAATTCAGGGTTATAAGATTTCTTTTCATCAGCGAGTTGCCCTTCACAATACTCAGCAATTATACGAAATGGTCTCAGCATTACATTTCCCATAAACATTCCAAAGAACGTTAAGGCCACTGTTGATATAACTATCCATGGTACGAGATCAACCAACCCCTTTTGAGCAAAGAGATAGAGAAGGTCTTCTACAATAAATGACTTTTCAGAATTAAATGATGAGAGAACTGATAGTGTTACCTTAAGAACGATGTAATTGAGAATAATTGAAACTGCTAATGAGAGCAGAGGTATAAAAGCAAATTGTAGACCTATCGCTATTCTAAATTTTGCGTGCTCATCCTTAAATAAACTCTTTAGTTTAAGTTTCTTTAAATTCATTATTCCCCCATCCATTCTATTTTTCGGCTAAGTCCGTAGGATTATTAAACTTTATTTTCGCTAAAGTTATTTTATCAATTATCCGAAAAGATAAACGAGAATGAATTACACAGGGGAAAAAAGAATGAAACACCCGTTAACAAAGTTACTATTAATTGCAGCATCAGTTACACTAATTAGTTGTGGTGGTGACGGTAATAAGGTCAATACGAGCGGTAATGATTCTTCTACAAATTACGGTGGAAGTAATCAACAAACAACTGGTCAGGGCGGACTGCCTAGCGCTGTACAATCACTTGCGGGAGAATTAAGTAACTCTCTAAGGTGCCAAAACGGACAAAGACTTAGTAACTTTCAACAATATTATGCTCAAGCTGGTCAAGGTAGCAATACCGCAGTTTGTGGAAACTTCCAACAAGGTGTTATGTCAGGAACAGCTGGTCAAAAGTATATTGGGGTTAGTCCTTATAATGATTTTATGATTGTTTCTGAAGTTCTAAACGGAAGTCAGGTTGTTGGACATAATGTTTTTATTTCAATGTGTTCTCAGTATCTAAATTATTATGGAACTAATCTTCCTCTAATTGGTAATGAACGAGCATTATCTGGTTTTCAAGCGCCAAATTGTTTAATACTAGACAAGGATAATTTTTGTCCACATGGTGTAGTTGATGCTGGTGTAAACACTTATATGGTATCTGCAAGTTACCAATTTAATGTTAATGGTATGTCTGGACAACTTCAGCCTTATGAAGCTTGGACAACATTCTTTAAGCCAACTTGTAACGGTCAATACTAATATATTTTTTTAATATTTAGCTCTGGGAAATAGTGGGACAATATTCTTTTATAGTCCCACCCCTTTAGAGCTAGTCCTCTACTTCCAACCTGACATAATCCAACTCCGTGACCATTTCCCTTGCCAACGAAGTGAACAGGACCTTTCCCAAGACCATCAGCAAGATAAAAATAATTTGACGGAAACTGAACTCTCCCGAAGTAACGTCTAAAGAACGCTTTTTTCAGCTTTATCTTTCTTGAGCCTACTTTAATATTTAAAAATTTTCTATTTCTCTTATCTTTATAAATTCTAATTTTCTTATCGAGATTAAGCTTCTTTGTTATATAACCCTTTCTCATTGCCCAAGATATAATCTTCTTTAGTCTCGATCTACTGATAACACTTTGCCAATTATCTTTCTTTTTACAGTAATTACAATTAGCAACCTTTTCATAGCCGACAACTTTATTACTCCAAACTTCATCTGGTCTTAGAGTACGTCCTCCACAGCTTGCATGAAAGAATGCAGGAGTAAGCTTTCCTAATTTATTCTTTAAAACAAATCCAGAAGTTAGCCTCGCTGCTTTTAAAGTTCTTCTCGTTACATCAAAGAAGTCTCCATTCACCTGATGTTTTTCGGAATTCTCAAGATCATAGAAACTCGAATCGAGAAGCTTTGCCTTTTGAATCTTATGAAGAGCATATGTTCTGGCAGCTACGGCCTGTGCTTTGAGGGCCTCTATTGGCCAGCTTGCATTCATTTCCTTCGCAAGTAGAGAGCTAATATATGAATCCATTTCTAATTCGTTTACAACGTCACAGCTTTTTTTATTTCTTCCAGAAGTTACAACGTGAAGCTCACCCTGGTACTTCTTCTTATCAAATGTAACAAGTCCTGTTCCACTCGTTAGAGACGCTAATAAGATTTGATTAGATACCTTCTTATTATCTTTAGAGAAGTAGTGGCAATTAAACTTTACTTTCTTTCGTCCACCATAGGTCTTGCTTTGATCAACAGGGTGTAAGTAGCGAGTAAGATCTGTTCCAGACACTTCGACATTCTTAAGCCCGTGGGCAATACGAACCTTTACCTTATAGTTATCAGATGGGGACTTAACCGGTGCGACTCTTGCGAGAGTGTTACCACTAAGAAAAAGTGAAATAATAAGTGCTTTTAGAGTCATTCTAAATTCCTATGACCATCATGGTCACTTATATTTTAGAATATTTTAGCAAAAGACTCAACAGACTAGTTATTTCCGATGAATTCCATCAACTTTTGCATGTCAATCCAGGCTGTTCTCTTCATGCTCTGATTTATTTCAAGAAGTTGTGGGTGAAATAGTGGGGAGACATCAACAACATGATCATCTCCATTTAATTTGAATGCTTTCTTCTCAAGCTGCCCATGAACATTAGAAAGCTTAACTTTCCTCTCGAGGACTATATTTGTTGATGTTGCTCCAAGAGGAACAATAACTCTAGGCTTAAAGTAATTTAAAGCACCCAGAAGAAACTCTAGTTCATTCTTAGATTTTATCAGCGGTATCCTTACGAAGCTCCCCTCTTTTAAGTTCATGGCCTTAATCATTTTACCGAGTAAGTCCTGTTCACTTTCGATGAGAGAAATTGGTGTCGTATCAGGTAGGTCAGTTAGAGAGATTTCATCTAATCCAAAAAACAGAACATCTACATTTTCTTTGAAACTATCTATTCCTGTTATTTGAGATACTGACCATGAGAGGTTTATTGATTTAAGATAATCCTCAAAGTTTACATCTATTTTGTATTCTGTTGCACTTGCCTCTTTTTGCGCTTCAATACTCCCAGGAATGTATTGAGCAATTCCACCAAGGCCCTTATTACTCTCAACGGCCTTTTCAGGTTGTTGCCCAGGGGCACTTGCCGCATTAGCAGGAGCTGGTGTTGAAACAGGAGATGGTTTAGTAGGCTCCTGCGAAGGCGATTGAGCCGTTTGAATCTCTTTGATTACTTCTGGCTCAGGAGATGACAGAGATGATTGAGACGAAACTAAGGACGCCCCCTTCAGCTTCGGTAGCCAAAGAGATCTAGAAAATAGTCCAGATAGGAATGTTGCCCTCTGTCCCTCTTCTTGGCGCAAGTTATCGTTATTGTTAACAAATGCCTTATATTGTTCATCTTTATGGTTTTTACTGTTCATGCAAATTTTTCCCAAGGAATAATTATCCCCAATCTCTCAAATATTACACACTTCGTAAAGACACGGGGTTTGCGTCCGAACAGTAATGTGTAAGTTGTTACACTTATTAAGATTTATTTTTATTGGAGATCGAATGTCTTTTGATACTGAGTTTAAATTTGAAAACTTTGAAGAATATTTTGGTGATGCTGACCAGGTTAGCAAAATTATTAATGAGTGTGAGGTTTGTACAGCAAAAATGGTTCATACCCACTTGTCTGACTATAAGAACCTATGCGTACAAGAAAGTTCTCGTTGTCCAGATTGTGGTCACGGAAATAGAAAGAAAATACATGTTCTAAATTAAGCTGTCTTTCTAGACAGCTTTTCTTTTATTCTTTTAGCAATCTCTATTTTAATATCAAATTTTGAACAAATCTCATCTACGCTCAATTCATTAAGCTCATCCATTGATACATCTAGGTTTAGCCTTATTCTATCCAGAGTAATTTTTCCAATACCTTCAATATCTGAAAACCAAGAACCTAAAATTCGAGAGTGCTCTTTCTTATGATGTAGTTTACGAGAGAATCTATGGGCCTCATCTCTCATTGAAACGACTATCCTCATTAGAGAAGGACATTTACTAAGAATATAAGGATTTAGTCTTTTTGGTATAACAAGTCTTTCTTCAGATCTCTTAACTTCACTATCTTTAAACGACTGATCCTTTCCACTTCTTTCTTTAGCAATTCCTACAACTGGAATATCCAATAAATTGAAATCTTTTAATACTTCAAGAAATGAATTTACTTGTCCCTTACCACCATCAACAATAAAAACATCAGGCAGTCTTCCCTTTTTTAATCTACGGGCCAATACTTCCTTCATCATTGCAAAATCATTATTCCCTTCTGGTCTCTCTTCAAGATGATAGTATCTATAGAACTTCTTATCCGGCTTACCCTCATCAAATACAATTTGAGCCGCAGTTGGGGACTGTCCCTGCCAAACTGCTATATCATAGCACTCGAGTAGTTTAGGAACTTCCTTGAGCTTTAACAATTCTTTTAGTTTGTTAAGTCCTACCCAAGGTGACTCCGTATTCTTATTTCTAAACCTCTGATGTTCCTTGGCATGATCCTCAGTTAACTCATATAACTTCTTAGTCATGCCAATCGGTTTACTAGCTACAATTTTAGAATCAATTGAGTTTTGAAAAGCATGATTTATCAATTGCATTGATTCATCTTGAATACTTAAAACGACTTTATCCGGCAGAGACTCTACTGATTGAGAGTAATATTGATATACAAAATTCAAAAAGATATCTTCGCTTTCCTCACTCGAATCACCTTTATGAAAATGAAAGTTCTTATGACCAAGTAAGATTCCTCCCCTCATAATATATACGGAAATATCAAGCTCAAACTCTCCAATATGATACGCCATAATATCAAGACTCTTATCTTGCTCTAATTCAACATTTTGTGCAAAAGACTGTTGAGTAAACTCATTAAGAAGTTGAATATTATCTCTGATCATCGCTGCATATTCGAACTCTTCTTTTTCAGCAGCATTAATCATTCGAGACTCTAGCTCTTTAAAAACTTTCTTTGTCTTACCTTCAAAAAAGGATGCCACAAAATCGAGATCCTTTTTATATTCTTCTTGAGAAATATATTCTACACATGGAGCACTACACTGCTTCATTTGATATAAGAGACACG
Source organism: Bacteriovorax sp. MedPE-SWde (assembly GCA_001874305.1). GTDB lineage: Bacteria > Bdellovibrionota > Bacteriovoracia > Bacteriovoracales > Bacteriovoracaceae > Halobacteriovorax_A. The sequence continues at coordinate 236,618 of MPCU01000003.1, read as the reverse complement.
GTCTTTTTCTTCTTTTAAATTCGGCCAAAGAACAGTCTCTAAGAGAAAATGATTTTATAAGAACTCTTAGAACTTGAGAGATATTACTCCCTGTTGTAAATGGACCATAAAGCTTCTTGGAGCGACCTTTCTTAGGTCGTCTCGTATAGACAGGTCTTGCAAATGGTTCCGTAAAATCAATTTGTACATATGGGTAAGACTTATCGTCTTTAAGTCTAATATTGTACTTTGGTGCGTGTTTTTTAATCAGATTGTTTTCAAGGACAAATGCTTCTGCTTCATTATCAGTGATAATAAAATCAAACTCATTTACATGACCAACTAAGATCTCAGTCTTAGCAGACTTATTTGATCCATTAAAATAGGAAATCACCCTATTTCTTAGGTTTTTTGCCTTACCAACATAGAGAATTTCTTCATTATCTGCTCGAGATCTTTTTAAAAGGTAACAACCCGGCTTTTGAGGTAGAGTTTTGGCCTTTTCCCATAGCTTTTGTTGTTTATTCCCTGTGCGTTCGGTCTTTACATTATAAGTCATAAATCATACCCTTACGTCTATCTCAATCTTAACTTAGGAATTTACTCATGTCTAAACTTGGCGTAGGAAAAGAAATAGTGACTAATTGCTCAAAATGTAAACTTGAGCTTGCTCACTTAATCGTTGCAATGAAGGATGAGTTAACTCCACATAAAGTTCAATGCAAAACATGTAAATCAACACATACATTTAAAACGAAGAAAGCACCAGCGGCAAAAAAGAAAACAACTCGTAAGCCGAGAGTTTCTGCTGCAGATAAAATTACAAATGCTTGGGAAGCTGGAATGAGCAAGCAAGATGGAGACCTTACTAAGTACTCTCCAAAAACAAAATTTGAAATCGGTGAACTTATTGACCACCCAACTTTTGGTTCAGGTGTTGTTGATAAGCAAATTGACAATAATAAGATCCAAGTTATCTTTAAGACAGATATCAAAGTTCTTATTCATAATAAGTAATCTTAATTAAGTTTGATAAAAGAAAAGGACGCATTTCGCGTCCTTTTTTATTTCTTCAATTTCAATTTATTCTTTATTGACCCCATTGATAACCAGCACCAGAATTAGCACCAAGTCCAACGTTGAATTGAGCACTTAATCCACCCATAGCACCGTAATTCATACCAGAGTTATACATCGCTCCACCATTCATTCCACCACCATACATCATTCCCTGCTGTTGACCATAGAGATCTCGCTGAGCATTTTGTACGTTTTGATATAGTGCCTGATTTGCATAATAGTTACCTTGTGCATTCCCCTGAAGTCTTCCAGCAGATGCTTGTGCTTGAGCATTATTTAAACCTTGAGTAAAGGCCTGTGCTTGCGCTTGCGCTTGCCAACCTCCACCTTGATTCCATGCTGAACCACCGTTTCCATATGGGTAAGTATTTAATCCCCACCCTGCTCCGGCACCATTTGGTCCCATTGTTCCTGTTCCATTTATTCCCCATTGGCCGTTCGTATTAATCTGTCCGTTTCCACCAGGGAATGTATTTCCACAATTACAAGGAGCAGCGATACACATACAAGAAGCTCCGCCACCACCTGCACCAGGGAAAGGATATCCACCAGCACCGATAGATCCACCAACTCCGATGTTACCACCTATACCAATATTTCCACCCATTCCTGGGTAACCGCCAATTCCAATATTTCCGCCCATTCCTGGGTAACCGCCGATTCCGATATTTCCACCCATTCCAGGGTATCCACCGATTCCGATACTTCCACCAATTCCGATGTTTCCACCCATTCCAGGATATCCACCAATACCGATATTACCACCCATTCCTGGGTATCCGCCGATTCCGATATTTCCACCCATTCCAGGGTATCCACCGATTCCGATACTTCCACCAATTCCGATGTTACCGCCCATGCCTGGGTATCCCATTCCAAAATTTCCACCCATTCCTGGATATCCCATTCCGAAGTTTCCGCCCATTCCTGGGTATCCACCCATTCCGATATTAACGCCCATTCCAGGGTAGCCCATTCCAAAGTTACCACCCATTCCTGGATAGCCCATTCCCATGTTGCCACCCATTCCCATGTTTCCATACATTCCGTAAGGACCCATGCCCATAGAGCCGTAAGGGTTTCCACCCATTCCAATATTTATTCCACCGTGGATTCCTCCACCAGTTAAAAGTCCTGCAAGTGCTCCACCGGCCAGAGAGGCCCATGGATTTCCACCCATTCCAATATTAACTCCGCCGCTTATTCCGCCGCCACCCATTCCAGGGTACATGCCTCCGCCGTACATACCGCCACCGCCATACATACCGCCTCCATACATTGGACCACCCATACCTCCTAAGAAGCCACCAGTGTATCCACCTTGGATAAGTCCATTACCGCCGACACCACCATACATTCCACCAACAAGACCAAGGCCTCCGGCGTACATTCCCATTGGATTACCATTACACTGCGCTAACATTCCTGTTTGCTCATCTGGTAAAATTGGGTTTCCACCTCTTTCAAGGTTATATGCTTGGTAATCACCAATTGATCCGTGACATGACTGAATTCCTCCAGCGTATGCATCAGACCAAGACTTTTGAGATTTATATTGAAACTTAGCTCCATAATAAGCAGAACCAAACATTGCTAATGACGGAATTGCTACTTTTGCAACTTCGGCCCAAGGGTTTGTCTCTGGGAGCTCAGGAAGACACTCAACACAGAAACCATCATTTCCATACTGCTCGTTTACATATCTCTTCATACACATACTAGCTTCACTTTCGTAACCAGCAGAGTCGATTTCTTCACAGACAGTCCAATCAGCATTGGCCGTTCCGTTTAGAACGAGAGATGTTAACAATAGTCCTCTAAGTGTATTTTTCATTTTCATTTTGGTTCTCCAACCTACATTATAACTCACTGTCCTATCGACAAGATCACATGAAAACTTGAACAAAAAAGTTACCATTTGATAACTAGCTGATTTTACTAGTACTAAATTAGTAAAGTTGAAGCTTTATCTGATATTGCTCATTTACTTTAGGCTTAGTGGAAGATAAATTCTCGCCATGAGCAATGTAGTTTGGTGGGCACTTTTAGTGGTGTGTCTCGCATTTGCCGTTTACGCGGCCAATATAATTAAGAATGAAAAGAATGTTGCTATAAGTAATGGCAAAGCACTTCTGTTTCATGGTTTTGAGTTCATCATACCAAGTTGGTGGACTGCAACTTTAGAAAGTGAAAACCATATTACATATGAAAGAACTGACACACGCTATGATTGGGTTTCTCACTTTAGGTGGGTTGGTGATACAGATCAAGACCTTCAGTCAATATTTGAAAAGATGGCGGTAGAGAGACAACTTGTCTTTGATGAAGACACCTCTATTGTTCAAGCTCCAAGTATGCTCAAAGAGATTTATGAGCAAGGAATCGAAGCTCTAAGAATTGAAGGCACAGCTACTGAAGCTCAAGAACATAGGGTCTACTATGATGTCTTTTTAATTAAAGGCGATAGTGGAGTACTTTATCTTGAAAGTCGTAGCTCAATATTGAATGGTCTTCTTGAAGGGCCATTCTTTGAACAGGCCATTTCAAAGATTAAGAGAATAAAAAAGGCCCACTAAGAAGCGGGCCATTTATTTTTTAAAATAAGTTTTTCTCATTAGTTTTTCTTTGGATTAAATCCTCTAATTGTATTCACAAGGAAAGAATGAATATCTTCATCACTTCCAAAGACATCATCAATTAGTTCACTGTTTAATAGAAACTTAGTCATTCTATTAGAAATCTCATGAAGAGATTCTACAAGATAAAGACCACCAATATTTTCTCCGCTAAAAGATTTAATAATCTCTTTTCTAGCATGGTTAAACATTTCAGATTCAGTTACATCTTCAGGAAGATTATCAACACCCATCTTGTCTTCAACTTCTTCAATAGCTTGGTCTCTGATGTCTTCATCAGTTGCAAGAGCTACACCATATTCAGTGGCCATTGATTCAATCAGCTTCTCTCTATTCTCAGTTTCGAATTCAATAACACTGTTTTCTTTCAATCCATTGATTGTATAGCTTGCTAGAGTCTCTAGCGTTTCAAAGTTTGTTCTCATATTTAGATCTCCAAAATAGTAATCACCTAAAATTCTAACTATTTGGCCTCAGACTAGCAAGAAAAGACTTACTTTCTTTTTAAGAATCGTCCAAAAAATTGTGCAACGAGTTTGTAATCCCCCATTGCGCACGTGGCCAACACATATATAATTGCTCCAAATAGTGCAGATACTGAAAAAGCGAGAAGTGTTTCCCATACTGAATTATACGTAGGATCAAAAATTGTTAGTCTCGCCCAGTCAGTTGCAATGTAACATATGGCACCTGACGCCAAGATTTTAAAGAACCTCAGAGGAAAGAAGAAGGATGCTCCAATCCCAAGAATTCTGCAAAGCACAAATGACTGGACAATGATTATAAATATCATTGAGAGGCTTGTTCCAAATGCCAAAATCTTAAAACCAACAAGATCAATGAGAGATACACAGAAAATAATATTCAAAGCTACTGCACAGGCAGAAATAATCACAGGGATTTTTGGTTTATCCAGAGTGTAAAAACTCGGTGAGAAAACTTTGTATAATCCATAAAATGGAAGACCAACAAGATACGCTTTTAGAGTCATAACAACCATTGCTGTATCAGCTGATGAAAATGCCCCTCTTTGGAATGAAATGACAACACAGTCATAGGCCAAAGCATATATCAATGCCAAAGCTGGCATTAGTGTAAAAAGGCTCGTCAAATAACTTGTCTGCAAACAAGCAACTGCCTCATCTTTTTTACCCGACTTCCATGACTCCGAAAAATGTACAAGATTAGAGTTACCAATTGAGACCCCGAGTATTCCAACAGGGAATTGAAAAAGTCTAAAAGCATACTGTAGCCAGGAGACAGCTCCAACAACTGTACCTGTTGCTAGAAATGTTGTTACCAATAGATTGATTTGGGTAGCACCTACTCCAATAGTTCCTATACTCATTCTCTTTAAAATTTCTCGAACTGCAGGAGACCTAGTATTTATCCCATCAAACTTTAATAGTTTCTTCGACTTCAGCATTGGCAGCTGAACACACATTTGTATGAACCCACCAAAGAAAACACCAATCCCTAAAGAGAGAATTGGATGATATCCCGCTTCCTTTAATGGCGATGGAAGAAAGATCATTGCTAAAATCATAATGACATTAAATGTCGCCGGTGCCATCGCTGGACCAAAGAACATTTTATAAGTATTTAAAACTCCCATAAAGAGAGCTGCAATTGAAACAAAGGCCAAAAAAGGTGCCATAAGTCTCGTTAAAAGTACTGTAACTTCAAATCTTTCAACATTACTTGTGAATAACTCATCTGTAAGAAGTGCAACAAGTGAAGGAGCAAAAAATATTATCAACAAACTAATCACAATGGTGATACTTATGAGAACAAGAAACATTGACCACAGAAGTTTTCTTGCCTCTTCATCACCCTTTCTTTTTACATCAGTAAAAATAGGGACAAAGGCAGAAGAGAACGCCCCTTCAGCGAAGAGATCCCTAAGCATATTAGGGATTCTAAATGCTATATGAAATGCATCCGTTAAACCTGATGCTCCAAAGATATTTGCGAATAAAATTTCACGTCCAAAACCAAGAACACGACTAGATAATGTCGCAACACCCATTTTTAAAGATGAAACTAGAAAGCTTTTTTTATTAGACATTTATATAGTTTGCACTTCTCTCTCTAGGATGACAAGAAGTGTAAAAAAAAGGGCCAGAAAGATCCGGCCCTAGTTTGATTATTTATTTTCTTTTAATCATACATCTTCAAATCGGTCATCGTCACGTGATGGAAGATCTGGAACAGAGCTTCCTACAACCATTTGAGCTTCAGGAATATCACCACTTGTCGGTGTACTTCCAAGAGGCTCATCACTCTTAACAGAGTCCTCACTAGACCTCTTCTGCTTCTCCTTTCCAAGATCAATTACATTAGAGATATTCTTTTGTATTGCTGAATTCTTAATACCATTAATAATTCCTTCTAAAGAATTAACAATATCATCTAAATCATTTGCTTGCTTTGCCATTTGAGCTGAGTTTACAGCTGTATTATTGGCAAGGTTTGTATTTAAGTGTGTTGATTCATCTAACTCATTCATAGCTTGAGAAATATTTTCGACTCCAGTCGCTTGTTCACTTGCAGCACCTGAAATTTCTCTCATCAAATCTTTTACATGAGCAACATTATTAACAACACTATCAAGTACTTCGTTACATTTATTAGCTGTTTCAACACCGTACTCAGTTTTACCTTTTGCAGTATCAACAAGTCTTCCAACCGCTGACTTTGAATCAGTTACAATTGCTTCAACTCTATTAACACTATTTGAAAGTAGATCTTCAATTTCTTTAGAAGCATTACCTGACATCGTCGCCAAGTTTCCAACTTCTTCAGCAACAACTGCAAAGCCTTTACCATGTTCACCTGCTCTCGCGGCTTCAACAGAAGCGTTAAAAGAAAGTAGTTTTGTCTGGAAAACAATATCATTAATAACTTTCGTTTTATCTGAGATCTCTTTAATAACTTGAACAATTTGTTCTAGCTCACTAGAGGTCTTTTCCATTTGGATTGTAATATCCCCATTACAGTCACTAATTTCACCAATTGCCTTCATTACTTCAGCAACCGCCATTTTCCCCTCAGAAGCAACACCATGACTTTCAGAGGCCTTATCTTCCGAGAAGCTTGCATTTTCAACACTTCTCTTCATCATCTCTTTTATTTCATCTAGTGTTGAAACTGTTTCAAGGATTGCCGCAGACTGCTGAGAGACTGAAGATGATAGTCCATCTGCAGTTTCTTTAAGCTCATGACTTCCCTCTGTCGTTTCACCTGAAGTAGTTTTAAGACTCGCTGTAAGCTTTGAGATAACACTTGAAATATTAAAGTAGTAAATAGTTACAAATAATAAAATTGCTAAACTAACGACTGCAAATATAGACATTGCCATTATCGCAACTCTAGTAAACTCATTATGTCCTTGAACAAAGCCTTCAATATTAGTTGAAAGTAGCTTTATATCTTTCTTAGTAATCTCTTCAACACGATGAACATCTTTCTTAAATCCCTTGATAAAGTTCTTTCTCGCAATGTCGTTATCGTATATCCCTTTCATACCTGCTTTGTAAGTCGTAAAGTTCTTTTCAAAGTTCGCAAGAGCTGCACCATCTTCAGTCAACTCCATTGTCGTTTCCTTAAATGTAACAAGACGTTTATTAACTTTATTAAGATACTTCTCCGTTCTTCTTAGAAGATAATCTTTTTCATGTCTTCTAAGCATGAGAAGTTGAACAGTTGCCTCAGGTCCTAATGAATGCTTCTTAATAAGTCCTTCCAGCTTATGGGCAACCTTTCTGAGATCACCTCTAAAACCAGTTTTAGAATCACCTTCAAGCCTCACTGTATTTACTGCAGATAAGAAACCCTTATTATAATTAGCGGCTGAAGTAAGTAGGCTTGCAACATCCTCATTAGTAACAATATCAGCGTTCATTCCCTTTAGAGAATTTATTTTCCCGTTAAGATTCACAATCACTTTCTTATGTTTTTCAAGATAGCTCTTCTTATTTGTTAAGAAGAAATCCTTTTCATAGCGACGAGCAAGAAGCATATTGATATTTACATTTTTCAGAGTTTCCAACATTTCCATCTCTGTATGAATGAGATGATCGTAGTCTGACGCCATTTTCTTTGTACCGATAATACTTCCAGTAAAAGAAATGGTCATAATACAGAAGACTGTCCCGAGTGAGATCGCAGTCTTTTGTTTCAAAGATAGTTTTTTCCAAAGTTTCATATTAATTTCCCCATTTGCACCATTTATCTTAACGGTAGAACTGTAGGGAAATATAAGTAAATTTTGTTACTAAAAACAGCTTTCTAACATACTGATATTGTTGACAAGTAAACGCTTGGGTTGAGAATTTATTGCTTCAAAGAAGACTGAGTGTTTTCCTTCAGTTAAGGAAATCGCCACTTCTTTGTGTATGAGTTCAGTATTTTTAAGAAGGTTCTTACTAATGGAATCAAAGTCACCAGTTGTCCAAATTTGCTGAATATCTGCAAAGCCTTCGCTGTCCTCTTTATAGAGAATTAATTTTCTCACGTCACCATTGGGTCCATCATCGTTGAATTCCCTAAGTCTAAATACCTCTCCCTCTTTTTTAAAGTGAAGGTTCTGCCAGGCAGGTAGCGCCGTATCAAGCTTTGCCAAAAGCCTCGACACCTGTGGAGCTTCGCTCAGAACGCAATCCCTAACGCTTTGAGGCATTACCTCTTCTTGATTCATTTTATCTATCTTTATAGCTGAAGCAGACGACTTACTAAGTTGTACTTGAGTATCTCCGCCTTCTTCCTTTGAAGACAAGTAATTGTAACTACCTATTAATAGGGTAATAAGAAGAATGTAAGCTATTTTTTTTTGCCAATTACCAACGAATTTCATATCTTGGGCCTATGAATAAAGACATTAATGAAACTAAAGAAGCTCAAGTAAATTTTGTACCAACTCAGTCACCTGTGAACTGGGACGAATATTTCATGCTTCAGGCCATCATGGCAAGTTTTAAAAGTAAGGATCCAGCGACGAAAGTTGGGTGCGTATTTGTAGATCAAAATAATCACCAAATTACTTTTGGATATAATGGATTTGTTGCAGGAATTGACGAAGACAAACTCCCTTGGGGAAAGGACCCTTCAGTCTCTCTTGAATTTCAAAAATATGGTTATGTAGTTCACGCGGAGGCTAATGCGATCCTTCACTCAACAAGGCCACTAAAAGGTGCAACTTGTTACGTGACTTTATTTCCTTGTCACGAATGTGCCAAGCTTCTTGCCTCATCTAAGGTAAGTGAAATTGTCTATCTTCAAGACAAGCATGACGGTACAGAATCAAATAGAATCTCTAAGAGAATTTTTGATCTTACAGGTATCAAATATAGATCACTTGAACTAGATGAAAATATCCTAGGAAACCTTACGTCTCATTTTGGCAATGCTTTCAAATTACAAAAAGGCTGCTGTAACTAATAAAGCTTAATCAAAGAAGCTTATCTTAGAGTTATTATTTTCAAAGTGATCCAGATCGACAATTATTGAAGTTGAAAAGACTATCGCCTTATCATTAATCTCCAGTTCACGAGATAGGTCAACACCAAAAGTATCAGCATCAGTGAAGAACTCTTTTAAGAGATTCCCCCACTTCTTCTTTATATGTCCAAGCTTTCTACCTTCTATAGAGTTGATCTCAAAATTAAAAAAATTAAAGAATCCCGAATCTATTGTCGCAAACTCTTTATCATAGCTATCATTTAGAGAGTATTTCTTTCTAAAGAATGAAAATCTTTGATCAACGCTACCAACTTTTTTTCCACTTTCTGATAAGTGAATACTTAAATCAGAGAAGAACCAATAAAACGGTCTTCTCAACTCGAGAACCTTTTGAGAATCCTTATTAAAAACATCAACAATTAAAGGTCTGTGTCTTTTGAGAAAGATTCTTTTCAAATATTGAACAATACCCGAACCACGTTCATGAATAAATCCAACTCTTTGACCAGACTCATCCAATACTTCATATTTATTCTTCCCCTCAAGGCCGATAAGGATCTCTCCCCACTCTTTGACTTGACGTATAAATAGACGCTCAGAATCACCAAAAAAAGATTTAATTAACTCATTTTCCACGTTACATGTCCTTAGGCTAAGCATATAATTTTCTTGTCTAATTTATCACACGGGAGACCCACCTTGAAACCATTTATCGTAGTATGTGACGGTATGGACAAATCAATCTTTGAAACTCTTCAAGCTGTTTCTGAATTTGATGTTCATCCTGAAGCAAAATTAAACCAAGACCAAGTAAAAGAACTTCTACCAAAGGCAAGTGCCCTTGTTATTAGATCGTCTACAACAGTTAAGGAAGAGTACCTAAACCTTGCTCCTAATCTTAAATATGTAATTAGAGCTGGTGCAGGAACGGACAATATAGATAAACTTGAGTGCCAAAACAGAGACGTTAGAGTTTCTAACACTCCTGGTGCAAATAATAATTCAGCTGCAGAGCATGCCATCGCTTTAATGATGACTGTTCTAAGAAAGACAGCTGCTGCCAATGCTACAATGAAGAATGGCGGCTGGGATAAGTCTAAGTTCACAGGAAACGAGCTTGCTAATAAGAAAGTTGGAATCGTTGGCTTTGGACAAATTGGAAAAATCGTAGCAAAGAGACTTGCTGGTTTTGATCCAGAGGTACTCTTCTTTGATCCATCATGTGAATCAAGCGACATGAGCTACTGCAAGAAAGCAGACTCAATCGAGCAGATTTTTTCTGAATGTGACATCATCACAATTCATACACCACTAATGGATGCAACAAGAGGTCTTATCTCAAAAGATCTACTTTCAAAAATGCAACCACATGCAATTCTTGTAAATGCAGCAAGAGGTGGAATAGCTGATGAAGATGCAGTTTATGAAACTCTAAAAGCAGGAAAAATTCGAGGAGCAGGTTTTGATGTTTTCGCAACGGAGCCTCTTGAAAAAGATAGTAAATTAAGAGAACTCGATAATATCGTTCTCACACCACACTTAGGTGCTGCAACAGAAGAAGCACAGCTAAGGGTCGGACAAATGGCAGTTGATCAACTTAAAGAATTCTTTATCAATAACAATCTACTTAACGAGGTAAGAGCGTAATGAAATCACTGGCCATAATTGGTTCTCAATGGGGAGACGAAGGTAAAGGTAAAATCACTGACCTTCTTGGATTAAAATGTGACGTGGTAGTTCGCTACCAAGGTGGAAATAACGCCGGTCACACTATTATTGTTGGAGAGAAGAAAATTGTTCTTCATTTAATTCCATCTGGAATTCTCCATGATCATTGTACATCAGTTATCGGACACGGAGTTGTATTTGACCCAGAAGCATTTGGAGTTGAACTACAAACTGTTAAAGATTCAGGAATTAATGTTACTCCTGAAAGGTTAAAGATTTCAGGGAATGCATCTGTTATTACATATTATAACAGACTCCTTGATGGTCAAAGGGAAGCCAAGGGTCCAATAAAGATTGGAACAACAGGTAAAGGAATTGGGCCAGCTTATGAAGATAAAATAAGTAGAAAAGGGATTAAGTTAAAAGATCTTCTTAATTATGAAACTCTTTTAACTAAGCTTCAGGCTAACCTCATTGAAAAAGAATCTCTTTTTAAGAATCTTTATGAATGTGATTATCCAACAGCTGAAGAAGAAGCGAAGAGATTATTTGAACTTGGAAAGTCTGTGGCCCCATTTATTTGTGACACATTTAGCTTCTTAGATGAGTGTAAAATCAAGAATAAGAAATTTCTATTTGAAGGAGCTCAAGGAGTTCTCTTAGATATTGATTACGGATCATATCCATTCGTTACTTCTTCTAATACTTCTGTTGGTGGTGTTTACACTGGTGCAGGACTTCCAGGAGGAAGTGTTGAAGAAGTTCTAGGAATCACGAAGGCCTATACAACAAGAGTTGGAGAGGGCCCTTTTCCTACAGAACTTTTTGATACTGTAGGTGAAGAGATACAAACTAAGGGTGGTGAATTTGGTGCCACGACAGGAAGAAAGAGAAGATGTGGATGGCTTGACCTCCCTCTTTTAAAGTACACTGTTAAGGCCTCAAACCTCACGAGTATTGCTCTGACAAAACTTGATATCCTTAGCGGTATGAATGAACTTAAAGTTTGTACTTCTTATAAGTACGAAGGAAAAGAAATCAATTGTTCATATCCAGGAATTGATCTTTCACAAGTTGAACCTGTCCTTACGGATATGAAGCCATTTAACGATGACTTCAAAGGTGAACAATCTCAGGAGTTAAAAGACTATATCTCTTTAATTGAAAAAGAGATTGGGGTTCCTGTTGGAATCATAGCCTTCGGCCCAGAAAGAAGTGAAATAACATTCTTAAAAAATTACTTTAATTAAAAGAGGCCTCGAAAGAGGTCTTTTTTTTTAAACTAAAACCCGTTCGTCTCCAAAACTATTCTATAATGGTCTAAAGGAGCTATCATGAAGATTTTTGCTGCTATTGTCACAATCCTCTTAACTGTCACTGCACTAGCTTGCGGTGGGATGGATAAAACAACAGATAAAACAGAAGTTCCGCCAGTTACGATTACAGATACATCGCAGATAGATAGTTAAGATTCTCTCTCTAAAAAGCCCTCATTGACGAGGGCTTTCTTATGTTTAAAAATAGGGCAAAGGAGAAATCATGCTTTGTTTTTGTCATTCGTGTTCAGCAGTAAATAGAATCAATCCATCAGACGCTCAAGAGAAGGCACCCATATGTGGAAAGTGCCAAACAGAGTTTAACTTGCACGACTTAGTTCAAGAAATAACAACAGAAGGCTTTGATAAAATTCTTAGAAATTCAAAAGATCCAATCCTGGTAGATTTCTGGGCCGAATGGTGTGGACCATGTCAGCAATATGGACCAACGTTTCAAATGGTTTCAAAAGAGTTTGGAGATAGAGTTCAATTCTTAAAAGTAAATACTGAAAAGGAGCAAGACCTTTCTGCTCGTTTAGGAATAAGAGGGATTCCAGCAACTGTTCTTATTAAAGATAGTAAAGTTGTAGATAGTGTTTCAGGTGCATTAAATTATGATCAACTAAGACAATGGGTTTCTTCAAGAATCTAAAAGTATAAGCTTCAAGTTTATTTCCCTTGAAGCTTCTTCATCATTGCAGGATCATTTCCCATCTTCTTGACCATTCCATTTATTTGTTTCCACTGCTCAGGACTAATACCTTGCATCTTCTTTTTTAATGCTGGAAGATCCGCTTTTTTAATCATTCCACTTTTAACTAAGGCTTCACCCATTTTATCGATATCCTTTGGGCCTGCTTCCATAGCAAAGGAAGTAAATGTAAAAACAGTAAGAAATGAAGCGATAATCAGTTTCAAGATAAGCCCCCTTGATAGTTTGATAGTAAACATATTATCGCCTCATTCCAGTTATTCATTTAGTTAAAACTCTTACTTTCGCCTTAATTCTCGATGGTTATGGGCTCCTTTGTTAGAACAACTCGATGCGTGCATTAGCTCAATTTCATGTCGCCTGCTTGCTCGAACTTTGCGCTCTTCACGCATATCATCTGTAATAGGTGTGTCCATTTCATTAATGAGACTAGCAAGCCTCCTCAAATTTTTACCGGTATCTTGAATGATAAGTCCCCCACTTGATCTCACTTCGATAATTCTACCGTAGCGTGACATGAAGGGCCTAAAGGAGCGAGAGATCCCTCGCGCGTTTTCTGGATTTTTTAGCTTAAATGTTGCCATATAATAGTCTGAAAGATCCGGTATATTGTGAGGCTCACTAGCCGTGTAACGAATTATCTTCGTCGGTGTGTATCTAATATCTCTAGCTTTAATAATTTTATAAACTCCACTTTCAACTTCTACGCGTGTGTATCCATGCATATTTAAGAAGTCTGTGAATAATTCTTCTGCATTATCTTTGTTAAGAACAAGGCCTTTACTAAGTTCAACACTTCCTTTTAGATCTCCTGAATAAAAATACTTCTGATCTAAAACTCTACTTGCAACTTTTGAACAGCTCTTTAGGGACTTACATACATTCCTCTTTGAAAGGTCTGGTTTAGCAATAGCAATCGCTGGAATTAGAGTGATTGAAAATAATAAAGGCTTAAGCATTTTGATCTCCTTGTGACTGCTTCGAAAACAAGATTAACAAGGCCTAAAGTAAATTTAGTCATCAAGTAGTCAGGTCTCTGTCAAAGAATGTCAGGTCACTGTAAACTTTTTGAACATATTCCCACGGTATAACTAGTTGATATAAGGTGCTTCATTTGGCATATTTCTGGCATATTAAGAGGTAGGGAGAAAATTATGAAAAACTTTATTCTATTTTTAGCACTATCTATTTCAACGCTAGCATTTACTAATGTTCAAGCAATGGGCCTAAAAGATATGACCCTTGGCCAAAAGATTCTCTTTAATATTGAGATGAAAAGAAAGCTAACAGGAAAATCTAAAACAAAGAAAAGAGCTCCCGTTAATTGTGCAGAAGTTTTTCAAAAACAAAAAACAAAGTATCTTGATGATGTTTGTAATGGTGAATCACGCTATATGGAAGTTGGATATATTTCTAAGAAGTTTACTAAAGATGAAATTCAAAATATGCCAGCGAGACACCCTCACCTAGTAACATCTGTCAGAGGGACAAACCAACTTGTAAGAAAGTCGTCACTAAGTGGTCGCCCTTCTTTTCCACATGCTAACCAAAGATGTGAAGACTTCTTTACTGAAGAAGTTGAAGTTGTAGAAGTAGATGGGAAATCATGTCGACAAATAACTTTCACTGCACCAGAAGTACAGGGAAGTTATGTTCAACAATATTGTGAAGAGGATATGAGTATCTTTATGTATTTTGAATAGGACTCAAAATAGGACTGAACTAATATTAATTTATTAGTTCAGCAATAACTTTACCTTCATCAGACCTATCTAAGAAAACAGTCCTAATTTGGTTCTTTAAATCTTCATTAGAATCAACATATACTCTAACAAAGTTAGTTGTATATCCTTCCCAAAGACCTTCTTTATTTCTTCTTTCAAAAAGTGCTTCACTCTTAGTTCCGACTTGATCTTCACCAAACATACGAAGCTTAGACTCTCCAAGCATTCTTAAAGTATTTACACGACTCTTTTTTACTGGATGTTGAATATGGTTATCAACTTTTGCAGCTGTCGTATTCTTTCTCTTAGAATAAGGGAAAACATGAAAGTGTGTTAGTGGAAGCTCTTTCATAAGATCAAAAGTCTCTTGAAATTGCTCATCTGTTTCACCAGGGTATCCACAAATAACATCAGCACCAATTCCAGCATTAGGAAATGCAGTGATAACTTTATTAATAATTCTCTTATAGTCTTCTACTCTATACTTTCTTCTCATTCCCGTAAGGATCTCATCATTTCCACTTTGAAGAGGAATATGAAAGTGATCCATAAACTTTGGAGAACTCTTCATTACTTCAAGTAACTCATCCGTTAATGTATTTGGCTCAACACTAGAAACTCTTAATCTATCTAATCCATCAAGAGCAAGTAGTTCTCTTACAAGGTCAGCAAGCTTTTCACCGCTACTTGATTCATACTCACCAATATTGACACCAGTCAATACAATCTCTTTAAAACCGTCTGCTAAAACCTTCTTTGCTTCAGCAACTGCTTTTTCAATTGAGAGGGCCTTAGAGCGTCCTCTCGCGAATGGGATAATACAGAACGAGCAAATATAGTTACAACCGTCTTGGATCTTTAAAAAGGCCCTTGTGTGACCCTCAGAAGATGAAGTCGAAGCTCCATAGAAGTCAGCTGATTTATCAATGTGAATTGTATCGATCTCGTCTTCTTCAAGATATTCGAAGACCTTATATTTTTCACTTGTTCCAAGAACTAAATCTACACCTGTCATCTTTGCAATTATTGGTGCTTCCATTTGAGCATAACAACCGGCCACAACAATCTTCCCTTCCGGTGAAGCTCTGTGCGCTTTTCTAATAAGATTTCTACACGTAGAGTCCGCACCATCAGTAACAGTACATGTATTGATAAATGTAACGTCCGCTTGATCTCCAAACTCAACAACATCATAGCCTCTATCAACAAAGCCTTGTGAAATTGTTCCAGTCTCAGAAAAGTTTAAACGACACCCAAGAGTGTGAAACGCCACTTTCTTATTATTGCTTTCTGTATTTACGTCATTCGTATTTTGCAAAACTACCTCTATATATAAAGTTCGGATAAAATAGTAGAAAGTGCGCGTCGTGACAAGAGCAGTTGAAAAAAATCTGCAAACTAAATAAGAAGTTTTTGATGAGAAAAAAATACATTTTTTTTCATTATTTATTAAAAATAGTATTGACTTAATCTGGAGATTAACTTAAATTCAATTTCACCAAAACACATGAACAGCAAAACGGTCTCGTAGCTCAGTTGGTTAGAGCATCTCCCTTTTAAGGAGAGGGTCCTGTGTTCGAGTCACAGCGAGATCACCATTTTTCTCCATGTGCTAGGTAAAAATCCAGGAAATTAAAGACATGCTCCCATCGTCTAGCCTGGTCTAGGACACCGCCTTTTCACGGCGGTAACAGGGGTTCAAATCCCCTTGGGAGTACCAATTTTATATAAAAGCCAGAGTTTAACCCACTCTGGCTTTTTTATTTTCAGCCCTATAAATTCCACAACTTAATTCATCAACTATAAAATACAAAACTTTCTTAAAATAAATTAACTTGATAACTATCAAGATTTCCCTACACTTGTTCTATAGAAAGTGAGGTTCCTATCAAAGTATTTATCTGTATTAGTTTGAGTGAGATGGAAGGGTTCTTAGAGCTCTCTCTTAATGAATTAAATATTTCTGTTATCGCAGAGACTTCTCATGATGCCATCGCGGAAAATATTCGAGAGATGGGACCACCGGATATTCTAGTTATTGATGATCAGAATCTCTCTAATGAACACCTTGAAATTTTTGATCCCATTAAAACCAAGTATGTTTTTGCAAAAGAGAGCATTGATGGATGGAAGAATTTAAAAAAGAATGAATGGAAAGTTATCTACGACGATATTATTTCAAGAGAAGAAGTGGTTGTAGATAGTCATGAGTATTCTGCAATACCAATTTTTCTCTTTAGCCTACTTCCAAAAAGTATTTGTGATATCTATTTAATGAGAACAAAGAACTCGCAGGAAAGTTATACAAAGCTGATTAACAAAGATGAAGAGCTTGATCAGGATAGAATTGAGAGCTACAAATCAAAAGGTGTTGAAAACCTCTACGTTGAACAAGAATATAAAATTCAAATTTTAAATCTTATTTCTAATAGTACTTATCAAGATATCGTGGATAGTGATAGTGAGGGATTAAACTCTGTCGACTCTGGACACAAGGCCGCAAAAGAGCTCATTAACGCTCTTGGGTTTTCATCAACTTCAACTCAAATAGTTGATGCTATTATTGAGAACTTTCAAACAAACCTCCTAAAAGCAAAATCCCCTACTTCTTCAATGATTAAATCCCTTCTTGATTCAAAGGGCGATATATACTTTAAAAAATCCTATCTTATAAACTTAGTCTGCTTCAATGTTCTTAAGAGTTTTGAGTGGAACTCTCACAGTCATACTGAGAGAATTACATATTTAACTCTTATGTCAGACCTCACTTTAAAAGATTCTGAAGTTCTTATTAATACTACTGAAAGAATAAACAATGCGGGTCTTGCTAAAGAAACAAAGAAGAGAGTTGAATCCCACGCAAAGGCAGCTCATGACCTCTGCCTTCAATTTAAAGAAAGGCCATTTGAGCTTGAAACATTCATCCTTCAGCATCATGGTCAACGAAATGGTGTTGGGTTTAGCGATACAGTTCCTACACACCTCAATCTCTTCCTACAGCTATATAAGACAGTTGAAGATTTCTGTATTGAGTTACTCCTCAAAACAGAAAATGAAGAAGAAGTAGAGAATATACAAATTTCTGAGATTATCTCAGGACTAGATAAGAGATACAGTTCACCTAAAGTGAGAGATTATTTAGAAATCATTCAGGGCTCCTTTAATTAAATATGGAACCCGTTAAGAAGATGTCTTGATGAATACTTATTATGTTCACGAGCATTTTCTTTATTTAATGGACTCGTCAACACGTTCAGTTCACTCAAGAAATGATTCCACATTATTCGTGCCACATGACCGGCATCTGCATCATCATAACCCGCATGAACAGAGTCGAGCATTGGCTTCACCCAATCCCAGTAATCAAGGATCATCTGAGGAAGAATCTTTGCCCCTAAGGACTCTTCAGTGAGATAGTTCTTTGGAGACTGAACGACTACTAAGAATTCATTCATTATGTTCTGATGTTCAGAGAGAATTCCCAAAATACTGTAGTAGTTCTCTGCTAGAGTATCCCCTGGTGTCGCCTGGGCGGAAACATCAAAAGGCTTTCTTATGAGTGCCTCTCTTAGAATGTCAGAGAAGAGACTGAATATAACCTCTTCTTTGCTCTTGAAGTAATTATAGTAAGTACCAATTCCTAAACCGCAAACTTGGGCAAGCTCCCTCATTCCAACTTCATCAACACCCTTTCGAGTGAATAGTTCCATAGAATTAGTCAGGATCATTTCTCTAGTTTGTTGTTTCTTCGTTTCCCTTAGTCCCATAACCATGCTCCTTGATTTTATTCTAGACTAAAAACAAGTTCGCAAAGCGGCCTAAGAGATAATTTAGGCCCAAATGAAGGAGTTCAAGTAATTACAATCTATTGCTAAAGAAAAGTTAAGCCATTCTTAACCTTCTAGTGTGAATAAATGCCCATAAAGTAAACACTACTGTCAATTTTCGTTATCACTAATGAATTCCTGAGTAAAACCGATAGGTATTGGTAATGAAGAGCATAATCCTTATTCTGACATTAATAACTTTCATTTCATGCCAAAGAACTGTTATCAGATCTCCGGCCTCTATCCAGTCAGAAAGAAAGATAAGTATCGTCTTTGATATTGATTATACGATTGTCCAACCGGCAACGGACCTGAATGATCCAGATGTAATACTAATTGAAAGTGAGCATTACAAGGTCAATAATTGGGCGCGAGAAATGATTGAGTCACTTTCAAGACACCCTAATGTTGAAATAAGTTTCTTTAGTGGTGGAAAGAAAGATCGAAATCAAAAACTCTTAAGAGAAATTAAAATGAACACTGGAGAAAGTTTTTTAAATATTGCAGGTAATGTTTATTCCTACTCTGATCTTCATCAAGTTCAAGAAGAAGGTAGGTTTTCAGAAAGGCTTAAGAAAGATTTAAAGATTCTAGACTTTGATCTTGAAAGAACAATTCTCATTGATGATAACTCCCTCTTTACGCACGAGGGGCAAGATAAGAATATGTTATGGCTTGGAAAGACATATCATCATTACGAAGACTTCAATAAAACATATGCTGACATTGGTAATAAAAAAGTCTTACAAGAGTTTATTCCTGAAAATTTCCAGCAGTGGTTCTTAGCGAGAAATAAATTAAAATTTGTACATGAACTTATAGAAGATGCCATACGAAGTGAGAAAACAAGTACTGTAGGCTTTCTGGACTTTATTGAAGCTAATAAGAAAACCTATATTCCCTACGACGAAAAAATTACAAGTCGATATAGATCATTATTTTCTAAACAATTCTTTAATAATCAATTTACTTGCTCAAGGGCGGTACTATCATTTAAGTAATTCGTTAATTCTCTTAAATGATATATTTTCGACAAGACCATCTCTTTGTAACTTTAGTATATATTCAAAAATAGGACGATAGAAATTTTCGATATCATCCTCATTTAAGTCACACTCAATGAGATGCATCCACGGGTGAATAAATGACTTCCTCTCAACGGCGTGGTCTATAATTTTAATCATGTCATCTAGGCCATAAATTGCGGGACTGATCCAAAAACCCAAAGGAGTTTTCTTTAGCTCACCTTGAGTAATCCAAGACTGATCTATTCCACGAATGATCTCTACGCCATTTTTCGGCAATAGGTTTTCATATCTTGGTCTATTACAAGGATATACAAAACCATTAACTTCAAAACCATAGGATCGAAGCTCCATTAGACTTGTTTCGATATCCCAAGCAGCGACCTTTTCACTTGTTGAGCTATCACTATAATCAATATGTGCATATCCATGGGATTGTACTTCATGATCTACTTTAGCTTCTTTAATCCTATCTAAGTAAGAAGTCCCATCCCAAATTTGATTTTCTAAATTCTTATAGTGACTATCATACCAGTCAATACTCCAGTCCGGATTAAATGCACTCTCCTGAGGTGGAATTCTATCAGGGTTGGCCAGACGACCTAGAGTTGCCCAAGTAATTGGAAAACCTATTTCATCTAGCATGTCCATAAATGGACCGAATGCCCTGGCCTGAACTAAAGCATTCTGGATTCTCTGCTCTGAGCTAATTTCCTTCCCATTCGTTTCACCATTTCCCCAAACTATTTCGAAATCAATACTGAAGTTAAAAAGTGCCTTTTCAGGTATAACGGGATTTGCTACATCAAGCTCTTCCATGCGCTTAACAACATGTTGAGAATGAAACTTCTTATCTTTTAAAAGAGACTTCATTTTAATTATTGAATGTTGAATTTTTCGTTTTAAAGATTCCATTAATAGAAGTCCGTATCTCCGCCCATCAAGAACCATTTCTTACAATCATCCATAGATTTATCATACATATCTTTGGAACTAGTTCTTATAATAAAACGAAAGTCATCCGATTTATCTGTCGAACTAAATCCTAGCTGACTGAGATATGACTCTAAGAAGTTTCCTTCATTTAAAAAACATGTCAGGCAATGAATTCCTTGATCTCTATAGTGAGATACAAAACCCTTAACAAGGATTTCAATATCACTTTCTTCACAAGGAATAATATCAACAAGGTGTGCGAAGTCTCCCTCTACTTTACCTATAACCATCCCCTTGAGTTTTCCATCAACTCTATACTCAAAGAGTTCATAGTTTCGATCAGGACAATCGACATAGCGCCAATTAAGATAATTCTCATCTCTTATAACTTTATAATCGAGAGTATCTAAAAAGCTTGAATTCAAATCCTTCATATCAGCTGGCAGCTTATCGACTTTATTGAAAATGATATTCTTAGCTAGCGAAGTAAAGTTCAGTGGAATCTTTGAAAATAGACTTCCTCCAGGAATTTTCTTTGAATAGTGTCCTAACCTCAAAGGTAGTTTATAAACCTTGAAGCCAAAGGGATCTTTGAAGTCCAGCTTCTTTACAAAACCTGGATAGGAAAGTTTATTTGGAAATCCAAAAATAAACTTCACTCCGTTATCAAATGAATTCTGATAAGTCTTCTGAGCAAGCTCTACAAATATTCCTTGCCTACCATAGTCTGGACTAGTGAAGGTATCTAAAGACTGGGCCCCTAAGACTTCATCTTTTCCAAGAGAGAACTTATAACTTATTACTGCATAATGTCCTGCCAGAACATTTGCCTCATCTTTATCTACTGCCAGATCAATAAAGCTGTCCCCCATTGGGTTGCTTTGATATTGCCAAGTCCATCTCTTATGGTCATAGCTACCATCAGAAAAAACTCTCTTTCTTAGATCTAGAATTCGATCTCTGTCCTCTTGGGTAAATCTCTTGTGCTGCCATCTTATATCTGTACTCATAACCAACCTCTATTACTGTATTTCATTAATTACTTATCGAACTTCACAGTACTAATTTTAGAATAAAAGCAGTAACTTAGATAAATTTGCCTGCCTTAAGTAAGAAAGGTAAAATCGCTCAGCAAATATAGTGTGGAGAAAGATATGGAAACACCATCAATTGGTAGAAAGAATACACAACAATTAAATAGAGAAGAGATGCAACATGTACTTGCTGTAGCTCGTGGAGAGAAGTCCCCAGATATACTTATAAAGAACGTAAAAATACTAGACCTAGTAAATGGTGATATCGTAGAGAGTTCAATTGCTATAGCTGGAAAGACAATTGCTGGAATAGGACTTGAGTATATTGATCAGGAAAGCCCTAAAGCATTAAGGGAAATTGATGCAAAAGGTGCTACTGCTGTTCCAGGTTTTATTGATGGCCATCTTCATATTGAATCTTCAATGATGCACCCATTTGAATTTGAAAAACTAACTCTTCCCCTTGGAACAACTACTGCAATTTGTGATCCTCATGAAATTACAAATGTTATGGGTGACAAAGGATTTAGCTGGTTCCTTAGGTGCTCGGAAATAATGAAACAAAACCTCTTTGTACAAGTGAGTTCATGTATCCCTGCACTTCCAGGATTTGAAACTAATGGCGGTCAATTTGATCTCATTAATATGAATAGCTATGTTAATCATCCAAGTGTTCTCGGTCTTGCCGAAATGATGAACTTTCCTGGTGTCATTAATGGTAACGATGAAGTTCTCGATAAACTTGAAGCTTTCTCTGACCTCAACCTTGATGGACATAGTCCACTTCTTAGAGGAAAGGACCTCAACGCTTATATTGCGGCCGGTATTCAAAATTGCCACGAAACAATATTACCAGAAGAAGGAAAAGAGAAACTACATAAAGGAATGTCTCTTATAATTAGAGAAGGGTCTGTTGCAAAGAACCTTGAAACTCTTGCTCCTCTTGTAAATGATTTTAACTCTTGTCAGTGCCTACTGTGTACAGACGATAGAAACCCATATGAAATTTTTAATGAAGGACATATAAATTACCTTGTCAAAAAAATGATTAAGGAATTAGATATGCCTGTTCATCAAGCTTATAGACTTTCATCATTCTCTGCCGCAAAACACTTTGGCCTTAAGAGACTTGGTCTTGTGGCTCCTGGTAAGCAAGCTGACATTGTCCTTATGGACAGCCTTGAAGACGTAGTTATTCAAGATGTCTTCATGTCAGGAAAACTTGTTAGTGAGATGGACCTTCAAGGAGAAATTCCTGCAAAGTTAAAAGAATCTAATCCTCCAGTAGAAAATACAATGAAGAGAACTCCGCTAAAAGATGGAGACCTCAAGTTTGAACTTACTGCTGGAAAATATAATGTAATTGAAATTATAAAAGATCAAATTATCACGAATCACCTCAAAGTTGATTTTGATGGTAAAGAGTTTGCAGAAGATGATATCTGCTATATCAGTGTAATCGAAAGATATGGTCAATCTCAAAAACCATCGCTTGGTCTTGTAAAAGGCTTTGGTCTTACAAAAGGGTCCATCGCTTCAAGTGTTGCCCATGACTCTCATAATATTATAGTCATCGGAAAAGATGAAAAAGAAATGACTCTTGCTGCGAACCGCCTCATTAAAGAAGGAGGAGGATTCTGCGTTGCAAATGGTGGAGAGATTACTTCATGTCTTCCCCTTCCAATTGCAGGTCTCATTAGTTTAGATGATGCAAAGATTATTAACGATGGAATTATAGATCTCAAAAGGGCCTGTAAAGAAATTGATATTTCACTAGCTGAACCTTTTATTCAAATGGCCTTTGTAGCACTACCAGTTATTCCAACTCTAAAAATTACAGATAAGGGACTTGTCGATGTTACTAAGTTTGAGTTCATTCCACTTAAAATAGAAGACTAGATAAAATGACAAAAGTTTTGATTCCATTTTTAATCTCTCTACTAGTAAGGCTTATTAAGTTTTCGAATCGTATTGTAATTCATGGTGAAGAAAACCTTAGAAAGGCCGAACAAATGGTAGAGGGAAAGAACTATGCGCTAGCAGTTTGGCATCAAAACTTAGTCTGCTGTATTCTTACGGCCAAGAAACCAATGGTTTCTATGACTAGTAGATCTAAAGACGGAGAGATTGCAGCAAGGACAGCACAAAAACTAGGAATTATCCCAACACGTGGAAGCTCTTCACGTGGCGGAAGGGCCGCACTTCAACAAATGATTGATCTCATAAGAAAGACAAATTACATCACAGGTCTTACTGTTGATGGGCCAAGGGGACCTGCAAAATTCCCCAAGGCCGGCGTAATTTCAATTGCCCATCATTGCAAAATTCCTCTTGTTCCCTATATCGCTATCTCCTCTAGAAGATACACCTTCAATAAAAGCTGGGACAAATTTAGAATGCCCCTTCCCTTTGGAACTATACGCCACTACTACGGCGAGCCCATAATGATTGAAGGCCTCGATGAGCATTCTCTAAAGAAATACACTCAACACATCATTTCTGAACAAGATCGAATGGAAAATGAACTACTTGCACTGATGTAATTATTTCAAATCATTACGTTTTCCTACCTAAACTGGCCCAATCCATTTAACTTCTCCATATGAAGTTCATCATTTTCTTTATTACATTTTCACAGCTCAGCATTGCCTCTGTGCTACTCAGTGACAATAAGTCTCCCAGTTGGATGATTGCGGCAGATGAAGAGACAACATCTGAAATAAATGAAGAAAACTTCCACTCTATAATTAACGAAGTAACATCACTTTATATTCAAGAAGGTATTAATCAACAAAGAAGCCTCGTTATTAGAGTTGCTGATTGGCAAGTGCCTTACTACTCAGCGTGGGCAAGATACGAAGACGAAAATGATCTTTACACGATAAACTTCTGGGGTGGCTTCGCACGTATTCCAACTATGACTGAAAGAGGTTTCGCTCTGACTGTTTGTCACGAAATTGGTCATATCCTTGCTGGTGAGCCACGCTTAACTCTTAAACATAGTGACAAGATGAGCGCTGAAGGACAGTCCGATTACTTTGCATCTTCAAAATGTTTTAAGAAGTATCAGCAAAATTTCCCATTCCCGCTTGAAGTTGAACTTAATCCCTTTGCCGCTTCAAAGTGCTTAGACAAATTTACAGACAGCGAGCAGTTAGACTTATGCTTGCAAACAGCAAAGGCCGGAAGTGATCTTGCGGCGGTTTTAAGTTTTCACGGCCAAGTTGAGAATTCTCATTTTGAAACTCCAGACCTAACAGAAGTAGAAGAAACAATAAATAACAGTTATCCATCTATCCAATGTAGGCTTGATACTTTCCTGGCCGGAGCTCTCTCAGAGTACGGTAAGAACGAAGATCTCAGGCCAAAATGTTGGTATAAACAAGATTAAGGATGGCATGACGCAATACAAACCGACATATCACGTTAAAAAGGGCCAATTATGATGGAACAAGTCGTGATTCTTCATGTCATTAGTGATATTAAATAACATTACGGGTTAATTTTAATAGAAACGAAAAAAGAGATTTTATGTCCGAAACTATTTTAGAAATTAAGAATCTAACGATTGAATTTAAAACTGAAGATGAAACTGTACAAGCAGTTAAGAATCTTAACTTAACTATTCCAAAAGGTAAGACTGTTGGTCTTGTTGGTGAGTCTGGTTCAGGTAAGTCTGTTACATCTCTAGCGGTTATGGGACTAATTCCTAACCCTCCAGGAAGTATAGCGGAAGGTGGAGAGATCCTATTCAATGGTGAAGATCTAACAAAAGTATCTCAAGAGAGACTTAGAAAGCTTAGAGGAAATAAGATCGCTATGATCTTCCAAGAGCCGATGACTTCTCTTAACCCTGTATTTACAGTTGGTAATCAAATTGATGAAGTTCTTATGCTTCACCAAGATATGAATAAAGCAGACTCTAGAAAGAGAACTATTGAACTTTTTGAAGAAGTAGGGATTCCTACTCCGGAAGAAAGTGTAAATAAGTATCCACACCAAATGTCTGGTGGGCAGAAACAAAGAGTAATGATCGCGATGGCAATGGCCTGTGAACCAGAACTACTTATTTGTGATGAGCCAACAACAGCACTTGATGTTACGATTCAAAAACAAGTTCTTGAACTAATGTTTGATCTTCAAAGAAAGCATGGGATGAGTATGCTATTCATCACTCACGATCTTGCAGTTATTGCTGATATCGCTGATGAAGTTGCCGTTATGTTCCGTGGAGATCTTGTAGAGCAAAATACAACAAAAGCACTATTTGAAAACCCAAAGCACCCATATACAAAAGGGCTTTTAGCTTGTCGTCCAAGCTTAAAAGAAAACCCAACAAGACTACTGACTGTAGATGACTTCTTAAATGCTAAAGAAGATATCGATGTAAGTGCTCTTGAAATGAAAAAGCCACGTCCAATTGATGAAACTGAGAATCCAGTTCTTTTAGAAGTAAAAGGATTCAATAAGCACTTTCCAATTAAAGGTGGAATCTTTGGTAGAACTGTTGATTGGTTCAAGGCCGTTGACGACGTTAACCTTACAGTAAGAAAAGGTAGAACTTTAGGACTTGTTGGTGAGTCTGGTTGTGGAAAAACTACTCTAGGTAGATCAATCCTAAGACTAATTGAGCCAACTGCTGGTGAAGTTATCTATGACGGGATCAATGTAACTGGTCTTAACAAAGTTGATATGAGAAAAATTAGAGAAAGAATGCAGATCATTTTCCAAGATCCGTACTCATCTCTAAACCCAAGAATGACTATTGGTGATATCGTAACTGAGCCGATGGTAATTCACGGAATTGGTGGAACTAAGAAAGAAAGATATGATCACGCAGCGGAGCTTCTTGAAAAAGTTGGTCTTAAAGGTGATCACTTAAATAGATACCCACATGAATTCTCTGGTGGACAGAGACAAAGAATCTGTATTGCACGTGCACTAAGTCTAAAACCAGAGTTCATCATTTGTGATGAGTCTGTTTCAGCACTTGATGTATCTGTTCAAGCACAAGTTCTTAACCTTCTTCAAGATCTTCAAGACGAGCTAGGTCTTACTTATATCTTCATTTCTCACGATCTCTCAGTAGTTAAGTATATTGCTGACGAAATTGGAGTTATGAATAAGGGACAAATTGTTGAGTACGGTCCTTCTGAAGAAATTTACCAAAATCCTAAAGACCCATACACTCAGAGACTTCTGGGTGCTATCCCTCTAGGTGTTCCGAAAGAACTACAATAAACTCAAATATAGGGCCCCTACTTTAGGGGCTTTTTTTTTATGCTAAAGAAAATTAAACTCTCCTTTAAAGAACTACTCATATTTACCTTCCCACTAATCGTTGGCCAAGTTGGACAGATGCTCTTTGGTATCGGTGATACATTTGTTGCTGGAAGGTATTCTACTGAAGCACTATCCGCGATTGGAGTAGGCTCAGCAATCATGGCTCCTTTTATAATGTTAGGTGTCGCTACTCTATTCTCAGTTAGTAGTATTAGTTCTCGAATTAGAGGCGAAGGAAATTGTCCTCGAGATGAGAAGATATGGGGAAGTTCATTAATTCTTTGTGCCTTAATTGCAACGACTCTAACTCTATGTCTCTATATTCTGGCCATAAATCTTGATCTCTTTGGGCTACACAGCGATATATCAAAAGAAGTTCAAACTTACCTTTACTGGGTAGGGATTTCTCTCGTACCAGCTCTATTCTTTCAAACAGCGAAAGAATATCTTCAATCATTTGAGAAAACGATATTTGCAAACTCACTTGTTATTTTTATGAATATTGTGAACCTAGGTATGAACTGGGTCTTTATGTTTGGTTATGGTCCTATTCCAGCAATGGGAATTAAAGGAGCTGCACTAGCAACGGTAATAACTAGATCAGTAATGGCGCTTGTGCTTCTGGTTTACACATTTAAGGTTGCTCCTTGTACTCTCCACTACTCTAAGCAAAGAATTAGTGAGCTTATTAAACTAGGGCTTCCTGTTGGACTAGGGACTCTTGTAGAAGTTCTTATGTTCTCAACTGTTACAGTATTAATCGGAAAGATGCCTATTCATATCTCTGCCGCTCACAATATTGTTTTAAATATTGCAGGTCTCACATTCATGGTTCCTTTAGCTATTAATGGGACTGCTGGAGTTAAAGTAAGTTACGCTTTTGGTAAGAAAGACTTTGATAAAATGGAAAGTTACGCTCTTGGTTGTATAGTCATGGCGCAAAGCTTTATGCTTTTTACGGCAACGATGTATTTGCTAATCCCATCACAGCTCGTTTCTCTTTTCACTACTGATCAACAAGTCGTGGCCTATGGTTCATCACTATTCTTACTTGTAGCACTCTTTCAAATTCCTGACGGTTTACAAGTTACACTATGGGGAATCTTAAGAGGTATGGGAATAAGTAAGCTTCCACTCATTCTTACATTCTTCGGTCACTGGCTAATTGCCATCCCTATCGGGCTTTACCTGACTTATAAACTTAACATGCAAGCAAAAGGTTTGTGGGCAGGACTTGCTATTGGTCTAACTATTGTGTCCTTTGCACTTCTAGGGATATACTTTAAAAAGCTAAAACTCTTTAAAGATCAGAATCAAGCCTAAGGAAAACTAATGCCAATTGTAGAATCAAGTTATGAGTGCTCAAATCTATTTAAGAACGGGCATGTTCAAACTATTTTTCCTTGGCTGTTTAGATCTGCTCCAACTGACCATATTGGTAAGAAAAATATCATCGACACACCAGATGGAGAGAAGCTTTCATCTCTTATTTTTCGAGCTGAGTCTAAGAAGAAGTTAGTCATTGTAACCCATGGCCTTGAGGGAAATGGTGAAGATAAGACAATTCTACATCTCTCTCAAAATCTTTGTGACCAGAACTATAATGTCGTGACTTGGACAATGAGAACTTGTGATAGTGATATTACACATACAAAGAAGTTCTATACTGGTTCAGACTACTGTGACTTACAAACGGTTTTAAATCATTATGAATCTGAATTTGAAGAAATCTATCTTGTTGGTATTAGCCTTGGTGGCTCTATAACTTGTAACTACTTGGGCCGAGAAGCTGATCGAATACATCCAAAAGTAAAGGGAGGTTTTCTGATCTCTACGCCTCTAGACTTAGAAGAGTCATCTAAGGCCCTAGAGAGTAACCTCTCAAAATATATTTACCAACAGTTCTTTGTTCGAACGATGAAAAAGAAAGTTTTAAAAAAAGCTAAACATCTAAACTTTCCAATAGATCTCAAAGCTATAAAGAGTGCACGACTAATAAGTGACTTTGATGAACATATAATTGTTCCTATGTATGGGTTTGAAAATGGAAAAGACTATAGAAGAAAGGCCTCTTCCCTTCCATACTTATTAGATATCACAGTTCCTCTGTATATACTTAATGCGCAAAACGATCCGTTTCTCGATGAAAAGAGCTACCCAAGAGAAATAGCCGACAAGAGTGATACAATATTTTTAGAAACTCCATTGTCAGGTGGACACGTAGGATTCATTCCTAAGTCAGTCAATGACCCCTACTGGTTTGAAACGCGACTTGTTCAATTTCTAGAAGGTCAATTCTAGTAGTCCCAAAACATGACATATATCACTTTTTTTGTGTACACAAAAATAATTCGCTCTATATAATAGACCTATAGACTTAGGAATTAATATGGGGACTAAAGATATTCACAATTCTTTAGAAGAATGGATTAGCTCACTTAAATCAAGTAAAGACCTAGAGAACTCTTTTCTACTAGATCTCTTTGATGTTTCACTTTTTATCACAAATATTGATGGTGAGTTAATATACAAGAATAAAACCTTTTCTGAATCCTTTAAATTAGAGGAAACAGAGAGTTCTAATTTTTATCAATTACTTCTAACACCGTTATCAAAAGAGATTTACGAATCCCTTAAGAAGCACAATAGTTTCTTTGGAGAAGTTTCTTGGAAACGTGGCACTTCAACGAGATATGGTGATCTCAAGCTTAAGTATTATCAATCGGAAGAAGATAGTATCCTGATTGGAAGCTTAAGAGATATTACACATAGAAAAAATAATGAAAAGCAAAAGAACTTTCTTATGCAAGACACTCTCAGCGAGTTAAGTTCAGCTCAGAATATGTTGATGGAATCAACTAAGATGGCAACAGTTGGAAAGCTTAGTCTTGAAATTAATCATGAGCTACAAATTCCATTGCAAACGATCTTAGCTTCACAAAGCTTTCTTAAAACACGTTTAGACCAACTTAAACTCGAAGATTCAGAAATATCTGAAATTATCGAAGAGACATCTAATGCTGTCGCAAAGATTAGAAGACAACTTGAAACACTAAAGAATAAAAGTTCATTTTGTTCAGAAGAAATAGAAGAGGTAAATTCAGGAGATGTTATTCTGAACTCTATTAATTACTTTTCTCATAAGTCCAAAACTAAGAAAATAAAAGTTCTTGCAGAAATTCATAAGAACTTTGTAATCAACTGTAATTATGACAAGTTTGAAAATGTAATTCTTAACCTCATTAGAAATAGTTTCGATGCTCATTTAGAGAATGATAATCCCCCAGAAGAAATGTACATCAAAGTTAGCTCCTTTGATGATAGTAACCATTTTCAAATGGCGGTTGAGGATAATGGGCCAGGAATTGAAGATAGTATAGCAGTACAAATATTCGAGCCATTTTTTTCAACAAAGGAAAAAAATGGAACAGGGATTGGGCTTTCTCTTTCTAGAAGATATATTGAAAGCCTAGGTGGAGATATATTCCTAAATCAGTCAGATGGGAAAACAAGATTTCAAATTTCCTTACCTAAGCAACACTACAAAGATTAAGGCCCTACTATTAGCAGGGCCTTGAATTATCTCATTTTAATTTTTGATTAATACTTTTTAAATACTACGCTATACTTTGCTTGTGCTCCTTTATATCCAAATACTTTTACATAGTAACTTGTTGTAGAAGAGACTCTCATCTTTATAACTTCATTATTAGATGCACTCTCTTTTTTCTTGATGTACTTAACCTTACTTCCAACTTTCTTATAAACTTTAAAGTCTAGGTCACCTTCAGCATGTGAGAATAATACTTTGAAGTCTAAAACTTCTCCTGCTTTCATTTTTAGTTCATAGATATCAACATCTTCACTAGACTCAATTCCTACACCATCTACAGTTTTATTCTTAGAAAGATTCGTTGCCTTTGCAAAAGTATCATTGTCATCATCATTTACAGTTGAGTCATCACCACCATCCTGATCTCCTCCATCAGCTACAGTTGTTAAAACTCCAGGAAAGTTAGCTTCGATATAAGGAACAATCTTACTCATTGGAACCCCCATATTCTTTATTCCACGTCCCTGCCAGTTTCCACCATAACCAGAGTTATGAATTGCTATAACTTTATTGCTATCTTCAGAGAAGATAGGGCTTCCTGATGAACCTCCAAGTGTATCAGCATTATGAGAAACCATGTCCGATACTTCTGTAACCTTTCCTAATGAAAACTTCTTATTCCAGTCACAGTTGTAATTAGTGTAGTAATCACAGTTTTGATGAACAACGTAGACATCTTCACCGTCTGTTGCTTGGTTACTCTCCAATACAACCTTTCCGTACTGTTGCCCAGGAGCTCCGTCACATTTAACAAGAGCAAAGTCCAATGCTGAGTTATTACCTATAAATTGTGTACACTTTATTTCTCCATACTGAGACTTACTCTGTCCTTTTTCATGCTTCATGAAAACTTTCATTCCTACAACATCTCTTGCAGATCCAATGCAGTGATGATTTGTCATGAGAACATTGTCTGAAACTAAGAATCCTGTGCATCGTCCACCATTTGTAAATTGAACATCTGCTACCGCCCTTGAAGATAGTCTTACAGGGTGAGAATCACTGAGTTCAGTAATCTCTCTCCAATCAACTTCACCGATAATGATATCGCTTGTTAGGAAATCGACGCTACCTGTTGGTGTTGTCTTTCCACATGACATTAGTACTAAACTCGTAGAAAAAACTAATGTTGCTGACTTTAAAAACTGTAATGCTACTCTCTTACTTTTCATTTCAAGGACTCCTTCCACTAGAGTGATAATTGCGACTTGAATGAATTCAAATCCCTCTCTTGAACTTAATATAGAAGACGTTTTGATTCTTGTGACCCCCTCTGCATGAGATTGGGCCTAATAATGGCGAAATAAAAGAAAATGTAAGAAAATACTGTTATATTACAATGTGTTTTTTGCTGAAGAGGGTCAAACAGGCACTACCTTTTACTGAAGTGGTACCTTTCACCAACGACAATTGCTCCGTTATGGCCTCTACCTTCATACTTTGTTGCTCTTAAAGTGTAGTGATTCTTCTTTTGAAGCTTAACACCGAAGAGCTTTGTTTTATCGCGATTAACCGTTACGCTTTTAGACTTTTTTAAGTAGCAAGGAGCGCTACCAAAGACAGACTTTGTTGATTCAACTTTAAAAGAAATCTTTGTTTTACTGAGTTTTGTAATCTTAACTCCATGAATACAGTCACTTACGCTAGATGCGAGAGTCACTGAACACGTAGTCATCAACAAAGAAGAAACAATTATTTTATTTAATAGGGACAACTTCTATCTCCTTATTCTTAAAGCTATTTAATTCCTTAGGTATTGATTTTAGAATGATTTCCTCTAAAGCATCAATAATTTTTTCTTTATAGAAGTTCCTTCCGTATACAATTGAAACTTCCCTAGTTGGTACTGGACTCTTAAATGGTCTAATCATTTTCTTTCGTGGCCCAGTAATATCCAACATATCGAGGTGTGGAACAAGCGTATAACCAGAGTCTTTTGAGACTAAATTCTTCAAAGTCTCAAGGCTTCCGCTCTCAAAACGGTGATGACCGTTTCCTGTTGCGGCCCTTCCGCACAAGTTTAAGACCTGACCCCTAAAACAGTGTCCTTCTTGCAAGAGCCAAAGCCCATCTTTTGCAAGGTCTTCTGAATCTAGCTGATTCTTTCTATATAGGTCATGATCTTTTGCTACAAAGCCATAGAATGGCTCGTAGAATAGTACTCTCTCAACGATTGAATTATTATGTAATGGAGTAACTAAAATTGCAGCATCTAGTTCATCCTTATCAAGCATTGAAACAATTTCTTCAGTCGTTTTTTCTTCAAGAATAAGCTCAACATTTGGATTAATTTCCGCAAACTTCGTAAGAAATAGTGGAACTAAGTAAGGGGCAAGGGTTGGAATTACACCTAGCCTAAACTCGCCGGCCAAGCCAGCTTCAGGGTCTAGAGTAATATCCTTTAACTTCTTAAACTCTCTTAGAACTACTCTAGATTGTCGAATGAACTTCTCGCCTTCAACAGTAGGCTTAACAGGGTTTTTAGATCTGTCGAAAACCATGAAACCAAGAGTTTCCTCTAGTTTTTGAATTTGCATACTAAGTGTCGGTTGAGAGACATGACATTCTTCAGCTGCTTTTCTAAAGTGTCGGTGCTTTTCGACCGCTAAAATATATTCAAGTTGTGTAATAGTCATGAGCTATTGTCCCTAAAATCTGATTAATCATTTCTATTATATATGAATTTAGAACTTTATGAACTAATTAAAAACGTGTTAAATTGTTGATATTGCAAATTTCAGGGGAACTTACTGCATGAAGTAAGTTGAGAGGTGAAAATCACGACCCTTAGAACTTGACCCGGCCAACACCGGCGTAAGGAGAACTAGTGTATAAAAATATTCTACCAAAAATAGATTTTTGGAACTTCCTATCACCACTTGATGTCATCGTATTCTTCTTGGTACTTGCTATAACGGGGGCAAGTGTTCTCTATGGACAACACCTTAAAACAAAAGCGCTAAAGAAAGGCTCTGAAAAAGAAAGCTTTCTAGATATGCTCGTTCTTGGAAGGCAATTAACAATGCCAATGTTCATAGCAACTCTTGTTGCGACTTGGTACGGTGGAATTTTTGGAGTTACTGAGATCGCTTTTAACTATGGTATTTATAACTTCGTTACCCAAGGTGTTTTCTGGTATGTCGCTTATATTATCTTTGCTTTTTTTATTATCCACAAAATTGCGCCATATAAGGCAGTTACCCTACCCGATCTTGTGGAAAAGATGTTTGGCCCTAATTCGGCAAAACTAACGGGGGTATTTAATTTCTTTAACGTACTCCCAGTCGCCTACACGATTAGTCTTGGTTTATTCCTACAGCTTCTCTTTGGTGGAGAACTTATAGCAAATATCGCAATGGGTACGACATTCGTTGTGCTCTACTCTATGTGGGGTGGATTTAGAGCAGTTGTATTTTCAGATATTATTCAGTTCTTCGTCATGGTCTCAGGAGTTTTCCTGATTTTACTATTCTCTGTTATGACCTTTGGAGGACTTGATTTCCTTCAGGCCAACTTACCTGCCAAGCATTTTTCAGTGACAGGGGGAAATAGTATTGCAACAACTCTTGTCTGGGGCTTCATTGCGATGTCCACATTGGTAGATCCAAACTTCTATCAAAGGTGTTTTGCAGCTGTTAACGAAAGGGCCGCAAAGAGAGGGATACTTATCTCGACATTCATCTGGTTTTGTTTTGATATCTGTACAACTTTTGGTGCCATGTACGCCAGAGCTATTATTCCAACAGCTGAATCTAAGCATGCATATATGACTTACGCGGTACAAATACTACCTGATGGACTGAAAGGTTTTGTACTCGCCGGTATATTAGCGACAATACTTTCAACAATGGATTCATATTTGTTCTTAGCGGGAACTACTCTTTCTTATGACCTTGCTCCAAAAAAATGGAAGGGAAAAGTAAAGTTTCACCACCTAGGAATTATACTCGTTGGTGTCATTTCAATTTGTGTATCAATTGTATTTAAAGGCGATATAAAAGCAGTTTGGAAAACTCTTGGAAGCTTCTCTGCGTCATGTTTACTTCTCCCTGTTGTCTACGGACATATATTCCCTAGAAGAATTAAAGATAATCAATTTGTTTTCTCATGTTTGCTAGGCGTTATAACAACAGCAATATGGAGAAATATTGAGCGCCCTGCACCATTTAATAATGTCGATGAACTATATATCGGTATCTTAACGACTTCACTTGGACTTACTTTCTACCATCTATTAAATCGTAAAAAAGAGGCCTAAAAACATTATCTTTTTGAATTTCCTGGAGTATTCTATGAAGCAAATTTTCTTCATAAAAAAAAGGATACTCCTATGTCAGATAAGATTGATACGAGAACACAAAAAGCCCTAGATTATCACTCAGATGGTCGCCCAGGTAAGATTTCAGTTGTAGCAACTAAACCTTGTTTAACTGCCTCTGATCTCTCTAAAGCATATTCACCAGGCGTTGCAGCTCCATGTCTAGCAATCGCAGATAATATAGAAGAAGTATATAAGTATACTGCAAAGGGTAACCTTGTTGGTGTTGTCTCTAATGGTTCAGCAGTTCTAGGACTCGGAAACATTGGTCCAGAAGCTGGTAAGCCAGTAATGGAAGGGAAAGGAATTCTTTTTAAGAGATTCGCTGACATTGACGTATTCGATATTGAAATTAATGAAACGACTGTTGAAGGTATGGTTAATGTTGTTAAAGCATTAGAGCCGACTTTTGGTGGAATCAATCTTGAAGATATTAAGGCCCCTGAATGTTTTGAAGTAGAAAAGCAACTTGTAGATATCATGAATATTCCGGTATTCCACGATGATCAGCACGGTACTGCGATTATCGCTTCAGCAGGTTTTGTAAATGCTATCGAAGTTTCAGGTAAGAAAATTGAAGATGTTAAAGTTGTCTTCTCTGGTGCCGGTGCTGCTTCAATTGCTTGTGCTAACCTCTTCTTTAAAATGGGTGTTAAACCTCAAAACTTAATGATGACTGATTCACGCGGTGTTATCTACAAAGGTAGAGAAGCCGGAATGAATATATACAAAGAACAATTTGCAAACGAAACAGAGTGTAGAACTCTAGCGGATGCAATGGATGGAGCTGATGCCTTTATCGGATGTTCAGCAAAAGGTGTTCTAACAAAAGAAATGGTTAAGACAATGGCAAAGAGTCCAATCATCTTTGCAATGGCAAACCCAGATCCAGAGATTCTACCAAGTGAAGTAGCTGAAGTAAGAGACGATGCTATCATGGCAACAGGTCGTTCAGACTTCCCTAACCAGGTTAACAATGTTCTAGGATTCCCTTTTATTTTTAGAGGGGCACTTGATGTTAGAGCAAAGAAAATAAATGACGAAATGAAGCTTGCAGCTGTTCACGCAATTGCTGATCTTGCAAAAGAAGAAGTTCCTGACGAAGTTAAAATGGCATACGGTGGAGAAGATTTCTCTTTTGGACCAAACTACTTAATACCTAAGCCATTCGATACAAGAGTTCTTACTAGAGTTTCTCCTGCTATCGCAAAAGCAGCGATGGATTCAGGCGTTGCAAGAATTGAGATTCCTGATCTAATTGAATATGCACATCACCTAGAAGGTAGACTATCTTCAAGTGGAGCATTCATGAAGTTAACAAGAGATCGTTTAAAATCTCACGTTAATACTCTTGGAAGAAAAGTTAAGATGGTATTTGCAGAGGGTGCAAACACAAGAATCCTTCAATCTGTAAAAACTATCATAGACGAAAATAGAATCGAGCCTATTCTTCTTGGAAACAGAACAAAAATTGAAACTAAAATGAAAGACCTTGGTCTTTATGAACAACTTAAAGATATTGAAATTATCACTCCAAGAAAAGCTGAAAACTTTAAAGAGTTCTATATGGAATACTCTAAAGATAAGCAAAGAAGTGGAGTTTCGGTATACCATGCTGAAGACCTTATGGCGCTTGAGAACTACTATGGTGCAATGATGGTTAGAAAAGGAATGGCAGATACATTCATTTCTGGACCAACTTTAAACTATGGTGAATGTTTAGAGCCTGCGTTCAATGTAACAGGAACTAAACATGGAAAAAGAGCAGCAGGTGTATTTATTCTAGTATTTGAAGAAAGAGTGCTCTTCTTAGCTGATACAACTGTACAGATAGATCCAACAGCTGAAGATCTTTGTGAAATTGCACACTCGACAGCTGAACTCTACAAGCACTTAATGAGAAAAGATCCTAATATTGCCTTCTTAAGTTTTTCTAGCTTTGGTTCAAATAACTCTCCAAGCCCAAGAAAGATGAAAGAAGCAACAAGACTAACTAAAGAAAAGTATCCAGAGCTAAAAGTTGACGGTGAAGTTCAAGCTGACATCGCAGTTAACAAGAACATCATGGATAAACTATTTAACTTCTCTGATCTTGACGGTGATGCTGATATCCTTATTTTCCCAGAGCTAAACTCTGCAAATATTGGATACAAACTTCTACAGCAATTAAGTGAAGCGTCTGCAATTGGACCAATCCTTGCTCCAATGAATGACAACGTAAATATTATTCAGAGAACGGCATCAATCACTGAGATTGTTAATATGTGTCGTCTTACTGCTCTTCTAGCTCTTGAAAAAGACCTATTAAAGAAGTAACTCTCAAGAAGGTAAAGGTAATGGAAAAGAAAATAATTTCTACAGATAAAGCGCCAGCAGCAGTTGGTACATACTCCCAAGGTGTTGAATGGAATGGAATGATTCTATTCTCTGGTCAAATTGGAATTGATCCAGCGACAAGTGTACTTGTTGACGGTTTTGAAGCTCAACTTGATCAGGTAATGAAGAATATTGATGGTCTCCTTGAAAGCCAAGGGATAACAAGGGAACACATTCTTAAGACATCAATATTTCTAACAAACCTTGGAGAATTCTCTAAAGTTAATATTGCTTATGAAAACTTCTTCGAAGCACCATATCCAGCTAGAAGCTGCGTTGAAGTACCAAACCTGCCAAAAGGCGCTCTAGTTGAAATCGAAGTGATTGCTGCTAGAAATGTTTAATAGTAAAAAATACGTATTTGAAACAAATGATACAAGGGTCATAAGAAGGGTAAGAAACTTCTTACTGACCCTTCTTTCTTCATTCATACTCTATACAATTATTTGCCTCATACTGCTTCTCGTATCAAAACACGAGAATCAATCAACTCGAGAAACTTTCTATAAAAGAAGTCCAGACCTCATAGTCGTTTTTACTGGAGACAGTGGAAGAATCCCTTATGCGATTGGCCTCGCTAAAGAGTTTAAGCAATCAAATATTTTAATCTCCGGTGTTCACTCAAAGAACAATGTTAATAGAATTGTAAAAGATATTCACTTAGAGAATTTAAACCCTAATTTTCTAGACCTCGACTACCAGGCAAAGAATACATATGAAAATGTTGTAAGAACATTAGAGTTCCTAAGAAGTTCAAAAGGATTTCAAGACGTCTTAGTTGTATCGCACGACTATCATCTCTTAAGAATTAAGGCCATCTTAACTGATAAAATGAAAAAGAAAGATCCTTATAAGTTTTACTTTTCAGGAGTTAATTCTGATCTAAGTAACTTAAGGGATATAAAGATTTTATATAAAGAAGTATTCAAATTTTTTAGAACATTAGCATATCTCGCACTAGGCGATATCGATTAAAGGAAAACTATGAATTTTAAAATTGAGTCATGTCTTGATTTAAAGGCAAAGAGTAAAGATCTAAAAAAGATTACAGCTAGAGTAGTTATAACAACAAAAGAGTCTCTCAATGAAACTCAAATCACTTTCTCTGATGAGCTACACCCATGGCAATTAGAAGATCTTGGTAAATCTACAAAGCAACTTATCTCAGGAACAAAAGGTCCTATTTGGTTTATCACTTTAAACTCTAAAGTTGATGAAACTCACCAAGGACAAATTTCAGAGACAGAATATGCTCTTGCGAGAGAAACAATTGGATCAGTTACTAAAGAGATTGCTGACTCTTCTGCTAAAGAAGTTATTTTCGATTTCTACGGTTGTTCAAAAGAAGTTCTAAAAGGTGCTATTGTAGGACTAGAACTAGCTCTATATCGTTTTGAAAACTCTCTTCCACTTAACAAAGTGTCATTCATTAGAAATGGTGTAAAAGTTAGTGCTAAAGAAATAAAAGAAGCAAAAGCAATAGCAGTCGGTGTGAATCAAGCAAGACACCTTGTAAACCTACCTCCAAACTATCTTCACCCAGTTAGCTATGCTAAAGAAGTAAAGAAGATGTACACAGGAAGTAAGACTATGAAAGTCTCAATTCTTGATGAAAAGAAGCTGGCCAAAGAAAACTGTGGTCTTCTTCTAAGTGTTGGAGCATCTTCAAATAACCCTCCAAGAATTGTTCACTTAAAGTACAGACCTACTGGAGCAAAAGGAAAGTCTATTGCATTCGTTGGTAAGGGTTTAACATTTGATTCTGGTGGACTTGATATAAAGTCAGCGGCCGGAATGAGACTAATGAAAAAAGACATGGGTGGTTCTGCGACTCTAGTTGGCTTTTCTAGATGGCTTGAAAACAGTGGTGTTAAAAAGAATGTTGATATCTACCTAGCGATGGCCGAAAATGCGATCTCTGAAAAATCATCTCGTCCAAGTGATATCTATACAGCTAGAAATGGTATGAAAGTTGAAATCCATAATACAGATGCAGAAGGTAGACTAGCTCTAGCAGATGCAATTGATTATGCTCTTGATGCTAAGCCAAGTGTTATAATTGATGTTGCGACATTAACTGGGGCTGGAAAAGTTGCTCTAGGTCAAGATATTGCGAGTCTCTTCTCTAATGACGACAAACTTGCTCAAGAATTACAAGTAGCTTCTCAGAAAATGGGTGACCTTTGCTGGAGAATGCCACTATATAATCCATATTTTAAAGGCCTAAAGTCTGACTTTGCAGATATGACGAATGCAGCAGCTGGTCACGGTGGAGCTATTACCGCAGCTCTCTTCCTTGAGAAATTCGTAGGAAAGACGAAGTGGGCACACCTTGATATCTTTGGATGGACAAGTGGTCAAAAGGCCAGCCTTGTTCAAAAAGGTGGAAGTGGTCAAGCTGTTGAAACACTAATTGCATATATTAAATAATTCTAAAGGCCTCTTTCATAGAGGCCTTTTTTCTATAATTGCAAATATTTACCATTTAGATTCTCACCAATTCATCATATAATAGAGTCCATGTTTGCAGGAAAAACCGTACTATATATAGAAGATGAAATCGATTTAGCAGAATTAATCATGGATGAGTTGAGAGACAATGGTCTTAAGTGTATTCACTCTCCTAGCTTTAGTGGTGCTATGACTAAGGCCAACTACCAAAAATATGATGCTATTATTACAGATATCATGATTGAAGAAGGTACAGGCGATGATCTTATTAGGCACATCAGATCAACTCCACAACATGTGAACCATGCAACTCCAATTATTGTAACTAGTGCTTATTTGAGCCCTGAGCTAAGGGCTGATTTAGATGGTAAGGTTCAAAATATTCTTTCAAAACCTCATTCAATGGATGACTTATTTAATGTACTCAAAGACTACTTGTCTTAGAGTACATCTTCGATCGAAACAAGCTTCGTTGCTTCTTTTATTCTCCTAATAGCTATATTCATATCAGGAGTAGCTGTTGCTCTTAATATTTCATATCTCTTTCCATTATAAAGGTAATAAAGATAGTCATATATATTATCTCTATTAATAGACGGATGTTTAGAAGATATCGCCTTTAACTCTCCAAGAAGCTCGTAAGCAAATCCTAGTGTTGCAACTGCTGACGATTTAGCCTCTTTTAAATCTGATTTATCAATTCCATATGCTTTAATAATCTTCTTCGGAATTCTCTTTATTTGCGTCGGTCCTCTACTATTTGAGTCCGTGTTAAACCACTTCCCTTTTAAGAGAGAAACTGCAAACGGTATTGTCTCCTTTAACTTATACTTAATATCGTCACCGAATCTAGACTCAGGAGCAAGAACTCCAAATGCGAAGAGTGCCAATTGGTTATAAGTTTCGCTATCAATATTATATAACTTCATTAAATTTTCTTTTTCTGAACTTAGAGTTTCTAAATACTCTTCGACGAACTCACTTTGATTACCATTCATCGAAAATGTTGTATTAACTTCCTTTTTATCACGTGAAGAGTAATTATAAGCTGCGTAGTGATCTCTTTTGATATCCGATACGAAGTTTAGTTTATAATTTTTAATTACAAACTTATTCCCTCTTTCTTGAGGCAGGATATATACCTTTGTTCCTACGGCCAGATTTATATCTGTCTCAAATGTTTTTAATTTTCTTCCTTTCTCAGACGTTAAAGTTATCCCGGCATCAGCTTCATTTACTTCATAAATACCAGCTCCAGAATGGTTTAATTTATCAGATAGGCCAATATTAATTTCTTGAGAATCTAAAACGTCTCCATCTTCATTATATAGAGTAATACTTTTGGTTTTCTTATCAACAACAGCATATTCAATATCTAATACTTCTTTATGATAACCTTTTATTATTTCAAGATTAGATTTCTTATTTAACTCGGTAGACTTTTTTACATACTTATCAAAACTAAGTGGGGATTCAAGAAGACCGCGATCATCGTTAAACACACCCTTAAGACTTCCCTTTAGTGATGAAATTTCAGTTGGATTTAAAAGTTGAACTCCATCAAAGAGAATATTACCACTATCATATGAAAGAAGGTTTTCATCTTCGATAACCTTCCAGAACATATCTCGAAGTTCAGTATCTAGAAAATCTCCATAACTATCAAAGCAATTCATATGCGTAATCTTTCTCATCAAAGACTTCGCTTCACTCTCAGTCAGTGCTCTAGATCCTTTCATCGCACCTGTTAGTTTTATTATTTGATTGGATAGATTAAACTGATTATAAGCAGAGCTAAATTTACCAGTCTCCTTAACAAGAAGATCATTCACAAGTTGCATGAACCATATAACTTCAATCTCTTCAGGAGTTAAGCCTAGAGTATATTTTTCATTTATTAATAAAATTGTTAGAGCTGCTTGATTATTCCCAAGTCTTTTATTCTTATTCCAATAATTATATTTCTTAAGTGATTTAAGAAAGTATGAATACTGATCTGCTCTCGCATATTTTTCAAACTTAAAACTCAACTTTTCTATATCATCTTCACTTAGAGTATTACCTAGAATATTAGAGAAATCTTCTAATGAATAAACATTCTCTGCTGCTAAGAAGTCTGCAACCTTTAGAGTCACCTGCTCAAAGACATCCGTCAAAACCTGAGAGCGAGATAAGTTACACTTGTTCTCTCCCTTAACTTGGGAACAGTCACTCCCAAATGATGAAAATGAATACAGTGCTACAGCAAATACAATGGAGATTAGTTTAGTTCTTAACATACTGATATTTTTGCAATATCAGGGCCAAACAAAGAATATGATTACAGGGACTTAGAAAAGGTATGGCCGTCTTTAATATAGACGGCCGTTATATTAAATTCTTGTTACAGAAATTACTTCTTCGAGAGACTCAATACCTGAAATAGTTTTAAGGAGTTCAGAGTAGTCCTTAACCTCTACTTCAAATACAAAACTTCCCTTTCTATCTTGCATAGACTTAGCGATTGCAGAACGGATATTAACTCCGAGGTTATTAATCGCTTTAGAAATAGAAGATAGAATCCCAGGTCTATCATGAGTTAAAACTCTAACATTAACGGGGTGTCTGAAGCTAAATTCAGGGTTCCACTCAACATGGATTTGTCTTCCAACGTCACCAATGTCAAATCTCGTACAATCACCCCTGTGAATAGTGATTCCACGTCCACGAGTAATATAACCAATGATAGGGTCACCAGGTATTGGATTACAACATCTGGCCATTCTCACCATTATGTCATCCATACCATCTACGATTACAGCATCATCTTTATGCGACTTTCTTTTAGCAGTCTTAGTTAATTTATTT
Organism: Bacteriovorax sp. MedPE-SWde; assembly: GCA_001874305.1. GTDB lineage: Bacteria > Bdellovibrionota > Bacteriovoracia > Bacteriovoracales > Bacteriovoracaceae > Halobacteriovorax_A. The sequence goes on along the minus strand of MPCU01000003.1, from coordinate 194,333 downwards.
GATAGAGAATTTATTTCTTTTAATTTTTCTTCAAAGTCTTCTGGGCTATCAACCTCAGTACTCATTCCTGGCACTGCATTTAATAACTTATCAGCTGTGTGCTTTCCTGATCCAACGTGAATGAAGATTTCATCATCACTCTTAGCGTGAATTGATGTCTTAATGAGATCAAGATAGCCTTTCTTAGTTGCTGCCTTAAGAGTCGTTCCAAAAACCTTAAAGGCCTTCTCCATTGTCTCTTTACCAACTTCAATATTTCTATCTCTTTCAACTCTAAGTAGCCATGCCTTAATTTTTGACTTGGCCTTTGAAGATTTAACAATATTTAACCAGTCCTTATTAGGGGTCTGTGTCTTACTTGTCATAATCTCAATTGTGTCACCGGACTTTAAAGTATGCTTAAGGGTCACCATTCGACCATTAACTTTTGCACCGACACATTTGTGCCCAACTTCAGTATGTACTGTATATGCGAAATCTAGTGGAGTTGCTCCGTATCTAAGTTCTACAACATCACCAGTTGGAGTAAAAACAAAAACTCCTCCAACATCTAAGTCATTTTTAACGTGACTCATAAATTCTGCATTATTATCAATATTTTGATTAAACTCGAGAAGATCTTTTACCCAATCAAGCTTGTTACCACCTGTTGTAACACCTTCTTTATATTTCCAGTGAGCAGCAACTCCACGCTCAGCAACTTCATCCATATCACTAGTTCTGATTTGAATCTCAATTCTTTCAGCGTGTGGACCTATAACAGTTGTATGAAGCGATTGGTAATTATTTACTTTCGGTATTGCAATATAGTCTTTAAAACGACCAGGTATCGGAGTAAATGATGAATGAATTACACCAAGTCCTTTATAACATTCCGTAATATTTGAAACGTTGACTCTAAATGCAAGGATGTCATGAATTTGGTCAAAGTCCACACCCCTAGCAGTCATTTTCTTATAGATAGAATAGAAATGCTTAGGTCTTCCTTTAATCTCGGCCTTAACTGAATACTCTAGAAGCTTATCTTGAATCGTCGATATAGTATCCGAAATATATGATTCCCTATCACCTTTTTTCATAGCTACTTTTTCAGCTAATCTGTAATAGATCTCAGGATGTAAGAATCGAAGACAAATATCTTCCAACTCAGTTTTAACTGAGTTCATACCAAGTCGACTTGCAAGAGGAACATATATATCAAGAGTTTCTTGAGCAATCTTTCTCTGTTTAACATCAGACACATATTGCAGAGTCCTCATATTATGCATTCTATCTGCAAGTTTCACGATAATAACTCGTAAATCCTTGGCCATCGCCACAACCATCTTTCGAAAGTTCTCTGCTTGTGACTCTTCCTTCGTTTTAAATTTAATTTTAGATATTTTAGTTAGACCAACAACAATTTGAGCAATTTCAGTCGAGAACTCAGCTTCAACCTCTTCAGGTTTAATATCACAGTCTTCAACCACATCATGAAGTAGACCTGAGATTATAGAATCCATGTCCATTCTTAGCTTAACAAGAGTTCCTGCAACATTAATAGGGTGAATGATATACTCTTCCCCAGAGCTTCTCATTTGACCTTTGTGCGCATTTTCAGCATAGAAGTAAGCTTTCCTTAACAATGCAAAATCAGCATCTGGATAGTAAGCTTCAACTCTTTTACAGAGCTCATCAATGTTTAAATCTCTTTCATGTGAAAAATCAATTTGTTGAAATATACTCATATTACTTTAGAATCCCTTCTATAACATTTTTTAAATCGCTATATGCTCTTTCAAGATCATCGTTTACAACACAAAAGTCGTAATCATCTTTTCTTTTTAATTCCATTTTTGCATTTTCAAGACGCAGCCTTAAAGACTCTTGAGTTTCAGTTCCACGACCCTTTAAGCGACTCTCTAAAACCTCCACTGATGGTGGGGCTATAAAGATCACTTTTGCCTTTTCTTCAAAGAAAGACTTAAAGGAATCAGTTCCTTGAACATCAAGGTCAAATAATAAATATGATCCTTCAGATAAGCGACTCTGTACAAAGGCCTTTCCTGTTCCATAGTAATTACCATGAACTTCTGCCCACTCTAAGAAGCCACTCTTATCTCTCATATCTATAAACTTTTCTACGCTTACAAAATTGTAATGTACTCCATCCTCTTCCCCTTCTCGGGCATCTCTAGTCGTATAAGATACGGACTCTAAGATTTGTGGGTACTCGGACTTTAATCGTTTAATTAAAGTCGACTTCCCTGTTCCTGATGGAGCGACAATGACAATAATTTTACCTTCGGTCATAGTTGCTCTTTTATTCTAAATTTAATGCTTGTTCTCTAATTTTCTCTAATTGTACTTTCATTTGTACAACAGTCTCAGAAATTTCTTGAACCGTTGACTTTGAGCCAGTCGTATTTGTTTCACGATTAAGCTCTTGTATAAGAAAGTCTATTTGTCTTCCGACTTCACCACCTGCAGATAATAGATCATCCAACTTTGAAAGATGAACCTTAATTCTATTTATCTCTTCATGAACATCCATTTTTTCAAGATAGAAAATAATTTCTTGAACGAATCTTGGCTCATCAACTGGCATACTAGTCTGATATTCTTCAAATCTCTTTTGAAGTCTTTCTTTTACTTTCTCTTGAAAAGTATCTGCATGATCAAGAACAACACCAAAGTGTTCTTCATATTTCTTTCTATGATCTTGTAAAACAGTAACAAGCTTTTCACCCTCTCCAGATCGAGAAGACTTTAAGGCCTCTAGTGCTTTTGGAAAAGCTTCTCTTGCGAGCTCTGCTAACTCTTCTCCAAATGTATTATCATTATCTTTTAAAAATTCTGATCTAAGAAATTCAGTTGGGCGAACCCCAATATCTAAACCCTGAGCTGTTGCAATATTTTTTACTTTTTGAATGAATGCTGAAACTTTACCTTCATCGATATCATCAAAACGTGTTGAAGAATCAACTCTTCTAAAGTTTATAAAAACATCAAAGCTTCCACGCTTAAAGTTAGCGTTAATTAGATTTCTAAGTTCAAGCTCTATTGGCGTAAACAATGAAGACATCTTAAAACGAATATCTTTAAAACGATGATTAACACTTTTGATTTCAACAGTTAGTTGAATGCTTTCGCTTTCAACTTCATGCTTCCCAAACCCTGTCATAGAGTAAACTTGGGTCATAAAACTCTCCCTATTTTGATATTGACCATTTCTATCTTATGCACTGGCCAATTACAACCTCTCCACTACTTAAATATGTAAAATAACTTAAAAATGTCTATTCTGTAACCCAGCCTTCAACACGACCTTGAGCGAAATAAATATACTTTTTTCTCCCATTTTCGTAAAAAGTCCATCTCTCATTTTCGAGCCTTGGATTACCAGCAACATCTACCTTGTGTGGGTTGCCCCAAAGTCCGCTCACTTCGTCTTTTCCCATACCAAGATATACTTCTCTATTGGCCCTTGGTGAGTAGCGAAAGTTTGACGCTGGTCTTCTACGACCACTATTTCCACGTATTCTTTTGCTGCTAATTGTCGATAAATATTCTTCTCTATCGGCATGCGACAAGCTCAGAAAGTAAATTTTTTGAGAGTCTGTTCCAAGAAGGTGTTCATTTCTATTGAACCAGAGCTTTTGCTCTTCACTTAGATTAGAGATCTTCTTACTAAGCTCTTTTTGTATCTTCTGTTCTTCAGACCATTCAGGGTAATCTTCATGTCGACTTGGAGTTCTCTTCATCATATCTTCTCTTGCATAAGGGTGATTACCAGTATCCCCTGGAATTGCATCGAAATTTTGACCAGCAACTAAATATTCTTTACCTCTATCATCCATCTCATCAACATAAGATCTATTTACAGAAATAGGCCCGCAACTCATTAAAAATAGGTTAACTAAGACCAATAAACCAAGAAATTTCATACTGTACTCCTAAATAATACTCTCTCTATAATCTCTATGCTTTTCGACTTCATGACATAACTCTTCAAAGAATTGCTATAATAATAGAAAAGAGGTCAATTTTTCCTCAAAACACTAAATATACGCATCTCAATGTCGATAAGAATGTAAGGTTATTGGGGTACAAATGAAGTTTTGGTTAAAGATAGAAGCATTTATAAATAAGTTATTAGTATCAACAAGTGATGCTAGCAAATCTCTTGTCTCAAAACTCACTCCCAACAAAGTTAAAGACACTCTCACTCAAACAAAGAGTAAGTCACTCTCTCTTAAGAAGAATACTAAAGAGCAAATTGAAAATAAGATAAAGGGATCGAAGGCCTGGACAATTGGAAAAGTTGGACAGACTAAGCAAGTAGTCGCCAGCTCTAAAGAGGCAGCACTTACAACTGTTTCTAATGCGAAAAGCTATGACTGGAAGTCTTTAAACTTTCAAAAGATTACTATTATTGTCATGGCCGTTTTTGGACCTCTCCTATTTAGAATTAAATCTTGGTACTTAACATTAAAGCCGACTTCAGTTTTAACTATTACGATTACCGCAGTTGCATTTTCTTTAACAGGAATTACTGTCGTTCAACAAGCAAATGAAATTGAAGATAAGACAGCTAAAGAGGTTGTTAGAAAGCCTGACTCATACTCTGATACGATGGATAGGGATAAACTAGCGAGATCAAAGTATAGACACTATAAGAACCAGAGAATCTCTCTGGCAGCTGTAAGCATTCCAGTCTACGTTGAAAGTAGAAATGGAATGCAATCTTTAAAAATTGATTTCACATTTGAAGCAGATAATAGATATATCGCAAAGTACTTCACTATTTTTGAGAATGAGTATCTTCTTAGAGATCGACTTAATCGAACGATTCAACCAATTATCCCGACGTTTCCTATGAAAGCTGAAGGTAAAAACATCTTAAAAGCGAAGATGAAGTCTGAGATTAACAAGTTGATAAAAGACCTAAAAATAAAGGGTGAAATAAAAGAAATCTACATTCACTCTATCCTTAACGGGTAAACTTCTTCACTGTATTTACACTTACTCCAATTCTCTTTGCCGTGAGGTTTAAGTCAGAATGACACTTACTTAAAGCATGAGTAAAATAGCGTTTCTTAACCTCTTTAAAGGGTAGCAAAAAAACATTGTCGTCTAGCTCTACTTCTATATCTATAAGCTCCGATTCAGTTTCATCTAAGTCTAATTTTCTATTTTTGCTAAGGGCCCTCTTCTTATCAAGATGCCCATAAAGTTGACGGAGATTACCTGGCCACCTTTGTTTAGAAATATATTTTTTTAAACTTTGGCTTAGGAGAACATCATTTTTCATCTCATAACTATAAAGAGCAAGGTTGAGAGTTTTTGAACAGTCCCTTAATGCAGGTAACTTTAAGCAATGACCGCTTGTAACTCGAAAGAAGAAGTCTTTTCTCATTCTTCCTTTTCCAACAAGACCTTTCAAACAACTACCGGAAGCAAAGACTATTCTGGTATCGCATTTTATATTCTCTGTTGATCCGACAGGTCGCACTTTCTTGTCATCTAGGAAAAGGAGGAGTTTAACTTGAATCTCTAATGGTAGAGAATCTATTTCATCAAGAAAGAGAGTTCCTCCTCTCGCTTGAATAAATGCTCCTTCTTTATCTCTGACGGCTCCAGTGAATGCTCCTTTTACGTGACCAAAGAGTTCTGACTCAATCAAACTAACAGGAAAAGAAGAGAGGTTAATTTGAACAAATTGCCCCAGGTTTCCACTTTTTTCATGAATCTCTTTAGCCAGAGTGGACTTACCAACTCCAGTCTCTCCTTCGATCAGGATGTTTAGATTACTCATATAAATCGCAGGAGTATCAACTTTACTATTTTCGCCTTTCTCCTGTTTAAAGAACTTAATCTTATTATGACCGATAATAACCTCATCACCACTTTGCAGATAAGTCTGATTACAAAAACTACCATTAACTTTAAGGCACTCACCTTTTATAGTGCTAATGCTATATACTTCAACATCTTCCTCAAGTAGTGAGAGCTGATAGCTATTTTCACTTTGCTTTACTGATGGAAGAGCTACTTCTAATGGACCAACACATAAATCATTAATCCCTGTTTCTCTAAAGGTACATGTCGTTCGATTTAAGATAATTTTCTTTTTTCTTCCAAAAAGAGGAAATATTTCCATGTAATCTCCGATACATATAAAGGATTCTTTTACATCTGGACTTAGTTTTGATAGTGGTAGGGACAAGTAAACCTCCGTTTTTAAAATGAAAGGTCTACAAATAGGACATTTGGAGCAATCAATGGATTACAAAATATCAAAAGCATCAACAAAATTCAGATATGGAATGAGCGACCCAAACCAATTGGAAGATTGGCTTCGCGCTGAAAATGTTATTGGTGTTAGTATGATTGGACGCTCAAATGTAGGAAAGTCGAGTTCAATAAACTCACTTTTTGGAAATAAGACAGCAAATATCTCTAAGACTCCAGGGAGAACGAGAGAAATTAATATCTTTGAATTTAAGTTAGAACTTAATGGAAAGCCTGTAGAAGACGGACCGACTTACTGGCTATTTGACCTACCAGGGTATGGACATGCAAAAGTTTCAAAAGAAATGAAGAGTCACTGGCAAAAGCTAATGCATACATTCTTTGAAAATGCTGGAGACGATGTTCTTATGTTGAATCTCCAAGATGCAAGACATCCAAATCAAGATAGTGACAAAGAGTTTAAGAAGTATTTAGAACCGTACGGATTTAATACTTTTATGGTTTTTAATAAACTAGATAAACTAAAAACTCAGAAAGAAAGATCAGCACTTAATAAACTTAAGCCGCAAATCTATAAAGAATCTGACTGGGTAGAACAAGTACATTTCGTATCTGCCGAAAAGAAAACAGGTATCCCTACGCTTGAAACTTCTGTTGTAAATTTTCTTTTAAATCAAACGCAGCAAAGGTCTTCTTAATCAGATTCAGAGTCTGACTGTGCTTTAATTTTTTGAACTTCAGACTCGATAGATTGTAGATCTTTCTTATGAAGTTCTATTTCTTCCAAAAGCTCATCTACTCTTGGATTTTCCCATTCTAATATTCCAGCTTCAAGGTGCTTCGCCGCAAGCTTACCAAGCTCAATGTAGCTATCTTGCAAGTTTGAATTAGTTTGAGACGCGGTAATCATTTTCTTACCAATATTTGTTGCTTTAGATAGTTCATCCTGACAACCACGCATTAGACCATGTAGTTTCTTTTTCCATTCATCTTTTTGCATATATTCCTCAAATTATAGTATTTTTCTACTAAGTATTTTAGCACATTGTGCCTGCTTTGTGCAGGGGTCTGCTTTTGTTAAAATTGAAGAGATTCAGTAACTTAATAGATATCTAAGGAAAAACATGCTTCCAATTCTGACTAAAGAAGACAAGAAAGAAATCGACAATGTCTTTAATGAATTAGTTGTTCGCTATGGTGAACGTGAGGATGCCTGGGGCCTAAACCTTAGAAAAGCCTGCAATAATATCAAATATATTTATCCGCTTTATAAGAATTACTTCAAGGTGAGACTGTTCGGAAAAGAAAATGTTCAAGACAAACAATATATGGTCGTTTCTAACCATAGTGGTCAGATCGCTATTGACGGACTCCTAATAGGAACTGCTTTCTCAATGGAGATTAAACCTTCTCGTATTTTAAGGCCCATGGTTGAAAGATTTTTTACAAGCCTGCCTTTTATTAACAAATGGGCAAATGAATGTGGTGCCGTATTGGGTGATCGTGATAACTGCATGAACCTACTAGAAAAAGGTGAATCTCTATTAATTTTCCCAGAGGGAGTTAGAGGAGTAGCCAAGAGCACCAAAGATTTTTATAAAGTACAAGAGTTCACACGAGGCTTTTACAGAATGGCCATAAAGGCCGGAATAGAAATACTACCAGTTGCAGTTGTTGGTGCAGAAGAAGTCTTTCCTTATGTTTATCAAGCAAAGGGAATAGCAAAGAAATTTGGACTTCCGGCGCTACCTTTAAGCGCTAACTACTTCCCTCTTCCATCTCCTATCGATATATATGTTGGAAAACCAATCAAGCCAGAGACAGCAATTAGTGATGATCCTGCTGATTCTGAAATCGATCCACTTATAGATCAAATCGAAGCCGAAATTCAGCACATGATAGATGATGGGCTCGACAATAGAAGGGAGTTCTGGCCTATAATGAAAGAAAATAAAGGACATGGTCATGGAGAATAAAATGAAGAATTCAGAAACTATTCTCATCATTGGCGCAAGTGGTGGTCTCTCAAATATTCTCTGTGGTCTACTTGGACAAAACCATCCAAATAGTAAAATTATTGGTGTTGATAGCAGAGACTTAAGAAATGAAGTTGAGAATTCGAACTTTAAATTTAAGAAAATGAGATACACTAGAGGAAACTTTGAAAAATTATTTCGAGAGAATGATATTGATATCATTTACCATCTTGGAAGAATGAGTCACTCAAAGAATACTTCCGCCAATGAAGTTGCACAGAGACTTAGTCTTAACCTTATGGGAACAAATAGAATTCTCGAGTTATCTATTCGTTATAAAATAAAACGAGTCGTCGTCCTTAGTACGCATCATGTATACGGTGCCCTATCTGATAATCCAGTATTTATTAAAGAGGATGCAAACCTGCGAGCAAGTATAAAATATCCAGAACTTCGAGATGTTACGGAAATGGACTCAATGTGTACGAACTGGATGTGGAAATATAAAGATGAAATGGACATGATTGTTTTACGTCCATGTAATATAATAGGCCCTCAAATAAATAATTCAATCAGCCAATATCTCAGATCAAATATGGTACCCGCTCCAATAGATTTTAATCCAATGTTTCAGTTTATCCATGAGCTAGACATGGCGACCGTTTTAATGAATTCAAAAGATAAAGTTCCAACAGGTGTATATAATATTGCTCCAGAGGAAACTATATCCCTTCACGAAGCTAAGAGAATTGTAGGAACAACAACATTTCCTTTTCCACTATTTCTTCTATCTCCTGTTGCACAGCTAGTTAAAAAGATCTGGACCTTTCCTGACTATCTGATCGACTACATTAAGTTCTCTTGCATCATCGACGGAAGCGAGATTAAGAAACATATACCAAAATCAAGCTTAAGATTTAGTACTGACAAGGCCCTAAAGCTTCTCAACTTATAAGTACATTGACACTATTTTAAGGGTTCTCTATACTTAGCACTCTGGCCCGGTGGTGGAATGGTAGACACGACAGATTCAAAATCTGTTATCTTCGGGTGTGCGAGTTCAAGTCTCGCCCGGGCCACCATGTTTATTTCACAGATATATATTCACGAACGAAAATGGTCTACGTAATCACTGGCGCTAACGCTTGTAATTACTTCATGCATAGTATACTCCAACTCATCATAATCCTTTGGATTATGCTGCGCTGTAGATGCCCGGGCTTCCATGTCTAGTTTCCTAACTCCGCATACTAAATCTACTTTATAAATTTAAAGTTTAAATTTATAATGTCGATAAGAACTATATCAGGAGATAAAAATGGAAAAAGAAATCCAAAATCTACAAAACGGCTTCATTACTCTTTATATTTTAAAGTATGTGGAAAAGAAGCCTCTCGTTGGAATGACAGCATTTAGCGCTCTAATAAGTCAGGAAATTGAAAATAAAAATCAACTTGGTTCTGGTAAAAGTCTTGTCTTCTCACGGCTAAATAAACTCTGCGAGAATAACTTACTAGATGCCAACTGGGGAATCTCGCCAAATCCTAGAGTTAAAAAGAAAATAAAATTTTACACAATTACGGCAAAAGGAAAGAAACTTATAAAGCAATTAGAAAAAGAACAAGTAAGGATCAATAAAGTTCTATCCTTATTACCTGCTTAGGGGATACACCTAAGATAGATCCCTCCTACTTGAGCCACCAGTATTACTCAGATATTTTACCATCTAATTTCTCATATACTTCATTTAGATTAAGCTTTGAAAAGTTTGTAGTGTCTATCTTGACAACCTCACCAGAGATATCCAGTATATCAAGATGTCCCTTTAGTAGTGTTTCCCTAAATTCATCATAATTTGTATGATCACGGTGCCCCTGATGTCTCTCTCCAGATTCAGAACGAAGCTTGAATCTATTAAATAATACTTCTCCATCTGCCTCACAATGAATGATAAGAACAGAGAAATCATATTTTTTTTGAAAGTCTAAAAAGATTTGAGTATCAAATTTTGGGTTGAAGTTACTTTCAACAATACAAGATTTTTTAGATTTCAACTGCGATTCAATTATTTTATACAATAGTGAATAGCTTGCTTGCCCAAGTTTCTTCGACCACTCTCTATCTTTCCAACCTAAGTTATCAAATAGTGATTCCTTAATAGCGTCTCTTCCAAAAAGAGGTAAATCATAATGAACAGATAGTTCGTTTGAGACTGTAGTCTTTCCTGTGCAAGGAAGTCCTGAAACTAGAATTAAAAGAGGTCTATTTTTAATCATTTTTTCTCCACTAATCTTCATATCTTACACAACTATTCTACAAGTTACTAAAGTAACCAATGATAATAGAGTCTAAGGAGTTACTTGCAGAATTTCACCATATCAAGTAAAGACAAGATATCTTGTCTCTAAAGAGTTATGTAATTTCGTATAGTTAATGCCCGGAATGTCATTTTTGTCTAGTGACTCAAATTCAGTTTCCATGTAAACTTATATTATTAACATACTGAGGAATTAATTATTAAGTTATTGATTTTGTTAATGATGAACTTTTCATTATTGGCTCAACCATCCATTCGTCTAATTGAAGGAGCGTTTATCTATCGCTTTACACACTTCATTGACTGGAATAGCGAAAATAAGAACTTTAATATATGTATCTACAAAGACAAAGATGTCTATAATTCTTTAAAAGATAGAACTCAAGGAAAGACAGTAAAAGGGTTAGAAATATCGATTTTAGATGTTTCTTCAGAGCCTTTAAATAAATGCCAAATGCTCTTTCTTGGTAAGGCCATCCATCAAAAAAGTCAGAAAGAATCATTTAAAAGTATCAAAGATAATAAGATTTTCGTCGTATCACGTGACAAGTTAAATCCAAAAGTTTCGATGATACGTCTAAAAGTAAAAGAAAGAAAACTAAGCTTTGATGCAAATAAAACATTAATGAATGAGCTCGACATTAACATCAGTTCAAAGATCTTACGCCTTGCTGATGAGGTGTATTGATGAGAAGTCTAAAAAGTCTTTTAATTAAATATTTTGTCTTGCTCCTTTTTACAATTCTTGTAATTGCATCAATCATTGAGTGGTTTCAATACAAGTCTTATTTGTCACACTTTACAGAAGATGCAATTCAAAAATCTCAAGTCATGGCCAACAACCTTCAGGCGACATTACTCTTTGAGAGTAAGAAAGACTTTGATGACCTTACTCAAAATAGTACCGAACAAGGTATACTTCTTTACAATTCTCAGAATCTTCTCTTTGCAGGAAAAGGAGAAATCTTTGACATTAACAAGTACGCCGGAGATACCACCTGGGATGGAGATTATTTAGTAATAAAAAGTAAAATTGAGACAGGTGAAGAGTTTCTTGGAACACTTTACATAAAGTACTCTACCGAAAGGATGCAAACGCTAGTTCAATCACAGTTTGTATATCTTCTAATTGGATATTTCTTTGCAATTATTATTTTCTTTGTAGTTCTTAAAGTAGTTGATACTCAGCTTACAACACCGATTAAAAGACTTAGTGATTTTGTAAAAGGAATGATTAAAAACAATGATCTTAGTGTAAGAATTCCTATTCATGGAAAAAACATTGAAACAAAAGAACTTAAAGATTCTTTTAATAGTCTATTAGATAGTCTTGAAGAAAAAAACAATAGTTTATCTGACTTAAATCAAAACCTAGAAGTTAAAGTTAATGAAAAAACAGAAGAGCTACAATTAGCAATTGAGGATTTAAAAAAATACCAAGGGCAGATAATTACTCAAGAGAAGCTTGCTTCGTTAGGGTCTCTTGCTGCTGGAATCGCTCATGAGATAAAAAACCCTATTAACCTAATAAATAACTCTGCGATGATAATAGAGTCATTTAGTGCTGAAAACATTAAATCTTATCAGAAAAAAATAGAAAACAATTCACTTACTGTAGAAGAGTCAACCTCACTAATTAGTGACTTAAATGATATTATTACGGCTAGTCGAATTATTTCAACAAGCGGTAAAAGGGCCGATGGAATAATTAAAAGTATGCTTCTTTTATCTCGCTCGCAAAAAGCTACTGCTGTCGAAGCTAGCTACTCACATCATCTTGATCAAGCACTTAACCTGAGTTTTCATGCGATGAGAGCAAAACCAGAGTCAATCGATGTTAATATTAATAAGGAAATAGATGAAACCTCTGAAATCATATGTTATCCACAGGACCTTGAACGTGCTTTTGTAAATATATTTGATAATGCGTTCTATGCGATGAAGGATAGAAAATCTCAAGAAGGTGAAAACTTTAAAGCGCAGCTAGATGTGAATTTAAAAAATACAAAAGATCTTATTACAATTTGCATCACAGACAATGGAACAGGAATTCCTCAAGAATCGATAGATAAAATATTTGAACCCTTTTATACGACTAAACCCACAGGTCAAGGAACGGGACTAGGAATGTCGATGGTAAATGATATTATAATTTCTCATAAGGGTGAGTTACAAATTAAGTCAAAAGAAAATGAGTACACTGAAATACTCATTACTCTTCCAGCTAGCTAAAGATATCTAATAACTTCTTCACTATTTCCTTAGTTTCGCGATCATTCTCTAGTTCAGGTATCTCTGAAAGCCATTTACGTGCTTTATCCATACCTTCATTACATATAAAATGAGAAACACTATGAGAGATGCAAAAAACTCTCTCTTCATAGGTGTGACACTCTGAATATTCACGATGATGATTTTTAATTATATCTGTGGCCCACTCAGGTAAGGAGACCTCAGTAGTATGTTCTAAAATATTTTTACCGTGATCTAGAATAACTTCCTTTTCCTTCGTCGATAGCTTATCAAACTCAGTTGATGAGAAGCTATGTATCTTAGCGAGCCTTTCATTTTTTAAAGAGAGATCATGAAGGACAGCAATTTTAGCATAATCCTTTAACGTGTCTCTATCTGAAATGATTAAATTAGCAATATGAATTAACATCAAAGAATGGGAGCTTATATAATTTGTACTATCAATTACTCCTGCTAAGAGTTTTTTTATTGATTCGTGTTTATTGAGTTCTCTCAAACACCTTGTGGCACATGCATCGACAAGCTTAATTTGATCTTGAGTTACACCCTTATCTTGTAGATGTTTATTGAAACTATCGACAATTTCACTAGCAACAAAGTAAACATCCTCAAGTGTTCCGCACCTCTTAATCTTCTTCTCAAGTTCATCAACAAGGCTAGAAAGAAGCGCTTCATAGTCTTCATTGGAAATATAGAAGAACTCAACTCCCTTGGTCTCATATAACTCAATTCTCTTAAGATCAAGTTTATCACTCTTCTTGTTAATCAAGATCATCTTCTCACTTAGAGATATGGAAACTTCTAATTTCATCCCTCCAAACTTTCTCAATATTGACGATCTGACTCTTCGATATTCTACATTCTGATCTTCTTCTGTTGAGATCATTGTCTCTATCGTATCAATTAGTTTATTTTCGGAAACAGGTTTTGGTAAAATATAATAATTAGGCTGGTCTATACTAAAGCCAACTAGATTATGTGAATCATCGCTAAAGGTTGCGGAATGCCAAGCAAATGGTAAGTGCGACTTCTTTTCATTAAAGTCAAAGACAACTTTTCCGTCACCATCGGGCATACGATAATCACAAATAATTGAATCGATATCTTCTTCTTCAATTATTTCAATCGCTTCAAATCCACCATGAGCAAGAATAGTCTCAACATCATGGAAATGACCCTCGATATAAATTTGTAGTATTTCTAGAATCTCATCTTGATCATCTACGAGGAGAATTTTCTTCATTCAGACTTCCTTGTCTTTTAATAAATAGCTCTTCTACAGGTTTGTAGAGAGCCATTCTTTAACTTCTGAATCTAAGCCAGATGTTAATTTATCAAGATTTTCAACTTCCGGTGAGCCACCTTGTGCGAAGTGGGGCTTACCTCCACCTCTTCCTGATACAGGCTCTAGTATCTTTTTTAAAAGATCCCCTGCCTTAACTTTCTTGTTAACTTCCTCATGGGACCAAACAAAAGTTTTTAGAGACTTTTCTTCTTTACCTACAAGACAGATAAGTTTCGCTTCACCTTTGTTTAAGAGGTCATCACCTATTGCCTTAATGGCCTTAGCATCAGCTTCCATAACTCCAGCAAAGAAACTCACCCCATTAACATCCATCTTTATTTCAGATAGAAAGCTTGTTGAGCTTTGAGTATTCTTTTGTGCTTCTTTAATTTTTAATTTCATTTCTTTACGAAGATCTTTAATTCTATTCGTAATTTCAGAAGGCTTAACTTTCAGCTCATCCGAAGCAGATCTTAGGATTTGATTTCTTTCTTGCATCATTTTGACAGCGGCTACACCTGTAACGGCTTCAATTCTTCTAATTCCTTTGGCGACACTCGTCTCACTTGTAATGAGGAAGAGTCCGATATCTCCAGTACTATTTACGTGAGTTCCCCCACATAGCTCCACTGATTCCTTTCCAAAAGAAACAACTCTAACTTTAGAGTCATACTTCTCTCCAAAAAGGGCCATCGCACCTGCTTCAAGCGCTTGCTCATATCCACACAATTGTGTTTCTCGACCCTGATTGTTCATAATCCAAGAATTAACAAGTGACTCTACTTTATCAAGATCAGTTTTCGATACAGCTCCAGGGTTTTGAAAGTCAAAACGTAATCTTTCGCTAGAAACCATTGAACCCTTTTGGATTGCATGTTTTCCAACAACTTCATGAAGGGCTGAATGTAATAAGTGAGTTGCAGAGTGGTTTCTCATTGAAGCCATTCTATTTTGTTTATCCACAGCAAGGCTTATTTCAGCCCCAGTAGTTAACTCACCTTCAAGGACTTCAGCAACATGAACGTGCTTTCCTTTTATCTTCATTGTATCAATGATCTGAATTTTTGAAGTATTTGTATTAGCAAGTCCGATATCACCGGCCTGGCCACCAGACTCTCCATAAAAAGGAGTAGCGTCTGTAGTAAAGTATATATTTTCACCTGTAGCTACTTTGTCTATTACTCCACTTTCACCATAGATTTTAGATACAACTGAAGTACCTTCTGAGTTTTCATATCCAACAAATTCAGTATCAGTGTCAGACATGAATGCTTCTTCTACTTTTTCTTGGTCTGCATTCAAAGCACCTTTTCGAGAAATTACTCGAGAAGCTTTTCTATGTTCTTCATAACACTTTTCGTAACCTTCTTCATCAAGTGTAATATCTTGAGATTTTAGTTCCGCACGAATAACCTCTAAAGGTAAACCATGAGTCGTAACCAGATCAAAGGCCATTTTACCTGGAAATAGTTTCTTCGAAGAAGAGTTAGTATTAAGCTCTTCCTTAATCATATTAAGTCCATTTCTAACAGTAGGTACGAACTCATTTACTTCTTGTTGAATATTGTAAAGTACCGCTTCTTTAGCAGATTTAAGTTGAGGATAGTGATCCCCTAGAATCTCAATTGTTTTATTAATATGTTTAGTAAAGTCTGGCTTCTCTACACCTCTTGAGATGCATGCCGCTACACATTTTCTAATTAGACGTCTTGGTATATAACCCTGTCCTTCATTTCCAGGCATCACACCTTCAGCAAGAATCATAACAGAAGCTCTCATATGATCAGAAATCATACGAGTTGTTTGAACATCATCAGAGTTAATTAACTCTTTAGATAATTCAATTAGTGGCAAAATTAGGTCAGTATCATATACAGAATCATGACCATTCATAACCATTGCAAGTCTTTCTAGCCCAGATCCAGTATCAACAGATTTAAGAGGAAGAGACTCAAATGTTCCATCCTTAAGCTTATTCAGCTCCATGAAAACACCAGCATTCCAAATTTCAATATATCTACTTACATCATCAAAGTGTCCACCTGGTTTATATTCAGGTCCATACTCAGCACCAGTATCAAAGAATACTTCAGTACAAGGCCCACAAGGACCATGTTCACCAGCAGGACCCCAAAAATTATCATCCCCTAGTACAACTATATGATCAGCAGGAACTCCACACTTTTTCCAGGCCTCAATAGACTCTGTATCAGGAGCTATCCCTAACGACTCATTTCCGCCATAGACAGTAAAAAATAATCTCTTAGGATCAAAGCCTAGACCGTCAACAAGTAAGTTATATGCAAGAGAGCACGCCTTTTCTTTATAGTAATCACCAATAGACCAAGAGCCCATCATTTCAAAAATTGTTAAGTGATGTCTGTCACCAACATCATCAATATCTTTTGTTCTAATACAAGGTTGAAAGTTAACTAGTCTTGGACTTGGAGGTGTCTCACGTCCTAAAAAGTAATTCTTCAAAGGGGCCATTCCCGAATTTATAAATAATAGAGTTGGGTCATTCTGTGGAACAACTGACGACGCTGAAATTTTTAAATGGTCGTTCTTCTCAAAGTATTCTAAAAACTTTTGACGTATCTCTAAAGAGTTCATCTTTTTCATAACTGCTTACCTTTTTGTATTGCATCATTTCACTTATATTTAGGGCATTTTATACCTTAAATTTGCCTGAGATTCCATAATTTTCAACACGCTATTAGTCATGGCATCTTTTTCACTTAAATTTGATTAAAATTAGTAAAAAAAGCGGTTATCAAAGCGTATTCATGAGAGTTATTATGATCAAGATTCAATACTATACCAAGTCACAGGGGATTTTATAATGACTGATTTTTATTCAGATCTAGGTATCAAAATGGACAGAGGATCTAACGCGATCCACAAAGATTCATCTCGTAGTTTTCTTATCCAAGAAACTGTAAGAAGAGGAATTGGAAAACTTACGAAAGACGGGGCTCTTGTTGTAAAAACAGGAAAGCACACTGGTCGTTCAGCTAATGATCGCTACATTGTAAAAGCTGCCAGCACTGAGGACTCAATCTGGTGGGAAAATAACCTTCACCCAATGAGCCCAGAGAACTTCGCAAAACTAAAAACTAAAGTTATCGGATACTTAAATGAAGATAGAGATCTTTTTATCACTGAAAGATCTGTTGGAGCTGATGAAGTTCACAACATGGGTGCGAGATTAATAACTACAAACCCTAACCATGCTCTTTTCTCTACTCACCTATTTAGAGATAAGATGAGAGAGTTTAATTCTGACGATTATACAATCCTTCATGCACCAGAGCTTCAACTTGACCCAAGTGAATTTGAAACTCGCTCAGAGACAGCAGTTGTTACTTGTATCGATTCAAAGACAACTATAATTTGTGGAACTTTATACGCTGGTGAAATTAAAAAGAGTATGTTCGCAGCAATGAACTATGAACTTCCATCAAAGGAAATTCTTCCAATGCACTCAGGTGCTTCAAGATTAGAGAATGGTGAAGTTTCAATCTTCTTTGGTCTTTCAGGGACAGGGAAAACAACTCTCTCAACAGACGAAGGTTGTTTTCTAATTGGAGATGATGAGCACGGATTAAGTGAAGCAGGGACTTTCAATTTTGAAGGTGGTTGTTACGCAAAAACATATAAGTTATCTGCAGAAACTGAGCCAGAGATTTATACAGCATCTAATAAGTTTGGCGCTCTTTTAGAGAACGTTGTTCTAGACGAGTCTACTGGAACTGTTGATTACTTTGATAAGACACTAGCTGAAAACGGTAGATCAAGTTACCCACTTAGCTTTATTGACGAGCTAGAAGAATCATCAAGGGGAGATACTCCTAAGCATGTTTTCTTTCTATGTGCAGATGCATTTGGTGTACTTCCTCCAGTATCTAAACTTACTAAAGAACAGGCAATGTTCTACTTCGTACTAGGATATACTGCAAAACTAGCTGGAACTGAAATTGGAGTTAAAGAGCCACAAGCTACTTTCTCATCATGTTTTGGAGCTCCATTCATGCTAAGACACCCAAGTGAATATGCAAAACTACTTGGTAAGTATATTGATGAACTAGACTTTAATGTATGGTTAATTAACACTGGTTGGACTGGTGGAGCATATGGAACAGGTCAGAGATTCCCTCTTCATATCACTAGAAAAATTATTAGAAATATCCAAGCGAATAAAGTTACTGCTACAGCAACTGAAAAAGATCCTATTTTTGGACTTAACGTTCCTTGTGAACTTGAAGGTGTTGCTTCAACAATCTTAAACCCACAGAAGTCTTGGGAAGATGAAGCCGCATACACTGTAAAAGCAAAAGAGCTTGCAGCTTCATTTCACACTCAAATGAAGGAATTTGGAGATTTCTACCAAACTAATATTGATGGTGCTCCAACACACCAAGCATAATATGAGGGCCACTTCGGTGGCCTTTTTTTTTGATTTAAAATAGCGAGAACAATATGAAATTCATCATTCTATCACTTCTAACAATTTCTTCTTTGGCCCATACGTTAAAGTTTCATAAGCAAATTACGTATGACCATGGAACAAAAATAGATGATACAGTTTTTGGTGGTCTCTCCGGTATTCGTTATGATCAAAAGACTAAGAAAATATATGCTATCAGTGATGATAGAGCGAGGAAGTCACCTGCGAGGTTTTACTCTTTTAGCGTTAATGAAACCAAGGGTATCCTCAACCTTTCACTTGAAAGCTCAACCATCCTCAAAACAGCTAAGGGTACTGACTATAGAAAAGGTAGTATCGATTTTGAAGACCTTGAAATTCTAGATTCCAATAGAATTATAATTACAAGTGAGGGAAACCTTATGAGTCGTTATATTCAACCTCCTAGAGTCGTAGTCTTTAACAAAGATGGTTCATACGTTAAAGACTTACTTGTAGACAACAAGTTCAAGCCAGTTAGAGACAATGGACACTTTGTTTCAGGGATTAGAAATAACCTCTCATTTGAGCCATTATCTTTTACTCCTTCAAAAGACTACCTATTTACTGGTACAGAAGACGCATTAGTACAAGATGATGATACTGCATCACTAAAGGACTTTTCACGTGTAAGGTTCATTCGTTATAGTGATACTCCAAATGGATATATTCCATCGGAAGAGTTTGTATATCCTCTAGGGCCAATCATAAATATCGACATGGCAATACAAGGTCTAGCAGCACAGACAGGTGTACCAGCATTCCTTGCACAAGATAAGAACAATTTAATAGTAATGGAGAGGTCATACTTTCCAGTAAAAGATAAAACAACAGTTCTTCTATACCGAGCTAAGATTGCTAAAGAAACTACAAATGTTCAAGCTATGCCAGCATTAAAGAATCAAAAGTTTAAGATGATGAAGAAAGAACTTCTCGTTAATCTCGATGAATTTCTTCCAAAGCTATCTAAGGACTATAAGGCCCTCGATAATATTGAAGGAATGTGCTTAGGTCCAAAACTTAAAAATGGAAATCAAACACTGATCCTTGTAAGTGATAATAATTTTTCAAAATACCAAAGAACTCAATTTCTAATATTTGAAATCGAAGGTTCTCTATAATGAGTTTCTTTTACTTAAAAGCTCTTCATATTGTATTTGTTACTACTTGGTTTGCTGGCCTATTCTATATAGTTAGATTATTTATCTATCATACAGAGGCGCAAGAAAAAGAAGATACAGAGAGAAGAATATTATCCGAACAGTTTAAAATAATGCAACGTAGACTTTGGTTTGGTATTACCTGGCCATCAGCTATAATTACTTTAATTTTAGGACCAAGTCTTATTCATGCCTTTCTACCACTGAAGGATCATGCTTGGTTAATAACAAAACTATTCTTTGTCGGTGGACTATTTCTCTACCACCTAAGTTGTCATCATATATATAAGAAGCTTAAAAATAATGACTTCAAATATTCCCCAACAAAATTAAGACTTTGGAATGAGGTCGCAACAATTTTCCTTGTCGCGATAATCTTTCTCGTTGTTTTAAAAGACATTGTTCATATGGGATATGGACTAATTGGTCTTGTCATATTTACAATGATTCTTATGTTTGCAATAAGAGTATACAAGAGCATTAGGCTCAAAAATAACTAAAGTGTATTCAAAGTGAACTCGGTGAAAATCCGAGGCTGTCCCGCAACTGTATAGCCAGATCCTTTAATACATTATTACCCGAGGAGGTTTTTTATGGATTTATCAAGAAGGATTGAAAATTCAACAACAAAAGTATCAAAAGCAATTTTCCCGAACACGACAAACCATTACGACACACTTTTTGGTGGTACTGCACTGAAGTGGATGGACGAAGTTTCATTTATCACAGCAACACGCTTTACTCGTCAAAAAGTAGTTACTGTTTCTAGCTCAAGAGTAGACTTTAAAAAATCTATCCCAGCAGGAACAATCGCCGAACTAGTAGGAAAAGTTAAGATGGTAGGCAAAAGTAGCATTGTCGTAGGAGTCGAAATATACCTCGAAGATATGTATTCAGATGATAGACAGCTTGCGGTTCATGGAGACTTCACCTTTGTCGCAATTGGTGACGACAAAAAGCCAATAAGTATTGAGAATCATTTACCTTCATAAGATATTGGCCCCTTTTTAAAGGGGCTTTTTTGTAACAATAGTCGTAAAATCTACACTTAACGATATGAAGAAAATAACGATACTAGTTACATTAATTACATCGATAGGCATTTTTGCTTTTAACTTTCTAAATAGAAGCGAGTCCTTAGATATTCAAAACTCAATTGGTTCTCATCTTAGTGTTAAAGATATTAGGCCAAATAAAGACTGGAAGAGTGTTCCAGATTCTCACTGGCAGAAAACCATGACCCCTCTCCAATATAAAGTTACGAGAAAACATGGAACGGAGAGAGCGTTTACAGGGAAATATTGGGATGAAAAAAGAGAAGGTACTTATCACTGCTCGGCCTGTGGACTTAAACTATTTGCAAGTAATACTAAGTTTAAATCTGGTACTGGTTGGCCAAGTTTCTTTGATGTCATAGATAAGGCCGGCTTCAAGGTAACAGAGGACACAAGCTTTGGTATGACAAGAACTGAAGTCTCATGCTCGAGATGTGACTCTCACTTAGGCCATATATTTAATGACGGCCCAAATCCTACAGGACTGAGATATTGTATAAACTCAGTTTCATTAATTCATAGTAAAGATTTAAAATAAGGAAGTTTAAATGGCGAAGAAGCTGACAAAAATAATTCTCCTAATAGCGATAGTCGCTTTAGTTATCATTTTTAACAAATATGGCCTAAGTGAATACCTCACATTGGACTACCTTAAAGAAAATCAGAAAACATTCCAAAACTACTACAACGCCAATGTTATTCAAACACTAGCTATATATACTTCTATATATGTTTTAACGACAGCACTCTCTCTTCCAGGGGCCACAATATTGACTCTTGCCGGAGGTGCTCTATTTGGTCTGAAGATTGGATTAATTATTGTTTCTTTTGCGAGCACTATTGGTGCAACACTAGCTTTTCTCGTTTCAAGATTCTTTTTAAAAGACTGGGTTCAAAATAAGTTTAGTGAAAAAATTAAAGTCATAAATGATGGAATTGAAAAAGAAGGCGCCTTCTATCTATTCACTTTAAGATTACTACCAATTTTTCCATTCTTTTTAATAAATCTCGTTATGGGTTTAACTCCAATAAGAGTTCTTACCTTTTATATTGTTTCCCAATTAGGAATGTTATTAGGAACAGCTGTATATGTTAATGCAGGAGTTGAACTAAGTAAGATTGATGGCCTTTCAGGAATTTTATCTCCTTCATTACTAATATCATTTACTCTCTTAGGTCTTGTGCCTCTACTAGGGAAGAAAATAGTCAATTTTCTAAAATCACAAAGAGTTTATAAAGGTTATAAGAAACCTTCTTCTTATGACTACAATATGATTTCTATTGGCGGGGGTGCTGCCGGATTAGTTACATCTTATATTGGCGCTGCCGTTAATGCGAAAGTAGCTCTAATAGAGAAACATAAGATGGGTGGAGATTGCTTAAACACAGGCTGTGTACCTTCTAAAGCAATAATAAAATCGGCAAAAGTTGTACACTATGCAAAGAAATCTGAACAATATGGAATAGATAAAATTGATATCAAGTTTGATTTCGCAAAAGTTATGGATAGAGTTCAAAATGTAATCAAAAAGGTTGAGCCCCATGATTCTATTGAAAGATATACTGACTTAGGTGTCGACTGTATTACAGGTTCAGCGAAAATAATATCTCCGTGGGAAGTTGAAGTTAATGGAAAGGTTTTAACAACAAAGAATATCACTATAGCAACAGGGGCAGGTCCCTTTGTTCCACCAATTCCAGGAATCCAGGATGCTGATATTCTAGTCAGTGATAATTTATGGGATATAAGGACTCTCCCAGAGAGATTTATTGTTCTAGGAGGCGGGCCTATTGGACTAGAGATGGCACAAAGTTTCTCAAGACTAGGATCGAAAGTCACTGTCGTAGAGATGGCATCAAGAATTATGATAAAGGAAGATGCTGATGTATCAGAATTTATAGATAAGAAGTTAACTGAAGAAGGGGTTAATGTTCTGACTTCTCATAGAGCTAAAGAATTTAAAAATATTGATGATAAGAAAATACTAATATGTGAAGTAGATGGAAAAGATATTGAACTTGAATATGACAAGGTTCTTGTCGCTGTTGGAAGGCGCCCTAATACAAAAGGCTTCGGACTTGAAGAGCTAGGAGTAGAGCTAAGAAAGAATGGAACTATTGAAACAAATGAGTTCTTACAAACGAAATTCCCAAATATTTTTGCAAGTGGTGATGTAACCGGTCCTTTTCAACTCACACACACTGCGGCCCACCAGGCCTGGTATTGTGCAGTTAATGGGCTATTTGGAAAGTTTAAGAAGTTTAGAGTCGACTATAGCGTTATTCCTTGGGCAACTTATACTGATCCAGAAGTAGCTACAGTTGGTAAAAACGAGGAGGCCTGTAAGCTTGAAGGTATCGCTTATGAAGTTACAAAGTATGGTATCGATGACCTAGACAGGGCTATTGCAGATAGTGAAGACCATGGATTCGTTAAAGTTCTAACAAAGCCTGGGACTGATAAAATTATTGGTGCAACGATAGTTGGTAACCATGCCTCTGATTTATTACTAGAATTTATATCCGCTATGAAGCATGGATTTGGACTTAATAAAATACTTGGAACGATTCACACCTATCCAACGATGGGAGAAGCAAATAAGTACTTGGCCGGAGAATGGAAAAAGGAAAGAAAGCCAGAAATGCTTCTTAACTGGGTTAAGAAGTTTCACTCCTGGCAACGAAACTAATTACTTAAGAAAAGACATCAATGCATATGAGCAAGTCAGTTTATTTGGATTTCCTTTTACTGTATATGTCTCTTCTTTTAACTCGTAGAGAGGTTCATCCTTTCTACGAACCCAATTCCAAAGTCGTCTCCAAATAGAGACTTTTTTATTTGTTTGAGTTATCCCCTTCTTTTGCTGATTCTCTGGTACTAGAAAGGCCCTCTTAGAATCAACATATGCATCAGATTCAGTAATTATAGATTTGTAAATTTTCTCCGAGTCATCAGCATATTTTTCTTTAAGAAAGTTCTTAAGATCTTTATGGATCTTATCTTCAATTTGCTCTCGATTTAACTTTCCATGAACTTCATGATCAAAGTAACTTACCATTTCATCAGGGAAAGAGATAAGTGTATGAAGAAACTCCATCTCTCCTTTATAGTCAGTCATCTGATTGAATACAATAACCTCAGGGTCTACTAGGAATGCACCTAAAGACTCTTTACCAAATCTGTGAGCTACCTCATACTTAGATGAGAAAGATAAGAATATACTCCCTTGAGGTTGATCGGCATGTTGCTTCATCCATGTTGTTAATCTAGCAGATTCTACAAATTTTGATTTTTCATTATATGGATTCTTAGAAAAGTCTTTACCATACATTGTTTGAATAGATCTTAATCGTCTATTCCAAGTACCTTGATTACGTGTAAGTATTGTCGACATGGCCGCCATCTTACCTTGCTTGATAGCATCTTCTTTAGATAGCTCAACACCATCTTTTATCATCGGATAGAGCCTATCACCATCTGTACCACGGTACATAATGACACGGTTTTTATAATCAACCGGTGTTCTTATTTTATTTAAAGTGAAGTCCCAAAATTTATGCTCCATTGGAGTCATTTGCTCACGTGGAATATACTTCTCTAAGAGCGCCGCTACGCCTTCTCTATCATTACTTTGCATGAGACTTTTAAGCTGTCCATCTGCTGCGACCTTATCAAGGGTCTTCATTATATCTTTTCTTGAAGTCTCAAGTTTCTTCGCTTCTTTCTTTAATACCTTAAGGTCCTTTTCGATTTCTAAGATTCTTTCTTCTACATCTGCGACTTTCTTTTGTAATGGCTCACCATCAATGTCTTCTTGAACATCCGTTAAGACATCATGATGTATTTGTAATAGATGTGCTTGCGCTGGTTTGTGTCCAGCTCTTGCATTCATCATTGTTTCGAAAAATCCAAAAGGATTTGGATAGATTTCATTATCAACAATCTTCCTTAGTAGACCTTTTATTTCATCTTGAGCCGTCATATCATGCGTGGCCTTCTTTGAGGCAAAGACCTGAATAATATGGTTTCCAAACTCATCAACCTTCGTATCAAGTACATAAGCTGATTTCCCAGGGAGGTCATCAACATACTCTACTTCAACTTTCATACTTCTAAGATCCACTGTGTAACCATCAGTCTTAGAGGCAAAGCCTTTATTCATTTTGTCTACTTCAGCTCTGAGTTCTTCACTAAAGCCTTCTTCGAGATTCTGAGAGTTCTCGGCAATATCATCTGCAAACTCAACTGTTACTTGACCACTGTGTGGCTCAAAAATAGCATCATTCGAAGCTGGTCCACGATTCGTTTCAATTGAACATGAAACGAGAAATAGTAATGTTGATAAGACTAAAAATCTCTTCATTTAGGAACTCCTTATTATCCGACTTATCTAATCGGACAAAAAGGTAATTGTCTTTAATTCTTTCCATATCATATTGAAATTATTAATATGACTAAGGATTATACAGGCCATATATTATCTTCAATTTCGAAAATCTTCCTGCCGAGAAGTGATAAACTAGAAAAAAACTAATACTGTATATTTGGAGATGCCCTTGAAAAAGTTCATTACAATCACTCTTTTAGTCCTAGCAAGTTCATCCTTTGCTAATAACATGGCCGGACTCAAAACCGTGACATCGGCAGATAATGTTAAAATTGCAAAAGAGAGTTCAGTTGTTAGGGATATCGTAGAACAGACAGAAAGAATTCACAGCGTGAAGTGTGGTTTAAAATCTATAACCACTTCTGTCGGTGATCATTTTTTAAAATATAAATGTAAGAATTCTAAAAGAAAGATTAAGCTCGTAATTAGAACTAGAATAAAGAAAGATACGAGTTCAGTAAAAAACTATAAAGTCTTTTTTAAGAACTAATTTTTTCCAATTCAAGAAATAGGTCTTCAATCTTCTGCTGTACTTGCATAAGATCATCTGTTGAACTCTGAAGACCTTCAACATTCCCTTCAATTGAGTATCTCTCAACATTTTTCTCTAGGAGATTATGATAATTTTCTAATGTCTCTATTTGTGCCATTATTTCTTTTTCTTTTATTTCCATGGCCTGAGCATTACCACTCTTTTTAGTTTTCTCTACTTCGACTTTAGTCTTTCTTTCTTTGCCTTCTTCTTCTGAATCCCAGCCAACTTTTTCTAAGAATTCCTCGTAGTTTCCATCAAAGAATTCAGCGTGATCTTTTCTAAAAATAACCAATTTATTTACACACTTTCTTAAGATATCTTCGGAGTGAGTAACAATAAGACATGCACCTTGGTATTTATCAATTGCATCAGTCAATGCTTCAATAGATTCCATATCTAAGTGGTTTGTGGGCTCATCTAAAAGCAATACATTTGTTTTCTTAGCTAAGATTTTTCCAAGGAGAACCCTAGCCTTCTCACCACCAGATAGAACACTTATTTTCTTTTCAGCGTCATCTCCAGTAAATAGCATCGTTCCACAAATACCTCTTACTGCTGATATTGAGAGGTCTGTATTTTCTTCTTGTACTTCTTGAATAATATTATTATCTGGATGTAGACGGCTAACATTAGTCTGACCAAAGTGTCCAAAGCTCAAAGAAGAATGGGAGCTGACCTCTCCTTCAGTAGGCTTATGTATTCCAGCAACAGTATTGAGGAAGGTTGACTTCCCTTTTCCATTTTTACCAATAATTCCGATCCTATCATTTCTCTCAAGAGCAAACTTAACTTTCTCAAATAGAGGGTGATCAAAACCAAAACTAACTTCTCTTACGTCTAAAACTATTTTAGCTGGACACGGAATATGGTTAAACGAAAATTTTAAATCACTAACTGATTCAAGCTCATCGATTGTCCCAAGTCTCTCAATCGCTTTTAACTTTGACTGGGCCTGAGATGCGCCTCTAGCCTTAGCTCTAAACTTATCAACGTAATCCTGCATTTGCTGAATTTTCTTTTCTTGATTAACTTTGGTTTGCTCGTAAATTTTATCTTCTTCTAAGAGTTGTTCGTAATACTTATCCGTTCCACCCTTAATCTTTTTTAATCTTCTTCGCCAGATTCCCATTGTATGTGTCACAACAGAGTTCATAAATTCCTTATCGTGGGTAATTAGGACAACCTCACCATCAAATGATTTTAGAAACATCCTCAGCCATCTCAGAGAAACAATGTCTAAATAGTTTGTTGGCTCATCTAAAAGCAGGCAATTTGGGTCGGATAGTAAAGTTTTTACAAGGTTTATTCTGATTTGATAGCCGCCGGAAAATGACATTGGGTCTTTTTCCATGTCATCTTTGGTGAATCCAAGGCCAAACAAAAACTTTTCAGCACGGTAAGTTTCGTACTCGAACTCTTTACCAAGTACTGACATACACTCTGAAATCACCGTTGGATGTGTGAAATGTATATGCTGCTCTAGGTTTCCAAGCTTATAACTCTTTGGAATTATTAGGTCGCCACTATCATAGCTCTCAGATCCGAGGACGACTTTAAATAAAGTAGATTTACCAGTTCCATTTCGGCCAACAAGTCCGACTCTTTCTCCCTTATTCACTGAGAAAGTCACATCTTCAAATATCGTTCTCGCGCCAAAATTCTTTGATATTCCTACTGCCTGAATCATCCTTATTCCTATACAATTCCTGATATTTTGACTATACTCGCCAAAACTTACAATTAACCAGTTTACACTTATCTGCCGTTTTCACATGGTGAAGACTTCAGCAAAATGAGTATAACATTTATGAGGTAATTCATGAACACATCATTTGCGAAACTAAAGAATATCGCTGTTGTAGCCCACGTTGACCATGGTAAAACTACAATGGTTGATGAGCTTCTAAAACAATCAAACACTTTTGAAGCGAGAGCTGAAGTTGTAGAAAGAGTAATGGACTCTGGTGAGATTGAAAAAGAAAGAGGTATTACAATTACCGCTAAGAACTGTTCTTTCATTTGGAATGATACAAAAATTAACCTACTAGATACTCCAGGCCATGCTGACTTTGGTGGAGAAGTAGAAAGATCACTTATGATGGTTGATGGGGTTCTACTACTAGTAGATGCTTCAGAAGGTCCATTACCTCAAACACGTTTTGTACTTACTAAAGCACTTCTTGGTGGTTTAAAAGTTGGTGTTGTTATTAACAAGATCGATAGACCAGATGAGAGAATTAGCGAAGTTAAAGGTGAAGTAGAAGATCTTCTTTTAGAGATTGCTTCTGAACTTGACCTAGAAGACTTTGATATTGATATTCCATTTATCTATGCTTCTGCAAAAAATGGTTGGGCAACACTTGATCCTGCAGAGACTAGAGAAGATATGTTACCAATTCTTGATTTCATGACTTCTGACTATTACCCAGAGCCAGAAAGAGATGAGAAGTCAGACCTTCAAATTCTTGTAACAAACCTTACTTACTCTAAGTTCCTAGGACAGCAGTTCGTAGGTAGAATCAAGCAAGGAACAATTATTAAGAACCAACAATTCTCTTGTGTTGGTGCTGAAAAAACAAAGAACTTTAAAGTTTCAAATATTCAAATCTATAGTGGTCTAACTTCTCAAGAAGTTGATACTGCTGTAGCTGGAGAGATCGTTATTGTTTCAGGACTTAACGAAGTAGCTATTGGTGATACAATTACTACTACATCTGCACAAAATGCTCTTCCAAGAATTTCAGTTGAGCCACCTACTGTTGCTGTAAACGTTTCAGTTTCAACTTCTCCACTTAGTGGTCAAGAAGGTGAATACCTTACAAGTAGAAAGCTTGAAGAATTCCTTCAAGACTCTTGTCGTCTGAACGTTGCTCTTCAATATGAAGGAACTCCAGATCCAAAGATCTTCAAACTTAAAGGTAGAGGTGAACTACAAATCGCTATCGTTTTCGAAGAGCTTAGAAGAAAAGGTTTCGAGCTTATGGTTTCAAGACCAGAAGTTCTTTTCCAAGATATTGACGGTGAAAAACAAGAACCATATGAGAAAGCTGTTATTGATGTACCAGATGAATTTACTGGTGCAGTAACTGAAAAGCTTTCAATTAGAAAAGGGATCATGTCTTCAATGATGCCAGTTGGCGAAGGTAGAACTCGTATAGAATTCGAAATTCCTTCAAGAGGACTTATTGGGTATAGATCAGCATTCCTAACTGATACTCGTGGTGAAGGTCTTCTTTCAACAGAATTCTTAGGATACAGAAGTTATGCTGGTGAAATGCTTGCTCGTCAAAACGGTGCAATCATCTCAGATAGAGCTGGTAAAGTAACTGCTTACGCATTATTCAACCTATTAAACAACGGTGAGTTCTTCATTGAGCCAGGTGATACTGTTTATGAAGGTATGGTAATTGGTGAGTCTAAGAAAGAGAACGATGCAAACTTAAATGTTTGTAGAGGAAAGCAACTTACAAGTGTTAGAACTGCAGGTAAAGATGAGAACATCATCCTTCCACCTGTACGTCCAAGAACACTTGAGTGGGCACTAGATTGGATTGATAATGACGAATGGGTTGAAGTAACGCCAGAAAATATCCGCATTAGAAAGAAAGAGCTAGCTGCAAACTTAAGATCAGTAAGAAGAAAAGAAAAGAAGTCATAGTTTACATAGCCCCTGTTAAAACAGGGGCTTATATATCGAACCTCAAGATTTATACAAAAAATACCATTTAGCCCACCTTTTTTTTGACGAAAATCCTCAAGAAGCCTTAAAATATCTCTAGTTACAGACCATTTCTAAAGATGAAAAAGAACGAGAGGTTATCGTGTCAAAAACTAATGAAAAAATGCATGTCACACTTGTAGATGATGTAAAAGACAATCTTACTAACTACAAAGATCTTCTAGGGACAGACTTTCATTTAGAACTAATACAAAACCCTATTGAGTTACTTGGATTCTTAAATACTAATAAGACAGACTTGGTTGTACTAGACCTCCATATGCCAAACATAAATGGTTTTGAGCTATATGAGAAAATGAGACAAACACATCCACATCTTCCTGTAGTGTTCCTTACAGGTGACCCATCTGAAGATGCTCTTACAAGAGGACTTGGACTTGGTGCTCAAGACTTCATTGTTAAACCTGTTTCAATCAATGAGCTTATTGCGAGATTCAAAAACAAGATAGAAGCAAAGAAAGCGAAACACAGAAGAAAGAAAGATGCGAATCTTATAAAGGTTGATGGATATAACTTTGCACTTAATTCTGATCTACAGTCAGCAGTTGTTGAGGGAAGTAATATTACACTCACACCTATTGAGTACAAAATTATTCATCTACTAGTAAGTAACCCAAACAAGATCTTCTCTAGAGACTATCTAGCTGAAATCATTTGGGCCAATACAAATACTTCATCTCAAAATATTGATACACACCTATCAAACCTAAGAAAGAAACTTAAGCCCTTCTCTTCATATATCAAAACAATTAAATCTCGTGGAATACTACTGAGAATATGATTTATATCGGCCCTCTTATGAGGGCTTTTTTTTTACTTTATAGTGACTTTATGAGAGGTTGATACAAATAATAAACGCCTAAAAGCCCTATAAAGAGAAGAGTATGAGTCAATTATCACAGCTTATTCAGAATAAATTTTCATTTCTAATTAATGATAAAAGAGACCTGCCATTCTTGATTGTTTGTTTTCAGACGCTCTTTATTCTAATCCCTATTATTATTGCATTATTCTTAACTCATGAACCATCATACTGGTGGCTTCTTCTATATTTACCAGTGTTCTTATTTCTACTAGGTCCATATTTAGCAATCCTTCACTACTTTAGTCACAAGTCATTTTGGAGTAAGGATTATAGAAAGCTTGGAAACTTCTTCATGACTTTCTTTGGTGTTCTCTACGGGCTACCTCCAAAAGGTTACTTTGTTCACCACATTGGAATGCACCATAGAGAAGAGAATGGGCCTGATGATCTAAGCTCTACATTAAAGTATGATGCTGATAATTTCCTTCATTGGAATATTTATTTTTCTAAGTTTCTCTTTTTTAACTTTATTGATCTCTCAGTCTACTTCTATAAGAAGAAACAATATAAGCTAATGAGATATGCTCTTGGTGGGCACCTATTCTTTTTTGCAATGATTGCTCTGCTTGCTTTAATTAACTTTAATGCAGCAATGATTGTTTTTGTTATCCCAACAATTGTTTGTTGGTTTGCTATGATAAGTGGAAACTGGGCACAGCATGCATTTATAGACAATGCAGATACTGAATCACCTTATACAATGAGCCACTCATGTATTGAAAATGACTATAACAAGATTTGCTTTAACGATGGTTTTCATATTACTCACCACATTCATCCAAGAATGCACTGGACTGAAATGCCATTAGACTTTGAAGAAAATAAAGATGAGTATATTTCGAGAAAGGCAGTTGTCTTTAGAAAGCTTGATTGGCAAAAAGTATGGTTTCTTCTAATGTTTAAAAGATATGATGTTTTAGCGAAGTACTATGTACAACGTGAAGATGAATCATCGCAACTCTCTAAAGACGAAATCATTGCTCACTTAAAAAGTAGAACTAAACGAGTAAGAGGTCTTTCCTCAATAAAGAAGCAAACTACATAGAGTAGTTTGCTTTTATTTTCGATACTAGAAAATTACTTGCTGAATTAATACTTTGAACATTACTTGTAGTTTTCTTAGATACTTTAAAAGATCGAATAATATCCTCAAGCTTCATTTCCATAAATTCATTTTCCTCAATTACCTTTGAAGAAAGAGACGCCTTAGCGACCATGGCATTATGGTACTGCTCATTCTTTTGAGCAATCTTTAGAGGAATAAAGATACTTGGTTTTTTTAGCGCCATTAATTCAGCAACTGTTCCAGCTCCAGATCTTGATATAATAATATCAGCGGCCTTAAAGAGATCAGGCATTTCATCACCAACAAAGTCAGTAACTTTATACTCACTTGTTTGAAGGGCCCTATATTCATCAATATAAGCTGCACCAACTTGATGTATTATATTAAATTCTCTTGTTAAGAAATCTAATGAGCTCTTTATTTTGTCATTTAAAAGCTTTGAGCCATTACCTCCACCCGTTACAAATAAGATAGGCTTTTCTTGCTCTTTAAGATTAATGCCTAGGTAGGTTTTATATTCAAGTTCATTTGTTAAAAAGACATCTCGAACAGGATATCCAGATAGCTCAACTTTAGATTTAGGGAAGAACTTAAGAGAATCCTCAAAGCTAACGAAGACTTTATCCGCAAACTTAGATGCTACTTTATTTGCAAGCCCCACCCTTGTCGTTTGCTCATGAATAAATATTTTTGCTCCACAGATTTTTCCAGCAATAACAACCGGAACAGAAACAAAGCCTCCCATAGAGAATATAACAACTGGACCTTTCTTAATGAAAAATATTTTCCACAAACTCTGAATAAGTCCTATAACGACTTTAAAAATATCGACTACATTTTCAAAAGATAAATACCTTCTAATCTTTCCTGTAGAAATTCCAATATAGCTATCAACCTTTCCACTTGTAAGCTTAGATTCAATTCCACTGTATGAACCAAAGTATACAATATTAAAGTTATCTTCTTTGAGTTTTGATATTAGAGTTAGCGCCGGAACAACATGTCCGCCACTTCCACCACCTGTAAATATGATTGTTTTCTTATCCATGAGGATTATTATACATTCTGGGCCGCAACATATCCAGAAGACCATGCCCACTGAAAATTATATCCGCCAAGAAGGCCAGTAACGTCTAGAGTCTCCCCTATAAAGAAGAGCCCTGGAGATAATTTACTCTCCATAGTCTTGGAACTGACATTATCAGTAGATATTCCACCACGAGTAACCTCCGCCTTTCTATAGCCTTCCGTTCCAGCAGGGCAAAAGTCGTACTCATGAAGAATTTCTCTTAACTCTGCAATCTCTTTGTTAGAGATCTCCGAGCATTTCTTAGATAAAATTCTTGGAATTTGTCCTACCCACATTTCGATAAATCTCGTTGGTAGTGACTCTTTTAAAGCATTTTGAAGTGTTTTCTTTGTATTAGATTTAAGAATAGTTTCAATATCGGCCATTGGCATAAAATTGGTTCTAACTTTCTCTCTATTTCCCCAGTATAGCGAAACCTTCAAGATTGCCGGTCCACTTAATCCCCTATGAGTAAAGAGAATGTTTTCCGAAAAGGATTGTCCTCCACAGCTAACAGTTGCTAATAGAGAAACTCCAGAAATAGTACTAAACTCTTTCTTTAAATCTTCATTGGCAGTAAATGGAACAAGCGCAGGCTCTGTCTCAATAATCTTATGACCAAACTGTCTCGCGATTTTATATGCAATATCACTAGCGCCCATCTTAGGCATTGAAAGCCCACCAGATGCAACAATGAGAGATGGAGCTGAATATAGGCCTCTATTCGTTTTAACTTCATAGAGCTCATCATTTTTCATGACTTCACTTACTCTTTCATCACAGTTCATCGTTGCAGATTTACCAATTTCTTTTAAGAGAATATTTAATATTTCTTTTGAAGTACCATTACAAAAAAGCTGCCCAAGAGACTTTTCGTGATACTTGAGGTCGTACTGACAAACAAGGTCTATAAAATCCCAGTTGGTATACTGCTTAAGTGCAGATTTAGAAAAGTGCTTATTCTTTGAAACGTAGAAAGTCGAGTCGACTTCAAGATTGGTGAAGTTACAACGTCCTCCACCAGATATAATGATCTTTCGACCAGGACTTTTATTTGACTCAATTAGAAGAACAGATTTTCCTCTTTTAGTGGCATGGGCCGCAGACATTAAACCTGCGGCACCAGCACCAATTATTATGACATCAAATTTATTCATATTTTACTAAGAGTTAAAGTTTCTCTCAGATGAACCACTGTGTGAACCTGCTACAGAGTTACCATTCGCATTTCCAGAAGATCTACGGTTTCCTCCAGCAGTGTTTCCATCACGGCTTCCACTAAAGCTTCTTCCGCCACTTCTTCCACCACGACCACCGTCACGACTTCCACCGAAGCTTCTTCCGCCACTTCTTCCACCATCACGGCTTCCACCAAAGCTTCTTCCTCCACCTCGGTTACCACCAAAGTTTCTTCCTCCGCCACGTCCACCGCGACCGCCACCACCTCTGCTTTCGCGAGTTGGCTCGAATCTTACCTTTCTCTTACCAGCGTAGATTTCACAACCAGCAATTAACTGATCTTGGAATTCAGCAGGAACATCTAGGAAAGAGAATTTTTCTTTCAGTTGAACATTTCTGATTTTATTTTGATCAATCTTAAGTTCTTTAGCGATATCACCAAGAAGAGTATTAAGCTCAACTCCGTCATCACGACCAGCACTTACGAAGAATCTGATATTTCCGTTACGATCTGGAACACCCTTACCGTTTCTATCAGTTCTTTCAGATCTTGTTCTTTCCTGAGCATCAATTACTGGCTCACGATCTAGTCTTCTTATTGCATCAGCAAATTGTGACTTGAACATTACCTTTAAGATTTGTTCTTTTTCTAAATGCTCGAAAGCTTCTGCGAAAAGAGCAAAAGAAGAATCCATTTTGTCTTCTTTTTCCATTTCTTCAAAGATGAAATCATATTGATTTACAGATCTTCTAACCATAGCATCCTTTAGAACGTCTACTGTTGGAAGAGTCTCTTTAGCAATTTTAGCTTTTGTAAGTCTTTCTAGTTGACCAAGCTTTCTAGTTTCAGATGGAGCAACAATACTTAGTGCCATACCTTTTTGACCGGCACGACCTGTTCTACCAATTCTGTGAACATATGATTCAAGGTCTTGTGGAAGACCATAGTTGAATACGTGTGTAAGGTGATCAACATCGATCCCTCTAGCAGCAACGTCAGTACAAACAAGAAGCTTAACTCTCTTCTCTTTGAACTTCTTCATAGTAAGGTCTCTATGCTTTTGATCCATATCACCGTGAAGTGAATCTGCAAGATATCCTCTCATATTAAGTTCGTCAGTTAATCCCTTTGCGTCGATCTTAGTCTTCGTAAAGATGATTCCGTAATACTCTTCAACAGAGTCAAGAAGACGACAAACAGCTTCTTTCATTTGACGGTCTCTAACTACATAGTACTTTTGAGTTATGTTTTCGTTACTTAGTGTTTTCTTTTGAACTCTTACAATCTTTGGCTCATTTAAATAGTCTTGAATAAGATTAAGAATTGGTCTTGGCATAGTTGCCGAGAACATCCAAGTTTGCTTATCTTCTCTAACTACTTTACTTAGAATATCCTTAACGTCGTCAAGGAATCCCATATCAAGCATCTCATCTGCCTCATCAAGAACAGAGTACTGAGCATTTTCAAGCTTAAGTGCCCCTCTTCTAATAAGGTCAAGTACACGACCTGGAGTACCAACGATAATTTGTGGACGTATTTTCTTTAGGTTTCTTATTTGTCCATCGATTGGTGTTCCACCATATACAGACATAGTTCTAACGTCTTCATGTGTAGAGAACTTCTTAAGTTCTTCACAGATTTGGTTAGCAAGTTCTCTAGTTGGTGAAAGTACGATAGCTTGGATTGTTCTTTCAGATGCTTCGATATTGTTTAGTAGTGGTAGTCCAAAAGCAGCTGTTTTACCAGTTCCTGTTTGAGCTTGTCCTACGAAGTCACCTTTTTCAGTACATAAGTATGGAATTGCTTCCGCTTGAATGTCTGTTGGTTCTACATATCCACGTTCTTCAATTGCACGTAAAAGCGTGGCTTTCAATGGAAAGTCATTAAACTTCATTTAATCTCCTTAATTCGCTATGTCCCTACTGGGATCTCTTAATAATCAATGCTCAATAGATTGACGTCCGAGGCGAAATTAAAGCACGATTAATCAAATACTTAGGATTGACGTGATCTAAACTAGAAACGATGGCACAATTTACTGAACAATATTTTTAACACTATGTAACAAATATTGAGGCCTGTGACCAGTTAAAAGTATGTACTCTGTAAAAATACCTTATTATTTTCCAATGAGTTGTTCATATTTTCTAATCTTATCTCTAAGGTCTTTTGGGATATGTTGACCTGAAGAACCAGTATAACCCATCTCGATTGAGCTTCTGTACTCAGCGAGGCAGCGCTTTGCCACAGGGTGCTTAGGAAACCTCTCCATACAGTCCACAAGGTAGATCTCAGCCATTGAATAGTAGTAGCTAAAGTTTAGCTGCCTATCAGAGAAACCTAGCCAATAAAGAGCAAGTGGAGCTTCACCATTGTTTTTATTGATATTCAATAATTGAAGGATACGACCCGAGGCTACGAGTAAAGTTATGTCACTTCTGTCTGATTCGATACTATCATTCATCTTGGATAGATATGCCTTTTCAATTTGAGCAACAGAAGTCATTGATGAAATCTTCTTATCTTTCTTCCATACTATTAATTCTTTTTTCCACTTTCTTAAACTTTCTCTAACTGTCTCAGGAAGATCTTTTCTAGAGTTATAAAGTTCAAGAATAGTTAGTGCCTTTTCTGGTTTAAAAAATGTTTTTGTATATAGGTGAACAATCCTCTTAAAGGCGAGAAGTATATTTCTCTCAGGAAGGAACTCAATATTAGCACGATCCTTAATTTTTTGTGACTTCTCTAATTCGAGATCAATGTACTTTTTGTAATAGCGAACACTTGTTGGATAGTCTCTTAAAAGATAGAGAGTCTCGGCCTTGTCAAAGTCATTTGTAAATTTCTTAGAGTGTGCTCTCATTTCAGAAATAATAGTTGTCGACGCTTTATTTTTCATTTGCGAGTGACAATTCATGCATAACATCTGAGTTGCTCTTAAACGATTTCTCGCGAAATACTTTTGTTTTGCATTAAATGCTATTTTTGTCTCATCTATATGAGTTCTAATAACTTTTAGAGATGGCGCATAATTTAACCCCTTTAAAAGGTTCTCTCCATGTACTCCCGAGAATGCTTTTGAAAGATTATCAATATGTGTATAAATAATTTCTTCTTCTTTAGGATCTAAGAACTTCTTCTCTTGAGCTAGGTAAGGATTCAGACTCATTAGAGAATCGAAAGCAACGTGCATATAATCTTTCGTTGTTGCCTGACTAGTTAAACTAATAAACACTGCCAAAATTAAAGTAATCTTTCTCATGAACTCTCCCTTAAAAAACATTTTAGAAGAGCATTGTTTAAAATACCCTGACCTATATCATATATACAAAATGCCGTACTTTTTTGCTCAATCAAAATTAAGAAATTCTTATTCTATAAATTTTAAAATACGCTACAATCAATTTATGAATAATGAATTTATACACAATCCTCAAGGTTTTTCTGGTCACTCCCACGCTTCATCAATAGAAGAACATAATGGGCAAATCTATCTTAGTTGGTATGCATATGAAGAAAAAGAGCATACTCATGGCCAAATAGTAATCTCAAAATTTAGCAAAGAAATAGGCGACTGGACTAAGGGAAAGTTTATTTTCCCTGACTATGATAAGGCTTCCTGTGGAAACCCTGTTATTTTTAGTTTTGCTGGTAAGCTACATATTTTCTTTGTGGTACTTAGAGGCGGCTACTGGGATAAAGCTCAAATTTATACTTCAACGATGAATGATGACGAGTCTTGGACCAATCCAGAAAGAGTTAATACTGAAGCGGGAATAATGGTGAGACATCGTCCAATCATTAATCAAGATCAAGCAACAATTTGTGCTTACGATGAAAAGACAATGAGTACTATTCTTTACAAGTTTTCGAGTAATCTAAAATCTTGGACGAAGTTCTCAGAGTTCTCAGGTGAATATATCCAAGGGGATATCCTACAATTCAGCCCTAAAGAATGGCAAATGTATCTTAGGGCCGCCGGTGATAATACACATGTAATGAAGGCCCTCTCAGCTAACGGTGGTGCTACTTGGGAAATAGCTAGAGACACTCCTCTACTTTGCCCTCTCTCAGGTATTGCCGCTATTAAATTAAGTAATGATCAAATCTTAGTTTGTAATAATCATACAGAACAACATAAGAGAAACCCACTTTCACTTAGCTTATCAAGTAGTAAGGGTGTCTCGTTTGAACTAGGTCCTTATCATATTGATAAATCTCCTATCGAACTATCATATCCCTCACTCCTACAAGATAGTGATGGAAATATTCATATCTCTTATACCTATAATAGGAAGATGATTAAGCACATATTAATCTCCGTAGAAGAGCTAACAGAAAGATGTAAGGCTGAGAATGCTTGAAAAACTTGAAGATTTTAAAGATCTTCACCCTTCTAAACATTGCTTTATTATTTCTAGTGGTACTAGCTTAAAAGAGCTAGATCTAGAGCCTTTAAATAGAAGGTTAACTATTGGGGTAAATCGATCCTTCTTAGGATTCCCTAATTCGTATTATCACTGTGTTTTTGATCATAGACTTTATGATCTCTATCCAGAGGAACTTCATAGGTCTCGCTTCTTATTTACTTTAGAAGATAGGCCTTTTGGAATTCCAATCCATTTAATAGGATCAGAAGGTTTTAGCTGGGACTTGATGAATGGAATCTATAGTGGATACACGATAAGCTATTTTGCACTTCAACTTGCGGTTTATATGGGCTTCAAGGAGATTTACTTTCTAGGCCTAGACTTAGTAAATACTCCTAGTGAAACACACTTTTTTGGACACGACTTTAATTCGGCCAATCATGACACAACGGAATTTCCGAAGATGAGAAATAGTTTTGAAAAGATTGCACCAGAGCTAAAAGCAAAAGGTATTAATGTCTATAATTGTAGCCCAATATCGTCACTCAAGTGCTTTCCATATGTAGACTACAAAGACGCTATTAAGATTTAATACTTTTGACAGTAATTAGTGGCCTTATAAAATAGTTCGCAAGCATTTGCCATTGAATAGCAATCACCTAAGTCCTTAGACTTTAGCGTCGCTGATCCACAATATGACTCACCAATATTTTCGACATTAATGATTCGTGTTTCTTCTTCTACAGTTACACCTGATTTATAAGCCTTAAATCTAACAGTATTCTCGCCCTCTTTAAGAATAGGCTTATTCCACAAGTTCTTCTTCCATAAGTTAAGAGTCTTTTTAGTTCTCTGTGACTCCATATCAAACTTGCGCTTCTTTATCTGCTGTTTATTCTTATAACTAAACTCAACTGACACTTTATCTGCATCAAGATTGTTCCCAACAATATACTCATTCATAACAGGCAATAGCTGTTCTTTGTTACAGCGATACATTTTAGAAACAATATTCATTCCATTATTACAAATAATACCCACAGCTCCTGTAAGCTTAGTACTTTTATAGGTGTCTCCAGATTGAAAACCTAGAGCAAGAATATACGTTGGAATCATTAGAGTTATAAATAGCTTCTTCATTTTAAATCCTTTTAAAATTGTTGAGAATTTAATGATAGAGATAATGAAGAA
Source organism: Bacteriovorax sp. MedPE-SWde (assembly GCA_001874305.1). Taxonomy (GTDB): domain Bacteria; phylum Bdellovibrionota; class Bacteriovoracia; order Bacteriovoracales; family Bacteriovoracaceae; genus Halobacteriovorax_A. The sequence goes on along the minus strand of MPCU01000003.1, from coordinate 155,185 downwards.
ATTAGGCAAAAAAAAAGACCGCTGAGCGATCTGAAAGGTACCAAAAAAAAAGATGGTGCCCAGGAGAGGACTTGAACCTCCACGCCAAAGGCACTAGATCCTAAGTCTAGCGTGTCTACCAATTTCACCACCTGGGCACAAATTTAAAAATTGTTTTTGTGAAATGATTAGCGTGAGAATATATATACGGACTTTTTTTGACTTTGACAAGTACTATGCTGCTTTTTTCTCATATTTTGCTAATTTTCTTTCTAAATCAGCTACTTTGTTACTCATTATAGTATTTTCTTGTTTAGCTTTATGAAGATCCTTCTTTCTCTCTGTGAGGTCTGCTTGAACTTTATCATTGAGCTGATTTATCTTCTCAAGGTTCTTCTCTAGACGCTTAGTCTTAAGGTCTGCTCCAGCTTTACCCCCACCATTTGATTTACCGGCCTTAGCTGCTACTTTTTTCAGCTTCTTCTCCAGCTCATTCATTTGAGAGGTCATAAACTTAATCTTCTGCTCGTACTTCTTTGTTTCAAGCCCAGATGCTTTTAATTGAATTTCAAGTTCTTTAACTTTGAGATTACTTTCATGCTCAGATGGGCTTACCTCCTGATTCGCCTCCTCTGCTTTTTCAGTAGTTAAGATAGTTTTCTTCATTTCATTTATTTGCTGCTGTAATGCGATATTTTTGTCTTTCTCTTTATCTAATAATGTTTGTAGTCCAGAGTCGTTCCCTTGGAATTGAGTAGGAGCATTTGTTACTTCTTTGTCGTACTTTTTTGAAATCGTTTCAAATCTCTCATTCGTAATTTTAAGCTGATTAGAGAGGTTCTTATTTTCAGTCTCAAGCTCTGCTAGTTTAGCTTTAGATTCTGGTGATTCACTAGCTTCAAGAGATTTTTCTTTAAGGTCTGAAATCTTCTCTTCAAGAAGCTGCATTCTATGTTCTTTATTTTTTAAAGTGTGCTCATGACCTTTTACGAGCTGCTCTATTCTTGTTTCATTAATACTTACTTCTTTCAATAAAGCTGCGATTTGTATCTCTGCAGCTTTATAGCGCCCTTCAATAGAAGCATCACCGCTCTCTTTTATTTTTTCTTTGAGTGCCATTTCAGCTTCTTTCTTTGCAATAAAATCAGCCTTCATAGAATCAATAATTCTTTTCATTCTTAGTATTTGATCCATCTTCTTAGAGACTTGTCCCTTTAAACGATCATTTTCTAGCTTTAAGAATATTTCCTCTCCACTTGCACTACCAAGGTTTTCTCCAAGACTAGTCGAAGATGCCGAGTTTAAGATACTTTCGTTGAAAACTTCAGCGGTCTTATCATCTAGGCTCAACTCGTCTTTAACTATAGACTTCACTCTCTGTTCAATTTCTTCTTGATCACTATCTCCTATAGACACAAGCTTTTGAACTTCCTCTCTAACTTTTTCTGCTATTTCAGAGCGCTTTACTTTCCACTTGTCATCAACTTCTTCACGAGAGCCACTAATGACAGTAGTCTCTTCTTTTAGGTCCTCTTTAGATCCTTTAACAAGTTGATTTTCATCCTCTTGCTTCTCTCCACCAGAGACTTTCGTTAGCGCTTCAAAGTCACTTGCAAACTCTTTTACAAGGTGCGAGTCTTCGCTTTGATTATCTGTAACCCCAGAAATCTTTTTATATGCTTCATCTTCATCAGAGAATAACCCTATTGCTTCAAAAGACTCCATTTCTTCGAGTGCTCCAGCAATTCTTTGTGCGATATCATCACCAGCAGCAAGATCCTCTCTCTTACCTTTAACAGTAGAGTTAACAGAGTTGTATACCTCAGGGGTCCCCACAACTTTTTGAATAAAGTCGATATCCTCTTGAGCTAGTCCAGATACAACTTCTTTATTTGGATATTGTGAAAGTGCTTCACTAAATTCATAGAAGTCTGGATTAGAATCTTTTTGACCTTTTATGAAGTCGATTATCTTTTTGATTGATGCGAACGACGACTTACTCTCTCCTTTTTCTTTAGATGGAGTATATTCGACATTCTCTTTACTCATAGCTAAGAGCTTTTCAAAGTTCTCATATATTTTATTATTTGCTGTTGATTTTCTAAAACCATTTAGATGATGCTTTAAAAATGCTTTTGATGTACTTCCGTTAATCCAAGTTAATGAGATGACCAGTTCTCTTGTCTTCTCGATGAAGTACACATCAACAAGGTTTGCAGAAATACCTCTTAAAATACTTTCTGGAACTTGGCAGTCCATTGAATCAGTAATCGCCGAGTGAAATTGAAGAACACTCATTTCTTTAGACACAATCATATCTACATCGATAGGAAGGGCCTTTACATCTTGAATATAATAATTCGCTATATTTACAAAGCTATTAGAGATATCTTTAAACTCTCCACTTTCCTTATAAGTCGTAGAAGATACAATATCGAGATAATGCCCAATACTAAATGGATCAGTAATTTTAAAAGTCTTATAGGCTTCACTGGCCGCTTCACTCTCGAGATGAATTGTTGAATCTTCTCCAACAAATCTTTTCAAGGCGACTTGTACGACGTCATTATCTAAAAGCTCCGGACTAAGAACAGAGTGTAAACAATTAGAGGCATCATTACTTATAATAAGAACAGTCTCTTCATTCTCTACTTCATAACTTGGATTACTATCAAAAACAAAGTCATACTTATCTTTGGCCAGTTCATCAGTGTATAGTTCTACATCGCAATCATTTAAGATTGCTTCGACTTTCGTCGATAGTTCACTTTCAAGTGATAAAAGAATATGTTTCTTTTTCACGTCATCCACTGATCAAGCTGCTCCTTTTAATTCTGTTCTAAGTATTGATTTGATTCGATGGTACCCATCAATTTTCTCCATATGAGTTGTTAAGCTTCCAGTGGCATCACCATCTGAGAGATTAAAGCTCTTATATGGAATGAGCCTTTCTACAAAAGAAATAATCTGTGGAAGGTCACCGACCTCACTATCAAATATTCCCTCTGGTCCAGCACCACAATTAAATTGCTCATGGTGAAACTTCACCATATTTATAAGAGACTGCTCTCCATTTGCGATTCTATTTATATATTCATTTACATTAGCTCCATGGTGCTTAAAAAGAGATAGTAAGCGACCATCGAGACTTGGGTCATCACTAACCCTTTGCTTTTCTAGATCTCTCATATGATATTCAGACATTCCTTGAATGACGAAGTCGAGATCCATTATTAATGTGCAATTATAAATTTTCTGTAAGAAATCAAAATTTAAATGACCAAGTGTAAAGGCAATCAGAGTCGTCATTGAAGCAACGGCCATAGACCTCTTTAAGGCCTCTGAGTTTTTCATATAATAGATTTCTTCAATGTCTTCAGGTAGTTTGTAGAAAGTTCTAAAGCAGATTGTGAACCAATCAATATAGCTTCCTTTTTCTTGAGAAAGAAATGTTTCTAAGAATGGTCCGACAAAACTTTCTCTCACGGCCACACGTTCTTTTTCATTCTCACAACTTTCTAAACTTTTGAAAGTTTCACAGATGTCTTTTACAAGTTTCCAATCTGTGTATGAATTTATTTTTAAATTTGCTTCTTTCTTAACTAGCTTTTCAATAAACTCAATGTCAGCAAAGTCGCCACAGCTACCTATACAGGTAGTCTTGCCATTTTTCTTTTCCCATAGGAGATCGCCCCACAATAATTTGTGTTCAAGCAATTCTTCTAAATTGACACTTCTTTCAGTCATTATAACACCTTAAAGACAAGGCCCTATGGCCTCGTCTTATATCTTTTCGGTGTTATTTATTGATAACTTAGACTTTTAAGACAGAGTAAAGTACTAGGCTTTACCCTTTAGTTTTGGATCAAGTGCGTCTCTTAGAGCATCACCTAGAAGGTTCAATGCAAGCACAAGAAAGAACATTGCGAATGTCGCAGCACCAAGTTGCCACCATACCCCACGAGAAAGCTCAAGTTTAGAATCATCAATCATAGTCCCCCATGAAGGAGCACCCTGAACACCTAAGCCTAGGTAAGATAGAATAACTTCAGACTTAATCGCCATCTGAAATCTCAGTGAGAACTGAATAATTACGATGTGAAAGATATTAGGAAGAATATGTTTGAGCATTCTTCTACGGTTTCCAGCTCCAAGAGCTGCCGCGGCCTGCACATACTCTCTTTCTTTATGTCTCATAACTTCACCTCTAACAAGACGACAAAGTGGTATCCAACTTGTAATACCTAGAGCAATAAAGAGAGTAGAAGTTCCCTTTCCTAGTACAAACATAATAGCAAAGAGAAGCATGATCCCTGGAATAGATGCTTGAGATGTATAGAACCATACAATCACTTCATCTACTTTTCCACCAAAGTAACCTGCAGTTAGTCCAAAAAGGACTCCAATAACTGTTGAGATGATTGCTGTAACACAACCAATGGCAATTGCCATTTCAACACCTTTAAGTGTCTTTAGTAGAACACTTCTACCAAAGATATCTGTCCCAAATGGGTTTTCTAAACTTGGAGGAAGATATGATGCACCAACTTCTTTACTCCAGTCACTAGCGATTACACCTGTAACTGTCAGTATAGCGAGAAGTACATATATTCCAATTATCGTCATTGAGAACACTGCTGTTTTATCTTTCTTTAAAGAATCCCAAGCATGTGCCCATAGTGATTTTGATTCGTTTTCCATATCGATTCCTATTTTAACCTTACTCTTGGATCAACAACTGTATAAAGAATATCTGTAATCAGTGTGAACACGATGTACGAGATAGCAAATAATACTGTCATAGCTTTAATAACTGGGAAGTCGTTATCGAAAACGGCCTTCACTGTAATTCCACCTAAACCAGGAATTGAAAAGAAACTCTCGATAAGGAGGGCCCCAAGAATCAAGAAAGGAATCTGAATTACCACGTAAGTGATAATAGGAATTAATGAGTTTTTAAGAACGTGCTTTAGTAGAACAACTGTTTCACTAAGACCTTTCGCTCTCGCAGTTCTTACATAGTCTTGGTAGATATCATCAAGGATAACCGTTCTAAAGTATCTAACGTCTGGTCCAATACTAAGAACAACCATGATAATAACAGGTAAGATTGTATATGGAATAAAGTCCGGGAATCCATGTTCATAACCAGATATTTCAAACCATCCAAGCTTATACGCAAAGAACCACTGGAAGAAAAGAATGTAAGCAAGAGAAGGTATACTCATCATACCAACAAACTTTACGACCAAGTACTTATCTATAAATTTACCGCGGTTAAAAGCAACCAAGATTGAAATTAAGATCGCGGTAATAGTAGATATTAAGAATGCCGGTATAGTTACCGTCAAAGAAGGAACAGCACCCTCTTTAATCATGTCTAGAATATTTTGTTTTGTGGCCCAAGATCTCCCAAAATCGAGAGTGAAAGCAGACTTCACAATATCAAAGTATTGTTGAACGAGAGGCTTCTCTAAACCGAGCTCCTTTCTAACTTCCATGATTTGCTTAGCAGTTGCATGCTTACCAAGCAAAGTTTGAGCTGGATCATAACCAGATAGGTTAAAGATCGCAAAAATAATAAGACAGACCCCTAAAATAATAGGGATCGTATATAAAAGTCTTCTAATGACATATGACCAAAGATTCACGTGGCCTACTCCTTATGATGCTTAAAGCTTGTTAAGCATCTCTTTCTTTTTATTTAGATCAATATTAATATATTGAGCTTGTCCTGCTTCAAAGTCAGTAGACATGTAGTTCTTAAGCCAAGAGTGCTTAAGAGTGTAACCTTGTCTATGTACTCCATAAATCCATGGAACTTCTTCAGCAGCAATTCTGTTTAGCTTTTCGTAAAGAGCAGTTCTCTCTGGAGAATCTTGCATTACAGCAGCTTTCTTGAATAGCGTGTTGAACTCTGGATTATCATAACCTGAACCATTTGCTCCTGGAGCTTTATTTGGTCCATAAAGAAGTTGAAGAAAGTTTTCTGCATCTGGGTAGTCTGCACCCCAAGCAATACCGTAAAGCATAACTTGTCTCTTAGTGATTTTCTTTTGAAGTTCTGGCCATGTATTTTGCTGAACTTTGATATTTACTCCAATCTCAGCAAGTTGCTTTTTAATTAGCTCACCGATTTGTCTTGAAGTAGAAGCACTTGGACAGTCATAAGTGATTTCAGGAAGTCCCTTACCATCTTTATATCCAGCTTTTGCTAAAAGTTCTTTAGCTAGCCTAAGGTTCTTACTTCTGTATGGAGACTTGTAGTTCTTCATGTAACCAGCGATTCCCGGTGGAATAACTGATTGTGCAGGAAGAGCTGTACCATTATTAAAAAGCTTATTCATTTCTTCTACATCGTAAGCTAGAGCAAGAGCTCTTCTTAGGTTTGTATTTTGAAATAGCTTCATGTCATGGTTGTAAGCTGTATAAGTAACGTCTAGAGAAGGAGAAACCTCAAGGTTAATTCCTTTATCTAAAAGTTCTTTACTTAGAGATTTACCAGCAACAATCATTGAATCAAAGTTATCTTTATCAACAGAGTTGTAATCAACCTTACCCTTCTTAAACTGAAGCATTCTTGGTTGAGACTCTCTAATAATATTTACAACAACTTTATCTAGAAGTGGAAGATCTTTTCCAGCATCAGAAAGCATTGGCTTAAATTCTTCAGAAGCTTCCACTGGGAATGCTTTCTTTCTAAAAGTTGGGTTCTTTACATAAGTAAGTCTTTTAGAAGTTTGCTTAAACTCTCCACCTTTTAGCATGAATGGCCCTGTACCAACTGGGTGGTTTAGGAAATTATCTCCATACTTTGTAACTACTTCTTTAGATACAACAAATGTAAATGGCATTGCTAAAGAGTATAGGAATTGTGGAAATGGCTTATTCAGCTTGAAAACTAGAGTATGAGAATCTGTAGCTTTTAGACCTTCAATAACTTCAGAGTAATCAACAACATCTTTTTCAGAGTTCTTTTCTCTCCACTCATTAAGTCCTTTGATTTTTCCTTCAAGAAGCCACCAACCTAAACCTTGTAGTTTTGGATCAGCAAGTCTCTTAATAGAATAAACAAAATCTTCAGCAACAAGTTCTCTACCTTTACCACCATCAAAAGCAGCATCGTCTTGGAACTTAACACCTTTTCTAATTTTAAATGTATAAGTTAGTCCGTCAGCAGAAACAACCGGTAGGCTTTCAGCTAAGTTTGGAACAAGTGTGTAAGGTCTTTTTAGGTAGTGATACTCTAAAAGTCCTTCATAGATTCTAGCAATCTCGTTGCTTGAATACTTGTCGTTTGCGTAAATAGGATCCATCCCTTTAACCTCTGCAGTAACTGCAAGGTTAAGAACTTTTTCAGATGTGTCGACTTTCTTAGTACATGATGTAAATAACATCAGGCCTGAAAGAAGAGCACAGATCGAAATCTTTCTCATTTTCATCGTTCCTTCCTTTATTGTGTTCGTTTAAATTTAAAACGTTCAGTAAGAATTTATACCTAAATCAGTAAGGTATTTCCAGTATTAAAGGTAGAGATAGAACGCCATGACGCGTTATTGACACTCATCAACAACAAGGTCGAGAGACAGAGGTGATTTCTTTTTAGAGATTGAGTAGGCCTTAACCTTCATATGTCGGTAATGACCTTTGGAGAACCTTTCAAAATTTACGAGAAGCTTATAGTTCTTAGACCAAGGCTCACTATAAATGACACGGTCAGACGACTCAGACAACGCACCGGACAAACATTTACCCTGCTTACAGCTTCCCTCTTTGATATTTTTTATACTAGAGAATAGTGCCGCGCTTCTCAATAAAAACTCATCAAAGACCTTACTGGTATTGAGCTTTCTACTTTTTAAAAGCTTCGCTGAGACTTTCTTATAAAGAGAACCCTTAAGATCTCTGCCCTTAAGAGGGAGAACAAGACTCTCCTGACCTTTAAAAGGGATATCAATTCCTAAGATAAATGATTCTTCTTTGATTTGGGCCTGGTAGGTAAAGCGCTTTACTTCCTTTCCTATCGTGATTCTTCCTCGACCAGTAGAATTTAGACAGACCTTTGATGCGAAGCTAGCTTCTTTTGAGTTAGGAGTACTTACTTGAGTTGACGCACAAGAACTGAGAATTAACGCGAGGCCGGCAGCCTTACAGACTCTAGATCCTCTAATTCCCTTAATACTTCTTCTCTCTCTGATACAGCTTTGCAATTTTTTAACGCCTCGACATAGAATTCTTTCGCCTTATCATAATTGTTCATCGCCTTATAAATCAAGGCTAAATGCTTAGATATGACAACATCATCTTTTACTAGGTTCCATGCTTTATAAGTTTCCTTAAATGCGCTCTTATAATCACCTTTCTTGTAATAGTACCAACCCAGAGAGTCTCTAATATAACCATCGTTCGGCTTTAGCTTCACGGCTTTCTTAATATAGACAAGGGCCTGATCCATATCATCACCTCTTTCAAGTAATGAGTACCCAATGAAGTTTAATGCATGAGGATTTTCTGGATTCTTTTTAAGCATCGCTCTTATTATGGCTTCAGCTTTCTTATAATCTTTTACTCTTTCATAAAGTGCTGCAAGATAGTAATCATGCCCTTCAGAGAAACCTTCAATTTTTCTCACATTTTCCATTGTCGCAATTGCTTGTCCAAAATCTTTATTGGCCTCAAGATAGCCTGCAAGAATCACACTTAATTCAACATTAAGGACATCACTCTTTTGAGATTTTTTGGAAATAAAACTAATTAAACGATTCTCATTATTCTTATTTCTTTCAAAACGATCTTCCATTGCGAGAACATTTAAAATCTGTGCTATTTGAATATTACTCTCGTGATAGAGAGCGCTTGATTCATCTATTTTAGAAAAATACTGTATTGCTTCTTCACTATCAGATGATTGTTGATAAAGACTTGCAAGGTAGTAAAGTACCTTATCTGAATCTGGCACAACTTTTAGAATTTCTTTAAAAACTCCCTTTGCCTCATCTACTTTTCCTATTTCTGTATAGAGAACCCCTAACCTTACTTTAAGATTTAAGTTGTCTTCATCAATCGCCAAAAGCCTTTCTAGGTGAGGTATTACTCCCCTATACTTTCCTTCAGAGAATAAGAGATTCACATATTTACTTAAAACCGCATAACTATTTGGCTTGCGACTTATAAAGTTTTTATAAAGAGAAAGTGCCTCTTTGTTTTTTGAGTTTACTTCATAGATATGACCTAGAAGTAATACACTTTGATAGTAATTCTTATCTTCTTTTAATGATTTTAATAAATGAGTTTTTGCAGATCTCATTCTATTTCTATCGAATTGAACTTTTCCTTTGAAGTATGAAAATGACGCTCTATTAACTTTAGACTTCTTTCCACAGAAGTTTAAAACTGAGAAGGCCCTCTTATATTTCTTGTCCGCAACATAAGACTTAGATAGAAAGATACAAGCTTCAGGAACACTACCTTTTGTTGTATCTACAATTTCTTTATACAGCTTATTTGATTTACTTTTTTTGTTTAAGGCCGAGTAAACTCCTGCCAATAATAGTTTTGCTTTTTGTTTTAAATCCTCGTCTGAGCGAGAAACAAGATAGATTAATTCATCTTTTGCTAGCTCTAGTTGGTTGGACTTAATTAGCTCAACAGCATATTTCTTTCTTAAATAAATATCAGTGTTTTGAAGTTTTACTATGTACTTAAAAATAATCGCGGCAGTGAAAGAGTCTCCCTTAAGAGAAGCGTCGTTTGCCTTTAAGAATAAGTCACTGGCAAGGAATTTTACCGCGTCAGGTCCGGCCTCAAATGCTTGTGCCGTTGCTTTTTCTAGCTCACTTTCAACTCTGGCCTTGGCCTTTAAAGCTGACTTGTAACTGTCTATTTCTTGAACTCTTTCGGTTGGCATCTTGGCCAACTGAGCATTTCCTTTGTCTTTATGGGCGCATCCCGTCATGACTAAGGCAGCTAAAACGAAAGTAAGTGTGGATTTATTCATCAATTTTCCTTCTGAGACTTAAAGCATCCAGCTCTTCACTTTACCTAATCGTCCTTATTTCCTTAGACTTTACGAAGATTCGACCCAGTCGACTTCTTTTCCTATTCTACTACAGAACCAGCTCTGAAAAGGGCCTTACGCGCACCTCAAAATATAAGTTATTGAATTTATGTTCTTTTGGGAGATTATTTTGGCGGTGCGACCTTTTTTGAAAGTTTTCAACTTGACAGTCAAAGTCATAAACTGCTAATTCATTTGTGCACTAGGAAAACGCTGAGCACTAAAAGTTGAACCGCCACAGGTTTATGTATGTAACACTTTGAAATTACGTTATATACAAGTAAAACTATAGACTTAAATGAAAATTCTACATTAGGTCTTAAGTAATACAACACCCTGTGTTAGAAACACTTCAGAAGTTAATAAAAAGAGTAAAAAAATTGATACAAACTTGAGAGTAACTCTCAACCATAAAAACCGAATAGGGGAAGTTAATATGAACGATGTTAGAATTATCAAAAGATACCAAAACAGAAAGCTTTATGACACTCACCAAAGCTGTTATGTAACTCTTGAAGAGATCGCTCAAATCATTAGAGAAGGTCACGAGATTCAAGTAATTGATAATAAAACAAAAAACGATATTACTTATATGACTCAAATCCAACTTCTTTTTGATCAAGAAAAGAAATCAACTAGAGCTGGTGATGTTGAACTACTTAAGAGAGTTATCAGATCTGAAGAAGGAACTTTCACAGGTTACATCAGATCTCTTGAAGGTGTTGAATCAACAACTACTGAAGAAGCTCCAGTTAATACTTTCAATGCATTTAATGCAACTGAAATGAATACAACTGTTGAAACTACAAATACTTTAAACTAATATAGACACTGTCTATTAATTAGTTCAAAGGTTTTTGAATGTTTAAAAAAATTTGCAAAGCATATATATTACCTGCAGTTATCTTAACTGCAGGTTTTTCTTTTTCTACTCCTGCTAAATCTATAAAAGCTCTTACTTCAAAGAAGGCCAGTAAGAAGGTCGAAAAGGAAGTTAAAGAAGTAGCTAATATGGCCAACACTGGACTTAAAGTTCACGCAATTGGTATCGGTATTGGTCAAACATTTATGTCTGGAGACTTTGCTGATCACGGTGAAGACAAAATCACAGCAGATCTATTCTACAATTACTCAGCTAGTCATTCTTTTGACTTTCTTGCCAACTTTCACTACTCGAAACATGAGTATAGAAAGAAGGAAGTACTTGCGACAGGTCTTGCTCTAGGAATAAAAGCAAAAATGTTTAACTTTGATGCTTTTGCTCCATTTGCTCTTGGTGGTCTTGGGTTTTACGCTCCAAAGATGAGAAGAGATATTAACGGTACTTTTGAAGACTCTAAATCTAAAATAACTTTTGGTTACCACTTTGGAGCTGGAGTTGATCTTGATTTAAATCAAAGAGTAACTGTTGGTGCAATCGGAATGGTTCACAATCCATTTGATGTAAAACAAGATGATCAAGCTGAAGTTGAAGGTGCATACTACAAGCTCCTACTTACGGTTTACTATAAGTTCTAATGAGCCCCAAAAAGCTTTATATCGTAACAGGTAAGGGTGGTGTCGGAAAAACGATGACCGCTCTTGCTCTAGTAAAAGCTCTCCAATCCCAAACTTCAAAAAATGTATATTATAATTGCTTCGATACAACTCCAGATAAGGAGCTTTGTAAGAAGCTTGATATTAAAACAATAGAGTTTCCTATTCAGGAATCAACAACTGAATATATTGGTAGAAAACTTGGAAGTAAGAATATAGCCAAGTGGGTTATGAAGGCCCCTTTCTTTAAGGCCCTATTTAATATAGTTCCAAGTCTTGGTAATATGATTACTCTTGGTCATATGATAGATACCCTTCAAAATGAAGATGACGATATCATTGTAATTGATGCTCCTTCTTCTGGTCACATCCTTACTGTTTTAGAATCTCCAAAGAATTTTAATCAAATTTTTCGAACTGGTGCATTGGTTAAAGATATTCATCGTATGACTGACTTTATGCAAAGTGATGACTTAGTTGAAACCTGGGTTTTAAATATTCCAACTGAGCTTGCAGTAACAGAAGGTCGAGAGCTTATTGAAAAACTAGGAAAATCTGGAATTTCTAATATTAAAGATGTTCTCAATAACGCCCTCTTCAAGAATGAGTTAATTGCAAATGAAGAGCTACCCGAGTTTCTCGATAGAAAAGTAACTATTGAAAAGGAAGTTATTAAGTCATTGGATAGTAACTTTGATTTAGTTTTCCCTATGTATATAGATAAATCCCCTATTCAACTTGTTAAAAGAATAGAGAAGAAAATTCTCACAGAGCTTAAGAAATGAAGAATAAGAAAATAGAAGTATTTTGTGGAACTGGTGGTGTTGGAAAGACAACAATATCGGCTTCACGCGCTCTTTATCTTAGCTCACAAAAGCGTAAAGTACTTCTCATTACAATTGATCCAGCAAAGAGACTCAAGCAAGTTCTAGGCCTTGAAGATAGTGCCACTGGTGAGATTACAAAGATAGAAACCAGTAATTTTAATCTATCAGACTCTGGTGAGTTACATGCGCTACTTCTTTCACCAGAGAAAACACTAAATAGAATTCTTGGTGGAAAAACTGAAAATAATATAATCTCAACTCTCTCTAAGCCCTATGGTGGAATGAATGAGATTATGGCGGTGCTTGAAGTCCAGCACCAACTTAATAAGAACGAATATGATACTATTGTTCTTGATACTCCTCCAGGAAAGCACTTCATAGACTTCCTTGAGTCATCTAAGAAAATTCAAAGTTTCTTTGATAAGAATTTTTCTGAAGTATTTAATTTTATCGGTAAACGAAATAAGCCGGGAAGAATTCTAACGAAACTTGTTTCGAGTGGAATTGATAAGCTTCTCACTTATCTTGAAAAAGTAACTGGTAAAGGTTTCGTTAACGACTTTCTTGAAGCAATTCATATTCTCTATGACCATAGAGATGTATTCATTAATGGTCTTCATCTAGAAAAAGACCTCATGAATGTCGACTTCTCCAACTGGTTTCTAGTTACTTCAGCTGATCAGTTAAAAGGTAGTGACGCCAAAGAGCTAATTGAAGCATCAAATAGATTCATGCATAAGGATAACTATCTCCTTATTAATAAGAGCTGGCATAAGTTCCTTGAAGAATGGACAACTGACAAACAAAGCCTTGTTCAACTAAGAGATAAGCTACTTGAACAAGAGAATGTCATCAAGGAAAGTACTTCTCAATACTCTATTCAACAGATTGAATTTCCTGAAATATTCGAGAACTCTCCGGCCAAGCAAGTTAAGGAGCTCATCTCACACTGGAAAAGTCTCTAATCCCCTATTTTTTACAGTAATAAATCATGAATTAATGTCTACAAGTGTTACAAATGGACACATTAATGGTAGAAATTAGTGATATTTTGAACTTAAAACAGCGCTTTGCGCAACCTCTATAAGGAGTAATATATGATGAAGGGTGCACAAGATAATGTACTAAAAGCAATTGGTGGAACGCCAATCGTAAAGCTTAATCACATTGCAAATGAAATTGAATCTGAAATTTATGTAAAGCTAGAATATATGAACCCAGGTGGTTCAACTAAAGATAGAATCGGTGCCTATATGCTTGATCAAGCGGTAATCGATGGAGACTTAAAGCCAGGTGGAACAATCATCGAGGGAACTTCTGGTAATACAGGTGTTGGTCTTGCGATGTGGGCCGCTGTTCATAAGTACAAATGTATCTTCGTTCTTGCTGACAAACAGTCACAGGAAAAGATTGATAACCTAAGAGCTTTCGGAGCTAAGGTTGTTGTATGTCCAACGAACGTAGAGCCTGAAGATCCAAGATCATACTACTCTGTTTCAAAGAGACTAGCTGATACAATTCCTAATTCTTTCTACGTTAATCAGTATGATAATCTTCACAATAGAATGACTCACTATACTTGGACTGCTCCAGAAATGTTTGAGCAAACTCAAGGTGACTTTGATGTTTTCATGGCCGGTGTTGGTACAGGTGGGACAATCTCAGGTTGTGGTAAATACTTTAAAGAGAAAATGCCAAATGTAAAAATTGTTGGTGTTGACTGTGAAGGTTCAATTGTTGCTCACTACGCTAAAACAGGTGAATACTGTGAAGCAAAGTCTTACGTACTAGAAGGTGTTGGAGAAGACTTCATTCCAGAAAACTATGACTTTGACAATATTGATGACTGGGTTGTTGTTGGTGATAAAGAATCATTCCTAATGACAAGAAAGCTTCTTAAGGAAGAAGGTATCTACGCTGGTGGTTCTGCTGGTGCAGCAATCGTTGGAGCAATTAGATATGCTAAGACTTTAAAAGAGCCGAAGAAAATTCTTATCCTTCTACACGATTCTGGTAATAGATATGCTTCTAAAATCTACAATGATGATTGGATGAGTGACAACGGATACCTAGACTCTTCATTCAATGTTCAAATTAGTGAAGTACTTTCTGATCTTAAGAAGAACGGAAATATTACAACGATTAGAGATAATGCAACGATTGGTGAAGCAATTAGTATTATGGAAGAAAAGGGAATGTCTCAACTTCCAGTACTTAATGCCAACTCTGATGTTGTGGGACTTTGTTCTGAAAAGAACTTAGTTAAGCCAGTTCTAATGGGAGAATTTAAGCGAGACGATAGTATCTCTCTAGCTTACACAAGTAACTTTAGAACAGTTGATAAAAACGAGCTTCTTGAAAATGTAGCGAATGCACTTTTAAAGAAAGAAGTTGCTCTAGTTACAGATAATGGAAAACTTGTAGATATCCTTACTGAAATTGATGTTCTTCAGTATATGTCTTCTAAAGGTGGAATCTAATTAAAAAGGCACTACTCAATAAATTACACAAGGCCTCTAAGGTTATCCATGTTGGTGGACATCCTGATAAAGAAACTGGCGCAATTATGCCACCTATTTATCAGACGTCTACCTATGCCCAAGAGAGCCCTGGTGTTCATAAGGGTTATGAGTATTCGAGATCTCATAACCCAACAAGAAGTAGACTGGAAGAGTGTCTTGCCGCCCTTGAGAATGCAAAATACTCAGTGGTAACTGCAAGTGGTATATCAGCAGCAACGCTAGTTATGCACTCTCTACCGGCCAAGAGTACGGTTCTCTGTAGTGACGATGTATATGGCGGTACTTATAGATTATTTACGACTGTTTTTAACGATCATCATAATTTTATCTTTGTTGATACGACTGATCCAAAGGTTGTCGAAGCTGCAATTAAAGAACACAAACCAAAACTTCTTTGGCTAGAGACCCCTACTAATCCACTACTTAAAATTACAGATATTTCTAAAACTTCAAAAATTGCTAAGGCCAATAAAACTTTAACAGTTGTTGATAACACTTTCATGAGTCCATACTTTCAAAATCCACTAGACCTAGGTGCAGATATAGTTCTCCACTCGATGACCAAATATATAAATGGTCATTCAGATGTCGTTGGAGGATGCCTTATGCTCAACAATAAGAAAATGTATGACAAGTTTTGGAAGCTTCAGAACTCGACTGGTCCATGTCAATCTCCATTTGATTCATGGCTAGTTCTAAGAGGTATTAAAACTCTTGGACTAAGAATGGATGCTCATGCAAAGAATGCGATGAAGGTTGCAAAGTACCTTGAAGGGCACGCTAAAGTTGAAAGTGTTGTATATCCAGGACTAAAATCACATCCACAACACAATATAGCGAAGAAGCAAATGAGCGGCTTTGGTGGAATGATTACATTCTTTCTCAAGGGTGATATCAAAAAATCTAAGAAGTTCCTTTCTACGGTTCAAATATTTTCACTTGCTGAAAGCTTGGGTGGCGTTGAGAGCTTAATTGAGCACCCAGCAATAATGACACACGCTTCGGTTCCAAAAGAAGTAAGAGAAAGTATTGGGCTTACGGATAACTTGATTAGGCTTTCCGTTGGGATTGAAAATGTCGACGACCTAATCGCCGACCTTGAATTAGCATTTAAGAAAGTTTAGACAATTAGAAATTAGCTTTACCAGACGTTGGATCAACTGAGAAACCACTATCTTCAGAAGCCGTTTCATTTCTATTATTTTTTAAAATATGGTCATAGTTTTGACCTTTGTTAAAAACGACACTCTTTTTTAAGTACTCTTCAATAAGCACATATGAACAATATACTTTTCCATGATCTGACTCTATTTCACTCTTTACTCCAGAAGCAAAAATTAGCCCATCATCTTCGATAACTCTTTTAAGTTTCGTATACTGCTTACAAAATGAATTCTTAACTGTGTTACATGATGCTATCTTTCTAAAGACATCAACACTACCTTCGGCCGCTTTGATATGAATAGGGTCCCTACAAATATCGACAACCCATTTCTTATTAAGGTACTTCCATTGGTTATGGGCAAAAGTTAACTCACAACCTTTCTTTGTAACTGTAAGACTCTTTTCGAGAAGTCCAAAAGGGAAACTCTTATGAGAAACACCTACTTCAAATGAAGAATCAAAGCAGTCTGTTCCTGAAAATGAAAAAGTATTCAGAGATAGAAGAATTAAACTATATTTTAGCAATCGCATTCTTATCAACTCCTATAGTCAATATTGTTTGGTCAAAAGGCATAAAATCAAGATCATTATACTTCTTTTTTGATTGAAATGTTAACTCTTGAATTATATCTGATCCCGCGCTCCAATTAGTCTTAATAAACTGATAGTAGTTTGAAGTACCTATCATCTCACTTGAGTTCTTAAAGAAACCAGGAGAAAGAAGTACTAACTGCTCTCCTCTATCCAACTTATAATGAGACTCTTTTATTTCAACCATATTATCTGGGTATGACTGATCATTACGAGAAATTATTATTTTCTCTTTTCCAATCAACTCATGAGAGCCAA
The DNA here is from genome assembly GCA_001874305.1 of Bacteriovorax sp. MedPE-SWde. Lineage (GTDB taxonomy): Bacteria > Bdellovibrionota > Bacteriovoracia > Bacteriovoracales > Bacteriovoracaceae > Halobacteriovorax_A. The sequence goes on along the minus strand of MPCU01000003.1, from coordinate 138,251 downwards.
TATTAATAACATCCATATCAAAAGATGACAGATCTATCTTGGCGACAAAGAATGACATATCACCAAGTCCACTGAAGTCTTTCTTCTGTGACTCTAGAACCTGAAGAACATGTTCCTTAGTAAGACCAGTATTAGTCTTCCAATTATCAATAAGACTTAAGAACGATCCAATAGTAATATAAGAGGATGCATTTATAGAAAATAACCAGAGACTAGAACCAAGCTTAAAGAAGTCAAAAAATTCTCCTCCTGATGAAGTTCCAGCACAAAAACGAGAATTAATCTGTAGTCCTCTTACTGATTCATTTCTAACAGGTACTACTTTTTCGTGTAGTCCTTTCACTCTTTGTAGTTGTCCTAAAACGGACTGCATAACTCCATTTAACTTCTTTAATAGTACTTTTTGCGAATCCATAACAGACTGTGAAACTAAGAAAGAATCAATGGCCGGCGCATGAAGACCAAAGTCTAGAGATGTGTCTATAATTCCTAGACACTCTGGTGTAGACTTCCCCATTGAGGCCATTTCACTAACAATAGACTTATCTACTTTAGCACCATCATAAATGATAAAGAACTGACTCAAGCGAGAAGAACCTTTCTCTTTAAAACTATCAAAAGTTAAAATTTTATATGCATCTGATGTAAATGTATCGACTTGTTTGAACTCAACTTCATTACCATGAAGGTTAAAAAATAGTTTATCTAGATAAGATAGACTAGTCTGATCAGCATCCTGCTGTAATATTTCGATTTCCATACTCTTCCCTAAGTCATTGAAAATATATTTGACATACAATTTTATGTGGCATTTTACATCTGAATTTTAACATAATAACTGATCAAAATCACATAATTCCCGCCTCAGATTAAAGAAATCAAGCGATCTAGCCGATCTGTTAATAAAATAGAAGCTAATGTGGCTCTAACGGGAAAGCTATGAGTAAGAAGAATAAAAATGAAACTGGAGCGAAGATCTATTCCCTCCCAAACTTAGTAACCAATGTAGCGTTGCTGAATTTGTCTGAGGAAAATAGTAGGCTGAAAATGGAGCAGAAGAAGATCTGTGAAATGGCGGCCAGAACAATTCTACATGCTTTAGATTGTAAAGATCACTATACATACGGACATAGTATGAGAGTTGCTTATTTTAGCCTCTCACTAGGTCGTGAAATCGGACTTTCAGAAGAAGAACTCTATGACCTTGAACTAGCTGCGCTATTTCATGATATTGGAAAAATCGGGGTTCCAGACAGCGTACTCTTAAAGCCTTCAAGACTGACAGAAGAAGAGTTTCTTGCGATGAAGGATCATCCTTCTCAATCAGCTGAAATTCTTACTGGTTTTACGCACTTTGAAGAAGTTGCAAAATATGCAAAACATCACCATGAAAGATGGGATGGAAGAGGTTATCCTGATGGCCTAAAGGGCGAAGATATCCCTCTTTTCTCTAGAATAATTCTAATTGGTGATACATTTGATGCAATGACATCTTCAAGACCTTATAGAAAGGGATTAGATTATGAAGTTGCCTATGCTGAATTAGAAGAGTTTTCAGGTAGTCAATTTGACCCAGAACTTGCAAAAGCTTTCGTTACGGCGATGAAAAGAGAAGTCGCTAAGAATGAGAAAACATTTGAACTTTCAATTGTAGACGGAAAATTTGAAAAGAACGCGGCTTAGAATAAAACGATAAATTAAATTAGATAAAAAAAAGCTTCCTAAAGGAAGCTTTTTTTATGCGGCCATAGGAAGCTCTTCCTGTGGAGCTTCCTCTTCTATATAAAAGTTCTTATAATTCTCGAGTAGGTATTTCTCCCCTACAACATTAATTGTTTTACCATTTATAAATGTCGTACCAAGGATTCCATCACGGTCCCTGATCATAGTATCAATAGGCTCATCAGCAATTGAGATATCATTAATCTCTTTAACTATAAAACCTGCTTGACTATTTTCATTAGAAACTACCAGAACCTTAAATTCATCATCTCCAGTGAAGTCTCTAATTGGTCCAAGTTTTAAAGCATGTTCAACATCAACTAAAGGTAGAAATTCATCTCGATACCTTATCACTGGCACAGAGCCTGTGAAGCTCACATCTTTGGTACTAAACTCTTCGAGTCGATCAATAGCAGATAATTTTATAGCAAGACCGTCTCGTGACAACAGAGAGAATTGTAGATATTCGTGAATTCCATCATCACCTATTTTCTCAGAAGCATTAAATAAGTTCTCTTCAACACTATCTGCGATTTCAATATTACATGAATTAGCAAGATTCTCGAGATCAAGAATGAGGGCCATCTCGCCATCTCCAATCAAGGTCGCACCTTGAAAGATTGATTCTGTATGCTGAAGCTGTTTTGCCATTTTCTTTACAACGACTTCTTCAATATCATGAACAGCATCTACGAGAAGACCGTAGCAAAAACCGTCTCCTCTAATGACAACCACATTCTTCATATTCAAGTCTATGTCAGAGTGTCTTCTAAACACATCTGTTAAATCTATCAATGGAATGAGTTCGTTATGATGACTTAAAATAAGAGAGTCGTTTAGAGTACGAATATTTTCTTTTACTCGTTCTCCATCAAGGTTAATAACTTCTCCAATATCATGAAGAGGAATAGCAATCTGCTGATTTCCAGCATCAACCATTAATGATTTTATAATTAAGACTGATCTTGGTATTGGAAGAACAAGTACAAACTTTGTTCCTTCACCAAGCTTAGAGTCGATAAGAATTTTTCCACCAACACTTTCGACAGAACTTCTAACCATGTCCATACCGACTCCACGGCCGGAGATATCTGTAACTTCTGCAGCAGTACTAAAACCAGAATCAAATATAAGACTAAAAATACGATGATCTGACATATTAGCGAGTTCATCTTTTGTATAAAGATCCTTCTCTATGGCCTTCTCTATTAGCTTAGAGCGATCCATTCCATTTCCGTCATCAGAAATTTCAATAATTATATTTTCGGCATCAATTTCAGTACTAACACTCAAATTACCAGTTGAGTCTTTGCCCATTGCAGTTCTAACATCTGGAGTCTCTAAACCATGATCAACACCGTTTCTTATAAGGTGGACAAGTACATTATTCAGTACCTTACCAATTGAAGTATCAACTCTATATTTTTCACCAGAAAAGCTTACATCAATTTCTTTACCTAACTTTTTGCTGGCATCACGAACAACTCTTTTAAGTGGTCTATAAACAGTTTCAACTGAAACCTTTCTCATTTCAGAGATCTCACCTTGTAGCTTGGCACTAACCTTATGCATCTCATCTAAAGTATCAGATAAAACATCTATATCGCGATCACCTTGATAACGCTGTTCAATCTTTGAAACACTTTTTAAGATCATATTTCTTAGAACTGTAATCTCACCACTGAGTTCCATGAACTCATCAAGAAGAGTAACTTGTACCGCAATTTTCTCATCATCGGCCGTCTTTTTAGCTACGGCTTCCGTTTCGACAACTTCTTTCTCTTCTTTTACAACATTCTTTTCAGCTGCTTTAATTTTATCTAAATCAAAGATCTTAACTTTCTCTTCAATATCAAATTCATAACGAATTCCTTCTTGAATTTCAGAGTACATCTCTTTTAGAACATCAAGGCCTTTTAAGAAAGCATCGATAATTGAATTATTTACGGTAAGACTTCCATCCTTTAATAAAGTCACTAAGTCTTCATACTTATGTGTAAAATCTGGAAGAGTTTTTAAACCTACACAGGAAGCGGTTCCCTTAATAGTGTGTAGTAATCTAAAATATGTATTTAATGCATTTATATTAGAAGGTTCTTCTTCTAGGATAAGAATTAGTTCTTCAATTTCTTCAAGCATTGGTGAAGATTCTTCGACGAAAGATCGAATCATTTCATATTCTTCTTCAAGTGCTTCAACGTATTTACCGGCCTCATCACGAACAGTATCTAAGAGCTCAGTAGAATTAAATGGTTTTTGAATAAAGCGCAGAACTCTTAGCTCCATCCCTTCAACCGCCATCTCCTTACTATAGAATCCTGTTACCATTGCAAAAGGAACCGCAACATCAGCTTCAACCATCTGGCGTCTTAACTCCAAGCCATTTAGTCCAGGCATTTTATAATCACTTATACAAAAGGCAACCTGTGTATGATTATCTTTTATATAAGATAGTGCTTTAAATGGATCAGAAAATGTTAAAATATCATACCCCAACGCTTCAAGTTCAATTTCGTATAAGTCTAATAACTCTACTTCATCATCAACACAAACTATTTGATACTTTTGCATATACTATCCTAAGCAACTTGTTTTCTAAGGTTTATTAAATTAGAAATTTCATTCTTCATTAAGTCTATTTCTTTCGTTTTCCCATTCTGCCTTAAAAGGTCTTCATGATTGGCAAATTGGTACAATATATAATCAATACTCTTATTCAAAATATTCTTAGTATTCAATATGTGGCTAATATTAGAAACTAAACTAATTAGATATTTTTCATCAAATGGTTTCTCTATAAAATAATGCGCACCATTCTCTAGTCCATTTAAAACAGCTTCTTTAGTCACATAGGCCGAAACAAACACTATCGGTAATTCTATATTCATCTCTTTCAATTTAGAAATCATTGAAAGCCCATCAAGCTCTGGCATATTGATATCCGAGACGATCATATCCGGCATATCATTTTCAATTTCCTTAATAACTAGTGATCCATCCAGAAATGCTCTTACTTTATAACCAACTTCTTCAAGACAATCAGAAACAAGATCAACAATCAGTTGTTCATCATCAACAACATAGACGTAACCTTTACCACTTTCATTTTTTATGACTTCTCTTTCTTCTCTTCGTTCGACATGATTCTTACTTTCTTGACTATTTTGGACCTGTTCATCCTTGGAAAAAGATGTCACGTGACTAAATACAATTTCTCCATCACTAAAATAATGTCTAGCTTGATCCACACCTCCAAGGAAGTAGTCAACAGCTCCCTGAGGAAACTCCTCTTCAACTCCATCTAAGAGAGTCTCTAGTTTATGCATATGTTCCTGAAGAACATCTAGTCCAAACATACCACTAGCCCCTTTCAAACTATGAAAAGCTCTAAAAACCTTATTATAAGAATCTAGAAAATTACCCTCGTTATCATACTCAAGTAATGCATCCTCAGCTTCATCTAATAACTCAGTGGCCTCTAGCATAAAACTATCTTTTAAATCATCAAGCTCCACAATATCTCCTTTAAGAACTCAATATCTTATCGTCCAAAAATTAGTCTCACTAAAACATTATTAATTAGATTTTATTGGTGGTAATATTTTGCACATGACTATTGAAAGAATCTTAATTAATCAAAATAAACCAACAAAAACGGTTAAACAAAAAATTGCGAATAGTATCACTCAAGGCAAGGGAGCGACGCTACAGAAGCTTTCTCAGCTATTTGATGCTACAGAGAATAGAACACTTATAGAAGATAAGAAGAAGACAGAGAAGGTATTAGAATTAATATATTTAAGCAGCCCTAGTCTGTATAAAAATATTATATCTATATCCGACAATTACTATCAGGGTTCTATAGGAAATGTACACTCTGCCTATCTTAGAGATGGAAAGAGAATAGCTATAAAGACTCTGAGAAGTAACATAAGAGAGCAGATACAAAGTGATCTCATAAATTCATCGAGATTAATAGATACCGCATCTCACTTTGTTGACACCAACAAATTTATGAACCTTGAAGGGTTTACAAGTAAATTTATTCAATCCCTAGAGAGTGAATGTGATTTTACAAATGAGATGGCCACATACGAGAAAATAAGTGGGTATTTTAAAGACTATGAAGTTTTGAAAATACCGAAGATATATAACGAATATTCTAATAAAGATATCCTTATTCTAGAGTGGGTTGAATCCGACTTAAATTTTGATGACCTTAAAAGTCTTTCTCTTGATATGAGAAAGAAGCTACAAGAAGAACTAATGGATTTCTTTTATTCATTTCCATTGATTCATGGTTTACTCCAAGAAGATTCAAATATTTCTAATTTTTTAATCACTGGCTCATCGGTTTATGTTATAGATTTTGGAAAGTTTACCTTTATTCCCTATAGCAGCAGATTAGCTCTAGTTAAGCTAATTCAAACAAGAAAGGATAATCTACCTATCTCGCTCTTAGGTTTATATAAACAAATTGGCTTCAATACAGAACTACTTATACCAATAAAGAGTCTTCTTTCATCCATCACAGATATTTTATTAGCACCATTATTGAACAAGATGGCTGACTACAATTTTGCAGATTGGAACCCTTCTAAGAAGATCGATTCTATAGCGCATGATTCGAAGTGGAATATACGTGCCGCCGCACCTATGCACTATTTTGCAATCACAAGATCTCTTGCAGGATTTTTGAAAATTTCAGGACAACTCAATTGCCCAATAAGTACAACTAAGGTTTCAGATAAGATACTCAATTACTACGAAAAGGAAATGATACAATTTCAAGCAACTCCAGATCTCGACAATCAAGACACTGATAAGTTTTTAAATATCGTTGTTAAAAGAAAGGATTCTGAAAAAGTTAACCTAAAGCTTCCATACGAGACCATTTATGAAATTGATTCACTTATATCAAGCGAAATTAAAAATAAGCTACTCGCTCGAAATCTTGATATAAAATCTCTTGTAGAGAAGGCAGTTATGAATGACAGCGAATATGTTTTCAAACTTGAAGAAGAGGATAGTTCATTTGAAGTGAGAATTATTAAGGCCTAGAGTAATAGATGAGTCCATTATAATACTCTTCCTTCAGGTTGGGTGTCATAACTTTCTCACCATTTCCTAGAATAATAACTCCTCCTCTTTTAAGGGAGCCTGCGACCTGACTCAATATTTCTTTTCTAAGGTCCTCTTTGAAATAAAAAAGAACATTTCTTAAAAAAATAACATCATACTGATCTTTAATAAGCTTATCTTCTAAGAGATTATATTGAGAAAAGTTTATCAATTTACGAAGATCTTCTTTTACGACACTACCGCTTCCCTCAGTGGAGAAATACCTTTCTTTATCTTTATCACTTATTCCTCTCATCATTTCAAAACGGTTATAGTTACCTCGTTTTGCTTTTTCAAGTGCGTTAGTATCGATATCTTTAGCATCTATCTGAAAGTATTTCGAATCAACTTTACTGTTCAATAGTGTAAAGAGTAAGCTATAGGCTTCTTGACCAGTACTAGCAGGCAATGAAAGGAATCTAATATTCTTACAGCCACTAAGCTTATTTTCTAAGAGGTGCCCAATGAGCTCAAATGGTTTTTTATCTCTAAAAAATGCAGTTTCATTATTTGTCGCTAAATTAATTAGCGCTTCTGTAAGTTCTTTATGAATTTCGTAGGTATCTAGATATTGAGAGAGAGTTAAATCACTCGCTCTCAATAGCATTTCAAACTCTTTTATTCGCTTCTCAATCTGAAATTTTTCCGACTCTGAGAAATCAATACCGGTTAGTTTTTCAATCAGAAAAAGAGTTTTCTGGTCTTCGCTTTTACTAGTCAAGATCGAAGACCAACTCTAGCTTGTCTTCAAGTATATCACTTGTAAATGGCTTCATTATATATTCGACAGCACCTAACTGTAGAGCCTTTTTAATATATTCGGGCTTATTCTCTGTTGTCATCATTACAATTGGAGCCTTTGAAACTCCCTCGGCCTTATTCTTCTCTAAGAACTCTGGACCAGACATATTAGGCATATTCCAATCGAGTAATATTAAGTCAACATCACTTTCTCCTAGCTTTGTACATGCTACAACACCATCTTCGGCCCAAATCGCCTCATGACCTTGCTCATCAAGCATTTGTGACACCATCATAAATATAGCTTTTGAGTCATCAACAACCATTACTTTCATATATTCTCCATTAAGATATTTCTGCAATTATTTTCTTTAATGTACCTATTGTTGTTAGATACTTATTTCTAGACTCTTCAACTTGCATATACTCTTCTTCAGAGGTACTTTTTGCAACCGACTCTCTAATTTCCCAAAGTAACCCAATTGTATCATGTAGGCATTGCTCATAAGAATAGAACCAGGCCTTTAACTCTGGATTACTCATTGTAAAAATCTTGTCTATAATCAGCTCCCATATCTCAATTAACTTCTTTGAATACTTCGCTTCGACAAGAACAGCTGCCCCTTTAACTACATGTAGCTCTCTAAATAAAGAATTAAAGTAGTTAGCAATATCACTATCACTTTCAGCAGCAGATTTTATCATCTGTAATATTTTCTTCATTTTCTTATTTTTTTGCTCATTGTAAATTGAGATGTAATCCGCAGAGGAAGGGTCTAATTCTTTCTCATCGCTAGTCGGCCCCTGTGTGACCTTACTTAAGGCCTCTAAATCCGAGTCAGGAACGCCGCCCATCTCTCTTAATGACTCTAGTGCTGCCGCACTTATTTCAGGTTCAGCACCTGCAACTTCAGATTCTTCACTCTCATCAGTTTTAGTTTCTACTTTGACTTCAACTTCTTGCTCGTCCTCAATTTCAAATTCGGACATATCTATTTCGCCACCTTGTAACTCCTTCAAAGATTCAAGGGCAGCTGCACTTATTTTTGTTTTCTGTGTAGGTTTCTCAACAGCAGAGACTTCTTCAACGATCGGAGTTTCCTCAACAACATCAAATTGAGACATATCAATGTCACCACCTTGAAGCTCTTTTAAAGATTCAAGAGCTGCTGCACTTATTTCTGTTTTCGAACTGCTGTCATTTGTACTCTCAGGCTGTGTAAGCTCAGATACATTCTCTTTATTACCTTCTTCTTGAAAGCTTTTATACAGTTCAATTACTTTATCTTTATCAGCTAATCCATCATTTACCAGACTATCAATTAGATTAAGACTCTTATCTTTTTGAAACTGTACTACTTTTGCTAAATCAGCTTCAGAGATAGCAAGCTCTTTCATACATGACAAAATATCATTACCAGAATCTAAACTTAAAAATATAACTTCAAGTACTTTATCAGAATCACAAATGCCGAGTTCAACAAGACTTACCAAAACTGATGGTTGAAATTGAGACTGCTTAACAGCAGCTTGTATAAAGACTTCTTTCTCTATGACATTATTATCAATAAGGTATTTACCAAAATTCATTTTATTCCTAAATTCTCTTAGCCAGAGATGTTATTAATGGGCCAAATTCAACTAAAGTTAAAATCTTTGCTCCCACTTCCCTCTTATTTACAGCTCCAGGCATCCCCCATACAATTGAAGACTCTTCGTCTTGAATAAATTGATATGCCTTTCTTTCTGCAAGGTTAACGCAGCCGTTAGCTCCATCTTCTCCCATTCCAGTTAGAACAACAGATAGTATTTGTGATCGAAAGTTTTTTGCGATTGAGTCAAATAAAACATCTACTGATGGACGAACAAAGCAGACCTTTTCATCTTGATTCAAGGCCAGGGATAAGTCACGTTCAAGAGTCATGTGATAATCACCTGGAGCAATGTAACAAACGCCATTTTCAAGTTTTTCTCCACCCTGCGCTTCTTTAACAGTTACAGGAGATACCTTATCAAGCATCTCTGCTAGTTTTCTTGTAAACATAGGAGGCATATGCTGAACGATCAGCATCGGAAATGTTGGTTTTTCCGTAATGTTTTTAAAAATAGTAGTTAAGGCTTCCGGACCCCCTGTTGAACAGCCAATGCAAACAAGTTTTGGCTTCACTGACATTTCATCTACAAGACCCTGAACGTCCTTTATAGATTCAACCTTAGGAGCTTTCTCCTCATGACTTTTTGGCGATCGTTTAAACCTGAGAGCTTCGATTTTTGGAACTAATTCATCTCTTATCATTCCGATTGAGCTTTCAATAGTTCCTTCTCCTTCAATCTTAGTTACAAAGTCATCTGCACCTAACGCTAGAGCATCAATTGTTCTTTCTGCACCACGAGTTGTAAAGGAAGAGAAAACAATTATAACAACTTTGTTATTAAATTTCCTAATCTCCTTAATAGTTTCCATACCATCCATTACCGGCATTTCCATATCAAGAGTGATAAGATCGGTATCAGGATTTTGTTTTAAAAAATCAACGGCGATCTTCCCATTGCTACATGTTTTAAAAACATTGTAGCCAGGAACCTCAGAGAGGGCCTGGCTAATTGCTGTTCGATAAACTATAGAGTCATCTACTACCATTATTTTCATTTAATTCCTTATTAGATCTGGATCTTCTCTACGTGTTGTCCTAGAGTCGCCGCCATCTCTTTTAGCATTTTCGCTGCATCTTGAGTATTTGCTGCATCCTTACCTGTTGATGAGGCCGCTTCAGATACCTGACCGATGTTTTCGTTAATTTGTTTAACACCTTCTGCAGCTTCAGTAACAATTCTTGTTACCTCATTTGTTGTTGCTGCCTGTTCTTCAACAGATGCTGCAATATTTCCGGCGTAACCATTAACTTTTTCAATCGCATCAGATATTTCACCAATTGCATTAACCGCATTCTTTGAATCACTCTGAATTGTTTCAATCTTCTTAGTAATATCATTTGTTGCTTTAGCTGTTTGTTTTGCAAGTTCTTTAACTTCGTTGGCAACAACTGCGAACCCTTTTCCGGCTTCTCCAGCTCTTGCTGCCTCGATTGTTGCGTTTAGAGCAAGGAGATTTGTCTGTTGTGCAATAGAAGAAATAACTTTAATAACGTTTCCAATGTCCATACTTGAATCACCAAGCTGTCCAATAATTTGGTTAGTTGATTTTGCCATCTTCATAGCTTCATTAGACATCGAAGATGCTTCATTTGTTGTCTTTGTAATTTCTTTAATAGCAGCAACCATCTCTTCCATATTTGAAGCAACGGTCTGTACACCTGCATTGATCTCTTCTGAAGCCGTACTCGCAGTATTTGCTTGAGCTGATGTTTCCTCTGCTCCAGCAGATAGAGAGTTTGAAAGACCTAATAGATTCTCTGCAGAATCAGATAGTCCTTCAGCACTTTTTGATAGATCTTCAACAAGTGCATACTTATCTGAAATAACTTCCCATGTAACCATTGGCCCTAGGTAAGATCCACCAGTATCAAAAATTGGAGATACTAATAGGTCTAGCTTTTCTGGTCCAACAGATATGATTGCTTTATGTGGAAGATTATTTGCATTACCAATAATCTTTCTCTGAGTTTCAGGATTTTTATGAAACCAGTCAATACTATTTCCAACAAGGTTATCTGCTCTATCAGGTAAGTATTGCTCTAATCCTTTTAGTGTTGATAGTGAGGCCTCGTTCATATAAAGCATCTCACCTTCAGGTGTTGCCATCATTGTATTAATTGGTGACTTATCAACCATCTGTCTAATTCTCGCCATCTCAACTTCGCCTTTCAGCTTTTCTGTTACGACTTCCCAAGTTACCATTGGCCCTAGATAAGAACCATCAAGTGACATAATCGGTGAAACAAGAAGATCTAGCTTTTCTGGTCCAACTTCAATGATTGCTTTATGAGGTAAGTTACTTGCACTACCAATGATCTTTCTTTGAATTTCAGGATTCTTATGAAACCAGTCAATACTATTTCCAACAAGATTTGCAGCCTTATCAGGTAGATATTGCTCTAATCCTTTTAATGTTTGAAGAGAGATATCATTCATATAAATCATCTCACCTTCAGGTGTTGCCATCATTGTATTAATTGGTGACTTATCAACCATCTGCTTGATTCTGGCCATCTCAACTTCGCCTTTCAGCTTTTCTGTTACGACTTCCCAAGTTACCATTGGCCCTAGATAAGTTCCATCATTAGCAACAATTGGAGTAACAAGTAGATCTAATTTTTCTGGTCCAACTTCAATGATACCACTGTAAGGTAAGTTTGCAGGGCTACCAATTATCTTCCTTTGTACTTCAGGGTTCTTATGGAACCAGTCAATACTCTTTCCAACAAGATTATCAACTTTATCTGGAAGATACTGTTCTAAACCTTTTAATTGCTCAGAAGATGCCATATTCATGTATGTAAGAATACCTTCTGGTGTTGCAAAGAGAGTGTTAATAGGTGATTTCTCAACCATTTGTTCGAAGTTTACACTTCCATTTCCTGTGACTTCTAATCCTGCCATAATTAATTCCTTTTAAATATCTACAGTTAAAACTTTTTCTAAATCTAATAATATAAGTAAGTGATTTTCTAATTTATGTACGCCATTTATATACTTTTTGATCTCTTCATTTATCGTATCGGGTATGTTCTCGTATGTTTGTTCTTCGACATCAATAACATCAAGAATCTCATCTACCATCAATGCGTATAGAGAATCTCCGCTTCTAACAATTATATTCATATGATCAGCTTCAGTAGCATCATCCATTTTGAATAATCTTCTTAGACTAATAGAGGTAACTATTTGTCCTCTAAGGTTTATCAAACCTTTTACATAATCAGGAGAAAGAGGCACAGGTGTTAACGAATGAGGCTTAATCACTTCTTGAACGTCAAGAACTGAAACCGCATAGTAATCCCCTTTTATCTTAAAGCCACATAGCTGCTTTGAGATTTGCTTTCCTTTTATTTCTTCGTTGTTTTCTACTATTTCCATAATTATTAACCTATTAACTTATCTATAACTTCAATTGCTTTATAATTATTTTGTTTGTCGAAACAAAAATCAAATCCTTCATTCATCAATTCATCGTATTTTCTCTCAACAACAGAAGAGACAGCAAGAACAGGAAGTTCTTTAAGCTCTTCACTCTCTCTTATCTTTTTAAGAAGTTGGACACCATTCATATTAGGCATATCTACATCAGTTACAACTGCAACATACTTTGAATTAATCTTTGTCATTGCGTCTACACCATCGATAGCGGTGTCCACATCATAACCAGACTCAGTAAACATTTCTCTTTGAATCCTAAGAAACAGTTCAGAGTCTTCCACAACTAATACCTTCCCCTTATGTGAAGAAGTATTTGATTCTGATCCGTATGGAAGCGAGTCTACGATTTTATAAATATCTAATATCGTAATTGTTTTTTCATTTATAAATGCTGTTCCAACAAAACCATCTCTGTCAGATGTTTCAGTAGAAATTTTTGAATGGTTAATGGCGATATCTCGTATTTCAGTTACTACGAAACCAAGTTGTACACCCCTTGCATTAATAACAATAACCGCGATATCTTCTTCTTTTGAATTAAGTGCTGAATCTTTAGAGACACCAATTGTTTTTTCTAATTGAATAAGTGGCATTGCTTTGCCTCTATATCTGACAAGAGGCATTTCACCACTCCATTCAATATCACTTTTCTTAAATTCTTCTAATCTATGTACGATTGCCAATGGAATTCCATATTCTCTTCCATCTTCAAGTAAACAAAGTAGAACTTCATCATTATAAGCGACTTCTTTTTCTGAGTGTCTCTGAGAAAGATCAACTTCAGATTTCTTCGTTGCTTGAACTCTTCCCATATGATTGTAATACCCAAGAGCATCAATAATTAATGCAACAGATCCATCACCCATGATTGTAGCACCACCATAGATTGAGATCTCTTTAAGTTCTCGACTAAGTGGTTTAACAACAATCTCTTCAGTATCTAAGACTTGATCAACGACCAAACCATATATTGCACCTTCAGCATTAAGTATCGCGATGTTTACATCTTCAGATATTTCTTCACCTTCGGCACAATTCTCCAACGCAAGACTAGAGTCTAATCTAAAGATAGGAATGAGATCACCTCTCAATCTAAAGAACTCTGAATTTTGAATATTCTCTATTTTTTTATCATCATTTTCTTCAATTCTTACAAGCTCTACAAGGTTGGTTTGAGGAATAGCATAAGTTTCATTACAGCTCTGTACAACTAATGCAGGTACAATTGCTAAAGTTAATGGGATCTTTAGTTTGAAAACTGTTCCTTCCCCAACTTTAGAGCTTACATCAACTGATCCACCAATTTTTTCAATATTAGATTTTACAACATCCATTCCAACCCCACGGCCGGATATATTTGTAACTTGCTCAGCAGTTGAAAACCCTGGTGTAAATACCAGGTTTAGAACTTGTTTCTTACTAAGAGAAGCTCCACGTTCCGCGGAGATAATTTCTTTTGATATTGCTTTTGCAAGAATCTTCTCAGGGTCTATTCCATTTCCATCATCAGCAATTTCTATCGTAACTTGCCCACCTTCGTGATAAGCACGAATATTGATTGCACCTTGTTCGGTCTTTCCATTCGACAATCTTTTTTCAGGTATCTCAACACCATGATCGACAGAATTTCTAATTAAATGTGTTAAAGGATCTCGAATCGCTTCAAGAAGAGTTTTGTCTAGCTCTGTTTCCTTCCCAGAAATCGACAGCTTGATATTCTTTCCTTGTTGCCTAGAAAGATCTCTAACGACACGCTCAAATTTACTTAAAACACTACCAACTGGTTGCATTCGAGTTGTCATTATATCTGTTTGAAGTTCTGTTGTTATGGCATTTAACTGATGTGCAAGTCGACTAAGTTCCGATGACGTATCGTTATTAGCAAACTGTAAGATTTGGTTTCTATTTAAAACCAATTCTCCAACAACATTCATAATTTTATCTAAGAGTGATACGTTGACACGTACGACAGAGTCGACGAGGTTAGAGGACGAGCTTTTTACAGCAACTGTCTCTTTTGGAACCTTCCCCTTATTCGCTTTCTCTTCTTTTAACGTTTCTTTAAGTTCTTCTGCCTTAAGCCTTAACTTATGTAGTTCATCATCTCCAGTTTTACTGGCCGCTACATTTTCATTTACGACATCTACCTTAATCTCTTCAATATTAGGAGCTGTTTCTTTAATTACAATTTCATCTTTCACTACTTCAACAGCTGGCTGAGAAGTCTTCTCGAGGTTAATTTCTTGAGTATTTATATTTTCAGAGTTTCTTACCGTACCCACATCAATCCCAAGAGACTCTTGTGATTGTTCATTAGAGAAATGTGATTCTTCAACTTTTTTAAGTGTTGCTAATAAAGTACTATAGTCATCACTCCCCTCGCTTCCCGATGTTTCTATTGACTTTAGAATAGTCATACACGCATCGAAGCTAGCAAGAAGAACATCAACGATATCTCCATCAATCTTTGTTTTTTCTTCTCGAATTTCATCAAGGATATTTTCTGACAGATGTGTAATATTTTGTAAAACTTTAAGACCTAAAAAGCTCGCAGAACCTTTTAGTGTATGTACTTTACGATATATAGCATTTAACAAATCTGAATCTGAAGAGCTCTTCTCAAACTGTGTTAGCTCTTCACTAATATTTGATAAACTTTCAAATGACTCTATTAAAAATTCTTTTACAATTGGTGAATTGACATCAACCATGAACGCGTCCTCAAATTAACAATTTTAAATCAAAATTATTTTAACATTATCAATATGGGACGCTAGAAGAAATATATTGCCGAAACCCTTTATTTACAATCAGGTACTTCAATAACCGTATTAATATTATATAGTTGCATCACTCTACAATCACTTGGAGTGGCCATGATTTTGGATGTCACACACTCAGGATTCTTAGAATTCTGCTTTGACCAATTAAGGTTATTTAAACATTGGAAGTGTGCCTTCTTATCTACACAGGCCCAGTGTTTTCCCTTACAATTATAGACAAGTGATTTACCAAAGTTTTCATAATTAGGAGGAGAGGAATACTCAAGTTTTTTTACTTCTTTTACATCCTCTACTTTCTCGATTATTTTACTCAATTGTTTGTCCAAAGATTCCTGTGTTTTTTTGTTAGAATTTAATGATGACATTGGATCCACATTCATTTTCTCTTCTGCGCTAATCACTTCTTCTTTTACAACAGGTTGAGCTGAAGGCTTTTTAACTTCAGGGACTGGCTTTTCTTTAGTCTTCTCTATCTTTTTTTCTACAATAGGTTCTGGTTTTGGCTCAATCCTCTTTGGTTCTTCTTTTTTTACAACTTCTTTTGCTGGCTCAACTTTCGTTTCAACCTTCTTAGCTGTATCTACTTTTTTTGCCTCGACAACTTTCTTCTTTGCTCTACGAGGTTTTCTTCTCTTAGGTCTTTTCCTTTTAACCTGTTTAACTTCTGGTACTGTATTTTCAGGTTCGCCTAAGAAGAATGTATCAATAGCTAAATAACCAATGGCCAGAATGAGAACTAATTGTATTAGTTTTTTCTTCTTTGCTTTAGCCGCAGCTTCATCGTCATCGTCGTCATCATCTTCATCGTCGTCGTCGTCGTCTTCATCTTCATCTTCTTCATCATCTTCATCGCCAGAGTCATCTTCGCTGTCATCATCTTCCTCTTCATCATCAAGATCGGGCATTTCTACCTGTTCAGTATTATCATCTGAATCTATATCATCCTCTTCTTCATCATCTTCATACTCTTCATATTCATCATCAGAATCCTTGGAGAATTTCTTCTTCAGAGGTGTGACCTTATCTTTAATTTGATCGAGAAGTTTTCCGATCATAATGCGCTCCCTTTATGGACATATTCTTATACGACGACCATTTCTATAACATACTGTTATTCTTATCGAGTTTTTTTGGCAGCTCTTTAAGTGTCTAAAGATAAAGGTGTGTTTTTTATTGAAAAAACTAGTATTGTAGGAAAACGCTCTACTACTTTTCGGTTTGGTAGTAGCTTAAAAGCGGCGCATCTGAAGGAGAAGTAACAACAATATTCTTCTTACTTTGTTTTTCTAATATAGTCTCTAACTCAGAGATAGACTTATCAGTGTATATATTTTTCTCAATTACCCACTTCCCACGTCCTTGCTTGGAGTGTAATTGATATATGACTTCGGCCATTGTTCTTCTATAGTTTATTTCAACAAGCTTATACCACTTATTAATGCTTTCTTCTTTATAGATCATAGAATCAAACTGAATCTTTAATGGTCCGTATTGTCTACGAATCTTCTCAAAAACGACTAAAAGCTCTTCTATGAATTTCTCTCTCGTTATACCTAATAAGCTTGCTAAGAAAGTTTCATCTATAATTCGTCCGCCACAAAATGTTCCTCTATCATCAATAGTATTCTCACAAATAAAGTACTTCATGGTTTTAAGATCAACAGTAATACCAAAGCTAAGTTCTTTATTTAGATAATTGACTAGTGTTCCTGGATAGCGAAGAGAGTATTTCTTATTAACTTCAATTACCTTATTCCCCATTCCTGAGAACCCATATTCAGAACGGTAATAAAACCTAGTTGATTCATCTGAATCAGTAGCGCTAACTAACTCGGCTTCATTATTAATAATAGTCAATCCAGACGGACAGAGATCATTATTATGAGCGAATAAAGAAGTTTCAATCTTAGAGTTTAACTTACGACCAAGTTCAAACTCATCAGTATTACCCCACCAATTTGAATATTTCCCACCCTTATTAAAGCGGGGAATAACGAAGCCTTTTGCACTCAAGTAAGTTAAATAACTTTCTTCATAGTCATTGTAATTATAAAGTTCATTCTCTTCAGATTCGTTAAGAAGAATAAAGATATATTCGAAGGCCTTATTGATTCTTGGATTTTCATAACGTGGATTATTTTTCTGTAGTGCCTGATCAAAGTCGAGATTAACTCTAAAGCTCATTAATCACCACTCTTTTCGATTTGTAACGATGAACTCATCTTTATAGTCTTTAACTTTATCTACAAAATCCTGATCCATTCCTGATTTGAATCTCCCTTCACTATCAAAAGATATACCTTTTGACCTTGCAGGCGTTAAGAGATCAGGTAAGCTCTCTTTATAGTAATTCCAGAGGGACTTTTCATTTCGCCACTGATTCAACCAGTAAACTCCAAATGCAACATGCGAAATCTCATCCTGATAGACAACGTCCATTATTTTAGATGACTTATCATCATCAACACTCTTAAATATTTCACCATAGTACTTAGCAAAGTCTAAGTTTGCGGCTTCAAAAGTTAGGGCCATAACACTGAAGTATTCATCATAAGTTTTTACTTTTTGCATTTGTCGCCAAAAGTAATCATTTACAGGAAAATCACCAAACTCAATTCCAAACTCATTTATTCTATTAACGTACATTTTAAAATGTTTCTGTTCATCTTGAATTGTTTTAACTAGCCCTGTTCGAACCCTTTTACTATATTCATCCTCTACAGGAATGTATAAAAGAGCTGCCGCCATCATCTCTATAGCGAGGAGTTCGTGGTTAGCAAAAAAATGCATAGCAAGAGCTTTTCTCTCGTCAAGGTGAAAGGTACTTTTTTTGGGGAACTTTAATTGTTGATCAGAGAAGATTATTTTATCTTCTCTTTTTGGCTTCATATGTTTCAGATCATTATCTATACAAGATCCGCTATAACTTTCTATTACTGCTGGATCTAGAAGTTTATCTTCTAACTTACCAGACAGTAATAGTGTTTTAGCATATTCAATAATATCCATTATTTTTTAGATGTATTAGATTTTCTTTTTCTAGATACTTTCTTCTTTCCTGCAAATCGGCGATTACCACCATCTTTACCAGATCGACTGCCTTTACCGTCACCTTTCTTTTTATCATAACGCGGACGACGTCTTTGTGTTTTTCTTTTCTCAAAACACTCTTCACAGATAGGAAACCTCGATGTTTCAGGAAGCTTACAGCCACAGCTACTACAAGTCGGAACAATTTTATCTGACAAGAGCGTATTCAGTTTATCAATGGCAAGCTGTTTATTGTTATGAAGAGTATAGTCATCAAAGTGAAAATTCTTATTATTAAAGTGTCTTGAAAGCCACTGATATAATTCGACACACTTAATTGATGTTTCAAGATAGTCTATATCATTTGAATCATAGTCAATTGGCTCATTGGCAATACCTTCGCCACTTACATACTTATTAAGTATCCACATGTAATACTGTACATGCTCTAATAGACCTAAATTAACAGGAGCACAGGCATAACCAAATATTTCAGCATCGGACAGCTCACCTTTTGGATCAGCGTCTTCAACTATTTCTGCTAACTCGATCATTTCCTTCATATCTACACAATAGAAAGGTTTCTTAAAGATCATAGTGTTAAATAACCTAAGGAACTCAGATAACTTTAGCTTTGGTAGATTATTAGAAACCAGAGCATTATTAACTTGGTTAAAAATGTCTAAATCTGGACCAACCATACACTGTGTACTTTGATCAAGCGTCCCATATAAATTATCACGGACTCTTTCAATCCCATCATCAACTTTTTGAAGACAAGTTACAGTTCCTTCCGGAAACCTTTGATAGCGACCAGCTCGACCAGCAATTTGCTTGATCTCACTCATTGTAATTTCATGTTCTTGATTATTGTAGAACTTTGAAAGTGTTGAAAAAACAATTCTTTTAATAGGAAGATTCATTCCCATAGCAATTGCATCAGTAGAAACGATTATATCTGTTTCCCCTTGATCAAATTTACGGGCCTGTTCTCTTCTAACTTCAGGAGACAATCTCCCATAGACAATTGAAACAGAGTATCCAATTCTCTCAAGGTCTCTCTTATATCTTAGAGCATTTCTTCGAGAGAAAACGATAAGAGCATCATTTTTGTTTAAATCAGCTAGAACAATTTTCTTTGGCAGAACAGTTAATTCTGTCATTCGAGTATATTCTTTTATCTCAAGTTCATCGCCACATAAATCGACAATAACTTTTACTAGATCAAGTGCCGATGCATCTCCACAAAGATGTATCTCATCAGCAAATATATTTACTAGGGCCCTTGTCCAGGCCCAACCTCTTTGCTTATCAGTAATCATTTGAATCTCATCAATTACACAACAGTCAAAGAACTCACCAAATCGAGCCATTTCAATTGTAGATGAGTAGTGAGTTGATCCTTCCTTCTCAATAACTTCTTCACCTGTAAGAAGTGTAGTTACACAACCTTTTGAATTTAGAGTATCGTAAAGCTCAGCAGCAAGTAGCCTAAGAGGCGCTAAGTAACACCCATTCTTTGCCTTAGATAATCCTTCGATTGCATGATAGGTCTTTCCCGAGTTGGTAGGACCCATGTGATATATGATCTTTCTCTTTATATCTCTAGCAGTTGAATGAACCCAGAACTCTCCAAGGTACTCTTGAAGAATTTTTGAAGAAACATCTTTCTTTTTAAGAATTACTATAGATTTTACAAATTTCTTAAACTCACGCTCAAGAAACCTATTATGCTTCCAAATATTAGTCGAAAGTGTCGATAAGAATTTGTCATACTCTTGATCATTTATAAGATCAGTATTGTATTCATTATCACTTAGAAACTGATCAAATACCATTTGAAGTTGTGGACGATACTCCATTGCCAACTTACCTGGATAACAGAACCTTTCTTTTAAGATTCCTTTTATTTGATTCTCTAATCTATTTAGAGATGATCTCTTTAAGCGGTATCTCACTCGATAGAAGTTCTTATCAAGCTCTTTTTGCATCTTATGAAAAATGTCAGATACAACTTCAACACCAGCAGTGAGGTTTTCAATAATTTTATCTTCTGCACCATCAATGATGGCAATACTCATATCAAATACAGCATCTCTAAGTTTTGCTCTATAATCAGCAGTACATTTCACACACTGACACTTTAACTCCGCAATCTTAGAGTCAAAGATATCTCCATCTTTGATAAAAGTCTGAGTCAATTCATGGTTATCCTTTTTTTGGTTAACCCATCTTATTAAACCACTTTTATGAATATCTAAAATCTTTGTGCTAATCCCACCGTCTTGGCCAAAGAAGAACATTTCCTTTTCAGGAATTAAACAATCATCTAAAAAGAGAATTTCAAGGACAGTCTCTCTTGCGAGTAGAGCATTAAACGCTGTGTACTCTTCAGAGAAGAACTTCATCAAAGATGGGTGTTCTTCAAATACTGTCCAAAGAGGTGTTAATGTTTCTTGTAGAAAGTCTAAGATTAGTAATGCATCCTCTGAGGATCTTACATAACCTTCCTCTTCAGAGAAGTTATTAACTTTGATAATTGATTTTCTTTCTGTTTCGATTTGGCCCTTAATTTCTTCGAAATCAGGTAATGCCGATAGTTCTTTTGCCATGGTTTTAAGGTACGTTAAGTATGAGATTTACGCAAGGTACAATAGGCCATTAAAGTACCTTTACTCGCTAGCAGATTTTAGTTATTCAGCGTATAATAGCACTTATCTATAAGGAGATATTTGTGATCAAAAGTTGGCTAACAGAAACATTTAATATTAAGTATCCTATTATCATGGCACCTATGTTCCTCGTATCTAATAACGAGATGCTTATTAAGGCCGCGGAGTCCGGTATCATGGGTTGTGTTCCAGCATTAAACTGGCGATCACCAGAAGAATTCGAAGAGGCAATGAAGGAACTTAAGGAAAAGTGTAAAGGTCCTTTCGGAATTAATCTCATAGTTAATAAGTCAAATATTCACCTACCAAAACAAATTGAAATCTGTGCTAAGTATGCACCAGATTTTATCATTACTTCTCTTGGAAGCCCTGAAGAAGTCATAAAAAAATGTCAGCCAAATGGTACGAAAGTAATTTGTGATGTTGTAGATATCAAATATGCTCAAAAAGTTGAATCTCTCGGAGCTGATGCAGTAATTGCTGTTAACTCTGGAGCTGGTGGACACGCTGGTCCAACACCGGCTTCATTATTAGTACCGATGCTTAAAATGAACTGCAACCTTCCTGTCATTTCAGCAGGTGGGATTGGAACAGGAGCAGGTCTACTTAGTGTCCTTTCTCTTGGAGCCGAAGGGGTTTCAATAGGGAGTCCATTTATTGCAACAGAAGAAAGCCCTGTTAGCAATGAGTACAAAGAGGCAGTTGTTAAATATGGAGCTAAAGACATCGTTCTATCAACAAAAGTTTCTGGTACTCCATGTACTGTAATCAACACTCCTTATGTTCAAAAGATTGGTACAGATCAAAACCTAGTTGAGTCTCTTCTTGCGAAGAATAAAAGTGTAAAAAAGTATGTAAAGATGCTGACTTACTATAAGGGAATGAAGCTTGTTGAAAATGCGGCATTTGCAGCTACTTATAAAACAGTATGGTGTGCAGGTCCATCGATAGAATTTATTAATAAAATTGAACCTGTTAAAGAAATTGTCGAGAGACTTGTATCTGAATACGATGAAGCTTTAAAGGAGTTTCTATCTAAGCAGGGTTAAGAATGCGCACACCAAAAGTATTAAGCTATCCTAATTTTAAACGATTATATTATGCAGGCCTAACTTCCGAGTTAGGCTCTTTTATTACAGAAACCGCACTTATGCTTACCGTTTTTGAGTTAAGTAATAAGAACAAGGCCTATCTTGGCCTTGCCAGAGCTGTCTTTCTCATCTTTCTTACAATTGGAAATCTCTTTGGAGGTGTACTTGGTGAAAAGTTTAACAGAAAAGATGTTCTCAATTTTACAAACTATGCTCGTATTCCCTTAGTTATATCTCTATTTATCTTTCAAGAGGTTTACTGGGTCATCATTGCTGATGGACTAATTGCTCTTTTCACCGGAATCTATAATCCTACTCGCCAGGCAACAGTTAACGACATTGTTCCTCAGGAAGATATTCCAAAGGCAAATGCCTTATTTGGTTCAACCTTTGCCATTCTTCATATGCTGGGTCCATTCTTAGGAGCTTTTCTCTACTCTCATTTTAATGGGATAAATGAGGTTCTTTCTTTTGACCTACTCACATACTTTATCGGTATCTACTTAATTGGTACAATTAGTTATAAAGCTCCAAAAAAAGAAACAGTTAAGAAGTCGTCTATTAGAAGTGAGCTAGTAGACGGTATGAAATACGTACTTAAAAAGAAAGAACTCTTTGCTCTTATCACTAATACCGCCGTAGCTGGCCTATGTATTGGATTTCTAATCCCTCTACTCCTTCCCTTCTTTATAGAAGTTCTCCATCTTGATGAAAGGGCCTATGGAATTGCATTCTCTTTCTTTGGTCTCGGAGGAATTCTAGGAGGTTTTTTTAGTGAGAAAATATCTAAGAGATGGCCTGCAGGTAAAGTAAATATCTGGACTCTTTGTATGGAGCCGATACTCATGCTTCTTTGGATTGCGATACCAGGGTATTACAATACAATAGCAATATTTCTTATTTGGGGTGCTGTTGTTGTCATCAGAATGACAACACAACTTAATTTCATTTCACATAAAGTAGAAACCAAGTATCTCACAAGAGTCTATTCACTAATAGATCTTGCCTTCGTCATTCCAAATATTGCGAGTGGTATTATCGTCTCTATTATTGGAGAGGCAATCTCAACTCGTGACATATTATTTACAGTATCAATATTATTTATCTTAGGAATATTTCCCCGACTCTTTTTTAAAAATATGCAATTGTTGTATAATTCTAACGATGAGAAGGTCACAAGAGATACTTCTGTTCAAGATCAACTAGGAAAAGGATAAATCATGTCAGCGACTATTTGGCTTCGCCATGAGACCAAGAAAAATGAAAAGCGTACTCCACTTACTCCAGAGGATGCATCAAAGCTTTTAGCTAAAGATATTAGGGTTATTGTAGAAAGATCCCCAATACGAATTTTTGATGATTCTGAGTATGAAAAAATTGGTTGTGAAATGAGAGACAGCAACTCTTGGGTAACTGATGCTCCAGTTTCTTCCGACGTATATATACTTGGACTAAAAGAGTTAGATGACACTGAGACATTTCCAATTAAACATCAGCATATCTATTTTGCACATATTTTTAAAGGTCAAGAAGGTGCCGAAGATGTGTTTAAACGATATAAAGAAGGTCGAGGTAAACTTTACGATCTAGAGTTTCTACAAAATGAGACAGGAAGAAGAGTTGCGGCCTTTGGTTTTTGGGCCGGATATATAGGTACTGCTCTTGCTGTTGAGTCTTATATTCATGAAGAAAAAGGACTCGGTCCATGCCCTCTTAGGTTTTTTGAAAGTAAGAACGACTGGGTTAAAGTAATTAAAAATAAGTTACTAGACTGCAAAATACCAAATACTATTATCATTGGAGCACTTGGAAGATGTGGAACAGGAGCAAAATCACTTCTCACAGATGTAGGACTTGAATGTACTCCTTGGGACTATGAAGAAACAAAGAAAGGTGGTCCTTTTCAAGAAATCATAGAACATGACATTTTCATTAATACAGTACTCATGAGTAAAAAAATTGAGCCATTTATAAACAATGAACTTTTAAAGTCTAATGACACTCTTAGAATAATCGGAGATGTTAGTTGTGATCCCAATAGTGATCTAAATCCAATTCCTGTTTATGATGACCATACAACGTGGGACAATCCTCTATACAGATGTAAACAATCAAAGAGTAATCTCTCTGTAATTGCAATTGATAACTTGCCTTCAGCTCTTCCACGAGAGAGCTCAGAGGACTTCTCGGAGCAACTTATCTCTCACCTAATTAACTTAGGTCTCAAAGGAGAAGAGGACTATACATGGAGAAATGCAAACAGCATTTTTGAGCAAAAAAAAGGGTCACATTAGTGACCCCTATTTTAAAACATATTTAACTTCAATAAAAATTAAATTAATCCGCCTCTTCTTAAAAGAGCATCTGCAGTTGGTTCATGACCTCTAAACTTCTTATAAAGTTCCATTGGGTGCTCAGAGCCACCTTTTTCTAAAATATTTTCTCTAAACTTATCAGCTGTTGATTTATCAAAGATTCCATTTTCTTTAAAGGCCTCAAATGCATCAGCATCAAGAACTTCGGCCCACTTATAGCTATAATAACCAGAAGAGTATCCACCAGCAAAAATATGCCCAAATGAAGTCGATGTACATGCACCTTCAATTTTAGGTAATAAACGAACTTCTTCAGTAGCTAGCTCTTCATGTTTTTCAACATCAGAAATATCACTTGGGTCAGCTGAGTGCCATGACATATCAAGTTTCGCTAAAGAGATTTGTCTAAGCGTTGCTCTTCCCTCTCCAAAGTTAGCACTTCTTTTAAGCTTTTCAACAAGATCAGATGGAATTAACTCACCTGTTTCATAATGCTTAGCAAAAAGATCAAGACATTCTTTTTCATATGCCCAATTTTCTAGAATCTGAGAAGGAAGCTCTACGAAATCCCAGTAAACATTTGTTCCAGCTAGAGTCTCATAATTACACTTTGAAAGCATTCCGTGTAAACCATGTCCAAACTCATGGAATAAAGTCGTAACTTCATTAAAAGTTAAAAGAGAAGGCTTAGAATCAGTTGGCTTAGTGAAGTTACAAACATTTGCAACATGAGGTCTAACATCAGTTGATCCGTCCATATGTTGTTCTCTAAATAGAGTCATCCATGCACCACCTCTTTTAGCAGCTCTTGGAAAGTAATCTCCATAGAATACTGACACATGATTTCCATCTGCATCTTTTACTTCGTATGTAATTACATCTTCATGGTATTTTGGAATATCTTTTCTTTCTTCAAATGTTAAACCAAATAATTTATTAGCCACTTTAAAAACACCATCTAGAACATTCTCTAGTTTGAAATATGGCTTTAGCATTTCATCATCAATGCTATATTTTTCTTTCTTTAGTTTTTCAAAGTAGAATGCATAATCCCATGACTGTAGTTCTTCAATACCATCAAGTTTTTTTGCAAATTCTTTAACTTCAGCAATATGTTCTTTAGCAGCAGGGAACGCCTTGCTCTTTAAGTCATCAAGAAGGTTAAAAACATTGTCTGCTTTTAGTGCCATTCTCTGCTCAAGAGTAAAATCAGCATGTGTTTCGTATCCTAGAATATTTGCTCTTTCAAATCTTAGATTAGCAATTCTCTTAACGATTTCTTTATTATCTCTTTCATTACCTTTTGAAGCACGTGAGCTCATTGCCTTAGTTAACTTTTCTCTTAGAGCTCTATTTGAAGAATATGTTACGAATGGAATGTAGCTTGGATAATCAAGAGTAAAAATCCACTTACCTTCTTTCTCTTTTTCTTTTGCTGTCATTGCTGCAGCTTCTTTTACACCTTCAGGTAATCCTTCAAGGTCTGATTCATTTTCAATAACCATTTCAAAAGCATTTGTTTCTTTTAAAACATGGTCAGAGAATTGAAGACCAAGCTTAGACATTTCTTCATCAATACCTTTAAGTTTAGTTTTTTGTTCTTCATTTAATAGAGCACCATTTCTTGTAAAGTCTTTGTAGAATTTATCTAAGAGTGTTGTCTGCTCAACAGAAAGATCTAGAGTCTCTCTCATATCATAGATTGCTTTAACTTTATTAAATAGACCTTCATCTAATGTAATTGAGTTTGAATGTGCTGTTAGCTTTGGAGAGAACTCCTTTGCAATTTCAGTCATTTCGTCATCAGTATTAGCTGAGTGTAAGTTAAAAAAGACACCTGCAACAACACCAAGTAAAGATCCTGATTTCTCATACGCTTCAATTACGTTGCTAAATGTTTCTTTCTCTTGATTATTTTTTATCGCTTCAATTTCTTCTTTGTGTTGCTTCATCGCCACTTCAAGTGCCGGAAGATAATGTTCATTTGAAATTTTATCAAATGGTACAGCACCGAATGCTGTAGTAAATTCAGTTAAAAATGGATTACTCATGAAATCTCCTGAGATTATGTATCAATAGTACTTTTTGTATGCTCTGCATAAAGTAAGGACGCTAAAGCGACCCAAATAATTAAGCAAATTCCTAGAAGTGCGTCAACAAAAAAGGCCGATTTTTCAATGAGTAAAATCACCGAAATAAGCATCTTAGACGCCCTGTAGACGATCATATCAACAATATATTTAGCACCAAACTTTTGAACTTTAGATAGTGGGAAATAGAGCATCTCCTTAGCCGTTGAAAATAAAGAGTAATCGAGCCCTTTATAGACAATAAACAGTAGAGCAATAGGCAGAAAAGCTCCCTGAGTAAGCATCGAAGTAATAAAAAATAACCCAAAAATGGTTGGAATCACCATATGAAGAATACGAACTCGTACAAGCTTTAGTAGTATTGGAATAAAGAGAATCTGAAATGAAAAACTAATTAAGTTAATTCCTGAGTAAACCTTACCAAGGAATGCTCCCTTATCTTGTGCACCTATAACAAATTGCTCCAAGCTCAAGTTAAATTTATAATTGGCCAAGTTAATTACAAACTGTGAAATCGCAACAATCGCGGCCATTAGAAATACATATTTCTTTACATCTTTTAGCGATGCTAAAGGGCTCTCAAATTTGTCCTCAACCTTTTGAAGATACTCACCTCTTGTTGTTGAAAACAAGAATGTCGTAAGAAAAATAATAATAGTCCCAAGAATACCAACAATAAAAAGTCCATCAACTGAAGTGAAGTTTGAGTTAACATAAGGAATTAACTTAGCTGTTAATAGTCCTCCTAGTATTCCACCTAGACTTCCTAGTGCACCAAGAGGTCCATATGTAAGTTTTGCAACTTTATAATCAACTTTAGAGTTTAAATAGCCTATTGAAAGGTGAACAAGAAGGACAATATAGACTTCCTTCCAAACATAATAAGGGAAGGCCACAAGGTTAACTTTAAAAATCGAGAGTGTATTACATGCTATAAAGATGAAAGTACTAAATAAGGAAATGCTCGAATATAAGAAATAAATACTTCTCTTCTTTTGCCATATATTAAATAGAGATACAGAAATAGCAAGACCAATCACTGACAGTATCCATACCCAAGGAGTATTCTTCGCTCCAAAGCTATCAACAAACATAGCAGTAGACGCAGACCTTATCATTGGATACGAAAATAGAATTGCAAATAAATTAAACGCTACAATTAGAATAGGTTTTCTATCTGCCTTATCAAGTTCTATAAACTCTTTGTGAATATTTCTTATAGCATCTATTAACATCTTCTAGTCTATTACCGTAATGAAGTAAGTTGTTTTCTTTTGTCCACTAGACTTTGAGTTTTTCAAACCAGTACTTAGCGATTTACTATTTGTTTTATTATTAAGGTTAGTTGAAATTTGGCCAGCATTTACCCATTTCCCAGGAGATACATAGACAGTTGTAGATAGACCTGAGGATGAACCGCTAGTCGCAGAGAAAGTTAATTCATGTCCTTCTCCTGATTTATGACAAGTAATAAATAAAGCAGAGTTATCCGTTGAGATTGACCCCTGTCTCCCCTCCATTACAATCATTTCCGAGTTAGAGGTCTCTTGTAAGTCATCAATATTATCTCTAATATCAACTCTATTCCCTAAGTTAAGGGATCTAGAATTCAAAGTATTACTAATAACTTTCTTCACTTTAATCTTACATATCCTTCTACGAGATGGACTACTTTGACTTTGCGAAGTTACTGTAAAACTCATTCTAATATACTTATTTACCAAACTTTTTCGATAGTCTCTGACAGCAACTTCTAAACAATGTGTTCTTGAATCTATAAGAACAGCTTCATCTGGAAGAAGAATTGATTTAATTTCTTTTTTAGCTTTGAATAATGATTGGGATTTTTTTAAACAATATGTTGCTGCCAAAGATAGGCTTGGCAGCAATAACAATAATAGTAAACTTTTAGTGATGATCTTCATCAAGGTATTTGTCACCTTTTTGACCTTCCATAAAATCTTCTGCGTTTTTAAACTCGCAAAGGTCAAGAGTGGTTTTGAAATTAAAACCTTCAGGTAATTTTCCTTGTTTACTGAGATCTTCGCAAGAGCAAGCAAGATTTTTCATGAAGTCGAAAAACTTCTTACCTGTTTGAGCACTCATTAAGTGTTCCATCATACAAGAATCATGAGCAGCTATTTCCTCATCTACACCAACAAAGTCTTTTAAGAAGTAAAAGAGAAGTGTTCTAGAAGATAGAATTCTGTGAACTTCATCATGACCAAGGTCAGTAAGAAGTAAGAACTTTGTATCCTCTTCTTCTTTTACTAGTCCTTTTTTCTTTAGGTTATTCAGAGCAGTTGAAACACTTCCCTTAGTTAATCCTAAGTCACGAGCAATATCTGTAACACGTGCATAGCCACGATCTTCTTTTAACTTATGAATTGTTAAAAGGTAGTGGACCATTGAGTGTGAGAGTTCAGCTTCTCTAGCTTTTTTTTCTGTAGTCATATAGTCAACTTTAACAAGAACCCTGTTTTATTGCAACTTTCAGCTGATATATGTCAATTTTCTGTTGCACTAAGTGTGGCCAAATAGAATTGGCTTTATCATGCTAACCGCTCGAAATTACAGTATATATTGAAGGCAAGTTATTCTCGTGCTACGCACCGCCCTATTCAACGTGCTAAAATTTAATAAATAAAACTTAATCAAGAGCTATGACGATGAAACTTTTAAAAACGATACTCATTTCATTCATTTCTGTTGGCCTCATGGCCCAGCAGCCACTTCCGACTCAACAAGATATTGATGATGGAAATATTTCTGATGAAGAAAAGATCATCATGGAAAACTTCGAACACACAGGTCACCTCCAACGTGACTATGAAGAGAAGTTACAGGCAGAGTGTAGTGCCAATGGAAAGAGTGCTGCTGAGTGTAACGCATTAGCTAAAGGTAGAGACGCAACTCAAAATGAAAAGTTTATGGGTATGTCTCCCACTATGATGAAAGGTGTTGCTCAAGCCTACACTATGGTTATCGGTATGACCGATCTTGGTAGTAAGCTTGTTTCTAACGCTGATGGTGAATGGAATACAAGTAAAGCAATTAAGGCCGGTTGCGGAACTGATACAGGAAAAGACTTAGATTCTTGTAAAGAAACTAATGAAGCTGCAAAGAAAGAAGCGAATAAGATGACAGAGGAAAAATCTAACCGCTTAGAGAGCCAGGCCAAGGAAAAAGAAAAGCTAGCAAACAAAGACGGTGTTACTCAAAAAGAAAAAGATGCTTTAAATGATAAGCATGAAAAAGCTAATAAAGATGCTGAGAAAAAAGAAGACGAAGAAATGGAAGACTACTGTCGCTTCGTAGCGATGGGTACCGAAACGATTGCAATGTTTCAAGGAAAGTCAGACCAGGACTTCATTGCCGAGACTCCGTCACGTACGGAAACTGCTCAGGTCGTTGCTCTTCAAAAGCAATCAAGAGCACATGGAGCGAGAGCAAGAAATGTAAATACTCAAGTTGTAGGATGGGGAGCAACAACAGCATGCTATACAGCTATGATGATTGGACCAGCAAGTGTGACATCTTGGCAGAACTATCTAAAGCTTGGTGCCTCAATGCTAATGTGGCGTTACTATGACTGGGAAAAAGGCGAACATGAAAAAGCAAAAGGAATTGTCGACTCTGTAGCAGCAAAACTAAAAGGCGCGGGAGATTGTAACCCTGTTTCAGATAGAGATTGTTACTGCTCACAGCCGGAAACAATGAATGATGTAAAGTTCTGTATGCCTCAAATCAGAGCAAGAACTGGCAATTCACAGGACTATCAACTTTCATGTGTTAATGAAAATCTTCAACAGGATCCGCAATGTCAGTGTGTCGCAGACAATACATGTCTTGATAAGACGATTAGAACAAATATGGAATCCATGCATATTCCTGCGACTGCAACGAATAATTTAAATCCATTCTTTGAAATGACTAAAGGTGTGAAGAAGCCTGGTTCAGGGCAGTTCTCAGTGAACTCCGGATCTAATAAACTCTTCGCAGTAGCAAAGGGATTGCTAAGAGATAATGCAGACAAGGTTAATATTCCTCTTGGAAAACTTTCCAAAGATCAGACAGAAGCTGCTAATAAGTTTGTTGAAATGGGCCTACCATTAAAGGCAGCAAAAGGTCTTGCGAGCATGAAGCTTAATGCTAATGCCGAAAAAAATCTATCAAAGTTTAAAGGATCTTCAAATAGAAGGTATAGCTCTTATCGTGGAAAGAGATATAAGAGAAGAGGTAAATCTAATACTCTAAGGTTCTCCGGAGGTAAAGGTATTAGCAAAAGTAAGTCCTCTGGTAAGAGTCGTGACCAGTATTCAAACTTCTTAAAGAAGTTTGGAAAGAAAGGTAAGAAAGGATCTAAGAATAATAGCAATGTCTTGAAGTTTGCTGAAAAGGCCAGCCGCTCAGCTCAAATTACAAAGGACAAGTCTGAGGATATTTTTAGAATAATCTCAAGGCGCTATCAAGTTACAGCAAGAAAAAGACTAGATGTTGAATAATAACTAAATACAAATAAGGAGTTTTTCATGGAAGAGAAACTAAGTGCACCAATAATACTTTTTGACTCAGAATGTCCTCTTTGCGTACGGTTTAAAGATTCTCTTAAATTGATTGAGGGTACTGAAAAAATCACTCCAGTAAGTATCTATAATGAACAAGTCTACATTGACTTCCCTCTTTTAAATAAAGAAGAGTGTGAATCTAAAGTCCACTATATTTCATCTGAAGGCCACATTCTCGCAGGAGAAGATGCCTTAGAACATCTTATAAAGCTTTTTCCAATCGTAAATAAATTCTCATGGCTAATCGAAAGTAACATGGGAAAGAAAGCCGTAAACTACTTTCACAACATGACAAATAAGTACCGCAAGACCTTGATAAAGAAGTGTGGGACATGTACAAAATAATGAAGCAATTTTAGGAGCTACAGGTGCTACCATATAATAAAACACTAATTATAATTCCAACTTTTAATGAAATAGAGAATATTGAAAATATGATCAATTCTGTTTTCGGTCTATATCCAGATGTTTCTGTTTTAGTTATTGAGGATGGATCACCTGACGGTACAGCTGACGTTGTTAAAAAGTACCAAGAAAAACACTCTAACCTTCACATGATTCAAAGATCTGGAAAGCTTGGACTTGGAACAGCATATATAACAGGCTTTAAATGGGCGCTTGAAAAAGATTTTGAACACGTCTTTGAAATGGACTGTGACTTTTCACACGACCCAACTCAAATCCCGAACCTTTTAGAAGCAGCACAAACTCATGACCTTGTTATTGGTTCACGTTATCTAGATGGAATTAGAATCATTAACTGGCCATTTCATAGACTCCTACTTTCTTATATGGCCTCGATATATACTCGATTTGTTACAGGTATTCCTGTCCAAGATACAACAGGTGGATTTAAATGCTTCTCTAGAAAAGCACTGTCCTCTTTAAAGTTAGATGAAATCATCGCTAATGGTTATATTTTTCAGTTAGAGCTTAATTATAAAGTTTGGACTCTAGGTCTTCCAATTAAAGAAGTCCCTATTATCTTCTATGAAAGAAGAGATGGTGAATCTAAGATGGCCGGAGGAATAGTCTGGGAAGCCTTCTTCGCAGTTCTAAAACTTCGTTTTCTAAAGATGATTGGAAAGCTAATTTAACTATCGATTAAATGATTTTCTCGAAAAGAGAGGTCTATTTAGTGGCTCAAGTATCATGAGATAGAAAATCCAACAACCACCAAACTCTAAGATCTCACCCGGCTTATGTCCGTTAATAATTTGAGATAAACCAAATAATAGTAAGTAAGCAGCAATATGACTATTCTTTGGAATAGGAATTGCGAAACGATCGATTAAGTTCTTTAGCTTTTCAAACTTTCTATATAGTACAGGTACTATTAAGAAATATATGGCAACGCAGATACCAAGAATTAAACCAAAGAAGAGTTTGTTAATTTTTGTTCCGCCTACAACAAGATTGTGAAGGTTCGTTTCACCTTGAGAATTGTTTTTTGCGAAGAAAGATGGAACCTGCCAGTCAAAGATTCTCTGTCCCCAGCTAATCTCCTCACCCGCTCCGAAAATAAAGATAAAGCCCATACCAACTAATCCAAGAATAAAAATAGGACTTCTAAACTTTGCAAGAACCTTAGCTCTATAAAAGCAAGTTGCAGCACCGGCCAATAGACCAAATACAGTTAGCCACTCAACAAAACCATCTTCTCTTGTATAAACACCCTCATAAAACTTTTGATGGGTATGTGACATTATCACACCAGCAATAACGATAGAAAAAATGAATGCATAGCCAAGTTTCTCAGTCCACTTCATATTCATGATATTTTGGTTCCTAGGTTTTCAAACATCTTAGTTCTTACTTCGTGTCGACCACCTTCAAATTCTGTGGCCAACCAAACTTTAATCATCTCTTTCATTTCTTCAGTACTTGTGAATCGACCACCAAAGCAAATAACATTAGAATTATTATGTGCTCGGCTAAGTTTAGCATCCTCAGTAGTTCTACAAAGTGCCGCTGTGATTCCTTGATACTTATTCGCAACGATTGATACACCAATACCTGATCCACAAAGAAGAACACCTAGAGCATTTTCCTTTACTACGTTAGTCGCTAAACTTGTAGCGTATTCAGGGTAATTACAACTGTCTAAACTATGAGTCCCAAGGTCAACTAACTCATGACCAAGTTCTTCTTTAATAAACAATGCGAGGCTTTCTTTGCTTTCTAGGGCACCGTGATCTGTTGCGATAAATATTTTCATAGTACTCATTGATAATTTAGTGTTTTGCTCCTGTAATTCGGTGTAAGTGACAAGCACTTACACCTCTACAAGTAACTGCTCCATTCGAAGGGAGCTAACACCGCATCAAATCTCTCCCTTAGGGAGAGATGCTGCGGATATGTTTAGTATCTGTAATGCTCTGGCTTATATGGACCTTCAGCTGGGATGTTAAGATACTTAGCTTGCTCTTCAGAAAGTGTATCAAGTCTAACGTTGATTCTTTCAAGGTGAAGACGAGCTACCTTCTCATCAAGGTGCTTAGGAAGCATATATACTTTGTTGTCATACTTCGAAGAGTTGTGCCATAGCTCAAGCTGTGCCATTACCTGGTTTGTGAATGAGTTAGACATAACAAATGAAGGGTGACCTGTAGCACATCCAAGGTTTACTAAACGACCTTGAGCAAGAAGGATAATTCTCTTTCCTTCTTTGTTTGTGTACATATCAACCTGTGGCTTAACATTGTCTTCAGTGTAGTTATCGTGAAGGTGCTTGATTTCAATTTCTGAATCAAAGTGACCAATGTTACATACGATTGCACCATCTCTCATATTATCAAGATGACTAGCGTTGATAACTCCAACACAACCAGTAGTTGTAGTGAAAATATCACCAAGCTTTGCAGCGTCGTCCATTTTCATTACTTCAAAACCTTCCATTGCTGCTTGAAGAGCACAAATTGGATCGATTTCTGTAACGATAACTCTTGCTCCTAATCCTTTGAAAGACTGAGCTGAACCTTTACCAACATCACCGTAACCAACTACAACAGCAGTCTTACCTGCGATCATAACGTCAGTTGCTCTCTTGATACCGTCTACAAGTGATTCTCTACATCCGTAAAGGTTATCAAACTTAGACTTTGTAACAGAGTCATTGATATTGATTGCTGGCATTTTAAGAGTTCCATTTTCAACTCTTTCATAAAGTCTATGAACACCAGTAGTCGTTTCTTCAGAAAGACCTTTGATTGCTTCGATTAGTTCAGGGAACTTATCGTGAACCATATTAGTTAAATCTCCACCATCATCAAGGATCATGTTAAGACCTGAACCATCTGGCCACTTAAGTGTTTGCTCGATACACCAGTCAAAATCTTCTTCAGAAAGACCTTTCCAAGCAAAAACAGGAATTCCAGCTGCTGCGATTGCCGCTGCTGCTTGATCTTGAGTTGAATAAATATTACATGATGACCATCTTACTTCTGCACCTAGTTCAACTAGAGTTTCAATAAGAACTGCTGTTTGAATTGTCATATGAAGACAACCAGCGATTTTTGCACCTTTTAGTGGCTTTTCAGCACCAAATTCTTTTCTAAGAGACATTAGTCCTGGCATCTCAGATTCTGCGATATTAATTTCTTTTCTTCCCCAGTCTGCTAGGGACATGTCAGCTACTTTGTAGTCTGTAAAACTCATGAGTTCCTCACTTTTTATTTTTGAATTATCAGTAAATTACCGGCTAACTATATCATTATTATAGATGGGGCCACAACCTTTAATGTTGTCATTGACACAATGGACCATTGAATATACACCCTATTCATAAGGGAAATTAATTATGGGTGACTATACTAAACTTGGCTTTGGAGAGATTCAAAACATTATAGATTTATATACAGATGAGAAGGTCGTAGACTTTCGCCCACTCTCTTTGGGGATCTCCAACTCTAATTACGAGATTAATACAAATAATAACAAGTACTTACTAAAAGTTTCTGATGACAAAGATGCTGATGAAGTTCTTGGGGAAATGACTATTCTCGATTACTTAAGGTCACAGGACTATAAGTATTCAATTATTCCTTACAAAACCAAGAAGGATGAACTCGTTTACGAATACAAACATGTATACGGAGTTTTGTTTCCATTTGTAGAGGGAATCCCTCCTGGACCAAACGATAATACATGTTTTGAGATTGGAGCTGCTCTTGCGGCCCTCCACAATGTAGCAGGACCGTTTGAAGGGCTACGCTCTTGTGACGAGCTAAGTTTTCCGGCAAAAGTAATTTATGAATATACTAAAACAGAAACATGCCCAGAAGACTTCAAGAAACTCTTTGAAGACCTTCTCGGTAAGAAAATTGAAAAGTATTTAACTCAAAGTTTTGCGACAGGTATTATTCACGGAGATCTTTATTACGATAATACTCTCTTTGATAATAATCACATTACGGCCGTGCTAGATTTCGAGCAAAGCGGAATTGGTAACTTCATTCTAGACCTTGGAATATCGATGTCAGGATGTTGTCTTGAAAAAGGAAGAATAAGTCCATGTCTCATAGACTCTTATTTAAAGGGATATGAATCAGTAAGACATCTTCCAGCAAACGAAAAAGAATTTATTAATGAGGCCATTTACTTAGGTCTTTTTTCTATATCACTTTGGCGAATCAAAAGATTCAAAGAAGGGAACCTCAATCCTCTTATGGCAGATAGCTATAAGCAGCTTCTTTACAGAGCTGAAATTTTTAAACAAACGGTGTCTCAATGAATAATGAATCTAACTTTTTTGCCTCTTGTCCTAGAGGATCAGAAGAACTTCTATTAAGTGAAGTAAATAGTTTCGACCTCAAAGGAAAGTCAGGAAAAGGTGGCGTATCATTTAAGACTAATGATCAAAATGCTATTCAATTTATACTTAGAACTCGTATCGCAAGTAGAGTATTTAAAGAGCTACATAATTTTAATATAAAAAATGAAAAGCAAATTTACCGTAATGCTAGAAATATTAAATGGGATAAGTATATTTCCCTAGATGATACTTTTAAAATTACAACTCTTTTAGACAGAGAAGCAAACCAAACATTTAACAACTCAATTTTCTTATCACAGCTTTTAAAGGATTCACTAGCTGATCACATGAGAGGGATTTTTAATAAAAGACCAGATGTTGATATTAAGAACCCAAGTATTTCATTCTTACAAAGAATTGAAAGCTTTAAAGGTGAGTTTAGAGTACAAGTCTATGCCGACATGACTGGGATCTCTCTTGATAAAAGAGGTTATAGGCAATCTGGTCATATGGCGCCTTTAAGAGAGAATCTTGCGGCAGCTCTTGTAATGTCTACAGATTGGAAAAAAGAAACAGAAAAATTCTTCGACCCAATGGTAGGATCAGGAACTATTCTAATTGAAGCAATTCTATATAAAGAAGATATTCCACCTTCATACCTAAACTTAAAGTATGATACGACTCCATATTCATTTACTAGACAAAAGTGGTTTAAAGATTCAGATCTTGTAGATTGGTACTACCAAGAAGTTAAAATTATAATTGAAGAATCTAGAGTGAAAATCGATGCATTTGAATATGGAACATTCTACGCAAATGATCTCGAAGACAGTAATCTTAAGCTATGTAAGAAGCACTTAAGAAAGTGTTTTGGAAGAGTAGATTTCGTAGATTTTACATGCGATGACTTTCTAGAAATGCCAGCACCTGAAGACTTTGCAGGTCTAGTACTTTTCAACCCTCCATACGGTGAAAGACTTTGTCGTATTGAAGATATTGATGGTTTCTACCACGACATCGGAGAGAAGCTTAAGAACTTCTATAAAGGTTCAAGGGCCTATATCTTCACTCTACATGGTGACCTAAGAAAGAATATTCGCCTAAAGGTTAGTCGCAAGATTGAGTTCCAAAATGGTGATCTCGATTGTCGACTATTCCGCTACGAATTGTCTTAACCTATTCAATTTATTTACCGATAAGAGTGTGTGATTGAAAATAATGATATAAAAACACACTCTTTATCTCGAAGAACACTGGGAATAGTTCTCCTTAGTGGTGTACTCATATCTATAATTATCACTATTGCTCAATTCTCTTACACCTTCAATAATTTTGATAAAGAGATTCATAACTCAATTAAATCAACAGCAAAAGATTTTTCAAGACCTATAGCCTCGACTCTGTGGAAATATGATCTTGAACT
The DNA here is from genome assembly GCA_001874305.1 of Bacteriovorax sp. MedPE-SWde. Lineage (GTDB taxonomy): Bacteria > Bdellovibrionota > Bacteriovoracia > Bacteriovoracales > Bacteriovoracaceae > Halobacteriovorax_A. The sequence continues at coordinate 100,845 of MPCU01000003.1, read as the reverse complement.
ATTAAAGAACTTTACTCAAAGTCTTCTTTCTTACAAAGAGATAATTTCCGTAACTGTCAGAGATGAAGAAGCACGTGAGATTACACATAAGAGAAAGAAGGGGAAATTTTCTACAACATACTCTAGAAAACTTACTCTATTCGATCCAGTTGTTAAGGCCGAAAATATAGGTATGTTGATTGTAAACTATACGACGGACTATAAATCAAAAGAACTCATTACAGTTACTATAGAAAACTTTTTTGTATATTTAATTATCTCACTCATTATTTCTATCATCATCTATTTTATAATTAATTCAACAATTATTAGCCATATAAATAATATGGCCAAGTCAATTCAGCTACAACAGATTGGAGAGACTCCTGATTTTAAAATAGTACTAGATCGCGAAAGAACAGACGATGAGTTACAATTACTTGTTAAGTCAATAAATGAGACTTCTTTTCAAGTTTACTTCGCAAATCTAAGAAATAAGAAGCTCATCGATAAAATTACTAAAATTAATAATGATCTTGAAATGACCGTTACTCATAGAACTAAAGAGCTAATGGTCACAATGGACGAACTTAAAAAAGCTTCTGATATTAAAGATAAGTTTCTTGCGCATATGAGCCACGAAATAAGAACTCCTCTCAACCATATTATTCTAGGTTTTGATAACCTTACAAGTGAAGATAATAAAGAAAGAGAGGAATCACTATCAATTATCAACTCTTCAACTAAGAACCTCTTAGAACTTGTTAATCAGATTTTAGACTACTCTCAATTCTCTAAGAGTGAGTTAAAACCAAACCTAGACTTCATTTCACTTCCAGAGTTGGTTACCGATATTAATCAAAGCTTTAGTTTTGTAATGGAAGACAAAGGTCTAAATTGGGACTTTAGAGCATCGGACTCTATACCTTCTCAATTCTATACGGATAAGTACAAGGTCAAGCAAGTCCTAATTAATTTTATTAGAAATGCTTTCAAGTTTACTGATTCGGGAACAATCTCTTTTAGCGCTACAATGATTAAGAGAAATCTTGTTTTTACTATAGCAGATACAGGTGTTGGTATAGCAGAGGATGCCCTATCAAATATATTCAATCCTTTTCATCAACTAGATTCAACTGCTAAAAAGAAGTATCAAGGCTCTGGTCTTGGCCTAAGTATTTCAAAGGCGTATATCGATCTTCTAAACGGTAGTATTTCAGCAACAAGTGAACTTGGGAGTGGAACGAAGTTTGAAATAACTCTACCAATTCTTAAAGATCCAATAGTTCCTGATATAGTTCAAGAAACGAAAGAGAAGAAATTAACTTGTCGTGAAGGTTTAAAGATTCTCATCGTAGATGACAACAAGATTAATTTAAAGCTGTTAAAGAGTACATTAGAAAAAACAGGTCAAGTTGTAACTGACTACGACTCAGGGCTGGATGTAATTAAGAATGCTCGAAAAGACGAGTACGATATTTATATTCTTGATATTCATATGCCGGACATGACAGGTCTAGAAGTACTTGCAGAATTAGACAAGATGAATAAGAAAGGAATCTTCGTTGCGTATACGGCAGATGTTACTATTTCTAAACAAGATAATAGTTTCGATGAAGTTCTAACAAAGCCAGTAACAAAAGATAATATTGTACAACTAATTAATAACTACTTTCCAAAAAGCTAGGTCCTTTTCAGGACCTAATATTATTGATTACCAAATGATTCAGCTAAATTCATGGCCAAATTAGGAAGCGCATACTTCATCAAAGCATTTGCATTCGCAACTTTATCCCCGTGTTTACTTGATTTAGAAAAGAAATAGGAAACTATATCAGAGTCTTTTAAGAAAACGGTATGTCCCTTTCCTGAAAACTTTCTCATTACAAAATCTGAATCTAGAAAACAAACTTCTCTAATCATTAAGTTTCTTGCCAAGTAAATTACAACAACGTAATCACTTAGATCAACGAGAGACTTTCTAACTTTTACGCCCTTAGGAGATGTATGATCTCCCCAGTGAACTTTAACTTCAACGCGTTTTTCACCTATATAGAAATCAAAACCTCTTTGAGAAGTTGACTTCTTTTGCATGAGACCAAAAATACACTTGGCGTACCATTCACCTAACTGAACAGGAAGCTTCTTTCCGTTAAAAAGAATCTTCTGAGATCTTAGTGTCTCGTAGCTCTTATTCACTGTTTCAATAGCATCGAAGATCATCTTATTATCTGGAAGATGTAAGAATAATGTTTTCTTTGCATGGCTTCGCTTAAGTTTACGAGAGAATTGCTTCTCATACCAACTTGAGAACCTTTCATCACCTATTAACTCAAGTGAGTCATAGATATAACCCTGCTTCAGCAAGAGGTCCTCATCAAAGCCTTCAACTTTCTTTTTTAGGTAGCTTAATGGTGTAAAGAACTCACCATCTTTTACTATATAAATCGTTTCTTTATAGTAATCTGTTGTTCCATGGGTTTCCCCATTAAATGTATCTATAAAGTTAAATAAACTATCCATGTCCACAATATATGCCTTATTAAACTGTAATGTTTGTTAAATCTTCTTCAAAGTTGAGAACAGAGTGTGCTAGTCCAATATTACGTGTTAGCTGATATTGACAGAAGACTTTGATATCATCCATTTTAGATTGATAGTACTTCTTATCGTCTTCACCTGTTGCAGACTTTAACTCATTACTTGCTTCACAAGCATGCTCTAGTAATAACCATGCAACAACAAGATTCCCACAGTAAGTTTGAAAGTCTGTTGCATGTGCAAGAACACCTGCATGGTTTTTCTCTGCAAGCATTTTACCAAATTTCTGAAGAACCTTTTCACTCATCTCCATCGATTTACCAATCATTGATACTTCGTGTGGAAATTGCTTCGCCTCTTCTCTTTGCATAGTCGCTTGTATTTTCTTACCTACAGCAAAGAATGTTTCACCTTTATCTTTTAGAATTTTTCTCATCACAAAGTCAATGGCCTGAATACCATTTGTTCCTTCATATATTGCAGCAATCTTTGTATCTCTCGTAAACTGTTCAATACCATACTCAGTACAATATCCATAACCGCCATGTGTTTGAATTGCATCAGAAGAAATAAAGAACGCTTCATCAGAGCAAAAGGCCTTACAGATAGGAGTAAAAAGAGCGATCTCTTTTTCAGCAACCTCATCTCCTTTATCAGCACTATCAAAGAGATTTCCAGTGTGAAGACAAAGTGCTCTAAGCCCTCTAGATGTAGATCTCATCTTTAATAACATTCTTTTAACATCTGGAAGATTAATTATCTCTGTGCCAAATTGACTTCTCTCTTTAGCATATTGTTCCGTTAACATGTAAGAAAGGTTTGCTTGTGATTCACCTTGAAGTCCACAAAGTAGTCTTGCTTCGTTCATCATAATGAACATATTTACGATACCTTCATTTTCTTTTCCGATTAACTCACCTACACACTCTCCATCTTGACCGAAAGTTAATTCACAAGTGGCCTGTGCATGTAATCCCATCTTCTCTTCAAGCTTTGTACAACGTACATTATTAGTTGCTCCGTTTGTACCATCATCATTGATATGAAAACGAGGAACAATAAATAATGAAAGTCCTTTTGTTCCTTCCTCTGCTCCTGGAAGCCTCGCAAGAACAAGGTGAATATTATTTTCGTAGAGATCACTTTCTCCTGAAGAAATAAATATCTTTGTACCATTGATAACATACTTGTCATTACCAATTGGCTTAGCTGTTGTGTTTGCATTTCCAACATCAGAACCTGCACCTGCTTCAGTAAGACACATTGTCCCACCCCAAGTACCTTCCATCATTTTGGGAACATAGAGATCTTTTTGTTCTTGAGAACCTACTTTCATAATAACGTTCATAGCACCCTGAGTAAGCCCATAGTACATTGACCAAGACACATTTGAACCAATGGCCATTGAGTAACATGCAATTTTTAATGCGTGTGGTGCAGGCATTCCACCAAACTCTTCAGGGTATCCTAAAGCATACCAACCGTTCTCGTAGAATTTCTTATTTAATGGGCCAAAACATTCAGGAACTTTAACATTCCCATCTACCATTTTTACGCCTTCTTCATCACTAGGTATTCTTGTTGGATAAATTTCGTTCTCAACAAATTTATCAAACTGTTCAACTATGTCCTTTAACTCTGGTTCACCATAGCCAAGTTCTTCTGCTGCCTTTTGAATTTTACACATTTTGAATAGGTTAAAATGAACATCTCTTAGATCTGTTTTGTAGTTTGCCACATCAATATCCTTATTAAATTTAAAGCTATATTTATTATATAAGAATTTTGATGAACACGCATTGAAAACAAAAAAAGCACGGTCGATGACCGTGCTCTATAATCAAGTATTTTAAAATTTATTTTATCTTAAAATCGGTTGCTTAATTAGCGCTTGGTTAAGATCAATTCTCTTCCACCCACCTTCATAATATACATCCCAAATTTTTGAATCTACAGTTTTAATATATTCACATTGTGAATTTCCATAACACTCAGCATCTGGTGCGACATAACTTACAAGGGCTCCATTAACGACCTTCTTTAGTCTGATATTATAAGTTGAATGAGCATTCTTAGCTTCAACTACTTTATCTGCTAAGAAGTTTGCCAGCTCTCCAAGATTAGCTCCATAATGAGCCTCTTCGCTAAATGTAATTCTAACCGGGTCACCACATCTTTGAATATCGTAATCTCTAAGTATTGAAAGGTCATTCCCTAATGCCCTAACACCTAGTTTCTCATCTTCATTTCCATAATACTTATTCCAAGTACATGATGAATTAATCGAGCCTGATGCTTTTTGAAAGAGATAAACTCCAGGGACAGATTGTTGTGAAAAGCTTCCACTTCTAATATTTGCTGCAAGTTGATCTGCATTAGCAGTTGTTCCCGATGCCACTCCACCGTTTAGTTCTTGAGAAGTGCTACCTGACGTACTACCTCCATCTCCTCCAGCAGAATTTCCTCCACCACATGAAGCTAAAGATAAGGCCAAAAGACCTGCAAAAATAAATGTAAATGCGTTCTTTCTTTTCATAGTAATTCCTCGTGTTATTTCTAATACAGTATTCATTTAAATCTAATTGTCTTTTATATATACAAGAGCTGTGCCAAGTTTTGACTGTATATTGGCCAATATGACCAATAGAACTGTCTAAATAATGGACAATGAGCTAAAATCAATGCAACTTTTTACATTCTGCTACAATATTAAAGAGGTTCTATATGAGTATTAAAGCTATCGGCGACAAGGCCCTTCTCGTTATCATGGATGGTTACGGTATCAACGATAACAGAGATAAGAATGCAATATTTGATGCTAAAACTCCAAATATTGATAATTTATTCTCTAATTATCCATATACAACAATACAGGCCGGAGGAGTTCTTGTTGGGCTACCAAAGGGAGTTCCTGGGAATTCTGAAGTTGGACATATGAACCTTGGTGCTGGTCGACCTATTAGACAAGACCTCGTAAGAATCAATGAAGCAATTGAAGCTAATACTTATAAAGATATGCCTAAACTTAATGAGCTCGTTGAAGTTGCAAAGAAGAATACAAAACGTATACATATAATGGGCCTCCTTTCTGATGGAGGAGTTCATTCACATATTGATCACATAAAAGAGACAATTAAAACACTATCTAAGAATATGGAATTAGATATTTTCTTTCATGCTTTTATGGACGGACGTGATACGGCGCCAGATATTGGAAAGAAATATATTAAGGAATTACTAGAGGTTCCTGGATTTACCTTTGCATCAATGCAGGGTAGGTCAATTGGAATGGATAGGGATCGTCGCTGGGAGAAGATTCAATCTTGTTATGACATGTTAACAGGAAAAACTGACTCCAAAGAGATTGATCACGTTAAATACCTAGAAGAAGAATATAGTAATGGTAGAGAGGATGAGTTTATTAATCCAAATCTCTTTTACAGGAATGCTGCTATAGCTGAAGGGGATTCTATCTTCTTTATTAACTTTAGACCAGACAGGGCCATTCAGCTTTCACTTGCATTTAATGACCCTGACTTTTCTGAATTTAAAAGAGATTTCATTCCTCCTTATTTTCTCTGTATGACTCCTTACATACCTGATGAAGTAGAGCTTCCTATCCTCTTTGATAAAGAGAAAGTTACAGGAGGTATTACTGACTACCTCTCAAGTATCGGTAAGAAGCAATTAAAAATAGCAGAGACTGAAAAGTACGCCCATGTTACCTTCTTCTTTAATGGTGGGGAGAAAAAGCCCTTCCCAGGAGAGGAACACTTTCTCATCCCTTCACCAAAAGAAGTTTCTACATATGATCAAAAGCCACAGATGAGTGCTCCCGAAGTTACAGATAAATTACTACAAGCTGTAACTGAAGACTTTGACTTCATGGTGGTTAATTATGCAAACTCAGATATGGTTGGCCATACTGGAAAGTACGACGCCGCAATCAAAGCAATAGAAGCTCTTGATGATTGTATTGGAAAACTTGTTAATAAGTGCTTGGAAGAGAATGTCACAGTTCTCATTACTGCGGATCATGGAAATAGTGATATGATGGTACACAAAGATGGAAAGCCACATACATCACATACGGGGGCACCTGTTCCCTTTTGTGTAATAAATAAGAAGCTTAAGGGGTTACAGTTTTCAATTACAGATGGGGAGCACTCGTTAATGGATGTTTCTCCAACGGCGCTATATACAATGGGAATTGAGCGTCCTGAAATTTTTGAAGGAAAGAATATTTTTGAGTAAGGAATCTATATGAAAGAAAAAACTAAAATCAAATCTGTTGCTGTTCTTTGTAGTGGTGGTGATAGTCCTGGGATGAATTGTGCAATTCGTGCAGTTGTTCGTACGGCAGTTGCTAATGATTTAGATGTATATGGTATCCAAAGAGGATATGCAGGACTTCTTGAAGGTAACGTTAAAAAGATGGATGCATCAAGTGTTGGAAATATTCTTCAACATGGCGGAACAATTCTTCAAACTTCACGTTGTCCAGAATTTCATGAAGAAGAGATAAGAAAAGAAGCGGCCCACATTCTTAAAAGAAAAGGTATAGACGCCCTAGTTGTTATCGGAGGTAATGGTTCATTTAATGGAGCATGGAGCTTACACGAAGAACACGGTGTTTCTGTTGTTGGGATACCAGGGACAATTGATAATGATATTGAAGGCACTGATTACTCAATTGGTTTTGATACTGCCGTTCAAACAGCAGTTGAGGCCGTGGATAAGATTAGAGATACGGCCCACTCTCACGATAGAACTTTTATAGTAGAAGTAATGGGAAGGAAGTCTCCAGCGATTGCCCTTCACGTAGGTCTTTGTACTGGAGCTGAAAATATTATTCTACCAACCACAGAAGATATTGATTTCGATCAAATAGTAAGTGATATCAAACGAGGAATAAGTAGAGGTAAAGGTTCATCTATTATCATCGCTGCTGAAGGTGAAAAAGAAGGTCTTAGTCACAGAATAAAAGAAGTTCTTAAAGACAAGTACTCTATAGACTCACATACTTGTATTCTCGGTCACATCCAAAGAGGTGGAAACCCAACGGCTCACGATAGATTCTTAGCTAGCCAGATGGGTTATATAGCAGTGGCTTCTCTTATCAATGGAGAGGTTGCAACGGTAGCAGCTCAACGTAATGGAAAAGTACTCTCTGTTCCTTTTAAAGAATGCTTAGGAAAGAAGTTTGACACTGATCCACAGTTTATAGATATTGTTAAAACACTTTCGATATAAAAAAAGGAGCTCTAAGGCTCCTTTTTTATTACTTTATTTTTTTACTAGTTAGTGATTTTTCTAGAAAGAGAAGAAGGTCTTCTTTCTCTTGTTCAGTTAATCTCAAGTTCATTGCTAGCTTTGAAGACTTGTTATCGAACTGGGCCTTAACTTTCTCTCTGTCCCAACTTCTTACAAATTTCTCATTATAGAATTTACCAAATCTTTCATTTAACACTTCTGGATTAAAGTGCATCAGTGTTCTCATTGGATGATCGTAGTGATCAATAACTTCTTCTAATGTCGCAAAGAGACCATTGTGCATATATGGTGCTGTTTGAGAGATATTTCTAAGCCCTGGTGTTAAGAACTTATACTTATCTTCATCTTTAGCCGTGACATCAAAGCGTCCCATATCATTTGGAGCTTCCTTCATTCCGATATCTGCGATCATTATATTTTCAAATGAATTATCAGAGAATCTTTCTCCAGAGTGGCATTCAGCACATTTAGCTTTATCCATAAAGAGTATTGCTCCTCTTTTTTCAGCAATTGAAAGTGCTTCCTTCTGTCCACTTAGATAATCATCCCATGGTGTATCGTTTACAAAGAATTCAATTTCTTCAAAGTGAGCAATCGCCTTTCCGACATGACCGATATTAAGTTCCTCAACACCTGGGTATGCAAAAGAGAAGAAACTTCTTAAGTTCTCTTCTTTTAAAAGGTTTTCTAAAATTGCATTCCAAACTATATCTTCAGGCTCACCATCTAAAAGTGGTCCCTTCATTTCAAGTGTACTCGTTGGAGGGAATAAGGCCTGTGCTGCTGCCGCATTTATCATTTCCTTTGCTACATCAGCTAGAATTGGATCTTTTCCTGAAAGTAGCTCACTTGGAGTCATGACATAGTTTTCATTTTTATGAAATGAAACTCTCCCATCCCAAAATAATGACTTCACACTTTTAAGTGATCTATTCCAGAGAGCTGGTGAATTTCGAGTTGTGATTCCAGCATTACCTTGAACTCTAAAAGCTATATCGCCTTCTGCTCCGGTACCTATTGCTAGTGGAAGATTATCACCGGTTCCTCTTGTTGGGTGGTGACAGTGTGCACATGAAATATCACCAGCCAAGGACATTTTAGTAGAAAAAAATAACTCTCTACCTAATTCATACAAGGGCAAATTTTTAGAACTGTCCTTGACTGGTGACGTAAAATTGAATTTCTTTATATATTCACTTAACGCTTTATCTTGTGTGCCCGAGTTTAAAGATGCAGAAGGGATATTCGCATACCCCTCCTGCGGGCAAATTAGAATGGAAACGATAAGAGTCATCAAGAAGAATTTAGTCATATGGCCTACCTTTGTTACTTAAATAAGAATCTAAGTAAATGATAGAACCCGAGACGTCATCCTTCAAGAATAGTCATCTTATTATCGTCATGATTTGTATCATGACTAATAAACACCGAAGTGTTTGCTTAATCAAACTTTAATTCACGCCATCATACATGTCAAGCTTTTATATTAAGAACATTTTGGAAGTTCTGACCAACCCGTTACGAACCTCTGAGAAAGGTGTTCTCGCCTCATCTTCCAAGACTTATTATCTACTCCACAGGCCATTGACCTTATGACTTGATCACCTTCTCTGGTATTTATTTTATCTATTACCTTCATTAGCTCTAAGGACTTCTGGTTATCAGTATCCCCAAAGAGAGAGCATTGCATTTCATTGTCATCAGCGAGAGATCCTAACTTAACTCCTGCTTTCTTATAGAGAACTCCCATTTGAAAGAGACCATCTAATGCCTTCCATGCATATTTGATAACTCTCCTAGTGTCACTTGTGGGCGTAAGAAATTTCACACGATCTTTTCCAAAGTAAGTTTCCTCACCGACTTTATAGGGGTCGCTATGGCAAAAGATTTCAATAATTGCACATGCACTATTTTGTTTTCTCATTTTTTCACATGCACTTGTTACATAGTTTGCAACTGATTCCCTTAAGCCTCGCAAGTCCGATACCGGTGTTCCAAAACTGCGAGAGCACATTATTTCCTTTTTCTTTTCTGAGACAATATTCAATTCAAAGCATGACACTCCTCTAAGTTCATCTTGAGTCATTCTTCCAAGCTTAGTAAAAATCTTTTGGATATTTTTGGTATTCTTATATTTTTTAAACTCTAATGCAGTTTTAATTCCTAGACCTCTTAGCTTAACTGCATTCTTTGAACCAATTCCCCAGATGTCACTTATTTCAGTACGAGCTAAAGCGATGTCCGTTATTTTTTCATTATCAAGGACAACTACTCCATTCGCTTTCTTTGACTTCTTTCCAATATTATTTGCTATTTTTGCTAAGGTCTTCGTTGGTGCAATTCCCACACTCACAGGTATTCCCGTCCACTTAAATACAGTATCTCGTATCTCTCTTGCATACTCATTAAGATCGACATCGATTCCACTTAAATCAAGGAAAGCTTCATCCACAGAGTAAACCTCTATTTCAGGTGAGAAGGTTGAGAGCACACTCATTACCCTATCTGAAATATTTGTATAGAGAGCAAAGTTTGAAGAAAACACTGCAACATCATTTTTCTCACATAGTGATTTCACTTTAAAATATGGATCTCCCATTTTTACACCTAGTGACTTTAATTCATTTGTTCGAGAGACAAAGCATCCATCGTTATTAGAAAGAACCCCAACAGGACGTCCTTCTAAATCAGGACGAAATAGTCTCTCACAACTACAAAAGAATGAATTACAATCAACAAGGGCGTAGAGTTTTGTCATTAGAAATTCCTTAAATCTCTAGCTTGTGCAATAACAACTCCCCAAATGAGAAAGTCCATCTCTTCAGTAATTTGAATATCGCGATGTAGCTTATTTTCAGATCTAAGAATTATTCCACGAGGAGACTTTAAAAGCCTCTTACACATAAACTGTCCTTCAAGATAGACAATAACTATCTTCCCGTGAACCCAGTCGATTGACCTGTCCACAACAAGAACATCCCCAGAAAAAACCACTGGCTCCATAGAGTCGCCAGTGGCCTCAAAGAAGAATGTCGAAGACTTATTCTTTATGAATTTCTCATCTAGAGATTGATACTTTTCAATATAATCATCTGAAATTCCAAAGAGTCCACAATTTGCCTTAAGTATTGAATGGTTGTGTGACTTCATTCTTTGAGTATAACTTACGCACAACTTACGCACAAGATAAAACATAACACATGATAAAGCCCTGAAAACACGTTAAGATTTATCAATAACTAAGTCATTTCTGCCCATAACCTCCTTTAACGGTATAACCTGCTCATCCTTAAACATTGCCGAATTTGCTGTAATCAACTTAAGTCCGTTCTCAAGGTATTCGAGAACTTCGCTATTTGGTCCATCTGAAAAGAGCTCGCTGCTAATCTTTCCCCTCGCTGTTATCTTTCCTCCACAGAGACAATTATCAAGGTTTTGAATTGGTAGGATATTGGCCATTGACCAGTACATAATGAGAAACGGCAACTCTAGCCAGCGGTAGAGATCATCCTTGCTAGTTGAAAAAAGAGAATCCTCAACACAGAGAACATATCTTCTCGCTGGAATTTTAAATTCTAACTTCTTATTCAGAAAAATAAATTTCTCTTTAATAGATTTACCTTTTGCTCCTAAACCAACTATTTCAACACCTGGAATACCTTTTGTAGAATAGCCAAAGATTTCCATGACGTGTGAGCTGCTTCCCCCAGGAACAAGGGCATACATTTGCTTGTGCATACTTAACCTCCACACAACAGAGTGCAAGGTGTATAAAAAAGCAGCAAGCGCTAAGCTACTTAGAGTATTGGAGATTTATTTTCTTGATATCAATTATTGAAGAATACTTTTTGAAGAATAAAAGCACTTTAGTGTCATAGGATATTTTTCAAGTAGCATCGATTTAGATAGCGATAAATTTCTAGCGAAGTTACTAGATAGTTTTGTACAGCCCTTCTTTGGGTTCTTACAATAGTGTCCATGCTTTTTATCACATACAACTGAGAGAATTACAGTCTCAGAAAAGTAGCAGTTAACATTTGATTCTACAGAGTCGAATCTTGCCTTAGTGTAGTTGTGAACTTTCTCAAATTTATTGAGACAGAATTTTTCGATTAAGAAATCTTTCCCCATGCAATCAATCGTCTTGGTATCTTTTTTTTCAACAAGGAGTGCATCTTTAACTCCAAATGAGTTACAGACTTCTTTAAAGGCATAGCGCTTAATAGAAACCCCCTCCTCTTGGACTCTTTCGAGTTTCGCAAGAACGAAGGGGGTCACTAATAATATTAAAAATATTTTTTTAAACATTAAAAAAACTTAGGATCATCCTGGGAATAATCCACGGTATCTCATAGCTCTCATAAGTCTCTTGAATGCTGCGATAAATGCCGCTTTCTTCATATCAACTTCATACTTTTGGTGAGCTTCATAAACACTATCAAAAGCTTCCTTTAAGATATCATGTAACTTCGCATTGATTTGATCTAGGTCCCAGAAAAAGTTCTGAAGTCCTTGTACCCACTCAAAGTAAGAAACAATAACACCACCAGCATTACAAAGAATATCTGGAATAATGAATGTTCCTTTAGCAGAGATAATATCAATAGCTTCTTTAGTTAAAGGACCATTGGCACCTTCAGCAATCATCTTAGCTTTTACACTGTCAGCATTATCAACAGTGATAACACCATCAATTGCAGCTGGAATAAGAATATCAACATCTAAAGCAAGAAGTTCACCATTTGAGATATGCTCAACACCTGGAAACTCTTTTAGAAGTCCGCCTCTTTTTGTAAAGTCAGCAGCTTTATCGATATCAATTCCATCTTTATTATAAACAGCACCTGAAACATCAGAGATAGCTACAATTTTTGCACCCTGCTCTTTTAAATCTTCAGCAGCTGGAATACCAACTTTACCAAAACCGTGAATAGCAACAGTTGTATCTGGTCCAATCTTCATCCCGATTTTCTCAGCAGCAAAGTTTACACAAAAGGCAACACCTTTACCTGTAGCTTCTGCACGACCAAGAGATCCACCAACTGTAATTGGCTTACCAGTTACAACACCTGGAACTGTATAACCTTTAAGCTGAGAATATGTATCCATGAACCACGCCATTGTTTGTCCATCTGTTCCAATATCAGGAGCAGGGATATCAATATTAGGTCCAATAATCATGTTAATTTCTGTTGTATATCTTCTTGTAAGGGCCTGAAGCTCTTGTCTTGAAAGAGTTGATGGATCTACAGAGATACCACCTTTTGCTCCACCAAGAGGAAGTCCAACTAGTGCACACTTAAATGTCATAAGCATTGCAAGACCAGCTGTTTCAGAAAGGTCTACTTTTGGGTGAAAACGAATTCCACCTTTACCTGGTCCAAGAGTCATATTGTGTTGAACACGATACCCTTGAAAAGTTTTAACTGTACCATCATCTAATCTAATAGGTACTGCAACTTGAAGTGCTCTTTTTGGGTACTTCAATCGTTCCATAATGTTTGGGTCTAGACCCATGATTGCCGCTGATTCTTCTAGTTGCGCTACCGCATCTTGATAAAGCGGGCTTTCCATTAAGCTCATCTTCAAACTCCGAATAACTTTGATAATAATTGTTAGCTAATTTACTCCAAATTTTATCAGAGTGCCAAGATTAAAAATACAGGAAAAAATCAGTTTTTGAGACATGCTGCACAGGCCGTGCAGCACATATGTTGAATTAAATATTTTTTAGCTATTAAAAGTTAAATGGACTTGAATACATCAACTGAACTCTTGAGTCAGAATCATTAGAAAAAATCACTGCATCATCCGCCTGACTTGACGAAACTCTTGCTGAAACAGTATCAGTTAAGTTCTTATCAAAGTTTGTAACATAAGTCTTATCTTCAGGCTTATAATCAACACTTGCCGTTGCACGGACACCTTTAAACTCTTTTTTCATCTTCATCTTTAGACCATCACTAAAACTATAAGACGCATTGTAATCAACATATGGGTTTACCACCTTCATGATGGCCATTCCCTGAAGAACTTTTGCTTTAAACTTCAGTTTTACGTTCTTTGATACACTAACTTTAGTATTTGGTCTTAGAGCAGTTTGTACATTACCAACACTTGCAAGTGTAGACCCCTTTTCGGCCTTTTTAACCTCTCCACTAAGCCTCTTATCAAAGTATCTTAGAATTCTCTTAGAGAAGTATGATTTACGAGATTCACGAGATTTAATCGGATATAGCCCAGTGGACTGTAGGTTCCAATTAGTAACATAGTTCTCTTCTTCGTCCCAACGATCAAAGTCCCTCTTCATAGACTTTAATACGCCTGCATCACTCTCCACTAAAACGTGCTCATACCAAGAAGTAACCCTCTCTGGAGCTGGTGTGTAATCGACATCTGGTATATGACTTTGTGGTCCACGTGTTTGGATTTTGTAGTTTGGATTGAAGGCCTTAAATAGATTCTTACTTTCGGCAAAACAATTTCCTCCTAGCATTACAATAACCGCTAGGTGTACAAAGTTTAGTCGCACTGTAAAAACTTTTCCTAATGTACCCTTCATAATAAGTCCCCTAAATTACATAATTTGTCTCTTCTCTCAGTAATTTAGTTGCAATGAGTATGCCAAAACGTAAAAGGCAGAACTCTGAGTTCTGCCTTATATTTTAACAAATTTATGTGGGTAACTGTCTTATGGGGATATATTTTCTCTACATATCCACCATATCTTGAGTTTCAGAAAGAAGCTGCTTTAGAGCTGATTGCGTCTTCTTATCCAACTTCTTCCCTTTAGCCTGTGTATTCAGTGCTTTAAGGAATGCATTAGCTGTTAAACCTTTAGGAAGCGCTGACTTCTTACGAGTCGTCTTCTTACCGGCCTTAAGAACTCCACCTTCTTTAATTGCTCTTTTAAGCTGAGCTCTCTTAGTAATTTCACCAGAAAGAACTAATTTAGTAAGCTTAGTTCTAAGAGAACCTTTATCGAGAGCATCAAGCTCAAGAAGAACATACTTCTCAATATCATGGATTTTTGCTGCTTCTTTCATCTTCTTAGTCATTTTTGCGATCATTAGAGATCTATGAACTTCAGACTTAGAGATTCCAAGTGCTGCTTGAATTTTTCTCTCACTCGCTTTTGTGGCCTTTTGGTAATTTAAAATACCATCTGCCTTGTCAATAAAGTGAAGGGCCTCTCTTGAAGAGTTTTCAGAGAATTGAATTGCCATCAACTCATCAGCGTTCTTATTATCTAGAATGAAACACGGACATTTTGCCATCTTGATTAGAGACATTGCTCTAAATCGTCTTTCACCACAAATAAGAGTTAATCTGCCAAGCCCATCTCTATGGAGAACAAGTGGTTGAATAAGACCATTAACTCTAATATTGTCAGATAACTCTTTGAGCGAGCTATCATTAAACTTAGTTCTTACCTGATCTTTAACGACAATATCTTTTAAGAAGACTTCATCAAGCTTAGCGCCTTGAAGAAGTTTGTCTGTCGATAATTTCTTATAGATTTCTTGATCAAGACCTGCTGTTAGGTCGATTGTTTTTCTTTCTCTTTTTGAAACACGAGGTGCAAATTTCTTTGCCATAATATAATCCTATCTTCCTTGATTAAGTCGCTGCTTACTTCCATAAACAGCGACTATAATAAAAATCGTGCAACACATCCGTGTGTCCTACGAATCAAAATAATTTAAGACTAAAGGTTAAGTGATTCCCATAGTTCTGAATAATCAGCTCTACCTTTAGATTTCTTACCCATCTTACAAATTGGCTTTCTCATAGAGATAGACTCTTGCATTTGTACAAGGTTTCTAATTGGTGGAGTGATATTAAAAGATTGAGCAAGCTCTTCGAGTCTTTGTCTTTCAATCTTTCTTCTCGTATTAACCATTGAAGGAATAATAGAGAACTCAAGTTGTGGGTTTTCAGTTTCTTTTATGATTTCGAAAGTATCCATTAACTCTTCAAGACCATCGATTGAATAATCTTGAGCTTGAGTTGGGATAAAGATCTTACGACTGGCCACAAGTGCCATAATCAGTTCATCACCAAGCATTGGAGGTGTATCAATTACAACGTAATCAAACATACCTTCTGCTTGTTCTAAACGACGCTTCATAAGTCTTTCTTTACGACCAGCTTCTTTTCTAATCTCCGCCTCTGAAAGGATAAGAAGTTTAGAAAGATTCGCCATATGACGACTTGATGGAATAACAGTAATATTCTTATGAATATCGCCCTTACCTTCAGAAGGCACCATAACGTCTTCTATTGAAACGTCACCAATTAGCCACTCTGGAATAAGAGTTCTATGAATTTGAAGATTAAAAGTTGAGCTTAAGTTTGCTTGCGAATCGAGATCAATAACTAGGACTTTATGTCCCTTACTCGCTAGGTGACATGACAATTGGTAACATTGCATTGTTTTACCAACTCCACCTTTATTATTAGCGACTGTAATCACTTCCATGTAACGCTCCTTGTCTTGGTCCTACCCTTGACCAATTTTGTATGTATCTACTTAAAATGGTAAGAAATTCATCACACAACGTCAAAAAAAATTAACAACTAAGTCGTATTAGTATGACGCTTACCAACATACACTATAGACAGAAGGCGTATACTTTACTAAATTCGCAGTCTACACGGAACATTACGGGATATTTTAAGGGGACTTAATTATGATTAATTCAATGAATGCCACTGAACTAAAGCAACTAATCGACAACGGTGAAGAATTTATTCTTGTTGACTGTAGAGAGCAAGGTGAATGGGATGAAGGTCATATAAAGGAAGCTATTTTTATTCCACTAAGTGACTTTGGTGCTCAGTGGGAAAGTAAATTAAAAAATAAAGACGCCAAAATTGTTATGCAATGTAGAAGTGGGAAGAGAAGCTTAAACGCTTGTATGCTTCTTATGCATGAAGATTTTTCTAACCTCTATAATTTAGATGGTGGAATCATCGGTTGGCAAAACAATGGATACGAAGTTATCCAAGATTAATATAAAGGTATAAAGATGCTAGATCTCTTTAACAAAGAAGACGATTACAAACCTCTAATTTCGGAAGAAGAGCTTAATGACGAACAAGTCATCAAGGAAATTCACAAGATTCGAAAAGAGCTTGGAGACAAGGTTGTAGTTCTTGGTCACCATTATCAACAAGATGATGTAATCGAGTTCGCTGACTATAAAGGTGACTCACTTAAGCTTGCACAAGATGCTGCAAGCCTTCAAAGTCCACACATCGTTTTTTGCGGTGTTCACTTCATGGCCGAAACTGCTGATATGCTCACACGTGAGGATCAAAAAGTAATTCTACCTGATATGAATGCTGGATGCTCTATGGCAGACATGGCCAACAGAGAAGAGATTGATAAGTCTTGGGACTTCATCACATCAAGTACTAAAGATAAAATTGTTCCAATTACCTATATCAACTGTGCTGCTACATTAAAGTCATTCGTTGGTGAAAATGGTGGAACTATTTGTACTTCATCAAATGCTAAATCAATTATTGAATGGGCGTTTTCACAAGGTGAAAAACTACTATTCTTCCCTGATCAGCATCTTGGAAGAAATACTTGTTTTGAAATGGGTATTCCACTAGAAGATATGGTTGTTTACAACCCAAATATGTACAATGGTGGTCTTACTGCAGAACAAATTGATAACGCTAAAGTTATTCTTTGGTATGGTTACTGTTCTGTTCACCAAGGCTTCACAGCTGAACAAGTAAATAAGATCAAGGCAGAAAGACCAGAAGTAACAGTTATCGTGCATCCAGAATGTAACTTCGAAACTGTAAGTGCATCTGACGATAATGGATCTACCGCCTATATAATTAACAAGATTAAGGATGCCCCAGCAGGAAGTGCTTTTGCTGTTGGAACAGAAATCAATCTTGTTAATAGACTTGCTGCAGAGTTTCCGGATAAAGAAATTTTCTCTCTTTCTCCATACCAATGCTTATGTACAACAATGTATAGAGTTAGACCTCGTTGGCTTCTTGCCAGCTTCCGTGCAATAAAGGACAATAATCCTATAAATGTAATTACGGTAGATGACGAAACAAAGAAACACTCTTTGACGGCGCTTAACCGTATGCTTGAGCTAAGTAAATAATAAGTCAAACGGGAGAGACATATGATATACGCGGACTACAATGGAAGTGCTCCGATATGCAAAGACGTAAAAGAATATTTAATAAAACGTCTTAACGAGGGACCATTTGCAAACCCAAATGCGATTCACCACCTAGGAAGTAAAGTTCTTATGGCAATGGAGAACTCGAGAATGGTTTGTGCTAAGGCCCTTGGTGCAAGTTTTAAACAAGTCATCTTCAACTCTGGTGCTACCGAAGGTTTATCAACAGCTTTCCATTCAGTAATGACTGAAACATCAAAGAAGAAAATAATCATTTCAGGAATAGAACACTCAGCAACTATCAATACAGCAAAGTACTATGCTGATGAACATGGCTGTGAAGTTTGTGTTATCAAAACTACTCCTGCTGGAATCATTGATCTTGAAGACCTAAAGTCACAAATCAATGAAGATACTGCTGTAGTATCTATTATGGCAGCAAATAATGAAACAGGTGTTATCCAACCCTACCTAGAAATTTCTAAACTTTGTAATGAAAAAGATGTTCCATTTATTTGCGACACTACTCAATTTATTGGAAAGACTCTCTTTAACTTTAAGACATGTGGAGCTGATTACGCTGTTATGTCTGGTCACAAAATGGGAGCAATGACAGGAACAGGAATTCTTCTTGCAAAAGAACCTAGTAAGGTTAAACCAATTATAATCGGTGGTGGACAAGAAGGTGGAAAAAGAGGTGGAACACAACACTACCTTGGTTACGAAACTCTTGCTGTCGCTCTAAACTACTTTGAAAAAAATCTTGATAATATTGAAACACTCAATAACAAAAGATTAGACTTTGAAAAGAAGCTTAAAGAAAGATTTTCTAATATCGTTATTATTGGTGAAGACTCTCCAAGACTAGCGTCAACGACATATGTTGCCTACCCAGGAATACACGGGCAAGCAGTTCAAATAGAATTAGAATCTAAAGAAATCTTCGTAACTACGTCGTCAGCCTGTTCTGACAATGAGCCTGTAACTTCCAAAGTTCTTAAAGCAATGGGAGTATCCGACGATGTTGGTCGAGGTGTAGTAAGAATTTCCATTGGTCTTTGTTCTGACCCAAGCATGTATGATACAATACTTGAGGCCCTAACAGCGACTTATGAGAAACTTGCAAAAATTAAAAGCTATTAATATATTTTTACTTCTCCTTCTGATTTCATGTCAGAAGGAGATTATTCGTCCAGAATTCTCAAGACCAAATACACCAAAGAAAATCAATCTCACATTAGATAACCATACGAAGAGAATAGTTATTGCCACAACTAATAACTTTAATAGCTCTGTATCAGGAATTACTGATAGTACTTTCTCTCAAGCACCAATTGCTATAGGTGGAGCAGACTTTCTTCCAAGTTATCTAGAAATTCTTAGAAAAGAGTATAAAGACGAGGTTCTCCTTGTTGATGCAGGGTACTTTGTTAACTCAAAGAAGAACCCTGTCATTAATAAAAGAACAATGAAACTCTACGAGATCCTTTCTTATGATGCCATTCTGTTATCAGAAAATGAGATTTTAAATTTACAAAGTGACCATGGGATTCAACTCCCATTCGTAAACTCAAATGTCATTAATCTTAAAGAGAATAGAGTTATAAATAAGTTTGGCTCAACTCCATATATAATTAAAAAAGTTAATGGGGTAAGAGTTGCGATAGTTGGAATTTCAATATACAAGTCCAAATTAAAAACTGAAGGTAATATTTCAGGGTTATTATTTGATGATCCTGTTGCCAGTCTAATTACGATGAGATCTCAACTTAAGAAAAAGTCAGACATCATCGTTGCCCTAGTTCACATGCAAACAAAGTGTTCAACCAATGGTGAAAGTGATTTAAAAGAGTGTCCCGACAATAACGAGAAGTTAAAAAAACTGGTTAAAAGATTTCCTCCCAACCTAGTAGATGTCATCATTGGTGGTGATTCAAACTATGGATCTGAATTCATTCAAGGAATACCAGTCATTCAAAATTTTGGTCATGGTAAGTACCTAGGTCAACTTGATTTGTACTACGATACTAAAGCTAAGAAGCTTATTAACTCCAATACTAAAATCTATCCTCCTCTAAAACTATGTTCGAGATTCTATAAATCGACTCAAGACTGTCATGTAGATAAAGATCACGGAGCAAAGAGAAAGCAAATTAAAGAAAGTAGATATCAGCTTGATGTTGCTAAATTTCTTGATAGCACGATTGTTCCAAGTCTTGATATTGTGAACTACCTAAAGGCAAATTAGAATATTTTTTTCGTTACAATAAGTTCTTAGTCCAGGCTCACAGAATCCAGCAGGGCTACCTTCAAAGCAAAGAGAATTAAGCTTTGTATTTAAAATCTTATACCCTCTTGGGCAAGCAATTTGATTCTTCTTTCCACATTTATTAGGGCCACAATATTTTGATCCTCCCTGAGGACAATTGTAATCAACAACTTCAACTACTCCGTTTTGACACTTATCGCACTTATAACCAACAACTTCCTGGCACTCACTATTTACACCATGGCAAACCTTACCATTCTCAAGAAGAAGCTGATTACTCTCTTCACCAAAGGACACATCAGGCACAAGACTAAAATCTAATTGATTATCATAGCGCTCATACTTTTTAGGTGAAGTAATATTGATAAGAGGAATATCCAGGGCAAGCTGTTCCTTACCTGTACTATATATAGCTTCAAGAATATTTGATTTTTCGGCATGAGTACTTGATACGTAATTTATACGAAATGCAGAAAAATTATCATTATATACTCTCCCCTTAGAAAAAGCTGAGCACTTTCCGGCCAAGGATTCTACAATTTTTAAAACTCCTTTCTTCTCTCGATATGGAGTCTTATAAAATAAACACTTCTTCTTATTCACTCTTTCAAATGTGGCCAGCTTTAGCCATGTATTAGGAGGATTTTTAAGGTCCCCCTTATTTAAATAGTTCTTAGCAAAATTAACTTTGTTAATAGATGAAAGATCATACTGCAAAGAGGTTTCCCAACTCTCTTGATTACAAGAAATGAAAGTGAATAATATTAATAAGACCTGAATCATTTGAACCTCATACAACGAAATCCAATATCTAATGAGTTTGGAAAAACTTGAATAGGATACTTACCAAAATCAAAGTTATTCATACTTCTACCCTCACCATCCCAATACCCTCTAATTCCAACTCTATGTACATGAGAACTCCAAGGATAGTACTTAGAACTTAGAATAATATTTTCTTTTGGGTGAACTGTATTAGTGACATATTCCATTACACCACCGAGAGTCTCACGTGCCCCCATCCAAGTACTGCTAAGTGAACTATAAGACTGAAATGGAACTGAAGTACAGTTCTTAGCATAGACACGCTTACATAAGTTTTCACTCTGCTTTTCTGTAAGAGTAATGTCTTGTTTCTTTTGTATTTTAAATATATTTGTTTTTGTATTCTTTCTTGACCATGGAAAATAAGGCGCCCTAAAGAGTTTGACCTCTGGAGACGAGATATCTTCAGGGTGTAGTGACATAGCATCGTACACTTTAGCAGAAAGAATATGCTTGCCTTGATATGAACAATACTTTTGCATTTCGACTATTTCTAAATTAATTGCAATATCTGAAGCTGGTAATTCTTTAAGTTTTTTTAGAACAATATTATTTTTAACTTTTGTGGCCCATTGTCGGACTTCCCAAACACGAGAGAGATTGCGATCTACAAATACCTTCTTATTAAAATTATCCCATTCAATAGTTACGTCTCTTTGATTCGCAAGAAAAGGATAATACCTTTGCGGAAGAAAAACTTCTCTACAACTATCTTTTAGTCTTAATTTAAGATCATATAGCCCATTAACTTTTAAAGGAAAGAGATATTCTATATGAGTTGGCCTTTGTATTGATTTGTAAGAAGAAGATATCTTAAGAGAGACTTTTTTCTTCTTCATTCTAAAGTCTATTAAGTTTTTATCAATCAAACATTTAAAATAATCTGGATGACATTGATAGTAACTATCATCTACGTTCAAAGCCTTCTTACATAGTTGATCACCCTCTAAGTCTGCATTACGCCAGAGTTGCCCAATTTCGGTAGCAAAGGCCTGTAAAAAGTCTGATTTTTCAACAAGAGTCAACTTTCGTTGATTTTTATGCTGAAAAAAATATCCGACTAATATAGTCAGTGTCAAAACGCCTGTAATTATTACTATTTTTTTCATTTTCCTTCTTAAAACGAGGGCCTAATCAAGGTAAAATTATATATGTATACAGTTCTGTATGCGAGTAAAAAGAAGAGGAATCTATGGAATGGATTGAAAACGCTACAGACCAAAAAGCATCAAATAGTGAAATTTTATCTTTCTATGATTACCATGATCTTTTTATGAGTAATCCCGAAAGACATTGTCGTCCAACATTCAAATATCTTCACGATATGCTTTCATCATATGGTGAAAATGAATTAGGAGATCATGAGTTATTTGTTCAAGATGATTCAGATGCTCCGGCGGTATATGGCCAAGGTAAAATAGAAAAGAGAATTTTACAAAACCTCAGAAACTTCGAAGAAGAAGGTTTTAATAATAAGTTCATTCTACTCGTTGGACCAAATGGCTCTTCAAAAAGTAGTCTTGTTAAAAAGTTAATGAAAGGTGCTGAGCAATATTCAGAAACAGATGAAGGTGCCCTTTATTCATTCAGTTGGGTCTTTCCAATTAACAATGTTACAAAAGGTACTCTAGGTTTAAATCAAGCTCAAGAAAGTAGAGACTTAAATAGCTTCGCTCACCTTGATGATAAGGATATCGCGGCCATTATTACTAGTGAGCTAAAAGATCATCCTCTACTCCTAATTCCATTAGAACATAGAAAGAAAGTTATTAGTGATGCTTTAGTAAACTCACCAGCTCAACTCGAATCAATTGAGAAGTCTTACCTTTTTAGAGGTGACCTCTCAAAAAGAAATAAGATGATCTATGATGCACTCTTAAAAAACTATAAGGGTAAGCACGCAGAAGTCTTAAAGCATATTCGAGTAGAGAGATTTACAATATCAAAGAGATACTCAACTGGTGCAGTGACAATAGAGCCTCAACTACATATTGACGCTAAACTACAGCAAATCACAATGGATAAGAGACTGGCCTCTCTTCCTCCATCTCTACAGTCATTAAACTTATTTTCAATGCAAGGAGAAGCTGTTCTTGCAAATAGAGGAATCCTTGAATTTTCGGATTTATTAAAAAGGCCTCTTGATACTTTTAAGTATCTTCTTATGACAATGGAAACAGGTAACTTAAATATTGGCGGAATTCTTACAGAGCTAGATATTTTCTTTGTTGGTACATCTAATGAAGTACATTTAGCAGCATTTAAGCAACACCCCGATTTTAATTCTTTTAAAGGGCGATTCAATTTTATAAAAGTCCCTTATCTTCTTGATTATCAACAGGAAGAAAAGATATATCAAAAACAAATCAATGGTCTTCATGATAGGGCCAAGTTTGAGCCTGGTGCTCTCGAAACTCTTTGCAAGTTCTCAGTCATGACAAGAATGAGATCATGCATGGGTAAACATTATGACAATTCAAAACTAACAGCGATTGTTACAGGGCTTACGCCACTTGAAAAGTGTTACCTCTATAGCTCTGACTCTCACATGCCACAAAGACTTGATGTTGAGAAGAAACAAATTCTTAAACACGGTATTGCTAAAATAAAGGATGAGTTTGTTAATGATAATCTCTACGAAGGGAAGTTTGGTATTTCTCCAAGAGATATCAAAAATATCATCTATAAATTGTCCGACCTTCACGAAAATGTAACTTTCATAGATACAATTAAATACTTAGGAAAGTTGATTCAAAAGAAGAATGAGTTTGATTTCTTAAATATGTCTTCACATGGCGACTATCACAATCCGGCACGCTTTCTAGAGCTAATCAAAAATGATGCGCTTGATGAGTTTGATCATGACCTAAGAGAATCTCTTGGTCTAGTCGACGATAGATCTTATGAAGAATATGTTAAAAGATATATCTCTAATATTAATGCTCGTATTAAAGGCGAAAAAATTAAGAATATCGTCACAGGAAAGTACGAAGAAAGTGATGATTTCTTTATTAAGGAATTTGAAAATAACATTGCTCTAAAAGAAGATCCTGAAAAATTTAGATCATACTTAATATCTAAACTTGGTGCCTGGTATTTAGATAACCCAGGTAAAGAGATTACATATAAAGAGGTATTCCCTGATGTTGTAAATAGACTTCAAGAATCATTTCGAAATGAACAAAAGAAAGCGATTCAATCTATTGCAAAAAATATTGTCTTCTATGAAGCGGAGCTTGTTGGTGAGTCAGAAGGACGCCATGTTTCACTTAATAAAGAAGACAGGGAAGAAATAGAGACAACTATCAATAATATTGAAAACAAGCACGGATACTCTAAGAGTGGTGCATTAGAGTTAATTAAATACTTAATAAAAGAAAGATACTAGAAAACAGTACTGGGTTACTTATAGATTTTCTTTAAGTAATTCAGTACCCCATTTGGTCCCTTATTCTCATCACCATGTAATATTACTTTAGGCTTATGAACAAGCTGAGTGATTACTTCATCAATATTTGAAACACCAACTGAGTGCTCAATACTTTCAAACATTGTTTGGTCATTAAGACTATCACCAAAGAAGACACTTTCTTCTACAGAGATATTTGGCATATGACTTGATAAGAAGGACTTTACGGCATTGTATTTAGAGATTTCACCACACCAAAAGTTTAGATGAACATTGGAAGTCGAAAAGTTAATATTCTCTTGTTCCATTCTCTTACATATCTTTTCTTTAAGCTCGACGTCTTTAAGATCGCTAAGCTCAATTGCCCTATCACTAACTCTCCCAAGAGAATCTGCCGAAAGTGAGATTGAAAATCGCTCGACTAAGTCTTTTGAAAACTTCTCAAGCCAATTTAACTCTTCACTTTCAACCTGGAACTCATCAACAATTATTCCTTTCTCATCTCTATAACTTATCACCCCTCCCCCTTCAGAAATTACATGAGAGAGTTTAGAGAAATGAGTTAAGAAGAAATGCGCCCAAGATAAACTACGGCCAGTTACGATCACGAATGGAATATTTCTCTGTGTACTAAACTCTATTATCTCAAGAAACTTAGGAGAGAATTCAGTGTGATCAGTTAGGGTTCCATCAAAGTCGGAAAAGATAATTTTGGGAGTCATATAATATCCAAGAAAATTAAAATTATACTAACAAGCTAGTCATACTTGCTTTAAGCCCATCCTGGGCACGCAAGTATACATTGCGTCGTGCAAATAAAAAAGGGAGCCTAAGCTCCCTTGATATTTAAAAAATTAATTCATTGGGAAAGAAACACCAGCTAAGAAAGCAGTAAATGAGTTTTGAACTCCAACTTGTACTTCAAGATTTCCTTTTAAGTGACGGTAACCTTTAAGAGGAATATTTCCGTTAATACCAGTATTAAGACTGATAGTACTTTCATACGACTTCTTATCACCATTAAGATTTAGACCAACTGGGATTGATACATATGGAAATGCTTCCTTTCCCCAAAAGTTAAATCCTTTAGAAATAGTTGGCGCGATAGAAACAATAGTCTTCGTTTCTTCGAACTCTTCTGCTCTTTCGATATTCGCTTTCATTGAAAATCTTGGTTGTCTTAAATAGTCTGGGTAGATTTCGTAATCTGCACCAATGAAGAGACGTTGAGCTCTATCACCACCAGAAATTCCTAAACCACCATCAAATGAAAGAATTCTGTTTAGTTTTTGAGTATATCTAACCTGCATTCCCATCCCACCATTGTCAGATGCGATACCAGTCATTTCAGTTGAGATTAATTTCTTCCCTTCTTGCATAGGACTTGTTGATTGACCTACACCATATGCCATTACACCGGCAGAAGCTAATGTTGCTATAGTAGCTAAAATTCTTTTCATATTCACCTTCCATGGGACTATTCAATTAGTTATCTCCTATATTGTACGGAAATGACGCAAAGAACGGCAAGCTTTTTAAGAAAATTTAACAATATTATTGACGTGGGGCCAAATTCTTATTATAAAAGACCCTCAAAACTAATTATGGTGATCGTAGTTCAGTTGGTAGAGCGCCAGATTGTGATTCTGGTTGTCGTGGGTTCGAGCCCCATCGGTCACCCCATTTTAATTTGAATCTCTTCGGAGTGAAAAATATCTAAGCCTGATTTCTAACCCACTTCAGGCTTTTTTTTTGTCCAAAATCCAAATTATAAATTTTCGATGAATTTTTGCTTAGCTCTTCTCTTTGCTTGCGAAGGTCTTTTGCGATTTCTAGATCTCGGTCCTTGGCTTCTTTTCTTAGCGCTAATTGGCGGGAATTCTTTATGAAATGGGTGGTCTAAGATTGATGGTATTTCAACTTTTATAAGTTTCTTAATATTTCTAAGAAGTGATAGATCTCTTTCACCACAAAGAGAGATTGCAGTTCCCTCTTTACCTGCTCGACCAGTTCTCCCAATGCGGTGAACATAGTAAGTAGCATCTTCAGGTAGATTGAAGTTGATAACGTGACTTACGCCCTTTACATCAATTCCACGACTGGCAATATCTGTTGCAACGAGAACTCTAATTTTGCCCTCTGTGAAGTCAGCTATAGCTTGATCTCTTTGAGACTGAGTTCTATTGCTATGGATTTCTCCACTTGTTATTTCTTTTTCATCTAGAACTTTAATAACGTTGGCGACACCGTACTTTGCTTTACAAAAAATAAGGGCACGCTCAATTGATTCATCATTAAGAAGTAGCGAGAGAAGGTCATATTTATCATTTTCTTCTACGAAGTATATTTTCTGATCAACAGTATCGACAGTCGTTGACTCAGGAGCAACGGCAACCTTAACAGGCTTAATAAGAAGTCCCTTTGCAAGTGCTTCTATCTCTGCTGGCATAGTGGCAGAGAAGAGAATATTTTGTCTGACCTCTGGTAAGCGACTTGAGATGACTTTAACATCTTCAAAGAAGCCCATATCAAGCATCATATCTGCCTCATCTAGAACGAAAATTTCTAGTTGATTGAAGAGAAGGTTTCCTCCGTGCATAAGATCCATTAAGCGCCCAGGAGTTCCTACAACAATATCAACTCCCTTTTTCATTTCTTCTATTTGGTTTTCTTTACGAACACCACCAATAATCACGGTTGAAGAGATATCTAGAGATGCTGTGTACTTAGCTATATTTTGATGTATTTGTGTTGCTAATTCACGAGTGGGTGCCATCACAACAGCACGAGTATGATTAGCTTCTAGCTTTATTGGATTACTTGCAAAACGATTTATCATCGGCAAAGAGAATGAAGCCGTTTTCCCCGTCCCAGTCTGTGCAATTCCTAAGAGATCCTTTCCATTTAAGAGATGTGGTATCGCCTTAGCTTGAATTGGTGTCGGCGTCACATATGAGTTAGCTTCCAGTTCTTTGAGTATTGCAGGGTGAAGGTTTAGAGATTTAAAATCTGACATAATTATCCATGGTTTTTTCTTTGCACCATGCCACATTTTAGGGACTTAGTCACAGAATCTAGGGTCTACTATGTAAAAGCTACTGATTCTTCTTCTCCTACGCTTCATAATTTTATAAACTCTTTAAAAATAAGGAGATAGGTATGAGTCATTTCAATCACGCAGCGAGTTCATGGGATAGTGAAGGTAAAATAAAGTTTATGGGTGAGCTTGCAAGAAAGGCCCAATCGCACTTAAATATTTCAGAAAAAATCGATATCTTAGATTTTGGATGTGGAACTGGTCTATTTGGACTTGAGTTTGCTGATCATGCTAAGTCTCTCTTAGGGATTGATACTTCTACAGGAATGCTAGAAGTCTTCGATAACAAGACCAAAGAACATGCACATATCAATTCATTAAATACTGATCTTGAGAATGAAGACATTGATCAGAAGTTTGATCTCATTGTGAGCTCTATGACTTTTCATCACCTTGATGATCCAAAAAGTGTTCTTGCGAAGCTAAGAAAGCTACTAAGACCAAACGGCCAAATCGCTATCGTAGATCTTGATGAGGAAGATGGAACTTTTCATTCTGATAATGCAAAAGCTGGTGTTAAACATTTTGGCTTTTCTAATACAAAGCTTAGCAACTGGGCAAAGGAACTAGAGTTAGAGTCCAATATTACAATCATTGACACCGTTGAGAAGAATGATAAATCATATAATCAATTCTTAGCTGTATTTAAAAATTTAAACTAAGCAACAAATAGTATTCCTAAAGAGATAACCACTATCCCTACAATGTTTAAGATCCAACCAGATCTCATCATTTGGGATAGTTCAACTTCTCCACTTCCATAAACAATAGCATTTGGTGGCGTTGCAACTGGTAACATGAAGGCCAAGTTACAACTAATTGCTACAGCAAGAGTTGAATAAAGAGGAGAGAATCCAGACTTTAATGCCGCTGCAATCATAATTGGTATCAGTATATTAGCGGCCGCAGTATTTGAAGTTAACTCTGTCGCCATTATCGTCGCAACAACTGTTCCTATTAATAGAAGCTTAAAATTCAAACTCCCTAGAGATGTTACAACAGCATTACCTGCAAGCTCTGCCAGGCCTGTAGCAAATAGCGTACTCCCTAACGATAGGCCGGAAGCAAATAGTAATAAAGACCCCCAATCTATTTTCACCAGGTCTTCCTTTTTTAAAAGTTTATCTTTAGAAAATGTTGGAAGAATAAATAAAAGGCATCCCGTAACCATTGCAACAACGCCAGGGTTTAGTCTTGCTTTAAATAGAATCGAAAGCTCATGAGTCTTTCCTAGAATAAGAGCAGAGATACTTGGTAAGAACCACAAGATAACAGTTAGAGCAAATAATAGCATTACACGATATTCATTAGGCCCAAGCTCACCAGTCTTTTGCATTTCCTCTTCTATAAAGTTTCCTTGAAGATTAGAAATAGGCTCTTTTATTCTCAAAATAGAATAGTAATAAATAACGATAAGAAAAATTCCCACAAGAGGTAGCCCAATTGAAGTCCAGTCAAGAAATGAAAAGTCTATTGAGGCCAGCTCCTTTAACATTCCAAGCGCAATAATATTTGGAGGAGAACCTATTGGTGTACCAAGTCCTCCAACAGTTGCGGCATATGCAATACCAAGAAGTAGAACTCCCTTAGTTTCTTTCTTTTTAATTTTAAAACTCTTAATTATCCCCAAACTTATGGGCAACATCATTGCCATAGTCGCCGTATTTGATACCCACATTGAAAATATTGCTGTTAAAAGCAACATCGCAAGATAGGTTCTTTTAAAGTCTCCATTGATTAATTTATTTGAAAGAATGAAGAGCGAAAGCTTCTTATCCAACCCTAAGGACTCCATTCCTCTTGCAAGGAGAAACCCTCCAAGAAAGAGAAAGAGTATAGGATTACCAAAAGCTGAGAATGCTTCATTAGGTGTTGCGACGCCAGTTAAAACAGTTAAACAAACACCTATTACTCCACTTATATATAGTTGCACGCTTGAAAAGAGCCACTGACAAATTACATAGGAGAATATCGCTAAGAAACGATGTGCCTTTAGTTCAAGGCCGAGATCAATATTCCAGATAATAAGAAAAACGAGCATTCCCACAAATTGCATAAGAATGCTTCGAGTAGTATTTTTCTTCTTTTCATCAATTATTTGCTGAATGAACTTATCAAATATCACATTGGCCTCTACTTCATATATATAGGCCTATTATATACTAGCTTTCTCCATTTGACCGTCATCTTTAATCTTAGCAAGTAGAAAAGATGCAGCAATAGCAGTGTAGACCCCATAATCAAAAGGTCCCTTAATTCCATCAGCTAAAACCATCGCCACAGCAAAACTAGATAGAAGTACACCACTAATAGTAGCAACAAAGCGTCTTTCGTAATTACAAATAAGTAATATTGCTAAAATGATTTCAAGTCCCGTTGCTGCCCCCCCAAGGATTGGAATTATCGAATCAGGTGCCCAAGAATTTAAATGCTTTGTATAATCAAGGAAGTTCTTATAGTTCCCCCAAGCAACTCCAGACTCACCAGTTTTTCCCCAGAGACCAAAGCGATCAGCAACTGCAGATAAGTAGCTTAAAGATATTGCCACGCTTAAAGCTATTCTCTCATTACGCATAGTCGCCTGCTTGATACTGCCCCACAATAGGTCTAAAACTAATTGCTAGTCTATTCCATGAGTTGATGGCATTGATTACAACTGTTAGATCTACGAGTTCTTCTTCAGAAAAGTGAGCTCTTGTTTTTTCAAAATCTTCATCACTAACACCAAAATTAGCAATGTTTGTCAGTCTTTCGGCCCAAAGAAGCCCAGCTCTTTCTTTTGCAGTATATGAAGGTGCATCTTTCCATGCACTTAAAAGATTAATTCTTTCCTCGCTCTCACCAATATGTCTCGCATCCTTAGTATGCATATCTATACAATAAGCACATTGATTAATTTGTGAGACTCTTAGCTTAACAAGTTCAATCAATTTTTTATCAAGTGTCATCCTTTCTGTATGACAACTTCTTATATATGCTTCTAGCTCCATAGATACTGCCATAGCATCAGGTGATGTTTTGTAAAATTCTATACGTGATTTCATTCATTTCTCCTTGTTTTTGATTTACTATAGTGGAGAAAACAAACCAGAAATTGTATAAAAGCGACAAATGCAAAACTTAGAAGAAATAAATTTACGAATTTTTGAACCGTGCGATGACCTTAGGCGATATATTAAGTCAGTATGGTTTGTAACAAATCAAGAAGGGCTTAAAGAAGAACACAGCTTTAAAGTCCTAACTGATTGCTGTTCAGGGCTTGTTTTTAACTTTGGTGATAGCGTTACTTATGAGCAAGATGGAGTTCATAATTCCAAAAACCATAAGATTACAACGATGGGCCCAACGAGACACCTAATGAAATTTATTTTTAAAGGCAGAGTTAGGGCCGTAGGGATAAGATTCTTTCCAAATACAGGTCATCATTACTTTTCAGTTCCAATGGAAGAATTGATTGATAAAATCATAGAAACTAATTCTGACCACTGCGACTTTGCACAAGGTCTGTATAAGGATCTAGACAATTTAGATGACGATAAAGACATTCAGACATGTATAGAAAAAGCTCTGATAAAGAAAATAGATAAAATTCAATTTGATCAAAAACTCGATGAAATCATCAAGTATATTGATAGTAATCCAGAAGCTACTACACAAGAGCTTAGTGACACTTTTTCAATATCATCTCGAGATATACAGCGTAAATTCAAAAATTTCGTAGGAGTCTCACCAAGTGTTTATGCAAGAGTTCAAAAAATAACAAAGGCCAAGTCAGTTATTGCAAAAGACGGAGATGATTCCTTAACTGATGTTTCACACGAGAGTGGTTATTTCGACCAAGCACATTTCAATAGAGAGTTTAAGACTTTTATGGACGAGACACCTAAGAAATACCGTAACTTAAAGAAGAAAAAAGTCTAAGTTCTCAAATTATTGACAAGAACTTGACCTAAATCAAACTTTCTTTCGTTCAGCTCTGTTACAGTTTAATTAGATACAAAAGGAGTTTACATGAAGAATTTAATTACGTTGATCCTAGTCGCCTTTATTACAGTCTCTTGCGCAAGCTTTGGAGAGCACCCTCACAGTATTGAAAAGGCAAAGGACATTGGAACATTAATAGATTTAAAAAGATATGGACCTCTGACCTTTGCTGGTCAACCAGATATTAAATCTCTAAAGTCCCTTAAAGATCAAAACTATGAGCTAGTGATCAATCTAAGAGGAAAGAATGAATTCAAGAAATTTGATGAAGAAAAGATTGTAAAAGAATCTGGACTTGATTATTTCCAAGTTCCTTTCTTTACTAAAGACAAGAGAATATCTCGCAAAGCAATTCAAGATATTCATAAAATAGTAAGAGATAATCATAATAAGAAGATATTTATTCATTGCTCAAGTGGAAACAGAGCGGCTGCATGGCTCGGTGCCCACTTAAACCTAGATCACGGTGTTGATATTGAAAGATCAATAACTGTTGCTAAAGGTGTTGGAATGACTAAAGAGAAAATGGAGAAAAAGTTAAGAGAATTCTTACAATAAAAATCTCCCCCCTTCCTTGAGATAACTCATGATAGTTGAAATACTTCATGAGTTATCCTCTCTCTCAATACATTTGTGAACTTCCCAAGCGATCCTCGCCATGTTAATTTATTCTCATGAACTTCATCGACAAAAGAATAGAAAATTACGCTATCCAAAAATCAAATACACCATCAACTCTTTGTAATGAGTTAGGTGAATATACAAAAGAAAATCATCCACTTGGAAGAATGGTTTGTGGCGACCTTGTAGCGTCAACACTTGGTTTTCTTATTAAGAGTCATGGAGTAAAGAATATTTTAGAAATTGGTACCTTTACAGGTTATTCAGCATTGGCCATGGCCGAAGCACTACCAGAAGATGGAAGTGTTATAACAATAGATAAGAATAAGAAAATCAATAAATTTGCAAAGTCCTATTGGGACAGATCTGATCATGGCCCAAAGATTGAGGCCGTATTTGGAGAAGCAATTAAAGTAATTCCTGAACTTGCTGAAGAAGAGAAAACTTTTGACATGGTTTTTATCGATGCAGACAAAAGAAACTACATTAACTATCTCAAACAAACTCTTCCACTTCTTTCAGAGAAAGGAATAATCATTGTCGACAATGTTCTATGGAGTGCGCGTGTCGTTGATGGAATGGAAGGCGACGAGGAAGATAAATCAACAGTCTATTTGAAAGAGTTTAATGACTATGTAGAAAACCAAGTAAATCTCTACGCTACTCTACTGCCCCTCAGAGACGGGATCTTCCTTATTCAAAAAGCATAAGTAATGTATTAGGCACTTTTTGCCGATATGACTGTCACACAGACATATCAGACAAGGAGGCCATATGTTAATGAAGTCATTTCTAATTATGACTCTGGCCACTAGTGTTTTTGCTACAGAGGCCGGACTACCAAAAGGTAAACTCGACAATCTCAACGCAAAGTATTCAACACCAAGTGGAACAGGATCAGCAGACTACGTAAAGTTTCAAGAGTTCGGTGAGTATACTTCACCTAAACTAGAAGTAGAAAACTACAACGGATTATTAGTTTTTAACCTCACTGGTGAAAATGAAGATAAATCTTTTGAACTAGATCTTAGCGCTCTTGGTATCACTGATGCAGATAGAATTAATTTATCGCAACTCTACTTCAACAATTCAGAAAAGAAGATTGGATTAAGAATGGCGAGTGCTAATGCTAGAGCTGAAGATATGAGTACTAGCTTCAACGGTGCTTCAATTAATTGTAATCGTGAAAAGGTTTATGATGATGTAACTGATGACCTTTTAAGCGCATGTCTTAAGAGTGCTTCAGTTTCTCTCAACAACCTAAGACTTAATACAGGTAAAAGTGAGTTTGTATCAATTATACCTAATGAGTATGGCGATGGTGAAATCTTAGGGTCTCAAATATCATTAGATAAACTAAGAATTAATATCAATAATCATAGCTTCTCAGGACAAATTAAAGGTGATGTGACAAAAGGAATGAAAGTTAAGTTTGAAGGTCAAACACATTACTTTCAAGCCAAGCGTCAAGTTAGAATTAAATTAACGAAAGCGAAGGCCGGCTTCATTAATGTTAAAAAGACATTATTTAAAGAGCTAAGAAAGGCCCAAAGTGACACGATGAAAGTTAATGCACCATATATCTATATTCAATTAAGCGAGAGTGATCAGTAACTACTGACCACTCTTTCCATAGTTTGGAAGAACTCTTGCTGATGGATCTTTTACATCACAGTTCTTCCATTCTCTATTGGGCATCCAGAAATCTTTAATAAGCTTGGCCTGTCCCTTAAAGTGCTCTTCAAATATCTCCCTATATAGAAGTGACTCTTTTGTAAAAGGAGTACCATATTCATACTTTTGCTTCTTTTTCTCAAAATCAGAATCGCTATATTTACTCTCTGCTAGCTCCTTAAGCCAGTCAACAAGATCATGTCCTACAGCATCTGAAAAAGCCGCCTTTTCACGAAAGAGAATTTCCTGTGGTAGGTAATCATCTCTATCAAAAGCTTTTCTCAATAGATACTTCCCCTCTCCACTCCAATTCATTTTTTGTTCAGGGTTAATACCCATCACATAAGTAACAAAATCTTTATCACTGAATGGAACTCTTGCTTCAAGAGAGTGAGCGCTGATTGATCTATCTGCTCTTAGTACATCGTAAATATATAATTCCTCAACACGTTTTTGCGCCTCTTTTTGAAACTCCAATGGACTTGGTGCAAAATCAGTATACTTATATCCAAATAGCTCATCGCTAACTTCACCTGTTAGAATAACTTTTATATCTGTTTTCTCTTTTACATACTCACAAACCTTAGACATACCCATTGCTGCTCGAATAGTTGTAATATCCCAAGTTTCAAGATGATAAATAAGATCGCTTAAATGATCGTATGTCTCTTCTTTAGTGAACGTTACTTCATGGTGATCAGTCCCTAGATAGTCGGCGACAATTTTTGCATATTTTAAATCAATTGGGTTTGTGTCAATTCCTACGGCAAAAGTAGTTATCGGCTTATCAGATAGTTTTGCGGCTATTGCGCAGACTAGTGACGAATCAAGTCCACCACTAAGCAGAAATCCAACAGGAGCATCCGAATCAAGCCTCTTTTTTACGGCTGCAACGAGATGATCGTGAACACCAATATAAATATCTTCAAGAGCTTCTTTCGCTCTATATTCAATTTCTCTTACATCAAAAAAAGAAATGAACTCTGCTCCATCATAATAATATCCAGGAGGAAATGGTTTAATGTCTTCACATAAATCAACAAGTGCCTTAACCTCTGAAGCAAAGCAAAGAGAGCCATCAAATTTAGACTTGCCTGCAAATAAAGGTCTAATACCTAGAGGATCTCTAGCAGCATAGAATATTCCATCACTTTCTAAAATAAATGCAAACTCTCCATCTAAAATATGACAAAGTTTTTCAATCCCATATTCTTCAAAGATTGGAAGTATAACTTCACAATCAGAATCTGATCGAAAGTCATAGCGTTCTCTATAGTCTGATTTTAATTCTCTATGATTATAGATCTCTCCGTTACAAACGAGGTGTGTCTCTTTTGCTGTCTTAAATGGCTGTCCACCTTTGGAAGAAAGGTCCATTATGGCCAATCGATGAAATCCTAATCGACCTTTCTTAAGCTCTAAAACCTCTTGTTGATCTGGACCACGAAAAGCTATGCTTTGAAATGCATCCTCAAAACTCTTTTCAAACTTACCTAATTCACCTGTAACTACTAGAAATCCACACATACTTCCTCCGATTCATTACTAAATATCGCCATTTACTGAATATTTTTCAATAGATGACCATTACTTTTGCGAAGAAATTACCAAAGTGATAAATTTTCTATTAAATCCTCATTTCAAAGGTGTAATAGTGGATACAAACTACGAAATCGATAGTCTCGATATTAAAATTCTCAACTATTTAAGAAAGGATGCTCGAATGCCTTTTCTAGAAATGGCGAGAAAGCTCTATGTCTCAGGTGGAACTATTCACCAAAGAGTTGAGAAGTTAAAAGAAGCTAAGATCATCTCTGGTAGCTCAATTCAACTCGATCATAAGAAGTTAGGTTTTGACGTCACAGTATTACTTGGGGTTCACCTAAAGAATGCTAAAGATGTTGAAAAGGTTATCGCCCAAATGGAGAAGATAGATGAGATTGTCGAGGCCTATTACACGACTGGATCATATGCACTCATAGTTAAGGTACTTCTACATGATATCGAGCACTTCCATCAGTTTTTAATTGGTAAGCTTCAAAGTATCAAAGAAGTTCAATCAACTGAATCATTTATTAGTCTTAAACAGGTTATCAAAAAGGACGTTTCTCTACGTGTAAATGATAGATAATGTAACTTTCAACAAGTGTCCTTATAGGTGAAAATAGTAATCTATTTATAACTTAAAGGGGTATATATGAAAGTATTTAAAATACTATCGCTTGCTTTGTTAATTTCTACTTCAGTTCTATCAAACTCAATATTAAATGAGTTTTGCCAAGAGTCTATTAAAGTTGAAGGCAGTCAACTTATTAGGGATGATATTAAGTTTCATCAAGGTATTGATAGACTTTATATCTATGGAAAATCTCATTCATCAGGAAACTTTGTAGGCTTCTACAAGAATGGTAGTCGCTATTCAATTCCATCACGCGATGAAGTTATCGATCTCAAAGAAGTTGGTCAGAAAATATTTATTCTTAGTTTTGATACTGTTTTAGTATTAGATAAAACCACTCTTATTCCATTAAATGCATTCTCAACGACTGATACCTATATTGATCACAAACATCAAATGCCAAGAGAGATTGAAGTTATTGCTGATAAAATCTATGTTGCTCATGGAAGCTTAGGAGTTTCAGAAATAGATATGACAACGAATACTAGAACAGAGAAGTTATTTGAACTTCCACATGCAAAGAATCATCTTTCGGCAGCGACAGGAATTGCAGTCGATAGAAACGAGAACAAAGTTTATATCGCATACGATAATGTAACTTATGACTTTGGAAAGAAGACAAGAGCATTTGAAGGCCTTGTAATTGCTGATAAGAGTTTAAATAAGTTAAAGGCAATATCTATAAAACAAAACAGAGAAGCATTGCATGAGCCAAGCTTAGAGCTTATTGATGGTATGCTCTATTCACAAAATCTTGACTTCATCTTTGTCTATCCTACAAAGAAGCTGATGAGAGCACGTAAATTATGGCCAAAGAGAAGGCTATTTAGCTTCACTAATAAATCTCAACTTATGAGTCAGGCAACAATTTCTACTGGAAAAGTAAAAGGCTGTTTTAGTAAGTACGATCCATCTACGGGATCTTTCTTAGCTTTCTTTGACGAATTTATTCCAAAACTCTAGTAACTTAATTGGGATCGGCTCTTTTAAAATGCTGATCCCTTTCTCTTTAAATAGTGCTTCATTGGCTCTATCTTCTTCCTCTTCAAATAAATCATTTCTCTTTTCTTGAATATCTAAATCAGACTGACAATTTCCACCGTCTTCAATTCCACTTTCACATGGATTAAAAGCGATACAACCATATGGCTTATTATCAATGCCAAGTCCACAGCCAAACTCTGGAAAGAAGAAAAATGGACATGTGTATGA
The DNA here is from genome assembly GCA_001874305.1 of Bacteriovorax sp. MedPE-SWde. GTDB lineage: Bacteria > Bdellovibrionota > Bacteriovoracia > Bacteriovoracales > Bacteriovoracaceae > Halobacteriovorax_A. Next base: position 63,621 of record MPCU01000003.1, on the reverse strand, counting down.
TTTTCTAAAGTATTCACCTGGGCCAATTTGGATATACTTATCTAGTCTAAACTCATCAATACATTTTTGAAGACGAGATTTCACTTCGTCATTTAAGAGACCCTTCTCTTCAAGAACAGTCATTGCTTCAAGCGCTTCGAGAGAAGTCATTTGCATAGAATTTGCTTCGAATGTACAGCAACGACCTGTACAACTCATACAGTCTTTTCCGGCCTTTTCATTTGAAAGCATTTGCTCTGCGAGCAGCTCTCTTCTCTTAGAGGCCTTTGAAATATTGTGGGAGTCGTAGATCTCGCCTAGTAATTCTTTAAATAGCATATGCCTTGTATATCAAGGCATTAAGAAGTTTTCCATGTCTAAACGACCTTCACTGTAGGTTTTACCTGAAAAGTGAGGAACGTAGACTGCGGAGTCGATAATTTTAGTTTTAATCTCTTTAACTGAAGCAGTTGGATGCTTCGCTTTATAAAGAGCAATCGCCCCTGCAACAAATGGTGCTGACATCGAAGTACCTGAAAGTACTAAGTATTTATTCTTTGGAGCAGTTGAAATTATATTTCGCCCAGGAGCCGCCAGATGAACAGTTTCTCTTCCATAGCAAGAAAAGCCAGTCATTCTATTCTCAGGGTTTAATGCTGCAACAGTTATCTGATTTGGTATTCTAAAAGCAGCTGGGTATAGAGGGCTTTCATCTAGGTTTTTATAGTTATTTCCTGCTGCTGCAACAAAGATCACACCTTTCTTAGAAGCTGCACTCATATAATCTTCTAGTATTTGAGAATGACCTAAACTTCCCCATGAGTTATTAATTACCTGAGCACCATTTTCCACCGCATACTTTGTGGCCTGTAGTGCCTTCGCAAGATCCCCTCGACCTTTTCTGTCCATGAATTTTACCGCCATGATAGTTGCATTCTTTACTACTCCTGCAACACCAACGCTATTATGTTCAGCACCGATAATCCCACTAACATGAGTTCCATGCTTATTGTCGTCCATTGGATTACTATTACCTTTGGAAAAATTATATCCATAGATATCATCTACAAATCCATTTCCATCATCATCAACACCACGTCGGCCATTTAACTCGGCAGTGTTCTTCCACATATTTCCCTTAAGATCCTCGTGCTTATAATCAACACCTGTATCAACTACAGCGATAACAATGTCTTTAGAACCAGGGTGATCTTTCCAAACATTCTCAATATTAATATCTGCTCCAAGGACACCTGGGATAGGAATTCTTCCACCACCTCTTCTTGGCTCATTATTTCCAAGGTTCTTTAAACCCCATTGAATTTCACTCATCGGGTCACTCGTAATATTAGAAATAAATGTTTCATGATTTACGTCTATAACAAGTGAATCATTTTGAATCATTATTGGACTTACGCCCTGAAGGTCTTCTACTTGATATGTTGGATGTGGAAAATTCCCAATATAATCTCTCTGTTCAAAAATAGTATTAAGAGATTGGTCTTTAACCATAATAAGAAAGTCTGCACTTACAAATTGTGTAAATAGTAGTGGTAATAGTATTTTCTTCATTACTTCATCCTTAAAGTAAGTGATCACATACCTGATCAACTAAGTTATTTAATTCTTCTTCATTTCTATAGAATATTTTTGCGCCTCTTTCATAGAGCTCGACTTCATCAGAGTTCGTAGGCCCAAAAAGAGCAAGAGTATTTTTCTTCATAGCAATTGCAAGGTGTAGACCTAGGCTATCAAGTGAGATAATTGTCTCACAAGAATCAATCCACTCCATATATTCATTTAAGTTATCAAAGCCCTGCTGCCATGAAACTTTAAATTTATCTTTTATTCTAACTTCTAATTCATTCCACAGTTCTTTAGGTATTGCCTTTTCAGGCCATTTCTCACCAACTTGCCAATTAAGGCCAATATCATATTTATTTTGATTCTTACTTTTGAAATTGAAATCGAAGTCTTCCCCATCCCATTTTCGATCGAGTATTGAACAAAGTTGTTGTTGAAACGAATCTTTATCAGAGAATCCTAAATCATCGTAAGCGACAAATTTCCTAGTTGGATAGATAAGTACCCCAAGTACGCCTTCTCTTTTAATAAAACCAAAGACATTCTGCTTGTCACTTACTGCATCAAGAATCGTTTCATCTTTTTCTAGATTAAGGATGAGGTCATAATCAAGTGCCATTAGCTCACTGCCATCACGTAATGTTTTAATAGCAATATCTTCATAGGGCCCTAAGAGAGGAGCGGCCTTCCCATCAGTAAACCAGGTTATATTGTAGAAATTATAGATATTAAGAATGAACGATGTTCGAAGTACGTCTCCAAGACTACAAATACCACGACTCTCCTTTTCACAAAAGGTTTCAGCGTGACCTGTCTTAATGATTAACATACTATTTTTCATCTCCAATAGTTTATAGGGCCTAAGATCCTTTTGACAGACATTTATCGTAAACTTTATACTTCAAGTATGATGCCTTCGATAAACCTACCAAAACACTACAACTATATAGGAGCATTTCTATCTCTAAGCTGTAACTTAAGCTGTAGTTACTGTATTAACCATCTCGTTGGTCTAGACCAGAGAAGGAAGCACTTAAGTGGTGCCGAATGGGTAGAAGGATTAAATCGCATCCAAACAGAAGGTCCACTGCCGATATCACTTCAAGGTGGCGAGCCATCTATACATAAAGGCTTTATTGAAATCCTTAATGGTCTTAGAAAAGATCTCAATGTTGATCTTCTAACCAATTTACAATTTGATCCTCATAAATTTATGGACCTCGTTGATCCTGAAAGATTTAAGAGAGATTTACCTTATCCTTCAATAAGAGTTAGCTATCATCCAGAAACAATGGATTTAGCTGAAACGGTAAATAAAGTAAAAATTCTTCATGACAATGGCTATTCTATTGGACTATTTACAGTTGCTCACCCTGATGCGCTCGAGTATATTCCAGCAGCAGAACAGGCCTGTGAAGAAAATGGAATACTGTTTAAAACTAAAGAGTTCTTAGGAGAGCATAACGGAAAGCTTCATGGAACATACCATTATGAAGGAAGTGTTTTCTCTAAAGAAGTTAAGACAGTTAATTGTAAAACCAGTGAATTACTTATTTCTCCAGAAGGTCATATCTACAGATGCCACCATGACCTTTACAACAAGATTACTCCAGTTGGGCATATCTTAGACCCGAAGTTTCAAATAGATGATATCTTCAGAGAGTGTACTTACTTTGGAAAATGTAATCCTTGTGATGTTAAACGCAAGAATAACAGATTCCAAAACTTTGGTCATTGCTCAGTTGAGATCCAAGATATCGAATAACTCATCATTGCTATCTACAATTGTAATTAAATCCATATGTTCTTGCTTTAAGAAGCCTTCAGTCACAGCATTTTTAAAGTGCGCGATTAATCCATCAAAGAATCCATTGAAGTTCACAAGAAAGATTGGCTTTTTATGATATTCAAGTTGAGCCCATGTAACGATCTCACAAAGCTCATCTAGCGTTCCCATTCCACCAGGGATAGCAACGAAAGCATCTGAATAGTCGTACATTTTTTCTTTTCTTTCATGCATTGTCTCAACTATTTCAAACTTCGATAGCCCCTCATGTCCGACTTCCCAGTCGACAAGACTCTTTGGCATAACACCAATAACTTCTCCGTTATTTTTTAAGACACTGTCGGCAACAGCTCCCATTACACCAATTGAAGCACCACCATAAACGAGACCAAAGTTGTTTGTAACAATCTTATCACCAAGTTCTTGCGCCATCTTGATATAGTTTTCACCTTTACCTGAGGCCGAACCACAGAATACACATATTTTTTTCATATACCTTCATCCACTATTTGAGTTATTAACTCTTTTTCTATTCCATGGTGTTCTTTAGATTTATCAATATAGAAGAAGTATTCCGTATTTCCTGTTTTTCCAGTAATCGGAGAAATACAAAAATCTTGAATATAGATACTCTTACTACCGCACCAATCAAATAGACTTTCTATTGTTGTTTTTACTATTTCATTATTTTTAACTAGACCTTTTTTCCCAATATTATCTTTTCCAACTTCAAATTGGGGTTTTACAAGTGCAACCACTTTTCCATTTGAGCCAAGAAGTGAAGTAATATTTTCCATAACTAGCTTTAAAGAAATAAATGAAAGATCTACCACCGCCAAATCAGCAGGAGTCTCTAACTCCCAAAGGTCTCTGATATTTTGACCTTCTAGATTGATAACTCTTTCATCTTCTCTAAGCTTCTTTGCCAATTGGTCTTTTCCAACATCAATTGCAAATACCTTCTTTGCACCCTTTGTTAGTACAAACTCAGTGAAGCCACCTGTGCAGGCTCCAACATCAGCAACAATTAAGTTATTAGGATCTATATTAAAGCGAGAAAGAGCCCCTTCTACTTTGTGGGCACCTCGCCCTACGTAGATAATATCTTTTCTCACTTCTATATTTTCTGAATTTGTTTTAAATGAAGGTTTTAAGATTGCTATCTCATCAACATAGACAACCCCTTCCTTTATGAGTTGTTGAGCTTTTGATCTTGTGTCTGTTAACTCAAGGTCTACGAGTTTCTTATCTAGTCTCTCACTCATAATTACTTTTCTTTTGGCGTTAAAGTAATCGTTGTCTTTTGACCTTTTTCGTCTTTAAGCTCAACTGATCCTGTACTATTTAATTTAACGTTTAACTCAAATGATTTGGGCTTGATTGTTTTAGAGTGATCATTTTTTAGAATCCCTGACATCTCAATTACTGAACCTTCAGGTAATACTTCTTCTTTATCATCATACTTAACTTCTAAATCAAGTGATATTCCATTCTTCATTTTAAGAGTAATTAACTTTCCATTTTGAGCTCTCTCTCTGCTCATCAACTCACTCTTAAGAATCATTTTCTTTCCAAGACCCTTCTCATGTGTAATCTCGATATCTAAGATAACTGCAGAATATACTTTAAAGCTCATTAGAAAAACTAATAATATTTTTAACATAATTTACCTTTATAGATCATTTCAGTAGGGCCACCAAAGAAAACAGAGTTATCTTCTTTTTTTAATACTAACTCTCCGCCTCTACTTTGAAAGTTAATAGGACTACTTGTCTCCACTCCCTTATCCCAAAGAAAGTGAGCACAGGCGGTAATCCCAGTTCCACATGAAAGAGTCTCGTCCTCTACTCCGCGTTCATATGTTCTTACTTTATATGAGTCTTCACTTATTTTAGAAATAAAATTAGTATTTACTCCATTAGGAAATAAAGAATGATTTCTAATTCTTCTACCTTCACTTACGAGTTCGACTTCTTCGACATCATCAACCAAATATATACAATGTGGTACTCCCGTATTCATATAATAAGAGTCAATATTCTTAGAATATAATTGTGAGTTATCAACAATTTGCTTATCGTAGGCTTCAGTCATCTCTATCCAAATTGTGTCACCATCAATTTGAGAATTGTAGACTCCATTCATCGTAGAAAATGTGTAAGTAGGTTTATCGACCTTCGTTAAAAAGTGATAGAAATGTGTCAGAGCTCTTGTTCCATTTCCGCACATAGAAACTTCACCACCATCGGCATTTAGATATCTCATATGAAAATCAAATTCTTCGCTCGATTCTAAGAATATAACACCATCAGCTCCAACAGACGTTCTTCTCGAACACAGTCTTTGCCAATATTTTTTATCATTTACAGGACAGCTCTCATCTCTATTATCGAGAAGGATAAAGTCATTTCCTGTTGAGCTATACTTGTAAAAATCCAAAATGATGGCCTCATATTTCATTACATTCAGATACTTATAAACGTAGTATCAATTCTTTCAAAAATTCACCTAACTGACTAGTATTTCTCTTATTTTAAGAGCATGACGGGGTGTATAATTTCTTATGGATGGCCTATGAAATCATGTAAATTGCTCTTACTCGGATGTGGTAACTTTGGAAAGAAGCGTCTTGCGGCATCCAATGAGGTAGATGATATCGAGATTACAGGTGTCTATGACACAAAACTAGAAGCCGCCGAGCAAGGCGCCAAGATCACTAACTCCAGAGTTCTTGAACACTTCGAAGATATTGACTCCGTTGATTACGATGCGGTAATTCTCAGTACTTCAAATGACTCTCATTTAAATCTATGTCTCTACTTCGCTGGTAAGAATAAGTATGTCCTATGTGAATCTCCTATTGTTAAGAATATTGAGCAGCTCGAAATTCTGAGAAACCTTGACCATGACCTCTTAAGCCTTATCAATCCGGCCACTCCTGTTAGATTCAATCCCATGGTCTTAAAGCTCGAACAACTACTTCAAGAAAATACAGTTGGAAAAGTATTTGTAGTAAAACTATCTCTTGGTTGTAATGCTCAGGAACTTAGATCCTGCTGGAAATCTAATCATTCAATTGCAAGCGGCGGGGCCTTGATGGAAATGGGACCCACAATAATCAATCTCACTCAGATCTTTGGGGCCATAAAGAAATTTGATGTTCATACCAAAACTTTTAATCCATCCAGCGGTATCGATGACTACGCCCATGGCTTCTTTGAGCTCGACAATGACATTCTTGTGCATTTTGAAGCTGACTGGAATAAGTGGAGTAATCACGAAAGTATTATTGTTGAAGGAGAAAGAGGAATTTTAAAAGTACCACTACATGGAAAGAATATCACTCTTACAGACAAGCATGGCGACACGACACAAATTGAGCCAACACTCACCAGAGAGCAATTAATAGAAGAACTCAGCGCCTTTACTAATAAAATTCATACCCAAGAATCATTTCTCAAGGACATCAGTCAACAGATTTACTATCTACCAACCATATTACGCAAAGCCTCCTAAAATTATTTTCATTTTTTTCGCATTGAGAATTGCAAAATGTCATAGAAATAGAGTATCTTATTAACTCACCAAATGAGGGTCATTAGCTCAGTTGGTTAGAGCCCCGCGCTCATAACGCGGTGGTCCGGTGTTCAAGTCACCGATGACCCACCATTTAATTAAAAAAGCCTAGTCTTCGGATTAGGCTTTTTTATTTCATTTAAGAAAAAATACCACAACTCAAACGGATAAAAGTAATCCCCATCAGTAAATCTTGATACCTCATAAGTTTACTCTTACTGAGGAGAATTTATGAGTAACTTTAGAATAGATAAACCATTTGAAAAACGACCTCCAAGGCTTAAGGATTTGGTTAATGAACACGTGATGGGTGATGTTTGGATTCGAGATACACCTTTTGGACCAGTTAGTGACTCCTTAAAAATAGCCGAGCATTTTGACATGAAACATAAGCATGTATTACGGGCAATTGATAACTGTAAAGCTGAACTCGGTACAGAGCCCAAATATGGGCTATGTAAGAACTTCACAGAAAACAAGTACTTATCAGGACCTAAAGGACGAGAACGAGAGTATCGAAAAGTCGATATTTCTGAGTTTGGCCTAACTTTACTGCTTCTCTATATCAACTCTCCTAAAGCAAGAAAGATATCAGCAGAGATACTATATCGTTTCTTTATCTTAAAAAGCTATATTTCGGGGTTGAGTAAAAACCAAATTGGAGCTCTGAAGGGATACTATAGAAAAAAAAATGAATGATTAAGTTTAAAAAGCCTCTTTAGTTAGAGGCTTTCTTCTTTCTAACAAGATAAGACATATCAACTTGCACAACATGCCCTTGTCTCAGAACTTCCCTATGCTGAATAAATTTATCACCCATCATATAGAGCTTAAATTTAATCTCAGAATCATCCTCTTTTCCCGCAAGGATATATACATTCCCCTCTCTAAATCCTTCAGCAACTAAATCACCTTGAATCATTTTTACTCTATCTTCATCTTCGAAAAAATTCATTTCATTCGTTTCCCAGTCTCCAAAACAGTCATGTGTTACCAGAAGAGTATTCCCGTCTTTTAATTCAAATTTTTCATTATAGGTTTCAGGTTCAACAGGCTCACCATGAAGAATACCAATTCCGAACTGTACCCACTCACCAATCATAAAATCTACAAATCTTTCTCTTGCCATCGAATTTACCTTTATAACCTTAACCTATTTTGTTTCCTCCTCTATTACAACATGCTCAGAACTTATTGAGTAAACAAAAAAGGAGACCTGAGTCTCCAATTTTATTACCAAGCTATATTTTGATTATTTACTTATTACAAATTATTCTGTCATTTGAGGACAATTTTTACCTAGCCCATTAATTACATGATTCATCATACCGCTTACCCTAAAATTACATGAAAGATGATTATCTTTATTTACAGATAGTCGGTGATCAATAATGGCTTCTTCTTTAAAAAAAGACGTCTTATAGCTCTTAATGAAGCTAATTTGAGGATTGTCACCACAAAACCATAATAATCTATCGTTTTTAATGTTAGCAAACTCGTAATCAACTGAAGCTAAAGAACCATCTGCGATATTTTTTATAGCAAGGCTTTGACAAGAGCCTGGAGTTGGAAACGGAACTTTATACTTCATTTTCCTTGAATATTGTGACGGTTTTTTTAAATCAATTTTTCTAGGATATATTTTAAAATCAAGTTCAGCTCCATTAATTTTTGCATAAACAACTCCATCTTTAACTACAAACCCTTTAAAGTGTGGAGTCAGTTCTAACTGTCTTGCTATTGGATAAAACTCTTTCTCAACCAAATGAGAAACGTGTTGAAAATTATTATAGGATTCAGTAGCAAGGGCTGAAATGGATACGAGTAGTGATGACATAAAAATAGTTTTGATCATTAAAATCTCCAATGGGTTACCCAATAAATAATAAGTCTTCACTATTTTACTTCTTTTAGTATCGATATATATAAAAGCAGAAAAACTTATATATATTGTAATAAAAATAGTCACTTTTTATAATCACACTACTTCCTCGTCAAACTCTAAAACTCCCTAAACGGTTGAATAGACGACAAAAAGGAGCAATTAATGGAGATATGTGTTGGAACCATTTTTTATCTTTACAGTACTGAAGTAGAAATGTTTAATTTCGTATGATCAAAATAATATTCGTCTCCATGATTTCTTTAAATATACTGGCCTGCTTAAGTGATCTTAATACAACACTAAGTCACTATTATGTTGATGCTAATACTAACTTACTTAGTACTAAACAATGTAATATGTTAAATAGTATTGTCTTGAAGAAGGTTAAAGACTTTCGAAATTCAACAAATAAGCAAAGTCAGTATCAAGTTCTATATAAAAGTGCGGACAAACAAGTATCAATTCAAATCCAACAGTTTAAAGCGAATAATGAACTTCATGGCCAGATTCAAATTCATGTATCTGAGGACTAACTAAAACATGAATCACTTTGCTGACAAAGTTAGAAATTCTAATCGAATATTAATACAAGGCTCCTCTGGTGCTGGTAAGTCAACATTCGCAAGAACACTTTCTCAACTATTAGAGATATCCGTTATTCACATGGACCAACATTTTTGGCAGGAAGGATGGACTAGACCTGATCCCAAAGAATGGTACGAAAAACAATTAAGTTTCTACAAACAAGAGAAATGGATTATTGAAGGTGGCGCTTATAAAAAAACTCTACCTCAAAGAGCTAAGGCTTCTGATCTCGTTATATATTTAGATTTTAATAGATTCTTCTGTTTTTATAGATGTATTAAGAGGTACTTTCAGTATAGAGGAAAGACTAGGCCAGACTTAGCAGAGGGTTGCAACGAACAAGTAGACTATGCATTTGCAAAGTGGATACTTCATGAGCAACCTGATATTTATGGGCCAAGAGCAATAGAAACAATCAAAGAAAATATCTTACACAGCAATCTTATGATAATTAGATCACCAAGACAGCTTAAGGAATTAAGAAAAGAGCTAATATGCCATTAAACTTCAATAAGTCACTTGTTCTTCCATGGTCAAACGAGCTTAGTCAAAAAGAGCCATTTGAATATCCTTTTCTTGCTACTTACAATAATGAAAATAAGTTTCTTCATTATGTGGCGGCACTTCACTCTACAGATGAAGAATCTGAGACATTTAAACTTATTGAACAAACTATAAAGAAAAACTCAATCGATTTTATAATTGTAGAAGGTGTCCCTAATTCACGCGGAGAATCGCCCTTATCATTTATAGACTGGGCCAAGAAGCAGGGAGAGAATGGCAAATATCAAGGTTTTGAAACGGCCTTTACAATCAAAACATCAGCTTCTTTAAATATCTCATTTATTGGTGGTGAACCAAAAGAGATATATATTTATAATGAATTATTAAACCATGAGTTTAAAACAGAGGATTATATTTTCTACACATTTACTCAACAAATATTTCAGGCAAAAGAAGCAAGAATATTAGATACACTATCTATTGAAAAAGAATTTAAAGACCATATTGACAGCAAAGTATCCTTACTTGATTTGGATGTAAGCTATAGTCTAAGTGATTTCCATGAATGGTTTGAGTTAAACAATTTAAAAGAGTTTAGTATAGGCGGTCTCATTCCAGAGACATGTGCACCTTATGTAAGCGGTGATTTATTAACCCAAAGAGTTTCATCTGCAATTTGTATTCTTAGAGATCAATACACAATTTCTGTTATTGAAGAGGCCTTTAAGGAGAATAATAACGTTATGATTGTTTATGGTGGAAGTCATTGGTCAACTCAAAAACAATCAATTGAGAATACATTAGGTATACCAGAATTTAAAAAACTATAGTTTCATAATTAATACTAACGTTTACAATCTATCTATGAAAGACACTCTGTTAAATGAAATTCATAATGACGAATGGATGATGAATATTCTCAAATTAGTTAGAGATCTAGACCTTCCAGACTGTTGGATAGGTGCTGGTTTTGTGAGAAATAAGGCCTGGGACTTTCTACATCAATATAGTGAAAGTACTCCTCTATCAGACATTGACGTAGTTTTTCTAGATAAGAAAAATACATCTAAAGAGTATGAAAAAGAGCTTGAAGCTAAATTGAGCAAGCAAGCTAGTAACATAAAATGGGAAGTAATAAATCAAGCACGAACTCACCTATGGCATAATAAGCAACCATATAACTCCACAGAGCAGGCCATATCAGACTGGATAGAGACTGCAACCTGCATAGGTATAAGATTGACTGTCGATAACAATCTCATATTGATAACTCCACACGGCTTAAAAGATATAGAATCATTAACATTAAGACCCGTTCCTTCCTTAAAAGATATGACGTTATTTAATGAGAGAATTCATAAAAAGTCTTGGCTTAAACTTTGGCCAAAGCTGTCGATTGCCAATAGTGATAAACTATAATCATGGTGCAATCTTAATATCAAACTACAGTTACTTAAACTAAATCTTCTCTGGATTTCTAACTGTATTTTGAGTAACAGTGTTTCCAGTATTCAAAGTCGACAGGGGTTCCAAAAGCATTACCAGAGATTTTTTTTTAGCATTAGGGTTGTGTTCTACACCTTTTGGAATAATCACAAATTCATTTTCTTTTAAATTGAACGTTTCTGTTCTAGTTTCAATATTTATTTCTCCCGAAATAACATAGAACATCTCATCTTCTAATTCGTGATGATGCCAACCGAACTCTCCTTCAAAATAAGCAACCTTAACATGCTGTCCATTAAGCTCTCCTAATATTCGAGGCGCCCATGTGTCTTGAAATAATTTACTTTTTTCTAAAACATTTACCTTCTCGATATCTAATGACATTTTATCTCCTATTATAAAATTATTTAAAATCTTGAATCTCATTCGCTAAAAAATCAAAGACAGTTCTTATTTTAACACTCGTATTTAATTCTCTATGTACTACAAGCCAAGTCTCCATAGGAATCGATGGCATCTTTTCTAAGGCTTTCATTATTTTCTTTTCCTTAGACCCTACGTACTCGGGTAACACTCCTAAACCGACACCATTCTTTATTAACTCATAATGAAGAATTTGATTACCAGATAAAGTGGCAAAGTTCTCGCTGGTAAGTTCAACACCTAGCTTTTTAAAGGTATTGATATATTCGTTATTTTCAGTGAACCCTATAAAATTAGCTTTACTTAGATCTTTCGAATTTTTAATTTGTCCTAATTGTTTTAAATACTTCTTGGAAGCATATAAGTAGCCCTTGTCATCTCTGACCTTCCTAATTACAAGTTCACCTGATTGTGGACGATAGTGTCTAATTGCAATGTCAGCTTCCCTTCGAAGGAGATCATTAGACTTATTATCTGTAATAACCTCAACTGTGATATTTGGAAATTTCTTTTTAATCTTCTCTAAAATTTTAGGAAGAATAAAGATCGAAGTAGATTCTGATGCTGAGATACAGATATTACCTTCAATTTCAGTCTTTTTTCCTGCTGCAACCAGGGAGATCTGATTTGCGGCCGAAGCCATCTTACGAACTTCTTCTAATAACTCTATACCTGTAGGGGTTAACTCTATCCCTCTCCCTACTCTTTCAAATAGAACGATCTCCAACTCTTCTTCTAAGGCAGCTATTTGTCGTCCCATTGTAGACTGAGTACTATTAAGTATTTTTGCTGCTGCAGAGAAAGAACCTTCTTCAGCTACTATTAGAAAAGCTTTGATCTTATTCCAGTCAAAGTTAATTGATTTTAAGTTCATTGAGGACTCCCACAAATATTTAATACATGCATTTATGCATAGGTAATATGCATACATTAGCATTTTTAAATAGATCAGAACATGTATAATCAATATATTAATTATAACTCTCTATGAGTAGGAGTATTAGATATGAAAATGGACTATTGTGTTCTCGGAACTAATAATATGGAAGAATCAGTTAAGTTCTATGATTCACTCTTTGAACAAACTGAAGTTAACCAAGTTTTCGCAAATGACAGGATGACATTCTGGCAGTGTGATGACTTTACGTTTGCACTTGCAAAGCCCTTTAACGAAGAACCGGCAACAAATGGTAACGGAACAATGATCGGCCTCAATGTTGGCTCTATTGAAGAAGTAAAAAGACTGTATGAAAAAGTTCTCGAGCTAGGTGGCTCTAGTGAAGGTGAACCTAACCAAAGAGGACCAAAGTTTTCGGCCTATACAAGAGATTTAGATAAGAACAAAATAGTCTTTTACGCTTAATCTGCTAAGCGTAAAAGACAGAAGGCTTTCCTATTATATTATTCTTTTTTTAGCTTAAAAGTTTTCCCTTGAGTAAAATCAAGATTCTTTCCGTCATCGCTAAACTTCAATTTTATTCCCGCTCTCATATAAGAGAAGTCTTCATTTGTTGTAGCTTCAAAAGGTATCTCGGATTGACCAGGACCAGATGCCAGACCTAGTAATACTCCATTCTTACTACGAAATGTAAGCTTTAATGGAAATGACTTTGCAGAATAAGTGCCACTATATTTTTTTAAGATGTCATCAGAAACAGCAATAGACCTTTTATATTGTGGTAACTCAAAAGATTTTTGATAGTATGAAGCTAATATAGCTATAGAGATATCATTAAAACTCGTGGCCATACCATTTGTTAGTTGAGTAAAGACAAGATCATCTTCTTCTATGTATCCAACGATAGATCTATAGCCATCAATACCTCCACTATGTCCAAAGGCCTTCTTTGTATTATAAGGAAAAGTCGTTATCCCTAGCCCATAACCATCACTTAGCGATCTCATTTCTTTCAGACTATTATTAGATAGTAATTCACCTTTAAAGATAGCTCTTAGGAAGATCGCAACTTCTTTTGGAGTAGATGAAATTGCTCCGGCACCGGTAGGAACCGATTCATGAGTATTGCTAGATTTTTCCCAAACTGCACCCTTTTCATAACTCTTAACTTCTGAAGTACGTGGATTATATTTGTCGTAAACAAAAGTCTTTTTCAAATTCAAAGGACTTGTAATATATTTCTCTAAGAGCTGCTGATAAGAAAGCGATGATACTTTCTCTGCTATATAAGATAAGAGAACATAACCAGTATTTGAGTATGCATATTTAGAACCTGGTTTAAACTCAAGTTTATATGTTTTAAATCTATCTATTTGAACTTTTTCTGTTACTTGCTCTTCAAAGTATTTAAGATAGTCAGATTGAGAAGTCATATTAGGAAGACCTGACCTATGTTTTAAAAGATGTTCGACTGTAATTTTCTTTGAGTTAGAAATATTCTTATAGAACTTTGAAAGTTTAGTATCTAAACTCAGTTTTCCTTCCTCAATCAATCTTAAGATAAGAACAGCGGTATAAGTCTTTGTTATAGATCCTATTCTATAAACCGGAGAGCTTGGCTCTTCTATAGAAGTAAAATGTCTTGTGTATTCAATTTTTCCACTTTTAAGAATAGCGACAGATCCCATACCTTTTTCATAACTTTCAACTAGGTCTAAGTACTTATCTAGTTTCTCATATTTTGGATTCACTCTTTGAGGGACATTACTACAACTTAACAAAAGTAGTAGCGATAGAATATATTTCACTTTATCTCCTATTATAAAAACGCTTAAGCAAAAGGTTATCATCAATTAACTCCATGTAAAACATGCAATAAGCATTTGAAATCACGATACATCATGCTTTATTCTTTAAATTTACTTGCATCAGCCACATTAAGGATATAAATTATCCTTAATCGTAAAGGAGTTATTAAATGAAATTCAGAAAATATACTTTCATCTTAACTAGAGCTCTACTAGCTATAATATTCTTATGGGTAGTTGCAGATCGTCTTAGTCTACTTGGCCCGGCCGGGAACAACGGCGTAGTCTGGGGGAATTTTGAAACGTTCTTGGAATATACAGCGACCTTAAACCCTTGGTTCCCAAGAGGTCTTTCTGATGTCCTCGGTTATTTGATAACTATTCTAGAAGTTATCTTAGCGGTTTTCTTAATCGTTGGTATCCGTATGAAAGAAACTTCAATTGTATGTATTGCTTTGCTAATAACTTTTACACTGAGTATGACATTCTCTATTGGTATTAAAGAAGCTCTGGATTTTATTATATTTACTATCGTACTGACAGCGGCATCTCTCTATATTTATTGGGAATCCAAGCAAAAGTTAAATTAACTATTTTAGTTGTCCATTAATCCATTCTTCTGACAACTCCATGATACTTGCAGGTACCTGGTGATCGATTTCCGCCACAATATCGGATAACTTCTTCTTGTGTAAAACCTTTCGCCAGGCTTCATCTGCTTCATACATTGCGCCTGCTATCATACAAGTTACATTCTTATCTTTATGCTCTTTCTTAAGACAAGGATTATTAAAACGAACCTCTTGGCAGTTAAACGTTCTCTTCTTCCCCTCTACAGCTTCAACAATTTCTAACAAGCTTATCTTCGAGGCTTTTTTTGCTATACGGTAACCGCCTTTTGGGCCAAGTGTTCCTTCGACTAACTTAGCCGTTGCCAATGCTTGCATAGCTTTTGAAAGATATTCTTTAGGAACACCATGAAATTTCGCAAGTACTTTTGTTGGGATATATACGTCACTTGGCACTCTTGCCAATAGTTCCATACAATGAATAGCCCACTCAACTTGGTTTTTTAGCTTCATAAGATTACTTCCTTTCCTCTAGGAAATTATATTCTATCTCATCTCTTCTAACAAACCTATTTAGCAGGATGCTCTAGAAATTGCTTTGCAGTATCACAAATATCATACCAATCAGGCTTAGCTGAAACGAACTCGTGAAACTCATTTCTCACTATTGGATCATCATCAAAACAATTGGCACTTATAGGAAAACTCGAATCTTTAGACAAAATTTCGCCGAGGGATGTCCCACAGTTACTACAAAAATTTCGCAGATACTTAAATCCAGACTCAGGTCTATAGGTACTAATGGTTTCTTTGCCCTTCGTTATTTTTAAATCGTCACTTTTCACTATTACAAGAATACTAGATCCAGCTTTTCTACATCTTGAGCAATGGCATGTTCCCATTATCATTGGTTTATTACTTAGTTCAAACTCGACTTTCTTACAACTACAACTTCCTCTAATCATAACTCCTCCTTAAACAATGATGCTATTGTAAACCTTGACACTGTGTTAAGGTAAAGAATAAAGTTCACTACTATGAATATTGGTGAAATCTCAAAATTAACATCGGCCAGTCCTCGCTCCATAAGATACTATGAAGAGATGGAGCTCATCTCTCCAGATCGTTCACAAAATGGCTATCGAATTTATAACAAAGCTCATGTAAAAATTATTAGAGAGATTCTATGGTTACTTGAGGCAGGGCTTAGTATAAAGAACATTAAATATATTGTACCCTGCACACTTCAAAAAACAGAAATCCTGATGTGCTCTGATCTACAATCTCTATTTATTTCAGAAATTGAAAATATTAATAATAAGATCAAGGCGCTAAAAAAGAGTCAGTCTATACTTAAGAAGACTCTAAAAAATAGTGTATTGGTCGAAAACTAGATCTTAACTCTACAGTCCAGAGACATCTGCAAATATCAAATACTCGACAATTTTCTCATCTTCAACTTTTAGGATTGTTGAATAGCTGGCCGAGTACATTGAATCATTATGTCTCGTATAGTTAACGATTCCATGACAGATAATATCGTCTTCTATTTCCCATATTTTAGTAATAGAGTGCTGCATTCTCTTTACACTTTTAAAGAAGTTCTCATTCGACGCTATGACATCACTAACTCCATTAAGTTCGTCAAAATTTGAAAACTTAAAACTAATATTTTCCGATAGAAACTCCTTTAGCTTTTGCGCATCCAAATTATCTACACACTCATACAAATTTCTAACAAATTCTCTTTTATTCATAATTACTCCCTAGTTATTTAGTACTGATTCTCTTTATAGAATCGCTTTCACCACCGTACATATTCTTTTCACTATTCTCTTTACTTAAGTATTCAATGAATTCAAATTCAAAACCTGCTGGATCGATAAAGTAGACAGTCTTCCGATGTGGATGTGTTGCACCCAATGTCGCTATCTCGTAGCCTTCCCCTGTTAGTCTTGTAATCAAACTATCAACATCATCTACGACAAAACCAACATGAGCTAAGCCAGGAGTAAAACCGCGAAGGTTTCTGTTCTCCCCTTCTCCATGATCGTTAAGAGTTATGTAGTAATCATCATCTCCAATATGCTCCCAGTTCCTTTTTCTTTGATACCACTTATTTGTTCCTTTCCCTCTAACTCTCCAGTGCGGCATAGCTGCAAATAGAAACTTCTTTGTTTCTTCTATGTTAGATACGACTAAATTAACGTGTTCAAGCCTAACCATAATTTCCTCCTAGTTCGTATTCTCATAATAAGACCTTTTCTCAATGACAACAATACGCTACAATTGAAACTAATTGTTTCCGCTAGGGAAACAAACCGGGGCCATAATGATCAGTTCAAACCTAAATTTAATTCCAATATTTATTGAAGTCGTAAAGAATCAGAGCTTTTCTAGAGCTGGCATTGCATTAGGAATGACAAAATCTAAAGTTAGTAAAAGTGTCTCTGCTCTTGAGTCAGAACTTGGTGTAAAGCTTCTTCACAGAACTACACGAAAGCTCAGTCTCACTGAAATAGGAGAGGATTATTTCGAACAAGTTGCAAAAACAATACATGAACTCGAAGTTGCACAAAACAATGCAATTGAATTACTAAAGAAACCAAAAGGTAACTTAAAAATTCTTGTTCCAATGTCTTTTGGCCGTCTACATCTAGCGACACTTATTTCGAAATTTGTAAAAAAATATCCGAATATAACAATTGAGATGGAATTGAGTGATGAAAAGCCAGACTTACTAACAAAAGGATTCGATCTCGCACTAAGGGCCGGAAAACTTGAAAACTCTTCAATGATCGGTAAAAAAATCTGTGAACTCAAGAGTGTAATCTGCACTAGTAAAAGCTACTTAAAAAACAATTCAACTCCATCATCTCCAAAGGACCTAACCTCTCATAATTGTCTTGTATTTTCACTCTCATCATCTAGTGACAAATGGACGTTTAGCAAAGGAAGGAAGATTGAAACGATATATATTAATGGATCTATAAAAACAAATAATAGTGATTCTCTTAGAGAGCTTGCTCTACTTGGAAATGGTATTGTAAGACTACCAACATTTATTGCGGGTGCAGATATTAGAAAGGGTAAATTAATCCAATTATTGGACAGGTATGAGATGCCCTCTGTAGATCTACATGCTCTCTTTCCTCATAAAGACCATCTTCCTCTAAAAGTAAGGACTTTCGTAGATTTCTTATCAAAAGAAATAGATGGAGATAATCCATACTGGGATAACTTCTAGTCTTAAAGTCTACATGATCTCATTTTGAAGCTGATTAATAAAACCCTTCATATAATCAACTCTTTTCTCAGCTTCAACTCTTCCCATGTCTGTATTCATTAGGGCAGGAAGTTTGTATAGCTTTTCTTCAAAGTGATCAATTGTATACTTCTTATCATTTCGAGACCTTTTTATAGCAAGAGGGTCTTCAACGTTGTAGTAGCTTGCCTTCATTCTAGTTCCACATGTTATCGCTCTCATTATTCCTATCGCGCCAAGTCCGTCTAATTTATCACAGTCTTGTAACACTGCTGATTCTATAGTTGTTGGCCTTCTTCCGAGAGAATAACTGTGCTCTACTATTACGGTGTATATCTTTTCAATATCGTCATCAGAATATCCTGCTTCCTTTAGAATACCCGATGCCATATTAGCGGCTAACTCACTAGCACTCTCTCTTTTAGAGCTATTCTTTGGAACATTCACAATATCATGGAGATATACGGCAGGGATTAAGATATTTAGATTAGCATTTTCTACTTCACCAACTTTTAGGGCAAGACTAACAACTCTTTCGATATGTGAGAAGTCATGACTTGGATCACCATTGCTTTCATAAATTGGTCTAGCTAATATTTTTAACTTTTCTAAATTTCCCATCAATATACCCTTATGTGATCTTCATAAGGCATAGGCCTTTTGCCATTGCCTTAGGTGTTAACTTATCGTTTTTTCTCTCAGATAGATATTCAGCTATTTTAGATACTTCGAGGTCACCTGAACCAACAGCGAATAAGGAGCCCATGATATATCTAATCATCTGTTTTAGAAAACCACTCCCCTCAATTTTTAATGTATAAATATTTCTACCAGGAAAAGTTGTTTTAGTTTCAATAATTTCACAGAGTGTTATTTCTCTGACAAATGTTTTTGCAACGGTACTTCGACTTGAAAAATTATAAAAGTCTTTCTCACCAATGAATAATTTAGCAGCATCATTCATTATTTTTATATCAAGTTCTTCTCTTATATTTTTTACAAAGTCTGAAGTTATTGGGTTCTCTAATTTATTAACTGTAAAATTATAATGATATAGTTTCGAGATCGAGTCTTTGACAGGATTATAGCTTTCACTACATTTTACACACTCAAGGATTCTAATATCCTTAGGGAGTTTCGAGTTAAGGCCTAGTTTAAATTTATCTGAGTCAATATCAAGACTCATCGAGACTTTTACAACTTGTCCCATTGCATGAACCCCTGCGTCGGTACGACTGGCACCAGAGAGATTACTAACACCGTTTTTATTTATACTTTTAATTGTAGATAAAAGCTCTCCCTCAATACTTGTTTTGTGGGGTTCTGGCTGAATTTGCCATCCATAATAATTTGTACCTTTATAGCAGATTGTTAGCTTGTAGTAATTCATGGATATAGAATACTCTAGTTTACTAACTAAGTAAGACTATTTAAAATCTATATATGAAAAAAGAAAATCCTGTTACCGTTATTGCTAAGCACTATCTCTTACCGAACAAAGAAGAATCCTTTAAGGATTGGATTAGAGGAATAGGTGAAGTTTGTACTCAATACGATGGCTATCTTGGTACAGAAATTATCCAACCAACATCATCAGATAATAATGAGTATATATCGATTTTTAGATTCAACAATTACCATAATCTTAGAATATGGATGGAGTCTACGACTAGAAAAGAATGGCTTGATAAATCTAAGAATTTCTCTTCTCAAGAAACAGACATACATGAATACAAAGGACTTGGTTTTTGGTTTTCTGACTCTAGTAAGTCAAAGAAACCGTCTCTCATGAAAATGAGTATAGTGACTTATATTGGTCTGCTTCCACTAGTCTTAGTAGTGCCTGATTTATTATTAAAAGTAGCAAACCTTAATAACTTTCAGCTAAATAGTATCGCAACAGCTATAATCGTACTCCTTATGAGTTACGTTGTTATGCCCTTACTAACTAAGTTACTTGCGAAGTGGCTTTAGTCCTCATGGATAATAGTCAGGATCTTTATAAATTGGATATTCAACAGGGTTTCTAACTAAGTTATCCAATTGCACGAGACACTTATTCCATAGAGTAACATGACGATCCCTTAATTCAACTGTAGGAAAATGTTCATGCTCAACACTAACTTCAGTTGTTTTACTATCGATTTCTTTGAACCGTATTGTTACATCAGTATCTTCAACAAGACCAGAACCCCATGTAAACCGTAGTTTCTTATCCTCTACAACTTCTTCAAAAACACCATCATGCGTGAAACTATTTCCAATATCTGTCCACATCGTGACATCATATTTTCCACCAATTTTCAGATCAGTATGTGCTTCGGTAACCCAATGACTCTCCTCCATAAACCATCTCTTAATAAATTTTGGATCTACAAAATCAAGATATAGCTCATGGGGACTTGCTTCAAACTTATGCAAGACTTTAAGCTTTTCAGACATACTACCTCCTACGTAGTAAGTACCATATCCTTAATTATAGCACTTACACTGTATTTAGCGGTAATCTAGCAACATGTTCAATCTAGAGAGTTTTCAATCGCTCTACGGCAAAGTGCCTCTATAGTATCGGCCTCTTTAGTGGATAGGTTCATATTAAAATTTTCAGACATAACGTTCTTTAAGTGTTCGCTATCATTGATTTCGAGATTAATTCGACCGGCGGCTGATATACGAGAATAAAGAAGGTTATTTATTAATAATGTCTCGTCTTTATTTTTACGGGACATTATTAATTGATTTACAAATTTAGAGTCAGGGTGAGTATTAGTATAATAATTGGCTAAATCATAATCAGATTCTTGATACTCGTACTTATCAAATGTATAGAGAACAAAGTACCCTTTGGTTCTTAAAGTTTCCAATTGATATTTATCTTTAGTCTTTTTTACTACACGATAAGAACTTCCACTGGGATCAACTACAACCTCTCCACTGAGTGGAACAAGACACATTGGAGTGTATGCACCAAAACCTACGTCAACAAGGTATTCAGAACTCTCTATATTTAAAATTGTTAAACGATGAGTTCGTGAAGCATCTTGATTTTCGTCTCCATAAACAACACGGCCAAGGAATGACTTCGCCTCGACACCAATTGTTTTAAAGACTTCGTAGATTAATTTGTTATGTTCAAAGCAATATCCACCATTCTTATCAATTACTATTTTCTTATAAATATCGTCTATATCTAATGAGAGTATTTTATTTTTTGAGGTTATGATCTTCACGTTGTTGAACGTGTAATTTCCAAGATGAGCCTCGATAATGCCGTTTATGGTATTTTTCGACGCATCAGAGACATTAAGACCATTTTCTCTAAAGTATCTTTCCCCTACATTACTCATCTAATACTCCATGGTACAACTCAGCTGCTTTTCTCATTAAAATCTTCTTGTCTAACTTAAAATCTAAGAAATATTTTACTTGCCACTTTTTTGATGTCATCGCTTGCTTACTTTCAGGCTCGTCCCAAGGGGCATAGAGCCTAAACCCCCTTTTACCTGTACTTCTCTTACTAGAAATTATTTTCTTTTCTTCAAGTATATCTTTAGGGAAAACAAATTGACCGCATAAACCTTCACGTACAACATTAATTATAACAAGACTAAAATCCTCATTGATACTTAATGGGCATGTCACTCCATCCTCATCCCTTTTCCAAAGAGTAACAAATTGTCCTATTTTCTTTGGCGTTACCTTAGCCTTACGGCTAATTACTACTTTTGAGTTAATACAAAAGTAGCCAGCTTCATAGTCTTGTCCTTCGGTTTCTGGTTTTAGACCAGTAATTTCGAGCTCAAGACCTCTATATATGTAATTAACTTCATTAGGAATCATCGATAAAGGATACTATAATTATAGGTTAAGAACAAAAAACTATATACGTATTCTATTTACAGTATGCTACTATTTTTAAATGTTTAAAGTAGTATTACTATCATTCCTTTTTACTTTTTCTGCGTTTTCAAAGACAGAGATCAAGATATTTACATATCACCCAGATCCACCTTATGTGGTTAACAAAAAAGAGAGATCTGGTTATACTTTTGAACTTGCTAACTTTCTTAACGACCAGCTCGACTCAAACTATCGTTTTTCAGTTGTAGTCTTACCTAGAAAGAGACTTAACCAGCTTCTTTTAACAGAAAATAATATAGTTGTACCCTGGACAACACCGAAGTGGTTCAACGATAGCAACAAGAGAAAATTCAAGTGGTCAAAGCCTCTACTAACAGTTAGTGACGTCTTAATTTCAAATGTAAACAAGCCGATTAAATCAAATAATGTCAAAGGCTTAAAGCTAGCTGGATTAAGGGGTGGAAAATGGCCAAAGTTCGATCATTTAATCGAATCCGGTACACTAGAAAAAGTAAATGTATCCAAGTATTATTCAATAATTCAGATGATTGAAAGAGGTTATGTAGATGGAGGAATAATTCCGTCGATAACTGTAAAATATTACCAAAATGCTGGAAAAGTTGGAAAGGAGATATTTATACCAACAACTCCACTTTCAACTAACCACCTTCAAGTTCTAATAAAAGGTGAAGTCAAACTTAAGAAGTTCTTAGATAAGAAGATCATTCAATTTAAAGAAACAAAAACATTTAAGCTTATGGAATAGACTAGTTTCTCTTTTTAGCAATTATTAAATACTCTTGTTTTTGAGATGGTATTTGACGACTTATAACAGTTTCAAAACCCCAGTCGTAGAAGTGATCTTCAAAATTTTCGATATTCTTAACGTGGTCCATCTTAATAACTTGGATGCTAAAAATTATTCCTTTAACATTAAAATTATATTTCTTAATTAATCTCAGGACTTCTTTTATTGCTTGCTTAGGATTCAAGTTTAAATCAGCATTTACCCATTGAACTTCACGGGCCGGAATATCCTCTTGAGATAGATCTTGAATAGGAGTTGAAAGGTGCTTATATCTAGGATGTTCCATAATTGACTCATCCATCTTTGCAGGATCAATACCCCAAACCTTACAACCATTCTCAAGTAGAAAGTGACTAGCGCCACCAGGTGCACTACCAAAGTCTAACCACATATCTTTGCGGTCCATATTAATATTAAACAACTTCACAGCTTCAGCTATTTTTAAATAGGCCCTTGATGGAGAACTCTCCGGAAGCTCGACCTCTGGATTTGCATTAGGAAAATGAGTCGTACTCTTGCCTACTCTATGAACACCATACCAGACTTCATTTTCACCAAGAGTAATTAAGTCGATGACATTTTTATTAATCGGACTATGCTCATTGACTTCTCTTTGAAATAATTCCTCCGCTTCAAGAACAGCATCTGTGTTTACACTAAAGCTATGAATTACACATTTGTCATAGTTGATTTCAATCTCTTCACAACTCTTTTTAACGGCTTCAACAATCCCTTCAGGCTTAGCTTTTCCAAGACAGATTCCAGCACGAGTAGCAAATGCAACATCAAGTTGAGCAATTGAATTCATACGATACTGAATCCCTTTGTTTTTAAATGTTACGAAACCTTTTCTTGAGTAACTCAAAGTTAACTCAGGGTAGAAAACTCTTATCTCTTCTTTGAGAAGTTTTTCATTTCCAACATTTGTACAAAAGAAGATATATTGCTCTGTCATGGTCTAATCCTATATGTAAATTTAAGGGGTTATAGCCTTCTCCAAGATTGATGTAAAGACTATTGTAAAAATGGATAGGAAGAATCTATAATCATATCAAGCATTTACATAATTTAAAGAGGAACTCTATGAGTGAAATGACAAATAAGGACAAAGCAATTGAAGTTCGACAGTTCCTACACCAAAAAGATGTTGGTGTATTATCAACTTTAAAAGACCAAGAAGGTGACATCTTTCCGTACGGGTCAATTTGTCCATACGTAGTAATTTCATCTGGGGACATTGTAATTCTAGTTAGTGACATTGCTCTTCATACTAAAAATATAAATAGAGATATGAATGTGTCTTTTACTGTTTTTGATATGGATGCTGAAAATAAGCAATCAGCTGCGAGAACTAGTGTCCTTGCTAAAGCAGTTCGAGTCACAGATCAAGACGATAATCACAAAGAGATCTCTGAAACTTACTTTAGATTTAACCCTGGCTCTAGAAAGTTCTTTGAAGTCCACAGTTTTGCTTTTTATAAACTAAAGCCTGACTTCATTCACTATATAAAAGGCTTTGGAAAAATCTACAAATTCCCCGCGTCTGACTATTCTTTTAAAGATGATATCTCCCTTGAAGAATATAATTTTGCTATTGATCATATGAATAAAGATCATCAAAGCTCAATTACAAAGTACCTAAGTCAAATAGGTATCGAATCCTCAGGTGCAAAAATAATCAGTATGAATTCTTTTGGATTTCACATTGAAGACCAATCCATTCATTATATGCAATTTGATGAACATGCCAAAACAGCTGACGACTTAAGAAAGAACCTCGTAGCTCTAGCTCGAAAATAAGAAGGTACTATGAAAGAAAATAATTTTACGACACTATATTATTTTATGAATGAAGAGGTAGTTCTTGTAGAGATCGAATTTACAACTGTTAGTGGAGACAAGCTTATACAATGGTTTAAGATAACAGAGAATCTTTCGACGATAGATAAACTAAACTACAAATCACAAGACTCACAAAACATTAATGGAAATAATATTAATGTAAGAGTATTCGAAGATGCAGAGCTAAGATTTGATAATGACTTTGGAAAATTTCAACACGGTGAAAATGGATATATCGTTATGAAACGTCCAATTCAAGATATGCCACATGAACTTTCTGATAAGCTATCGCAGCTTGTTAAAGCTCTCTAGACGTCCCATTGGCCAAACCATTTGGGTACCAGCAAATTGGTCTTTCGATATCAA
Source organism: Bacteriovorax sp. MedPE-SWde (assembly GCA_001874305.1). Classification (GTDB taxonomy): domain Bacteria; phylum Bdellovibrionota; class Bacteriovoracia; order Bacteriovoracales; family Bacteriovoracaceae; genus Halobacteriovorax_A. The sequence goes on along the minus strand of MPCU01000003.1, from coordinate 38,436 downwards.
GTATTCCATTTATCATTGTATCGAGTCGACATTGAGCATCAGGGTAATAGCTAGGGTCCTTAATTATAACTGTAGCTTCATTCGTAGAAAACTCATCCATTGCGACATAAGACCCAAGGTGAGCAAAGAATGAAATATCACTCTCTAATGCTCTAAATAATCTCAAGCAAACCGAATTCTCATGTTTACTTTGTTTTGAGCATAAGCCTTGCTCATATTCACTTTGATCGTAATCTACCATAGTTTCTGAAAGATATTTAAAAACAACTGGCAGACAAACCTTAGTTGCAAAATAATCGGCTTGTCCCTCTGCTGTTGAACCAATAGTTCCCATTGAAGGATTTTTAAATGGAGCGCCACCAATCCCATGCCCAATTTCGTGACAGCCCGTTAAAGCAAGTCCATCAGGAGTCATCCCTTCAAGTCTAGCAAAGCCACCCATGAGATAGATATTATGTGTAACTTCATCTGAAGTTGTAGATTCCTCTCTAACATAGGAAGCGTGAATCATATCGATGTCCCACCAATAATCCTCACTTAATCCAGGAATAGGAGTATTGATACTTAGTTTATCATTCGTAGTAGGTCTTAATTCTAAGAATGCTTTATATAGAGCAGACTCAACCTGCTTCAATTCGTCTAAAGTGACCGCTGCATTAGCATTACTAAAAAGTGAGAGTATAAGAGCTATAAGTATTAAGATTTTTTTCATAGAAATTAATTACTTAACATAAAGATTTACGTCAATTTGAACCTTCGTTTTGTAAGAAATACCTGCAGATAAACACTTGATAATGCTATAATTTATATTCAATATCTTTGTAAGCTTAAGCGGAGTTTAATTATGAAAAAAGTATCAGCATTCTTTATGGGTATTACTGCCATTCTTCACATTCTATTTTTTAAGCTTGAAAGCATAGATTTCATGAAGCCTGAAACGTTGAAAAGATTTGGACTCGATGAGCACTCCGGTGAATTTGTTAAGACTTGGGCCTTTAATCAAGGATTTTATAATCTGTTCTTAGCAATAGGGCTGATATATTCAATCTTCCTTTTATTTAAAGGGAATGTAGAGAGAGGTGTAACTCTTGCAAGCTTTATTCTTTTAACAATTACTGGTGCCGGTCTAGTTCTCTATATTTCTGTTCCAGAAAAGTTCTCTGCGGCATTAATTCAAGCTATTCCTGCAATTATTGCACTTATAACACTTAAGATTTCTCAGAAAAATATGGAACGAGTTTAGTACTTACCTTCATAGTTAGCACAGTTATAGGCCAAAGTTCCAAAAGAGCGGACGGCCTTATACATAGTCTTAGCCCAGAACTCACACTTCTCTTTATCTTTGGCACTAGTACAAGACTCAATGAGCCCTTCTTTAAGTTCACTGTCACAAGTCTTTTGAGTTTTTCCATTAGACATAGGCTCATGATGGTAACAGAGGTCGTGCTTTATACAGTGAGGATAGAATATTTCGGAGTGGCCACCTGTTGGACCAGTACAGCCATCAAAGAATTGTTCATCACCATAATTATTCTTAAAAGTACAAAATTGAAAAGGGATCGTAAGACCACTTTTGGGACACTTATATTTATTCACAATTGCTCCACCAAGTGCGTCACAATATTGAGGTAACAACTGATCCTTGGAAAAAGACTTTGGGATAAATAGTAATAATAGAATTAAAAATTTCATAAGCCTTAATAGCTTAACGAATGGTGTTACTAAAAGTCCAGAAACTAAACTTTACCTAAAAATGACATTACTAGTATTTACAAAATTACGCAGTGTGAGATACTTGGTCTTATGAAAAAAAATGTAAGTTCTGGTGCCTGGTACCTTATTTTCGCAGCTTGGCTGTTATCTTTTGTTGCAACTCTCGGGAGTCTCTTCTTCAGTGAAGTAATGAACTATCCTCCATGTGTACTTTGCTGGTACCAGAGGATATGCATGTACCCGCTAGTGCTAATATTTCTTGTTGGTCTTCTTCCTTTAAATAGAATGGTATTTAAGTTTTCAATACCGCTCGTGGCAACAGGATGGGCAATAGGTCTTTATCACAATTTACTATATTATAAGATTCTGCCAAAGAGTGCTGCACCTTGTGCAAAAGGAATCTCTTGTACGACTACATATATTCAATGGGGTGGATTTATCACAATCCCTCTACTTTCATTCGTAGCGTTCACAATACTTCTCGCGTTATTAATAATTTTTTATAGAAAATTTTACAGGAACTAAAAATGAACAAACAAAAAACGATCATCGCTTTATCTACAGTAGCAGTTCTAATTTCATTCGCATTAATGGGTTGGATGTATACACAGAATGAAAAAAATGAAGAACTTGCGGCAGCAAAGAAGTATCAATCAACTCTTGTTAGAGACTACGCTCCAACACTTGGTAACCCTGATGCCCAAGTAACTCTTGTAGAGTTCCTTGACCCGGAATGCGAAAGCTGTAGTGCCTTCTACCCATATGTAAAAGAGCTTATGAAAGAAAATGAGGGCAAGGTAAAACTAGTTGTTAGGTATGCACTTTTTCATAGAAACTCTAAGTATGTTGCAGGAATGTTAGAAGCCATTAGAAAGCAAGGAAAGTACTGGGAAGCACTAGCTTACTTCTTTAAGAGACAACCAGAATGGGCATCTCACCATGCACCAAAACCAGAACTACTATGGACATACCTACCAGACCTAGGAATTGACACTGAACAAGTAAAAAAAGATATGCAAGATCCTCAAATTCTTAAAAATATTGAGCTAGATGTTGCAGATGGAAAAGCTCTAGGAGTTAGGCAAACACCTTCATTCTTTGTAAACGGAAAGCCTCTGCAAGAATTTGGGTATATCCAACTTAGAAATCTCATTCATTCTGAGCTAAAATAAAAAGATAAAAATCCCCTCAGCAATGTTTAATATATTGCTGAGGTATTAGCACAACTAGGCATTACTTCATGAAACGACCTCTTAATAAGAAAAGAATAATCATAAAACTATCTCTATTAATATTAAGCCTCTTTGTTTGGTATATTATGTATCAAGGGATTACTGGTAAGTAATAGATTTTATGTTAAAATCACAGTATGAATATTGATCAACTGTGCAAGAAGTACTTTCCTATATTACTCATCGTTTTTACCTTTTCGTTTGCTGTCGTAAATTTCACAATTCCAGAATATGGTGTTTATAGCAGCATGACAGAAAGTATTCTTGAAGACGGTGACCTCAATATTGCTGATGAACTCTTTTATCCAGAGCAAAAATTCTTACTAACAGAATCAAAGAACTACCCTCATCACCATTCTTCTGGTGCAGTAGCTGGCTGGATACCATTTGCTCTTTATTCAAAAATAGTCTCTAGTGTATCTGGACTTAATAATGAAGAACTTCAATTCGAAGACCATCTAAAGGGCTTCAAGAAACCATTTAACTTTAGAAGAGATGGAAGTAAATTCTTTTGGCATATGTCCCTAGTTTTCGGAAATATTCTTTTAACAGCATTTGGTATTTTTCTCCTATTTAAAAATAAATCAATTTTTAAATCACAGAATAGTTATAGAGATTTCTGTATATTCATACTTTCGACCCCATTGATTTACTACATGACACTTGAGCCAGGTGCCAGTAATAATATGTCATTAATTTTTACTGCTCTACTACTAACCTACATAGAAAAAGATTTAACAAAGAAAGACCTCATACTAATTGGATTAATATGGGGACTATCCTTTTCGGTCAGAATTGGAAATTTCTTCTACTTTCCTATCATTCTCTACATATTAAGGAATAACCTTAAACTTAAAAGTCTCTCAATCGCAGCAGTCTCAACACTAGTTGGTATTCTGCCACATTTTATTAATGAGAAGATTAGGTTTGGTGAAATGGTAGTTGGCTATTCAAATATATTCTACTTTAATCCTATACTCATCTGGGAGACTATGTTCTCCCCTTATAAAGGTATCTTCATATTCAGTCCTATTTTATTCGTGGCAATATTGATTGGACTCCTTGAAGTAATAAGAGAAAAAAAGCTCACCCTCAAATTGGCTATTATTCTATCTATTGGACTAAAAGTTTTCTTCTTTGGATCAACGTACTCTCATGGTGGTGGTGTATTTGGGGCGAGACAATTCATTCAGGACCTCCCATTCTTCTTTATTCTATTTAGCTCTTTAGGCAATATGAAAATAAGGAATTATCTACTATTAATTGGCTTTAGCGTTAGCACTTATATTTATATTTTCTATATAAATCAGGGACTCTTTCTTCCTCATGACATGCTTTTTTCAAATTACTTCAGTCTATGGAGTTCTAATATCAACAACAATATTGAATACTCGGCCTACCCTCTTTTAAAGCTAGTTAACTTCGGTATTCCACTTATAATACTGGTTTACCTTGGAAGAAAAATTAAAAATGATTTATTCGTAATCTTCTTCGCAGTATCTCTTTACTCAATTACATTCATAAATTTAAAAAATAATGATCTTAATACAAAGAAACTTACAAAAAGTGGATACTACAATAATACTTTTACAGCTAATAGTTTAGATATGGCCCTCGCCTATGAGAATATAGGCTCGATGCAAGAAAGGTTCTTATTCCTACACCACAGACACAGAGAGGAAGAGGCGCAAGAGGCTTTAAGAGTGAGGAAGGACTATGTTAAAAGCATTATTCAAACTTCTAATTTAGAAAATGAGAAGGAGCTTCTAAAGTACATCCCTGAACTTTCTTCTGAGCGTCACCATGGAGAATTTTTGAAAGTGTCCAAAAGATATGAGCATTAAAACTATTGATGTAATTATAGAAATAGCTAAACCAAGAATAAAAGAATTAGGAAGATAGCTTAAATAAACATTCTTATCTCTACACTTCTCTAAAGCGATTAAGCCTTTATGATTAACAACATTACAACTATCAGCACTCCAGCCACTAAAGTAGTTTTGATTTAATATAATTTTTTTGCTCGATACCTTTCCTAAATTAATAGAAATAGAATTATTAGTTCTTGATTTAATCACAGGATTCACATTCTCATCTAATGAATATACTTCACCTTTATAAGATTCGTTAGTCTTAGCCAATGTAGCTATTTTAAAATTCTGTGTTTCCTTTTTAAAAATAAGCCCTTTATTTTCTAAGAATGCAGGATAGTACCCCTCTTCTGTTGTTATTAAGTAATCCTTATTTTTCTGCCAACTTTCAACATAGTTGAGGCTTGTACCTCTCTCTAGTTTAGTAAAGTTTGGATAAATAAAGGCATCACCTAAGATTCGCCTAGTCATTAAAGACAGGTCTATACTCAAGAGAAGTACAAAAGTGACACATAGAGAATATGCTACTCTTTTAGAAAATCTCTTACTCAGATATTCACTTATCTTTTTAATAGCAAAGCAGATAAACACAGAGAATATTAAAAGAGTAATTACTCTAAACCTTGTTGGATGTCTCATATTCTCTAAAACAGGAAGCATATTCAATAGTTTCCAAGGCCCTAGAGGTAGTCGATATCCAAAACTTATAAGAATAGTAATTATTAGTAATCCTATCTGAGGTACATATTTCTTTTTTCTAATAGAGTATACAACTGAGGCAAGTATAAGAAATAGAGGTATAATTCCAATAAACATACCATGTTCATCCCAACCACTATCAATGCCAGAAATTAATCCAAAACTATTATCTAGACCAATGTAATTTGAGACGGCCTCATAGAAGACCTCAAGGTTGTTACTATAATATACTTTCTGACCCCTATTAATAAGGGAATGTATGAACGAATAAAGACTGAATCCAGAGATATCATAAATCTGTCGATTATTTAGAGACATTAAGTTTATAGATGGAAACAGTTTTATAGCACCTAACAAAAATGCCAACAACAATTTTTTAATAAATTCTTTTAGATTTTTTAATCTTTGAAATACAATGAGAATAAATATAGAAAGAAGAGATATAACAATATTATAGACTGCTCCTTCAAAGAGCATCATAACAACAGAAATAGAAAATATAATGCTACTCTTTAAATCACTATTCTTATACGTTAAGAACAATATTGGAATATACCACATTGTCATAAATTCATATTGCCCTTGAGTAATATTTAAGGCGTTATATGAAGAAAAAGTAAATAGTATCGCACCACATGTGGCCGAAAGGTTATCTTTGACTTGATCTTTTAAATACCTATAGCTTGTAAAACAACATAGAAGAGAGCAAATCAATATTTTAATCTTCAATGCTATAAGAGCTGGAAAAACAAGAAACAATATATTAAAAGGCGAAAGAGAGCTTGAATAAGCTTGTCCAAGAAGAGGAATACCACCATGATCATATGGATTCCACAAAGGGAATTCGTATTCTTGAAATATAGACTTTATAGAGACCAGAATATTAGTAAAGTTATGGTCAAAATCATTAATACCAATATTGTCAGGAGAGACAAATATTATAGAAAATGAAAACACTGTGATAAGAAAAAAGAATATATAAATATATTTTTCTTTTAACTGACCCATCACTATTCACTTACTTCTTTTCTAAAAAAGAATAAATACGGAATTATTAAATAAAGAGAAAATCGTGTTATATCACCATTTTTTTCTAATAGGTCTAGGCCTATTCTGTCAAAGAGGTGAAGTTCATAATTAAATATTCCTAAATAAGCTGCAATAATTGTATATACTGTAGGAACCGCAATAACGGTCAATAATGTCTTATGCCAACTTTGTAAATCTAGTGATTTAATTATTAACAAAACTATACAGAAATATCCAATAAGTTCAGATACTGGAATCAGAAGATCATCAAAGAGCATGACAAAGAAGGTCGTAGCTAGTTCAAATGACATTTGAAAAAAATTTTTCTCTTCCTCATTTATATTAACTGATCTTGTAGTTAGGTATTGGGTAATCATTGATGTAGAAAAAATTGATATAAAATTAAAGAAGACGCTAACTATGTAAGCAATTTTAAATCGCTTATAAATGTCTAGCTTCTTTATACTGTCTTTGAAACACAAATTAGAAAGTACTACTGGAAAATATGGTTGTATGACATATATTAAAATAAACATCAAAGTATATAAAGGCCTTTGACCTGAAGACTTTATACTATCAATATTTTCAGGAAAGAAGTATGTATCAAATAGTGGAAGAATAAACTCAACTACTATTATGATCAACATAAGACCTATCAGCTTCTTTTTCTTTGATAATGTTTTCATAATCTCCTCTTAAAGTGCCTTAATTTTAACATACTTTCATATATTAAAATTATGCTAGAAAAAACTAACTCTTTAATCTTTAAGCACATATAGACTTACTATATAATTATCTTATGCAAATAGTCTTAGAAGAAAATGAATTACACAACCATCAGATTTTTTTAGAAAATGGATATATCATCGTAAAAAACTCAACTAATACCTATGAAAAAATTCAGGATGAATTAACATCTATTTTTGAAATGGACCTTAATAGAATACATCAAAGTGATTTAAAGGATATCAATCCAATTAGGCTTGATGCCATTAAAAGATTAAACCAAGATCATTCTTTTCATCATTCCATTTACAATGATTTTAAGAGTTATATTTATTCATTAGTTGGCAATGAATTGGCCATGCAAAAAAATATAAACCTATCAATACATCGACCTAATATCTCCGATGACCTACTCGACATTCATAGTGATTCTCTATGTGGGAATTCAAATTATGAGCTAACTGTTTGGATGCCCCTAACTAAGGCATATGATTCAAATTCAATGTACATAATACCTTTAAAAGATTCCGTTCAGGCCATCACTAAACTTAAAAATGGTGAATATAAGACAATCGAAAATCTAAAAGAAGATGTAAAATCAAAGTATAAGTTCATTAATATTGATCCAGGAGAAACACTGCTATTTTCACATAATTTACTTCATGGAAATATCATTAATGAGACTTCTGAAACAAGATGTTCTATCAACATGAGATTTAAGTCTCTACTTACACCTTATGATCAAAAAGAGATGGGAAGCTACTATATTCCTATATCTCCAAAACCTGTTACAAAATTAGGGAATATGTTTGATGAACTCTGAGAAAAAATGGAAGTCCTATATTACTTCAGATAGTAATATACCTCAAAGAATACAGAATATGATTATTAGGGAGTATTATAATGATAATAATATTCCATTTTCACTTTCAGCTACTGAGTTAAATGGATGTAATAATATTGTTCTTGAAACAATTACTGAGGATTCTCATAACTTTGATGCCGTTATACTATATTCAATTAATTCGCTTCCAAACTCTGTGAAGAAGTCGAAGGATATATGTGAGAAAATTCTAAATAATGGAACTGAGCTGCACTTTGCCTATGAAAAGATAGTGATAAAAGACCCAGATAACATTCAACAAATTGAAGATATTGTACTGACAAAAAAAATAGCAATGGAAGGTCAAAATGTCAGAAGTTAATATCATTACCAAGTTACATAATTCAACGAAGAGAGATTACCAAAAAAGAGTTATAGAAGAAGATAAGGTACATTGTTCTCAAGTGGCCTATCAGTTTGGAAAAGAGTACTGGGATGGTGATCGAAAATATGGCTATGGTGGTTACAAGTACGATGGGCGTTGGTCATCGGTGGCCCAAGAATTCATAAACAAGTACAAGCTAACTAACGATTCATCGGTACTAGATATTGGATGTGGAAAAGGTTTTTTGCTATTTGAAATTAAGCAGATACTTCCTGGCATATCAGTAATGGGAATCGACATCTCAGAATATGCAATTCAAAATTCAAAGAGTGAAATTTCACACTACCTAAAGGTTGGAGATGCAAGAGAGATTCCCTACAAAGATAATCAATTTGATCTCGTCATAAGTCATGCAACATTACATAACTTAGAGATCCACGACGTAACAAAAGCACTAAGAGAGATTTCACGTGTTTCGAGAAAGAACGCTTGGATTTGTGTAGAGTCCTACAGAACTCCAGAAGAGAAGGTAAATCTTCTTTACTGGCAACTAACTTGCGAATCTTTCTTCTCACCTACCGGTTGGAAGTGGATATTTGATAATGCTGATTATCAACACGATTATGAATTTATGTTTTTCGAGTGAGATAAAATGAATGTACCGTATCTAGACTTAGCAGTAAAAGATGAAGTTGAACGCCAAAAGTACCTTTCCCTTTTTGATGATTTTCTTCAAAAAGGAAGAATGGTTGGCGGTGATGCCCTTACAGAATATGAAAACTCATTAAAAGAATATTTCAATACAAATAATATACAGCTTGTAGCTTCTGGAACCTCTGCTCTATACCTCGCTGGTAGAGTATTGGACATAAGTAGTGGTGATGAAGTAATCATACCTTCGCTATCTTTTTACGCCTCCGCAAATGCATATGCCGAACTTGGAGCATCGTGTGTCTTTGCAGACATTAAAAATGACCTCACAATATGTCCTCATTCAATAGAGAAATTAATTACAAATAAAACAAAGGCAATTGTTGCTGTACATTTTGCAGGCACGGCCTGTGATATGGGCTCTATTATGTCTTTGGCCAATAAGCACAACCTAAAAGTTATTGAAGATACTTCTCAAGCCTTTGGAGCTAAGTACAATGATCAGTATCTTGGCACTATTGGTGACATTGGATGTTTCAGCACTAATTGCATGAAGCTGCTTGGAGCGATGGGAGACTCTGGTTTTATAACTACTAAAGACCAGACTCTGAACAGCAAACTATCCCCATTAATTTACAATGGTATGAATGAAGAAAAGAAATGTTGTAAAATCTCAATTAATCATCGAATTGATCCACTTCAATGTCTCGTACTAAAACATAGATTAAGAAATATAAATAAAGTTCTACTTAGTAGGGAAGAAATATACTTGAAATATCAGAAGAACTTAAAAGGAGTAGATTTCGTTCCAAAGAAAAATGGAGACGTACACTATACTTTTACTATTTTTACAAAAGATAGAAATAAATTTCAAGAGTATCTTATAACTAAAGGTATCGAAACTAAGATTGAACACTCTCCTCTCATATCACAACTAGAGATCTATAAAGACTCTAAAAATGATAGTAGCAATGCGGAAACTATTATTGATCAAGTCATAAATATTCCATGTCATGAGAATATGAGCTCTACTCAAGTACAATATGTGATCGATATAATTAATAACTACAGCGAGTTTCAACAGTGAGAAAGTATAAGTATTTATTCTTATCTAGTCTTACTGGTTTTCTCTTTGGAATTATTCACTATTCATCACTACAAGATGTTGTAGAAAATGCACAAATTATTGCAGGAATTATAGACTACCCATATCAAACTCCACAGTTATATTTCCAAAAGACACTTTGGTCACTACCGGCCCAACTATTAGCGATACTTTTAAAGCTTGGTTTTACAGAAAGAACACTATCTATACTTATGAGTGGTCTACTAGGTGGATTATCATTCTTGTCTCTTTCGATGTTCACCTACGCAATAAAGAAAAAAGATACTTTAGTTGGATATTGTACGCCACTTATAGTCTTCTATTTTCTTCTATATGACTTTGCTCCAACATATGACATCTCACTTCTCGATACAAAGAGTACCTCTGGTGCGTTTGGGCTATCTTGGGGAGTATTAACTATCTCAGCTTTCTTAGCTAACCAAAAGAGGCTTTCTTACGCACTTCTAGGACTTCTGGCTTCAGTACATCCTATTTGGTTTATTTGGGTTTCTCTAATTTTCTTAACACATTTCATCGTATTTAATAAAGAAAAGAAGGATTCATTTCTATTCAGCTACCCTTACCTTTTTGCAGGACTATTAGTAAGTATAGCGAGTTTAACAATTTTTCAATTAACGGTATCAACAGATACAATAGCCTATATCACTACTAATATTGATATATTTCTCGACTACTTCTTTTCAAATTGGGATGTCCATAGAAGAACAATCCCTATTTCTGCGGGTGTTATACTAGCTCTATCTCTACCGCTAATTACATTAAGGTCTCGAAGAGAAAACTCGGAGGTACATCAAGTAATGATGGTTACAAGTGCCCTAGTTCTAGTCTCAACAGTAATATCTAATTTAACATCAGCGTCACATATGTTGATGCCACATCGATTCCTTAATATTGGAATCTATATTTTTCCTGTACTCTTATTATCTATATACAGTGAAAAGAAATCCGCGATTCACAATTTCCTTCTATTTGTAGGTATTTCTTTCTTACATTTTTATTATGGAAACTATAAGAGCTTTGAAGTTCTAAGAGAGCAATACTTATTTAATATATCTATCTTCATGTTATGCATGATACCTATTATTTTTATACCTTTAAAAACAAAATTATTTAAGTATCGAGAGATTCCACTATATATTGTTTCATTTACGATTCTATTAAAGCACATTATTACTGCTGGCCCAGCTCTCAAGTACAATCTTAATGACTATCAAGACTATACGAACTCAGAGTTTTTTAAATTTATACAAAAGAAAGATGGGGTATTACTTACATGTCCGAATTGTAGTCATTTTCAGATAAGAGCAAAGTCTCCTATTTTACTCGAAGTAGATACGATGGATGATTTACCTTATGCGCCAGAAATGTTTCAGGAATTTAATCACTACTTTAAAGAGATATACGGCCTTGATTTATTAAATAGAAATAAAAGTTGGCCTAGAGATGTTCATGTTCCACAAGATGCAGTTAAAATCACTTGGGAAGAGAGAAGTAGTGAGAACTGGAAAGAGATATTTTCGAAATATAAACTAAAAGGTATTGTTGTGCCAAAGCATTGGAAACTTAAGCTAGATGTAATTAATGGCAGAAAAGAAAGCTTCTATTACTAATCAGCAATAGAGCGCTTATCTTCGCGCCATAGTGTACAGCCGTTACACATATCAATTCGAGAACGATTTCCATTCTCATGAAGTTCGCGATATTTAAGAAGAAGCTGATTTGTCCACACTTCTTGGATGGTGTTCTTATTCAAGTTACCTATTTTGTGATCGGACTCAGTATCAATACAGCAAAGTGGTACAGTTCCATCCATATGAGCAACAAATGTACCCCATAGTGCAATACAAGGCTTGTCGTTCACTATATGCTCGTCACCAATTTTTAAAACATCGACCTTATTACCCCAGTTGTGGGCATTTTGTATTACGACTTGATCACAATTATTTAATTTAGATTTCCAAAATTTAATAAAATCTTCAGCTTCACTATAATTTGATTCTTGTCTCACCATTTGTACTCTAATTTTAAGAGATGATCCTGAAGAGTTTCTCATTTCAATTAATCGAAGGGTTTGATTGAGAACCTTCTCAAACTTTAGTCCTACTCTAATTGCCTCATAAGTAGTTTTGTCTAGTGAGTCAATCGTCACATATATTTCGTCTAAACCACTATCAAGTAAATTAGTGATAATCCTATCACTTAGTAAACTTCCATTTGTAGCAATATTAACAAGCCTAATACCACTATCTTTTAGAAGTTTTATTCTATTGCATATATCTCTATCAAGTAGAGGCTCACCATCAAGATATGGCATTACTTTTTCTATATGTTCTTTCCATGGGATCATTTCCTTTACAATTTTTTGAAAAAGATCATCACTCATAGTTTTTGAATTTTTCTTATCAAAATCAATTCCACACATAATACATCTTGCATTACACATATCAATTGTTTCAATATGAAAGTATTTTGGAAATTTAAGAAGATCAGGTATTGGAAACCCTAGCCTCTTTGCTACAAAATCACTCACAACACTCACCTTTTTTTCTTTTGATATAAAGGTAATGAATGATTGAAATATAGAATTTCATCACGCCTATAATATTTCTAACTCTAAAAGCCTTTGATTCTACTTTATTAGAGAAATCATCATATATACCGACTTCTTTAAACTCTACTCCCTGCTTAATTAACTTAACTAAGACTTCAGCTTGAAATGCATAGCTAAAAGAAGTTATTTCAATAGATTCTAGTAATGACTTCCTACAGAGTACATAGTGATTATAGTACTTCAGCCTAAGTCCAAATATTAGATTATTAATGAGTACAAATAGTCTCGATATTAAAGCTCGAGAAAGAGGTCTTTCAAAAGTATTTTTTTGAAATGGTATAACAAGGTCACTCTCTTTATTTTGAAAAATTGAATTAAGACTTTCAATTTTAATATCATTTTGGCCATGAATCATTATCACGTATTCACATGTCGCATTCTTAATACCATCTTGGTATATATATCCAAGATTCTTAGAAATATCATGACGAGTAAACTTAATACTATCATGTTTTGCTAGATCTATACCAATCTCAGTTGTCTTGTCTTCACTACCATCGTCATAAATTAGTAACTCAAAATGTTCAAAGTATTGGGGCACAACAGAGAGAATCTTTTCAACCGTTGGTCTGAGATTTTGTTCTTCGTTTAAAGCTGGAATAATTACGGAAATACTACTCATACTAAAAGATCGTATACACGAATGGTGCTATCGCAGCGCCCTGACCAAGAAATGCAATAACAGATAGAAGAATAGTAAAAATGAGAATTGGTAAGAAGATATACTTCTTTCTAGTTCTCAGATACTCAATATAGTCAGTAAGAAATTCTTTCATTTATCCTTCTTTATATAAGACTATTCTAACCTCATTCTTTAATTACATCAAACTTACGCGAGTTGTAGACCCTTGATTTTATGAGAGTTCTCATTCCATCTTTAAGATCCCCACTTTTCTTCATTTGCTGTGCACTTTGCTCTAGCAGGTCTTTAAAGTATTGTTCTTTATAGCTCAAAGAGTTAAGCGAAAAAATACTCATAGAAACATCAACTCCAGTGAGATAGTTCAAGTATTTCTTCGCTGTACACAGATAGAAATCATCCATGTCACTAATAATTGATCCCAATTCATCTAAATTTTTAACTTTTTTATTGTGATACTTCCCATAAATATCTTGATATACAAATCGGCCATAAGCCGGTCTCATATGGAAATTTGTATCACTATCTGGAGCTGTTTTTTCTTCTTCTAGATAAGTAGAAGGTTGATGATAGCGAAGATGTGTAGAGTGAATCATACCATCACCACCTGCATCAGCAGAGTAAGCTTGTTCAACATTCCTTACGAGATAGGCCAAGTTATCCATTGTCGCATGACATCCCATACAACTTTCTTTCTTTCTAAATGATAATGATGAACTCTTTTGAACGAATGGCCTCACACGCTTTACTGGTATAACTGGCAGTTCACGACATAGAAGCTCTTTAACGACTGCTTTTGCCCAACGTCTAGGAATAATCTTTCCTCCATCCATACTCTTACCAAGCTCTTGACCAAGGTTTAAATTAACGTAGTTTTCACTACCCAGAATTCCTCCGCCAAGTCCTTTATGAATATCTTTATTCACTTCTATTTCTATAGCGGGTTTTATCTCTTCTTGGTTATCTTTAGAATTAACTATTATTGGTAGAATATCTCTTCCTGACGCTATTTTTTTAACACCAATTAGAGTTCCAGAGCTCACGCGACTAGGCGACCATTTCTTATATTCACCATCAATTGATAATCCATAAATGAATCTATAATCATCAATTTTATAACGTGGCTCTTCTTTAAACTTATACTGGAGATATTTTTGTTGATGTTGCGACTCTCTCATACCTTCATAAGAATCAGTTCCGCTAAAGATACTTTTAATCCTATGATTCTTGTCGAACAGACTTCTTGTAAAGAAGAACCCCATTGATCCAGGATCTAGAACTTCGAACGTTCCCCAAGTACTCATTGAAGTAAAGAAGTTCCACTCATTAAACCAATTATTATGAATTTTTTGAAAATTTAAAAGTATGGCTTGTGTCACTTTATTATTATTGATTAATTTTCCATGTTCATCTAATGAGGCTTGTTCCAGTAGCTGAACACAGGCCTGAGATCCTGTAATTAGCTTCTTATCAATATCTTCAACTAAGTGCTTAGCGCTTAGACTTGAAGGAAGGTTTGTAAACTGGAGAGAACATCTATTAAATACTTCTCTATTAGATAATTCATCTTCTGCCGCTACTGTGACTTTTTTGTGAGAGCTTACTCTAACATTAAGGCTGTTTATCCAGTCTCTAATGAGATTAACTTCAACATTCGTGAAATCATGCTTTGGTGGCATATTTTCAGGACCATCAACATTTGCACCTTTGAGATAACGGAATATCATAGACCTTGCTGGATCTTTCGGCTTCACATAACCCATCTGAATAAGATATTCATCACCCTTTTCTAGGTAACTATGGCACTTAATACACTTTTGTTTGAAGACACTTTTTGCATTAATTGGTTTATATTCATCACTTGTTAAATCAAAGTCATCATTAACAAGAAGGTAGCCGCAAATCGCCACAGTGGCACATATTGAAATAAGGATGAGCTTCTTCATAGCTTTTGCCACCCACTAGAGCTACATACTTTAGCTGTCAGAATCTTTTTTGTTGCTGCTGAAAAGCCTGTCTTTGTATTGTTATAAAATGCTCTAACAATATCTTTTTTATTTTTAATCTTATATTTATTACTAAAAAAACCATAGGTCTTATCATTTTCAACTAATTCAATACAAGTTTTTAAAAGCCAGCTCTTTCTTAAACTATTCGCCCCGGCATTTACATTAATTTTATTCTCCGAAAGCCCACTGAAACACTCCGCCTGTATATTTCGAACGGAACTGCCATCTTTAGTAGTTTTATATACTTGTCCGTAAATATCACATGGGCCAAAGAATATTGAACTATTCTTTAATATATTATTTATAAGAATGTCTTCCGATTGAGTTCCAAACTTATCTTTAAGTACTTCATACAACTGAAATCGATTTAGATAAATATCCTTCTTCGTTATATAAGAGCTTCCATATGTCACAGAGAAAGTTGTTAGCAGAAGATTAAGAAGTATAATTCTTAGTTTATACATTATCTACCTCATCAATTAAGGTTTTAATGATACCCTTTTCTTTATAAAATATTGGTTTATCATTCTCTGAAGGTGTTTTCACTCCTAGGATATCAGCGATTGAAGAAGCTATGTTCCCATATACAATTGGCCTATCTCCAAGTTCTTTTACTGGCGCACCCTGTCCCCATGTGCCATTTTCTTTGTAGTAACTTTCTCCAGGACTTTGAATATAGGTATTTCCAATAACTTTTAGTCCCTTAATAGCTCCAGAATAAAAACTGCTTATATGCCCATTCCAGCCATGTTCACTACCTGAACAATCAGGTCTAGGATCTCGATCAAACTCTGAGGCTAGATGTATAAGGGTTTTTTCATATTGCTTACTTTTTATTAAACTTAGCTTAAGCTGTGCCATACAAGCTGAAACTGATTTATATAGAGCATAATTTAAAAAAAGATTAGGTAATAGCCCAGTATCATGGCTATCTAATTGAAATGAATTTTCTTTCTTTGAGCCCGTATATGATTTCTCATTAGACTTAAAAGTAAACTTCGTATCACCAATTCCGTTAATTTTTCTAAATACAGAATCTTTCTTGTAACTATTCTCATAGTATAGATTAGAAATAGTATTTACATTTATAGAAATATTTCCACATAGACCTTCTGTTACCAATACTTCCGTAGTTGCAAATTGTTCAGCGAGACCTTCTATCTTCGCCGTACTTAGCATTGTTCTCATATCATTATTACAAACGAGATAGTCATGATTGAGGTATTTAGCATGATCCTCAGTAAAATTTCCATTGGTAAAATTTGAAATTGATTGAACTTTCCTCTCTCCGATATTCACCATTCCATCTGCGACAATATTGCTTTCAATAATCAATTTATATTTTTTAACTAAATTATTATATCTTTGCTGCATTTTAAAATAATCATTTTTAAAATTATCTCCCAGCTCAGACTTAATAAGCCCACTCCACTCTCCTTTCATATTTCCTAATGATAGAAATGGCTTAATAAGATATGAAAAAGGATCTTTGTGATTTTGTGGGGTATCTATTTGAATGGCCTGTCCAACACTTCGAAATGTTCCTCCAGCAACACCTGCTACACCAGAGTCTCCGACTAAGTTAACAGCAGGAAAAATCTTAGCTTTCATATTATCTGCAAGCATACCGGGAATACTTAAGTGGCCAGGTGTTGGAGCAGACAGTTTCCTATTATTTAAAGAATGACCATCGTTTCTCATATGACAGCCACGAACAATAAGACAATTATCCAACAGCGAAGATGCCTGAATTGTTTTACCGTCTAGGCTTAACTCATTCTTCCAAAAATATGGCATTTGCCATCCACTAATATTTTCTGTTTTATAATTTAGTGCAGATATATTTGCGCTACTACCAGCGTTATCAAATGAATTAACAATCATTTGGTGCTTACCAAACTTACTCGACTTCTTAGGAGCGATTGGATTATCAAATAACCATCTCGCAGGGCCTCCTGCAAAGTTAATTTGAATATAGTTAAAGGATGGCTCAGAGCTCTTTGCTAGAATATCTAATGGTAGTCCACCGCATATGCTTGAGAGCATAATTGATTTTATAAAATTTCTTCGTGATATTTGTTTAGGATCCATAAAAAAAAGCCACTCCTAAGAGTGGCCCTATTTGTCTATTCTGATGCTACTTTTTCTTTTGCTGCTGATTTTTCAATGATTTTAATTCTACCCGCTGGTACATTCTTTACTGTTTGAATATTTCCAGATGGCCATTTAACAACAAGCTTATCAACCTTGATATTCTTGTCTAAACCAAAGTGAAGCATTTTTTCAGATTGAGCTGTTCCGTTATTTCCAATAAGGTGTCTAACGTGCTCATCCTTTCCTATGTGTGCCGTAACAAATGCACCAATACCATCTCTATTAGAGTCAGTACCTTCTAGTGTTACAATAAGACCTTTTCTCTTTGTATCATTTTGATTTAAGAAAACCTGAACTGGCTTGTATTTAACTTCTTTAAGACCTGGATCACCATTTCTTAGAAGTAAATCAACTTTACCATCTTTGTTAAGATCAGCCATTGTAACGATATATCCATCTGCAATACTATCAATTCCCTCTAGGAAACCAACTTCAGTAAATTTGCCTTTACCATCATTTCTAAATAATCTATTTCTTTGAAAACCGGCCATATGAGGAGTAGTTTTCTTTTCAACTTTTACATCTGGTCTTAAGATATCACCAACGAATGAATTTAGAATTGTCATGAAGTCAGAAGAAGCTCCTTCTTCAGTCATCTCAAAACTTAATTGGTGATGTTCCTGTTGAAGAGATCTAACAAATACAGATGAAAGATCTTGTTTTCTATCTGTTCCAGACCATAGTCCATTAACAACATAAATATCAAGCTTTCCGTCATTATTATAATCTACGAACTCAACTCCACCGGCACCTTCACCGATCCACTCTAGACCAGCATAGCTTGTAACCTCAGCAAACTTTGCATCACCAAGACCATTAAATAACCTTAGTCCGTCTTTTGCATAATTTGTATATTCAGTTCTCCAGTTAGTAGAACAAGATTTATTCCATCTCTCTGAAGCAACAAAGTTAACATTTGTGATAGCAAAATCTAATTTACCGTCATTATTAACGTCACCATTTGCTAAACTCATTGAAAGGTCACTATTTACAAGTCCTGTTTTCTTAGCACTTTCTGTAAATTTTCCCGTTCCATCATTTAAATATACAGGACTTAAGTTACCTCTATCATCTAGAACAACTAAATCCATATCACCATCCATGTCTAAGTCGACACTTGCTGATGAGTGAGCAAATAAGAATTCATTCTCTGCGAAATCTACATTCTCTTTTGTTCTATCTACGAACTTTTTACGTTTACCATCATTTATAAAGAGACCTTGAACCTGTGCTCCTTGCTCAATTCCAGTTGTTCCACCTATGAACGTGAAATCTAATGGTCCTGGGAACCCAATATAGAAATCTAGTTTTTGATCTCCATTAAAGTCAGCTACAGCCGCTGGCATTGCATTACCAGAGAGCTTTCTATTTTCTATAAGGTCTTCAACTTTCTTATATTTTCCATTTCCAACATTTTCATAGAAAACGACGTCTGAGAAACTAAGTGCATCATTACCCATTTCATCTTTAGAAGTTTTTAAATGTTCTGGAACAAATCTAACAAGAACTAAATCCTGTCTTCCTGTATTGAAGAAGTCTCCGAAGATAGCTGTTTTAACTAGCCTATTATTTTCAGGACCAACCTTGATTTCTCTAAAAGTTAACTCTGAGTTACCTTGAAGTAGAACTCCGTTCTCTCTAGTTCCGACATAAATATCGTGATTACCATCGTTGTCAAAGTCAGTAATAGATAGCGCATAACCACCACGTCTAATAGCTTCCTTTCTTACATATACAGGTACTTGATCACCAATCATCTGATCAGTTACATCTTTAAATGTTGCTTTATTCTTTTTAACAAGTGACTCACCAGATACAAGATCGACGTTGAGAACTTTCCAAGTATCACCTTGTAGTTCTACATCAATTGCCCAAGTACCACGGTCATTTCTTCTTTCGCCGTCTTTACCTAGACCTCTTAGATCAAATCGAGACACTAGCTTTGCTCTCTTCATTGAAAGGTCTTCTTTATTTCTAAATCTCTTTGGAGAAACAAACTTAAACGTTGAAAGATCAAAATCAACGATCTTTGTGAAATCCGATAAGTATGCAGAAATATCTTTCTCTGCATCTTTTAGAGAAATATTATTTTTACGACTATTCCACTTATATTCTCTAACACCATCAACATTCTTTTCTTCAACTTGATTGATTCTATTTTTAAAAGAAAAGAATTTACCACCAGATGCAAAAACATTCTTTAGAATCTCAGTCTTTCCAAGTCTGAAGGCATCTTCTATTTGATGTATTACTTGTCTTTGCATTACTTCAAATTGTTGTTCATCTGCAAGACATAGAAGTTTCGTATTCTTATAAGTTTTTCCACTAAAGTGAGCATCACTCTTTCCACCATAGTGTTTAGAAATGATATTTGGGTCTATCTTACTTACGTTGACAGACTTCAAGGTACTTTTTAATAGTGAACGGCCAACATTTGGATCACTACTTAAAGTATGAGATGTATCTTTTTGACACGAGCTAAGCCCTAGTGCACCGACAATTGTTAACAGTAAAGTTACGTTCTTCTTAATTTTCACAAGTTACCTCGAGAGATCTATAAATTTTCAAACTTTAAAAATTATAACACAGTAACAAATAATTTAAATAGATTCATGATTTTCCGAACTTAGCACTCCTTTAACTGCCATCATTTCTTGTCGTGTATAGACCGACTATTTTGATCTTCCAATTGTTTCAACTAATTAGAGATTTATTCTAAAATATCAAAGTAAAGTAAGTAGCTGACATATATCACTAAGATTAAACTTCTAATTATATTTGATACTTATGCTAAAATATTCAAGATGTTATATCGAACTCTAATCATATTTCTTCTTTGTCTGCCTGCTAATTCACGCAACTTACAGGCAATTAACAATGAATATATAAGAAGTATAAAGCCACTCATAAAGGAGAACTGCCTTTCGTGTCATGGGGGCTTTCAACTTGATACTTGGTACAGAGATCTTCCTCTTATAAAGATGTACATCAATGGTCATATTACTGATGCAAAAGAGTCTCTTAATATGGAAAATGATATCCCCTTTAAAGGTAGAGGAATACAGTCAGATATCTTTTGGTCCATTATTGCATCTATAAAGAAAGAGCGTATGCCACCGCAACCTTTCTCTCTAGTTCATGGTGATATCAAGCTTAGCCCTAAAGATAGGGATACCATTATAAAATGGTTCTCTG
The DNA here is from genome assembly GCA_001874305.1 of Bacteriovorax sp. MedPE-SWde. Classification (GTDB taxonomy): domain Bacteria; phylum Bdellovibrionota; class Bacteriovoracia; order Bacteriovoracales; family Bacteriovoracaceae; genus Halobacteriovorax_A. The sequence continues at coordinate 17,572 of MPCU01000003.1, read as the reverse complement.
AAAAGCGTCGAGTTCTCTTAGAACAAGACTTGTGATAATATTTATAAATCATGCAAGACGTTTCAATAATACTTCCACTATATAATGAGCAGGGCAATGCTCGACAAGTTGTCGATAGAATTTTATCTAGCTTCCCTGATGATATAGAGCTCATTATCGTCGACGATGGAAGTACTGATGCTACATCTGATGAGATTCCTAAGGATAAATGTGTCTATATTAAGCATGACACTAATCAAGGAAAAGGGATTGCGATCAAGTCTGCGCTTAATCACAGCAATAGAAAAATAGTTGCCTTCATTGATGGCGATATGCAAGACGATCCAAACGACCTTCTTGAAGTATGCCAATTAATTAGAGATGGAGCTGACATGGCGATTGGCTCTCGCTTTGTTAATGATATTTCAGATAAGAGATATTCAAACAAAGCAGTTTTGCCAGTTAATCAATTTGGTAATAAGTTTTTAACATTTCTTATTAATACACTCTTTGGTGGAAACCTAACCGATACACAAGCTTCAATAAAGGCATTCCAAACTGATAAGCTTAAAGCATTAAATATCATTTCATCTAGGTACGAGATCGAAACAGAGTTAGTTGTTCGATCTCTATGTGCTAATTACAAAATAAAAGAATTTCCTGTTCAACGCTATGAAAGACAACATGGAATATCTAATCTCTTTGATATTCCATTTGGTCGTTTCTTCTTTGCTCTAAGAGCATTGAGAATTATTCTCAAAGGATTTGTTCAGTGGAAAACAATGTAGTCTCTTCCATAAGGCTAGAGGTACATTTAACAAGTTCACTGATATCTTGGCTCGAAGAAGGTCACCTATTTGATAAAAATGGTGGAATCATATCTTGGCATGATCCTACAAGTTCCTCAGATCCGTTTATATATAATGAAATCACAGGATATTTTTTAACAACAGTATCTTATCTCATTAAAGAAAAACTAATTACTGAGGAATCTCCTCTATATCGTCAATCATTACTAGCTACACACTGGTTAAAGAAGTCATATAATACGGAACTCGGTGGATTCATATATAGACCAGATAAAAAAATAAGCTATTCATTTGATAACGCAATTATAGCATTTGGCTTAATTAGTTTTTACAAGCACTCTAAGGACTCCGCTCTATTATCATTTGTAATTCAAGTTATAGATGACCTCATTACCAAGTGGAAAAATAATAGTACCCTCTTATGTTCAAGAAGAGGTATTTCGGGCGAATGTCTCGACACAGCTGAAACATGGTCAACATCATTTGGAAGTTTCCACACTAAGCTAAACCTCGCCCTGATTGAGCTATATAAAATCACTAACAACAAGAAATATCTCGGATTTTCTAATTTATTAACTGATGAGATTATTGAAAGCAATTTTAAAGAAGGTACTTTCTCTTCATACTCAATAGAGGGTACTCATCTTCATCCTCTACTCTACACACTAGAGGGATTGTTTTTCAAAGATATTTCTCTTGGTGAACAAAAGTATAAGAGTCTCGTAGAACAATCTATGAGATGGATTATTTCTGCTAATGGCGGAAAACTTTTTAGAAGTATATATAAAGACCAAATAAACCCACATATGAGAAATGATATTTATTTTCAATTTCTCAAATTATGTGAATTAATAAGAGAAGAAAACTACTGCCAACTACCAAGCTATAATGAGCAGAGATATCTTAAAGATGTTTCTCTATCGCTAGTTAATGGGAAGGCCTACAGCTTTGGCTCAAACAGTAATGGTAGCACTAGTAATCATCTCACTTCATGGGTTAACTTCATGGCCTTACAGTACTTTGCTTTAAAACAATCAGACTCAAAGATTAATGCAATTGAGTTCATGGTATAAAATGAAAATTGCTGTAATAAATCCTCCCTCATTATCAAATAAGTCTTTTATAAGAGAAGGAAGATGCACTCAAAGCTCAAGTATATGGAGTTTGGTTTATCCTCCTCTTTCGTTAGCCCAGACAGCTTCATACATAAGAGAGAATATTCAGTGCGAAATATTAGGATATGACTATGCTGTGCTGTCTAAGAATTTTGTAAGCGCTAGCGACGAGATCGTCCAGCAATGTTTTGACATAGTTTTTATTGCAACAGGTAGTCCATCAATAGTTTCTGATATTGAGTTTGCAAAAAAAGTAAAAGAATCATCTCCTAATACTAAAATTGTTCTTATAGGAACACATGTCACTCAGTTTGCTAGTGAGCTTATCAATAGACACTCATTCATCGACATTATTATTCATAATGAGCCAGAGCAATCGGCCCTTGATATCGTAAAATCTTTATCCCTAGAGAACTCTCTTACAGATATTTTAGGAATATCAACAAGAGATTATTCAAATAAAGAATCAAACTTTATTCCAAATCTAGACCTCCTGCCATTTCCGGCCTGGGACCTTTTTGATCTTAGTAAGTACACTCTCCCAATTCGTGGTAAGAAATTCCTCATGATTTCACCTCAAAGAGGATGCCCATGGAAATGTACTTTCTGTACGGCCCCTTTGTATTACGGAAATAAAATCAGATCTAAAAGCACTGAACGTATAAGACAGGAAATAGAATATATTAAATCAGAGTATAAAGTTAACAATTTTCTTTTTTGGTCTGACACTTTCACAGCTAATTCAAGCTATGTAAAAGAGCTATGCGATAGCATTGAGGATCTTGATATTTCTTGGGTATCTAACTCTAGAGTCGATACAATAACTCCTGACCTTGCATTGGCCATGTCTAAATCAGGCTGTTGGCTTTTAACTTACGGGATTGAAAGCTTACAAGAGGACGTACTTTCTAAAGTAAAAAAAGGATTTACCACAGACTCAATATCAAGTGGAGTTGCTGCTGCCCAAAATGCAGGCATTCAAACAATAGGACATTTTATAGTTGGGCTTCCTGGAGATAATATATCAGGTGCTAGAAACACATTCTCCAAGGCCATTAAACTTAACCTAGATTATATGCAATTTTATTACGCTTCTCCATTTCCTGGAACAGAGTTGTATAATGATATGTTAGCCAGCGGTGAAGTACCTAATGATATACACTACTCTCCAGCACAAAGTACCAATACACTTCATGCTGAATATAAAAAGACTATGTTCTATATAAAAATGCGTACATTAATCCGATTCAAAACGATTTTCTTTATTCTAAAAAATCTTAAGATAAGATTTTCTTAGAAGATTCTTCCATAAGTTTTCTAACTAACTCTTCACCAATAATCTTAGGGTTAAAATCTGTATCATTACGTGTCTTAGTTATATCACCTCTAAGCACTCCCATCTTACCTGGACGTATGAAGTCTTTATTATATGTGACATAGTCTTCATAATTCAGCCCTAAGTCACCAAAGGCAACTTCTAATATATTCCTTAGAGTTATTGTTTTACCTGATGCAATGATATAGTCATCCGATTTATCTAGTTGCTGAATTCTCCACAGAGCATCTACATACTCTGGAGCATACCCGTAATCAACTTCAACATCAATTGGACCTAAGTCTAGTTTGTCCTGGAGCCCATTTTTTATTCTTATAGCAGAGTTAACAATCTTATTAATCGCGTAGTCATCATTCTTCTTAGTTGAAGTATGATTATACATGATTGCACTGGAAGCATTAAGTCCATGAACATCTCTAAAGTATCTCACGAGTGTAAAAGCTAGCACCTTTGCTGCAGCATAAGGACTTTGTGGACGAAAAGGAGTTGAAGTATCCTGTGGACTAGTATCGACATTACCAAACATATGTGATGATACAGGTTGAATAAATTTTATATCTGTATCAACTTGTCTAATTACTTCAAGAATATCTCCAACGGCCTTTCCTGTTATGTCACAAGAATAACCTATTGAGTGGTAACTCCAATCTACATGATCTTGATCTGCTTCATTATATATTTCATGAGGCTTACTTGAAGATATTGCTTTATAAATAGAAGTTACATCTGCAAGATCTCCCCTGTGAAGGATCATGTCATTCTTTATATGATCTATAAAATCAGTATTTCCCGTTGCCGATCTTCGATAAAAACCGTGAACCTCATAGTTCTTTTCTAATAACTGCTCAGCAAGATAGCTGCCGTCTTGTCCAGTTACTCCAAATATTAATGCTTTCTTCATGCTAATACCTCAAACTTTGGTAGTGGAACAATAAATTTCCCACCACTTTCTCTCCAGTCTTTCTCTCTTACATACATTTCTTTAATAAATGTATATGGAAGAACCAAGAAATAATCAGGTTGCTCTTTTCTTGCAACCTCTTCACTATGACACATTATCTTAGTACCAATGGTGTATTTTCCCCATTTCTCAGGACTTCTCTCAGCTGCTCCTTCGAGATGACGAGAATCAAGACCATAATATTGTAAAATGGTATTTCCTTTAGTTGAAGCACCGTAGACCCAAACCTTCTTGCCTTTAGCCACTTCACTCTCAATAAATGAAACACATTTTTCTTTCTCTTTTGCAACCTCGTCAAAAAATTCTTTTATTCCTTCTATGCTCTGATATTTTTCTTCCATTTTTATAACGGACGTAATTCTTTCCTGTGCTCCTGGATTAGGAGTAAAAGAGCTACCTTTTTTCGAAGCATAGATTCTATAACTCTGACTATTTGTATCATTAACAGTTATGTCATCAATCTTAAGTCCATTATTTTCAAAGAGGTATCTTAAGGATTCAAAAGTATAATATTCAAGGTGCTCATGATTGATATTACCAACATCGTTCGTCTCTATCATATTGTGAAGACACATTAATTGAGAAACAAAGACACCTTCATCATCTAGGCACTTTTCAATATCTGATATAAATTGGTTAGGTTCCTCAAGATCGTAGAACATACCAATTGCAGTTATTACTTTAGCCTTCTTATAAACATTTTCATCATAAACTTTCTTAGTCCAAAAATCTGAGATAAAAGTATTAACACCTTTAGCACCTTCAGCAGCTAAGTTCTTAGCAGGTTCAACACCAACAGTAACGATACTTTTATCACTATACTGTCTCAGTAGTGTTCCATCGTTGGAACCAATATCAAGTACAACATCTCCAGAATTCAATTTAACAAGTGATTCAATCTCTTCTGTTATATTTCTTAGTGCCTTTTTCATGGTATCTGTCACACCAGAACGGTACCAATAGAATCTTCTATATAGTAGTTCCTGTGGAGCTGTATGTTCTAACTGTACAAGTTTACACTTGTCACAAAAAATGAGAACGAGTGGAGCCTGTGGATACTCAGAATGATCCTCTTCTTCAACGAAGTTTGAAACAAAGTGTGTTCCAAAATCCATAACTAGGTCCATTTTCTTTGAACTACAAAGGCGACAAGACTCTCTTGTTGTATACTCTTTCACAATTACTCCACATATAAATTAAATCTGATACAATTATCTAATGAAGTTAACGAGAAGACAATTTTTTACATCTGTAACAGGAGCACTCGCAGTAGTTGGCGGAGCATCATACTTACTTAGTGAAAATAAAGGCTTTCTTCTCGGCTGGGGAAAGAATATATACTTCTTTAAATCTAACTCAGCATTAAGTTCCTATACAGGTCTTGGTGTATGGAATATTGAAACGCCTTCAAGCCCGCATGACTTTCTTTCTATTGGTGATGGTAACTATATCGCAATGCCAAAATGGGAAAAGACATTAACAGTTTTCAATGTAGATTCTAAGAAAGTGATCAAAGAAGTAACTCTATCTAAGGGTGAACAATTTATGGGTCACGGTATATTCGACAAAGAGAAAAGCCTTATCTATTTATCTACTATTCGTTTTTTAAACTATGGAATTGATGCGCAAGGGACAGGGTTTATAAAGGTATATAACTCTAAAAGTCTTGAACTCATTGAAGAGTTTCCAACATACGGCCTTGAACCACATGAATGTCTAGTCGAAGATGGTAAGCTTATCGTTTTAAACTCAGGTCTCAATGCTAAGAAGCAGGGAGCGAGATCAAGTGCAGCGATAATTGACTTATCTACAAAAAAGTTAATCTCAGAGTTTTCATCTCCAAAAAACTTTCACTTTGCTCACTTTGAGAAAATTGAAACGAATAAGTACTTCATATGCCATGAGTTTGCTGATGGATTTGATGATAATAAATTATCACCGTATATACTTGATACCAACAAAGGACTTTCACAACTAGAGGACCTAGGAAAAGTTTTTGAAAGAGGTGGTTTATTAACACCGGCCTACATATCTAAACACAGATTGATTGCAGCGACAGCGCCATCAGATGATATTATTGTTTTTTGGAATATTGATACCAAGAAACATGTTAAGACGATTAAGCTAAAAAATCCAAGAGCAATATTCTATAAGCCAGAAGAAGATATTTTAATAGCTGGTACAAAAAAAGGGATCTATAGAATAGATCCCAAGTCATTTAGTATTAAATCAATTTTCAGTCTTGATTTAGATGATTCTTTAAGCTCTCATGGTTACTGGGTATAGAGTCCTATTTCTTAGACTTAGCCTTAGCTTCCATTTGTTTTTTCATCTTACCCTCAAGCTTTATTAGTATTCTCTCTAGGTTCTTCTTTTCTTCTGGTGTTTGTTTTCTAAATACTTTTTTAATTTCAAGTTGAAGAATTGGAGCAAATCGTCCCATTTTTTCTATGACAGGTAATCTGTACACCTTTATAAGTTCATCAATTTCGGACTCTGTGAAATGCCTTGAATAAAAGTTATAAAGTGCAGCTTTAGAAGACTTCCAATCTTTAAACTTTTTAAAGTGAGCAAACCAGTCTTTTTCAATAAGTTTAAGACTAGGGGTATTCGTCATATCTCTTTTAACGGCCTTCGCAATTATTCCTTCCCACTTACTCTCTATCCTTAGTAGATAAAAAAGTGTGTCCAACTTATCTTTAGGAATTTGTTTAGCTGAAATGTTAAACGTAGTAACTGAGATCATTAAAATTATAATTAGTTTTTTCATAGATAAAATTATGACATATCAGATTAACTTTTCAAACTTTAATATTTCTGTATACTTAGTTTTATGGATCTCATAAAAAATATCACACAGTCTTTTATTATTCTTACTATTTTCACTAGCTGTCTTGTAAAGAAGAATATTCCCGAAGAGAATTTAGATCTTAAGTCGTCACCACTTTCAATAGTTTCTCGAGGCTTCTTTACAGTGGGAGAACGTGTCTACTTTTCTAATGGAAAAGATCTGTATTGTGGGTTTAAGGACTGGGATATGGTTGAGGAATATGAAATTTATTACCCATCAAAGTTCCCTCCGATAGCAATTAAGAAAGAACCAGAGATGATGAAGTATGTACCGATTTGTACTCATGCTCTTGTAAAGGTTGATAAAAACACTAAGGGAATTCTTCTAAGAGATAAGCCAAAAGCCCCAATAAAAAGGTAGTCTCACCTAAACAGACAATAATTATTGTCATTTTTGTGAAATGACTATCTCACAACAAACTCAATAACTGTCTAATATCATAGTATTTACCTCTGCCATGTAGGGGTGAACACTTTCCTAAAACCCAGTTTATGTTAGAATACTAAAGATAATTAATTTTTTATTAAATTTTTGGAGGGGTACATGAAGCTCGCTATTTCACTAATGCTGGGTTCTCTATTTGCGAACGCGACAGACCACGGAATTACAGAAGGTCGAACAAAGTTAAACAAGATTCTTAATGAAGTTAAGGTGAAAGAAAATGTTTCTCCCGATAAGCTATACTCTTTCTTTGGTGGTACTAAAGAAGATATGAAGGGATCAATTGATCCACAAAAACTTTGTCATATTGATGAATCAGAATTTGTTAACATTAGAAACAAAACTGTTTATCCATTAATTGATCTATTTAAGAATAATAAGTCATCAGAACTTTCTAAACTGATTACGTCCAACTTCTCGATGAATGATCTTAGTCTATTAAAAGATAAGAGATTTCAAAAGAGTGGAAATATTAAAGAGTATAACTGGGATGGAAAGAATAAAATCCTAAAGAATGCTTCTGCCATAAAAGGACTAAAGAAGTATCTTTCTCAGTATTCAAAGCTAGAAGGTGTTGAATTTAAAACAATCAAATATCTTAGTTACAAGAAAGATAGAAATCCTAAAAACTTTCATATGAATAAAGCGACTCTTTTAACAAGATTCGATTTTAGGGGTATTGTTAAGTCTGGTGCCAAAAGAAATGACAGAGGTTTTGCTCAAATTAATGTTGTTAGATCTGGAAACACTTGGAAGATTTCAGACATTAACTTTATTAAAGGTGAAACACTTACAACTACAAAGCCAACATTTAAAGATATTACAATTGATTCTGGTTTAGCATCTATTCCTGTATATACAAGAAATGAAGCTATTAGAAGAGGTGGTTACGCTATAGCTGTTGGAGATTACAATTCAGATGGTAATCAAGATATGTACGTTGGTTCTTGGGGAGCTGGTAAGCTTCTAAGTGGTGACGGTAAAGGTGGATTCACTCCTGTAGAGAATTCAGGTTTAGAAAATGAAACACTTGTTAAAACAGCAATCTTTGGAGACTTTTTTAATACTGGTAAGCAAGACTTACTTCTCGTTAGATTTGTTCCAACTAATACAGACGGTAAGAAATCAGATTCTCAAAAGTTTAGCGACATTGTTTTCTATAAGAATCAAGGTGCTGGAAAGTTTGTTAAAACAGAAAGCCCAGTTTCAAATAGAGTTGTAGCATCTAACGCAATGCCAGGAACTGCTGCCGATATGAATGGTGATGGTTTTCTTGATTTCTATGTTGGCTTCCCAGGAAGTTTAGATTTCACTTTCATTGGTGATGCAAGAAAGATTATGCAAGGAGCAAAGGTTCAAGGACTTTTCACAAATAACGGTAAAGATGGTTTTAAGGATACAACTGATCACAGTCTTTATTCTAAAAATACAGAGGGTCAGGGACTATTCCCTCACTCAGCCCTTTCTTATGACTATGACCAAGATAATGACATGGATATCATCGTTCTTGATGATAGAGGTAATCTAAGTCCTATCTATAAGAATATTGGAAATGGTAAATTTGTTGAAGTAGCAGATAATACAGGAATTACTAATAATGACCTTGCAATGGGTGCGGCAGGTGGAGATATCGACAATGATGGTATTGTTGACTTTGCCCTGACGAATGTAAACTTTGTTGCTGCTGAAAGATGGCAAGAGTCATGTGCTGCTAACTGGCATGTAAAGAAAGCTACAATGGGTAATAACGGTCTTAGACTTTATAAAGGTGCCGGTGCTGGTAACTTCGTTGAAACAACTCATATCTCAGGACTAGACTGGGCCGGTGAAGGTATGGCCGGTGTTGAGTATGTTGATTATAACAATGATGGTTTACTAGATATCTATGTTGCTAACGGTCTTTGGTCAGGAACAAATGATAAACAAGATCTTTCAAGTATCTTCTTTAGATCACTTGTTGAAAATAACCATTACCTAATTGATGAAATGTACTTTGGCGAAACTGAATCAGATTTCATGAGAGTACTTAACTCATTTGAAGGTGATATTCATGGGTCTAAGAAACTAAAAGCAAGACCATCAATGGCCGGTTTCCAAAGAAACAGACTATTTAGAAATAATGGTGGTGGAAAGTTTACAGAAGTTGGATATCTTGAAGGTGTAGATTCAATTGCAGATGGTTATGTCATTGCTAAGGCTGATATTAACAAAGATGGTGCAATGGATATTATCCTAAGAAATGGTGATCCAGGTGTTAAAGAAGTTCACTACCCTGCTGTACAGGTATATTTAAACAATACTAAGAATAAGAACAGCCTATCAGTAACACTTAGAGGGAAAACTTCTAACAGAGATGGTATTGGTTCATTCGTTGAAGCTCATATTGGATCTAAGAAGATTATTAGACATATGATTGCAAATAACGGAACTGCACAATCAGAGAAGTCTCTTCACTTTGGACTTGGAAACAGCAAGAAAGTAGATAAGCTAATTGTTACGTGGCCAAACGGAAAGAAGCAGGTTCTTAAGAATGTTAAGAAAGGTACTTTAGAAATACTTCAAAGTACTAGCTCAATGGCTTCAAACTAGAATTAAAAATATGAATTAATCAAAGGCCACGAAAGTGGCCTTTTTTTATGGAATCTTATAGAGTAAATTCGTTTCAACCTGACAGTTCCAAAAGCATTCACGACATTCTTTTATTTCACTTCGTGATAATTCAACAGAATGACTTTTCCAAAATTCATTTAGATCGTTAAACTCTTTTAGATTACCCCATGATTTCTTCATTTCGTAGAATGAAAAACAAGGGAAAATATCACCGTAACAATCAATAATGAGCGTAGTAAAACCCGCTAAGCAACTCATTGGAAGTGGTTTGCCTCCAAAGAAATCATAGAACATATTCAAATAGCTCTCAGATGTTTCAATATAGTTATCTTCTTTTGACTTAGTAATCAGAGACGATATTACTTCCTTAATTTCTTCAGTTTCTAGTATTGTTAAAAGAGAGAGATCTTTGTTAACCTCTGGAGCAATAGTATGAACAGGAATAAAGCCAATACAATCAGCTCCAGCATTTTTAGTAATATCTATAATCTTGTCGATATTCTTGTAATTTGATTTTCCAAATACAGTACTAATATTAATTTTAAAATTAGCTTTCATTTCGTTTCGAAGAAGAACCAAAGTTCTTACGGCTTTTAATGCTTTTTCAAAAGAACCACTAATGCCACGAATTTTGTCATGTAGTTCAGGATCACTTCCATCAATGGAGATAGTAATAGTATCTATTCCAGTCTCTATTAATTCTCTTCCTGAAACTTCATCAATAAACCATCCATTTGTGGTCATCTGACAAACCATTTTCTGTTTTTTGATTTCTCTTATAATTGGAAACAGGTCTTTATTTAAGAAAGGTTCACCACCAGAAATCGCCATACCTGATGTTCCAATATCAGCAAAGGATTTGATAATCTTTTTCCATTCTGCAAATTTATATGGACTCTTCCCATCTTCTTTAAAGCTTTGGTGTCTTTGAGGTAAATCACACATTTCACAGCGTAGATTACAGTTATATGTGATACAGAGAGTCCCCTGAATAGGACCAGATACAGACTTATTTAGCTTGTAACCAAGATAAGTGCCTAAGTATCGAAATGGATACTTAGTCGCCCTAAGGAGCCCTTGCTCAGTAATCGCTTTCTTTAAATATGCTAAGTAGCTTTTTCTGATCATAATAATAATAAACTATGAAAAGTTCTCTTTATCTTTAATAACATAGAGAGGCCTCTTTCGACTCTGAATATGAATTCGTCCTATATAAGCTCCCATGATTCCAAAACACAGAAAGTTCAAACCGCTTATCAATAGCCCGAGAAATTTCCAGATTGAAAAATCAACGGACATAAACATAGTCGCGAGATAAACAATCGAGCATATGATTAAGATGGTCGATAAAAGTAATGCTAAGTATAGAGGTACAATAGAGAAAGAAGTCATTCCAATGAGAAACGTTTCTATTGGATCTCCCCCAAAGAATGGAAAGTGAGTTTCTCCAGAGTGACGTGCTTGTCTGTCATATTCAACGATACCTTGTTTGAATCCAATCCAGGTAACGAGACCACGAACAAATGGGTCTTCTTCATCAATATCTGACAATATATCGATAATCTTTCTATCAATTAACTTAAAGTCTCCCGCTTCAATCGGCAGATCAATTTTTGATAGCTTATTCCAACCTAGATAACCAACTCTAGTAAGAAGCATTTTTAATGGATTCTCTCCTGCTCTAGAAGTTCTTTTAGTATTTACAACTTCACAACCTTCTTCCCATTTCTTTATCATTTCAGGAAAAAGCTCTGGTGGGTCCTGAAGGTCAGAATCTAGAAAAATTGCACAGTCACCATTGCAATTTCTCAATCCAGCGAGCAGACATTGTGTTTGTCCAAAGCGGTTAGACATATTTATAACTTTTATACTCTTATCTGTTTCGATAGCACTAAGTAGTACTTCTCGAGACTTATCAGAAGATGCATCATTTATAAAAATAATTTCGTATGCATAATCCATTGAATCAAGAGATGTCTTTGTTCTCTTAATTAATTCAGGAAGAACTGACTCTTCATTTCTAAAAGAGTATATTACTGATATTTTCTTCATTTATCCTCAAAATGGTGTTTGTGGCCTATGTGACCATTTCTCAACCTTATTCCAATTAGTATCACTATTAGTTTTTTGATTCCAGCTTGTATTCTTTCTAACCAAAAGTCTCCAGAATATTGATATTGGAAACAACACTAGAATATACATAAAATATGTAAATGATATTTTGATTATTCGATCTAGCTTACTTACAAAACTCATATTAATCCTTAAGAAACTCTCTACTCTCAAAGAATATAAAGTCCTTATTATTATCAGATTTTCTAATATAGAAGTCACCCAGGCAAAGTGAATCAATACCAGAGTCAAAAAAACAATCCAGCGCATTTTGAGGAGATTCTACAATAGGTTCACCTCGAATATTGAAAGAGGTATTAACTAGAGCTTGCTCAGTTGTACGAGATTCGTACTCATTTAAGATATCAAATACTAATCCATTCTCTTCAGAAACACTTTGCACTCTTGAAGATCCATCTACGTGTGTCGTAGCAGAATAGATATTTCCTATAGAGTATTGGGTAAATAACATAAACGGAGATTTATAAGCGTCCTTAAAGAGCTTTCCCATGTTTTTCTCTAATACAATAGGTGCGAAAGGTCTAAAGCCCTCTCTTTTCTTTATTTTCTCATTTAATAGTGCCTTCATTGACGGCTCTGCAGATTTAGCAATAATTGATCTATTACCTAGTGCTCTAGGACCAAATTCCATACGCCCCTGAAATATGGCCACAACTTTTTTATTAATGATATCATTTACTATAAGATCCACTGAAGCCTCTTGATATTTTAGAGACTTTGAATCAATTATATTTTTAATTTTTTCAGAACTATATTGCGTACCTAAGGTAGGTCTAAAATTTGATATCTTCTTATTCCATCCAGACATAGCAGCACCAATTGCTCCGCCATTATCACCGGCAGCAGGCTGAATCCATATATTCTCAGCACCGATTTTCTTAGCAATTTTGCCATTAGCGACACAATTTAAAGCTACACCACCTGCTAGACAAATTCGTTTAGAATTACATTTATCGAGAGCAAAGATAATCATTTTTTCGACAACCTCTTCGCAAATTTGCTGGACCGAAGATGCAATATCTTTATAGAACTGACTTATATCTTCTGAGTCTCTTTTTTTACTTCCTAATATTTTATCCAATGATGACATTACAAGATCGCTTCTAAAGTCAGCACTAATATTTTGAGTGTTTAATCTTATCGATCCATCTTCATGAACTTTTATAAAGTTATCTTTAATAATATCGACATATATAGGCTCACCGTACGGTGCTAATCCCATCATTTTATATTCGCCACTATTAGCTTTAAATCCACAGTATTCTGTAAATAGACTATAGAACAAACCAATAGAATGAGGATAGTTGATTGAGTATTTCTTACTAATAACACCATCTTTTCCATGCCATACTGTTGTAGTGTCCCATTCTCCAACACCATCAATACAAAGTATTGCAGCCTCTTCAAATTCTGATGGTATAAAAGCAGAAAGCGCATGAGAGTAGTGATGTTCACAAAATTCAATCACATAATCTTCATTTTTTAATGTTTTTCTTAGATGCTTCCTTAAGGTTGATTTGATAAATAACTTATTCTTTATAATTTTACTTAAAGAATCATAAAATAGAGAAAAGCTTCTTGGTGCAAGCTCCATTATTGTTTCAAAAATTCTTTCATATGTTAGAAAAGGCTTTTCGTAGAAGATTACCTTATCTATTTCATCAGCTTCTATTTTACAGTGATCAAGTCCAGCTCTCAAGGCCAAACTAGGAAATTGAGAATCATGCTTTAATCGAGAAAATCTCTCTTCTTCGCCAGCAAATAAGATTTCACCGTCTTTCATAATGCAAATAGCACTGTCATGATAAAAACAAGAAATTCCTAAAACAATCATTTCATATGATCCAAATGCTAATTAGTATATAATATCTATTATGTCTGATAATAAACCTTTTCACAAAAGAAAGTTTCCCTCGAGTTTCATGCCACAGCATAAAGAAGAGCTTAAAGCTGAAGCGAAAAAGTTAAACTTAATCTCTGCAAGATATAACTTTCACGAGTCTGATAAGTCGCTTCTCCATAAGATGCTAATTTATATGACCATCGATCAACCAGATCGCATTCATAAGCACAATGATAAAGATGAAATTATTATTATCGAAGAAGGTACTCTAGTTGTTAAATATTACAATTCGGACTTAGAAGAAACCTCTAGAACAGTTTTAAATGAGAGTCACTCATCTTCAATTCTTATTCCGAAAGGACAGAGGCATGCTATATGTGTAGAGTCTAAAGAAGTGCTTTTTATGGAAATAGCTCAAGGGCCATTTCAACCACAATCTACAGACTGGTATACTATAGAATAAATTTCATCAAATCATTTTCAATAAGTTTTTTTATACTAGCTAGTTTCTTAGAAGAAGCATTAAGTGGAATTCGAATTCCTAACAGATTTGAAACGGCTAAACTAGCTTCAGGAAATTTTTTAGGATCAAAGCCTTTCACTTCTTTCAGATATGGTGATAATGGGCTCAATGGCCATTCATAAAGATTAGCTGGAAACTTTTTTAATAACTCACTTTTATTTTTAACTCTAACTGGTAAATAGTGTGCCGAATTAACGAGTTTATCTTCTACAGGAATTGTCCACTTCGAGTTTTTTCTCAGTACACCTCTTAGCTCATTAAGAAAGACCTGTTTCTTATCATTTATAGATTCATGCTCATTAAATCTTTTAATTAATTTCTTCTTTATTCTCGCACTTAAACTATAGATCCTTATATCTTCAAGTGCACCTTCAAACCTATCTGAATCAAAATTGTACTTAAGAGGATTAATCAATATTTTACACATAAAATTATTAAAGGCTAACTTCGACAAAAAACAAATAACTATCATCCTAATATAAAATAATCCCCTTGGTTTTTCGAGTTCATCTAAATAAGGTAATCGTGAAACACCTAATGCTCCTCCACCATACTGAAGAGGTTTATTAGACTGAAAAGAAAGAAAAACGAAATCTGCGTCTATCAAAAGACCACTAATATTTTTAGTACTTACAAAGGTTTGAGCACAATCAAATATAATAGAGCTCTTATTTCTTTTGCAATCATTTATAATTTGAGCTGGTACGTCTAAAACTCCATAAAGCCCCTGAAATATGACACCCGCAATATCTTCATCAAGAAGTTTTGCCATTTGATCAAAGTCCATAGAAAGATCTCTCGTAATATCTACGTATAGAGGCTCAAAGCCTGAACTGTATATAGACTGAATTACACCAATACAAGTTAAGCTAGGGACAATTATCCTCTTTCTTTTGGTACGCTTCTTTAGCCCCTTTAAATATAAAGCTAAGGCCATACGACCGCTTTCAGTAAATATAGAATAATCTTTACTATCCATAGTTATATAATAGCATAGATATATGTTTAAAAAATACCTCTACCCTATTCTTACTATAGTTTTGGCAATAATCATTTTTGAGGGTTTTGCACATATATCTATATTCTTAGTAGAGAAAGATACTCCTGAAGTCTCTATAACAAACGACAATAAGAAACGAGTTATCTGTATTGGGGAATCAACAACCGAAGGTGGATATCCTCAACTTCTACAAGAAAAACTGAATAAGAAGTTTCCAAATCAATATACAGTATACAATCTTGGAAAATCTGCTGTCACATCAAGCTACTTTAAAAATAATATCGATAGTATTTTAGAAAAGTATCGACCAAATATAGTTATTTCAATGCTTGGTATTAATGATACTTTTGAATTAAGTATTTCTAAAACAAAACCAAGTCGATCTCTATATGAGAATTTGTATACTTATCGGTTATTAACTTATCTACAAGATATTTTTAACCACAACTCTAAAAGACAACGAGGACTAAATCTAATAAACATAGGAAAAGTTAACTCTGGGGTCGATTTGCTACTCAGTTCCTTTAATCGTGACCCTAATTCTCTCACGAATAAGAATTTACTCTTTCTTGCAGAGTATTTAAATCAAGAGTCACGGGATTTTAAAAACTCAGTTAAGGTCTATGATTATTTCTTAGAGAATAGATCTAATGAAGACTCTATTCGCATAGAAAGGCTTTGGCCTTTATTTGAATTGAATAATGAAAAGAGAATAACAGAGGAAGTTTCATATTTTGAATCTTTTGATAATAAATGGTATCCGACATTAGGAAATATCTATTTCCTTGCTAAGAACGATACAGACAAAGCGCTACATTACTTTAAAAACTCTGATTTCCTAGCAACTCAAGGTGATCAATTCTCTAGCTACCTCAATCTTCTTACAAAACTTGGTAAGCATAAAATTGCCGAACACCTTATTCTCAATTCCAAAACAAAAGGTTTACGAAATAATCATTCTTTAATGGTTCTTAAACAAATCAATCATAGAAATAAACAAGATAAACTAGCAAGACTTATTAAAGAATCAGAAAGAGAGTCTCTTAAGAATTATACAATTACTAATACTAAGTACATTATTAGAAAATCTCTACAAAGCAATGCTAAAGTCTTTATCATGCAATATCCAATGAGACAGATTAGTTATATATCAGAGATTTATGGAGATTCTAAATCTCTTAAATATATTGATAATGAGCAAAGCTTTAAGAAAGCCGTCTCGTCAAAAGGATTTGAAGCTATCTTCTCAGATAGTTTCGCTGGAGATTTTGGACACATGACAAAAGCTGGTCATGATATTTTAACAGATAATATTCTCAGATCTTTTTAAAACTAAAAAACCATACTGCCTGCTCACCATTCTTATAAAATATCTTCTCATTAAATATTTCTATTCCAAGATGTTTCGATATAGTCTTTATTCTTTCTATTTCAAATGGTCCCCAATTCCAGTGCCATCCTGCCCACTCATCTTTAAATGGTATAACGATACTTCCTTTTTTTAATTTATCCAGGCCATCAACTAATGTTTTCATTTCGCCTGATGCTACAAGCTTTACGAGATGAATGGGAGTTACTTTACCATTAGACATATACTCATAACGACCAACATCACTTTCACCAAAGGTATAAAAACTTGTTCTATTGGAGTTTAACGCTTCATCTACAATCTTTTGAGTAATTTCTAAGTTATGTCTAGTCACCGGTCCTTTATCTAAATAGTTAACATATATCCTTGTAAAATTGATAAGAATACCTACTACAAGTAATACCTGAAAGAACTTAAGTTTGGGTCTGTCAGATTCTTTTTGTATGACAACACCAAGAATTAGTATTTGATAAATAAAGAGAGGGTAAAAGTAGTTTGAATAATCAATTTTCATTTTAATAGAAATTAATAAGCTTATTACAAACAAAACCATAGAGATGAATATTTTTATATTATATTGATTTTTATTAATCTTTGAGAAA
>MPCU01000002.1 GCA_001874305.1 Bacteriovorax sp. MedPE-SWde | reverse complement strand
AATTTATATAAAAAAAAGGAGCTTAAAAAAGCTCCTTTCCTTTAAAAATTATATATATTTAATACTATAATTTTCTAACTTGAATAGCACATGGTCCTTTTTGACCTTCACCGATTTCAAATTCTACTTGATCATCATCACTTAGGATTTGACCATTTTCTACAGCAGAAATATGTACGAATAGATCTGATCCACCGTCATTTGGAGTAATAAATCCGAAACCCTTAGTTTCGTTAAAAAACTTTACTTTACCTTCACTCATAATTCTTCCTTATTTAATTAGTCGTTTAAATAATCCTAAACGAACAATTAGTTTATATAGCAACTTTACTCATAGGTAAAACAATAAAAGTTTTCCGTGTAATATTTTCTAATGTGTTTTCAGGTGTTTATCGTGTTTCATATAAGAAAAATTGATCATTTTTTGAAAAAAGTTGAAAATTCTTCAAATGAGCGGAGGTTTTCAATGAAATTCACTATATTAAAAGAATGATAAAACTACTTATACCTCTACTTGTTATTTCTAACTTTAGCTTTGCCAGTGACTACCTTTTAAAGAGTGATGAAACTTGTTATGGACATAAGAAAGTCCCTGTTTCAACTCCTAGTGGTACTTGTGTCGGTATGGTTGTTGATAAGGATGCAGGTCTAAAAAAGCCACGAAAGATCATTGAGGTCTCTAAAGATAATTTTATCATCACAGACATGGTTAATTGGAATAAGGGCAATGGAATCGTATGGAAACTGGAAACAGGTGATGGAGAACCTAAGCTTACAAAGTTATTTACAGGTCTCAATCTTCCTCATGGATTAAGAATTGGACCGGACGGTCTTATTTATGTTGGAGAGACTAATCAGATCTTTAGATTTAATTATAAGAATCCAAAAGAAACATATGAAGTCGTTATTGATGAAATCCCTTCAGAAGGAAAGCATCCAATTTCTGAATTTATTTTTACAAAAGACAATCGATTAATTTTAAATATTGGAGCACCGAGTGATCAGTGCCTGAAAGATAATGGAAAAGCAATTTATCCTTGTAAGCAAGCTGATAACGAGGCCGTTTTAAGAGAATACTCTGTAAGCGAATCTGGAGAGTTTACCTTAATGGGTAACTTGGCCTATGGGCTTAGAAACTCTATGGGAATTGTAGAGCTTGAAAATGGAAATATCATTCAGTTTAATAATGGTATGGACTTTAAAGAAGAAGACGGACCTATGGAGGAAGTTAATTTAATTACTCCTGGAGCACATTACGGTTGGCCTTTTTGTTACGAGCGCGGAAAGCTTAATAAGAAATTTAAGAGAACCTTCTTTAATAGAAGAGTTCCAAAAATAAACTGCGGTGATTATACAAATCCAATAGGACTTTTACCTGCACACTCTGCTCCCTTAGACGCATTGTTGTACAAAGGCGAAATGTTTGAAGAACTTAATGGAAAGGTATTAGTATCTCTTCACGGATATCGAAAGAACGGTCAGCGCATAATTGCTATGGATATCGATGATAATAAAAGTAGTAACGATCTCTTCGAGGAAATAGTATATGGCTGGACGGCAGTATCAGGCGTTAGACCAAAGGGAGCACCAGTTGGACTAACAATTGGTTCTCAAGGTGAAGTTTACTTTGTTGATGATAAGAATAAAACAATCATGGTAATCGCCAAAGGTGCTAAAGCTTCAGATGTTGTCGTAGATACAGTAGATGTATCTCAAGTTGATTTAAAATTAGAAGACTTTAAAGAAATACAAAAAAATATTATAAATAAACACTGTATTCAGTGTCATGGTAACTTTTCTGGTGACTCAGATAAAGTAGCAAAAGAGTTAGTGGAGAGTGGACTAGTTAAGGCCGGAAAACCAGAGCTTAGTGAGTTCTTTTTAAGATTAACTGGGGAAAGCTCTTCAATGGCAATGCCTCCAGGTAATAACGAAGTCGTAACTAAAGAAGACAAAACTTTAATAAAAAATTGGATTGAGTCATTAGGTCAATAAAAAGTCCCTTGACTCAGCCTGTTTAATTTGTGATATACTCATTTCATATTAATCAATATAACGAGGAGGATTTATGGCAGTTTTAAAAATAGAGATGGCCGGTACTGTACTTCTTGCTTCAAAAGTAATTCTTTAAAAACAATTTCTTTGATTCAAATTTACTCATGACCCTTTGCCATCGGATTTGGTTTTAATTTTTTATTATTTTTTATCCAAGGTGGTTAATCAAAATGAATTCTAATTTTTTAGAAAGGGCGGGCCTGTGTCCTTTTATCAAAGAACAGGTTGAAAACACAGAGACTCAAGGGAGTCTTGTAAGAATAAGTCATGTCCATAAAGATGTGTACTTAGGAATAAATGAAATAGGCGAAGAGATTTCACTAAAGCTGGTTGGATCAGTTTTAAAGAAATATACAGAGTCAAAAAAATTACCCGTTGTAGGAGACTGGGTGATTGTTGATGAAAATCCAATGGCGAGATTTTCCTCGATAAAAGAAATACTCATTCGAAAGAATGAAATTTCGAGAATGTCTCATAATAGTATTAGTACTCTTGTGAGTAATGTAGATTACGGAATTATTTGCGCATCTCTAAACCAGAACTTTAATCTAAAGAGAATAGAGAGATATATTTCTCTATTAAAGTCTTCAGAGGTAAGAGCTGTTCTTGTTCTCACAAAATTGGACCTCTATGAGGGGGAAGAAGCGATAGAGAATTTCGTTGAAAAGTTAATTAGTAATCTAAATGTTGAAGAGATTCTACCTATTAGTATTGAGAAGAAGCTCAATTTAGAAAGTATTGAAAAACTATTATGTGGGAATGGCACATACACACTACTAGGCTCTTCAGGGGTAGGTAAGTCGACTCTAACGAATTATCTCTTGGGTGAAGATATCCAAAAGGTTCAAGAGATAAGAGAAGATGGAAAAGGATTTCATACTACTGTCTCTCGCTCTCTTCATACCTTTGAAGGTGGAGTCATTATTGATACTCCTGGAATGAGAGGAATGATGCTATGTGCATCAGTTGAGGATATTAATGAATCATATGATGACATTAAGAATTTAACGATGAATTGTCGCTTCTCTAATTGTGGTCATACTAATGAGCCTGGGTGTGAGTTAAATAAGGCACTAGAATCAGGTGAGTTAGATTGGTCAAGGTATGAGAACTACTTAAAGTTATTACGGGAGGCAGCATACTTTGAGAGAAAGACAAGTAGTGCTGCATATCTAGCTGCTAAGAAAGAGTGGAAGAAGGTATCTTGTAATGCACGTAAGAAAATCTACTAACACAATGGGGCAAGGCCACTGCGGTCTTGCCCTCTTTTGGCGATAGAATTTTCGCTATGAATCCTCTATAATTTTGAAACAAATTTGAGAAGGAATAGCATGAAGTTCATACACACATCTGACTGGCATATTGGACGTCAGTTTCACAACGTATCACTACTAGAAGATCAGAAATATGTTTTAGAACAGATCATTGACTATCTAGGTAGTGAGGAAGTCGACGCTCTGATTATATCTGGAGATATTTATGATCGATCAGTTCCTCCCGCTAGTGCAGTAGAAGTTTTAGATGATGTTTTCCATAGAGTTTCAACACAGTTTAATATTCCAATTATTATAATTTCTGGAAATCATGATAGCGCACAGAGATTAAGTTTTGCAGCGAGACAACTTAAAGAAGTTGGACTCCATATTTTAGGTGACATCACTAAGGTTGATACACCTATAAGAGTTACTGGCAAGTCAGGTGTTGAAGTTAACTTCTATGGAATTCCTTATAATGATCCAGAAGAAGTTAGAAACACCTTTGATGAGAAAATCTCTGGTTATAATGCTGCTCATACTTTCCTGGTAGATAAAATTAAAGAAAGTAGAGATGAAAAAAAACGAAATGTACTCTTAAGCCATTGCTTTATTGGTGGTGCCATAGAGTCAGATTCTGAAAGACCTCTCTCTATTGGTGGTGCTGACAATGTTTCTTATGAGCCATTAATGGACTTTGATTATGTTGCTCTTGGACATCTTCATGGACCACAGTTTAGGGGTAAAGAGACAATCCGATATTCAGGCTCAATTATGAAGTATAGCTTTTCAGAGCAACACCAGAAAAAGGCAGTGACACTAGTAGATATACCTGAAGTAGGGGAAGTCTCTATGAAGCAACTACCATTGAAGTCACTAAGAAATTTGAGAATTATTGAAGATGAGATGGATAAGATCTTAGAGGAAGGTAAGACTGATCCTAATAATGAAGACTATATAATGGTGAGACTCACCGATACCCACGCGATCTTAGATGCTATGGGGAAACTTAGAGAAGTCTACCCCAATGTCCTACATTTAGAGAAAACTGGAATTATGAAGACCGGTGAAAAACGTGACATGAATAGAGAAATGCTTAAACGTAAACCTATCGATATGTTTCATGACTTCTATGAACAGGTCTCAGGTCAAAAAATTACTGATGAACAAAGTAGCGCTTTAGAAGGAATTCTTAAGAGTTTAAATAAAGTGGAGGCAAAATAATGAGACCTCAAAAACTAACGATACAAGCATTTGGCCCTTTTGCTGGAAGCGAAGAAGTAGACTTTAAAAAATTAGGCTCACATCCTCTATTTTTAATTAATGGACAAACCGGTGCGGGAAAAAGCTCAATCCTAGATGCAATATGCTTTGCTCTCTATGGTCAGACAACTGGGAAGGATCGTGATGCAACCCAAATGCGTTGTGATCATGCAAGCCCAGAGCTTTTAACTGAAATATCTCTTGAATTTAGTCTTGGTGACGAAAATTATAAAGTGGCCAGAGCTCCAACACAGTTTAAGCCTAAAGCAAGAGGAGAGGGGACAACTAAACATCAAACTGAGGCAAAACTATGGAGACTTCTTGATGATGGAGAAGAGCTCCTTGTTCCTAAGAGTGCTTCTGAGGCAACTAAGATAATTGAAGAGTTAACAGGACTTAATGTCGAACAGTTTCGC
The DNA here is from genome assembly GCA_001874305.1 of Bacteriovorax sp. MedPE-SWde. GTDB lineage: Bacteria > Bdellovibrionota > Bacteriovoracia > Bacteriovoracales > Bacteriovoracaceae > Halobacteriovorax_A. The sequence continues at coordinate 658,912 of MPCU01000002.1, read as the reverse complement.
CAAGTTATGGTCCTTCCTCAAGGAAAGTTTCGTGAGTTTCTAATGGCAGATTCTCATCAAAGGGAAGATATCTTTAGTAAGCTATTTCAAACACAAATATATAAGAGAATGGAGTTCGCTTTAAAAGATCAGGCATCAGGTATTAAAAAAGCCGTTACTAATCTAGAGAATCAAATCAAAGGTATTCTACAAGGAGCAGACCTTAATACTGAGTCTGAAATTGATACTGAGTTAGGGAAGTTAAAACCTAAGCTTGAATTAGAAGTAGATAAAAAAACAAAGGCGCATGAAGGACTTATTAAAGTTGAAAGAGAGATAGCAGCTGCTCAAACAATTTCAAATTTATTCGACCAACTAGATAAAGACAAAGTGCAACTCTTTGAACTCGACGAGTTAATACCGACGATAAATAATAAGAAGACGATGTTAGAAACCGCGCTTAAAGCAAAAGAGATCTCTCATATAAAAAATGATCTTGATAAGCGACTACACTCTTTAGAACAACAAAAAATAAATATTACATCTTCTGAGTGTGACCTAGAAGAGGCAACAGTAGAGCTTGTTAAAATAGAGAAGCTTCAAGAAGAAGCTAAGGTTGAGTCGAATAAATTAGATGGCCTTAAAGAAAAAACAAATGAGCTTGGAAAACTTCTACCTCTTGTAGATAAACTTAAAAAATCACAGGAAGAAAAGTCTCTATTAGAAAATAAGTATAATGAATCTCTTAAGTCTTTTTTAGAAGCTCAAGAATCATTTAAAAACACCAAAACGAGTATCGAGAGCTCTGAAATAGAACTTGAAAATCATAGAAAGAATTTAATATTACTTCCTCAAAAGCAATCACAGTTAAATGACTTAACTATATTAGGTAAACAGAGAAAGAGGATAGATGACTTAGAAAAAGAAATACTGAGCTTAAATAATGAGCAAAGTAATCTACAAGCTAGTTACGAAAAATCACTTAAAGATAGCTCCAATCAAGAAGAGAAGCTCAAAGAATTTGAATATCTTTGGCATTCTGCTCAGGCCGCTATTTTAGCTAAAGAATTAAGTAAAGATGAAGAATGTCCCGTCTGTGGAAGTACCCAACATCCTAAACCTGCTACGCTTCCAGCAGAAACGAAGCTTGTTACTAAAGAGGATATAGAGAGTGAGAAATCTGTACTTAATAAGATTAAATCTGTTGAAAATAACTTAAAACTAAAACTTGCCGAACTTAAATCCAAACTGTCAGGACTCGAAGCTAGTCTTGTTGATCTTCAAAAAGAATTAGGAGAGAAGAGCGATATCTCAACAGATGAATTACGTTCTCTGTGGGGGAAGTTAGATTTAGAAATTAAAGACCTTCTCTCTCAACAAAAACATGAAGAAAGCTCTACAAATAAACTCGAAAGCTTAAGGCAGGTCTTATTAAGTAGTGAAAAGTCTCTAGAGGAGAAGCGCTCTAAAGAACAAAAGGCAAAGGAGACTTTCTCTTTAGCAAATCAAGAGGAAGGAGCGATTCGAGATAATCTTCCTGAGCAATTTAGAGATACAGAAGTATTAAATCAAGAGATCTCAAAGCATACCAAAGAAATACAGAGAATCTCAAAATTGGTAGAAGATTCGCAACATAGATATAGAGAAGTTAGTCAAAGTGTCACAGAGAAGTCTTCACGCTTAGAAGAGATGAAAAAGCAGTTAGAAAAGAGTAATGCTGAGGTGACAGAAGTTCGTAAAGCTTGGGATAAATCCCTTAGTGAACATTCATTTAGAAATGAAGAAGAATACTTATCATCATTCATTGAAGATAGAGAAGTAGAGTCACTTAAAGCAGAAATTGAAGCCTATAAGAAGAATAGAAGTGGTTTAGAGGCGACGATTAAGAAGTTAGAAGATCAAGTGAAAGATAAGTCACGCCCCGAAATGACTTTGTTAAATGAAAAGCAAAACTCTGAAAAAGAAAAAGTCGAAGAAATTAACTCCGCTTGGCAAGAACTCGATAACAGATCTCAACAACTCAATGATGTTAAATCTAAATTAAGAAAAGCACATGCTGATAATGAAGAGCTAGAAAAAGAGTATCGTGTTCTTGGAACATTAAGTGAAGTTGCTAACGGTCAAACTGGAAATAAAATAAGTCTTCAGAGATTTGTCTTAAGTGTTCTCTTAGATGATGTACTTGTTGAAGCATCTTTAAGATTACAGAAAATGAGTAAGGGAAGATATAATCTTCTTAGAAAAGAAGACAGAGCAAAGGGCAATAAAGCATCTGGTTTAGAGCTTGAAGTTGAGGATAGCTACACTGGAAAAACCAGGTCTGTAGCAACGCTTTCTGGTGGTGAGTCTTTTATGTCGGCGCTCTCCTTAGCTCTTGGTTTATCTGATGTGGTTCAGGCCTATGCTGGTGGTATAAAGCTGGATACACTCTTTATAGATGAAGGATTTGGTTCACTAGATCAAGAATCACTGGATCTCGCAGTTAATACGCTGATTGATCTTCAATCAAGTGGGAGAGTTGTTGGAATTATTTCCCATGTCAGTGAGCTTAAAGAGAGAATGACTTCTCGAATTGACGTGAAGAGCTCTCTTAATGGAAGTGAAATTACTGTAGTAGCTAATTAAGAGCGAAGGGCCGAAACCTTTTGCTCTAAATTATTTAACTTAGCTTTCAAATCGTCATTTTCTGAGATTAGCTTCTTAGCGCTCTCTATTCTATTTAGAAGAAGAGAGGTTTCTTTACGTACTTCTTTTGAGGTAGGGTTCTCTTTTTTAAATTCTTCAAGATTATTGATATCTGTTTCAATAGTATTAATCATTGTCTCTAGCATTGTAGACATAAGTGGACTCCATGAAGTCGGTATTGTTGTGTTGTAGTTATAAGATTCACCTTCAAAATCAAATGTTAATGAAGAAGAGTGAAGTGTCATATTATTAAATGCATATTTTCGCTCTATAAGAGTATTAATTTTTTTGTCTCCATATCTCTTATCCCCAATGACTTGGTGCTTATCTAAGATACAGTGTTTTCTTATTTGGTGCTGACGTCCAGTTTCAATTTCACACTCAAGCAAAGTAAGGTATTTGGTTTGAGCAATTACAGAGTATTTTGTTAAACACTCTACTCTTTGTGCCTTTATTCCTGCCGGGTTCTTTCTGCCTTCTGATTTATTTGTGAGAGGTGAGTTATAAACTCCTTTTCTCTTTTTATTGAAGCTACCCTTTACTATGACATAGTATATCTTGGACTTATTTGAAGTTGAGAGAGCTTCTTGTAGGCCTGCTGAACTTGCTTTGTCCTTACTCAATACCATAATTCCCGATGTTTCTTTATCGAGTCTGTTTACTGGGGAAAAACCTTTGTAGTTAAGTTTGTCGAGTTCTTGTATTAAGTTCGTTGCATCTTCAGCATTGTGAACACTAAGACCTGGTGGCTTATTGACGACTATCCAAGAGTTCTTATTTTCTAATATTTCTATTTCATACATAGTTACGCCAAAAAAAAAGCTCCTTAATAGGAGCTTATATTCTTAAAGATCATTTAGAGTTCAGCAAATCTCTCATCAAATTCTATATTGTGATAGACCTTGATGATATCTTCATCGGCCTCTAATAGATCAATCATTTTCATGATTGTTAAATAAGTCTCATCATCAACTTCTTTAAATGTTAGAGGAACTTGCTCTAGTCCTGATTCGTCAGGAACAATATTTAACTCTTCAAGTTTCTTAGATACATCTCCAAAGATTTCCATTGGCCCTGTTACAGTAAAGAATCCATCTTCTAGAACGATATCTTCCGCTCCTACATCGATCATATCCATAGTGAAATCGTCTTCGTCTAATTCCCCCTGAGGAAATTCAAATACGGCCTTTCTATTAAATACGAATTGAAGAGAACCCGTTGTTCCAAGCCCGCCACCATTCTTTTTAAAGACAACACGAACATTGGCAACTGTTCTGGTTACATTATTTGTAGATGCTTCGATGAAGAGTGCTACACCATTTGGACCGTAACCCTCGTAGTTGATTTCTTCATAACCATCATCAGCTCCACCAAGACCTTTCTTGATTGCTCTATCAATATTATCTTTTGGAACGTTATTCTTCTTACACTTTTCTAAAGCGACTTTTAAAAGGAAGTTTGTACTTGGGTCATCTCCACCTTGCTTAACGGCCTTCGTTACTTCAAAAAGAATTTTTGTGTAAACCTGACTCTTAAGTTTGTCGGCAGCGCCTTTTTTCTTAACAATGTTTGCCCATTTTCTACCCATATACACCTCTGATTTTTTTTTGATCATTATAATAATGAAAATGTGATAGAAGAAGTACTTTTTTCGTGTAATTTTGCTATAATGTCCCTTTAATTAATTTAAAATGTTTAATTTTCTTTTGGAGAAAGACAATGAGTATTGAGAAACACCCTAATGAACTAGTAAATGACTTTATTTCTAACTCAATCATGGGTCTAGCAGGACTTAAACTTACTCAGTGCGACAAGAAAGAGACTATTGTTCTTGAAGAAAAAGAAACTACATATATCTATTCATTTAGAAAAGATGGTTCTGATACTTTAGTAAATATCGCACTTTCTGACCCATTATATTTTTGCGATGTGTCGTTTGCAAAAAATGAAAATGATTACTTTAACTTAAAGCCTTATCTTAAAACAATTGGTGAGAGCCAAAACTTAGAATCTCTTTTTGACTTCTTCTTAGACGAGAAGGTTAGTGAAGAAGAATACGTTCTTGGCTTTCTGAATATATTTAAAAGTATGGCCGAAAACCCTGAAATCCAACAAATTATTTCTGGTGAGTACTGGCCAGATGTTCCAAAAGACGAAGAGTAAATAGTTCTAATGTAAAGTCTGTCTCGATTTGACACAGACTTTACAATTCATTGTCCCCCTTCTGACAATAATAAAAATTCTCTAAGCTACCGTGTTTATCAAGTGTTGAGCAGATAACTTGTTCAATTTTATGACAGGAGTTAGAGATGAAGATTAGTGACGTAATGACAAGAAAACCTGTAACCGCAGGGCCATTATGTACAGTTGAAGAAGTCGCAGCATTGCTCTTAGAGCACAATGTTGGTGGTGTCCCAATTATTGATAATGATAATAACTTAATAGGAATTTTAACTGAATCTGACTTCATAGGCAGAAGGGTTAACGTGCCCCATGCAATGGTTTCACTAACAAAGCTACTTGGTGAAACACACTATAATGCAGATGTATTAGAGGTATTCGATAGAGCTAAGAGCTTATCTGTTGAAAAGGTCATGACTAGAAAAGTCATAACAATGTCACCTGATTCGTCGCTTACAGATGCTAATCAGGCGATGGTAACTAATAATGTTTCAAGACTTCCAATTGTTAAAAACGGAAAGCTCGTTGGGATTATTACCAAAAGAGATATTTTAAAAGTATTCGCGAGTTCATTTTCAAGTTCACATAATTTAAATACAACTTCAGCATCGTTGTAGTTTCAAAAAAAAAGGCCCGTCTTAGCGGGCCTTATATATTATTTATTCTTTCTTATTTAACACAGTAGTAGTTATATACTTTGGCATTTATTTCAGTTGTCCTTCTTACTGGAGAAGGGTTCATAAGAAGTGGGTGATAAACCATATCCCCTGAGCCATATCCATCAATTGCCCAAATTGATCTTCCTATAGATACACCACCATTCCAGTCACCATAGGCTGAGATATCTTCTAGCTCTTGAGCTCTTGGAAGACGTCCTCCAAGACTTTTACATGCTCTCTTTGCTTGTCTTATAGAAGTCACTTTAGCAACGGACCTATTAGTTGCTCCAAGTAGAGTTATTGTTTTATGACCAAGATCTAGCTTACTTGGAAACTTTGTTCTTTGAAAATCTTCAAAAATCTTTGAAGCTATCTTTGACATTACTCTGTCTGGCTTTCCTAAAGCTTTATATGTACTAGTCGAACCTCTTGGCCCAACAAGAGTTAGAGTTACATCAATATTTCCTCTACAATTAGGAGCGTACGCATAAGAACCATAAGCTACAAAATCGAGGATATCGTAAGCATCAGATGGAAGATATCCGGCCCTTTGACCTGCAGAAGCCGCAGTAACAATAGTTCCAATATTATTGATATGTTTAAAATTTATCTTTCTATCTGTTACAGGAATATCTCTATAGTATTGGTCGAGGTAACCTTTTAGAGTATTTTCTAGGGTTACGTCTAGATACTTTCCACTCTTAGCGAGGGCGAGGTTCTTGTCATAGAGTGCATCAAAAGTAGTCATCATTTGCATGGCCTCACTTCCTTTTGCTCCTGATTGCATTAGCTCAGAGGCCATTGAAACCATCTCTTGCATATACTCATTTCTCGTTTGAGAGAATGCTTGTTTATATTGGCAAAGGTCAGCTCCTTTAATAAACGGTATTGATGCCCAAATATTTGCACCAGCAAATACTTTAGACGAAAGGATGAGACACATTACAAATGCTAAACGTAATTTCATAGATAACTCCATATATAATAGTGATTCATCTTATCAGCTATATCACTTACAAAGGGCCCGATTGGAAGTATTTATAGGTGTGTCAATTCTTTAGACACCCCTGTATGAAGGGATAAATAACTATAATTCCATCTCAATAGCTGCTATACCTGTCCTATGGAAACAAAATTCGAAAATTTAGAACTAAAGAGTGAGCTCCTTACTAATCTCAAAGAGCTTAAATATGAAACGATGACTCCTATTCAGGCACAGGGATTACCATTTGTGTTGGATGGCAGGGATGTTATTGGAAGAGCAAAAACAGGAAGTGGAAAGACTGCTGCTTTCGCTCTTGGGATATTAAATTCTCTTGATACTGGTTCTCAAAATATTCACTCTCTTGTTCTTTGCCCGACTCGTGAGCTTGCTGATCAGGTTGCTACTGAGACAAGAAAGCTAGCGAGAATGCTAAAGAATGTTAAAGTCATGACAATCTGTGGTGGGACGTCTGAGTACCACCAAGAAAAGTCTCTTTCTCATGGTGCACATATAATAGTTGGTACTCCTGGGAGAGTACTTAGGCTTTTAAAGAAGAAAACACTGAACCTCTCTCTTGTTAATACTTTCGTATTAGACGAAGCTGATAGAATGCTGGATATGGGATTTCATGATGATATTATGCACATTGCAACTTATCTACCTAAGGTAAGACAGACTCTTCTTTTTTCTGCAACATATCCTGAAGATATTCAAAAGCTTGGAGAGAAAGTTCAAAAAGATGCAGAACATGTCAAAGTGGATACAGACCACGAGGAAAATACAATTAGTCAGATGTTCTTTGAACTTCAAAGTCACAAAGATAAGAATGATGCCGTATTAAAAATACTCGATAAGTATAGACCTGATAGATTTATCATTTTCTGTAAAACTAAAATTATCACAGATCAAGTTGCTGCCTTTCTAAATAAGAATGGAATTTATGCAGGTAGTATCCATGGTGATCTAATGCAAAATGAAAGAACTGTTGTTATGACAATGTTTGCAAATAGAAGTCTCTCTGCACTCGTGGCAACTGATGTCGCTGCAAGAGGTTTAGATATTCAAGGTCTAGCGGCGGTAATTAATTATGATTTACCTTCTGATCCTGAAGTCTATGTTCATAGAGTTGGTAGAACAGGTCGTGCAGGTGAAACTGGCCTAGCATTTAGTTTATATGTGGAGCAAGAGCATGGAAAACTCGATGCAATAGAAGACTACTCAAATAAGAATATAAAGATTGAAGATATCTCTGCTATCGAAGTTGATTCTCAGTATGACCTTATTCCAGAGATGAAGACTATGTATATTAGTGGTGGAAAAAAAGACAAGCTTAGACCTGGAGATATTCTTGGTGCACTTGTTAATGAGGCAAAGCTAGAATCAGCAGATGTTGGAGATATTAATATCATGAATGTCCTAAGCTACGTTGCTATTAAAGAAGATAAGATTGAACAGGCCATTTCAAAACTTAGAAATGGTAGAATAAAGAATAGAAGATTTCGCGTAGGTCATGCATAGGAGTTAGTTTGAAAATTTGGATTGATGCAGATGCTTGCCCTAAAGTTGTAAAAGAAGTTGTATTTAAGGCATCATTTAAACTACAGGTTCCTGTTGTTCTTGTGGCCAATAGCTATATGGCGACTCCTCCTGATTCACTTATCACATCTATTCAAGTTGATAAGGGCGCCGATGTGGCCGACATGTATATCGTAGACAATGTTTCTAAAGAAGATCTTGTGATTACCGCAGACATTCCACTAGCGGCATTAATTGTTGAAAAAGAAGCTACAGCAATAAACCCAAGAGGTGAGTTGTATACTGAAGAAAATGTCAGTGAGAGACTTTCAATGAGAGACTTTATGCAAGGACTTAGAGATAGTGGAATTGAGACAGGTGGTCCGGCACCATTTGGCGTAAAAGATAAGGCAAGCTTTGCTAACTCATTTAATAAGATTATGACTCAGAAATTAAAATAATGAAGACAAAGCTAGGAATACGTCTAAGTAGTATTTTTAATATGATTGAAGGTGCAAATCACAATATTTGGGATTTGTGCTGTGATCATGGAAAACTAGGCCTCGCATTATTAGAAAGTCATAAGGCTAGTAAAGTCGTCTTTGTCGATCAAGTGTCTTCCATTATGGATGACCTCTCTAGAAAAATTCAAAAAATTAAAGATCTCTCTCCCAAGAGGTACGAGCTCCTCACTCTTTCTGCCGAAAAAATACAATTAGAAGATCAATCTCTTATTTGTCTATGTGGGATAGGTGGTGATGTAGCACAAACAATTATGGCCGGTATCATTGCAAATAATGATTGTCGTAATCATCAATTTCTAATCTCTGCTCAATATCATATGTATGACTTTAGAAAATTTCTTATTTCCCATGACTTTAAAGTTTTAAATGAGGAACTTGTATTTGAAGGTAAGTGGGGCTACGAGCTACTTCTCGTCCAGCAAGGAAATGGGAAGCAAGTAGATTCAATTGGTAGAGGTCTCTATGATGAACATAGTCAGAAAAATAGAAAGTACTTTGCAAATATAATTAATCACTACAAGAGAAGACTTAATCAAGATAAGTCTCATGCAGAAGCTCTAGAACTCTATGAGGATCTTGTTAAATAGTTTTCCTTGCGTGTAAGAATTACTAAATGGATCATGGTCATTTACACCTTTCAAAGTACTATCATATACCTTATTTCATGAACTCATTAATTTCATTAAATAAGACTATCGCTCTCTTTCTGTTATTGAGCAATGTGTATGTCAACGCAGGAACAATCTCTCATAAAGAACCAGGTTTTTTAATAAGTAAGAGTATTTTAAACTCAAAGCACATCCATTACTCGTTCAAAGAATATAAGGATGATAAGTTTCTTGATACGTCTGTAGCAGCATTTGATGTTGAAGGGCTATCGCTTGAAAAGAATGCGAAGATTCTATTCTCTAAATCATCTTTTACAATAAAGAAGAATATATCAAAAGTAGATACATCGATTTTCTCTGATACAAGTACTATTAAAAAGTTGATGGGAGCCTCTAAACTTGTAAGACACCAGGAAGATGAGAATATATGGTCTTCTACAATCCCTGTAATGATTTACAATGTGAAGTCTGACCTTGAGGTGAGGCAACATGACATTAATGATCTCGAAAATGATGTCTTCATGGATTACTATCTGGCAGTGGACCAATTTGATCAAAACCTTGATCAGGCCCAATATCAGGTACACATAAGGCTAACAGACTTTAATCAGGCCTTTGATAGCTTAACTATTATTTGTAAATTCATTCCATATGGTAATAAGACTGTTGTCGTAAGTTACTTTATCGCAAAATCAAATAAAAAATGGTGGTCAAAGAGAAATCTCTTTGGAGTTGCCACAAGTAAAGTGAAGAGTATTATTCTCAATGTTCTTAAAGATACCAAGGCCACATTAGAGTAATAGTTATAGGGAGTAGACATGATGATTGACAAAAATCTGTCCCTTGGTAAATGTGTTCAATATGTTTGAAGCTATAAAACTCTATATTCTCGCTATTGTACTAGTGCTTGTTATGGCGAAGGCCCAGGCCAGTGTTGATATCAATGTATATTCTGTTTCGGATATCTATACTTCTAAAGCTGAAGCAGAAAAAGGCCTAGATCTCCTACAAAGATCACTTAAATCTCATTGTGATATTGATCTCGAATATAATTTGAATCTAATCGGTCAAACAAAGGACCTAAAGACGTACTTCAAGAGTGACCCTGTCCATACTAAGTATAAGACTAGTTTTGGAAGAGAAAGCTTAATTTACTTTCAAAGTGACCTTTATAATTACCTAAGTAAGAATGATCTCATAAATGTAAAGAAGACGAAGAAATCCATAGATATACACTACGTTGGTGAGGTCAGAGGGCACTGTGGCTTTGCCTTTCCTGAAGTTCAATTTGAAAAACTTAAATCTAAGAAATTGAAAAATGCACTTGCTGGAAATATCCTCATTTCAAAAAAAGCAATGGGTTGTGGAAACAAGAGAAGGCTTCTTGTTCACGAAATGGCCCATGTCATACTTCAGGACAATCCAGCGCATATGTGTGGAAATTCTAAATGTGGAGAGTCTAATATTCTCTCCGTCTATAGAAGAAAACCTGCTGATCCATTTTCTCATAGTCCAGGCCTTGATCCAATGTATCCTGGTCAACCCGTGCTACTTCCGTCTATCGGTACAGTATTTAATAAACAGCAATGTGCTGCCGCTCGCGCTTTTCTTGCTAACTAGTTGATATCCTAAGACATTTTGTCGGTAAATATTCCCTTATCCTATCGTAATTACATAAGTTTGATGCTATAAGTCCAGAATGAGAACTACTGATGAACTTATTGCCCTCGCCAATACAGCTGGAGAGAAGAAGGCTAAATACACATTCGCTAAATTATTAGCGCTTGGTTATATGGCCGGAATCTATATTGCCTTTGGTGCAATATTTTTTACGACTGTAACTTCCTACGGTGGAAACCCTGGGGCAGTTAAATTAATGGGTGGACTTGTCTTTTCTCTAGGACTCGTTCTCGTTGTTCTGGCCGGAGCAGAATTATTCACTGGTAATAACCTTATGGTTGTTGCCTTATTAAATAAGAGAATTAGTTTTAAAGACCTTTTAAGAAATTGGTCGATAGTTTATCTTGGAAACTTCCTAGGTTCACTTCTCATCGTTGTCATGATGTTTCTCACAAAACAGTACCTTCAAGAAGATTCAATAATAGGAAGTAGAATTATTAATATAGCTAGTTCAAAAGTAAGTATGGATTTTACAACTGTATTTGTGAAAGCAATTCTATGTAATATTCTTGTATGTCTTGCTGTTTGGCTAACTATGGTTGCTAAAACAATTTCAGGTAAGGTTCTTGGAATTATCTTTCCGATCTCTGCATTTGTTTCTATTGGCTATGAACATAGTGTCGCCAATATGTACTTTGTGCCAATTGGAATACTAATAAAGAAATACGCACCAATAACTTTTTGGAACGACTTAAACACTACGAGTGCTAGCTTTGCACATCTCAATACAAATACTTTTCTAATGAATAATTTATTGCCAGTTACACTTGGAAATATCATTGGTGGTGTTTTCTTTGTAGGTGCAACATATTGGTTTATACATAAAGAAGAAAATTAACAGAGCAGGAATATATGGAAGAAACATTCGCGAATATTTTAGAGAAAATTAGTTTTGAAAAGAAAGATCTTTTTGAAAAACTTCTCTTAAAAAGTATTCATACTTGTAAGGACTCTTCAAAGAGTACTTACGCAATTCACGACAATGTCATATTTAAGCTAGACGCTTTCTTTAAAGGCTTTCTAGACTTTCAAAATGCTTATGGCCGAGATAAGAGATATATCGCAGGTGTTGAGGCCCTTATGGTTATAGGGGAAGAACTTGGGATTGATATGGATAGAGATGAATGTTTTATTCTCTACCATATAAGAGATCTCGGAAAATTTAGAATGAGAGAATCAAAACTTCATGATGAATTAAAAATACTTTGGAAGCAGCCTCCATATAGAGACTTTGCACTAGTTGATCAAGACTTCTCATACGCTTTAAAAAGTTTAATGAAGAAAAGTTTTATTGAGTACAGAAGAGGAAATCTCCATTTAAATCCTTCTGTACTAATTAGGTATAAGACAAAATGATTTCTAAATTCCATAAACTGGCATCAAGAGTTGAAGACCTTTGGGCTACAGCGGGAAAAGAGAAAAGCTCATTTCCTGAGATCTGCTTTAATGAGTTGAGTAACTTTGAGTTTCCACACTCTCTAGAAGAATTAGAGTCTGAACTTGCTTTATGGATACAAGGAAGTTCTCTTCCTAAACAATTAAACGTCTACAATAATTTTGGACAACCGCCAGTAACATTATTTAATAATGGAAAGTTTGTTGTTGATCTCTATTTTTGGATGAATATCGATACATCTATTCATAGCCATTCTTTTGCTGGGGCATTTAAAGTTCTTTATGGACAATCACTTCATGAAGTATTCGAAGTTAAGCCCAAGAAGGTCTATGCTGAAGATGTGATGAGCACTGACATAAATAGGGTGACTACGCAGCTCTTAAATCAAGGTGCGACAGAGAGAATTCTTGCTGGTAACCAATTTAATCATAGAGTTGTTCATCTTGATACACCAACAGTAACTCTTTGTATTCGAACTATAGACGATAAAGAAGATACTCAGTGGCATCACTTTCCTAATGGTTTGAGTATTGAAAAACGTGCTCCAGAAGAGAAGGTTTTAAAGAACCTCTTTTACTATGAATATCTCTTTAATAGAAACCCTGAAAAAGGGATGGCCTTCCTGGCTGAAATCATTGAGTCTTGGAGTATATCTGAAATGATTAACCTCTATGAGCAAATGACTACAGACTCAATGGGTCTTAGTGAAGACGCTTGTGGGTTCTTCTTTGAAACACTTAACTCTATTTATGGAGCATCGGAGTGGTATGCAATTTATGAGAACTTCTATGAACAACTAGAAGATCATGTCCACGCAGAAGGGGACTCGGCAATTGATCGCTTCATGGAGCATGCTATAAATAGCAATTACTCTTATGCACAAGCGTCTCAAATACTTATTACGCTTCAAGGACACTCATTGTCTGAGATGCAGGAGATGAATTTCTCAACATTAGAAAAATAGCGTATAATAAGTCATGTTTAAGATTCCATATAGTGAATACACATTTACATTTTCTCGAAGCTCCGGTGCCGGTGGCCAGAACGTTAACAAAGTTAATACTAAGGCGACACTAACTTGGGATATGCAAGCGTCTGAACATTGCCCAAAAGGTACGAAGGAAAGATTTGTAGAGCGCTATAAGAGATATATTGTAGATGGAAAAGTTGTCATAACTTCTCAAAAACATAGAAGCCAAAATCAAAATATTGATGATTGCATAAGTCGTTTAAATGATCTTCTTATGTCTGTGAGATATGCACCAAAGGCTAGAAAAGCAACAAAGCCATCAAGAGGCTCTATTAAGAAGAGGCTGGATCGCAAGACGAAGCACTCTTCAAAGAAGAAGCTTCGCTCAGAAAAATTTTAATTACTTAAGGTTACTAAGAACAATTTTGATAAATTGATTCTTTGCCGCTGTGTATAGACCTGGGTTTTCTTCATATTTCTTTTGAAGCCCAAGTTTTACAGCAGAATATTCTTTTGCTACTTCCTCTTCTGCATTGAGGTAGTCTCTAAAGTCAGTGAAATCATCAATTATAGGATTGATTTTTTCAAAGATTCTAATATTTGAGAGTTCTGTAGTTCCATCTTTAGCATATCTTATGAACTGGATTGAGTTCGGCATTCCGCCATCTCCTCTCCAGCTAAAGCCTTGTGCTTCAAATTCACTTTTAAATACTTCAATTCCATCAAGAGTGTGAACAACACAAAGAATGTCCATTATTGGTCTAGCACAGGCCTCTGTGATGGCCGTAGATCCAATATGTTGTATTTCTAAAGAGTTACTTCTTAGTAGTTTCTCTAGGCTTGATTTCTCTTTTTGGAATACTTTCTCCCACATTGAAGTGTGAGGAACAAGTAGAAGTTCATTTGATAAATTTGTCATAAGGCTAAGTATCTCGATGTGACTTACATGTCAAAAAGAAGATGATTACTCTGAAAGTTCTTCAAGTGCTTTAAGAAAGATATTTCCAAACTTTTTGAGCTTCTTTGGTCCGATTCCGTGTATATCTTCAAGCTCGTGGAGCTCTTTTGGACGTCTCTGGGCCATTTGCCAGAGAGTTTGGTCATGAAATATCTTATAGCTCTTGGTTCTCTTCTTCTTTGCGAGATCTGATCTGAATATCTTAAGGTTTTCAAAGAGAGTTCTGTCGGTTCCATCAAATGTTTTATATTGAAGAACCTTTTTAACCGCCTTCTTCTTTGTCGTCTTCTTTTTGGCGGCCTTTTTCTTGGGCTCTGTATTCTTTGAGACTGTTTTCTTATAGTCTGCTCTGAGAAGTACGACTTCATTGCCTTCAAGAACCTTTAGCGACTTTTCTGTTAGCTTTAACTCAGACTTTCCGTCCATAATCATTTTAAGGTAGCCAAGTGCAATGAGCTGTCTATAAACAGAGTGCCAAAGTGCCTCGTCATAATCAGCACCGGCCTTAAAACTTGTTGTGTGGTGATGTCCACTTTTTTGCATAAATGCGGTGAGGTTTCCTAGAAGAACATCCACCATATGATGAACATTATAACTTTGGTTTGTTTCATAGACACATGTTAAAGCATTCTTAGCAAGCTCTGTGGCATCAATCATTTTATCAATTGGTGTTAGACATGTATCACAATTTTCACAAGGTCCAGTATAGGGATCATCAAAGTAGTTAAGGAGAACTTCTCGGCGACAGCCTGTTGTTTCACAGTAACCTAGAATTGCGTCTAATTTTTCTTCAATTACTCTTCTTCTCGCTGCTGAAGTTACACCTTTGAATGCCATTTTCTTTAATAGAACGAGATCCCTCATTCCATAAAGCATCCAAGCTTGAGAGGGGAGACCATCTCTTCCGGCACGACCAGTTTCTTGATAGTAAGATTCAAGACACTTTGGCAGATCCATATGTGCAACAAATCGAACATCTGGTTTATCAATCCCCATACCAAAGGCAATTGTCGCGACAATAACTATTTTTTCTTCTTTAAGAAACTTCTCTTGTACCTTATCCCTATATTTTTGAGAGAGGCGGGCGTGATATGGCATGGCCTTAATTCCGGCCTTAACCAACTGCTCTGAAACCTCTTCTGTACTCTTTCTAGAGAGACAGTAAACGATTCCTGCATTTTCAGAATGCTCTTCTTTTATATATTTAATGAGAGCTTGAATATTGTGAGCCTTTGGGCCTTTCTTTTGGATTGTATAATGAATATTTGGTCTATCAAAAGAGCTAATATAAGTATTGCCGCCATATAGTGATAGGCAGCGGATTATTTCTTCTTTTGTTGCTGCACCAGCAGTTGCTGTAAGAGCTACTCTTGGAACAGATGAAAAGGTCTTTGTGAGCATATTAAGTTTCATATACTCAGGTCTAAAGTCATGGCCCCATTGAGATACACAGTGAGCTTCATCAATTGCGAATAAAGAAATTTCAACTCTTTGTAGGAGCGAAATAAAGTACTCTGACATCATTCTCTCTGGTGATACATAAAGTATTTTAATATTGCCACGCAGGAGGTCTTCTTGAATTTCATTCTGTTCTTCGTGACTAATTGAAGAGTTTAAAAATGCCGCTTCAACACCTTTTGCCACAAGGGCGTCCACCTGATCTTTCATAAGAGCTATCAAGGGTGAAATAACTATAGCTGTTCCAATTCTAGAAAGTGCTGGTATTTGATAGCAAAGAGATTTTCCTCCGCCTGTAGGCATTAGAACGAGTGCATTCTCTCCCTCAATAACGGAATTTATAATCTCTTGTTGATTGCCTCTAAAAGCATCAAATCCAAAGACATTTTGTAGAATCGATAAAGAATCAGACATGCTTCATTGTACAATTTTAATGAAGCTATGTCGAAAAAAGCTCTCTAGTTCGTACTTTTAAGGAATTACGAATTGCCATATCAGTTATGAACACTGTAACCACAACAGATCCTATAAGAGTAAGTAGAGGTGTTACTATATCAAATGCCCATACTCCCTCAAAGAGTAGACTCGATATTAAAAAACTAACTAATAAACTTATTGTTGCACCAAGAAGAGTTGCAAAAAATGAGATTAATCCAAATTGCCAAATAAACTGTGCTCGTATAGTAGGGAAGCTTGCTCCTAGAGATTTTAATAAACCAATATCCCATTTTCTACTTGCTGCCTGATGATTTGCTATTGAATAAATAACAACGAACCCTGCTATAAGGCATAGTGCTGACATAAGTCTAAGTGCCCATGCCATTTGGTCCATGATATTACTAATTCTTTCAACAATTCTAGAAACATTTATTAGAGAAATATTTGGAAGAGTATCTACAATACTATCTTGAATCTCTTGTTTCGTTTTCTTATCCATACTTGGTAAAGTCGCAACAAATGTCTTAGGAGCAATTTCTAAAACCCCTGGTTGAAACTGAACGAAGAAGTTTGGCTGAAATGAAGTCCATCTAATGGTTCTTAGTCCAACTACTTTACCTTTGATGGGAACACTTTCGATCTCAAATGTCATAGTGTCTCCAATATGGAGGTCTAAGCGTTTAGCAAATCTTGTTTCTAGAGTTATTTCTGGAATACTTTTTCCATCGTCGACGAAGTGTCCAGAGAATCCTCTTCCTTTTATCACTTTTTCAGAATTAATTAACTCTGAACGATAAGAGAGATTAAAGCCTCTGTTTCTAAATCGTTTCTCTCTTTCTTCTTCTCTTGAGAGTGAACTTGCTGAAGCGCCGTCACCCTTATCAAAGGCGATGTCGTTAACAGCTACTAAACGTGCTCTTACATTAGGTGAGAGCTGTGAGATCTTGATATCCTTCTTTGAGACAATAGACTTAAATGAAGGCACTTGCTCCTCTTGTATATCAAATATAAAAAGAGAAGGGACTTTTGATTTTTCGGGTGATGATAGTTCTTCACTAAGGGACTTTTGAATTTGTGGTATGAGGTTTAATAAAAGAGTTCCTAGTCCTATAGAAATAAAACAAGCAATAGTTGTTATTTTATTTCTGTCTAGATCTCTTAGTGCCCACTTTAAACTTAGCTTGTTAACACTTCTGTGAAAATTAAATTGAGAAAATATCAGCCAAGCTGTAAGGGCCAGTAGAACACCCGATATTATAAAAATTCCTGTAAAGAGTGATCCAATAAGAAAAGAATTTGATAACCATATTGCAAGCGCCCAAAAGAAGCCCATCGCTGGAATACTTGAAATAATATTTCCGATTAGACCTTTTGAAGTCGCTTGTTTATCTGTTAGTAAGACAGAGGGCTGGATTCTCTTTAACTCCATTAGAATTGGCAGACAGATTAAAAGACTTCCAACTGTTCCAATAGAAAGACCCATGATTATAGTGGATGCTCTTATCGTAAAATCAACTGGAAATGGTAGTAACTCCTGAGTTACGGCACCAAGACCTGGTACAATGATTAGTGACAATAGAATTGCAATCATTGAGCTTAATAGCCCTAGAATAACAACCTGTGATAAGTATAGTGTAAATGCAGAACGTTTCTGCAATCCAAGACTAATAAGTACAGCAATTTGTTTCGACTTACTTCTAAAGAACGATCTAAATAGAAAACCGGTTCCAAGGGCAGAAAGAAAGAGTGCTACCAAGGAAGTTAACCCTAGAAAATCATTGAGTCTTGAAAGCATACGTGCCATTTGCTGACTGACATTTTCATGGGTATAAACTCTTACATCGGGTTTATCTATATTTTTAAATATCCTGTCACGAATCTCTTCTAATTTTTTAGGAGGTGTTTCAGGGATTTTATAAACATGAGAATGCCAAGCTACACTACCTGGTCTAAGTAAGCCCGTTGACTTGAGTCTTTTAAGAGAAATATAGATTCTTGGTGCCATATTTGTCGATATACCGGAGGCACTGTCGGCAAGGATTGATTTTCTTATTGTGAATAGAGTATCGCCAATTTTTACTTTATCACCAATTTTTACTTTCAATTGGTGTAGGACATCCTCATAAACCCAGGCGATATTATCTTTACTCAAATTATCCCTGATCTTTTGAGAAAGCATTTCTCCTTTGGCAAATTCTATATTTCCATAGAAAGGGTAGTTTGATTCAATGGCCTTAACTTGTATTAGTCTTGATTTCTTCGACTGATTTGCAACCATCGAGTACATCTCAACCATATGAGAGCTTTCAAATTTACCGCTAAATTCATCTTCTAAATATTTTTTTTCAATCTTTGAAATTTGTCTTCTGGCGGATAGACCAATATCTGCACCAAGGATTCCTTTAGATTTTGATCTAATTGTTTTATCTAATGAGACCTTAAATCCGTCTAAAGCGATAAAGCCAGTTAATCCTAGGGAGAGATTAAGAATAAAGAGGATTGTAAACTTTCTATTTCCCTTTAATTCTCTTAAAATATATTTTAAGTAGTTCATTTCAGTAGTCCACCTGTGAGGTGTACTTGCTTTTGGCATCTATTTGCTAAGCGAATATCATGGGTAACTAAAATGAGATTCATCTGATTTTCTTCAGCTATCTTAAAAATTAAATCCATTACCTTAATACCTGTTTCAGTATCAAGGTTACCGCTTGGCTCATCGGCAAGAAGAATTTTTGGACGAGTGACTGTTGCTCTCGCGATGGCCACTCTTTGACATTCTCCACCACTCATTTGATGTGGGAAATGATCAGCTCTTTTGGAAAGACCAACGTGATCAAGGAACTCTAAAGCTAGCTTCTCTGGATTTTTATCACCCATTATTTCAAGAGGTAGGCACACATTTTCTAAAGCGGTGAGGTGAGGCATGAGATGGAATTGTTGAAATACAATACCAATATTCTCAGATCTAAACTCTACAACCTCCTCTTCAGTCATTGAAGAAATGCACTTGTCTCTTAGTTTTATTGATCCCGAAGTTGGAAGATCAAGTCCTCCAAGTAAAGAGAGAAGTGTAGTTTTCCCACTTCCTGAAGGTCCAACAATCGCCATAGATTGGGAGTCTTCTACTTCTAGATTGATATTCTTTAAAGCGTTAACTGTTGTCTTACCTTGAAGGTAGCTCTTAGACATATTTTCAATTTTTATAATCATAAATCTTTCTCTATTATACTTGCTACATTTTTTGCAATTATTGAATGACCTTTTTCATTGGGATGTATACCATCTGCTAAGTTGAGGTGTTTACGGCCACCAACGTCTTTTAATAAGAAAGGAATGGACTTTATTTTATTAAAAGATATAAGTTCAGAAAAAATATTCTCAAATCGTTTTTGATAATCCTTACCGTAGTTATAAGGCATCTTCATACCTGCCAGATATATGATTATCTTATTCTTCTTTGCTAGTGTAATTGCTTTTTGAAGGTTCTCTTTTGTTGAAGTCGGTGAGATGCCTCGCAGACCATCGTTTGCCCCAAGTGCTAGTATGAGAATTTTGGGTTTGGACTTAAGGTGCCATCTCAATCGAGAAAAAGCGCCGGCAGAAGTCGATCCACTGCTTCCAGCGTTTATGACACGGATATCACTTCGCTTCTTTTTTAGTTCTGTTTCTAAGAGGCTAGGATAAGAGTCTTTCTTCGCAACTCCATAGCCTTCAGTTAGGGAGTCTCCAATAATTAATAAACGTGTTTCTGCGTTCACTATAGGAGTGAATAAGGTAATTAAGATCAGTAAAATAGTCTTGTATTTTAAGTTTTTCATTGTTGCCCTTAAGGTTCTCGTCAAAAAATATAATACCAACAAAATAATGAGGAAATAAAGGCTTTGGTGGAAGAATTGACAATAAGTTTACTTAATTTGAGTAAATAGAATAGAAATAAATAGCTAAAAACCTATACACGCTATAGGCCACTTGATATACTGAATTACTTACTTAAGGTTCATTTGAAGAATTCTCTTTACTTGACTCTTTTAGATCGGCAAGGAGCCAGTTTAGAATGGATCATTCACACTTTATCGGAAAATTAGTTTTATCTACAAACTTTGGTGTAGGAAAAGTCGTTGATATTGATAATCTTGGAATGGGCGAAAGGCTATTTCTTGTTATCGAGAGTGAAGGTAAGAACGTAAAGAACTTTGTACCACTTGATGATGAACATAACTATCGTGTTATCTGCACGAAAGACACAATTGAAAAAGTCGTTTCAGATCTTGGCGGTAAATCTAAGTTAGAGGCCTTTACTTCTAAGAAAGATCGAATTGATTACTTTAAAACACAATCAAAAATACAAGATGTCGTTCTTATGGGCGGACTCTTAGTCCAACTTGAGGCACTTGAAGATAGAAGTTCAGCAGAGCAGCAACTCTACTCAAGATTAGTTGACTCTATAGCACTTGAGCACTCTATTATCATGGAAGGTCAAATTGATGACTCAAAAGATATAATTACAGCGAGACTTCAAGCTTAGATTTGTATAGAATTTAAGAATGAAAAATCTCATTCGCTTCTTTACTAGTCGTCACTTATTATCAAATATAATTTTCTTTGGGGTTATCCTCTTCTCTTTTGTTGTTTGGAATAATATCGGCAAAGAAGAAATGCCTGAATTCGCCAGCAATTGGATTAGAGTAAAGACTTCTTATCCCGGGGCTCCTGCGGAAGATGTCGAGTTGTTTGTAACTAAGCCGTTGGAAGATGAATTAAAAGGTATCGTAGGAATAGAAGAGGTCACGACAACCTCTAGTGTCGGTTCAAGTAGCTTAAGAATTGTCCTCGATGATGATTATCCAAATAAAGAAGAAGTAACTCGAGAAATAAAAGATGCTGTCTTTAGAGTTAACCTTCCGGCGGAGATCAGAGACCTTCCAAGAATTAGACAATTTAAGAGTGCAGAAAAAGCGATACTAGATATTGGTATCTATTATAAAGGCCACAAGTACCTAGATTCAAAATCAAGAGCAGAGCTGCAAAAATACGTTCTAGGTTTCGAAAATCAATTACTGGCGTTAAAAGAAATAAGTTCAATTGATCGCTCATATTATAAGAACCCTGAAATTCAGATAGAAATAGATCCTAAGAAAAAACAGGATATGGAAATCTCCTTGTCTGAAATCAAAGAACAAATTCAAGCGAATAATGTTCGTGTTCCAATTGGCGCTATGAGGGATAGAGGGGAGAGTAAGGTTACTGCTCTAAATGAATTAGAGACAGTGGACTCCCTTATGAACTTTATAGTTAGAGGAAATTATGAAGGCAGAGGAGTTAAGCTTTCTGATATAGCTTCTATAAAGAATGGCTTTCAAAGATCAAACTCAATTTTTAAAATTAATGGTCATGAAGGTATTTTCTTAAATGTTAAAAAGAGTGTAACGACTGATATTTTAAGTGCACAGAAAGTCGTCATGGACTTTATTAAAAAGTTTAATGATGCAAATAAGGAAAATTCTATTGGTATCGTACTTATGGATGATGAGTCCTATGCTGTTACTAATAGATTAAAAATTATTGGTTCTAATGGACTCCTAGGCTTCTTTTTAATTTTTGTTATCTTGCTTTTCTTCTTAGATGTTAAGGCCGGATTCTGGGTAGCAATGGGGATTCCATTCTCTATAGGGTTTACACTGATATCTGCAAGCCTATTTGGATACACAATAAATAATATGACCCTCGCAGGAATAATTATTGTACTTGGGATTGTCGTTGATGATGCAATTATCATTGCCGAAAATATTTCAAGACATCGAGAAGAAGGGCTGTCTTTAAAAGATGCAGCTGTCATCGGAACAAGTGAAGTGTTTAAGCCAATTGTCGCAAGTATCATAACAACTTGTGTCGCCTTTATTCCTCTTATCTTCTTTGAAGGTTTCTTTGGAAAACTTGTCTCATATATTCCTTTAGTTGTTATTCTCATGCTTATCGGATCATTAATTGAGTCGTTATTTGTTTTACCTGCTCATATGGCCGGAAAAACATTTCTCTTAGATAGATTCTCTAAAGATGAAGGACAGAAGTCCTGGTTTCATAAATATGAAGATATATATGAAAGATTTCTCTTAAAAGTATTTAAGATGAGAATCCCTGTTTTGCTAAGTTTCATAACACTCTTAATAGGGTCCGTTTGGTTATTTAAGACAAAAATGAAGTTTGTTATGTTTCCTCGTGAGGAGAGTCAGGAAGTATTTATAAAAGTAAAGGCCGAAAAGAGTGCTGTGAGAGATGAAACTGCTCGCTACATTGCTCCTTTAGAAGACCTCTTTATTAATGATAAACAAAATGTTGTCGGGGTAAGATCAAGTATTGCTCTTTCTCGCAGAGGTGGTGAAGTTAAAGAAAACGAGGCCTCAATTCTTGTTGAGCTTAAGCCTGCTGATGAAAGAGAGAGACCACTTAGAGAACTCATGAAAGAGTGGGAAGCCAAATCGAAGGGAATTCCTCATCTTGATAAAGTTCGATTTATAAAAGGAAGATGGGGGTGGAGCTCTGGAAGTGCAATAGAATTACAAATTCAAGAAAATGATGATGTAAAGAGAGATCAGATAGCAAAGCTCTTAGCAGATAAAATGAAAAGTATTAAAGAGCTAACGGACGTAGAAATTGAAGAACCTCTTAAAAAGAAAGAGTATATATTCAAACTTAAACAAGAGCGTCTTATAAAGTATAATGTTGCTCCTTCTAAAGTAACTTCTACACTTAGAACCTTTGTAGAGGGCTCTATTTTGTATTCAATAAATAAGGGAGAGGAGGAAGTCGATGTTCGCCTGACTGTGCCATCAACTGCAAAAACTAACTTAGAAGAACTCTTAGAGTTGCGAATAGAGAATAAACAAGGCCAACTTGCTTACCTTAAGAATATTGTAGATGTTGAGGTCGTACAAAAGCCCGTAAATATAAAAAGAACAAATTTTAAAAGATCATCAATGATCTTTGCTAATATTAAAGAGGACAGTGAAATTACTCCTCTACAAATAGCTGAAAGTTTAGAGGATAATGTCTTTCCAGAACTCATTAGTAAGTATCCAACAGCGATAATGAAGTTTCGTGGTGAAATTGAGGACTCTAGAAAAAGTCAGGGTGAATTTTCAAACTCGATCATAATAGTCGTCCTGATTATATACTTTATTCTTGTTGTTATGTTTAACTCGCTTTTTAAACCTATCCTAGTTCTATCAATTGTACCTTTTGGTCTTGCGGGAGTAATTTACATACTCTTCTTACATGGGATGACTGTCTATGGATTCTTTGCGGTAATTGGAACACTCGGAATGATAGGTGTTGTTATAAATGATGCAATTGTCATGATTGATAAAATAGAAACAAGGCTAGCTGTTGGTGATTCATGTGGTTGGAGTATTATTGCAAAGGTTGCTTCTACGCGACTAAGACCTGTTATTGTGACAACAATTACAACTGTTGCAGGTATATTGCCGACTGCATATGGTGTTGCTGGTTATGATTCTATGTTGGCAGAGATGATGCTGACAATGGGGTGGGGACTTGCATTTGGAACGGTTATTACACTGATTTTAGTACCAAGCTTATATACATTCTTTAGTGTTAGAACGAGACAATAATTATGGAAAAAGAAGCACTTCTTTCAAAATACCCGTGGCCAGAAGAAATTAAGGGAATGGACAACCTTGTAGACTCCTATATAAAGATACCATTTAAATCAGATAAGAATCTTGTCTGGAGATGGCTTTCTGATACCTCTCGTTTTAATAGAGCGCTTGGAATGAAAGAGAGGCATGAACGTGAAGAAGCTGGAAAGCTAATTGTCACAACAATGATGATGGGTAAGAAGCAAGAATGGATTGAGCACCCTTGGAAATGGAAATATGGCGAGAGCATGGTCCTTGACCGTGAATATATCGAGGGTATGGGTCACTATAACCACACTATTTTTTATTTTGAAGAAGGGTATCTCTATATTTATATGGGGTTTATTCCAAATGGATGGATTGCTAAGAAGTTTTTGGAGCTAGGATTAGGAGTTGTTTTAAAGGACATTGCTAAACTTGTGGATCAGATGGATTCTGATGCCATTGCTGGTAAAAAGCTGCCAAGTTTCTATAGTGATAATTCAGACAAGCTCTCTTCACTTCAGACGGCAATACTGGAAGCAAGACTTGAAGAGGCAAGGGCAGCTGGACTTAGTAAAGAGGGGGAGAATCTATTACGTGAGCTTATCTCAAGTGGAGATGATATGGATCTCTATCGACTTAGACCTCTATACTTTATCGAAGAAAGAGGATTAATAGAAAGGGACATACTTAAAGACTTTCTTGTTGCGACTCACTTTAATATCTTAAATATTAGCTGGGATATAATCTGTCCTTCTTGCTTGGGACCTAGAACAGAAAATTCAAAACTTGTTAATCTTCTCGATGTTGATCATTGTGATGCATGTAAGATCAAATTTGAAACTAATGTTGAAAATGCAGTTGAGGTAACATTTAGAATTAGTAAAGAAATAAGAGAAGTTAAGAATTTAGTTTTCTGTGCCGCCGAACCAGCTAAGAAAGACCATATTAAATTTCAATGGAAGTTAAATTCTAAACAAGACCTTAAACAATGTTTCGAATTAAGAGAAGGATATTATGCGGTAAGAGTTCTTGGTGAATCGCATGTATTAGAGCTTGATGTAAATAATGGTGAAGTAGATAAAGTTGAATGGAATACCCAAGAAAGTCAAAGGCTGTCAATAAACTCTAAATTTGAATTAGATATTTTAAGCTTATTTGATAAAGATAAAACAATTTTACTTGAAGAAAAAGTTTGTGATGATCACTTCTTAAGACCAAAAGATATATTTGCATTACCAGAGTTTAAAAAATACTTTGGAAATGATGGTTTAGGTGAAGGGATACAATTATATCTTGGAGAACAGACTATAGTATTTACGGATATCGTTTCATCTACAAAGTTCTATGAGCTTAATGGTGACAAGGCCGCATTTACACAGATTAAGGATCACTTTAAAGCTGTCTATAAAATTTTTGAAGATCAAGATGGAGTTATAATAAAAACAATTGGTGATGCCGTCATGGCAAGTTTTCCATCTCCTTTAAATGCTATTCGAGCATCTGAAGGACTTCATGAGTACTTTGATGCTAATCACAGTCACTTTGATTTTCAGTTAAGAATTAGTGCCCACCTAGGTAAGGTTATAGGGGTCAATCAGAATACTGGGATTGATTACTTTGGAAATACTGTAAATTTAGCTGCAAAACTTCAGGCAATAGCTGAAAAAGAACAGTTAGGCGTTAGTCGAGTTTTCTTTACTCAGTTAGAAGAGAAAGAACTAGTTAAATGGAATATAAATAATGACAGTATTAAAATTCCTGGAAAATCTGAGAATGTTGATGTTGTTGTAATGACATATACAAATTAATTTAGCACAAAATATCAAAAATCAGCTTTAGGTATATGGCATATTATTCTCGTAGGAGAGTTCATGAATTACTTAGAACAAATTCAACGTGGTGTTGATTACATCGAAAATAATATTGATCAAAATGTAACCTTTGATGCTATTTCCAAGCAAGCAGGTATGAGTCTGTGGCACTTCCAAAGAGTATTTAAGGCATTAACTGGTGAGACCTTGAAGACTTATATTAGAAGTCGACGTCTAGGTCTTTCATTAAGTCACTTGGCCAATACTAATGCTCGAATAATTGATATTGCTTTGAATGCTGGGTTTGAGACTCAAGAGAGTTATTCAAGGGCCTTTAAAAAAGCATTCGATACAACGCCGGCAAAGTATCGGTCCTCTGGTGAAAAGAGGTATTGCTTCACGAAGGTCAAATTCGATGAATCCTACTTAGAACATATTAATAAGGGGATAAGTATGCAGCCAGAAATTTACAAACAAAGAGAAATGACATTAGTTGGTCTTAGAACAACATTCTATGGAGCTGACTCAGATAAGAATAATGTCAGTGAAAAGTTACCACAACTATGGCAGGATTTTCTTCCTCGATTGGGTGAGATAACAAACTCTACCGGAGAGATTTGCTATGGAGTTGTTAGGCAATTAAGTGAGAATTCTGATGAACTTGAGTACTATTGTGCTATTGAGGTTGATTCAAAGGCGACATTACCAGAGGGAATGTGTGCTGTTAAAATTGATGAGTGCGAATATGCTAAGTTTACTCATAAGGGTGATGTTAGTAAGATTGATAGTACTATAAACTATATTTTTTCAACATGGCTTCCCCAAAGCGGTAAGAGGCATGCTGAAACAACTGATTTAGAGTTCTATGGAAATGAGTATGATCCCGTTTCTAATAGTTCAGTTATGTACTACGCTATACCAGTAAAATAATTTTAAGAGGGGTGAGAATGAGTCTTGATGCGATTGGAATTGCCGCAAAAAATATAGAAGATAGCTTAAAGTTCTATGGATTCTTTGGGTTAGATTTTAAAATGATTGGTGAAGGTCACCATGAATCAGTTTTGCCAAGCGGTATGAGAATTATGATAGACTCATTTGAACTTCTCTCTAAGATTGATCCAAATTGGACCCCCGCAACAATATCTAATATTACTCTTTGCTTTAAGCAGTCAGATGTTAAAAGAGTAGATAAGTTATATAGCGATATTATCAGTGCCGGTTACAAGGGTCACAAAGAACCGTGGGATGCTTTTTGGGGACAAAGATATGCTTCTGTAAAAGACCCTAGTGGGAATCAAATTGATATTTTTGCTGATGTGGCCAATTAAGATAAGTTATTGTTAAAGGTTACTGTTATTTTTGTATATTCATTGAGTTTACTGTCAACTTTAAGTGAACCTCGGTGCTCTTTTATGCAATCAAAGACAAAGTGCATTCCCAGGCCTGTTCCTTGACCGGTTGGTTTCGTTGTAAAGAACGGATCTGAGACCTTATCAATAATTGCTTGATCAATTCCAATACCATTATCTTCAATTGTTATAGTTATAGTATCATTTTGAACTTGCAGGCCAATTGAAATTTCTGGTCTGTAGTTAGAGCCTTTCTTTTTTTCTCTTTGAAGCTTTTCTCTAAGAGCGTAGAGGGAGTTATCTATAATATTGATAAATGCCCGTGATATCTCTGATTTGAGACCAAGGACTTCGCAATTTGGATCAAGCTTTATAAAAGAAACGAGATCAAACGGAGTTGAAGCTCTCATCGCGTGGTAGGAGAGGTTGTAACTTTCCTGTAATGTAAGAGAGAGATCAAATATCTCTTTATCTCTATTCTTGTTAGATGAAATAGATAGCATATTGGAAACAATAGAGTTCGCTCTTGATGTAGATGAAAGGATTATATCAGACATCTCTTTTAAGGCGGAAATTTCAGTGCTTACTGTTGGAGAGATTGTGATGCTTCCTTTTTCACTATCATCAATTAAGTCAGTAAGGATTACATTAATATTTTGAGCAGAGCCTGAAATTAAATTTAAAGGATTTCTTACCTCGTGGGCAATACCTGCGGACAAGACTCCAAGACTTGAAAGCTTTTCCTGTGCTACCAGCTGTTCTTGTAGACGTAAGTTTTCATGAAGCTTATTTTCTACATTTCTAATAAGCTTTTCTTTTCTGGTATTTTCTATTTGGACAACTCTAAAAATATAAGCAATTGAAGCGACTATGAAACAGATTGCAACTATGATTATATGAGTGAGTTTATACTTAAAGTCATCTATAAGGTGCACAGTCATGGCATGAGAACCCTTTTGTTTATCAATTACATTAGCTAATCTATCATTAATTTTTTCTGAAATTCTTGTGGCATCTTGAAAATAGCCTTGCTTTAAAAGTGACTTATTTATTATACGTTTAAATACTTTGGAATACTCTAATAAGAGCTTCCTTTCTTTTGGGGTAGAGAAATTTAAGGCCTCCTCTAAGGCATCATCAAACTTATCAATATGCTCTTGATCTAGCCTGAGAAGAAAGTCCTTTTCTCTTCTTCTTAGCTCAAGTTTTCTTATTCTCTTGGCCGTATCACTCTTAGTAAGAGTCTCGTATTTGTGAATTATTTTTCGAAGCTTCCCTATTAGTCCGTACCTTTCAGTTCCTATCTCGTGACTAAGTTGGAATGCTTGATCGTAGTAGATAGTCTCTTCATTAAAGAGATTTTTGATGACTCCTGGAGGAATACTCTTTTCTAGGAGTGCCACTTTTTTATTCCAGACCTTAAGGTCTTTATTATCTTTAGATATATTGTGATATATTTTATCGGCGCTTTTAGATATATCGAGAAGGCCATGGAAGGTTTTAAAGTTCTTTATGGTTTCATTATTTTCATCTTGGATTTTATCGATGACCGGTAAGATTTGGATATTTAATCCTACTAATGGTGCAAGACTTCCAAAAATACTAGTGAGAAGTAATAGGGCGAGAATTACTTGAGTTTTACGTAAAGTGAATATTTTCATAAACAAATATTAGCACGAACCTAGTGTTTTCCATACTTTGAGGATATATTCATAGTGTAGTGTAATTAATTGATATCTTAGAGTTCTTAAGTGTAACTAAGGCAATAGTGATGAAATATTTTGAAGATGAAGAAAT
Organism: Bacteriovorax sp. MedPE-SWde; assembly: GCA_001874305.1. Lineage (GTDB taxonomy): Bacteria > Bdellovibrionota > Bacteriovoracia > Bacteriovoracales > Bacteriovoracaceae > Halobacteriovorax_A. The sequence continues at coordinate 630,279 of MPCU01000002.1, read as the reverse complement.
TAACCTCTCGGACTTTGATGGAATATCTGAATGTGTCGGTGCTGAGTTTATCAGTTGTACTTTTGAGGGTCTTAACCTGACGGATTTTAACTTTAAAAATAGTAAATTCATTGAGTGTCAGTTTATTAAATGTAACCTTAGTAATATTCAAATTGATGGAGCGACATTTAGAGATTTTTCAGTGATAAACTCTAAACTTGTTGGGGTTAACTTTTCAAACTGTAACTCATTATTCCAAATAAGCTTTGAAGAATGCCTACTAGATTACTCTCTCTTTCAGCAAGTTGAGTCTAGTGGTGCAAGCTTTGAGAAGTGTAGTCTAAAAGATGTTGTCTTAAGTGAGAGTGATTTTTCAAATGCAAACTTTAGCGGTTGTAACTTAAGAGGTGCTAACTTTAATAACTCTAATCTTAGTGGTGCAGACTTTAGAGGAGCGACTGAATATGATATAGATCCACTATTTAGTAAGATCAAAAAAGCAAAGTTTTCTCTTCCTGAAGCTCTAACATTGTTAAGTGCTCTAGAAATAACTGTTGAATAAAATGAGGTAGAAATGAGTAAGGTTCTAATCCCAATACCTACTAATGGCTTTGATCCATCAGAGGCCGCTATTCCTTGGAAGTTATTATCTGAAAGAGGTCATGACATTACTTTTGCTACCCCAGATGGAAATTTAGCAAAAGCTGATCCCATTATGGTGACAGGCAAAGGGCTATGGTTTTTGAAGTTTTCTATGAGAGCGGATAGAAACTCTCGTTTGGCATATTCCAAAATGATTGAATCACCTGAGTTTAAAAATCCTATCAAATATTCTGATATAAGTGTCGAAGAGTATTCGGCCCTCATTCTTCCTGGTGGTCATGCCAAAGATGTTAGGCCTTACTTAGAGTCTGCTATTCTTCAAGATGTGACCTTGAGATTTATGGAAGCGAAAAAAACTATCGCAGCGATCTGTCACGGAGTTCTTATTCTAGCGAGAACTATAGATTTAAAGACAAGAAAATCTATTATTTATGATAAGAAAATAACTGTCTTGCCGAATTGGATGGAAAACTTAGCATACTTTCTTACATGTGCTTGGATGGGAACTTATTATAGAACCTACCCAGGACTTTCTACGCAAAATGAAGTTAAGGCGGCCATTAGTGATCAGAACAATATTTCTATCGGTCCCTATGGATTAGATAGAGACTCCCTTGAAAAACCATCACCAGGATTTTGCGTTGTTGATAAAAATATCATTACTGCAAGATGGCCGGGTGACGTACATTGTTTTTCTCTAGAAATTTTAAAGCAGCTAGAATCTTAGATAATTAGACTGACTTTAATGCTTCTTCCATAGCAACATAGTTCTTCTTTGATCTCTTTCCTGTATAAGCAAGTCTAACACTAAGGTTGGAATCTATGAGAAAGGTAGCGGCCTGTGAAAAATCATTGGGACGAATCCTTACTCCAAAGTGATCTGCTAGTTCAGATTTTTCATCTGAGGCAAAGAGATAAGGGAAGGAGTTTGTTCTTAGCCACTCCCTTATTTTCTCAGCAGGCTCAGATGAAACAACAATGATTGTCGCACTAGTTTGACTAAGTTTCTTCACCCAATTTCTAAGTTTGTTCATATGCATTCTACAAAATGGACACCAAGTTCCTCTTATAAATATTATAAGTAGAGGGCCATTTTTTACAATGTCAGAAATAGGAACTTCACGCTTATTAGTAAGCTGTAAATTCCAATCAGAGATGGTTTGTGATAATTGGATCGAGGGAACTTTCTTCTTTGTTCCAAGGTCCATCGTATTCATAATTAAATCATTTAAAATAGACATAAGTTATTCTAACGTATTCTTGAAAAGCTTCAATATTAAAAAGAGCTTGCTCGACACGATCATTTGTAACTGCTAAGTTGAAACTATGCAGCACTTAATACTTTTACTATCAGTTTTCATGCTTTCTACAGCACCAGTTATCGTCAAGTTCCTTAGTATGGAGCCCCTGACGATATTGTTTTGGCGACTTGTAATAGTTTCTCTAATATTACTTCCGTTTGCGTGGAAGGACCTAAGGACCTTAACAAAGTCTGATTTCAAAATGATACTAGTATCTAGCCTCGTGCTCTTCGTTCACTTCCTGTCATGGTTTAGTGGTGTTCCCAAGCTAGATGTAGGAGTTACGGCAGTAACATTTGCTTCGAACCCTATTTTTACGGCAATAATTGGATTTCTCGTTCTAGGAGAGAGTTTTAAAAAGAGATATTTACTCGCAATTGCTGCAAGTATTTTAGGTATCTATATTACTTTCTATTCGGGAAGTGAAAAGGGCGTTAATTTAAGAGGGATCATAGAGGTTCTTACAGCATCCTTTTTCTATTCAACATATATGGTCTATTCGAAGAGAAATAGAGTATCTCTAAATAACGGAGTGTATACTTTCTACCTTAATTTGTTTACATGTATTCTTGGATTTATAGCTATTTGTATAATGTCTCTCTTTGGAAGCTTTCAGTTCTCTGGTCTTCAGACAGGTCTTGTTGAAAACTGGAAAGTTCTCTGTCTCTTGGCGTTGCTACCAAGTATCCTAGGGCATACACTCATGATTTATTGTCTTCCTAAGTACAATTTAAATTTCATAAGTTGTCTTAAACTCCTTAGTCCTTTAAGTGCATCAGTAATGGCAATATTTCTTTTTGGTGAGAAAATCACTGATAAATTAGTCATTGGCTTTTTGCTAGTTTCAACGGGTGTGCTCTTCGCTCTGCCATGGCACAAGGTGAAATTTAAAGGTTTACGCAAGAAGCAACTTTCATAAAACATAATTAGTCGGTGATATGTTGCAAGGCGTGATGAATTGTTTGTAAATAACTTGTTAAACAGGCGCGTTTTGCACTGGGCCACTCTATATTTTCCTTCATTTTTGCCTCCTAAGTCGCTATTCTAGCCCTAATTATTTTTCAAACTCAGCTAAGGATTTGCCATGACTACAAAATCTAAAATTGTTTATACAAAGACTGATGAAGCGCCAGCGCTAGCGACTCAATCTTTCCTACCTATCGTTGAAGCTTTTACTGCTACCGCCGATATAGATATTGAACTTAAGGACATCTCTCTTGCAGGAAGAATCATTGCGAACTTTCCTGAGAACTTAACTGATAATCAAAAACTAAGTGATGCTCTAAGCGAACTTGGTGAGCTTGCTAAGACACCAAACGCAAATATTATTAAGCTTCCAAATATCTCAGCTTCAATCCCACAATTAAAAGCGGCAATAGCTGAACTACAGGGTGCTGGCTACAAGGTTCCAAGCTTTCCTGAAAACCCTTCAAATGAAGAAGAAAAGTCTATCAAGTCAAGATATGCAAAAGTTCTTGGTTCAGCAGTTAACCCTGTACTAAGAGAAGGTAACTCTGATCGTAGAGTTGCAGATGCAGTGAAGACATATGCTAAGAATAATCCACATTCAATGGGAGCTTGGGAGAAAACTTCTAAGTCACATGTTGCACATATGAGCGAAAACGATTTCTACGGAAGTGAGAAGTCTGTAATTATGGAAGCTGCTGACGATGTAAAAATTGAGTTTGTTTCTGAAGACGGAGATATTACTGTTTTAAAAGAAAGTACTCCATTACTTGCTGGTGAAGTTATCGATGCTTCAAGAATGAGTGGAAACTCTTTAAGAGAATTCTTTGCAAAAGAAATTAAAGATGCAAAGAAATCTGATGTTCTTCTTTCTCTACACCTAAAAGCTACGATGATGAAAGTTTCAGATCCAATTATGTTTGGTCATGCTGTTACTGTATTTTTCAAAGACGTTTTTGATAAGCACTCAGCTACTTTTAAAGAGATTGGTGTTAATGTTAATAACGGTCTTGGCGATGTATACGCTAAAATTGAGGGACTAGATGCTGACAAGAAGTCTGAAATTGAAGCAGATCTTAAAGCTTGTCTAGCTAATGGGCCAGAAATGGCAATGGTTGATTCTGATAAAGGAATTACAAACCTACACGTACCAAGTGATGTTATTATTGATGCTTCAATGCCAGCAGCAATCAGAACATCTGGTCAAATGTGGGGACCAGATGGAAAACTAAAAGATACTAAATTTATTATTCCAGACCGTTCATACGCTGGAATCTATAGAGAGACTGTAAACTTCTGTAAAGAAAACGGTGCATTCGATGTTAAGACGATGGGGAATGTTTCAAATGTTGGTCTTATGGCCAAGAAAGCTGAAGAGTATGGTTCTCATGACAAGACTTTTCAAGCTCCTGCAGATGGACATATTTTAGTAGTTAATAGTGAAGGTGATTCAATCATTGAGCACTCTGTTGAGGCCGGTGATATCTGGAGAATGTGTCAAACTAAAGACGTATCAATTAAAGACTGGGTAAAGCTAGGAATTACGAGAGCTAGAGCAACTGGACAGCCAGCTATTTTCTGGCTTGATGAAAACAGAGCACATGATGCTTCAATCATTTCTAAAGTTAATACATATCTTAAAGATCACGACACAAGTGGTTTAGAAGTAAAAATTATGGCACCTAATGATGCTGTTCTTTATACTCTTGATAGAGTTAAAAAAGGTGAGAATACAATTTCTGTAACAGGAAATGTATTAAGAGATTACCTCACAGATTTATTCCCAATTCTTGAACTTGGAACGAGTGCAAAAATGCTATCTATCGTTCCTCTTCTTGCTGGTGGTGGCTTATTTGAAACTGGTGCTGGTGGTTCAGCTCCTAAGCATGTTCAGCAGTTTGAAACTGAAAACCACCTACGTTGGGATTCACTAGGAGAGTTCTTAGCTCTTTCTGTTTCATTAGAAGACTTTGGTGTTAAGGCATCAAATACTAAGGCAGCAGTACTTTCAGAAGCTCTTAATACGGCAAATAGTAAGTTCTTAACAAATGACAAGTCACCATCTCGTAAAGTTGGAGAACTTGATAATAGAGGTTCTCACTTCTATCTTGCAATGTACTGGGCAGAAGCTTTGGCAACTCAGACTAAAGATGAAGAGTTAAAAAACAAGTTTATGAAGCTTGCTCAAGATCTTGAAGCTAATGAAGCTAAAATTGTTGAAGAGTTAAATTCTGCTCAAGGCGTAAAAGTCGATATGGGTGGATACTACTTCCCAAGTGATGAAAAAGTAGCAAAGGCGATGAGACCAAGCGCTACATTTAATAGCATTTTAAAATCATTCTAGAATAAATATTGCGGCATCAGTTAAATCTGATGTCGCAAATGTCATCAAAACAATCCTGATTTAGATCATTTCCATTTCCTTGCTCTTTTAGAAGAATATTCTTCTAGGAGAGAAATATGACAGAAATAACTTATGGGCCAGGCCATTTCGATGGACCAGATGAGCTCCCTGCAGATTACAAGAATGCACTTCTTGAATTATTAACATTTCAAGCAGACTCAGAATTTATGGGTGGAATGAGAGTTCAAGAGAACTTAAGATTTGCTCCACGTCCAATGGAAGCACTAAGACTCGCTAAGAAAGTAAAAGAGGAGTTTGGCCATGGCGTCTACCTCTGGACACTTCTTGATGACCTTGGGCTAGATACTAATAAACGTGTCCAAGCAATCCTCCAAGATCCACAGGCCGACTCACCGGGAAATACTAAAATTATCAATGCATTTAAATATAAGAACTGGTCAAAGGTTTTTACTTGCTGGGAAGATGTCGCGATCTTTAGTCTTGTGGTTACACCTGGGGCCGTTGCATTTCTAGGTCAGTATAAGGATTCAAGTTATACCCCTTGGGCATCGGTAAGTGATCGAATATTTAAGGAAGAGTTAGGGCACTTAAGCTTTGGTGAATGGGCCGCAAAGAGAGTTATTGAATTTGATGGTGAAGAAGGAAGAGCAAAGCTACAAAAGTCAGTAGAGAAGTTTCTCCCAATTGGGCTTGGCTTCTATGGAAGAGATTCTAAAGATAGTGAGAACTTTAAGCTCTATCATCGCTTTGGTCTAAAGCCAAAGCAGCCAGAAGAGCTTAAGGTCGTATATCTCTCAATTGTTAAGGACAGACTTGCAAAAGTTGGTCTTATTTATCCGGAAAATATTCAGGCCGACTACGAAATGAATATCCAATAATATAATAAGGCGTACTTAAAAAGTACGCCTTTTATAGTGTTTCTTCCCATTTGAGACATTCAGAAATAACCTGCTTGAATATCTTATTCTTAGCTATAAACGTTCCTTCATTATAACCACCTGAACTAGAACATGTTCCATGAGAATGAACACCAATTATTTTATTTGTTCTTTCTAATATAACTGAAGATCCCGAGTTTCCACCCATTGTATCAACGCTATATCCAAGCTTTGCCTTATTAAAGAATGATCCTAGCTTTTCAATATTTCCTGAATGTGTTTGTTGAGCAAAGTTTCTTATAGGATCACTTTTATCAGAACCAAAACCAGTGATTCTAACTCTATCTCCCTTTTTTGTACCTAGACCTAGATCAACTTGATAATGTCCTTGAACATCTCCAGGATATTGAGAGGTGATCTTATTAGGCATAAGTCTAATTACTGCCCAGTCATTTCCACTTCCATTGTCTTTATACCTTAAGAAATCTTTTGTTCTGTAGTAGATATCTGTTTCAGCTGATGGTGTTGCCTGTGAATTTACTGAAAGTGGTACATTAAATGATACCTTTTCGAGTGCACCAACACAGTGACCAACACTAATTGCACAAGATCTTCCAATCATTGTTACCGTACATCCAATATTTGAGCTAGCTCGAGATGCTCTCCCAATTTTACTATCATCAGAAAGTACTCGGTCATCATTTTGACCACATATAGTTTTATTTTGTGAAAAAGTAAGTTGAGAAAAAAGTAGAGTTGTTACGATTAGAGTTAGCTTCATATTCATCCTTGAATTATGTTTCTAATAGGATAAATCGAAGCGGTATTGATTGACTATAGAAAATTAATTAAGACATTCTATTTCAAGATAATCATCATCTATTCTAAGGAGTGCATACTCACCATCTATTGTAAGAGAGGCCTTTATATTCTCATCGAGGAGTTTGATAGAGTAGTGCTGAACTTCTTCGTCAGAAAACTCTAGCTTCATTTTGAGATTTTTGTCATTCTCAATTGGGTGGTGCTGACTAATTAACTCAAGTGTTTCTTCTGATGCTAAACATTGAGTTACACCTATTGACGCTTGAATAGTTGTTTGAAGAAATATAAGTAAGATTAGTGCCTTCGTCATAAATCTATTTTGCCCAATGACTCTGTTCATTGATACTCAATATAATTAAAGAAAATTTATGATGTAGCTCATGTCTCCTAACTACTATTATGAAATAATAGGTTACGAGGTAATTATGAAAAAATACTTAATGACAATTTTAATGATGGGTAGTTTACAGATGAGTGCAAAAGCTAAAGAAATGTGGGTTTATTTCGACCTAGGAAATACGGTTATTAATGTAAAAGATAAGACTAACTTTCACTACTTTGATGGTGGTAGGGAGTACATTAGTAAATTAAAGCAGATGGGCCTTAAACTTGGAGTTATCTCAAATATCCCAGAATCATTTGGTGCTACATATGAAGAGAAGCTCAAGACACTTAAAAGTTATATTAAAGATAAGTGGGGAGAGGATGAGTCTTTTGATTGGAGTGTCTTTGATAAAATCTATCTACCTTTAAATAACAGTGAATTAAAGCCTGCTCCTATACTCTATCAAAGGGCACTAGATGATAATGGCAATAGTAAGGGGCTATTTATCTCTGAGACCAAGAAAGAGGTAGATCAGGCCGTGCTAATGGGGTTTGCTGGGCATCATTATGATGATACTAGCGAAGTCTTATATATCCCTCATAATGTGATTGAAGGCTATATTGATGAGAATTCAGATCTTGGTGATATGAGTATCTGAAAAAAACATGATCTAGATTATGTAATAACTAAGTAATAAACGATACAAATTATTTAAAGGAAATTTGTATGCTCTATTACTTTGAAACATTACCTAAAGATAAAACTTCAGTTGGCGGAAAGGCCTATATGCTAGCAATGATGACTCAGATTGGAGTTGTTGTTCCACAAGGTCTTATTTTAGATGATCTACCAACTGAAGAGGAATTTAAGAAAATATCTGAGTTTGCTGGCAGTGGAGATTTTACTCTTGCTGTGAGAAGCTCCGCTACTGGTGAAGACTCAAAAGAGAATAGCTTTGCTGGTCAGAATTCAACTTTTCTCTTTGTCGATAATGACGAAGATCTAAAACTTGCAATAGAGAATTGTTTTAATTCAATTCATAAAGAATCTTCTCGCGCCTATAGAAAACACTTCCTCGGTTCCGATAAAGAGGTTCCGATGAATGTTGTTATTCAAAGAATGATTGATCCTGCATATTCGGGGGTCTACTTCTCTCGTGACCCAAGAGGAAAAATAGATGGCTGGATGTATGAATACATTGATGGAGTTGGAGAGGACCTTGTTTCTGGCAAGAGAACTCCTACTATTGTCAGTGAGGGGAGTAATAACTATAAAGAAATATCAGAAAGCCAAGAAAATGCACTTTTAAATTACTCCAGGCAAGTTGAAGCAGAGTACAAAGATGAGTTTGATATTGAGTGGGCGATTGATAAAGATGGAGTAGTTTTTATTCTTCAAGCAAGACCAATAACAGCTAAGAGCTCAATTTCAAACTTAAAGGTATTAGGAAAGAAAGAGCTGAAACGTCTCGAAGATAACTTTAGCGTGAATACAGTTTGGGACGGACAAACATTTGCAGAGTGGACAGTCGCACCAACTGTTCTAACAACTGAGTTATGGGCAAACTCTTTTAGAAGAGAACAGGCATTTGATCTTGCCCTTAAAAAACTTGGGTATCTCGGCTTTAAAGAAGACCAGAATGACTCTCTCTTAGACACTGTCTTTGGTAAGAGTTATATAAATTTAAATAAGCTTGGAGAGTTGTACTTTGGACCAATTCCATATTCAATTGAGCCTGTACCTCGACCACATTTAAAATTTCATTTCTCTAAGATATCTCCAAAGGTTGTCTTCAATACACCAAAAACAGTTTTAAGAATGATAAAGGTTGGCCTTTCGATTAATACACATCGAAAGGATATGATTGAAGAGGCAACTAGGGAATTAGTTAACCTTTCGACTCTTTTAAAGAGACCAAATGATCCAGAGATTTATAGAAGTTGGAGTGACCAAAAGCTCAACGAAAGAATTGCAAAAGAGTGTCATCTCTTTCATGAGAGAACTCTTGTATGGCCATATGTACTAATTTCTCTCACAGAGACGACAATACAAACTTTAATCTCATTGCTTAAGAGTATATATCCTCAAGATACGGCGAATGAATTAATTAAGAAATGGTCTGGTCAGGGAATCAACTCTGAAACATATGAAATGGGTAGGTACTTTAAAAAGGCCTGTGCAAAACCTGAAATGAGACCTCTCTTTCTTGAAAGGTACGGACATCGTGGACCAGGAGAGTTAGATCTCAGCTCTAAAAGATGGTCAGAAATAGGTGAGGATGCTTTTTATGATCTCTCTCTAGAAGACTATGAAAAAAGTAAAATGTCTCGAGAAGATTATGATGTTGAGGCCGAAATAGAAGAGATGAAGACATTTAAAAAGTCCATTGTTCTTGAGGAGTGGAGAATATTAAAGAGTCTTCTTGAATTAAGAGAAAAGTGGAAAATGGCACTCTTAAAACCATACTGTCACATACGCTTCTTACTTCTTGAAAAAGAGAGAAGGCTAGGTATTGAAAATGAAAGTGATATTTTTTGGCTTTCGCTTGAAGAGGTAACTCATTTTGAAGAGTCTATGAAAACTCTGATAAGAGAGCGAAAGGCCGAAGCAGCAAGTCTTAAAAACTTTAACTTTTCGACTGTTGCATCTTTGTCAGAAATTAAAGATGTCATAAATGGTGAAATAAAAGTTGATAATAGTTTGAGCGGAGAGGGGATCTCTGCAGGAATAGTGAAAGGTGAAATAGTTGTTATCAATAATCCTGGAGATTGGAAGAGTGTTAATTGGCCAAATAACCCGATTGTTGTGGCCCAGTCTACTGATCCTGGTTGGACACCTGTCTTTACTAAGGCGAGTGGAATTATAGTTGAAAGAGGTGGTGTTCTTTCTCATTGTGCAATTGTTGCCAGAGAAATGGGGATACCTGCTATTAGTGGAATTAACCAATGTCATTTAAGATTTAAAGGTGGAGAGAATGTTTGGATTGATGGAAATACAGGAACTGTTAAGCTCGTATAGTAATTTATACCCTGATATGCAGGTAGGGATAGTTCCAACAGTACTACTTCCTCTTGCTTTTTTAAGTACTGGAATCAGTGTTGTCGCAACATTTGTGGCCGGATTATTCGGAGTAAAGCTAAAGGCCGAAGGACCTCGTAAACTTCTCGAGCTACTTTTAAGACCTCGAATATTAATTTCAGCAATGATTTTAAATGCTGTGATTTTCTTTGGCTATAAGGGATACGAGCATATAAAGAATGGTCCCGTACCTTTAAAAGTACAATCTTTTATGAATTCTAATATTGAGTTTTTAAAAGCCCCATTAGCTAAGAGTAATGGTCTACATTGGGAACAAAATATTGGTGAAGGAATATTTGCCAGTGGAACAATTGTAGGTAAAGAACTCTTTGTAGGTACAAAGGAAGGCCATCTCTACGTTGTTAATCTTGAAAATGGAAAAGTTACCAATAAGATTTTCTTTGGAAAGTTCTTGTCACCGACACCTGTTCTATATAAAGGCTACCTCTTCTTTGGAGAAGGGCTACATGCGTCTCATCATATGAGAGTATATAAGTTTGATCCTATGTCTAAGAAGATAGTAGGTGCTTATAAGACTAAAGGGCATACAGAAATATTTCCAGTAATGGCCGACCTTGGTGGAAAAGATTATCTCTATCAGGCCGCTGGCTCTGACGGTCTCCATGCAATTGATCCTATAAGCTTAAAGAAGAGATGGCATTTCAAAGATGGACACATGGATGCTTTCTCTTTGATTGATGGCAATGATCTCTACATAGCAAGTGGAGTTCCAAAAGAAGAAATTGGGATTAAGAGACCCTATGCATATAAGCTCAATGCTATGACAGGAAAGCTAATTTGGAAAAAGGAACTTCCTCTTTCAAGCTGGTATGGTCCAATAAAAAGTGGAAAGAATATATGTTTCATCCAAGGGGAGCTACATGTTAAATCTCAAATTGGTGGCCTCAACTGTTTCAGCCCTTCAGGGGAGAGATTAAGCTCTGTAATCATTGAATCTCCTGTAATTGGTAAACCACTTGTTTCAGGTGAAAATATAATCTTCAATGATTTTAACGGAGGTGTTTATTCTTGGAACTCTTCGAGTGGAGTAATGAATTGGAAATATGCTGGTGAAAAGAAAGGGATTAAGTATAGTTACTCATCTGTTCAATATCGCAACGATGGAAATCTCATCTTTATCAACCCTAGAGGAAGCATTGCTCATTTGAATATTGATAGTGGTAAAGTTTTAAAGTTGAATCTTTTTAAGAAGGGAGAAGCTGTTTTCGCAGATCCTCTCGTTCTAAAATCTGGCTACATTGTCTTTGGAATGAAAGGTTCTATTAAGTTCTACAAGAAAGCTGCTATGCCAGAGTCTAAAGTAGTTCTTCAGTAATATTCGTTATAATAGGCCTCATCTTTCTTTGTAATTAGGATCGATGAGGTATTAAACTATCTTTGTTCTATTTAATTTCAAGCCCTTAAAACATTATTCATTAAATAATTTAAAAGTGCCGCCTTTTATGCTACTTATGACACTTAGCAAATAAGAGGAGTTAAAATGTTAGAAGATAGAATTATATCACTAGAAGAGAAATATTCTCATCAAGATGAATTAGTTAATCAACTTAACAGTATCGTTGCTCAACAAGAGACTATGATTGAAGGTCTTGCCTTTGAATTAAAGAGTTTACGAGAAGCTTTTCAACAAACTAATAATGGTAATACTAATGGACCAAGCCTAATGGATGAAGTCCCACCTCATTACTAGAATCATATAAGAAGTTATGAAAAATACAGTTCTACTTTTAATCCTGCTCTCTCTCTTTTCATGTAATAACCTAACAGAGAAAGAGGCGATCGCTAAATACGCTTCTAAAGCATCACAGTCAAAATTTATTTCTATTGATAATAAGAAAGTACACTATAGAGAGTCTGGTAGTGGAGAGCCTCTTATTCTTATTCACGGTGTTGTCGACTCTCTACATACTTGGGACTTATTAGTACCTTTTTTAGAAACGAAGTATCGTGTTATTCGAATAGATGTTCCTGGCTTTGGTCTATCTGAGCCTCTTGAGTTAAACGGAAACTTACCACTAAGATTTTCTAATTTCTTGAAGTCTTTTATGGGAGAGTTAAATATTCAAAAGGCCTCTCTCATAGGAAACTCATTGGGGGGTCTACTCTCATGGACATTTGCAGTTAATTATCCAAATCTTGTCAATAAAGTCGTGCTTCTCAGTAGTGGAGGCTTCCCCCAGAAATTTCCGTGGGTATTTGATGTAACAAACACGTTTGTAAATAAAGTAATAAGAACTTTTGGAAATGAAACAATAGGTCCACTTACTGGAGTTGTTGGCCCTCGAGTTCCAGGCCTTGTGGCCGATACAAAGCATAAGGACTTTGTTAGTGATCAGTTCCTTAGAATTAGTGAGCTAATGACTTCACAGGGAAACCTCAAGAGTTATATTGATCTCTTAGAGTATGCAGGAAATTATGACTATTCTGACTCAAAGAGAGCAAGTGAAATAAAGCATCCTATGCTCATTCTTCATGGTGAGAAAGATCAGATTATACCAGTCGATACTCAGATCCCTCAGTGGAAGAAGAGCAGTCCAAATAGTACAATCAAAATTTTAAGAAATAGCGCTCATATGCCTCATTGGGAAGACCCTTTGAGGCTATCAAAGTTGATCGCTCCATTTTTAGCACACTAGACTGACTTAGGTTTAATTTCTGGTAGCTTAATGCTCTTTCCAGAGATTATGCGCATCGTGCGACTTTTCTTATCTTGATACATTCTCACAAGCCAAAGAGGGAGTGATGTTCTTTGAAGAATTTGATTAAGAGTTTCGCCTCTTTTTACCTTATACTTTCTATCTCCAGTAATATTGTAAGATGCAAAGAAGTCCTCTTGAATTGATAGATGATATTCATTACGCAACTTTTTAAAAGTTATTAACTCTTTCGGAGATAGTTGTAGAATTACTCTCTGATTAAGCCTCAGCCCACGCGAGCGAAGCTTATTATCTTTTCTAATTCGCTTCATTGAAGTACCTGCCCATTCTGCAATATGGCCAAGTGTTTCTTGAACTTCGATTCTAATACTATAGAAGTCCTTTGATAATCGTATTGTATCAAGGTTATATGATTCAAGACTTACTATTAACTCTTTTGGACTTGTGTTTAAACGACCTGTGGCAACTGGACGAAGAGTCGCTTCTTTTTGGATCTTCTTAAGCTTTGGCCTTTTTGAAATACGCTTCTTAGAAGGTATTCTGATTTTCATTCCAGCATATATAAGAGAGGGGTTCGCTATAGAGTTATAGTCAATTAATGTTCTTAAACTAACTCGATAGTTTCTCGCAATCTCGTAAAGGTTTTCATTCCTAGATATTATATGAAACTTGTCGTACTTAGCTGATGCATATGTATCTTCAACACCTTTTAATTTCTTCTTATAGGCAGCTAAAGTTTTTCTTCCAACCTGTGGAATATGAAGAACAAAACCTCTTGGAATATAAAGTCTGGATCTAAAAGCACTTCTTCTAATTGATGGATTATACTTTTTGATCACTCTTTCAGAGATATTTAATGTTTTTACAAGCTGATTAACAGTGTAGGACTTTCTTAGCTTCAATTCAGAAAATCTAAACCTTCTCGGTTTTTTGAATTTTGGAAAGTAACGACTAGGGTTCTTAGATATATTTACCGTTGCCATAAAGGTCGCGTAAAAGTTCTTTGAGGCAAAGCCAAAGTTTCTCCCGTTATACTTTTCTACAATGGTATTTATATTCTTAGATCCAACTTTTCTAACGGCCCTTCTTACATTTCCCACGCCTTGATTATATGCTGTTAGAGCGAGAGGCCAACTCTTAAGAGATCTATAATTATCTCTAAGAAATCTTGCAGCAGCTCTCGTTGCTTTAAGTGGATCTCTTCTTTCATCAACGACGTATCCAACTTTTAATTTATACTGCTTAGCTGTACTTCTCATGAATTGCCAAATACCTGCTGCTCCCACCTTTGAAGATGCTCTGTAGTTAAAAGAGCTTTCGACATGGGGAAGGTATTGTAGTTCGTTTGGAAGTCTTGATTTTTTGAAGGTCTTCTTTATAAAGTCTATATAAGCGTAAGAACGAATAAGTCCTGCGTAATATCTGTCTTTTAACCCGTATTGGTAGCGAATACGTCTGGCCATTCTTTTTAGAGTTTTTGTGCTTCTCTTTCCAATAATTTTGACGAGGGCCTTTTCTTTCTTATTGAGGTTCTTATATCTCTTTTTTGCAATTGAGCGAATGATCCTAGCAATTCTCTTTTTTTCGGCATTAGAGACTCTTCTTTGCTTCTTTCTATTCTTATATATTTTAACTTTTCGATAGATGATTGAGACATTATCAGCATCATGAATAAAGGCTTCTTTAGTTGTTATCTGAGTATAGACCTTTTCCCAGAACTTTACTCTAGCAACCATTTCCCCTTGAATAGGGAAGCCTTTAGATGCGAGAGTCGTGTTAAAAGCTGATAGTACTATTGTTATTAGTAGAATTTTTCTAAGCATTAATCATTCTTTTGTAGGCGAGGAAGATAATTCTTCTTATAAATATCAATTGTCGTAATCAAGATAATACACATTAGTGGACCATAGAAAATTCCGGCCATCCCAAAAATACTCATACCTGCAATAATGTAAATGAAAACAAGTGTTCCATCGACTTCGACCTTTTGTCCTATAAACTTTGGCTTGAACCAATTCTCAACGATCAGTGAAGCCGCTGTTGTAACAGCAAATAGGGCTATAGCAGTTACTTTCTTTCCAATAATAAATAAGTATATTGATGCAGGAATAGTTACAATAGAAATACCAACGAGGGGAATGAATGCCAGAATGATCATAACTGTAGTCCATAAAAAGACTGAGGAGAGTCCAGCCATCCAAAAGCCAAGGCCTGCTATCGATCCTTGAATCAGGCCTCCAACACCATTTCCAACCATTGTGACATAATTCATATGATTGAACTTATCGAGAATTGTTTGTTCTTCGGAAGTTGGTAGAGGTGAAACCTTAAAGAAGGTCTTTTTAAGGTCTTCACCCTTAAGAAAGAAGCCAAAAGTTGCAATTATCATGATGAAGAACTGGAATATCATTGAGAAAGTGTCACCAATCATCCCGTTAATAGTCTGTAGTACGACACCACTATAGTTTCTAACTTTGTTTAAAAACTTTGTAGCAAGTTGTTCTTTAGTAATTTCTATATCAAAACTAGAGAGGGCCTTTTGAGTTGCTATGGCAAACGGTCCATCTCCGAATATAAAATCGTGAACAGAGTTTTGAGAAACTGCACCCTTAATAATTGCATAAAGTGATATTGCCTCTTTTGATATCTGTATCATGAGATAAATGAGAGGAACGACAATGAATAGGATAATAACAGCTGTTGTAATTGAGCTGGCCATTTGGCGTGTTAACTTCTTTTTTACGTGGAGGAAGTTGAAGAGAGGGTAGAAAGTCCCGGCCAAGATTGCTGCAAAGATAATGGCGTCAAATAGTGGCGCCATTAAGAATAAATTGAGGCCGATAATGACCAGAAATATCAACAAAAAGTAATAGGTTTCAAATTTATTCTCTTTAACCATTATTCATCCTTAAATAGTAAAAGTTAATTGTCCTAAATTCATTACATTAAGGCAAATAAATCTAGTAGCTGAGTATAGTAGTCGGAGGATTATGAGTACTTGAAATTACAAGGGATTCTACTCTTCTGAGTCATGTAAAATGACCATGGTTTGCAGCTAAAACTTGCTAAGCTGTGTAGACATGGCTACTCTCTGGCGACTTAGAAATATTCACACGTTAGGCTAATTATGGGCAGAAAATATAATTTAATAGAAGAGGTTGAGCTTACTGAAGATCGTGACGAGGAAAAGCCAACGATTACTTGGTATCCAGGGCACATGGCCAAGGCGTTAAGGAAGGTACAAGATAAACTGAAGATGGTTGATATTGTATTAGAAATACGCGATGCCAGAGTACCTCTCATCTCTGGAAATGACAGACTACAAAAAACTGTTGGCCAAAAAAATAGATTGATCATTGTAAATAAAGTTAACCTTGCTAATCCTGAAGTTACTAAGAAGTGGGAAGAGTGGTTTGCAAAACAAGGCGAAGCTCATATTTTTGTTAATGCCTTAGATCGAACTAGTGTTAAGAGGATTATGGGTAAGGCCAAAGATCTCGTAAATAAGAAGAAGATTGAAAATGGTGCAAACCCTAATTTAAAAAAGAAGATTAGAATGATGTTTATAGGGCTTCCAAATACTGGGAAGTCGACGATTATCAATCGACTTGTAGGTAGAGTTGTTGCTAGGGCAGCAGATAGGCCAGGATTGACTCAAAATCAACAGTGGATAAAGGTTGATGATGACATGGAGCTAATGGATACTCCTGGAATTATGCCTCCAAGAATCAAGAACGATGAGCAGGCCTATTACCTCTGTGCAATACACGCTATAAAAGATGAAATTGTAGGTGAAGAAGAAGTCTCATGTTTTATCATCAAATACATTATGGAGAGAAACTCATCTGTATTTAAAGAAAGATATGATGTGGACACTAAAAACCTAAGCGTAGGTGAAGTGCTGGAACAAATTGGCTTAAATAGAAAGTGTATCAGAAAGAAAGGTGAGGTCGATTTTGACCGTGTATATACATTAATTCTTAGTGATTTTAGAAAAGGGGAACTTGGGCGTTGGTCCTTTGAAGTTCCTGTAGAGGAGTAATAATGAATACTTTAAAAATGATTATACTACTTGTCGCATCTATTCAAGTAATGGGAGCAACGACGGTAGCAAGACCATTTAGCTTTAGTTTCTACGTTGACCAAGAGAATATGCAAATTGAAGCGACTCTTCACCAAAGTTGTCGTTATGAGAAAATGGTATGGAGTGATTCATCTCAATACTACTCTGATTACAAAGATATACCTCTTTCGGTAGTATCTAAGAAGAAGGCCGGAATGACAGAGGTGACTGTCTCTTTAGATAGAACACACAAAATGAAAATTGAAGGATTCTTCAAGCCGACAAAGGGATGTTACAGTAATATTTCTTTAAAAGTATCTGATACTAAGTACTCTATTGGATGGGCAAATCGATTTGATAAAGCTATTGCAATGGAAGTGCGAACAAAGCAATTTTATAAGAAAGACGATTCTCAGATTGATATTTCTCTAGTTCGAGATACATTCGAAAATAAGGTTCTTACATTCTTTTATAAAGAGTCAGTTAGACAGTTTAATGTCTTCCTATACTTTGATGGAGAAAGAAACTGGGATGTGTTCTCTCAAAGCGCAGCTAAGAACATTAAAACAGGGCTACCGTACCTATTAAAAAAGAAGTAAGTATTATCAAGCGGCCTTATTAACATCCTGAAAGGCCGCATTCATCATTTTCAATCTCTTTGTAACTAATCTCGTAATATTTAATACCAGTAATGAAAAAATCTTTGGGTTCTTATTATAGAAAGAATAGAAGTCCTCGTATTTTATAATTAAAACATCACAAGGCTTTTTGCATATAATGTTAGCGGTTCTCTTTGTCTCGTTGATAAGAACAAGCTCCCCAAAGATATCACCTTGTTTAAGAGTGGCAATATAGCTTTGTTTGTCCCCATCCGAAAATACAATATCGGCTTCTCCTGATAGGAGAATACAAATGTCGGTACTTTCATCTCCTTGCTTGATTATATAGTCGTCATTTTCATATGTGGCGACAACGCAATGTTTAATTACTTCTTCTATTTCGTTATCATATATTTCATGAAAGAGACTACAGCCCTTTACTAAGCTTACCATTGACATCTAAGAGGCCTTTTTTGATTGTTTAACATATTCTTTTAATTCCCTCACTTCTTCTAGAAGAAGGGGAATTGATTCAATTAACTCTTCCTCAACCTTCTTCTTTCCATGTAGAGAAATCCAAATATTTTCAAAGCAATTAGACATTTTTTTAAATGTTTTGTTTCTGAGTCCTCTAACTGGTGCAAGAGTATTGAGCATTGTCATAACAAGTGAGAACAAAATCCCTGCGATAGAAGTTTTCATCGCGAATGTTACGCTGAGTACAAAACGTGTGAGTACTTCTCCTGACTTTTCAAGGTTATTGAAATCAATATTTGCAATCTCTGGTAGCGCCATAGAGATACCTATAAAAGTACCAAAGATTCCAAAGACTACAAAGATTCCAGGTAGGGTATCATTGAGTCGAGATACTGGAGCAATAGGAATGAAGCCTAAGATCTTTGTCCAGTTTTCATCTTTCTCAAGAATTCTTTCTGTTAATTCATTATAGTTTGGTGGATGTTTAGATTTGAGTGCACCAGACTCAGCAATAATGGAATGAAAGAGACCTTTCTCCCCAGTAACAAAGTCTCTCAAAGATACAACATTTCTTGCATTGTAACTTGATGTACTAGGCTTTTTCTTAGAACCTCTGACGGATCGAGTAGGAAGCTTATCCTTAATAGACATTAGAAGATCTTCTACATAGACTTGAACATTTTCGCTCGAATCCTTCTCTTTTTCTGATAGTGCCTTTTCAATTTCACTAACAAATGTTGAAAAGTAATTATCTTCTTTTAAACTTTTTCTATAGGCCGTCCACCTAAATATGAGGCCACAAACAAGCATGACGGCCATGGCTTCAATGAGGTAGGTAGAAAAGAAATCTAATACAAGTGATAGCATAATTATTCCTAGTTTAAATTCTCTAGTTTATTCCATATCTTCTTATCTTCTTTAAGTGTGAATTTTATCTCAACCCTTCTCGAACTCTTACAGTCATATTGTCCACAAGAAGTATCTTTATTTGTACTTGCAGGACTTCTTTTAATAGGATCAGAAAATGACCTTCCAATTGCCGATACTTTCTGTCTGAAAATATTCTTATTCTTAAACTTTCCAAACTCTTTGCTGAAAATATATTTAACAATCTCTTTGGCCCTATTTGTACTAAGCTCCATATTGTAATTGAATGCATCTTGATTATTCTTAGAAATAGGGGACATGTACTTCTTGTCATAGCGTGGAGAAGCGTGACCTACTATATTCACAAACTCAATATAGTTATAAGTTGAAGAGTCTTTAAATAACGCATCAACATATAGCGGAATGATCTCTTTTAATGTCTTCTTCGCTCTAAGGCTTAAATGAAAGTCATTTCTCTTAAATAGGAAAGCATCATCCATTTGTAATGTAACACTTCCAGAAGATGGGTCGACCTTCGCATAGAGATTTGCTTCTTTTAGCTTTTGAGCAATGTTTTGACCAATTTGTGAACGTATATTATTTCTAACACTTGCTATTCCTCTTGATATTCTTTTGTTCTGTCCTTTGGCCTTAGATAGGGCAGCGTATGATGATTTTAGTTCTTTATGAAGAGACCTATTCTCATCTTCAAGATCTCCTACCTTTGCTGCAAGGGTCGAAGTGTAGTTCTTTAAATTTTGTAGGTTCTTCGATAGCTTTTCATATCGCGACTGTTGCTCCTTTTGATTGGACTTACTTTTTGCTAAAGATCCTTGAAGTGAAGCAATACTTGTCTTAAGTTTAGATATCGAGCTATCTCTATTATTGATACTATTACTTAAACTCTTTGAGTACTTTTGGATCTTTGCTAATTCTGAAAGTGTTGATTTGATTTTATTATTCTTGTTTTCTATCGACTTAGATAGTTTGGCAATCTCTTGAGTTTTTCGTGATAGAGTCCTATCTTTTTGCTGGATTTCATTTTGAGATTTAATATTATTTGCCATACTAGTTCTTAAGTTAGTATCGGCTTCTTTTAATGTCTCTTCAGTTTTTTGAATGTAGTTTGTTGATATTTTTAAGTCATCTTTAATTCTTTGATTTTCTCTTTGAAGAGATGATATGTTTTGAGACTGAATCATATTCTCTTTAGATTTTTGAATGAAAGACCGCTCAAGCTTTTTATTCCTCACTTTCTCATTGTTATTTACCATCTTAAGGCTGGTTATCTCTTTTTCTCGATTTTTCAAGTTCTTTTCTAGTTTAGTCTTATTCTTTATTAAGCTATTCTTAGAGATCTTAAGTTTAGAAAGATCTTTTTGATACTTGTCTATGTGGTAGTTAAGTTGTTTAAGTTCTCTTTTTTGTCTTGATGATAGTTTCTGTTTAGATTGTAACTTCTTAGTTGTTTTTTGAAGTGCAACTTGGGTTCTCTGTTGGCTCTTCATCGCCTTTGCTACAAGGTCTTTGTGCTTATTCATTTTCTTGGCAAAATTGTTCATCTCTTTCATTTTGTCATCAATGATTTGTGAGTAACTCTGCATTTGAGTTATTTCTTTTTCTAAGTTCTTTATAATTTTTTGGTCTTTAACTTTTTCTTTGTCTGATATTTGACCTTCAATAAAGGCTTCTTTTTCTTTCTTTTCTTTAATTGCTGTTAGGGTACTAACTCCACTTCTAAGAAGTGCAAATACAAACATGACGAGAAAGATAATTGCCATTGTTGTGAACATGTCACTATATGATGTCCAGATTGATCCATCATCACTGTTACCATTTTCATCATCGTTCATAAAGATTGCTCCTTGTACTAAAGCTTATTTTCGTCATGTGTGTGATTTAGCTCAACACATATTTTATAAATAATCAGCTTTTGAGGGAAGTTTAATAGCTTAGGGGAGCCTATCTTAAGTAACTCTAAAGACTTTTCAAACTAAGTTAAAGTTTGCAGATTCCTTTTCACATTTTATTGATAATTTAGAGCTAGAATCAGTTATTAGGAGGAATTATGGAGCTTGTTTATAAGAAGGTTTTTGCTGTACCGCCAAAGGAATTGTTCAGTGATTTTAGTTCTGTTGATAAGGTTAAGTCTTGGATGGTCAAGTCAGATAATATAACAACTGAAGTTGATAGTGATTTTTCTCCTGGTGGAAAATATCACTTTGAAATGCATTCTAATATAGGTGATGTTAGTCATTACTATGGAGAATATACTCAGATAAATGTCGATCATCATATTGATATGGTTTGGCATGATGGTGAAGTACAAAATACTTTGGTTTCTTTTGACTTCTTTGAAACAGAGAATAATGGAACTAAGCTTCAGGTAACTCATGCTAATTTACCGGATAAAATTACTTATCGCCATCATAGAGAGTTTTGGAAAAGCTGTTTAGATCATTTAGAAACGTATATCAAGAAAAGTGCGTGATTTAGTGAGCAAGTAGTTTGGCTACTTGCTCTTAATAGTTTTTTATTGGTTAACCATAGATACTGCAAGTTCTACAACAAGAGCTTCTAACTCTTTACCGTCTTTAGAGATCTTGTATTCTTGACATAGTTCTGTGATTTCATCTTCGTCAGCATCGATAAGATCAACAAGAGCAAGCTCATATGTCACAAGAATTAAAAGGTTATTATTCTTATTTTCTCCAGGATTAATTCCTAGCTTTGTAAATGCTTCTTCAATTTCACCTGCTGTCATCTCAGCATTAATGTCATAGCGATGAACGAGAAATGCTAAATCTTCAATATCGTCGTCATACTCACCTGGGATATCTCTTTCTTTACACATTTTAAGAAGATCATTCTTTTTCTTTTTTAAAAGTGGATTCTTTTCTGCATTTAACGCTGCAAATAGTGGGTGCTCTTCCATTTTATTTCTCCGGATTTTTATTTAGCCAACAAAAGGTAATTCAAGTTGATTCTTTTCTAGCTCAAACATTCTTAAAAAAGTATCTCTTTTGTAAGATGTTCTTGGAACTTGTAGTTTTGCCACTTGTGTCTTTTTGGAGTCTTCGATCTGTAGCTCAAATTCTACAGGTGTATTCTTTGAAATAGGGGTCTTCTTCGTAAATCTCTTCGAAAAAGAATACTTCTTCCCTTTGCCATCTTCTATTATGCCGCGACCACTACTATTACAGTAGCTAAGGATCATACCGAACCTCTTCATAAAGTCTCCATCATAATAGTCTTGTCGGTTAATAGGGCAAATCCTTTATTTCTTTCGTGGCAGTAAATATTATTGTATAATTTCTTAATGATTAAGAAACTATTCCCTATATTTATATTATTTTGCGTAATGATAGGGGTTAAAGCAGAAAATGTTAACTATTTTGTTATAGGAAGTACAGCTGCCCCTTTCCAAATAGAAGAAAATGGTAAAAACCATAGAGGAATCATTACAGATATTATGAATGAAGTCTTTCAGGGTCTTGAGAAGTATAATCTCGTGACTCATACTTTGCCGTTTAAAAGATACATTAAGGAATTAAAGAGGCAGCAATCATGGATTACTTACGGAAGTGACTCATGGACTGGGCCTCAATCATGGAACATATCTCAAGAGGGTCTTTTTGAGGTAAATCATGTCTTTTTGACTAAGAAGAAGCATAAATTCAGTAAGGTTAGTGACTTATTTAATAAGAGGATTGTTCTTATAACTGGTTTTGAGTATCCAGAGCTTGATCAATATATTAAAAGTGGTCGAATTAAAACCATTAGAGTTGCCAATCATGAAGCAGCTATCAGTGCTATTCAAAAAGACCGTGGACTGGCATTTCCGGAAATGGAAATAAGAGTTAAGTATCACTTAAAGTCTATGGGGCTAAATTTTGATAGATTTGCCTTTAGTACTATTAAGGATGTTCTTAAGACATATAAGATAAACTTGGCGTTTTCGAGAAATTTTAATCATAAACTTCAACTCAAAATTGAAAAGGGCCTCAAGAGTATGAAGAAGTCTGGTAAAATTAAAGAAATTATAAGAAAGTATTCTGAGCTTTAAGGTCGGGTATTCATGAGAACTCCTTTCTTTTCCGATATAGTCCTAAACTAATAAAGGAAAATTATGAGACCCCCTCACTTTCTAATTAAGTGGCTATCAAGCAGACAGCAAAAGCGAATTCTCAAATTATCTCTGCGTCCTGAAGTTGTACAAGAGAAAGTTCTTAGAGAGATCCTCGGGCACTTTAGTGAAACCGACCTCGGAAGGTTTTTTGATCTAAGTAAGGTTGATAATATCCAAGACTTTAATCAACTTGTACCAATAACGACAGACCTTGATTATAACGATTTAATTGAAGATCTAAAAAGTAATAATAGAGAAAATACTATCCAACCCGGTTGTCTAAAGTACTTAGCAAAGACATCTGGCTCGACTAAGAAAAGTAAGTACATTCCATATACTGATAAACTTATTAAGAACTTCAGAAGATTCTCTACAAATATTATTCTACAGTTTTGCCATATAAATGAAAGATATGATGTTCTTGATGAGAATGTCTTGGTTGGCCCGGCGACACCTATAACGGAGGGCAGTGATAAGGGTCTGACGATTGGCTATGCCACTGGGATAATGACTCTATTAGCGCCAAAGTTCTCTAAAAAGATTGTTAAGCCTAGTGTCGAAGTTATTAGCCTACCAACCATTCAGGAAAAACTAACGGCCATGATTAATGAGTCTTACAATCTTGATATTCGCTCATTCTCGTGTGTTCCATCATTTGCTCTTCCAGTTTTTGAAGAGTTATTTGCTGAAGCTAAGAGACGTGGCCAAGATCCAAAGAGTATTAGAGATATATGGCCTAACTTTATAATGTATATATTTTCTGGTGCTGCAGTAGGCCCACATGAGAAGAGATTGAGGAAATTTCTAGGTGAGGATACGCCAATTCTAGAAGTGTACTCGGCCACAGAGTCTCCGATTGCATATCAGTATTCATCTACACCTGGAGAGTTGTACCTGGATATTGAAAGTTGCTTCTTTCAGTTTCAAGATGTGGGATCAAAGGTCTCATCTGTGAGACTGGGGGTTCATGAAATTGAAGTTGGAAAACCTTACCGTATACTTATGACAACCTACGGTGGATTGATGTGTTATAGAATAGGGGATATTGTTGAGTTTACCTCACTTAACCCGCCTTTAATAAAAATTCTTGGAAGAGAAAAAGAAGAATTAAATATGGCGGGGATTGAGAGACTTAGTCTACCTATGTTGCATGAGTTTCTAGATGATTTATTCGCAAAATATGACTTAAAGCGTGAGATGTTTCTACTGTGTCCTTACTTCAATGAAAATGGGGGAAGAGGTTATCACTGGTGCTTTGAATTAGATAATGCACCAAAGTCTGCTCTCGATTTATTATGTGATCTTGATAATGATCTGATGACTTATAATAGTGGTTACAAGCTATCTCGAGATGCAAATGCTAGGCTAGAGAAACCAAGGCTTAGCATTGTCCCAAGGGGAACTATAGACAAGTATATTCTAAATAATAAACAATTTGGTCAAGGGAAGTTCATGACCGTACATAATGAAGCAACTGATTCAGACAAATTCTTTAATTATTTAAGAGAATCTGATATTGAATTAAGTACATTTAAATTAGAGGATTAGGAGACATCATGGCAATTGGATTTGGTGGATATAGAGTTAGTGTAACTTCAGATGAGCACCGCGAAGCTTTAGAGAAAGCTGTAGATTTAGGAATCTCTTTAATTGATACATCAGCTAACTATACAAATGGTGATAGTGAAAAATTAATAGGTGAAGTACTTAAGAAGTCTCAAAATAAACCCCTTTTGGTATCGAAGGTCGGATATATCCAAGGTGGAAACCTGCAAGTGATAGAAGAATTAAATAATGAAGGTAAAGCTGTTGAAGATCTTGTAAAAGTTAATGAGAGCTTATGGCATTCAATTCATCCTGACTTTATAAGGAATCAAATTGGTCTTTCCTTGGAGAGACTTCAGGTTGATGCCCTTGATTCATACCTATTACATAATCCCGAGTATTACTTCTACGAGGAAGGAGCTACGCAGGAGGAATACTACAAACGAATTTCTAAGGCATTTGCTTGTCTAGAAGATCTCGTAAGTGAAGGTTTAATTAAATCCTATGGTGTTAGCTCTAATAACTTCGTTCTCGCCACAGATAATGCAAAGGTTACTGATATTGATAAAGTCTATGCTTGTGCAGAGAAAATTAGCAAAGATCATAACTTTAAGTGGATTCAATTCCCTTTTAATTTGATTGAAATTGATGCTTTGGAAAAGCACTATAGCGGTTTTTCTTTATTAGATAAGGCCAAGGCCATGAATTTAAAAACGATGGTTAATAGACCATTAAATGCTTTTAAAGGAGAGGATCTTATTCGCCTAGCATCTTATAGTGAACTCATGGAATTCATTTCAGATGAAAAAGGAGAGTCATTACTTGAGACATGTTTAGAGCTTCTTAACGAGAAAGTTCAAGAAGAAGACCCCGAAGAAAATATAAGAGAGCTGCCTTTAATTAAGCAATTCATAGGAATCTGGAACGGACTACCAAGTGAGGACGCTGTTCAGCAGGTTTTTATGGGACACTTCTTTCCTCTTGTCGCTAAAATTTGGGGAGGGGATCTCTCTGCAAAAGATAGTGAACCATTTTATGAGCTCTATGATTGTGCTCTTAATTACTCTCGAAAGAGAATGAATGAGGTCGCTGAAGACTTTAGACAGCAAGCAGTAAAAACTGGTCTAATCTCTGACGAGAAACGTCCATTACAAATTTCACTACTCGAAAAATATCAGGATTATGGTTTCGACTATATTCTTGTTGGTATGAAGCGTAGTATCTATGTTGAACAGCTAAAAGATTTAATCTAAATAGAACTTCTCTTCCTGAATTGACCTGTTTATAATTTCTTAGTGAATGAAAAATTAAGAAGTGAAATTCAGGAGGAGATTCAAAGCTTGTCAGATCTTTGCAGAGATTATGAGCTTACAATTCCATCTAGTAATAAAGTTGCTAAGAATATTCTTCTAAGTTTTTCGGATAAAATAGCTGCTCTTAATAGTATCATTCTTGATGCTGATGAAGAGAATAGCATGCATAGTGATTCTCCTTTAACAAAGAGAGAGACTGAAATCTTAGGCCATGTTTCACAAGGTTTTACCAATAAAGAAATAGCAAGTGCACTTAGGATTTCAACTAAAACAATAGAATATCATTTAAGCTCAATTCTAAAGAAGACAGAGTCTTCAAATAGAACAGAGGCCGTAAAAAATGCCATTGATCTTCAATGGATTCAGTAGCTTAGCCTAATACCTAGGGATGGCCCTAGTACTAATAAATTCAGAAATATCGATAATGTATTTAACACATACATAAGGAGATACTATGAAAGAAATTAAAGATGCTTTTGGACCATTATGGGAGTTGTACTCTAAGTCGAGTGTTTCAGAGATTATTGTCGATTCTATTGATGATATCTATTACGAAGAATCGGGAAAGATACATAATTGTAAGGGGAGAGTTTTCTCTTCAGATGAAGAGATAGTTCAAACGATTAATAAGCTTATTGAATACTCTGGTAGAAAATTAAAAGAAGGTCAATATTCTATGAACTTTGTAGTTGATGAAACTACTAATATTATGGTTGTTCTTCCCCCGCTATCTATAAAGGGACCAATCCTTAATCTTACAAAAATTCCTAACCAAAGCTTTGGATGGAGCGAATATTTAAAGTTTGGGGCAATTGAAGAAAGTGGGAAGAAGCTAATAGAAGACTTACTTAAAGATAGTAAAAGTTTTCTTGTTGCTGGTCCTGTTGGTTCAGGTAAAACGACACTACTGAATATGCTTGTTGATACGATCGATAAAGAACAACGTGTTGTTACAATTGAGAAAATGGCAAACTTGGTTACAAATAGAAAGAGAGTTGCAAGACTACAAACTGAGAATAATAAGGCCGAGGAACTTATAGAGCTAGTCGATGCCGCAAGAAGTATGCGTGCAGATTATGTTATTCTCAATGATATTCAAGGACCAGAAACGATGCCATTTCTAAGTCTTCTTCATGAAGGTCATAGTGGGATGGCGCTTATTGGTGCAGAAAATGTATTTGATGCACTAAGAAGATTAGAGCTAAAGGCCTTAAGTTCAGACTTTACTGGAACAATAGAAGACATTCGTTATGCAATATCTAGTGCTTTTGACTATGTTATCTTTCAAGAAAAATGTGAAGATGGAAAGAGAAGAGTTACTAGAGTTGGAAAAATTATCTGTGATGGAAATCGTCTAAATTTAGATATTGTTTATAAGGTATAAAAAAGGGGAGCAAGTGCTCCCCATATAATTAGAGTAGATCCTCATCTACAAGATTAGGTATTGTTACTTTTAATAAAGGCTCTGATTCCATTGCACGTTTAATTGCAAAAGTCGCACCTTCATTTCTCGCCCAACTTCTTCTGTTAATACCATTGTTAACATCCCAAAAGAGCATTGATTTAATTCTTCTGTCACAGTCTTCTGAGCCATCAAGAACCATCCCAAATCCACCGTTGACTACTTCTCCCCATCCGACACCACCGCCATTGTGAAGTGAGACCCAAGTGGCACCTCGAAATGAGTCTCCAACAAAGTTTTGTACCGCCATATCTGCTGTAAAGCTTGAACCATCATAGATATTAGAAGTCTCTCTATATGGAGAGTCTGTTCCTGAAACGTCATGATGATCTCTACCTAAAACTACTGGGGCTTTTAGCTTTCCGTCTTTTAGTGCTTTGTTAAATGCAAGAGCAATTTTAGTTCGACCATCGCTATCAGCGTAAAGAATCCTTGCTTGCGATCCAACGACTAATTTATTTTCTTTTGCGCCTTTTATCCATTGAATATTGTCTGCCATTTGTTGTTGAATCTCTTTTGGTGATTCGGCCATTAACTCTTCCAATACTTCAGTAGCTATTTGATCTGTAAGATCTAAGTCTGAAGGATCTGAGCTTGTACATACCCATCTAAATGGGCCAAATCCATAGTCAAAGCACATTGGTCCCATTATATCTTGAACATAAGAAGGATATTTAAAGTCACCGTCCTCTTTCATGATATCTGCGTCTGCCCTTGAAGCTTCGAGAAGAAAAGCATTTCCATAATCAAAGAAGTACATTCCGTTATCTGCTAGTTTATTTATTGCAGTAACATGTCTTCTTAATGTTTTTTGAACTTCTTCCTTAAATTTGTCTGGGTTATTTGCCATAAGATCATTTGATTCTTCGAGACTAAGATCTGCTGGGTAGTATCCACCGGCCCAAGGATTGTGAAGAGATGTTTGATCAGAGCCTAGTTCAACATAAATATTCTCTTCTACTAACCTCTCCCAGAGATTTACTATATTTCCTTGAAATGCAATTGAGACAACTTCTTTATTTTCTTTGGCCTTTCTAATTCTTGGTACCAGTTCGTCTAGGTTATCAAATACTTCATCAACCCAGCCTTGTTCATGTCTTGTCTTTACCGCCTTTGGATTTATTTCTGCAACTATACCTATACAGCCTGCTATAACTGCGGCCTTTGGTTGAGCTCCACTCATTCCTCCAAGGCCTGCTGTGATAAATAACTTTCCAGCTAGATCAGTTTTTCCATTTGAAATCTTTCGACCAGCATTAAGTACAGTGATCGTTGTTCCATGAACAATTCCTTGCGGACCGATATACATAAAAGAACCAGCAGTCATTTGACCATATTGAGTGACTCCAAGAGCATTGAACTTTTCCCAGTCATCTGGTTTTGAATAGTTTGGAATCATCATACCATTTGTAACAACAACACGAGGTGCATCTTTGTGGGATGGGAATAATCCTGAAGGATGGCCAGAGTATAGTGCTAGTGTTTGTTGATCTGTCATTGTTGCAAGGTACTGCATTGTTAGTAGGTATTGGGCCCAGTTTGAAAAGACCGCA
This sequence comes from Bacteriovorax sp. MedPE-SWde, assembly GCA_001874305.1. GTDB lineage: Bacteria > Bdellovibrionota > Bacteriovoracia > Bacteriovoracales > Bacteriovoracaceae > Halobacteriovorax_A. The sequence goes on along the minus strand of MPCU01000002.1, from coordinate 601,276 downwards.
CCATTTCCACCATATGTAATTAACTCATGAGGATGTTGAGCTACTGCATAATCTAAGTTGTTAGATAACATAAGCATAATTGCAGCGGCTTGTTTAGACTTATGGGGATAATCTTCAATTGTTCTTGCATGTATCTTATAATCTGGACGAAAGCGATACATATAGATTCTTCCATAAGTTTCTAATTCCTCTTTAAACTCAGGAATTAATTCACTATGAAAACTAGCAGGGAAGTATCTAAGAGCATTCTTAAGAGCTAGCTTCTTTTCTTTTTCATTAAGAATATCTTTTCTTTTTGGAGCATGATTAATGGCCGCTTCATATTCTTTCTTCGCAGGTAAAGTGCTTGGAATACCTGCTAGGATCGCCTTCTTAAATTCTGTATCAGTCATATATTTTTCCCTTATTCTTGTAAATCTGCAGCATTCTATCTGTTTTATCGTAGTTTTTCCATGATGCGGGTTGTAAATTGAGTGAGCAGAGTCAAAACTATTGACACCTATGCATTGTAATTACAGTTGTTTAGGTTGGTTTGTTTGGCGGACATCTTGCAATATAAAAAATATGAAAAAACTAATCGCAACAATCCTACTATTTGTGTCTTTTAACGTCTTTGCTGAGGTTGATGAAATTATTATCTATAAATCATCAAGGCAAATGTTCTTAATGGAAAAGGGCAATATATTCAAAGAATATAGTATTCGCTTGAGTGTAAAACATAATATTCCATTCTTTGGTATGGGACCAAAACGTCTTCGTGGAGACAATAGAACTCCTGAAGGTGAGTATAAGGTAATTAGGCATGTTACAGAAGATTGGAGTAACTTTAAGAAGTCACTACTAATTAATTATCCAAATAAGGCCGACATAAAATGGGGTAAAGAGAATGGATACTCCGTCAAAGAGTTAGGAGATGCTATTCAAATTCACGGAACTCCTAAGCGTATAGATAGAAGCTTAAAGCAGTTTGCTATGAAGTACCTTGGATGGATGATCGATGATGAAAAGGAACTTGAGGAAGTTCTACAAAAGTATATCTATCCATACAAGGACTGGACTAACGGATGTGTCGCCGTAAATGACAATGAAATAGATGAAATATTAAAACTCGTTAAGAAGGGGACGCCTGTAAGAATTTATCGTTCTAACCCTTCAATAATAGAGAGGCTTAATAATATTGGCCTAGCGCTTTAACACCGAAAGGTTGACATAAATCATATCCGTACCATCTTTGTAAGTATGGAAAAGAAAGTCTTTGTAAAAAATTATTTAAGTCGACCTATTTACCCTGGAGGAATGCTCATTTCATTTGGAATGTTAGCACTCTGTTTTCTTCTTAGTAATCTCAATTGGAATTATGGTTATGATCTCATTGCAAAGCCTTCGCTTGTCTTTGCTGACGGTGATTATTGGAGACTCTTAAGTTCAATCTTTGTTCATGGTGATTTGAAGCATCTCTTATCAAACTCTCTTATGACGCTTGTGATGGGGCACTATGTGAGCTCTTACTTTGGTGGAATTGCTTATCCTGGGCTTGGGGTACTTGCAGGATTGATTATTAATATTCTTGTTCTAATGACTTTTGATCATGAGATAGGGATTGTTGGAATCTCTGGAGTTCTCTATTATTTATGGGGATTCTGGTTATCTCTATATGTAAAAATTCAAACACATATTCCCTTGGCAAGAAGATTAATGAAAGTTTTTATCGTTGGAAGTTTTCTATTAATTCCTGAAGCCTTTGAAGTTCAAGTAAGTCATCTTTCACACTTCTTAGGCTTTGTTTTAGGAGTCTTATTTGCAATTCTATATTACTGGGTAAACAGAAGACGAATTAAGTCATACGAAGAGTGGCAAATGGTAAAAGAGAAGGAAGTGGACTTTGATTATTCTGTTAGAGAAGAAGAGTTTTATGAATAAAAAAAGGCCCTCATAGAGAAGGCCTTTTGATACTTCTATTTTTTAAATTCTTTAATTATTGTAATTTTCGTAACATCTTCTCCACGACATGAATCCATGTCACATACAACTGGAGTTCTACAGTACTTACCATCTGAGCCTCTTCTTGATTGGTAGTCAGTATGTCCTCTAACTAATATACCTTCAACATCTCCTGTTCTGGCATTAAATACAGCTGAACCTGAGTTTCCTGCAAATGTATCTAAGTTCGTTTGAAAGAAGACATTGTTAGAACTATTTCTTACGTAAGAGTCATCAGCAACTTTAGAAGGTAGGCCTGTAGGGTGACCAATTACAAGAATCTCTTCACCTCTTTTAATCTCACCACTAGATCTCATTTTAAGAGGCTCTCTTCCAACTACTTTTCTGTCTAGTTCTAAAACAGCGTAGTCTGATTGAGTTCCAGAGTTAAGTTGTCTTTCAACGATTCGCTTACACGTATAGATACTATCTTTTCCTACTTCGATATTTTCTTGACCTTCTTCTGTTAGAGCATAATCAAATACCCATTTATGAGAAGAGCATGATGATGAACTTGTAATACAATGACCGGCAGTAACTAGGTACTCTTTACCTTCGTGTCCAACTAAGAAACCAGAGCATGTAGCACTTGTAACTTGTCCAGAAAACTTGTCATCAGAACAAACGTTAAGCTTACCCCCTGACATTCTAAAATTTCCATTTGGAAGCTCATCTAAATTATAATTTGAAACTTTACCTGCTGTAGCTTTCGCTAATCTAAGGTGCATTGAGTTTGTTACTTCAAAAATATCAAGTCTATTATCATCTCCATATATAACTTTGTTATTTGCAAGAGCAGAAATAGATAAAGCAAGTGTTAAAAAAATCGTCCCTAATTTCATATCGTATCCTTTCGTTATGTGTGCCAATAATTATTCCAAGGCCACAAACAGTAAGTCTACGTTTATTTTGTCTAAAATACTCACATTTAGAGATATGACGAGATTTAAAGAGGTGTCAGATAAAGTTTGTTAACTTTTCACGACTTTAACACTTCGAAACTTTACCTTTCTTAGATATGAAGAACTCCCTAGGCTTATCACGCATATTATAATTGGATGACATCGAGTGTCCGTATGCACCCACATCGGAGACACTTATAATATCATTGGCCATGAGTTTCGGAAGCATTATTCCGCTACCAAAACAATCAGCCGTTTCACAAATAGGTCCTACGATATCTGTACTCACAACCTTTCTCTTACTTTTTTTAATAGGAATGATTTCATGGTAGGCACCATAGAGAGAAGTTCGAACAAAGTCATTCATTCCTCCATCTACAATGGCAAAGAAGCAGTCTCCTGAGGTCTTTGTTCTAATAACCTTCGTGATGAAGTGACCTGACGTTGCTGATATAACTCTACCGGGTTCAAAGACGACTCTAGGCCTGTCATTAGTTCTAGTGTAATAATATTTTTCAAGAGCATTTGACACAAGTTTCATATAGTCAAAACAACTTGGCTTATCCTTTGTTCTTTCATAATCTACGCCAAGGCCTCCTCCAACATCAAAGAACTCAAAGCTCTTTCCTGTCTCTAAAGCGAGCTGGCATAATTCCTTGATAGCTTTATCAGTTGCTTTTAAACAAGTAAGCTGACTTCCAATATGAATACTTAATCCTACGAGAGATGTATGAGACCAATATTTTCTTTGTTTTAAATTTTTAAGAATATCTTCTCTTAGCAGTCCAAACTTATGAGTTTTAAATCCTGTTGATATATGCTTGTGTGTTTTCACTTGAACTTGTGGATTCAAGCGAAGCGCCACTCTGGCCGTCTTCTTTGCTTTTGCTGCGAGCTTGTTGATTAACTCTAGTTCTTCAAATGATTCAACATTAAATGAATATATACCATTCTTGTGGGACTTTAATGCCAGGTTTATCTCTTCTTCAGTTTTGCCAACACCAGAAAAAACTATTTTTTGAGGGCATATCCCACACTCTAGAGATCGTTTGAGTTCACCACCAGAAACAATGTCAGCACCTGCTCCTAATTTTGCTAGAGACTTAACTACTTTCTTATTTGGGTTTGATTTTAGTGCAAAACATATAAGAGGATTAATAATCTTATTTTCAATTGCAGCTTCTTTAAACTTTAAATAATTTTCTGAGAGGGTTGTTTCAGAGTAGATATAGAATGGAGTTTTAAGTTTTACTGCAATTTCGTTAATTGAAACTCCATCTATGTGGAGATACTTTGATTTATCATTAATTTTTGTCATAGAGGTATTTTAACTTAATGCCAGCTTTTATTGGCATTTTTTTAACATAATTTGAGAAGTATTAAGCTTCCATCTTGTTGAAAGCATAAGGTTTCTTGACCTTTGCGGGGATAATCATCTAAGTCTTGGGATATTCTAAGGTTGCAGGAGAATATGACCGACAAGTTAACTGAGTTATTTTTTTAAAGGAAGAGATTTGAAATACTTTTTACCACAATTCTTTATTGTTTCATTATTGGTGAGTTGTGTCGCTAATAATGGTGGTCCAAAGAAGTTTGGAAGAGACTTTTCTATGCCATCGTCTAGTAGCGAGGATGAAAAGAATGAGGGACCATCTGAATATGCTCCAGAGGTTAATGAGTGGCATAAGGAAATAAAGAAATTTACTGGTGGTTATAAAACTTTTCCATCTTCTGGCGAGGTAACAAATTATCTCAATAATCAATTGTCTTCACCCAATAACCCTTGTGAAGGTTTTGAAGATTCATATGGTAATAAGTTTGGAGATGAAAAGTCTATTCATCCTGCGGCGTTTGGAGCAAGGAAAGTACTTGCAGCAATGTTTCAGTCTTGTAAGGCACTCACGCAAGTTATTGACGATAAAACGCCTCCTTTAGAAGGTGTCACGACAGTGAAGATGAAAAGAGGGTCTGCAATACCAAAGAAGAGAAAAATTACGAATACTAAGGCCTATGTTGATAGCCATATTGTTTTGAATAAACTTAAAGAAGATAAGAACTATCCTGGTGAAAAATGTGAAGATGTAACTAAGAAACCACCTGTTTATGGATATGGTTCAAGAAAAGCTCCAAATAAGAGTGGAGTACTTAACCTGTCTTCATCTGGAGCAGGTGTTATATCAAGCTCTAAGCCTGCTGCAGGGATAGACTGTTCGGCATTCATATCTACTGCCCTTGGAACCCAAGGTCTTAAAGTCTCAAAAAAGGCCGGCCCTTTTACAGATAACACAACTCGCTCATTTCACTCTTTCCTAGGAAGTAAGAACTCGTGCCTTAAGCGTGCGACTTATAGTGAAGATCAATCTATTGTTCCTGGCGATATGATCAATGTGGCCGGAAGTCACATTGTCATGGTCGATTCTGTTGGTGAAGACCCACTAGCAATCAAGAGATTTGCAAAATCAGGTAACTGTAATTCAATTTCAGTCAAAGATTTCGATTTTACATATATACACAGTGGGAATATTAATAATAGCTATGGACCTTCGAGAGTACACATAAGTAAGCATAGTGGCGGTACAATGTGGAACAACTTAAGAACAACAGCTGTTAAAATGTGTAAGAGGATTGTTGAAGGAAAGAAGAAGTCTGTTTCAATGAAATCACTGACTTCATATAGTAAATTTTCTGTAATTCGCCATAATACAACTGACCCAGACTGTGTTTCTAATGAGAGAATAAAACTTAGAAATGAGGAATGCGTAGACGGATGTTTAAAGGATCAAGAGGAAAAGGTAAGTAATGAAGTTTAAAATACTATGTCTAACATTAGTCTCAACAGTAGCGTTTGGTCTTTCGTGTCCTAAGAGTTTTGACGTTAAAAAGATTGCTAAAGAAGTTCTAAAAGCTGAGTTTTCAGGAATACGAGTAGATGGCATGCAAGGACATAAGTGTATTCAGCAAGGTAAGTTTCCCTATGTATTGGCAACGCACGATAGCTCAAATGAAGAAGCGTCTGAACCTCAATACACAATCTCTAGAGAAGAAGAAGTAAAAATCAACAATGTTAAATTAGTAGATAAATCGTCCTATGTATATGAGGTATCATTCTCCGTTAATGGAGTTGATATTGATTCGAAGAAGAAGGTTCTACACTCAGATAAGATACTTCTTAACTTGTTTAAAGATAACAGAAATATCTCAATTAGTGGCTGTGCTGCAGTTCTTGGTGCTCCAGAAAAAATTGCCATTTATAGAGACTGTTACACTCCATAGTCCTAACTTTATTGTCTTAGATGTCCTTTTGGTACTGTAAGATCTAGCATAGACTAGATTCGGTAATAGATTCTAAATATATAAAATTCTTATAAGTTTAAATTCCACGTCTTCTCATTTAGATAAGTATTCTAAATTATGAACATTTATTAGTTTTCCCTCTATTGTTTGGCCCTACAATTATTCTAATCACCATTGAAGTATATGAGAGGTAAGAATGTTTGGATTATCTTCGATAAAGATGAAGTTTTTGATGACCTTTATTGCAGGTCTTCTCTTCTTTACTGCAACATCGTTTATTTCAAAATCTCATTTTGATAAATCAACAAAGAGGTTAAACACCTTGGCCGAACAGGAATTAAATATAACTAAACATATATTTGTAGTCTCAGATATTCAAACGAGGATTCAGCAGGCACTTGAGGCATTAATATTTGACCTGAGGAAGTTTCAAAGCGGAGGATTAAACGCTAGTGATCTGGAGAGAAGGTTATCGGCTAAAGCTCCATACATTCTAAAAGAAGTTAATAGAGCACAGAATCAATATACAGAAATGAAAAGTGCTGTAATTCCGCAACTTGATGGAGCATATGTAGCATTGCTAGGAGTAGAACTTTATGAAGATGAATTTAAATACTTTAAGAGTAAATTTGAAAAGGGTAGTGGGATTCTAACAGATAATACTATTAATAATGATTCGGTGGCCATGGCAATTTTTGAATTTGAAAACTCGAGAATGTCTCTTGAAAAAATAATGCTATCTTACTTCGAAGAATTTGATACCGTCGCTGGAAATGCTCAGGATGCTGTTATAAGTGATCAAAGGAAGTCATGGTCCCTTATTCTATTTTCGAATATCGCTTTCTTTGGAATCTTGTGTCTTACTTTTATTTTTCTCTATTACAATGTCCTCATACCACTAAAAAATGGCGTAAATATTGCTCATCGCATAGCTAAGGGGGAGCGCGAGTTGGAATTTGATTATGAGGAAGATGATGAAATAGGGGAGCTTATTCACTCCCTTAAAGATATGGCGAATAGTATCTACATGAGAGAGGACAAACTTGTACAGGATAAGGGCAGAGCGGTCAGTGAAAGTATGGAAAAGACTGAGCTACTTGTAACTTTAAATAATGAAGTTCAAAAGCCTCTTGATGTTATTAACTCGGCAATTCACAAGGTTCATGACGATGGAAGTACAAATGCTAAGAATAAGGAGCTTCTTGAGATCGCAGAACACGAGAGTGAGCACTTAGCTGAAGTCATACATCGTATTGAGGATGTTACAGGGGTTGAAGTAGCACCACAGAAAAACTTAAACTATACGGAAGAGAATATTAAGAGTTTCATTTTAGAGTATGCTCAAAACCATGAATCTCGTATAAGAAAACTAGGAATGGAGCTGTATACCTCTATTGATCCCTCTGTCCCTGAGTCAGTATTTCTTGATATTAATAAGTTTAAAGAGGTTCTTGAATATACCCTCGGAGCAACACTGAATATGTCACAAGGTGGAGAGATTCGACTTCTCGTAAGTACTTCGAAAACTGCACATGGAAGCTTCCTACTAATTAGTCTCTCTGAGATGAGAACGACGCTAGAGTCTATTGCAAATGAAAATGCAGCAACATCTCTTTTGCAAAAGCATGAGTTTGAAAGTGTGGATCTTGCATTGCATCAGAAAATGGTAAAACAATTAGGTGGTGAACTTGATGCAAAATCAGTTAGTGGGCATGGATCTGAGTTTAATTTTATAATTCCAATTTTAGATACGCATGGAAAAGAAGAAGTGGTCTGATGTGATTTAGGTATGTATAGGCCTCTAGATAAAAGAGGCCTTGTCGACTATTCTATTTTGAAGCAAGTTTTGCAACAAGATCAAGAACACTCTTAGCACTGTCTTCATTTAATTCTTTTGAGTAGCTTGTTAGAAGTTTTCTTCCAACGATATGGCATCCAATAAAGCTGAGCTGAGATTGCATTGCCATAAGAACATGGTTTCCACCACCACCACTATGTGTACCTATGGCAGCTGGTTTGTTATTAAATGCTGATCTCCAGTCTTCATTTCCAGAGCGACTAACCCAAGCAATAGAGTTAATAAAGCTTGGTGTAACAGATCCATTATATTCAGGTGATAAGAAAATGAATCCATCGGCAGATAAGAACTTATCAGTAAGAGCTTTTGCCGCTTCAGGTGTTCCATTCTCTTCTTCTTTAGTACTGTAAAGTGGTAGTTCATAGTCACTTAGTTTTAAGACACTGAACTCACCATTAAAGTCTTTAGAAAGGTCATTGAGCTTATTTGCGAGCTCTAGGTTTTTACCATCACTAGAAGTGATTATCAGTATATTTGGTTTCATATATCCTCCATTATTTTAATATCTGTAATATTAGTTTATTTTCTGTTCAAAAAAAAGATCAAAAAATAGGGTGAGACGTTCTGCTTGGAGAACGTCTTGCTGCGTAACTATTGGTAATTATGAAACTTGTCATAGCGGATTGTCGTGCCTTTTTTGGGATCATCTTCAAGTATATCCACAAACTCCTTATTTAAAACGATATCAGATTGTCGATAGAAGTTAGTGGTACTGACTGTCTGACCAATTGTCTCGTCAAGTCCCGTAAACGAGGCCATGAGACCCATGCTTGTCCGTGTAAGTTCTTCGTTACTTAAACCATATAGCGGACTAGATGAAGTGATTGGATGCATTACAGTTAAAGTTAGAGCAAAGAATGGAGTCTCACTTCTTACGAGGTGAAGGTTGTGCATCTTTCTTAATGATATTCCTTCAGGGCTCGTCTCAGTTCTCATTAGTGTTATTCCAATGCTAGCATTCATTATTCTATTTGATCTCACATTTGCAATTCTTAACATGAGGTGGGGAGTACCGTTGTAGTCAGTTACAAGAATATTATTAGAGAAGAGGATCTTCGCCTTTGGTATAGAAAACTTAGAAAAAATAAGTCCTGTCATAACTGCTAATGAAAGCATACCTGTGAAAATCTCAATACTAGAAATGAGGTTACCAACGATACCATTGGGAGAAATATTTCCATAGCCCACAGTTGATAGAGTGTGAACACTGAAAAAGAAAGAATGAAGAAATGTTCCATCTCCTGTTGTTGTGCCATCAATGAAGTAGTACGCACAAGCAAATAATAAATTTAGTAATATAAATGCGAATAGAAATAGCGAAAGAAATTTAGGCCAGCTCATATTCATTAAGTGATAGTAGAGGTCGCTAAAGAAGTTACGAGGTGCATACATTTTTAAAATTTTTGAATTCTTCATTCTTAGTTCTCTTGTTTCACAAATAGGGCGGCCCTTTGGCCAATTACAACATTTTGATTTGGAAATACGATTCTTAAATCTTCTCCAAGTGTGCAATCTTTTTCTCCATCAAAGTAGACTAATTCATCCGCTTTAAAGAGTGTGAAATTCTCTGTTGTCTCTGGAAAGTGAAAGGCGAACTTTTCACTATTTTTTATGAGTGAAAGTTGAACTTGATATTTAACAACATTTTCGTGTAGTTCATGAGATACGATAAGTTGATCAGAGAGTAGTTGTGATAGACTCTCTCTCGTTCTAATGAATGATTCTTGAGGATTTTTTCCAAAAGGGTGAACCTTTCCAAGTTCTACTGTAAATGAATGAGAATTGTATATGCTAGAAGTATGATAAGAGAAAGTCGTCGCTTTTGATGTTGAAAATAGAATGATATTTGCATCTAAGGCCTCCATCGTATTCATTTGCTCAATGGACTTCTCTCTGTCAGGACAATAAGGGTATATAGCAAACTTTTCGTGCTTAGAGGGCTTTATTGCTGTGTGAAGATCATAGTGTCTTTTAAAACTATAGTTATATTTACTAAAGAATTCTTCTACAACGGCCTCTAGTTCTATTGCACGCTCTGTCTCATAACAATCATCAATATTCTTATGGTTTCCTGTAAATAGTCTGTTGAGGTTGAAATCAATAAACCTCTTTCCAATATTCATGGCCTTTGGGTTTCCAAAGATAAAGAGTGTAGGGCACTTCAAGTCTTGCTTACCATTGATAATATTTGTAATTAATTCATCACAAATTTCAATCGGAGCTGTTTCATTTCCATGAATAGCACAAGAGAGAATTGTCGACTTATCATTATGATTATCAGGGATAAATTCTATAAGACCGGTTCCATATATGGAGATTGTCATTGAAGATATTTTAGTAGTTTCTTTAGGGAGATAAGTTTCATTTTCTCGAGTAATTTTGAGAAATGATTCTCCATTTATAAGTTTTTGAATATTTTCCATAGACCCATCATACAGAAGGAGAGGGGCCTTGGAAAGAGTGAGGGATTAAATTGATTTGTATATTGTGAAGTATCTCTTCATAACTGCGACAGTGTAGTCTTTTGGGCGAATCTTCTTACTAAGTGCCTTTCTTAGATTACCTGGACCCATGTTATAAGCTGCTAAATATAGTTGACCATGCTTATATTTATTTCTTAACAAGTTAACATAGGCAGCACCGAGCTTAATATTTTGTATAGGATTACTTAAGGTCTTTGATCCTCTCCATTTCATTTTAATTTTCTTTGCCATCCATTTTCCAGTGGAAGGTAGGATTTGCATAAGACCAATCTCTCCAGATGATCCCTTCGCAATCGGGTTAAATGATGATTCATTCATGATAATGGCCGATAGAAAAACTGGATCCATTTTATAAATCATACTTTGCTCAATTATTGTTTTTGCTATTATATTAGCTTGTTTTTTAAACTTTCTAGGCAGCGTCCTAATAGCTGTTGTCTTTATAAGCTCTGTTATATCTTTATGATCAACGTCTGAGCTCGCAATACTTCTTCCAAACCTCTTTCCAAGAAGCTCTTTGGCGTGCTCTATACGAATATGGTTCTCTTTATTATAGTCATTAATCTGAGATAGCGACTTATCAAGAGATTCAATATTAAACGCCATAATTGAAAACTGTAGAAGTGTTGTTATTACCGTGATTTTACCTTTCATATTTACCCCCATTACCCACCTTCTTCACTGCATGGAGTGTGCCAAATATAACTTATTGTTATTGCTGAATAGTAGATAGGAGAAATGGCCAGAGTTTAGACAGTGACAAATTAATAGTTAGGCCATGTCGTATTTTGAACAGTGGAAATAACAATTGTTGTTTTCGTGAACCGGTTTCTCTTGTATCATAAGAAGGATGAATTACTTTCTATTAACCATTTTCCTACTAAACGTACCGGTACTTTCACAGGCTAAGGAAGTCATTCGTTTATACACCTATCACAATAAAGCACCTTTTATTACTGACCTTAAAAAAGAAAAGGGATTAAGCTTTGATATCGCTAACGTTTTATCTAAATTCTCTAAAACTATCGAATTTAAAACAGAGTATATCCCTAGGAAAAGGCTTGATAGTATCAATAATAAGAAAGTTGTACTTTGGTCAAACCCGCTTTGGGTAAAAGACCCAAATCAATCTAAGTTCTTATGGACTGGGGAGCTCCTCAAAGATAGTGATATCATCATATACAATAAGAATATTAATTTTAACTTTAAAACGCTATTAGATCTATCCAATCAAAAGCTGGTTTGTGTAAGAGGTTACTACTACCCTGACTTAGTTTCCCTCTTCAAGAATAATCATGTGGAAAGGGTTGATGTGAACTCTGAGAATCAAGTATTTAAGATGGTACAGGCCCAGAGGATGGGAGTAAGTTTCGGAGTTATGAGCTTGTCTACTTATAGTTACCTTAAAGATAATAAAAAATTAGACTCTAATGAAATAAGATTTACTATTGGTCCAATGAAAGCATTCTACCGCCGCATTTTTGCGAGTAAAGATATGAATGCTACCTTTCAAATTTTGAATAAGCTTTTAAAACAAAAAGAGGTTAAGAAAGAACTCAATTTATTTTTTAAGAAATATGGTCTAGACACGCTTTGATAGATTGGTATCTATTAAGGTATAATAAAATAAATAACTAATACCTAAGGCCATTTCTTGTATCTACATTACATATTCGGAATCGTTATATTCTTGAGTTCTTTTTTGCTCTTTCAAGTGCAGCCAATGATGGCAAAGGTCATCCTTCCTTGGTTTGGTGGCTCACCATCCGTTTGGACTACAAGTATCCTCTTCTTTCAGTTCTTCTTATTATTTGGTTATTTGTATTCCCATCTTCTTTGTCGTTTTCTTACAGTTAAGAAAGGGATTGTACTACACCTCTTATTTTTGGGGCTCTCTCTACTGATGCTCCCAGTTTACCCAAGCTCCTCTTGGAAGATAACAGATAAGTTTACGCCTGAGATAAAAGTACTTTTGACGCTTTTTTCAACTATATCTATTCCATACTTACTTCTTAGTTCGTCGGGCCCTTTAATTCAGTTTTGGTTCAGTAAGTACTTTGAAGATAAGTCGCCATACTACTTATTTTCTATTAGTAATTTTGGCTCACTTCTTGGTCTCGTTAGTTATCCTTTTTTCTTTGAGCCATTCTTTGGTCTCAAGTTACAAACTCATATTTGGTCTATAACAAATATTTTATATATACTCATGTGTTCCGTTATTGGTATCTTCGTCTTTAAAGGTAATATCGCAAATAATGAGGTCTCTAAGAAAACCCTTGAACATAGATATAGCTTTTCTAGAAAAACCTCTTGGGTATTTCTCGCGTTTCTTGGCGTAGTAATAATGTTAGGTGCGACTAATGAGATGACCCAGGACTTACCACCGATTCCTTTCTTATGGGTGCTTTCTTTGGGGATTTATTTAATCTCATTTATTATTCCCTTTGCTAAAGAGAGGAGAGAAGGACCAAATATTTGGAAGAAGACCTTTAATATTTCCCTTTTACTGTTGATTCTTTTGAAAGTGACAGGCCATGGAATGCCAATCGTCTTTCAGGTCATAACATATGCCTTCATTCTCTATAGCGCTTGTATGGTTTGCCATATTGAGCTAGCGGCAACAAAGCCCAAAGAAGAGTACCTTACAGAATTTTATCTCTATATTTCCTTAGGAGGAGCTCTAGGAAGTCTCTTTGTCACATTTCTTGGCCCTGTACTTTTTAATCAGTACTTTGAAATGTATCTTGCTCTTTTAAGTATCTATGGGTTTATTGGAATACAGAAGTATGAGCTCTTTAGTAAAGCTTCAAAGGCATTTGAAAAAGGAATGAAGGTTAACTTTATTCTCTGGCTCTCAAGTGGTTTGATATGTTTCTCTTTGTTGTATTTTAAAGACAATATGATGATTAAGAATTTAATTCTTAAAGATCGTAATTTCTATGGTGTTCTCAAAGTTCTAGACACAAAGTTTCAAGGAGATGAAATTAAAAGAGCTCTCTTTGATGGAAAAACAATTCATGGACTTCAGTTTCTAAATAGTAAGAATACATTGTCTCCTAGTCTGTATTACACGGAGGAGTCTGGAGTCGGTGTTGCTTTTAATGGCCTTAAGAATAAGTCTCGTAGTAGGGTTGGTATCATTGGGCTTGGTGCTGGAACACTGGCATCCTATGGAGAAGAAAGTGATGTTTTTGATTTCTATGAGATTAATCCTCAGGTCATCGAAATCGCCAACAAGCAATTTACATATCTCAAAAAATCAAAAGCAAAGATTAAAACCTACTTGGGTGACGCAAGAATAACTCTGGAAGAGATTTACAGACATGAAGGGTCTAAAAATTATGATCTAATTGTTCTTGATGCTTTTAGTAGTGATGCTATACCAACGCACTTGCTAACGAGAGAGGCATTCTTACTCTACACTCAACATCTCTCTAAAGATGGAGTTCTAGCAATACATATTTCTAATCGACATATTGATCTTTTCCCTGTTGTTGCCACTCTTGCAAAAGAGAAGGGCTATCTATCTGTAGAATTTAATGATCATACTACTAATGAAAAGAAAGTATATTCGATTTGGGCACTTGTTAGTAAGGATAAGGGTTTTATAAACTCAATAAAGAGTGGTCCTTTTAAAGAAAAAACGAAGAGAGAAAGTGTAACCGAGGTTATTTGGACTGATGATTACACAAATCTCCTAAAGTTATTTAAATTTCTATAGACGAACTTCTAGACCACGCTCAGTGATTGCTGTAATAATTTCCTCTATATGGGGATGACCCTTTGTCTCGAGAGTGAAGTGAACAGCTGTTTCACCTAGGTGAGTATTAGAAAACGTTCTATTATGATAGATATCGACAATGTTGGCGCCATGATCGGCCACAATTTTAGAAATATCAGAAATGATCCCAGGGTTGTCAGGAACAATAACCTTGAGGTTACAAAGCCTTCCATCTTGAGAGAGACCACGCTCTACGACCTTAGATAGAAAGTTCAAATCAATATTTCCACCGGATACAAGAACGGCAACTTTCTTATGTTCAAGATCTTTTATCTTTCCATATGTCAGTGCTGCAAATGCTGCAGCTCCTGCGCCCTCAGCTAATACTTTTTCAGTTTCAAGAAGCATCATAATTGCGTGGGCCATCTCAACCTCACTAACAGTTACAATTTCATCAACATTCTTCTTTACGATATTATAGGTATTATCAAGAACTGTCGTTACTGCAATACCATCAGCAATAGTTTTAGATTTTTTTACTACTTCAATTTTTCCACTATCAACGCTGGCCTTCATTGCTGCCATTTGTTCGGCCTCTACACCAATAATTCTAATCTTCGGATTAAGGGCCTTAAGCGCAGTAGAAACACCGGAGATAAGTCCACCTCCACCAATTGGAATAATGACAACTTCTAAGTCTTTAATAGTATCGAATAGCTCTAGACCAATTGTTCCTTGGCCAGCAATAATATCCTTATCATTAAATGGATGGATAAACTCTTGTCCTTGTTCTCTTTGTAACTCTAATGCTTTTTGGTAAGCATCGTCGTAGAAATCACCATGAAGAACTACTTTTGCTCCAAATTTCTTGGTACCTTGTATTTTAGAAAGTGGAGTTGTTTTAGGCATGACAATCGTAGCTTCAATTCCACACTTTTTAGCAGCAAGGGCAACTCCCTGTGCATGATTACCGGCGGACGATGCAATGACACCTTTTTTCTTTTGTTCCTCACTAAGACATTGCATGCGATTTAAAGCACCACGTACTTTATAGGCACCAGTTAGTTGTAGGTTTTCTAGCTTAAGATAGACTTCACAATTTGTTAATTCACTAAATGTTGAAGAATAAGTACTCGGAGTTTTTATTATTTGATCTTTGATTCTCTCGTGAGCATCTTGAATATCTTTGAGGTTAATCATCATGTCTTCCGTATTAAAGGCCTTAGTATGACCGGCATAATAAACTAAATTGAGCACGTCGAAAATACTTGGAGAGTCACAGATAAATATATGTACTTTCAGTATGTTACGGTGCTATTAGATGACTAGTCTGGAAAGACTTCGTCTACAAATCCCTCTGGTAAATCTCCGTGAACAGCGGCGCCCAGCTCAAGTAAGTAGAGTTGTAAAATGTCCTTGTCCGTCATTTGCGGATAGATCTTTTGAAGGAGTCCAAATAACTCTCTTTCACCATTTCTTATTATTTCACCAATTTCATTATCTTCACGTCTATTTAGTACAAATAGAACCATGAGATAGGGCATACTCTTTATTTGTTCGAGAGCAATCTTCATTCTATACTTAACTCTGACTGGCTCATCTTCAAAGAGATTAAATACAGAGTCCAGCATGAATTTAACAGCTTCCTTTAATATGACTTCTTTGTCCTTTCCTAGATAGTAGTAGACAAGGCTTCGCGTAACGTCGGCTTCTTTTGCGACGTCAGAAATTTTCCATTTAAGGTGGCCCTTAGAAATCTCAAGCTTTGTTACTGCATTTAAAATTCTAAAGTGTACTTCTTGGCTCTTTACTTCTTCTTTTTGTGAATTATCAGTCATACCGACTTATCGGTTGATAGAAGTGATTTATTTATTCTATATTCTCAAAGTCTGCCTCAAAGGTATTTTCGTCAACTCTTCGTGGGCCTTGCTGTGGACTTTCTCTTCTTGTATTTTGGCCGAATGAAGATGAGAAATGGACAGAGCCACTGGCAATTCCCTTTGCAAACCAATGCTTTAAGAAGCCTGCTATGACGTGACGAGTACCTGGGAAAACCATAGAGAGTCCAAGAATATCTGTTAAAAAACCAGGAGTAAGAAGAAGAAGTCCTCCTCCAAATACTAATAGGCCATGAGTAAATTGATCTGTAGGAATAGATCCCTTATTAAGATCAGTTTGAATCTTGTGTAGGATTGAGAGCCCTTGTGACTTAGCTAGAGCGGCCCCGACAATACCTGTTGTGATGACTACGATGAGTGTATTTATCCCACCAATTTGTCCACCAATCGAGAAGAGTAGGTATATTTCTATTGCAGGAATAACTGTGAATAGTAGTACTAATATTGAAAACATTTTACCTCATTATTTTGTTACCTTTAAAATATGGGGTCATATTCACCCATGTCAAGGTTGCCAGAAACTAAACAAAGAGTTTCTTTAAGTTTTCAAGCGCAGTCTCAATATGTTTATTAGGATAAACCTTATTAATTTCAGTTATATACTTGTTTAGCTCAATTTTCTTTCTCGTTGATGAGAGGATGAGTCTTGCCAAGTTATCACTTACAATAAAAATAGCGTATAGAGGAGACATCTTGTCTCCTAGATTAAAATTAAAGCTTTCACCCGTAGTATTACCGTGTTGAAACCTTACAAGTTGTTCAAGCATTGGAGATGTTCCTTTTACTTGAGAGACTTTCTCTGACGCTAGTTTTGCGTGGGTCTTTACAATTTTTCGCCTATCACTTGAGATTTGAGCATCCCTAAGGTCATCTTCTGTAGCTATAGCTTGCTCTTCTTTAGAGGATAGTTCAGAGTCAGCAAAAACAGCTGCAATACTTAGAGCTTGAATATGTGACTGATCTTTCCAAGAGTATTGATCAGCAATTAACTTAGAAAAGAGTGAGCACATATAGCTTCTTTGAAAAGGGTAGCCCATTGAAGAGTTAAATATTTCCGCAATCGAGCCTAATGCTGCATTTGAGCTGGCCTCTTTTTGAACATCGTTGATGAATGTTGATGCTAGCTCGAGTGACTGTTCATTGACTCCAATATTCTTGATTTGTCTTAGAACAACCTTTCTAAGTTCGTCTTTAGATTTCTTACTTAGGTCTGGATTGATAATCATACTGCTAAAAACAATATTTGCGCGCTCGACATAGTCTTTAAAATCAGACTCGAGAACAAATACTTTTTCAATTCCCTTTAGCGAGTACTTTTCGACATCTTGTTTCTCAATTCTGTCCTTAGCATTAAAGGTTTTGATAAATTTTAATTCTCCATCCCTTTTCATATTCAAATATATGTCACTTGGATATACTCCAAGATACTTTAAGCTTTTAAGTGGAACCGGCATGTAGCCTTGAGTTGATATACTTTGGCCCTTTACCTTTCTCTTTTTAACGAGGTATTCAATGAGCTTTTCTGGTGTAGTATTTTCAGGAAGCGCATGTGTAAAATCTTGGGTAGCTTCAAACTCTGGACCGATAACAAATAACTGGACGCTTGATCGACCTGATTGGGAAAGGTGATCTTCTAGGATCTTTGCACTATTCTCTGCACCAATTTTATCTTTAGTTACAATTATTCTGATGTCCGGAAGTATCTGCATGAAGCTGATGGCTTCTTTTGCATCATCTCTTGGTATAACTTCGTATGATAACTCGTTAGTTATATTAAGTTCAAATAGGGAGCGTAAATTTTCATCAGGTTCTATTAAAATAAGTTTCATACTTATATTTTATAGCCTAAGTGTAAAAACTAAAAGTGTATAAAGTTTAGACAGAGAGAATTTACTCAATTTCCCAAATAAATAGAGATTGATAGTACATAGATGATAGGTTCTAGTATGGCCAAATTACTGACAGTTTTACTTTTTCCTCTTATTTGCTTTGCTAGTGGACTAGAGAGGATCGAAGATATTGAAGGGATCCCTGAAGTTGCTCAAAGAGAGTATATTCTAGCTGATTCTAATCAGTATGATTATATTCAGACCTATGGGTTATTAACCTGTGTGGGACTGGTTATTTTTGATGAAGAGCGAAAGCTTGGACTATTGGCACATATTGACGCTCAAACTGATTTAGATCGTGAGTTACCTAGGCTATTAAAACAATTTTCAAAGAATATTAGTGTCTCTCTTATTGGTGGATCCACTGATTTAGCAGACTCAATAAAAGAAGATCTTCAATCTCGAGGGATAGTTATTTCTTTAAACCTAAGGGGTATTGAAAATATCACTATCTCATTAAGAGATGGGGAAATTTTCGAATATGATGAGATGTTTCTTACTACTCCCTATGCTCTACAAAGCGCTAAGGTCGATCGTATTCATTTTGGAGGAAGTCGATTGTTTAGACATATGGATTCTCTTGGAGGAGGCGACTATGTTGAATATAATCGCCAAAACGAGAATCCATTTGGTTTTATTTTAAACTATTAATTTAATTCTTTAAGATTTTCTCCATATACCCAACCTGTTAATGAAGTCGACTTGATATGGTTTTTAAACTTTATTTTATTCCATCCTGCTTTGTGCTCTAGTCTTTCAACTATAGAGTTTGGCGGAACTATAAACTCAATTTTAGCTTTAGTAGATGCTGAAACTCTTAAGTTAACAAACTTAGTCGTAACAAATTTTGGTGTAGCTACTACTTTTAGAACTTTCTTAGGAGCTTCTATCTTTACCTGAACAGGTGAGTTAACACTAGACTCTTTACTACTGTTAAATGCAAAGATAAGAGATGCGATAACAATTAATGCCGATGTTGCAAGAGCTATAAGAGAGTTTCTACTTGAGCCTACTTCTTTAACTGTTCTTACATCTTCGTTTATTGCCGGAGTTCTCTTTTGTTGATCTGTTTTAAACTCAACTAATCTATCTTTAATTTCACTTTGAAGTGAGTGTTGAAGGTTCTGTTGATTAATGATGAGAGATTGAAGAAGTCCTTCTACGCGCTCCATTTTCTCATTGACTGAATTAATTTGTAGCTTGTCTTCGAGAAGGTCTAGTCTTTCTGATATATTCTCTGAAGAGTCCTCTTGTTTCGATACAACTGACTGAGTTGTTGATTTAATGAGGTCAGATACAGGTGATTCTTCTACATCTTTATAATTCTTATCTAGCATATCTGAAAAATTGATTTTAGATTTAAACTCATTTTCCATTTCATCAATATTATATGCTTTCTTAGCTTTTAATTTAGTCTTAATATTATTTTTAAAATCACCTGTTAAAGATGTAGGTATATCATTCATTATAGTTAACTTCCTTGCTCTCTATTACGTTATAAATAGTGTATTAAAACGATCCTTTATTAGCAAATTTTTTATGGCCATTTGTTCGGGCCGGATAAGAACTGAGCGTTATGTTAAAATTAAGCACCACTTTACCAAGGGTAAGTAATGAGTGTTTACGTCGATCATTTTTATATTAAACCAACAAAAGAAGCTTATACAAAACTGTTTGATTCCTTTCAGACTATAATTGGTGAAGACCTCTTTCAGCACGGGGAGTTTGAAGTTGATGGTAAATCATGGTCTGGATTCTATGTTTACTTTGAAAATGGAAGCTTCTTAGAAGTCTTAGACCCTGAGGTTTCTGTTGGTAGTCAATCAGTAGGTCTCTGTATGACCTGTGAAAAAGAATATCGAGGACACTTTCTTCCTCAAGTTCAAGATGCATTAACTGGGAAGAATACTGAATATATGATGGTGCCTGTTGAAGCGCCACTTCTAAGTATTTGTAGAATAAGACCATACTCATATCTTTCATCATGGGGTGTTGAGTACTCTGATCAGTGGATGAAAGAGTGGGGGAGTCAGAGTTCTAAACTTGGACTTCTTTCTCCATTTGAATCCTTTCAATCATTAACCTTTGTATATCCGAAAGAATATGTGACTAATGTGGAAGATAACTTATCTTGGATAGACCCAAGACTTACTTCTGAAGAGAATATTGCTCTACCTCTTAAGGGGGGAAGTTCAACAAGTGTCGCATTTCTTGAAGGGCGTAACCCATCATGTACAATCTCATTTACAACTGAAGAAGACCTTGAGGACTTTGAAATATCAGGGGAAGGCTTTTCTTTTATTGTAAAGAATGGTGTAGCTGCAATTAACACAGAGTTAATGGTATAGATGAAGTTATTTGCAATTATTGCTTCTATCGTTTTTTCAATAATTGGCGCAAAGCTACTTGTCGAAGATTTTCTTATGATCGATAAGGCCTTAGGTGTGCAGATAGGGTTAAAGAAGTTCTGCGAAAAGAAAATGAGATACCCTGACGCTGAAGAGTTTTCAGTCTTATTTCCAAATATAAAAAAGAAAGATCACTGGTATTATTGGATCTCAAAGGATCTTTCTAGGGCAACCTTTCAATACCCAATGACCTTTCCTTTGCCTTCAGCCCCTGGAAAAACTAAACTCTCTGAGTTTATTCCTATCATTTATGCAAATGCTGTAGTTAATCCATGTAAATTCTAAAAGCTCTAAAGAATTACTTCTTTAGTGCTCCTAGATGCTCTCTTACTTTTGCTTTAGCAGAAATAAAATACTTGTTTTCAAGAACTAGTGACTTTGCAATATAGCTTATTTCATTAGTCTCAGCTATTTCTACAATTCCATCAGCGGCAGCAAGCTCAAAAAGACTTATGAGGACTTGATATCTCTCGTCTGTAGATAGAATATCTAATAGCGGAGTACAATATTTTCTATTATCTAGGCCAGAGAGATTTTTCATCTCAGTCACAGCATATTGAGCAACAAAGTGTGCTTCCTCTCGTGTGATTGCAACCCATTTTATAAGGGCATCTTCCATATGTTCGACTTCATGCTCATGCACTTCAAAGTCAACATAAGCGACACGTGCCAACAGACCTGCTAGGCATGCTAGAGTAATTATCCGGTTTTCAGGCATTTTAGGAAAATGCTTAGAAAACTCTTCGTGAAGAGAGTTAATAAAAACCTCTTCCTCTTTACCAATAAATAAATCAAAGAAACCCATTTTTACTCCAAAGTTCTTAATATTATTAGATAGTACATTGAAATAGTCCAACTTTGAACCCTTGAATTAGTAGCGGTAGAGGAGGATAATAGAGAGGTAATTAGGAGAATACTAAAATGATAGTTGAAGAGTTTATGAACAGGCCCAATCTTGACATTCAAGATAGAGACGCCAACTTATTGGTGAGAATGGGAAATGATAAAGAAGAAGGAGAGGGAGACCTCGCCACAATAACAAGAAAGAAGTTTAAAAGGCCCCCAAGATATAGGGTGCTTTTACATAATGATGATTACACGACAATGGAGTTTGTAATCTATGTTTTAAAAATGATTTTTTCAAAAACAGGTGCTGAAGCGCAAGAGATTATGCTGCTTGTACACAATGAAGGAAAAGGTCAGTGCGGTGTTTTCACTCACGAAGTTGCCGAATCGAAGATGAAGAGAGTTTCTCTTGAGGCCAAGCAAAATGGCCATCCTCTTCTGTGTACAATTGAACCGGAGTAAGAAGTTATGATGTCAAAAAAATTAGAAGTCATTATTAATGATGCTATAAGAAGGGCCAATGGCCTTCATCACGAATATTTGACCTTAGAAAGTGTACTTCTTGCGATGCTTGGCGATGAACAAGTTACAGAGGTTTTAGAGCTTTGTGGTGCAGATCTCATAATGATTAGAGAAGAGCTCGAAGCTTTTATTGATGATAAGGCAAACTTCAGTATTCTCAATGAAGAGCAGATTGCTGAACTTAGTAAGAAACAGTTTGTAAATGATGAACTAAGGCAACTCGCAAAAGATAATGGAATTGAATATCAACCAGAGATCTCTTTGGCGCTACAAAGAGTAATTCAACGTGCCGCTATTCATGTTCAATCAGCTGGAAAAAGACAAATTAAGGGAATTAATCTTCTTGTTGCCATGTTTCAGGAGAGTGAGAGCTTCGCATTATATACAATCCAAAAACAGGGAATCGAGAGATTTGATATTGTTAAAGCAATATCGCATGACGTTGATGGACCTTCAACATTAGAACTTGATACTCCAAAGCTTGGTGAAGGTGATACTCAAGAAGCTCTAGATGAAGAAGAAATAGAAGTTGTTAAAAAGTCAGGAACATTTCTTGATAAGTATGCAACGAACTTAAATGAATTAGCTTCGGAGAATCGAATTGATCCACTTGTGGGTAGAAATGAAGAAGTTAAGAGAATTATCCAAATACTTTGTCGAAGAAGAAAGAATAACCCATTACTTGTTGGGGAGGCCGGTGTTGGAAAAACAGCTATCGTGGAAGGTCTTGCTCTAAGAATTGTTAATGGAGACGTTCCAACGGTTTTAGAAGATACTGAAGTGTTTACTCTTGATATGGCGTCTCTTGTTGCAGGAGCAAAGTTTCGTGGAGACTTTGAGCAGAGAATAAAGGGAGTCATTAAAGATCTTGATAAAATGTCAAAGAAGGGTGATAAGGCGATTCTATTTATTGATGAAATGCATACTGTTATGGGAGCTGGTGCAACAACCGGCGGTAGTATGGATGCAAGTAACTTGCTTAAGCCAGCGCTTAGTAATGGAACTATTAGATGTATTGGTAGTACTACGTATTCAGAACACAGAAAGTTCATTGAAAAGGACCCTGCGTTTAACAGAAGATTTCAAAAGGTGGACGTTGATGAGCCATCTCTTGAAGATACACTAGCTATCTTGAAGGGACTTAGAACAAGATTCGAAGATTTTCATAAGCTGAAAATAACAGATAGTGCATTGAGAACAGCTGTAAAACTAACTGATCGCTACCTAACTGACAGGAAAAACCCTGATAAATCTATTGATGCGATAGATGAAGCAGGAGCATTAAATCAAATTAAGCCTGATAATAAGAAGAAAAATACAATTAGTAAGAGAGATATTGAGCTTGTTGTTGCTAGCATGGCAAATATTCCAAGAATCACAGTAGAGACAACTGAGAAAGATAAACTAAAAGATCTTGGAAAAGACTTAAAGATGCTAATTTTTGGGCAAGATAGTGCTGTTGAAACTGTGGCCCAGTCTATAATTATGGCAAAATCGGGGCTTGGAAATGATGGTAAGCCTATTTCATCTTTTTTATTTGCTGGACCAACAGGAGTAGGAAAAACTGAACTTGCCAAACAGCTATCACTACATATGGGCTGTCATCTCGAAAGAATTGATATGTCTGAATATATGGAGAAGCATTCAGTGTCTAAGCTTATAGGAGCGCCTCCCGGTTATGTTGGACATGAGCAGGGTGGAGTTTTAACTGATGCAATTAAGAAGAATCCACACTGTGTTCTTCTCTTGGATGAAATTGAAAAAGCGCATATTGATCTCTTTAATATCCTTCTTCAAGTGATGGATCATGGTAAATTAACCGATTCTCAGGGAAGAGTGACTGATTTTAGAAATGTTGTCATTATTATGACAACAAATGCAGGCGCTAAGGACGTAGAGGCCGGTAGTATCGGGCTTGCGTCTAAGACAAAAACTAATAATGCGAAGAGAGATCGCACTATAAAGAACTTTTTCTCACCAGAATTTAGGAATAGATTAGATGGAATAGTGCATTTTGATAAACTGAGCACAGAATATGTTGTCAAAATTGTAGAAAAGTTTCTTTCTCAACTTGAAATTAAGCTCGTTGAGAAGAATATTGAGTTAGTTGTTAGTGAAAAAGCAAAAGAATGGATCGCAGAGAATGGATTTGATGAAAAAATGGGAGCTCGACCAATTGGCCGAATGATCGATCAGAAGCTGAAGAAGGAGCTTTCTGGAGAAATTCTTTTCGGAAAATTAGTAAAAGGTGGAAAGGTTATTGTTGAAATAGAAAATGATGATCTTAAACTTTCGTTTGAAGAAAAAATAAAAGAAAAAAAACAAAAAGTAATCTCGTAAAAACTATCGAAACTGCCCATTCAGGGCAGTTTTTTCTCTTTTTTCAAAAAAAAAATCAAAAAAAAATAAAAAAAAATAAGACCCAAATTTACAAAAATAAAACGATTGAAACATGCATGAATAGGGTATGTTTTTATATTTGCTGTTTTTTTGAAAGTGCGTTGCCATCGGCATTTGGGAAGTTTTTATAAAGTTTTTTTTAAAGGAATTATTTATTTCTTCCGAAGTTTAAAAATAAGAAGACTTAGAAAAAGGAAACTTACTAATTGGAAAATTGTTTTTTTTTGTTTGCACAGAAATAAAATGTTGTTTATCCTATGAGTAAGTATTGAAAACCAGGAGAATGTCAATGGCAGTTAAAAAAGCAGCTAAGAAAGCGACTAAAAAAGTAGCTAAGAAAGCAACTAAGAAAAAAGTAGCTAAGAAAGCGACTAAGAAAGTTGCAGCTAAGAAAAAAGTAGCTAAGAAAGCAACTAAGAAAAAAGTAGCTAAAAAAGCGACTAAGAAAGTAGCTAAGAAGAAAGTAGCTAAGAAGGCAACTAAGAAAGTTGCAAAGAAAGCAACTAAGAAAGTAGCTAAGAAAAAAGTAGCTAAGAAAGCAACTAAGAAAAAAGTAGCTAAAAAAGCAACTAAGAAAGTAGCTAAGAAAAAAGTAGCTAAGAAAGCAACTAAGAAAAAAGTAGCTAAAAAAGCAACTAAGAAAGTAGCAAAGAAAGCAACTAAGAAAGTAGCTAAGAAAGCAACTAAGAAAAAAGTAGCTAAGAAAGCGACTAAGAAAGTAGCAAAGAAAGCGACTAAGAAAGCAACAAAGAAAGTTGCAGCTAAGAAAGCGACTAAGAAAGCAGCTCCTAAAAAAGCTACTAAGAAAGTTGCAGCTAAAAAAGCTACAAAAAAAGCACCAGCTAAGAAAAAGTAATTCAAAAAATAAGAGGCCCTTTAACGAGGGCCTTCTTATTTCTACCTAAGTACCTGAAAATACAATTCCAAAAGTTCACACTCCCAATAATTCCATTTACATAACACCACTTACTCTGATAAATACACGACTCAATTCAATTAAGTACGATCGCCAGTATATATAACTGTCACGATAGGAGAAATTATGATCGAATCTGCACCTACAGGTTTAGGTATTCGTAAATCTGGTCTAAATGAAGAGTCATTTATCGACTCTAGCACTGGCCAAAAAATGGTAAAAATGGGTGATTTAGTATTTCCACCTAGAAAAGTTTGGATGAAAACCTTCGGTTGTCAGATGAATTACCATGATTCTGAAAGAATCCTATCTCATTTAAAGAGTTTAAACTTTGAGCCGGCCAGTGAAGTTGATGATGCTGACCTTGTTTTGTTTAATACTTGTGCGGTTAGAGAGCTTGCTAATAACAAATTCTACTCTCAACTTGGTGAATTGAAGAATTTAAAGAAGAAAAAAGGTGGAGATCTAATTATTGGAGTGGGTGGATGTGTTGCTCAGACTGAAGGGAAAGATCTTGTTAAGAAATTTAAGCACCTTAATTTTGCTTTTGGACCAGATACTATCGATTCAATCAACGATATGGTCTTTAGAACATATGCTGGTGACGATAAATTCTCTGTAAATACATGGGATAGAAGCTCTGATTTTTCAATTGAAACTAAAATTTCTCACGGTTCACCACAAGCCTTCGTAAATATCATCAAAGGTTGTGACAAGTATTGTACTTATTGTATCGTTCCATACACTAGAGGTAGAGAGAGATCTCGTAAAAAAGCTGAAATTGTAGAGGATGTAAGAAGACTTGTTGAATACCAAGGTGTTCAAGAAGTTATGTTACTTGGTCAAAATGTTAATTCATTTGGAAAAGAAAATGGTGAAAACTTAGCAGATCTTATTATGGAACTTGATAAAATTGAGGGCCTAAAGCTGTTGAGATATACAACTTCTCATCCTTATGATGTTTCAGATGAGTTGATCGCAGCTCATGGAGCGGCAAAGAAGCTTTCTAAACATTTGCACTTACCAGTACAATCTGGATCTAATACAGTCTTACAAAGAATGAATAGGGAATATACTAAGGAACATTACCTAGGACTTCTTGAAAAGCTAAGAAAAGCACAGCCAGAACTGGTTATCTCTACAGATATTATCACTGGTTTTGTAAATGAAACTGATGAAGAGCACGCAGATACAATCGATCTTTTAAATAAAGCTCAATTTGATTTCATTTATTCTTATGCTTACTCTCAAAGAGAGAAGACTCGTGCTGCAAAAATGGATGATTTCTTAACTTTAGAAATTAGAAAATCGAGACTTCATGAAGTTCAAGCACATCAGCTTAAAATTCAAGAAAATACGCGATCAGAAATGGTTGGAAAGACTTTTCGTGTTCTTGTTGAAGGGTTTGGTCGTAAGAATGGTGTGAAGAAATGGAAAGGAAGATCAAATTGTAATCGAATCATTCACTTTCTACCTGAAAATGAAGAGTCTAATTACAAATGGCATTGGGTAGACGTTAAAGTAACTAGTACTACAGCTCTTTCATGTCAGGGGGAATTGCTAGAAGATCACGGTAGAAGGCCTCTTGATTAATCAAAATATTCAATACTTATAGTAAGTTAGCGGCAAAAACCTCCGCTAACTACTTATTGGTTACCTAAATTGTATAGAATAGTTAAGTGAGGTTTCTAATGAAAAAAATGCTACTTGCTCTATCTATTCTAATTTTTGCAAATCATGCAAAAGCAGTAACAGAACTCGACTTTAATTTTGCTTACGATAAAAGTGTTTTCGGCGCGGACAGACAAAACAAGTCCACATCTCGTACTTATGGTGGGTCAATTGCTTTTTATTTTTTCGAAATGACAGCGATTGAGTTTAATTACTCTGAAAAAGAAGATGAGACGATTGTTAATCATGACACTTCAAATGTTACATCAGGTTTAGTTATTGATTCTGATAGCCAAACAATCACATCTCAAACTTATGGAGTAGGAATTCGACAAGCACTCGCAAGTAGAAAGTCTTTCCTTGTGCCTTCAATTAGTTTTGGGTGGGCGAGACAAAAGTTTCAATCATCAGCGACAGCAATAATTGTAGATAAGGCGACCTCCGCTTCTACAACATATGATTCAGGAGTTTCTAGAGCAGAATATGATTCTGTTTTTGGATCTTTTGCTTTAAAAATACAACTTACAAAATTTATGTCTCTTAAGGGCTCCGTAAAGACGGCTTTTAAAGCTTTTGAGTGGAATGAAGCCAAAGATCAGTTAAGCTATGCTGCAGGTCTTTCATGGATATTCTAAGGCCTCTCAGAGGCATTTTTGTTCTTACGCTATTTGTTTCTTGTGCAAAACTTAGTTATTTAACCGAACAAGGCATTGGTCAGGTTAAAATTTTAACAAATGCTAGAGAAAATAAAGAAGTTCTCAGTGATCCAAAAATAAAAGAGATCGATAAAGAAAAAATCAAAAAAATTAGTGCTTACAAAAAGTTTTTCTATGAATATTGGCAGAAGAAACCGTCTGATATTTACGAAAAAACGACGATTTTAAATAGAGACGCGGTTACGTATTTAGTAATTGCATCAAAACCACGAGAAATTAAAGCGAAGAAAGAGTGCTTTCCTTTTTATGGTTGTTTTCCATATCTTGGTTTTTTTAAAAAGGAATCAGCAAGGGAACATGTTAAGCAACTTGAAGAAAATGGCCATGAGACTTACATGAGAAGGGTTCTGGCGTACTCTACTCTTGGTACTTTCAATGATCCGATTCTTTCTACATTCTTCTTATACGATGAATACGGACTTGCTGAGACGATTTTTCATGAGTTATTCCATACGATTCTCTTCATTGATGATGAAGTTGACTTAAATGAGAACCTTGCAAACTTTTTTGGCAAGGCAATGGTTTACAAATACTTCAATCAATCAAAAAAACTAGATAAATACTACCAACAAGAAAAGAAGTATGCTTTTTTACGTGAAGAAATTGTGATTCAGTCGAAGAAATTGGAAGAAATCTTAAGTGATGAAGACTGGAAATCAAAAAAGAAGAGATTTGTTGAAGTGATTTTTCCAGAGTCTATGAAGAAGAAGTGTGATGAGTTGGCCATAGATAACTGTTGGCCAGTAAAATTAAAATGGAACTCAGCTACTTTTTCGGCTTTTAATACCTATGAGAAAAGCCAAAATGAAATAAAGGCATTTTCTGAGTCATTCAGTGGTGATTTAAAGGATCTTTTCCAATTTGTGACGAAGAAATATGACAAATATCGTGAAGATGATATCGAAGACACTGGTAAATCCTTCGAAAAATACCTCCTCGGTAAGTAGACTGTGTGCTAGTATCTCCTCGAAACGGAGTAAACTATGACACATATATTATTTATCGATCCTATTGAAAAACTCGTTGTTAAGAAAGATTCGACAATGCTCTTAGCATTAACTCTAAAAAATCGAGGAGAGGATGTTCTCTTTCTCTTCGAAGAAGATTTCTTTGTTCAAAACTCGGGAGAAATGTCCTTTGATTGCTATGAGTTTTCAGGAAGTATTGAAGATGATTTCTATATCACGGACTTTGCTATTGGAAATAAAAAGAAAGTTCAGATGAAAGAGGGAATAACTCTACATATGAGAATTGATCCTCCATATGATAGCCGCTATCAGCGCTACCTTTGGATGCAACAATTCTTAGAAAATTATGGTGTCCAAGTGGCAAATAATCCTCTTGGAATCATGAAAAATAACGAAAAGCTTGAGGCCTATAAAAGAGATAATAGTTTAGAAAGTTACGTTGGAGCTTCTGTTAGTGGAGCTGTTTCTTTTGTAGAGCACTTAAAAAGTGAAGGAGTAGAGGACTTAATCCTAAAACCTCTAGATCTCTATCAAGGTATAGGCGTTGAAAAAGTTAAGGCAGACGAGAACTTTGCAGAAGTCTTTATGAATAAAAGTCGCGAGTTCTTTGGTCCTGTTGTTGTTCAGCCATTTGATTCAAGTGTAGTAACTGGTGAAATAAGATCAATCTATTATAAGGCGGTAGAGCTTGGGACAATTTTAAAAACTCCTAAGGCCGGTGAGTTCCTTGCAAATATTGCTCAAGGAGCAAAGTTTGTGAGATACGAAATGGATAAATCTCTAAAAGATGAATGTCATGAAATTTGTAAAGATCTTATGAATGACGGTGTTGATCTTGTGGCGTTTGATATTCTAGGCGGTAAGATTTCTGAAGTAAATGTAACTTGCCCAGGTCTGCTTGTTGAAGTTTCAAAAGCAATGGAAGAAAACCTTGCAGAAAAAATAGTCGATTTAATGTAATAAAAAAGCCCTCTTAAAAGAGGGCCATTATTTTAATATCTTGGTGCCGATGGTGGAAAGTCTTTTGTATAATCGGTTGAAAATTGAATATCAAACTTTACACAACTCGTATCCCAAACCAGACCCATTGGACAATATCCATTTAGTTGAGGATCTGAAGCACTATAGCCTCTGTTAACATAATCCTGGCATGAGTAATCCCATTTAACTCCAAGAACTTCTACTACGAGAGGTTCTGATGTCGTTGGTATCGTAAACTCTTTAACCTTTGAAACTTGACCAACTGGAACCTCAGAAAAGGTCTGAGTATAAATACATGATCCCGTACTCTTTCTAACACAGAGATCAAGTGTTAACTTAGCATATGGGTTTGCAATATACTGACACTTGTTTCCACGAGAGTCGTTAGTGTTTTGTCCTGGTCCATCTTGTGCTCTAACTCTGACATTAAACTTTGAGTTTGTATAAAAGATACCTTGATCTGATGAACTTAATTGAGCTGAAGATGACCACAGAGGACCACCATTTGGATAGAAACGATTTAACCCGGCCGTTCCATGTAAACTAATATTTCCAATAGTAAAGTAATCCTGTGTCTGACCACCGTCAGCAACACCATCTTCTTCACCATCTCCATGTCCACCGTCAGAGTCGCCTCCGGTATCTCCACCTGTATCACCACCGCTGGAACTTCCATCTCCTGATCCACCATAGTAGGTATCGCCATTAAGAGGAGAGCTCGTCGTCTTCTTTGTATTTGTTTTCGTCTTCATACAACTCGTAAAAGCGATGAGGATTAGAATTGATAATAAGGTTTTCTTTTTCATAAATATGCCTCGTTCTTACAACTTCTCACAGACTTATCGGTATCTACTGGAAATTCTTTAAAGGTAGAGTTAAGTACTCGGATTCAGGAGTTGACCCAACTTCTGTTGAGTCATACAATTAAGTTGTGAAGAATAAAAAAACGATAGAAATATTATCTGAACTATACTTTCCTTTTTCGTTCTACCTTTTAGAAGATGAGCTACAAGCATTACAACTCGTTGTTGATATAACAACTGCTGCAATGATTGAAAGGACGGACTTTCTTGAAGATCCTAATGTATTAAAAGATGATATCTACCTATATAGAAAGCTCTACGAGCTTGCTTTAAAACGGAGAAGTCAAATATCACTTGAGGAGAACTGTATCTCTTTAAAAGAGAAGGCATCACTTTACCTATTTGAAAATCTTGACTTTCCTTTAGAAAAGGTTGCTCTAATTTTAGATATGACGGTAATAGACCTAAAACAGATTATCTCTTCTTCACGAACAAAAGTTCTTCATACGATTCAATCAAACGCAATGCAGGAGTATCATGCAAACTGAGTCCCATGAGCGCTGTTTTCACAGTAAGCAGCTTGGTCACCATACACTTGAATCAAATTCAAAAGAAGTTGGCCCTCACATTGAAAGCTGTCGTCCTTGCCAAATTAAAATCAAGACAATTCTAGATGAAAAGAGGGTTCTAAAGAAGCACTTCGAGTCTTTTAACACTCCAAATGATGTAAAAACAGAGCTCCGCATAGAATTGACTGAAGTAATAAACTCAATGACTCCGTCAGTATCAGATAAGGTAAAGTCTGGCTCAAAGAAGTTTAATAAAGAAGTTCGCGTGAATTCTTTTCATTTTCTTATGCACTTTATTCAACCAAGGAATCTTAAGATACTAACTTTTACTTGTCTTTTTATTCTAGTTTCGAGATTTTTGATTAATACCTAATTGAAAGAAGGCGGTGTACTTTCCGTCTTCACCTCTGAGGGCACTAGATACATTTGGAATTTTATTCATTTTTAGTAATGCCTTTTCAAAAACCTCGTGAACGTCATCATCATATGAACTTTTTAAGATCGTTACTTTTTCGGCATTTCCATTTTCATCATATACGATTCTCGCTGTAAGGACAGCTGCATCATGCTTACGTAGTTTGCCCCTTAGGTAGGGCTTGTCATCTATTGCACTCATGACTGTTGAATTAACTGAGTTAATATACTGAAGGGCGATTCTTTTAAAGAAAGAGTAGAAAACTTTTTCAAACTCATTTAGCTCATCAGGTGAGATACCCTTGGGTGGGATGAATTTAACATTGTAATTCATGTCATTTAAGAGTGGGTTTTCATCTCTTTTTTGCTTTACCGCCTCTTGCATGATTTGTCTTTGAACGTAGTTAACCTTCTTTATCGCCTTAGACTTTTTAGAGCGCTTAACAGACTTCTTTTTAACTTCTTCTTTTATCTCTGGCTTCTTCTTGGCCCCTTGCTCTTTAGCAATGGCGAACTTCTTAAAGAAATCAGCACCACTTTGTTTCTTTGATGGAACAAACTCCTTAGGCTTGTGCTTTGAGAACTTCTTTCCAATATCCCTGACTTTCTGACTAGGTTTTAGCTTAATCGTAACTTTCTCAGAGTTAAAATCAAAATCAACCTTACCGTCAAATGAGGTAAGACCTAATATAGTATGTAAGAGAAGGGTAGTGACTAAGAAAAATATATTTATGGTCTTCTTGTGAAGTCCGTGGAAATCTTTCATCAATTAATTGTCCCTCTAATAAATAGCATTGCAAAGGCAAATTTTGACTATAGATGACGCTGACTAGTCAAAAGTGTAGAATCTTCTTAAGGGCAGGACCGCCCAAAATTGTGATATACGTAATATCAAGGACTTATCGTAATGAGCAGGATGCTACTACAACGATTCTCTAAATCTAAAATATGGCTAGTTGGCCTTTCCTCTGTCGCACTTTTTGGTGTTGGGCATATGTTTAAAGACCTAAGCTCAAGGTATAAGAGTGTCGGTGACATTAGAAATGGACTTCAGATCTGTTCGGCCAGAGCACATCAGACTTATACAGCTTCTTTACTAGGTGACTCTAGTTCTATCTATATGGATAGTAACTTTACTTCAGCATCTGAAGAGTGTTTTGCTGAGGCGACTAATCTAGTCGAAGACTATCAAGGTCTATCAGATACAATTAGCAAAAAAATAAATGCTTTAAATTCAAATGTACATTGGTTTCATGAATCCTTGAGAGGAACAGGGAAAGGTTTCTCTGTTAAAGAAGCTCAAGGAACTTCTGCAATTGATAGCAAGTATCAACAAGTAGAAGAGAGTGTTGATTCAACTTTAGAACTTATTGATTCTCATGTTGATGGACTTAATAACTCACTTGGTAATCTTAAAGTTGCTCTTTCTCTAGCTGCTCTTATTCTTATTGCTTCTGGAGCGTGGGAAATTATTGAAAGAAGAAGACATGATAAAGATAAGAGAGAAGTTGAGGATGAAGCACTAGGCGAGCTAGTTTCAGATGACGTATCCACGGCAATGAAAGTAGAAGAAATTATTGTTAATGCACTAGAGCTTAATGAGATGACTCATTGTTCAAAGCTTCTTACTACTTATAGACAAAATGTTCTTAAGACAATTGAGCAAGCACAAGCTACAGGTGTTACACCAATGGCAATGGTTTCTGGACTTGATGAAACAGAAATTGCAGAGACTGCTCAAAAGGTATGGGATGAATCTGAGTTAATTACGGAAGTTGTACCAACAACAGATCTAGAACCATTAACTTCTAAAGTTGTTGATCATCTTGCAAATAAACTGATTGCTGATGGAATTATCGTCGATATGAATATGGATGATGCGATCATAAAAGGTGAGTCTGAAACATTAGAGCAAGTTCTCTACTATGTTGTTCTCGACGCTTTAAAGAATACTGACCACGCAACAGATAAGAAGATTTCTGTAAAAGGTAAGACTTTAGGAAGCGTTTATAATCTTGAAGTTTGCTCTCACGGTGAAGGTAGAGATAAGTCAGAAAACACTTCAATTACAATTGCAAAAGAGCTTGTTTCAGAAGTCTCTGGAAGAATGGAATTTGCAAATCTCTACAATGAAGAGAAAGACATTGTAGGAAGAAAAGTTAGAGTGATTCTTAAAACTGGTGAAGCTAGAGAAGTGGAACCACAAGAGATCTCTCCGGCCAGTAAAACTCTTGTTAGACTTGAAAAAGGAACTAAGAGAGAAATAATGGAAAGACTTAATAGCTAATCATTTACAGAATCTTATTAAATCAATACTTTAGGCCGTCTCTTTGAGATGGCCTTTTTTATACAGTACTGAAACTTTTTCAATATATGAGATCTTATATCAATAACTTAGTATAACGATTCTAGTTAATATTAGGAGCATATATGAATTTAAAAACGATTGCTATCTTAGCATCAATGGCGCTTTGTTTTACTGCACAGGCATCTGAGCAGTCTGTTGAATTAATTATTGATAAGAGTAACTCTTTAAAGGTTGAAGTTGTTGCAAATTATACTGCTGGAAACACTCTATGTAAGCAGATTCAAGGAGGATTTATTTATCCTCATGTGGCCCAAAGAGTTAAGAAAGTATCAAAAACAGTAGAAGGTAATACTCTAAAGTTTGATAAGAAAATTAGAGGTTTCTGTAATTACAAATTAAATCAACTTTCATTACAAGTAAGTACTGGCGATACTATTTCAGCAAAGAAGAGATCTATTTTGACATCACTTAATGATGGATCAGGTATCTATGAGTTAGACTGTATAAAGTCTAATAAATCTTTAGAATGTACAGGTGATAGCATTAGACTAGACTCAAGTAACTCAGCGGAAGTTAAAATTAATTTATTATAAGTTCATTTAGCACTCTTTAATTAGAGTGCTTATCAAAAATCTCTCTTCTTTGAATTCTTAAAGTCATACTTATTAAATACAATCTCTTTTAAACTTTGAAATGCTTCATCACTAAAGTCTGTAGAATAAATTAACTTCAGGGCCTTTTGTGTATCAGGGTGTCCTTTAACAAAGTAGTGGTCAAAGAGAATATCTGCAAAGATATGTCCTAACATTCTCGCCATTGTATATAGGCCATGGGTTGGAATGCCTACAATATGCTTCTTTATTGGGTCATTTCCCTGAGCAATAGTAAGCATGGCCTTTAAACAATTCTTCTTCGTTTGCTTAAGGTGATTTGATCGCAACTGCTTCTTGTAGTCTGCGTACATATCACATTTTCGATATGGATTGATCAGCTTAGAAGCAAGATATCCGCACATGCACTGCTTAAGAAAGTATACAAATATCTCAGAACGTTTTCTACTTGAGAGTAGGTCATATGGACGAAATTTAGACTCTTTTAAGTTGAGGTGATGAATATGGACACCAGCAAGATAGGAGACTCTATTAATTGAATAGTTTGGACAAAAATAATGATTTGATTGGGGTAATCTAAAGCTTCGACCTTTCTTAATAAGGTTTCGATAGTAGGCCTGAAGACCTTTGTGCTTAATTTTTTCAATATGTCTTTGGACTCTATCGAGGTTAATATGATCATAGAGGTGGAAATCCTCCACATTATGCTTCTTTATTTTAAGATGAAATGTACGCATAACTTCATCACAAAGAAAGACAAAATTCTCTGGTACATTATCTGAGAAGTTTATCGCACCTGTCTCAATGATATATTCGTGAATATCAAACTCAGGATCTTCGCTGAGGTGTTCATACCAGTAAATTTGGCTCTCATATTTCAGCCAAGGAGCTGATGTAATCATTGTGAACTCTCTTTTAGAGAACTTCACGATCTTATCTTTCTTGAGCTTATTTTCTTTTACAAGCTTCCAATAAACCTCATCTAAGTTTTGATGAATAATAGTTTGGATAACATTCTTATTCGTTGCTTCCATTACCCTTTGAGGTAACTTGTTTTGAACAATATGGTATTCCCCAAAGAGAACCATTAACTTCTTCGTCGGGTTATCCTTATGAAAGCGAGCTATTACTTTTGAGGCCCTCGTGTCGCGACCTTTCAATGTCCCTTCTGTATTAAGGGCAATAATTGGGATTTGTTCTTTTTTCGCGATCTCAAAGAACTTCTTATAATACGTCCAAGGAAATCTCCAGGACTGGGTATAGTTTATGGACTCGAGAAATTCCAGCTCTGTTATATGGCCTTTAACATAGTAATCAATATACTTTTGATTATTGATACTCACAAACTCAAGTGCTAGCGCAAACTCAAACTTTTTTGAAGAAAGTACTCTCATGAGTCTTTCAAGGTTCCTAGTACTCTGATCAAATGTATGAAAGTCACCAAGATAAATGATGTCTGAGTCTTCAATGGAGTCAAAAAGCTCTCTAATCGTAGAATCAGTAAAGCTTCTCAGTGATGATCTATGTTGGTCTTTCTTATACTCTAGAAGTGATGCCGAAGGCTTACCTTCAAGGGAGTTTGCCTTGTTCTTTAGGTAACGGTAAATACTGCGATGGGTACTTTCCAATGTATTATTCATAACTTAGTTAATGTTAACACATTTAAAATTTTTAGGAATTATAAATCTGATCGATAATAATATCGTTAATTTGCTGATGTACAAACTTGATTGTTTCTTCAAGTCCTGTCTCTACTTCATTGTGCTTTTCAAGAATACTCTTAAGTTCATTTGCAGCTGGAAGTTCTAGACCTTGAAGGATCTTAGATATTTGAGTTCCGGCAGCATTTGTTAGAATAAACTGAGCGAAGTGTAGGATTGTATTATCACCGTGAATATTGAAGAGACACTTCTCTCCTGAATATAATTCTAGTGAGTGACCAGTATCAGTTTTAGCAAGAACTGTATGGGAGAGTGGTAGATGAATATCACTTCTTTCTTCTAGTGAAGACTCAATATAGAGGTCCTCGTTAACTGGGTAAATCGGATACTTTTCAAGAGCTAAAATTTCACCGAGGATTACTGGGTTAGAATAATTCACTTTAAAGTTCTCAGAGTTACCTGACTTAATTTCAGATAGAGACTCTTCTGCAAGATACTTAAATCTTGAGATAAGACAACTTAGGTGCCATGGGTATTTCTCTTTAAGTATTTTAACGTAATTTGCAGTATTTTTTAGTTCTTCTACAACATGTACCGGCCCAACTGAATTGAGTTGAGACTTGTCCATCATATAAACATTTAGGGCCTGGGCATGATGCTCAGGAAGGTTATCAAACTCCATTATAAACTTTGGAACTAGCATCGCCTTAAGTCTTGATTTTGTTTTCTTAAGACCACCGTTAAAAGTTAATTGGATAATTTGCTTTCCAACACTTGTTTCAAAGAACTCTCTAAAGAGATTAATATTGAGGTTACCGACCTTAGGTACTAGACCAAAGTATTGGAAGTAGGCATTACCGTACTCTTCAACTTTTGCCTTAAATAGGTCCGTTGTAGTTAACTCAACTCTTATTTCATGTTCGTTAGTAAAGTTAACGATAAGTAAGTATGGGAATCTCTCTTCGGCCTTAACTGCTAAACCTAGAAGCTCTGAAGTATAATTTTCAGATTTCGTTGAAAGGTTTTCTATAATAAAGAACTGATCAAATGGGATACAAGTTCTTGTTAAGTTCTTGAAGTAAGTAGGGTGAGTAATATTATTAGTGTCACCATTATTACTTAGAAGCTTTCCATTGAGAATAGCATCTTGGTGAAACTCAAAAGTTAAACCAGGGTCAGTCTCAACTTGATAAAGAGGAGAGTTAATAGTTTCTTTTGAAGTTATAAACTTATTAAACTCATTTCTCAGCTTACCAAACTTAGAGAAGTGCATAAGTTGACCTTGAAAGTTCAAGCTAAGGCACGATTCCTTTTGTAACTTTGGCATATTAGGACCAAAGAGATCTAGTCTATTAGAGTAAATTCTTTTACTGAAAACATAGAGGTATTTAGCGACTTCGCCTTTACCTTTTAGGTCTTCAAAATTAATTCTCGCGTTTAGCTTATACTTCTTAAGCAGGCCTTCGATCTTTTCAGAGTGAGAAGGAACAAAGAGCTTTTGATTAGAGAATATATACATGTAACCATTATTAGATAACTTCTCACCAGTTGTTTGTATCTGAGTGAGTAGATAATGGTGTGGGTTTGTCTTTGGTAAGTGAGAGTGATTTACAATAATTCTGTCGTAAATACTTTCTTCAACTTGTGCACCATCAAAGATGGACATCTGGCCTTCAGCATCAGTTCTCGATTTAGCATTCTTTTGGTTAAAGAGTGAGCAAATAAGAGTAACAGGATTATGACCTTGATTCTTCCCCATTTTTACTAGGAAAGTTAAGAATTGAAGCTCTTGGCATACTTTTAAATAAGCACCAGTTTTAAAGTCTCTACCTTTGAAGTCTGGGCAGATAACATCTTCCCATTTTTCTGTGACATTATTCTCTTGGGCCAGCCAATGAGATAGAGCAAATGAGTTTAAGAAATCTCCGGCAAAGAGAGTATTTAAACACTTTGGCTCATTATCAAAATTAAAGTATCCATCATGGTTTTCAATCCATTCTGGAATATTGATAAGTAGGTCATTGATGAAAAGCCCAAAGTTCCTATTGCTAATAGCATGTGAGAATACTTCAAGACCTTTATCTTCAACATTGAGGTTTAGCTCAAGTGGAACTTCATGGTTGCAAACTTTTAAAAATTCTACAGAACCTAATTCCTGTAAAATTATTGAAAGCTTTTCAACTGTAGATGCTAATTCTTGTGATGGTCTAAACCAACAGAATTGGTTATTACCTAAAGCTTCACATCTTAGCTCAGTAGATGATGCTTTTTTAAATATTTTAGCAATTGTAGAATCTGGGTTTAGTAACTCTATCGTTGTTAGAGGCTTTGCTTGTTGTCCGCCAAGAAGAGTTAAGAACCTAGTCTTTAGAAGGTATACATTTACAGCACGAAGGCAGTAGATATCTAGGAACTTCTGTATAACTTTTCTCGATGGAGAGTACTTGTCGAGGTAGTGCTCCCAAAAGACATTAAAGTCGCTAATCCCTGAAACATTTATCCCTTCACTTTCGACATAGGCAATAAACTGATTGTAGACAGTCATTTTCAAAGTCTTATTTCTTGAAGGAAACGTCTTAACAAGTAGTGACGCTTCTTTGAAAAGAGCTTTCGTTATATTTTTGAGTTTAAGACCGTTCTTTGTTAGAAGGCTTTCACCTTTCCACTGAGGAACAATATAGTCGCCAAGTGTAAAACCGGCCTTCTCTTGTTGTTCTTCAATAAATTTTTGGTTTGATAGGGGAGCTTGTGGCCCTGGTGTTTGAACACGCGCCGACGCCAGAGAATTACTCTCTGTAGACAGCTTTTCGCTCGCTGCCGATGTCGTTCCTAGCCAATTAGCGGCCATGAAAGGTCGTTTGTTCACCTTTTGATCCCCAAATACAATACAATTCTTGTGAGTTGTGTGTGTATATTCTCTTATGATTTCGAGGCGTTAAATATATCCACATGCAATGTGTTTGTCATGAAAAAAGTCATTTTTGATGGGCCCTGAAAGTAGCTAAGTAACTGTATTTATAGGAAATAAATTTCTTAAAGATTCTGACATCTGTGACGATAAGCGTTATAAGTGAAATTCGCTTATACTGTAAAAGAAAATTTATTTGGAGCAACGCATGGAAGATAAGCAATTAGAAGACGCATTAGCAGAAACTATCGAGAAGAGTTTTAATGATTCTGAATTAGAAGACATTATGAACGAAATCGAGAATCTTGAAAAAGAATTTTCAGATGATGTTACTCCTGCGGGCCCAGACGGTTTAAAGCTTGAAGAGGCAAAACCAAATGATCTTCAAGATGCAATAGATAAAGAAGTCGAAAGTATTTCCGGAGAAATGGAAAGTATTCTAGACGAAGGGCAAGCTCCTGCAGCTGAAGTGGAAGAGGTACTTGTTGAAGAACCTCTAGTCGTAGCTGAAGCAGTAGAAGAAGTTGAAACTGTTGCAGAGGTTGAGACAGTAGAAGAAAGTGATGATGAAGTTGCTTTTAGTGCTGAAGAGATTGCTGCAATTGAAGAAAGTGTTGCCGATATGGGTGGAGAAGTAGAAGTAGAGGTTGAAGCCGCTGCTCCTGCAGAAGAAGTAACACAAGACGATGTTATGGACGCCGTAATGGAACAAATTGAAGCATCGGAAACAGTAGCTGAAGCTCCAGAAGAAAACGTTGTACTATTTGAGAGACCTTCTGAATTAGAGACTGAGCAAGAGACTACAACTGTTGCTGAGACAGCTCCGAGTTTGGCCCCAGTACCTGGAAGTCAGATTGATTTTAATGCAGCAGGTTCAATGGACTTAAATATTAATTTTAATGTTGCGGGGCAAACTGCAAATCTTAAAGTTGAAAATGGCGGTCTGTCTTTACATATGAATGGAGTTCAACTAACTATAAGCGAAGAAACAGGGTGTTCTGTAAAAATGGAAGGTGGGGTTCAATTCTCAATCCCTCTTGATGAACAATCATCTAAAAAGAATGTCGCTTAAATAGGTTAATTTATAATGAGTATTCAAATATTAGGTGGGCGTGCTAGTGGGCATGCCCTTTTTGTTCCAAAAGGTGATAGCACTAGACCAACAACTGTTATGCTAAGAAGAAGATTCTTTGATGCTCACCAGGACTGTAGTGGTTTAACTTTTGTAGATATTTGTGCAGGGACAGGCGCAATGGGCTTAGAGGCCATCTCTCGTGGCGCTAGCGAACTTGTGGCGGTTGAAAAGAGCAAGCAAGTTTTTAAGATTCTAAAAACAAACACAGATGCAATTACTAAGAAAATTCCTGATGCAAATATTCGTATTGATATAGGAAGCGCAGACACATGGCTTGAAAGGTTTCTAAGAATCTATAAGACATGGGATGAAGAGAAAAAATCTAACACTTATATCTATATTGATCCCCCTTATGAAATGAAAGATCTCTACAAGAAATGCCTTAAGCAAATTGAAGAGTCCGACTTTATTGGTACTCTTTGGATTGAGTCCGATAGACAAAAGGGAATAACAGAGAAAGAAGTCAATGCAATCGGTTTTACTTTTGAGAAAGTATATAAACAAGGAACTTCCTTCATAGCGAGAGTTTCTTCTTAATTCCTCTAACTCACTTTTTTGTGTTAAAATTATACTGAAATTTCAATAAAGGGTTTTTCATGAAAAAAGCCATGTATGCAGGGACGTTTGATCCCTTTACTAATGGTCATAATGATATTTTAAAAAGATCATTCTCCGTATTTGATGAGGTGACAATTTTAGTGGCGGAAAACCGCACTAAGACACCTCTTTTTACAGCTCAAGAAAGAGTTTCTATGCTTGAAGAAACCTTTGCTAATGACCCTCGGGTTAAGGTTGATTCTTGGGAAGGTCTTATTGTTGATTATGCTAAGAAAAACGATATAGCATGCATTATAAGAGGACTTAGACCTACGGGAGACTTTGAAGCAGAGTTTCAAATGGCCTCAATGAATAAGAGATTATATCCAGAAATTGAAACAGTTTTCCTTGTTACAGAAGGGGATAACTACTATGTTTCAAGTTCTCTTGTAAAAGAAATTTATAAGCATGGAAGAGATATAAAAGAGTTCTTACCTTCAAAAATTTACGAATGGTTATTAAAGAAAGGAAAAGGAAAGCTATGAATTTAGCAAATAGAATTGAAAGTATAGGTGAGAGTGTAACTTTAAAGCTAAATGCTAAAGCAGTTCAATTAGCTGATGAAGGAAAGAAAATTTATAACCTCACTGCGGGACAGCTTCCATTTAGACCGCCGAAGGAATTTGTTGAAGGAATAAGAGGAGAGTTAGATTTCCTTGGAAGTTTTCAATATAGCCCTGTGGCCGGGGATGTAAAACTAAGAGAGAAAATTCTTGATTACTTTCAACTCTCAAGAGCTGTAAACCTTGAGGATGTTGATTGCGAATTTGCGACGATAGTTGGTAATGGTGGTAAACACGTTATTTCTAATATTTTTGCAGCACTAATTAACCCAGGTGACGAAGTAGTTCTAATCACTCCATATTGGGTCTCATATCCAGAAATGATAAGTGTCTATGGAGGAGAGACTAAGCTTGTAGAAACTACAATCTTTGATGCCTTCGTTCCTTCTCTTGAAAAAATTGAAGAGGCCCTTTCAAAGAATACAAAAGCGATAGTTATAAATAGCCCTAATAACCCTTCAGGAAATCACTATAGTGAAGAATGGATGAAGGACTTCGCTGCTCTAATGAAGAGGTATCCTGATGTATTTATCATCAGTGATGAAATCTATTTTGAGCTTAGTTACTTTGATCCAGCGCCAACATATTTTTACCAAAATGATAGTAGTCTTCTAGAAAGAACAATTGTTATA
Organism: Bacteriovorax sp. MedPE-SWde; assembly: GCA_001874305.1. Taxonomy (GTDB): domain Bacteria; phylum Bdellovibrionota; class Bacteriovoracia; order Bacteriovoracales; family Bacteriovoracaceae; genus Halobacteriovorax_A. The sequence continues at coordinate 559,622 of MPCU01000002.1, read as the reverse complement.
GATGGGATTTCAAAAAATCTTGCTTCAACTGGTTTGAGAATTGGCTATGCTATTGCTCGTAAAGAAATTATTCAGGCAATGTCAAAGCTTCAAAGTCATACAGCATCAGGATCTTGCTCATTAATTCAAAAAGCTCTCTTGAAATTTGATATGTCTCAAATTAAAGAATATCTAACACCGATTAAGAATCACTTAAGAGATAATTCTTTAATAGTAAGAGAGAAATTTCGTGAAGCGAAACTAGATAAGTGCTGGTATCAAACACACTCTGCTTTCTACTACATGGTCGACTTTTCTCAGTGTCCAGTAATGGATCGTTTTAAATCAAGTGATGAAGATAATACCGACTATTCCCCTCAGTTATGTGAAGAGCTTTTAGAGAAGTTTGGAGTAGCAATGGTGCCTGGTTCTGCATTTGGAACCCCTAACTGTGCGAGAATTAGTCTCGTTCTTCCTAAGGATAGCTTTGATGAGGCCATGACAAGAATCATGGACTTCTTAATAGGTTAGTCTTACCGTCTTAAATAAAGTCATCATATATAGGATAATACTTCTAGGTGCATACAGCATCTAGGAGTATTTCATGGTTTTACTCAGAAATTTATTCATTGCATTCATACTTATAGCAACGACTTCTTGCGGGCAATCCAAAGAAGAAGAAGCTGATGCACGTATGGTTTCAGCTGAAAATCTTCTAACAAGAGGTCAGTGCGATGAAGCACTTTCTAAAATGACCTCTTTTCCTGCGAGACCGGATGATGCAAGGTATGTAAAACTTCTAGCATCTGCTTATGCATGTAAAGCAGGTTACACAACAACTAGCTTTTTTACAGAGCTTGAAAATACCAATCTTGGAACAGGTGCTGATTTACTCAGTATCTTTACAACTTTTACTCAAGCACAAACAAACACTGGTCCTCTCGATAGGGACTATATTTACATGTTTAAAGCAATAAACACTCTCTTATTTTCTGGGACAGTATCCACTGCCGAAAATCCAGCCGCTGCATTTAGAGCGCAAGATTTTACTACAGAGAAAGCAGATGAAATTAATTCTTTTCTTTTATTTTTAAGCTTTGTTGAACTTGGTAAGTATTTTTATCATTACGGTACAACTGATTCAACAGGTGTAAAGGGTGGTGCTGGAGCTGCCGTTTGTATGCATAGCTATGCGAATATAGCGAATATCAATGTTGTTCTGGGAGCAGGGGCAAGTGGCTCTTGTACAGCTGCTGGCCAAGCTGGACATGCGGATCTAAATGATGGTGGTGATATCCATCTTGAAAGAGCGTGCCAAGGAATCGTTCTTTTTAATAACTTTAAAGATGTTCTTTTAAATCTAACTTTTAGTAGTTCAGCGATTGATTTGAGTGACCTTATTGATGATATTAATACGGCCTTTGCTGCTTTGTTAACAGATGTTTCTGATTCATCAATTGCAGAGGTACGAAGCGTTTCTTTATGTGAAGCGAACTTCGCAACTAATAATAACGATCTACAAATATACTTTGCGTATATTTTTGAAATATTACATAGCAGATAGAACTTAATGAAGAAGATATTAATATTGTCTCTATTTACATTTACAACGCTTGCTAGTGAAATAGTCTACTTAGGTAGAAGTGCGCGTGCAGCACTGATGGGCGATGCTTGGACAGCATTGGCAAATAATGATGAGATGACTTTATTTTATAATCCAGCAAGTTTAGGCGGTAATGATTCAATAGCAATTTCACCTTTAAACCCTAAGTTTGGATTAACTAATGCTCTTGCAGAGGCGGATAGGTTTAAGAACTTTCCAAAAGATCCTGCATTAGTTGTCGATAGACTTTTAGGTTTTCCAATTTATGCAGAAGTCTCGGCCTTTCCTGGTCTAAAAATGATGAGATTTGGATTTAACTTATTTGTAACTAATAAGCTAAGTCTTAATTTAAGAAATAGAGTTCACCCATCCTTTGAAATTGACTATAGGTACGATCGCGGATTTACCACTGGTTTTGCCTTCAATATTATTGGAGGAAGAGGACTAAAGGGTAAGAAGATTGGAGATGGTCAAAGACTTTCAATTGGATATGGACTTAAATATATAAGAAGAGAAGGTCTTAAGGATTCATTTGATGTCTTTGGAACTGGCCTGTTAAATAAGATTGAAGCAGGATTTGAAGATATAAACGATATAAAAGAAGCATTTGGCTTTGCAGAAGGTAAGGCCTTTGGGCACGACCTAGGTGTTGAGTATGCTGTTGGAAATGGAACAACAGAAATAGTATCAGGTCTCTCTATTTTAAATGTTGGAGATATTCAATTTAGAAAATTAAGTGGAACATCAGATGTTCCTAAGCAAGATATGTATATAAATGCAGGTGTTGCTTTTAAGCAAGACTTCACCTTTTTCGATTATGCTCTATCGATGGATATCAAGCCTATTAATGCTCCTATTCCTGTAGGGCGTATGATTCATGCTGGAGCAATGCTAAATATCCCATTTATTTCTCTTTATGGTGGAATGAGTGAGGGTTATCTCAGCTATGGTGCCGAAGTCAGACTCTTTCCTATAAAGCTTGTCGTCGGTTTCTATGATGTTGAACTTGCTACAGAGTTTAAAGAAGAGCAGGGAAAAAGGGCCCTTATATACTTGAGTCTTTTAGACGCCGAATTTGATATCTTTTAACACTTCCTACCTTAATCACTTTAATACTAGACAGCTGCGTTTTTAATACCTTAAAATTATTAAGAGAGAAGATTTCTCATAATCAATTGTCATGGAGGGCATGTTGAGAAAAACATTCGTTTTGGACACAAACGTAATTCTATTTGATCCGATGGCCATTTTTAAATTTGCTGAGAATGATATATTCATTCCACTTGTAGTAGTGGAGGAAGTTGATCGTTTTAAGAAAGACCAAAATGAAAATGGGCGTAACGCGAGACATTTCTCACGAATTGTTGATGAGCTAAGACAGAATGGCTCACTAATGAAAGGTGTTGATCTTGATAATGGAGGAACACTTATCATTTCCGTTGATAAGAAGTTCGACAATATTCATGAATCAATTGATCTCTCTATAAATGATAACTTGATTCTTGCATCGGCATTATCTCTTAGAGATGCTGGAGAAGAAGTTCACCTTATCACTAAAGATATTAACCTTCGTTTAAAAGCAGATATCCTTGGCTTGGTTGCTGAAGATTATGGATTAACTGATGTTAAGCCTGAAGAGCTTTACGCAGGTTATAGATTTCTTCCAGTATCGAAAGAAAAAATTGATGAGTATGAGAAGAATAGATTCCTTATGATCGAAAATGCTGAAGGCGATAATATTCAACCAAATGAATATCTTGTTGTGCATGAAGAAGGTAATGAGAGAAGAAGACTTCTAGGAAGATATAATAAACAAAAGCTTGGTATCGTTCCTCTCATTCCAATGAGAGAAGGTATCTGGGGAATTTATCCTAAGAATATGGAGCAACAATTTGCTCTTGATGCTCTTTTAAATGATGATATCAAACTTGTTTCACTTGTTGGTAAGGCCGGAACAGGAAAGACTCTACTTGCTATTGCAGCAGGTCTTGAAATGACTATCAATCAAGAAAAATATTCAAGACTTTTAGTTTCTAGACCAATTCAGCCAATGGGAAAGGACCTAGGTTACTTACCAGGTGACGTTAATGATAAGCTTGGTCCTTGGATGCAGCCTATCTTTGATAATATGGACTTTCTCTTTGATCAAAGAAGAGCGGGAACAAACTCATCTTACGAAGACTTGATGGATAATGGTTTACTTCACATTGAACCACTAACTTATATTCGTGGTAGATCAATTCCTGGACAATATTTAATTGTCGATGAAGCGCAAAACCTTTCTCCTCATGAAGTAAAAACAATTGTTACTCGTGCAGGTGAAGGAACAAAGATTGTTCTAACTGGGGATCCACAACAGATCGATAGTCCTTACTTAGATGAAGTTAATAATGGTCTTGCGTACGTTGTTGAGAGACTAAAAACTGAAGAGATTATCTCTCATGCAACATTAACTGTTGGTGAAAGATCTCCACTTTCAGAAATTGCTTCTAAACTACTGTAGGTAAAGAACTTGGCTCAAGCGCAGAGAAACTATTTAAGAGCACCTGTTAATGATGAGATACTCTATCTTTGTGATGGATATGCTTTGAAAGGCAAGTGCTCAAATATCTCAGAAGGAGGAGTCTTACTAAGTGAATTAGGTAAGGTTCCTTCAAGTTCTGAATTCTCTGTATTGATTCCACTAATTCAATACCCAGAGTTTTCAAAACTTGGCCCTCAGAAAGTTCTCTCTGTTGAAAGATCATCTTTTGATATTGAAATCATTCGAGTCAAAGTTAATATTGTGAGAAGCTTTGATGGTAAGAGCGAAGTTGAAAAAATCCTCATCAAGAATATCGGAGCACAGTTTGTAGACCTTGGTAAGGCCGATGAAGTTTTAATTCTTTCATTTGTAACGACATTTACTAAGAATCTCGTCCATCTTCTTACCCTCTTTGAGTCTCAGTCATCCAAGGGTGCAAATATACCGTATATTAGAAAGCTTGCAGAGCTTTTAGGTTACGACGGCAGTTCAAAACTTGCTCTACTAAGACAGAAAGTATTGCACGATTATCAGTCACTTGAGTCTTTATAAGGCGTTCAAAATAAAAAAGGCCCATTTTCATGGGCCTTTAATATATACATTTTTAGAGGGATTAATTCAGCGCTAAAAGGCGTTGAACATTATTAGTTAGTGATTGTGCGACCTGTGCCAAACCTTTTGAGTGCTCAGATCCTTGTGATTGTGTACGCTTTTGAAACTCTGCTAATAAGGCCTTAGCTCTAAGTCCCATATCCTTACAAAGTTCTTTATTAGAAAGTTCAAGAACCATTGAATGAGCATCAACAACAAGATCATGAAAACCAAGAAGAGAGTAGTACTCAGCTAGTGCTTTTTCTTCTTTCTTAACTGCTATATTAGTCTTCCAAGAATCGATTGGAAGTACGTTTTCTTTATTGATTTCAACTGCTGTTAATTTATTCATTTATATATCCTAAACCCTTATGCTGTTCACAATGTTTGTGAATAATGCACTCGAGGCCGTGATATTACAATGAATTCATTTGGTCAGTGTAATCTTTGCACAGTTTTTGTGAAAATGTAGTAATATTAGTTAGTTGTGGCTTCTTTTCTCTTTTTTAGAAGTAGAGCTATAATGACAACGGCGGCAATTCCACCAATCACATAGTTACTCTTCTTCACATATTCAATCGCCGTTTCTCCATACTTATAATAAATAGTGAAGAATGTTACGCATGAGATAGTACAAGCGAGAAGATCAGATAGTGCGAACTTAACAGCATTCATCTTACCAAGACCAGCAGATAGAAAGAGTCCATTTCTAAACCCAAATGGAACGAAACGACCAAAGATAAGTGTCCATACACCATACTTCTTAAAGAAGAAGTTTATTTTCTCTAGTTTTTCTGGACTAATCATACTGGCAAAGAATTTTATCTTAAATAGTTTTGGACCGAAGTAGCGACCAATGAGACCGTAGCAGATTAAATCACTAACATAGGCACCTGCAAAAACAGCTGCGAATAGTGGCCAGAGGTAGTCAGGATTCTTTGCTGCAAGAATTGCAGTTGTAAAGAGCATGAGATCTTCCGATACAGGAATATTAAAACCAGCAAGAAAGAGTAGACCAAAAATAATATAAGGGGCCATATCTATATTACTATTTATCAATTGCATTGCTTGGTTAAAGTACTCCACTCAAAAACTCCGGTAAGATTTTAACAAAAAAAATGGGGGCCATTAAGACCCCCATATATACTCGCAAGCTTATTATAGCTTGTTAAAGTACTCTTGCGATCCTGTAGGATCTGGCTTCATTGTGTCAGCACCTTTGTTCCAACCTGCAGGACAAACTTCTCCGTGCTTAGCTGTGTACTGGTATCCTTCTACAAGTCTAGCGATCTCATCAACATTTCTACCAACAGAAAGGTTGTTGATTGAACATTGTTGTACAACGTTGTTGTCATCGATAATGAAAGTTCCTCTAAAAGCAACTGCATCGTCCATAAGAACACCATAGCTTCTTGCAACTTCTTTAGTAAGATCAGCAAGTAGTGGGTATGCGATTTCTCCAAGTCCACCCTTGTTTCTTGGTTGTTGTGTCCAAGCAAGGTGAGAGAATTCAGAATCTACTGAACAACCAATAACTTCACAGTTAAGGTCTTTGAACATTTGAATTTTGTCTGAGAAAGAAACGATCTCTGTTGGACAAACAAATGTGAAGTCTAGTGGGTAGAAGAAAAGAACTTTCCACTTTCCTTTATAATCAGAAAGAGAGATTTCTTTGATTTCTCCGTTAACTACAGCGTTTCCTTTGAAGTCTGGAGCAGTATTACCAACAAGTGTTGTAGGATAAACTTTTTCAGTCATTATATTCTCCTAAAGTAAGTGATTAGGGTTGTTGACCATATTAGTCAAAACCGGTTAAAAAAAGTCTTATTTTCACCACAACGATAGTTCGAATTATGGCGAATTTCAAGACCGGCAATGTTAAAAAAGTGATTTTTAAATCATTTTTTTTCTAATAATATAGGCAACTTGTGAATATCCGTATAAGTCTAGGCCTGCAGATAATATTCATAAATTAATCTAAAGGTTTAATCCTATAAGCCGAATAGCTAAAATGAATAATAGGGAATCTACTAATACAACTTTCTGGGAGAGAAAGAGTTATGACTACGCCAAAGATGCACATACCTAATCCAATAGTAATTGAACAAACTTCTAGAGGTGAGAGACAATATGATATCTACTCACGTCTGTTATTAGATAGAATTATATTCCTGGGAACTCAGGTGAATGATACGGTAGCAAACTTACTTATCGCTCAAATGCTTTTCTTAGAGCAAGATAATCCTGATGATCCAATTCACTTCTATATCAATAGCCCAGGTGGAAGCGTTTACGCTGGACTTGGAATTTACGATATTATGCAACATGTTTCTTGTCCTGTTTACACATACTGTGTTGGGATGGCGGCATCAATGGGATCACTTCTATTGACTGCTGGAGAGAAGGGGCATAGACATTCTATGCCACACTCGAGAATTATGATTCACCAACCTCTTGGTGGAGCGCAAGGACAGTGTTCTGATATTCAGATTCAAGCACAAGAAATTCAAGATCTAAAGAACCAACTTAATGGTATCTATATCAAGCACTCGGCAAAAGAAATGTCGATGGATAAGATCGTTACAGAAACTGATAGAGATAATTATATGTCTCCAGGTAATGCGATTGAGCTTGGTATTATCGACAGTATAATTGAACCAAATAAGAAATAATAATTTGATATAAAGTTAAAAAAAAGGATTGAGAATGTCTAAAGAAAAGGGAAATTACAACAGCTCTCTTAATTGTAACTTCTGTGGGAAATCACAAAGAGAAGTTAAGAAGTTGATTGCTGGCCCAGGTGTTTATATCTGTGATGAGTGTATTGAGCTTTGTAATGAGATTATCTTTGAAGACTCTGTGAAATCAGTTTCTAAAGCTGCTCTGGACAATGTTCCTAAGCCACATGAAATTAAGATTCACCTTGACCAATATGTAATTGGACAAGAAAGAGCTAAGAAAATTATCTCTGTTGCTGTTCATAATCATTATAAGAGAATTGCACATGGTGACACTAAGAGAAAAGATGATGCTGTAGAATTAGCGAAGTCAAATATTCTTCTTGCTGGTCCAACAGGTTCTGGAAAGACTCTTATTGCACAATCTTTAGCAAAGTTCTTAAATGTTCCTTTTGCAATTTGTGATGCTACTTCTTTAACTGAAGCTGGATACGTAGGTGAGGATGTTGAAAATATCATTCTGAACCTTCTTCAAAGTTGTGACTTTGACGTTGAAAGAGCGGAAAGAGGAATAGTCTATGTCGATGAAATCGATAAGATTGCAAGAAAGTCTGAAAACGCTTCTATTACTAGAGATGTTTCAGGTGAAGGTGTACAGCAAGCACTACTAAAACTTATTGAAGGAACTACTGCGGCAGTACCTCCAAAAGGTGGAAGAAAGCATCCACAACAAGAGCTTATTCAAGTTAATACTAAGAATATTCTCTTCATCGTTGCAGGTGCCTTTGTTGGACTAGATAAAATTATTGAAAAGAGAATGACGAAGAGACCAATGGGACTTGTTAAACAAGATAATGTTGAACAAGAGCAAAGTGTTGTTGAGAAACTTGGTGGAATTGAATCAGGTGACCTTGCAAGATTTGGGCTAATCCCTGAGTTCGTAGGACGTCTTCCTGTAAATGCTATGCTTCAAGAACTAGATGAAGAAGCGCTTTTAAATATCTTAACTGTTCCTAAGAATGCGATCACTAAGCAGTATCAAAAGCTTTTTGAATTTGATGGAATAGAATTAGAATTTGAAGAAGATGCTCTTCGTGAAGTTGCCAGAACTGCTCTGGAGAGAAAGACTGGTGCAAGAGGGTTAAGAGCAATATTAGAGCAGACAATGCTTGATGTAATGTACGATGTACCTGCAAATGAGAAAGTTAATAAGATTGTCGTAACCCTTAAGTCTATTAAAGGTGAAGAAAGACCTCGAGTAGAAGAGGGAGAAAAGAAAGATTTTGGCAAAAAATCAAGCTCAACACTTCAAGCGAAAAAAGACATCGAGTCTGCATAAAGTTAATAAAACCAATATTTTAAATACTTATGGGCCCTCAGTTTAACTGAGGGCTTTTTTTATAAAAAAACTCCTAAATCATCTAAAATTAATTAATGAGAGTCCGATTAGTCTTTTGAGAAAATATTTAGGAGAGACGAATGTCTAAAGCAAAGCTTAATTTTAAACTTAAAACGAAACTCTACTTCATTTCAATTGGGATGGTTCTACTTTTAACTGCTGTAGTCTTTGTACAGTTTGAAAAAGGTATTAGAGATCAGAGACAGGGGAAAATTGATAGTTTTAGCTTATACTACGACAATCTTTCATCAACTATATCTCAACTCTTCTATGCTCAATATAATAATATCCAAGCGTTCGCTCGAAACAAAGATCTTAAAGAACTTAAAAATGTTGAAGGTGCGAACTTTATTCTAAATGAGTTGATCACACTATTTCCAGATCTTGATTATCTTGTTCTAGTTAGCCTTGAAGGTAAATTAGTTGCTTCAAGTTCAATTGATTCTGGAGGAAAGAAGCTTAAAACTGACTTTCTAAAGACTGTCGATTTTAATAATGAAACTTGGTTTAAAAATACGAAGAATGGTAAGTATGTAGAAGATTTCAAAAAGAAAATCTTTGGAGCGTATGTTGGTAGGGTTCAACTAGATACTGTTGCGAAGAAAATGTACGGTAGTGACCGTATGGGACAGATGTTTGGAACTCTTATTGAAGATGAATACGGTGATCCTATTGCTGTTCTTGGTACCTTCTCAAATATGAGGTGGGTTGAGAATGAAATGAAAGGACTTTATAAAGTTCTTGCAAGTAATGGAATGGAATCAGCTGAAATTGAGCTTATAAATAAAGAAGGGAAGCCAATCTCCTTTCTAGGTAGAACTTCTCTTGGAACTGAATCAAAAATAATTCATGATTTTGGGGGATTTAATCTTAAAAAAGATTTATTCAATAGCAATAATCCAGTAATTACTGAACTTAAGGCTGGAAAGAGAGGAACGAAAGTTTCTGACAACATTAACGGCCTAGACGAAAAAGATATCTATGCCTATGGACCAATAAAGAACCGTAGGTTCTTGGATAAGATAGGTTGGAGCCTTGTTGTTGATATGCATCCAAGTGACGCCTTTAGTGAAATCATTGCTCTTCAAAAAGTATTCTATATAACTTTGGCGGTAGCATTTATTGTTTGTTGTTTTGTATCTATATTTATTGTCTCAAGACTTTATGCTCAGTTAATTGAAGTTATTGAAGGATTAAGGGCAAGTGCCGGTAGAACTTTTGAATTTGTAAGTCAATTAAATGAAATGTCAGGAAAGGTAAATGAAATGTCTACTTCTCAGGCATCTGCAATTCAGGAAACGGCATCTACGCTTGACGAAGTTTCTCAAATGGTAAAGATGAGTGCTCAAAATGCCGGAAGCTCTGTTGAAATTTCATCAAAGAGTGAAAAGAGTGCCAATACTGGTAAGCAGATTGTTGCGAAAGTTGTGGACTCTATGAATGGTATTAAAGATTCAAATGAAAATATCCTAACAACTACTGCTGAAGGTAATCAGAAAATTAATGAAATCGTCAGCGTAATAAATGAAATTTCTGAAAAGACTAAAGTCATTAACGATATTGTTTTCCAGACAAAGCTACTTTCTTTTAACGCTTCTGTTGAAGCCGCGAGAGCAGGTGAACATGGAAAAGGCTTCGCTGTTGTTGCTGAAGAAGTTGGTAATCTCGCACAAATGTCTGGAAAGGCCGCGGAGGAAATCAGTGGTATTCTAGGAGAATCAATTTCTCGTGTAGAAACTATCGTTGCCGATAACCAAACTGCCATTGAAAAAATCATGGTGACTTCTAAAGATAAGATTGAACAAGGAATTGAGATTACAGTTCAATGTGATAAGGCGCTTGAAGAAATTGTTGATGGGGTTAAGGTCGTAAGTAATATGTCCAATGAGATTTCAACAGCGACTAAAGAACAAGAGTCTGGGGTATCTAATATCTCTATGGCCATGAACCAATTACAAGATCTTACAAATGAAAACTCTAATATCGCATTTCAAACTCTAAAGTGTTCAGAACAATTAGATAAAGAAACTGAATATTTAAAAGAAGTAATTGAGACGTTAGAAAATGAAGTCGTCGGTGGTAAACCAACAGCAGGTCTCAAAGAAAGAAAAACTGTGAAAGTAAAAGAAGAAAATAATGTTATTGACCTGCCTGTTAAGAAGCAAGCTCCGGTAGAGGCAAAGCCAGTTGAATCTAAAGAGAACCTTCAATCTGTAGTCGGTGCTGAAATTCCTGATGCAGATGATCCAAGATTTGAAGAGATATAAGACCAAATAAAAATAATGAAAACAGAAAGCCCGATACTAAATGTCGGGTTTTTTTTGTTTGCACAGACCAAAATCATCTGAAATAATCTTTAAAACTTTATAAACTCACATAGGGAGAGTGCAAATGAGACGATTGAGTGTCTTAGCAATCTTCGCTCTTACTCTTGTTTCGACAGGGGTTCAGGCTGGAGCGAAAGATGATTTCATCAATGCCGTAAAAACACAATGCAAGAAAGACGATGCTGGTGCTAAAGCTCTTGCTACTCCAGGGAGATCTGGAAACGTTATCAAGTTTAAGACTTGTTCAGGTGCAACAATTGAAATAGGTGACTGTACACTTCAGTGTAAAGATGCTTCATCATCAATCGGTGGTTAATTTTTTTTAGGAGAAAATAATGTTTAACAAAATATCAAAAGCGGTAATCGCTACATCACTTGTTGCTTCAGCAATGGGTGCAACAAACTCTGAGCTAGAGTCAAGAATTGAAGATCTAGAACTATCTCGTGACCTTAATATCTTTTCTTTTTCTGGTGATCTAGAGAATAGACTTGATTACTATCAGACTGTTGATAATAAGAGTAGTACATCAGCAAATAATGCTAATAAGAAGAGATTTGCTTCTTACTTCAGAATGAATATTGAAGCAAAGCCAACTGATAGATTATCATTTTACGGTAGATTTGCAGTTTCAAAAAACTGGAACGATTTCACTACAAGAAAAGGAACTTCTGTTGTTTCTGATTCTGGTTCAGGTGGTAGAGACAGAGATGGGTCTAAGCTTTTCTTAACAAGAGCATTCATTAACTATAACTTCACTAAGAGTTTAACTCTTTCAATTGGTAGACTTCCAACTGTTGATGGCCCTGGTTACCATGAAGTTGAAGGAACTGCTAGAGCAGGTGCTTATCCAATGCTTGCATATGGAAATTACTTAGATGGTATGGCCCTTACTCACGGAATGAAGCTAGGTAATGGTAGATTAAGTACAAGATTTGTATATACTCCAACTCAATTTGTAGATTCTACAACAGGTTCAACTGACTTTGATTCAAAAGATGATGATAATGGAAAAATTTCTCCAACTCAGGATATCTTTTCTTTTATGGTTGATTATGAAGGGAATGCTACAAAGTGGTATAACTCAATGAACTTAATTGCTCAATATCTTGTAATTGATAAATTTGTAATTGATTCTGCGACAGTTACTAATGGTACAACTACAGCTGTAAACGGGAACGTTGAACTTACTCAGAAGAACTTAGTTCTTTATGCAGGTTTAACAGGGATTGCTAAAACAGGTCTAGATTTTTCTTTAACTTATAAGACAATAGATCAAGAAACAGAAGGTGGTCTTGCTGCAACTATGGGGTTCTATGGTTCTGATACTAATAAGGTAAAGAAAGATGGAAAAGTTATTCTTGCAAATATTGGATATAATTTAAACTCTAAGTGGAAATTTGGTGCTGAGTATATCAAGATTGATGATTACTTACTTCAAACAGATAATACTAGAAATATCATTAGCTTCTATGGTGGAGAAGGTTCAAAAGGACATCACCTATATGTAGTTTCTAAGTTTGATGACAATATCAAGTTAATTTTTGGATATATGAAAAAAGAAATTCCAAGAACATATGCTTTACAAGGTGCTTTTGGTGCAGAAACAAAGCAAGACCTAGAAAGAGTATCAGGTTACGCAAGACTAATTGCTAACTTCTAGAAAATAAAAAATTCATTTATTATATCGAAAGGCCCCAGGAAACTGGGGTTTTTTTATTTCAAAATCTCACTTAATTTTTTTGCCGAGATGAAGTTAGTATTCTCTTCATTATAGGCCTTTAATATATCCTTATCTATTTTCATTTTAAAGACTGTGTAAAAGTTCTGTGCCTTTTCTGGAGTATAGAGATAGGTTAGTTTATTACTTATCCCGAGATCCTTTCCTGTCGACATGAGTGTACTCATCGTAGGTAAGTAGAGCGAATCAATTCCTCGGCTTTTAGATAAGGAGTACATCATTGGTTTGAGATGTTCGATTCCAGATGGGATACCATTAAGTTTTAAGCTCTCTTTATTTTTGGCGATGAAAGGTGAGATATACGCCTTTTCTGGAATTCCTATTAAGTATCCGGACAAGTCCTTGGGTGCTTCTAGCTTTTTAGGAGAGCGTCCTTTTCTAAATACTAATCCAGGTCTATCGCTAATATAGGGACCTTTTGGGTATTTGAAAATTTTAGAGCGCTCATCATTCTTACCTAATAGGACTGCACCATCAATTCTATTTTTTTTGAGTTCTATAAGTAATCGATGAAATGGGTAATGCTTAAAGGTTACATTAATAGATCTCTTTTTAAATATACTTTTAATGTAGTCGATTGCTATGCCTTTATGTGCTCCAGTTTTATCTGAATATGCAAACGGAGGTAGCTGAAAGTATCCGAGTTTAATTGATTCATATTTCTCAGCACTAGTACTAAAAGTTGTTAGTGTTATTAGAAGAATCCAAAGACTTTTAAATTTCATAATACCCCAAAGTATTTTATTTAGATTATTCTCGTTTAACCGATTAGAAATCAAAGAGAGACAACGTATGGACCTATCGGAATATAGAGAATTAAACCTTACTGCCCTAGAGGACCTAGTAGAGAGTCCTTGTAATATATATCTTGTACTTCCAAGTGGAAAGAGATTAGTCATAAGCCAGGAAGGGAATCTAATTAATCTCAAAATGATTAAGAAGTATCAGGATAAACAAGAAGTAAAAGTTCTTGTTCATGTTGATGATTATCCTATTGTTGTAAAAAAGCGAATTGAGAAGAAAGTAGAAATAATGAAAGAGAGACTTTCTGAAAAGCAATGGATAAACAGAGTACAAAGATTTGATAATGAACTTAATTCTATTGCAATGATACGTGCCTCGGCATCACTACTTGGTATTAATGATACAACTTTAGAATTGGTAGAAGATGCGATGGAGTCAACGCTTTATTCATTTGAAAAAATACCTTCTTTAAAAACTATCTTAGGGGATATTTGTGGTCGTGGTGACTTCTTTTTACAGAAAGCATTAATGATAAATTACCTCGCTATATTTGCGATTCAAAAATCACCTTGGAATAATGAAGCTACAAGAAATAAACTTTCTATGGCGGCATTCTTACATGACTTTAAGACAAGTGATATAAACTTTATAAAGACTAAACTAGATGAGAATGCTTCTGATGAAGAAAAGAAACTGTTTGAAGAGTATACAAAACATTCTGAAAGTGAATATCAAATCCTTTCAAAAATAAATGAAGTCCCAGATGATGTTACAAAAATTGTGAGATATCATCATGTAGATGTTGATGGAACTGGTTTTCCAATGACTGAAGTAGGGAAGTTAACCCCACTGAGCCAAACATTTAATATCTCTCATAACCTTGCAGTGGTTCTTATCAATGAAGGCTTTTCTAAGAAATCCTATTCGGGTTATTTCTATGATCTCTCTGGTCGAATTTTGGAGAAGTATAAGGACAGTTTGGACCCATTCTCGTATATTCTCTAAATAGCATTTCACTAATTTGCTGTAAGAGGCCGTAAGAAAATAACATATTGACCTTAAAAATAACCATCTAACTGTCTAAAATTACAGAGCATATTCGAGTGATAGAGGGCCTAGGAAACGCTTACCGGGCAAATTTTTTTTTGGACACGAACGCAGACTAGCAAGTACAATATTAGAAAGGCCGTTACAAACGCGACATGATGTCTAATTTATAACGGATCAAGATCAAAAAAATAGTGCAGGAGGTACTATGTCAGACAAAGGGTCTGCGGAAGCAAAAAAACTCCCTCTTCTACCGCTGAGAGACATGATCATCTTTCCTCACATGGTTGTGCCTTTATTCGTAGGAAGAGAGAAATCAATCCACGCTTTGGAAGAAGCTCAAAAGAATGGAAATGAACTATTCTTAGTCACACAAAAAGATGCCAGCATCTTAAACCCTGATAGTGAAGACGTTTATAACGTTGGAACTGTTGTAAACATCATTCAAATGCTTAGACTACCGGATAATACTGTAAAAGTATTAATTGAAGGTAAGTATAGAGCAACAATCAATGAATTTGATTCTAGAGCTGAAGGTTATTGGGCGAACGTTGAAAAATGTGCTCAAGGTGCTGTTGATGCAGTAACAATCGAAGCAACAATCAGAAGCATTAAGAATGTTTTTGAACAGTATGTGAAATTGAATAAGAGAATTCCACCGGAACTACTTATGAGTATTTCATCTATTACTGATCCTTCAAGACTTGCGGATATCATCGTTGCACATTTATCAATGAAGATTCCTGAGAAGCAAGAAATCCTTGAAGCAGTTGACGTTGAAAAAAGACTTCAACTTCTATTAGAGAAAATGCAAGGTGAAATCGAAATCATTAACGTAGAGAGAAGAATTAGAACTCGCGTTAAGTCTCAGATGGAGAAATCACAAAAAGAATATTACTTAAACGAGCAGATGAATGCGATTCAAAAAGAGCTTGGACAAAAAGATGAAAAATCTGAAATCCAAGAGATGGAAGAAAAGCTAGCTGCTAAGAAGATGCCAGAAGAGGCCGTTACTAAAGTTGCTAAAGAAATTAAGAAGCTTAAGTCAATGTCTCCAATGTCTGCAGAAGCAACAGTAGTAAGAAATTACATTGACTGGATGCTAACTCTTCCATGGTTTGAGTACACTGAAGATAATAATAGTGTTTCTCGTGCTCGTGAGATCCTTGATGATCATCACTATGGTATGAAAGACGTTAAAGAAAGAATTGTAGAATATCTTGCTGTAAGATCACTTGTTGGTTCAGAAGGTAAGGGAACAATTCTATGTCTAGCAGGTCCTCCAGGTGTTGGTAAAACATCGATTGCAAAATCACTTGCAGAATCACTGGGTAGAGAGTTCTATAGAATATCTCTTGGTGGTGTAAAAGACGAATCTGAAATTAGAGGACACAGAAGAACTTATGTTGGTGCGATGCCAGGTAAGATTGTTAATGCTCTTAAAAAAGCAGGAACAAGTAACCCTGTAATTCTTCTAGATGAAATTGATAAAATGAGTTCTGATCAAAGAGGAGATCCTTCTTCAGCAATGTTAGAGGTTCTTGATCCAGAACAAAATAAGAACTTTGGTGATCACTATATTGAAGTTGAGTATGACCTTTCAAAAGTTATGTTTATCATGACGGCAAATGATCTTGGACGTATTCCTGGACCACTAAGAGACAGAATGGAAATCATTAATGTTTCTGGTTACACTCCAGTAGAAAAACTTCAAATTGGTAAAGAATATCTTCTACCAAGAGCATCTAAGAATAATGGACTTACTGATTGGACTGTAAATATGTCTGATACTGTAATGCTTGATCTTATTAGAGGTTATACTAAAGAAGCTGGTGTACGTGAGTGTGAAAGACTTATGCATACAGTAACAAGAAAAATTGCAACAGAAGTTGTAACTAAAGATGTGGAAAAAGGTAAGAAGTTTAATGTAACAGCTAAGCAACTTACTAAGTACTTAGGTCCTAAGAAATTTGAGGGAACTGGTATTGAGGAAACTCCACAAGTTGGTCTTGTAAATGGTCTTGCTTGGACTTCAGTAGGTGGTGAGTTACTTCATATTGAAGTTGTAACAACTCCAGGAAATGGAAAAATCCAAACAACTGGTAAGCTAGGTGAGGTAATGACTGAATCAGCACAAGCTGCTTTAAGCTATGTGAAATCAGTATCAGGACAACTAGGAATTGACCACGAATGGTTTAACAAGAATGATATTCATATCCATGCTCCAGAAGGCGCGACTCCAAAAGATGGACCGTCTGCAGGTATTACAATGGTTACTGCATTAACTTCTGCAATCACAGGTATCCCTGTAATTCAGAATGTTGCAATGACTGGTGAAGTAACAATTAGAGGACGTGTTCTTCCAATTGGTGGACTGAAAGAAAAACTTCTTGCTGCAAAACAAGCTGGTGTTAAAACTGTAATTATCCCATGGAAGAACTCTAAAGACCTTCCTGAGATTCCTGCAGAAATTAAGGCCGGAATTGAAATCCATCCAGTTCAAGGTGCTGATGAAGTTCTAAAACTTGCTCTTAATCTTAATGAGCCAGAGAAATTCATGCAACATGTAGGACTAAAAGTTCTTGGAAACGAGAATGGAATGGAAGTCGCAAACTAGAAAGTATTAATTGTATTATATTTTGATCTTGAAAGGCCCTCTCTTGTAGAGGGTCTTTTTATTTTGAGGCCTAAAAATAAAAAAGCCACTTAAATTAATAAGTGGCTTTCTATATAACTGGTGGGACATGACAGGATCGAACTGCCGACATCTACCTTGTAAGGGTAGCGCTCTCCCAGCTGAGCTAATGTCCCGTTTCTGGTTGTCTTAAAGTTCCGGTAGAATATAGTTTCATACCAAAGCTGTCAATACTAAATTTAAAAAAATATTTAATACATTATTAATTGTTTAGACTGTGTGCAGTGACTCTAAATTGTCCCACTATGAAAACATCCTGCAACAAATTAAAATAAGTACTAATGACTAATGTTAGACAAAGAATATATTCTCTAGACTGGCTGAGAGCAATAGCTATCGTTCTTGTGCTGTGTCTCCATGCATCCCATACATTCCATGACACTCCTACGAGCTTAAAGTGGTTAGTGTCCTCTGGTTGGGCAGGCGTTGATCTTTTCTTTGTCTTATCGGGCTTTCTTATTGGCCGTCAGGCATTTAAAGCACAGGAGAGTGGAAAGTCTAAGTGGAAAGAACTAGGTCTCTTTTGGACTAAGAGATGGTTTAGAACCGTCCCACTATACTTTGCTGTGTTATTTCTTTATGTTTATATCAAACCTCTTTTTGGTCAACCTTTTAAACAATGGAACTGGGGCTTTCTTGTATTTTTACAAAACTATACAGGAATCTTTGATATGGATCACACTTGGTCCTTAAGTATTGAAGAACAATTTTATTTTGTATTTCCATTACTCCTATTTTTAACTCCTTTGGGTAGACTTAGAAAACTATGGATTCTTCCTTTATTTATTAGTGTTTTCTATCGTTTCTTAGTTTGGAGAGAGTATGGTTTTGTCGATTTAACAATCTCTGAAGCGGCCAGGTCAATTCACTTTCTTACCCATACACATATGGATGGAATAGCGTGTGGCTTATTCTTGGCAGCAACTTATGATATCTGGAAGAACTATGGAAGTAGGCTCAAACAGGCCTTGGTATTTCTTGGCTTAGCTGTCTCTATTCCAACCATGTTACTTACTGGAGTCAAGCTCCATGGAATAGGAAATTTATTAACTTTTCCGTTACTCTCAATTGGTTATTCAGCTTTGATCGTTGGGACATACGGGTGGGGAAGTGATGGTAGGCTCTTTCGTTGTGTACAGAAAATTGCTCTATGGTCTTATGGTCTATATCTTTGGAATACACCAATTTTAGGTTTTTTAAAGAGACTAGATGGAAAGTTTCACTGGAGTGTAAACTGGCTAATTTTCTTTCTTATTTCTCTACTAGTATCAGCAATTACTTATTACTTGATAGAAGAAGTCTTTCTTAAGTTAAGAAATAAAGTACTTAGACTAATTGATAAGCAAAAAGTTCCCTAAACTACATATATATAGCTCTATTTAAAAACGTATCTAGAAAAATCCGATTAGCTTTAAGAGTATTATAAAGCACTAGAGGATTTGATGAAAAAATTACTTACACTTATCGCCTTACTTAGCTTCTTAGTGTCCTGTGGAGGACAAGAGGGAAAGACTAATGCAACCTTTAAAATGAACTTTGCAGTTGGTCCATTTTCATCTGGTGGTCTCATGGTCTTTGGTAAGAACGAGGATCGGCCAGGAACATATATCTCTAAGAGAATTATTTCTGCAGGAGAAGTACTAGAGCTTGAAAATGGGACTTGGAGTTTTGTTACTGTTGCGTGGGACGGAGCAAATTTTCTTGAAGGGACTGTAAAGTGTGCAGGTGTTGATAACGTTGAGCTCGGAGGGGGCGATCAGGATATTGCATTCAATCTCGTTAAGAAGAGATGTCAGGCCGATGACTTATTTGGTCTACCTGTTTCACAAGGAGATGTTGGTCAGTTCAATCCGTTAACTTTAATAAGTTGTAATAATCAATATGCAATAAATGAAAATGAAGCAGAAAATACTGCAGATGATTGTGTAAAAGGAGCAACTCAGTCATTTAGAATTATAATTCCAGAGTTTGACGAATCAGGTGCGGTCTCAATCGATACGGGGCTTAAGTCTACTTGTCAGAACTATGGAAGTGTTCTTGATCAGAGTCATAATACAAACCTAAGGATTCCAATATTTAATGACCCTGCTGCACCTTTGACTTTTATCATTAAGTCATTTGCTCAACCCAGTTGCGCAGGCCCCGTTGAAGTATTTAATATGAAACCGGACTACAAGACTAAAACCAATGTCAGTTTCTATCAAAATAAAAATAACGTATTTGTAAAATCAAATTACTGTCAGGGAGCACATCTGACTAATGCCGTTATGTCTAATACTGTAAATTTAAGGTCTGGAACATGGTACGTTATTTGTAATCCTACACAATTTAAAACTGCCTTTATATCAAACTCTAATAATAAGTTTGTTTTAGGTCAAGACATCGATTTTCTTGGTGAGGACCTTGCGCTATCAAGTCCGATGAATATTACAAGTGGTGGTGAACTTGATGGAAATGGAAGGACAGTTTCAAATTTTAATCATAATTATACTGGGTCGAACACTGGTAATGGTGCACTCTTTGGGTCGATAGACGGAAATATCGAGAATTTGCGAATCGCCAACGCAACAGGTGTTTTTGATTACGGAACAAATGCTGGATTTGGAACAGGAATCCTATTTGGAAAAATTGGTGCAAATACTACAATCAAAATAAAGGACATCGAGCTTGATAATATTCATATGGATATCATAAATAATGAAGGTACGACTTTCATAGAAAGAATAGGGCTTGTTGGTGGAAACTTCTCAACATCCACAGGTGAAGTAAAAGGTATAAAGATAACTAACTCTTCAATAACTTTAGATGGTACAGGCGGAAGTGATATAAGAGAAGTTGGAGCAGTCTTTGGAAGGTTAGAAGGACCTCTTCGAGGCGTTGCTGTAAACGGATTTAATTTTTATTCTGAGGCCGGAAATACGCTTCAAAAAACAAGAGACTTAGGTGGAGTTGTAGGAAAAACGATGACTAATGTCAGTTTCAACTCTATTGAAGTTGAAGGATTAAATATAACAATTGATCATCCTGCGCAGGCAATTGGCGGAGTTGTTGGTAGTTTAGCAGAAGCTATGGATTTCACTTCAATTGGAGCACAAGGCGTGATTAACCTTACTGAGAATACTCTTACACATCCAGATATTGGCGGTATCGCCGGTAATGTAACACACGCTACTATTTTTAATGCAGAGCTTGTGAATTCTCGGGTAGATATAAACGCTTTCGTTGGTGCCGGTGGTGCTGGTCCTGTCGGAGGTATATTTGGAAAAGTCTCGGCGTCGACTTCAGGAAACCTTAGAATGGTTAAGTATGAAGGAACAATCTCTGGAAAGACAAGTTGTGGAGGAGTGGTAGGAACTGGTCTAGGGGCAGGATCTATTGATTACTCGTCAACTAAGGGAGCTGTAACTTGTAACGGTGGAACCAGTGGAGGAATCATTGCCTCAGGAGGAACTTTTAATATAAGTTCTGTTCACTCTTCAATGACTGTTAACTCTACAAGTTCTGCAGGAGCAGGAGGTCTAATTGGATCCTATGGTGCAGCTACGCTAGACAATAGTTACTTTGAAGGAATCCTCTCTGGAGCAAACGCTGCAACTGATGGTCTCTTAGTGGGTAATTGTACTGCTTGTAATGTTACTAATTCCTATGCATCTGTGGGGGGAGCATCTCAAACAGCTATTGGTACAGCAAACACAATTGCTACAAACTCTTGTGCTCTTGTAGATAACGGTGGAACTAACACATGTATGTCATATACAAGTTTAGCGAATTTAAATACTAATACTACTCCGACAGGTGGCTCGGCCGCTCCTTCATTTGCTCATATAAATTGGGAGTTAGCAGGAGATGGAAAATACCGACAGTTCTCAGATAAGTTCTTTAATCGCTATATAGATAATATTGGCTCAGTGACTAAACCATTTGGTTTAAGTTCAATTAGTGACTGGGAACTATTTGGAAAGCTTCAATTAATTGAGCCTTCGTTTAAAATAAAAGGCGCCCATTATATTCTACTGAGTGATTTGGACTTTCAAAATAACCCTGCCTTGTTTACGCCATGGGCAGAGTTTAAGGGAAAGTTTAAAGGAAATGATAATACAATTCTAAATGTGACTAAAGCTGAAGCTTCTTCTACAAACCTCGGTCTTTTTAGAAATATGACAGATGGTGCTGAAATTGATCATGAAACACCGACAGGATTTAGAACTCTATATTTGAAAAACATAAACCTCTCTAATTCTGGATCAGGACATGTCGGTGGACTTGCTGGTGATGTAAACACCACAGGTGGTTGGATAGGTGTCTATGGTGTCCAACTTTGGAACTCTACATTAACGGGGACTGGACCTGGTAAAGCTGGTGGACTTATAGGGAGTTTAACATCAAGTACTAATGATAATGTAGAAATAGAAGATATCAAAATAGTTAGCTCGGCCATTTCTAGTACCGGTTCTGCTGGGACTGGAGGTGTTGCTGGGTCAATCGCTCTAACCGGTGGTGCAACAAATATGACTCTCTTTAATATTAATGTCGATTCTGCGACTTCTGTAACAGGACAGTCCTCTTCAGATATTGTGGGGGGAGTTGTCGGTTCTGCAACGAATATAATTGGAGCTGCTCTTGTTAACTCTGGTATTGTTGATGGTAATGACACCGTTGGAGGAATAGCAGGACAAGCTGTTACTTCAGGATTAAATACTGTATCGACTGTGGGCGATGGATCTGCTTGTTCATTAAACTGTGGTGGTATTGTAGGTATTAGTACTACGTCAAATATAGATGCTGCAACTAATATGCTGAAATTCTCTGGAACACCTTCGGCCTTCTATGGGTCTGGAGGTGGAACATTTACTAATGTTATCTCTGGAGATGGCAATGCCTTTGACAACACGAGTACCGCTAGAACAGCAACAGTATCTTGTTTTGTAAATCCGCCTGTTTTCTGTGAAACATTTAGTTTAATGGCCGAGCACTTCTACTGGGTAGAAGGTGATTTTCCTCGCCTTAGATGGATTGAGACCTTAAAAAATCATCAACCTTAATTACTTCAATATGGGAATCTGTCGACAATCAATGGCAGGTTCCCAATCAACAAAATATCACCATGATTCATGAACTTTTTCACAAAAAAACCTATATAATTTCAACCATTTAAGCATGAATTGTAATAGGTAAAAAAGTACTAAGTGAACAAAGAATATTAATTTAAAATTTTACCTAATTAAGCCATTTATTTAGCCGATATGTCCTTAGAAGATTAAGAAAAATCCGAGGAATGGAAATGGAAGATTTTGAAAGAGAATTGAAGGAAGACTTTTTAGAAGAGTCGCTACAACTGCTGGAGGATTCAGAGCAGGCGTTTTTAGCGCTTGAAGATGATAATGATAGCACGGACCTTCTCGATCAAATTTTTAGATTAGCACATAATTTAAAGGGTACATCAAGAGCTGTTGGCTTTGGTGAAGTGGCCGAATTTACACATGAAATGGAAAACCTAATTCTTAAGTTAAAAACTGGAGAAATGCAGGTTAATGACTTTGTCGTCACAATTCTTTTAGAGTGTAATGATCACATTACGCACATGATAAATACACTACGTGATGATATTGAAGCGACATTTGATAATGACGCTATCATCGCTAAAATTATTTCTGTTGTCAGTGGAGACACTGTTGGAGAAGCTGAAGTTCAGGCCGAAGCACAAGTAGAAGAAGCTCCTGTTGCAGAAGTCGAAGAAGTTGCTGCAGAATACTTTGAAGAAGACCCTGTCGAGGTCGTAACTCCTGCTGCAGAAAATTTTGAGGAAGTTCCAGATGCTGTCATGTTTGATGATTCAGATTTTGAAGAAGATGGTGAAGCAGCTGAAGAAGTAATTGCAGAAACAGTAAGTGAAGAAAGTAATGAAGAAGTAGAAATTTCAAATAGTGCGATAGAGTCTCTTAGAGAGATTGGCCTAAGTGACGAAGAAATCTTTAAACAACTTGGGATTGAGACAGCACCAAAAAATGACGCAGATGAAGGTTTAACAATTAAGAAGGGCGAGGATATTGTTGCTCAAACTGTCGTTGAGACTGAACCTGTAGTTGCTGAGGCAGCTCCTGTTAATAATGTAACAGATATAAAATCAGCACCAAAATTACCCGTTCAAAAAGAAAAACCACCTAAGAAAAAATCCGAAGATGAGAGTATTAGAGTAGCTCTTTCTAGAGTTGAAAAACTTAATAACGTAGTTGGTGAACTTGTGATTTTACAAACGGTTCTTGATCAAAGACGATTTGTTGCTATTCAAGATGGACTGGCAAATAAGTCTATAGCACAACTTGGAAAGCTTTCAAAAGAAATTCAAGAAATCTCTATGTCATTGAGAATGGTTCCTCTTAAAGCAACTCTGCAAAAGATGAATCGTATTGTTAGAGACACATCAAAAACTCTTAATAAGCAAGTTAAGCTTCACCTTGTTGGTGAAGATACAGAGATAGATAAAACAGTTTTAGAAAATCTTTCAGATCCACTTGTTCACATCGTGAGAAACGCTGTTGATCATGGTCTAGAGTCGACAGATGGTAGGATTAAGGCCGGAAAGAATGAAGTTGGAAATGTTGAAATCAGAGCATTCCATGAAGGTAATAATCTCGTAATTCAGATAAATGACGACGGTGGTGGAATTGACCATAATATCATTAGAGCGAAAGCGATTGAGTGTGGATTAATTAATCCTAATAAGGAAATTCCCCCTCATGAAATGATTCAATACATTTTTCACCCAGGTTTCTCTACAAAAGAAGAGGTAACTGAAGTATCTGGCCGTGGTGTTGGTATGGATGTTGTAAAAACTAATATTGAGGGAATGTCAGGTACTATTGAAGTTAAGACTGAAATGGGTAAAGGGAGTGTTTTTAAAGTTTGTCTTCCATTAACAATGGCAATCATCGATGGAATGGTTATCAGAGTTGGTGGAGAGAAGTATATTATTCCACTATCTCAAGTACATGAATCACTGAAGCCAACAAAAGAAATGATGAATAAAATTACTGGATTTGGAGAATGTTTAAACCTTAGAGGTGAAGTTCTCCCTGTCTTTAATATAGGCCAAACGCTTAGTCGAAAGATGGATGATGGTGAATCAATAGATAAGATCGCTATCATTATACATAATGCGAACTTTAATTTTGCAGTTCTCGTTGACGATATTCTTCATCAACAGCAGGTTGTTATAAAGAAACTTGGTGATGAAATAAGAGGTCGCAAAGGATTTATGGGAAGTTCCATTTTAGGGGATGGGAAACCGTCATTTATTCTAGATTTAAATGAACTATATAGTGGATCACTAAAAAAGAATCAAAATTCTATTAAAGAAAACATAGCAAGGGTGGCATAGGATGAGTATTGAAAATTTGAATAATGAAAATGTAAATTCTGAATTACAACGTTTCTTAGAGTTTAGCCTGGGGGAAGAAGATTATGCACTTCCACTATTATCTGTAAGAGAAGTTATTTCAGTTCCAGAAACGACGCCAATTCCAAAAGCGCCGTCTCACTTCTTAGGGATAATGAACTTAAGAGGACAGGTTATATCTGTTGTAGACCTGAGGACAAAGTTAAAGATTAAGCCTAAAGAGAATAACCATGAAGAATCAGTAATCATCGTTGATCTTAATGGAATGAACTTAGGTATTGTTGTTGATTCGATTAACAAAGTATTGGCATTTACTACTGATGAAGTAAATGATGTGCCAGAAATTGAGTCACAAGTAAATGCAGAATATATTAATGGCGTATATAGAAAAGAAGATGCTTTAACAGTACTTCTTGATGTGGCAAAAGTACTCGACCTTAAAGATTTAAAGGCCGTTGGTGGATTAAAATCAGCAGCATAAAAGACATCTAATGAGAGAGGATATATGAGTACTGCACAACAACGTACTGGCGGGTATGACCTGCTTATTAAAACGGTCTCTGGGATTGTTGCTAAAATATCAGGTAATGTTTTAGAGGAAAAGCAAGCTCTAATGGTTCAAACCAGGGTCAAGAAGCGAATGCTTGAACTTGGGCTTCAAGAACCTGAACAGTATATTTCTTTCTTAGAAAAGAATATGGAGAAGGAATCAGGAATTCTTGTTTCCTTGTTAACTACACATCATACATTCTTTTTTAGAGAATTTAACCATTTTGAATATGTTAAAGCTAATCTTGCCCAAATCGTCGCTGATGTAAAAGCAAGAGGTGAGAATACTATAAATATTTGGTCTGCTGCATGTTCTCGTGGTCAAGAAGTTTATTCTCTTTCAATGTTTTTAGACTTTTATCTTCCAAAAGTTGATCCATCGATGAAGTATCATATCTTTGGTAGTGACATTGATCCCGAGTCCGTTAAGGTCGGAACGAATGGTGTATACCATAGAAGAGAAATTAAAAGTGTTCCGATGAATTATCTTGCTGATCACTGGGCAAGAGGGAAAGGGGATATCTCAGAGTACGTAAAGGCGAAGAAAACTCTAACTAATAACGTCTCATTCAAACCGTTAAACCTACTCGATTTTAAGTCTCAAATGGTCGGAAAAAAGTTTGATATTATATTCTGTAGAAATGTATTTATTTATTTTAGACCCGAGCAAATAGAAAAGATAATGAAAGACTTTCTTAACCATATGCATGATACCTCATTCTTTTTTAGTGGTATTTCGGAGTCTTTAGGTGGTTTAAAGTTAGAAATAAGTAATGTTGGACCATCAATATATAAACATAAAATCGTCGAGCCAATTGCTCCCGCAGTCACAACGACATCGAAAGCTGCTCCTACTCCTGTAGTTAAAGCTCCAGTATCAAAAATGCCAGAAATGCCAAGCGTGTTAAAGGTTCTTTGTGTCGATGACTCTTCAAGTATTTTAACTTTATTAAAGAAGATTTTTAGCTCTGATCAAAGTTTTGAAGTTGTAGGTGTTGCTAAGAATGGTATTGAAGCAAATGAGATGGTTGAAAAGTTAAAACCAGATATTATGACTCTAGATATTCATATGCCAGAAATGGATGGTGTGACTTATCTACAAAGACACTATAAAAAAGGACACCCTCCTGTTGTGATGATTTCGTCGGCATCGAGGGATGACTCCGATGCTGCTATGAAGGCCTTGCGTTCAGGTGCATCTGACTTTATCGAAAAACCAGCTTTAAATAACATTCTAGAGCGTGGTGAAGAAATTAAAACAAAGCTCAAAGTGGCCTTTATGGATAGAATGTTTGAGACAAGTCATGTTTCAAGTGTTGATAAAGAGTTTGAGCATAAGATTGTTATTGAAAATGCGGATACTAAGTTTAGAGCAATCTATTCTTCTATATCAGATCAAAAGAAAGTTGAATTCTTTTTTAGTGAGCTTCATGATTCTCAACCACCAACTGTAATGTTCTTTGAAGGGCAAGATAATATTTTGGCGGCATTTAAAGATGAGTTAGGAAGGAAGTTGAAGTATAAAGTGGAACTCTTAGATGATATGCCATCTTCTTTTGAAAAAGATACAGTTTATCTCGCTGACTTTAAGAAACTATATGATCCAATTTGTTCTGAGAACAAAACTAAGAGATCATCGTTTCTTGTTTTTGGAAAGGCGTCTAAGCATGCTGGAGAGAAAATGCTAGAGTGGGATAATGCTCACCTTATAGTAGAGGATATCAACGTTAAATGCGAACTTTCTGAAGTGGCAACAGATGTTGTCCCGATTACAAGTTTCGCATACATGTCTAGTGATTATTTGAGTAAGAAGTAAGGAAATATATAAATGCTAAAAACACTTAGTATAAAAGATGGAAGTCAGCAGTACTTTAAACTTACTAATCAAGTTTTTGTTACTGCTTTAAATTCTCAAGGAAAGGCAATGGCCGCAATCCTTGATGGATCAGATAGACATCAAGTCAAAAATTTGATTCAAATCGCACAAGATACTTTTCAAGAAGATGATCTGACTTATAAAGTTATAGGCCCGAGTTTTGCTATAAATGGTATTGCTACATTACTTGAAAATTATACTAAGAATGAAGTTAAGAAAGTTCTAAGAGAAGATCAGTTTGAGGTTCTCTTTTTTCCAGATAATGGGAAGCTTAGAGTATCTAAATCATTAAAGCCTGTTAAAACTAAGGTTGTTGAAAAAAGAGATGTCAAAGTTCTTATTGTAGATGACTCTAGAACAATTCGAAACCTATTAAATAAAGTACTTTCTAAAGCTGACGGGATCACTGTTTGTGCAATGGCAGAAAAACCTAGTGATGTTGAGGCTCTCATTATTGAACATCAACCAGATGTTCTAACTCTAGACATACATATGCCAGAGATGACTGGAGTTGAACTTTTAAAAATCATTGGTCCTAAGCATAATATACCTACTATTATGGTTACTTCTATTAGTATGGAAGAAGGGCCTCTTGTTCTTGAAGCTCTAGAACATGGCGCTTTTGACTATATTCAAAAGCCAGAGGTGTCACAACTTCCTGTTGTAGCGCCAATATTGATTGAGAAA
Organism: Bacteriovorax sp. MedPE-SWde; assembly: GCA_001874305.1. Lineage (GTDB taxonomy): Bacteria > Bdellovibrionota > Bacteriovoracia > Bacteriovoracales > Bacteriovoracaceae > Halobacteriovorax_A. The sequence goes on along the minus strand of MPCU01000002.1, from coordinate 531,788 downwards.
ATTAAAGAAGCATCGCTTTCTAAAAAAAGTCTAGCTACATTAAATAAGATTGGTACTCGTCCTGTCTCTAAAATGAATCTAGACTCTCTTGTGGTAATGGGCTCGTCAACAGGTGGGACTAATGCACTTAAGGACATATTAACGAAACTTCCAAAAGAAATACCTCCTATGCTTATTGTTCAGCATATACCTCCTGTATTCTCTAAAGCCTTTGCAGATAGAATGAATAGTCTATGTCCATTCTTAGTAAAAGAAGCAGTAGATGGAGAATTAGTTGAAAAGAATAAAATCTTAGTAGCACCTGGTGGTAAGCAGATGAAGGTTGTTAATGAGTCCGGAGTTTTTAAAGTTAAAATTACTGATGATGCTCCTGTAAATAGATTTAAACCTTCTGTTGATTATTTGTTTAAATCCGTAGTGCCCTTTACTAAAAGTAGGCATGTTGTTTCAGTTATACTAACTGGAATGGGAAAAGATGGTGCCGCCGAAATGTTGAATCTGAAAAATGCAGGTTCATATACTATTGGGCAGGACGAAGACTCTTGTATTGTATACGGTATGCCAAAAGAAGCTGCACGAATAGGTGCTGTAATGTTTGCTGAACACAAAGACGATATTGCAAGCAAGATGGCCGAGTTGAGTTGGCAAAAAAATGAAAATATCGAGGCCAGTTAATTATTGTATCTTTGTCGTTTGAACTGTTCTTTTTAGAATTTCTTGAAGGTCTTCAGTTTTAAATGGTTTTTCTAAAGCAAATATTGATTTATTATCACAGTCACCAATAATACTAATATCACCACTAATATAGATAAATGGAGTTTCAGTCTTTAGGGACTTTCTAACTTGTGCTCCGGAGAAGTCTGGTAGATGGTAATCAGATAGAATAACATCATATTTATTCTGATTAAGAAGTCCTATTGCCTGGCTTCCATTTGAGGCAAGATCAACTTTACAATTTTCTTTACCAAAAATCTTTAAAATATCGTACTCAATGAGTTCTCTGATATCTTGGTCATCTTCTGCAAGTAGGATTTCTATTGTTTCCATCGGTAAAATCTTAGTCGAGTCCGTTAAAACTTGGCAACAAAAAAGGCCCTCTTTAAGGGCCTTCGTTATTAGTTCTTCTCTTTTCTTATATAGGCCACTGCGTTATGGCTATGTAGAGACTCAATATGCTCTACTTTTGCTTCCCAATCTAATAGCTTGTCACATTCGTTAAAGATCGTGCTTATTCTTCTTGTCGCATGCTCAACAAACATCGGGTTATCTCCGTTTAGAATTGCAAATGCTTGCTCATCAACTCTTTTAACAAGTGATTGCGTTTCTGTTGGAAGCGCTTGACGACAAAGACCAATAAGGTCTTCTATATGAAACTCAGTATTTGCATCATGAGTTACTTTTATTGTTGCTATAGACCTTTGAGAGTGAGCTGAAGCGATTCCACTTCCTTCTGTCGTCTTTCCTTCTCTAAATTCTTTTTCATATTGCTTAGACATTGAAAGTGAACAAGGGCATGTCGAAGAGTATTCATATCTTATAGTCAGTTGCATTAAGACTTGATCAGTCTTATCTTCAATACCTTCCCATTCACATTCATAATACTGCCATCCCCAGTTACCACTTTTTAGTGACTGTTGCTTAACAGGGTATTTGAAGTCCAGTTTGAGGTGAGCTTTTGGCATTAGAGGCTCATCTTCATAGTCTCTAAGGTCTGTTCTATACTTTCTTAGAATGTCCTTGAAGAACTGGAGATTGATAACTTTTTCAGCTGATTGAGCTTGAAGAATATTACAGAAACGAGACATATTAGCGCCTGTTTTGTGTGACTCAAGAAAGATAAACATTGAAGCTTCAGCGTCGTGAGACATAACTGATCCATCTGCATGTTCGAAGTTTAATGGAATTCTAAATCTCTCAATTCCTACTTTTGGAATTGTGATATGAACTTCATTTGGTTTCTTTTGAAAGTCATTAAGTCCTGAGGCATCTTTGATACCTGGATTCATAATATCTTCTTTTTTGTTTCTTAAAGCTTCTATATTTTTCATTCTTGCACCTTATGCAGTGATACGCATTTTATAAAATAGGTTAAAAAAAACCTTATTAATTATGCTCCTTTCTAGCCTGTTATCCGCTATTTGGCAATAAGGTCTTCCCTTATTATAGACCCTAGGGATAGTAGTAAGCAGCGAATTAGAGATCATGACTATGTATAAGTGACTGTAATTCTGTTAGCGTTACAAAAACATTTAGTGTCAGGCCTAAATTAGGTTAGAATATTAAGTAGAAGAGGTTCACAAAAGGGGGACAAAGGTGTCTAACAAATCCCTTCGAGTTGAGAAATTTGAGAAATACCATGGAACTGTTGACGAGGTAAAGCAGCAGATAGAAGTATGTCCGAAATGCGGAGCTAAGCTAACAATGACTCACTTAGCTGATCACGACAATCTCTATATTCACGAAGAAGTGAGATGTTTAGAGTGTGACTTTGAAACTGAGGAAACACTCCACGTACTAAACTAACAATCTAGTGTATCAAACGGTGCTGGTAGTAAGTCAGAGAACTTAAGTTCTTTCTTGATACTTTGAAGATCACCTAAGTAGATAGGTAAGTCTGCCTTGGCAAATTCAGACATTACCTGAAGGCACATTGCACAGGGAACAGTTACTGGGTCTGTGTCACAGACAACTACTACGAAATCTAATTCAATTTTTCCATTCTTTGCAACAGCTTGAAAAATTGAATTTCTTTCAGCACAAACTGTCGCTCCATAGCTAATATTTTCTACGTTACAGCCTGGGTATATATCTTCAGAACCTTTTATTCCAATTGCTGAACCAACAAAGAAGTTTGAATAAACTGCATGTGCATTTTCTCTTGCACTTCTTGCTATTTCATATGCTTTTTGAATTCTTGGCGTAATTTGCATTTCTATCCTCTTTTAATTGGAGAAGGCTTAATTTCAAAGACTTCATCATTTAACATGGCAACTTGTCCCATTACAATTGTTGCCGTTGGCTTACCTTTTACTTCAGTACCAGCAAAAGGAGTCCATCCACATTTTGAGGCCTGATCTTCATTTTCAATCGTCCAAACTTTATCAAGATCAACAATTGTTAAATCGGCATCTGCTCCAACCTCAAGACGTCCCTTATTGAGGGAATATAGTTTAGCAGGTGTTTCACTTAAAAGCTCAATAATTTTCTCAAGCGTTATTCGACCCTCATTCATATGTTTAAGCATGATTGGAAATATTGTTTGAACTCCTGGCATGCCTGAAGGTGATCTTGGGTAGGCCCTCTCTTTTTCCTCAATTGTATGAGGTGCGTGATCAGAACCGAGAACATCAACTGTTCCGTTCATTAGTCCTTCCCAAATTCCTTCTTTATGTTCTGCTGTTCTAATAGGAGGGTTCATCTGAGCAAAGGCACCAAGTTGATCATATGCATCTGGAGCTATTAGAGTTAGATGTTGAGGTGTCGCTTCAACTGTACAGTGCTCTTTATTTTTTGCAAGGTAGTCCATTTCATCTTTAGTAGAAACATGGAGAATATGAACCTTACGGCCAGCTTCCTTCGCAACCTCTATTATCATTTTAGTAGATTCTAGCGCTGTTTGAGCATCTCTCCATTCATAGTGAGCGTGAACTGATTTGGCATTGTCTCTAATTGAAATTCTATCTAGAAGTCGTGGCTCACTTTCTGAGTGAACGGCAATTGGCATTTTTATTTTTTTAAAGATCTCTATTAGTACTTCTCTTTTATAGAGTAGAAGGTCTCCGGTAGAGCTACCTAGAAATATCTTAACTCCACAGCAACCTTCTAGGTCTTCGGCCTTTAAAAGTTCTTCGAGATTGTTTTCACTTCCACCAATATAGAAGCCAAAGTTAGTATGAGACTTTGATTTGGCGAGCTCTACTTTATCATTAATCTTTTCTACTGTTGTAGTGGTAGGAGAGGTATTTGGCATTTCAAAGAATGTACAAATTCCTCCAAGTGCTGCTGCTCGTGATCCACTTTCAAGATCTTCTTTATGAGTTGGTCCTGGTTCTCTAAAGTGAACTTGTGTATCAATTAAACCGGGCAGAATATTTAGGCCTGAGGCATCGATAACTCTCTTAGCATCCCCAGTAATAGTACCGATTTCGACAATTTTTCCGTCTTTGATCCCGATATCAAATAAATTGCGAGATTTTGAAGTAGTAAGTGTTCCATTTTTTACAAGCAGATCGAATGATGACATGACAGTAACGTCCTTTTTAGGTATGATTATCGTAATATCCACAGGAGAAAATACGCATGAGTTTCACTATTTATAATACTCTATCTAAGCAGAAAGAATTATTCAAACCCATTGAAGAGGGAAAGGTAAAATTATATCTCTGCGGGCCGACAGTTTATGGATTGCTGCATATCGGTAATTTTAGGGGACCAATTTTCTTTAACTTTGCTAGAAATTGGATGGAGCACATTGGTTACGATGTGACTTTTGTTTATAACTACACTGATGTGGATGACAAAATTATAAATAAGGCGATTGACGAAGGTGTTGAAGCATCTGAAGTCAGTGAAAGATATATCGCGGCATTTCAAGAGGACTATAAGCGACTAGGGCTTAGACCTCATGATCACAATCCAAAAGTTACAGAGTATATGGATGAGATTGTTGAATATGTGCAAAAGCTTATCTCTGAGAAGAAAGCTTATGAAGTTGATGGAGAAGTTTTCTACGATATCGACAGCTACAATACATACGGCCAACTTTCTGGAATGAAGCTTGATGAGCTTAACGCTGGTCAAAGAGTTGAAGTTGACGAAAGAAAGAAGAACCCTGGGGACTTTGTTCTATGGAAGCCTGCAAAAGAGGGGGAGCCTAGTTGGAGTTCTCCTTGGGGAGAAGGACGTCCGGGTTGGCATATCGAATGTTCTGCAATGATTAAATCAATTCTAGGAAATTCAATTGATATTCACGGTGGTGGAATTGATCTTATTTTTCCACATCATGAAAATGAAAGAGCGCAAGGTGAGGGATGTACTGGATGTAAGTATGTTAATTACTGGATGCATAATAACTTCATTAATATGAAGGGCGAGAAAATGTCTAAGTCCCTTGGAAATATCATTCCTGCGAGAACTTTTATGGACGAATATCATCCTGAAGTTTTTAAATTCTTAGTTCTTTCTTCTCACTACAGATCAGTTCTTAATGTTAGTGATGATAAGATCGAACAAACATTCTCAGGACTTGTAAGAGTTTATAGAGCTCTTAAGGTTGCGAATGATATCGTTTCAAACTTTGAAACAAATGATTCGGCTAAAGTTAATAAGAAGTTTGCAGAGTCTTTAAAGTCTCTTGATAAGAAGATTGAAAAGTCTGTTAACGATGACTTTGGAACAGGTGAACTTATCGCTTCTATCTATGAAGCAGTAAGAGCATTTAATACTCTTGGATTAGAGAAGAAGAAAAAAGATGTCAACTCTGTTCCTACAGCCAATGCATTCAAAGAATGGGTACATAAGTACGGAAAGCTAACAGCACTATTTGATGAAGATCCTGCAAAGGTTCTTTCTGAGATAAATACTATTCTTCTTAAAAAGAAAAATATTGAAGCTTCATTTGTTGAAGAGCTTCTTGCTAAGAGATCTCAAGCTCGTGAAGATAAGGACTGGGAAAGTGCTGATAAGGTTCGTGATGAACTACATGCCCTAGGAATTGATTTTCAAGATACTGCTAATGGTGTTGAGTGGTCTGTTAAAGTTTAATTCAATTATCACCTCTCTAAATAACTTAACTAATAGTTAATAAATAAGGCCATTAGTTAAGTTGTTTGATCTATTTTCATATAACTATATCGTCTATATTAGCTTCACAAGAGGCATCAAGCCTTAATGATTTAGAGGAGTTAGTATGAAAAATTATTTTAGTTTATTTTTAATTGTCCTTACTGCGAATGTTTATGCATCAGGGTTTGAATTCTGTAATTCTGAGTATTGTTTTGAAACTGACTCCAATGAGGATGTTAGAACAATAGGAATTAGGAATATCTCTGCTCGTCAGGTCTTTTGTGACTTTGGAAGTAATTGTGATGATGGTGGAACTGTTCCAACGGGAAGTAATGCTGGGGAGCGACTGCAGCAAATGTTAAATGACTATGGTGGTGACGCTTTAGTTTGTTACCACGATTATTGTGTAGAAGACGATGATGATCATCCTAAAGATGATGATACTGGTACAGATGACCCCGATGGTGATGATCCAAGCGACGGAGATGATTCAGGTTCTGATCAACTAAATGCATTTCGATTTGAACAAAGAGTTGAGAGTTTTGAAAGAAGTGGGGCTGAATATATCTTTTCAAAAGAAGACTATGAAAAGATTGAAATCGAATATTACAGTAAATGTGTAAGCGAGAGAGAAGATAAAATAGTGATCAATGCACTCTGTCTAAATTTTCATAATCAGCTTATGAATTAAAAATTAAAGAGGTCAATATTTAAACAGTATGTGGCCTCTGCATCTTGTTCTGGTGCATCTTTATAGAGTTCCTGTATGACAGACAGGAGCTTTTCTCTTAGTTTCGTAGCTATCTCTTCACTGATAACCATGGGAGCAACAAAGAATAGGTCGTTCTCATTATTATTAGTAAAGCTATCAATGGCCTTAAGTCGCCAATTCTTTCGATGAGAATGAATAAGAGGATTATCCTTAGATAGGTAAGTGGAGTTCATTCCAAGTGAGAGGGTGTTATTTTCTTCTTTTAAAAGTCCATTATTTTTTAAGAACTCGACTTTTTCTCTTATTGTATGTGCAGGAAGTTTGAATATTTCGCAGAGATCTTCTTCTGTATTTATTTCTTCAAGAGCACAGCTTTGTCTAATTGCTGTATAGATCCATGAACTATAAAATTCACATTTAGCTTCTTCAGAAATTTCATTCTGTTTAGAAATTCTATTTTTAACATCTAGAGCTTTTAGTTGAAGATCGTAGAGTTTCTTTTCAAAGTACTTTCTTGTCTCTGTGCTTGCTGCTCTGGCCTTACTTACCAGAGTTATAAAGTAATCTGACTCAAGCTCATTGAATTCAAAGAAATCGCATGTAAGTACAGCTTGATCTATTGATAGATCTTTATCTCCCTTGAAAATTTTGGAGATAAGTACCGATGATACATTTAATGATTTAGATAATTGAGAAAATACTCCTCGACCTTCTTTCGGATATGTCGAAATAAGTTCAAGGGTATATTTCTTATAGTCTGAATATTCAAAAATTGGTTCTAATTTATTCATCATTATGGCCCAGAGAAATCATCATCATACATATTACTTTGAAGTAATTCTTCCTCAAGTCGTAACATATTATCTATTCTTTCAGTTGTTGGTGATTGATTATCAAACTCATCTAGTTCTTCGTAGAGTTTATTTATTTCGTTCTTTATCTCATTAAAAATTCCTTTATATTTAGATATCGCCATTTTCCAGTTATCATACCACTCATCGTAGTTGTCAGGTTGACCTGCAATAATTTGTAGTTCTTCTTGTGTGAAAAAACTCTCTTTAGGAGTAAGTAGGCCCTTCTCATTAATACTAAAATATCTCTCAATAATACCTTCAATCTCTTTATAAGACTGGTTATATAAGTTCTCATATCTGAAAGGATAAATTTCTTGAAATGTATAGAACTGTGAACCAGGGTGCTTTGAAAGTTCAACAATGACGTTTAAAAGCTCAAAGTGAAGATAGTTAAAGTCTATCTCTGTCGGATCAGCATGATAGACAGGAGATTCTGTTGGTGAAATACCGAGAAGACCTTCGGTGTAGTTATATCTTTGTTCATCAATATTTTCAGTTCTATTATTTATCACCAAGTTATATCTGTTAAAGTTTGATATAATGAACTTTTCGAGCTTTTTAGATGTTTGTTCTCCCTCTCCATACATATGTGCTAATTCATGTACAATAATTGCTGTAAGGTTCTTCAAAACATCATCCTGTGGGAGTTGTGATAACTGTGATTTGGAAAGACAGACTTTAGCATTTAGATCAAAGCTTGATACTGATGCTACTTTTTCAACACCATTTAAATCAAAACACTTATTTTTGAAGTGGAATAATTCTCTTTTTAATATTCCTGACGTTTTCATTGGTCTATCTAATCTTTCATTTAGACAGTCTTTATCATTAGCTGTTTTAAAAAGTGTATTGTTTGAATAAAGATTAACAACTCTTTTCTTCTTCCACTTACAGAGTTTAAAAAGTTTGTCTTGAACATAATAAGAATTGCCTATAATTTTTTGTAAAATGGCTTCATTGCTATCTCTTAAATATATTGTTTCAAGAAATCTTTCTGTTGTCGTATATCTCACTCTACGGTTTTCATCGTACTGGGCGGGAAAGTGATCTCTTAAGCTCCTTAGAAGATTCATTCCTTCTTTGTTTGTTGTTAATAGGGAGATAGCGACATCAAGCTGCTCTTCAATATAGGGTACTTTCGCATAGTCTATATTTGTTCCTCCGCCATCTATTACACCTCCAGATCCTTTAGAGACTGGTGTATCTTTAGAGTTACAAGATATGACTAAAAATAAAGCTACTATACTTAGAAACTTCATAACCTTTTCTCCTACAAGATTTGTTCAGATGACTAAAAAATGGGCACCAATCTATTGGTACACAACCTATATTTAGTTATTTACACTACTAATACTGTATATAGAGCAATAGTCGTGCCATGAATTTTTCTTATTTAAAAGTATGTTAAGTATTTAAAATCATATTCGATTTATATTAACTATTAGTTAAGATACACACTAATTCGTTAACTTCTACAATCTATTTTATTCTCCCATCTTTCGGTAAAACTATGACAGATCAATTACTTGAATTAATTAAGGGAGAAAAATGAAGAAACTAATACTGTGTGTTTTTATAGCAATGATAAGTCTTTGTTCATGTGGGAGGAATAATCCTGAAGGAGCGATAGCAAAAATGGGTGCAGATGAAGTCTATAAGCAGGAACAAATTTTGATTGATGAAAATGCTTTAGCCGAAATTAAGAAGAGAGGGCTATCTTCTGTTCTTATATGTAAGGAAGAGGGAATTGATAGGAGGTATATAATCGCAGAAAATGAAAGTGGAAATAAATATATCTTCACCTACGAAAATAAAATTGAGGATATAGAAGGTGAAATTAGAGTTAGTAAGCAAAAAGAGTTGTTTGCCATAAAAAGTAAATGTGGTGGTATGAAAAGTGTTCAAATGTATACTAGTCGTGATGGTTATATTAGCGATGAGTATAATTGTGGTGAATCCGAGTACTATGAATGGTGGTTTATAAGAGTTGATAAATCGTCTTCAAAAGGTATTTATTACGTCGTTCATGATTCACATGCACTACATGATGGAAATCGAGAATTTAAAAAAATAGAAGAATTTTATCTCTCTGACTGTAGAGAGTTCTAGAATAGTACTTTATAAAAGATCCTACATGCAGCAATAAATAATGCACTCTTATAAACCAGTCTAAAAATCTCTTCTGGTATAGAGTGCAAAATTTTAACTCCTACTTTTGTCCCGAGAAGAGCTCCGATGGCAAGAAGAGCAATTAATACGCTATGATTTAAATAATTAAACCCGGTATATATGAAGATTGGTATCTTTATAATATGACCAAGCATTTGTACCGAGGCCTTTGTTGCGACAATCCCTTTCTTATCGAGATCGTCTCTAATAAAGAATACTGCTATGAAGGGACCTGTCGCACCAATTAATGGTCCTAAAATACCAACACAAATACCGACAAGAGAGAATCCCCAATAAGGTATTTGAAAATGTGGTAATTTCTTTGGCTTAAATAAAGTGTAGAGAATCATACAACCGATGAGTATTAAAAAGTGTTCTCTATTATGAATATTCTTAATAATGAAAGTTGCAACTAGTCCTCCAAGGGGAAGACCAATCAGAAATGGTCGAAAAATTTTCCATTCAATACTATCTTTTAATAACCAACATCTACTTGAATTACTAATTAATTGCACTAGTCCATGAACAGGAATAATTACAGATAAGGGCAAGAAGAATGTCATTATTGAGAGAAGGACTATTCCACCGGCCATTCCGCTAACTGCTGATATTATAGCAGTTAGAAAAGCACAGAATGCGAGAAGACCGATGGTTGGGGTCATTTTAGCTGACAGGCTTTTTATAGAATAAAAGTACAATACCGATAAGAATTAGTGGGATGCTTAATACTTGTCCCATATTCCAAAACATTGCCATCTCAAATGCTACTTGATTCTCTTTAGCGAATTCAACAAAGAACCTATGCAAGAATCCAAAAGTTAGAATAAATCCAATGAAGCGACCGGCCTGCCACTCTTTATTAAATTTCTTATAAAGAAACATTCCTAATATAGAAATTGTTAGGTATCCGATTGATTCATAAAGTTGCGCCGGATGTCTTGGAACATTATCAACACGTTCAAAGACAAATGCGAACGCTGATGATGTTGGTCGACCAAGTATTTCTGAGTTCATTAAATTTCCAAGTCTGATTAACCCACCTGTAAATAGAGCAGGGGCAGCGACAAGATCAAGAAGCCACATGATTGGCAGCTTGTGAACTTTTCTGTTGAATAGCCAAACCGCAAGAGCAACACCGATGAAGCCTCCATGACTTGCAAGGCCACCTTTCCATACAAAGAGAATTTCTAATGGATTTGATAGGTAATAACCTGGTTCATAGAATAAGCAATGGCCTAGTCTGGCACCAAGAACTGTTCCAAGGATTACATAATTTAGTAACTTGGAAACATGATCTTTAGTAAGTCCTCTTTCAATAAGATACTTTGAGCAAAACCTTTCTGCTAGAAAGAATCCTAATAGGAAAGAAAGGCTATAATAACGGATGGCAACTGGGCCAATTCTAAATAATTCGGGGTCTACATTCCATGTAATCATTTCATAAGTTTAACGCATGGTTTCGCTGAAAGTAAACGGATACTTTTAATAAGATCTGTTCTATAATTCATACGAATGATCGAATTAAATGAACAATATTGCCAAGTCGCAGTAAACTACCCTGGAACTGAAGATATCTTAACTTATAAGACTCAGGGAGTGTTTCTTAAACCTGGTACTCTCGTTGAGGTTCCTCTTGGAAGAAGAAAGGCCAAGGGTGTTATCGTTCCATTTAATTTGACACAAGAAGACATTGATTCGATCGAGGCCAAGTATAAGCTTAAGGCCGTAACAGACCTCTTTGATCCCGAGTTTGCACTTGGTGAAAAAGAACTTCAGTTATATCAATGGATGTCTAAGTACTATCATTACAATTTAGGAATGCTCGTTTGGGATAGTCTTCCTAAAATTTTAAAGAGACCTCGTGAAGTCCAACTTGAATTTGGTCAAAACGAAGACTTCGAGTTTGAGTTAAATGAATGGCAAAAACCAATCTTTGAAACAATAAACTCTAAACTTGAAAGTGGCTTCGATAGATTTTATCTGCATGGGGTTACGGGAAGTGGGAAAACCCTTGTCTATCTTAACCTCATAAAAGAAGTAATGAAAAAAGGAAAGAGTGTTTTATTTCTTCTACCGGAGATTAATTTAACTCCTCAGTTCACAGAGACCTTTAAAAGGTTCTTAGATTGCCCAATTCTTACATATCATAGTGGAGTAACTGCTTCTCATAAGAATGCGGTTTGGAAACATCTTAAGAAGAGTGATCGACCAGTTATGGTTATGGGCGTTCGAAGTTCTGTCTTTCTACCAATTGAAAACCTTGGGCTTGTAATTGTCGATGAAGAACATGATAACTCTTTTAAGCAGAATGATCGATGTCCTTACAATGGTCGAGACGTGGCAATTAAGAAAGCTCACATGCATAGTTGTCCCGTTGTTATGGGTTCAGCGACGCCTAGTCTAGAAAACTTCTATACATTCACAAGAGATAAGAGAGATAATTATTTTACAATGGAGCAGAGAGCGGCAGGAGGTTTTCCAACTGTTGAGCTTCTTGATTGTAGAAAACATGGTGATAAAAAAAGAAATGAAGATATCTTTCAATGGCCCTTTGAACAAAAATCTCTTGATCTTCTCAAGGAAGCATTAGATAGAAAAGAGCAAGTCTTAGTCTTTGTAAATAGACTAGGATTTGCTAATTATCTACAGTGCCGTGCTTGTGGTTATAAATTCGAGGACCCTAACACAGGTGTACCTCTAAGATATTTCAAGAGAAAGAATATACTCTCTTCTGGTCATTCCGATTATCAAATTCCTATGCCTGAGATTTGTCCTGACTGTGGAAATATGAATCTCTTACAAAAAGGTTTTGGTACAGAAAGATTACAAGAAGTTCTAACTCAAGTCTTTCCTGATAAAGTAATTGAAAGATTTGATCGGGATGAGATAACAAACCTTGAAAAACTAGAAGATAAATTAGACCGATTTCATAGTGGAGAGATTGACGTTTTTGTTGGTACCCAAATGTTGTCAAAAGGTCATAACTTTAAAAGGGTGAACCTCGTACTTATTCTTGGTACTGACTCAATGTTAAACTTTCCAGACTTTAGATCAATGGAAAAAGCATATCAAATGCTTGTTCAAATTCTTGGACGTTCAGGTCGTTATTCTGAAGAAGCTAAAGTTGTAATTCAAACACTCTTACCTGAGAACCCTTTATTTGATTTTGTTTTAAAACATAGTTTTAGTGGATTCTACGAGTACGAATTAGCACCAAGGGAAATTGGAATGTTTCCTCCATACGCTAAAATGGCCGGTATTCATGTCTCAAGTAGACATCGTGACAAAATGGTTTCCCAGTTAAGTTTTGAAGTTAAGAGACTTAATGACTTTTGTTCTAAGAAGGGATTAGAAGTTCAGATATTTGGTCCAACACCTGCTATGATTGAGCGTAGAGCAAATCTCTTCACTTGGTCTGTTGCAATCATGAGTAAGGATGTAAATTCAATTCACCAAGTATTACACGTCTTTAAAAATTACAACCAATTAGATAAGTCATTCTCTGTTAAATTGGATGTTGATCCTTATTCAATAATATAAAAAAGGCCCACTAGTGTAGGCCTCTTTATTATCAATTTTCCTAAATATTAGAAACTATATTGTGCAGAGAACATATATCTATTTGATGATACTTCTTTTGCTTTTGCATCAGTCTTTAGTGAGCCAAACCTTTCAACATTTGTTTTTGACCACTCAACTCCGTACTGAAAGTTCTTCATAGCTTGTCTAATAAGATTTACGTGAATCATATTTACGTTTTCAATGCCTAGAGATGTGAATGTATCCATTTTTCCCATTCCATAATCAACGTTAAATCTTAGTTTATGAGATAGATACTGTTGAATTCCCGCATGAAATTGAAAGGCCTTAGTAGCTTCAACCTTACTATCGTTTACGATTACAGCATCTTTAAATGCTGTGAATGATCCATAGCGACCTAAATTACCTTGAGAAACAGACATTCTAATATTACTCTTTCCTGAATAATTAATCTTAGCTCCTGCTGTCAGAGCTAACCCTGTGTCATCTTTTCCAACCTCATCTGAATTATGCTTTCTAAGCATTGCAGACACTGCAAAACTTCCATAATCTCCAGAGTTTGAAACTCTTGCAATGATATCTGGAAATGAATCAGAATCTGTCGCGATTGTTGTTGCTTCATTTGTCGTTGTTGATGGGTTATCCACTGTTGAGTCAGTACCTGTTCCTGAAGTTGTTTCAGCATTTTCAAGAGCAGCTTCAACTTTCCACGTTCCCATTTTCTTTGAGTACCTAATCATTGACTGTCTAACAAAGTTAGTTCCCGCATAACCACCAAAATCTAGTTGTTCATTGAAGCCTGGTAAGAACATAAATGTTGACCATGTTTGACCAAATGTCCATTCACCCACATTGAAAAAGGCATGACGTAGTCTAGGGTTTGATGAGTTTGAAATAGTCTCCGTTCCTCCTGGGGAAAGGTAGTAGTCCATTTCAATATATGATTTTGCAACACCCATTTCTGTTGGTGTAGATGTTCCAAAGCCAAAACGAGATTGAAGTATTTGGAATCCATTTCGTCCTCCTGTAGAGTCTTCTGAAATCTGTGAAGGAGTTGTGATCTGTTTACTAAGGGCGGCATTAGATCCAGCACCTTCTACATGTACCCAGTCAAGTTTAATATAACCCTTAAAAGTAAGGTCTGTATTTCCGGCCTTCCAAGTTGCAGCTTGAGATGATGCAGTCGCTAAGACGGCAATGGCCATTAAGCCATTCTTAATAGATTTCTTCATGATCGAAATTCCTCTTCGTTCCAAGTTGATTAAATGATATTTTTTTAGATTTTATAAGGCCTATGTTTTTTATGCAATAGAATAAAGACCGAGTTGATCTGTCAGGCAAGTGCAAAAAGTTTGCATTTTCGAAAAAGTAGCTTACCATATTACTAAGAAACTTTATTATTAATAACAAAGGAAACTTTAATGAAGAAACTACTACTAGGGATGGTACTAGTTCCTGCACTTACTGTTCAAGCTGCAGAACTAACGCCTTACATTTTAATTAACAAAGAATACAGACATCTTTCTCAAGATGACGCTGCTAAGAAAGGTTCATCAACAGGTATTACTGATGTTGACGGTTTTGAAACTCGTATGGGAGCAAAAGGTTCTCAAAAGCTAGAGAATGGAATGACAGCAACTGCTAAAGTTGAACTTGGAATTAACTCTGCTAGAGATAATGGATCAGCTGAAAGAATCAGAATTAGATTAGCTCAAGCTGGTGTAGCTGGTAACTTTGGTGCTGTTACTGTTGGTAAGCACTGGAACCCAAATACATTAAGAATGTTATCTCTTGACCCATTTACTGCTACAGGTGCACAACTTCTAGGACTTGAAAGTGGTGACGTTACAGCTGCTGTAGGTGGTAACTTTGGTATGAAGGCAAGATATTTCAATGACGGTATTACTTATGCATCACCAAAAATGCACGGAGCTCAATTAAGTGTTACTGCTGATCAAAGTGCAGATGACCTGAACCTTGATTCTGATGGAAATACTGAGAAGTGGACAACTGCAATGCTTACTTATGACAGAAAGTTTGGAAAGCATACTTTAAATCTTCACGTAACTAAAGCTATGGGTTCTGTAGAAAATAATGCTGCTGCTCCAACTTTAGATAACGACGAAGATTTCATGACTGTTGGTGCAAAGTTTAGCTGTGAAAAAATGGGATTCTCTGCTGCTTATACTAAAGAAGGTAGAGCTGAAGTTACTAAAGGTGAAGATGTAGAAAGAAAGCATATGCTAGCTGCTGCATGGTATAACATGGGTAACCTTACTCTTGGTCTAAACTACGGTAAGACTGAATTTGGTGACAAGGAAAACCTTGGTGTTGATACAACAAATAAAGGTGGAGAGCAAACACAAATTGGTGCTGGTGCAATCTACAAGCTTAGCAAGAATGTTAAGACTAGACTTATCTACAGAAAGCAAACAGTTAAGACTAACGGAACTGCTTTAATTACAGGTTCTACAGTAAAAGAAAACAGTGCAAACGCTTTCATTACTGGTATTACAATGTCTTTCTAATCAATTCTTAATTGATATGAATATACGAAAGGGCCTAGTTATCTAGGCCCTTTTTTTATAGTAATTGCTTTAAATAAATTAACGAAATAATTCTTTGAAGCGCCTTATCTGTTTTTCTCTTCCAGCCCTTAGCCTCTTGTCTCAGTTTTTCTTGTGACTGAGAGTTCTTACCTTGTAATTGATTTCTCTTGTTAAAATTATTTATGAATAAACAAAATGACTTCTTTGTTCTAATAGATTGACCACAAATTCCATTCACAAAGTCTAGACTTCCTGTTTTTGCAAAGAATTTAAGATGTGTTCTATCATTGAGGAACTTCTTGGCAAGAAAGCCGCCATTACCTGCGAGAGAGAGAAGACTTATAAAATATGAATCATTATAGCGCTTCATAGAAACTTTCTTTAAGAATTTAGCTAGAGTTCTTGGCTTAAGTTTTAATTCTAGACTAAGCCCTGAGGTATTAGAGAAGTTAAGCTTATGAATATTTAAGCTCGGAAAGTTCTTTTTATAAAATAATTTCATAGAATTAGCAGCTTCTTTTAAATCCTTCTTACCAGAGGCCTTTAAAGAGAGTGTTTCTATGAATAAGTTGTTTGAATACTCCATAGCAAGCTTAACTAGTTTTAATACACTTTCACTTTCTTTCTTATAGAGAAGTTTCGAACTCTCTTTCTTTTGGAGAAGTAAATTTTTAGGTACAACTATATTTGCATCAGCTAATAGTCTTAAAAAGTAGTGGGCGTTGTACATTAGCGTATCTCTAATCGGAACCTCATAGAAGTACTTGGACAGTCTTGATGCCTTCCAGTGTTCTTTATTCTTTGTATCTACACGCTTAAAGACTTCGCCAGGTGAGTTAGTCTTAGTTTGTGTGTACTTAAAGAAGTCATGCTTAGGAAAAGCTTCAGATATGGCATTGCTTTTAATTGCTTTAAATCTATTAAAATTTACGTTTAAAGCAGAGACTCCTTGATTGTAAGGCTGATCGTCAAGTCCTACATTTCCAATCCTGTTTAAACTTGGAAAGTCACTTGATATAATAAGGCTTCCTTTTATTTCAGTAATTCCGGCCAGTCTAACGGAGAGTGCCATGTTAACAAGATCACTTGTTAAGAGATACGGGTCACCTGATGGACTTAAAATAAGGTCTCCATGGAGTACTCCATTTTCTAGTTTTCCATTGTACCCAAGCTTTGTAGTAAACTTATGGTTTGCACCGAGAGTTTCTAAAATATAATAAGCTGAAACCATTTTAAATGTACTTGCAGGGATAAACTTTGTTTCCTTATTTCTGCTTATTACTTCATGATCATTTTCTAATATTGAAAGGCCAATTCTATCTTTCGCAGTTAGCTTAAGTTCTTTCTTTAAAGAGGTTATTTCTTTATCAATAGATGCATAAGTGAAATTAAAAAAACACAGAATTAGAAGGGTTTTATACTTCATATTGGCCTTTATTTATGTGGTGGTACTGGGTCGTATCCACCTGAGCTGAACGGGTGACATTTACAAATCCGTTTTGCGCTGAGGCAAAATGCTACGTGAGTAGGATGATTTTCAAAGCACTCTTTAGAATATTGTGAACAAGTCGGATAGAAACGGCAATTCCTCCCAAGGAATGGGGAGATAAATACTTGATATATGCGAATGAGGGACATAAATAGCTTTTTCATGTTGCGTCACTAGGTATACTTCTACTTTCGTGAATGGGCAAGATTTGATAGAAAGAAGTATGTTAAAAAAAGAAAGAGCTGAATATATCCTGGATAAGCTAGAAGAGCTTTATCCTGAAACTCCCGTGCCACTTGATCACACGGATGCCTATACACTTCTCATTGCGGTTCTGTTGTCTGCACAGTGCACAGATGAGCGCGTGAACCAGATAACTCCCTTATTATTTGATAAGGCGAATAGCCCTCAAGACATGGTTAAGTTATCAATTGAAGAAATTACTAATATCGTTAGGCCGTGTGGGCTTGCTCCAAGAAAAGGAAAGGCGATTCATCGTCTCTCCGAAATGATTCTTGAAGAACATGATGGAGTTGTTCCTGCAAGTTTTGAGCACCTTGAAAAAATGCCTGGTGTTGGTCATAAAACAGCTTCCGTTGTTATGGCGCAAGCTTTTGGTGTTCCAGCATTTCCTGTTGATACACATATTCATCGTCTCGCTCAGAGATGGGGATTAACAAAGGGCAAGAATGTTGATCAAACAGAGGCCGACCTAAAAAAACTCTTTCCAAAAGAAAAGTGGAACAAACTCCACTTACAAATAATTTTCTATGGAAGAGAGTATTGCAAAGCAAGGTCATGTCATGGGATTGAGTGTCCAATATGTACAACATGCTATCCGAATAGAAAGAAACCATTTGAATTTAAGAAGGCATAATGAATTTTGAAAGAATGAATGATTTTGACGTTATAACTAAGAAGGGAACTTCTGATAAAGCAATAGTTGTACTCCATGGTTATGGTGCGAGCTTTCAAGATCTTGCTCCTTTACATAGATACTTAGATCCTGCAGGAGAGTTTAGTTGGTACTTTATTGATGGACCTCTCTCCGTTGATGTAGGTATGGGGATGATGGGAAAGGCCTGGTTTCCAATCGATATGATGGGACTTCAAACAGCTCTTGCGACTGGAACTTTCGAAAAAGTATTTGCAGATCATTCTCCAGAAGGACTAGATGAAATTACAAATAAAGTCTTAGGACTTTTAAAGTCATTAAGAGAAGATTTCTCAAAGGTTTTCCTTGGAGGCTTCTCTCAAGGCTCTATGGTGAGTAGCTCTGTCGTTATGAAAGATAAAGATAGTGCAGATAAACTCTTTCTTTTATCTAGTACAATTTATGATGAAAAAAGGTTTGAAAGTGATGCTAAAAACTTCTCAACAATACCAACTTTTCAATCACACGGATCGGCCGATCCAGTGCTACCAGTATCAATGGCAAATAAGCTAAATACTGTTTTAAAAGATATTGTAGAAGAGTATGAGTATCATCCATTTTCTGGTGGACATGAAATTCCTCTACCTATCATTGAAAAACTTAAGACCTTCTTACAGAGATAATTATGGAAGCATTTGGAAATATAAGAAAAATGAAAACAGAGTTGATTGATGGTAAAGTAATTTATCATTTGCCTATGAACGATCAGCTTGTATCAATGAATGAGTTACTAGAGAAAAAGATCCGTCTCGAGTTCAAAGGGCAGATTAACTGTATCCATACGGGTGAACAGATTAAGAAGTCCTATGGGCAAGGTTATTCATATAAGTCATTTATAAGCCTTGCACAGTGTGACACTTGTATAATAAAGCCTGAGCTTTGCCACTTTAGTAAAGGAACTTGTAGAGAGCCAGAGTGGGGGGAGAAGAATTGCTTTATTCCTCACTATGTATATCTCGCAGTATCCTCACATGTTAAAGTTGGTATAACGAGACATACTCAAATACCTACACGTTGGATTGATCAAGGCGCTAGCTATGCAATTCCTATATTGAAGGTAGATGATAGAAAGACTTCTGGGGAAATTGAAATAGAAATTGCGAAGAGCTTTTCTGATAAAACAAATTGGCGAAAAATGCTAATGAATGAAGTTGCTGATGAAGATCTCGAGGCCATGAGGGAACAGGTCTATGATGAATTTGCAGACATCTTTGATGATTTTGATGCTGAAGACCTAGATGATCCAATTACGACTATTGAATATCCTGTTCTAGAGTACCCAACTAAAGTTAAGTCTGTGGGGTTTGATAAAAGTCCTGTTATTGAAGGAACACTAATGGGGATAAAGGGACAGTATCTTATATTTGATACTTGTGTCGTAAATATGCGAAAGCATGCAGGTTACCACTTAAACCTTAGTTATTAATTTGCTCTTTGATTCTCTTTTTTAGGGAATCAATTTCACTTTGATCTGCACTAGAAGTATTTTTCTTCATAGAGTCTTTCATCTTATGCTCAAGAGTGTGCATTGTTGCTTGGAAGTGCTGACAATTCTTACAAATCGTCATATGCATCATGATCATCATCTTCTTCATAAACCCGAGCTCGTTCATATCATAACGGTGCTCAAAGACTTCTTTACATGTAGGCATTCCAGGTATTTTCATAGTTTTATCTTACCTTTACAGCACTTAATATTCAACATAAACACCTGATAATGCTTGATTTTCCAGGCCTTTCTTATTAGTGTCCTCAACTGTGAATTTGTTACATGAAAAGATTTAATTTAGTACGTATTGCTCGTCAGTATGATACTTCTGATCGAATCTTAAACATTTTTTATAAATAGGGATGTGGCGTAAAACCATATTAAAGAGGAGAGAGAGATGAAAAAACTTATTTTAGGGATGCTTATTGCATCGACAGTAAGTGCAAACACAATTGAAGAAGCACAAGCACTATTTTCACAAAGATCAAACACTGCTGCAGGTATCCAAGCTGCACAAGCTTCAGGTGATATGTATAGAACACTAGCTGAGCAAGCTAACTCTGATGCAGCAAAGGCAGAGCTTAAGGTTTTAGAAGCAGAAGCAATCTATTTTGTATCTAACAGATTAAAGAATAAAGATTCAATTCTTGCTTCTTTTGAAAGAGTATACAAAGCTGCAGACTTTGCTCAATCTAAATTAGAGGGAACAGAGAAGGCTAACGCTCTATATTGGTACGCTGCCGCTCAAGGGAGATGGGGAGAAACTAAAGGTATTCTTTCTTCACTTTCTAGATGGAAGAATGAAATGAAGCCAGCTCTTCTTGCTGCCGAAAAACTAGATATCTCAGTTCAACAATATGGTATCGCTAGAGTAATAGGTAAAGCATATTTAAAAGTTCCTGGTGAAGAAAAGTCGGAAGGTATGAAGTACGTTAGAGAAGCTTATGAAAATACCCTTACAACAGTAACAATTGATGGAAAGACAATGGAGACTTCAAAGCAAGTTAACAACACTCTTTTCTATCTCTTTGGTGCAGTTAAGCTGAAACTTAAGGGAAAAAATGGAGTAGATCTAAAGAAAGTATGCACGGCCTTCAATACAGCTAAAGCAATTTACGCTGCAGGAAGTGAAGCAATGAAGCAAATTGACGAAGCAGGAGTTGCTGATGTTGAACAAGAAATGACTGCATTCTTTAAGGCATCTTCTAAAGATTATAAGAAAACAGCTAAACTTCTTAATAAAAAGTGTAAGTAATTATAAGTTAATTTGGGGAGAGACATATGAAACTTATTAAAAGTATTTCGTGCTTGTTAGCTACTACTGCAGTAATGGCTGGGAACCTATCTGGGCCAATAAGCTTACCTGCTGCAAAGACCCTACCTAAGGGTGTTCGTAACGTTAGTCTATTAGGAGTAATGGTTGAAGGTAACGATAAATATAGTAGTAATGGTGAGATCGTTTCTTTAGCAGATCCATTTTATCAGCCTCTATCATTTAGCAAAATCGTTGCAGGTCAAGATGATCCTACAAAGGCCGCTGAAGTAGAAACTGCTTTTGATAAAGTTATGGCCGATGGTGCGGATTCTATCGGTGATGTCTCTGGACAAGTTAATCTAACTGCTAACGCAACGGTAGCAGTCTTTGCATATGGAGTTTCTAATAAAGTAACTGCAGCAATTGCAGTTCCTGTTATTAAGACTTCTTTAAATGTATCGACTGCTGTTAATCAAAAAAATACAGCATTATATAACTCTTTAAAGCAAAACTTGAATATGGCGCCGGGAAAGAAAGAAGAGTTCATTCAGAAGCTTTCAGCTCCTGTGAATGAGAAACTTTCTGAGTATGGTTATAAAGAATTAGTAGATGAAGATGAAACGAAACTTGGTGATATTAAGCTTGTTAGTAAGTATAAAGTATTTGGTAATGCAAAGAACGCGGTTGTACTAACTGCGGAGTTTACGCTTCCTACAGGTCGTGAAGAGGATATAAATAAGGCAGTTGATCTTCCTGGTGGAGATGGACAGTTGGATACTGGTTTATTTGCTAACTATGATTTCTACTATAACTCATGGCTAACATTTTCAGCTCAAGCTGGTCACACAGTCCAATGGAGTGACACTGCAGAGAAAAGAGTTCCTTTTACAAATGAATCGAAGCTGACTCCATACATTGATAAGTCTGTAGAGCGTGACCTTGGTGATATCTCTATGGCAGCAATGGCGGCAAAGATTAACTACGAAGGTGTTAACTTTGGAGTTGGATACTCTCATCAATATAAAGACGGTGATAGTTACAGTGGCTCAGTCTATAAGAAAGAGTGGTATGACCTTATTGGTAAAGAAACAACTCAGAGAATGGAGAGTGTTACTCTAAACGCTGGTTACGATACAATTTCATTATTTAAGAAGAAAAAGTTTGCTGCACCATTATCTTTAACAGGTACTTTTTCTAAACCAATCAGCGGTAAGAATGTTGTAAAAGACTCAGTTACTACTGTGGAATTTAAACTGTTTTTTTAGGAGAGTAGAAATGAAAAATATAACAAGCGTTTTAGCTATTTCTTCTGCTCTTTTCATGGTGTCATGTAATAAGAAAGCTGAAGATATAAACTTAGAAAATAAATTAATACAAACTGTTAAAACTCAATCTCTTTCAATTAGAGGGAGTGAGTTAGATCCAATAGTAAGAGGAATTACTCTTATTTCATATCCTTTAGAGTCTGACGTTCAAAAAAACGGTGCTCTATATAAGTATGATATGGGTGAAGACCTTTACGATCTAACTGTAAACTCAAGTCTGAAAACATTTTCATATGGAGATGAGCTTGAAGAGTCTGAATTAGAAGATACTCTCGTATATAAATCTAGAGTTGAGCAAAGAATTGATGAAGCGAACTCTTTTAATACAGTTAAAGAACTTGTTAAGCATGTTGTTACAGTTGGAGACCTTAGAGATAGGGTTATGAATAACTTTATGGACAATCAACTTGTGTATAAGTCTCTTGAATCAAAGTTTGAAAAAGCTAATGAGAAAGTTAGTGATACACTTTCATTCTTCGTTATTACTGAAGGTGATCATGAAGGAATGATGTTAATGTCACCTAATGATGATTTTTCTGTAGAGTCTATTGATATTGAAGACTGTGAAGGACTTAGTGAAGTAGACGAAGACTACTTACTTACTGATTTTATCAGTGAAGAAAATCTAGAGTCATTTGAATCTGCTGTAGAGTCTTGTGACTCTGTAGAGTTTAATGAAGATGATATGGAGACTGTCGCCGAAGATATGAGTGAGAAAATCTACGATTTTGATTTTGAAGAAATTAATCAAGAGGGTCCTTTCTACGCAGCAAAAGGCTATATCACTAATCTACTAAATGACTTAGAAACTTTCTCTGGCCAAAAATTTCTCTCAACAGGTGATTGTAAAGAAACTTACCTTGATGGTGGTGCAGATCAATCTCTAGAGATATCGCAAATCGTTTTTAATGAACAAATGAATGGTTTTGATAAGTTACTTTTAAACTTAGACCTGTTAGGTTCTGGTGCCAAAGTTTACTCTGTTGAGAATGGACTTATTAAGAATATTAAATTTAGAAAAACAATTCTTAATCAAGATGTTGTTAGCTTTGATATTATCGGAGAAGATGTTGTTGTTAAGACTGAATTAGGTCTCAGCAACATGAAGAACTTAGGAGTTAGGCTCATTGGTGACGCTAACTTTATTTACAGCAATGGTCGCAAGACTAGAGGTGTAATGAAGCTAGAGCTTGATATTACTAATAAAGAGATTTTTCCATTCGATATCGATAGTCTTTAATATTATTTTTAAAATATATATCTTAAGAAGAGGAGCCTAAGCTCCTCTTTTTTTGTAGCTAGACCACAAATATGGGCAAATGTTAACCTTTGCTCACATTTTGTAACAGTTCGCATTTCCTGTAATTTCAAATAGATAAGATAATCTTGATAAAGATTCACTTAAGTTTCTCAATTAACTTTCATCAAATAACAAAAGATATTAAACTTTATGAAGGCGAAGAAGGGGCGAGATATGATTACTATGGAAACAGAAATTGACATGAGTACATTTGAAAGACTTCTAGAAGAAAGTACAAGACAACAGGCCATGAATGTAATTGAAGAAAGAATCCAAGTTATAGAGAAAGAATCACCATTAGAAGAATCTTAATTTACTAATTCAATATTTAAACCGTACTTTTCTCCGAGCTCGGAAAGTATAACTTTTAAAGTAGCTGAAGGAATAATTGCATCAATTACAGAGAATTTATTATTTAAAGGTAGCTTACACTTACTATCACAAGTTACGTCACTAGTTGCTATCTCTATTTTAGTGATGCTTTCAACATTTTGAAAATTGGAATACCATTTAAAAAACTCTTCAAGTTTGTCTTTTAGATCTTTATAGAATTTCTCTTCACCGCTATCAATATTATAGAGGAAACGGCCGGCATCCATCTGCTTACCATTTACTAGAATATTCATGACGCCACGTGAGTTTACATGTAAACTATTATTCATACATTTAGGACAATACATATTACCAACCTTTTTCTTTCAATATATTATAATCTATTTTGGGAGAATTTTAAGGAGAAAAAATGGAGCCTGTTAAAAGGACTATAAATACTCGAGATGGCGTAAAGCTATATACCGAAACTATCGAACATGGCTCAAAATATTGGATAATAGCAACACATGGAATAGGTGAGCATCTTAGTCGGCATTCTTATCTAAATGGACTCTGTGGTCACGATGTAAATATCTTTCAGTATGACCTGAGAGGCCACGGTAGAAGTTCAGGTGAAAAGGCCTATATTAGTGACTTCTCTAAATACCTTGAAGATCTAGAAGACTGTATTAAATATTTAAAAGAAAAGTATGGAATGGAAAAATTCATACTCTTTGGACATTCAATGGGAGCACTCATTACTTGTGCTTTTGCTCAAAAATATTTTTCAGAAGAACTTAAGGCCGAAGCTATAATTGTAAATGCTCCGCCTGTTGGGATACCTGGAGGGCTTGGAAAAATTGTAGATATGGTTCCAGGTTCTATTTTTCAAAAGCTTTCGACATTTAAGCCAAGTATACCTCTTGGTGGCATGGTTGATCTTAAGTACCTTTCTCACAATCCAAAAGTTATTGAAGACTATGTTGAAGACAGTCTTAATCATATGAAACTTCATACTAAACTACTCATAGAGTTAGTTAAGACTTCAAAAACAGTTTTCTCTCGTAAGCTTAATACTGGTGTTCCATCATTTTGTTCTTATGGTACAGAAGATGGAATAGTAGATATTGACTCTTTAGAATTCTATTTTAATAGAGTGGAGAAGAACTTTTCAATGAAGCCTATTGAAGGTGCTTACCATGAAATTCATAATGAATTAGATAAGTATCGCAAACCATACTTAGACTATTTAAAAGAAACTATTCTGTCGGTTGTCTATCCGGCTGAGTAGCTATTCACTATTTCGATAAATTTTTGAATTAGAGATATGCCTCCTGCTTTAGCGGCCTTGATTTTATCTGCTGATAATTTGATTTCGATATGGTTAGTAACGAAATGATCTGATGCTTCAGGGTGCCCCTGAACACTAAAGTAGGGAAGTGTCTTATGGGCAAGCCCATCATAGTAACAGTCATCTGAAGTCGAGAGCTGAATAAAGTCCTTTGGAAGCTCTTTAACTTCGTAGTGATGAGTTATAAAAATTTCGACATCACTACCTTGGGTAAAACCAAGATGATTATCAAGGAAGGTTTGTTTTCTTGTACCTTCAAAGCATTTATTGTCGGGTGTAACTAAATCTATTTTTGCTCCAAATGCATCTGCCATGAGTTGATGGCCAAAGCAAATACCGAGAACAGGTACACCTTGAAGAATTTTTTCTTTCATTTTCTTTTGAAGGCTAATCTGCCATGGAAGTCTATCATGAACATTAGAGTCACTTCCAAAAATGATATAACCGCTTGCATCTTCTATAAAGTCGAGAGAATCTGTGCCTTCTTGTGATACCCAATGATATGTAAATGGCTCGTTAAAGATCTCGACAAGCTTGTTCATACAGTTATAGGATGAGCCTTGAATCGCACAGTCAATTATTGCAATAGGTTTTTTCATGGATATCACCTTCAATTCTAAAATAGGTATTATTAAAGTTTCTGGATGCAGTTCATATATCAGAAAGGTTGATTTTCTTGAAGGGTCTCAAGTCCAAGATTCTTCTGAGAATATTAATGTCCCTTCGCCATTATACACTGATGCTAAAAATCAGATCCAAGAATATTTATCTGGGCAAAGATCTTCCTTTGATTTGGCCCTAAACTTCGAATCAGGCACTGAGTTTCAACAGAGTGTTTGGAAGGAAATGTTAAAAATACCGTATGGTGAAGTCAGGACTTATGGTGAAATTGCAAAATTACTTGGTAAACCTGGGGCATCAAGGGCCATTGGCGGGGCTTGTAACAAGAATCCGATCCCTCTTATTATTCCTTGTCACAGAATTGTCTCTAGTACTGGCCTTGGTGGCTTCGCATATGGTCTCACTATGAAGAATGAAGTCCTTAATATAGAGAGCTCTAAGTAATTAATTTTACAGGTACCTTATTAATACACTCAAGTTAATCCTAATTCTACCGATAACTGTTATTGAAGATATGAATAAACCATAGATAATGGGTAATTAATGAGTGCAGCTGAAAAGCAAGATATTCAATCAGAAGATACTAAGGCCGAAAAGTCTAAGGGATCTAAGCAGAAGAGTGGCCAGAATAATGTGGTTGAGCTCCAGTTTACTGCGTATGCTGAGATAGAGAATATGGATCCAGCGTCTTTGGCAGCACCTTCTTCTGATACATCTGGACCATCAGAAGTTGCACAAGTACATCATTTGCCAACAGCTAGCCCTCATCCAGTTTCTAATGTTGAAGTTGATACTTTAGAGGCACAAGTAAAGCTAATTGCTCTATTTAGTAGTGAGGCGAAGTTACTTGAGGCGGAGTTGAATAAATTAATTAAAGGGGCATATTCGAAGGCCCCTGAGGCGAAGCCTTACTTTCTTAAGATGAAAAAGCTTTTGCAAATGCATGCAGATATAGAAAAAATTCTAGAAAAAGCAAAGTCTGTTAAATAAATTAACCTATGCAAATTCCCATAACACAAACTGGCTTCTTTCTATCACGTTTTCCTGCTGGTGGTGGCTTGATTGGACCTTCATCGTCTACAGGAATACTCTTTAGTCCTGCAAGTTTAATTACCGGTGATTCCGATTTAGATACAGGGATAATTGAAATAGAAATAACAGCAATAGCTAAAATAATAATCTTCATAATAAACCTCTTTAAGATATCTTTAACATGGCATCCCATTTTTTAGACGTCAAATGTCATGGTAAAGTTTATATCTGTAAGTAATTGAAATTCATCACATTGTAAGATTTTGGTGCAAAATGTCAGAATGTTTTTGCAGTGAAGTAAAAAAGGGGTCTCTTTGACCCCTCTCATATATTTACTTCTTTAAGAATTTCTCTAAGAAGTTAACTCGTATTAATGCTGGAGGGTGTGAGTGGTAAAAAGCACTGTATGCCGGATCTGGAGTAAGTGTGCTCGCATTATCCTTGTACATTTTAACTAGAGCGCTAATTAAGTCAGCAGCATCTGAGTTGTTGGCCGCAAATTCATCGGCCTCAAACTCATACTTCCTTGAAGTCCAAGCTGATATTGGCGTTATAAAAAACGTATATATTCCACTTACCATCGTGAAAAGAATCAGTGCCATATAAGTTTCATTAGAGCTCACTCCATGTCCGTTAAAGAACCAGTCGGCCTTCATAAGTTGGCCTAGAATGAAGAGACCAAGAAAGCTGAAAAGGAATGCCTTTATCATTAGTTTTAAAACATGTTTTCTCTTAAAGTGTCCAAGCTCGTGTGCTAGAACTGCTTCAACCTCAGAAGGCTCAAGAGTGTCGATTAGTGTATCAAAGAATACGATTCTCTTATTCTTTCCAAATCCTGTGAAGTAAGCATTTCCGTGTCCACTTCTCTTGCTTGCATCCATTACAAATAGACCGTTACTTTCAAATCCTGTTCTCTTTAGTAGCTCAAGAATTTTGTCCTTTACTTCTCCATCTTCTAACGCTGAAAACTTGTTAAATAAAGGAGCAATGAAAGTTGGGTAGATCCACATTAGGAGAAGCTGTACAACACTTAGGAATGCCCAGGCGTATGCCCACCAGTACTCACCAAGTGCATCCATAATCCAAAGTATTCCCGCAAGAATTGGAACACCGATGATTAGGCCAAGAGCTAATCCTTTAATCATATCCGTAATAAATGTTTTAGCAGTGGTTTTATTAAAGCCAAACTTCTCTTCAATTACGAAAGTCTTATAGAGTGTTTCAGGCATAGTTATAATTGAATTAATAAAACTAAAAGCTAGAAAGAAAACAACGCCAGTCCAAAGTTGAGA
The DNA here is from genome assembly GCA_001874305.1 of Bacteriovorax sp. MedPE-SWde. GTDB lineage: Bacteria > Bdellovibrionota > Bacteriovoracia > Bacteriovoracales > Bacteriovoracaceae > Halobacteriovorax_A. The sequence goes on along the minus strand of MPCU01000002.1, from coordinate 503,780 downwards.
AAGACCAAGAGTTTTCACATGTGTGTTTAAGTAGTCAAGTCCACCACCTAGAGTCCAGGCAAGTAGAACACCGTAACCAATAAGGTTAAATAGCTGTGCGGCCTTAATCTTAGTGACTGAATAATCAGCAGCTTTTTGATGATCCTCAAGAGTTATCTGGTCGCTGAACTTTGCAGGAACTTCTTTTCGATTCTTTAGGATGTGCATTTTATTTCTATTATCAAGGTATGACTCAATGAGTCCCTTTAAACAGATGAATGCGATAAAAAACTTTGTCATATATGTCATTTCGACCATGTGCTTCCTTTTTGTTTCAATTTAATGTCTATATAATGTCTTAAAAAATATATAAAAGGAAGACCTAGTGGCAGTTCATAAGTTTTACACAGAAAGCCCTCTAAGAAATTATGCTTATCTCTTTGATCTCAATGAGAAAGATGTAGTGGCAATAGACCCGCTCTTTTCTGAACAGATTATTGACTGGTGTAAGGAGAATGGTAAAAACCTCTCTACTATCTTAATTACCCATGAACATCCTGATCATATCCACGCTCTTGACGAGCTAAGAGAAAGCTTTCAGACCGATGTGTGGGCACATCCAAGTATGAACTCACATATCTCTGGAATAACTAAAGAGCTTTGTGAAGGGGATCTGATACAGACAGCTGATGGTGAAGTTGAGATACTTCACACTCCTGGGCATACTCCGACGCATATTTGCCTACTATTTAAAAAGAATGGAAAACAAACTGACTTTATTGCCATGGATACAGTGTTTAATGCTGGAGTAGGACACTGTAAGTTAGGTGGTAATCCTAACATTTTATACAAGACTATAAAGAGGCTTGCCACAGAATTATCTGGAGATGTCATACTACATCCAGGGCACGACTACATTGAGAAGAATTTGAAATTTACACTTGATAGAGAGCCTGATAATCAAAAGGCAAACGAGCTTTTAGATCGAGTTCGCAGGGAAGGTGGTTTAAATATTCAAACTACCATAAGTGAAGAAAAAGAAATTAATGTCTTCTTTAGATTGAATTCTGAGTCTATTATAGATAATTTGTCTGAGAAGAATTTAAGTGAAGAAGATGTATTTATTAAATTAAGAAAATTACGAGATAACTTTTAAGGAGAAAAGATGAAAGATAGAACTTATCCAAAGATTGGAAATATGGCACCAGCGTTTTCTTTACTGAATGAAGACTCTGAAAAAGTTGCTTCGAAAGACTTTAAAGGTAAGAAGAATATCGTTCTTTACTTTTATCCGAAAGCGATGACTCCTGGATGTACTGTTCAGGCCTGTGCAATTAGAGATTTTAAAAAAGAATTTGAAAAACTAGACACTGTAGTTCTTGGTGTTAGTCCTGATGCTCCAGTAAGATTAGAGAAGTTTATTGATAAGCAGAAGTTAAACTTCACTCTTTTATCTGATGAGGACCATGCTATTGCTGATAAGTATGGTTGTTGGGGGATGAAGAAGTTTATGGGCAAAGAGTATATGGGTCTTATCCGAACAACTTATATCATTGGAAAGGATGGAAGACTTAAGCATATTATGGATAAGTTTAAAACTAAAACTCACCACGATGACGTACTTGAGTGGTTAAGAGAAAACCTATAGGGGATTCGATGAAGTTTTTAATTCTAATACTATTATTAGTTTCAAGTGTGCAAGCGAAGACTCTAGAAGTTATGTCTTATAATGTTGAGAATTTATTTGATGCTCAACACGATGAAGGCAAGAACGATTGGACTTACATGGCAAAGAATGCCAAAGGTAAGAAAGAGGCCTGTAAGAAAGTTTCTTCAAATTATAGACGTAAGGAATGTCTTGGAACAGATTGGACTGAAAAGAAAGTTCAATTGAAGCTTTCTCAAATTAAGAAAGTTATTCTAAGTAAAGAAAGAGGACGTCTTCCTGAAATTTTAGGCCTTGTTGAAATTGAAAATAAGAATGTAATTAAAAAGCTTGCTAAAGTATTAGGTTATAAGAAGCTTGTTGTATCTGACAGTCCAGATCGTAGAGGTGTTGACTTAGCAGTTCTTTGGAAAGAATCAAAAGAACTTAAGTTTATTGCTAAGCGAGAGCATATTGTTAAGGGCGATTACTTCAAGAAAAGACCAACAAGAAATATTCTCGAAGTTGAGTTTCTTATTGATGGTAAGTACCCGCTTTTTACATTTGTAAATCATTGGCCGAGTTTAGGTAATCCTGATGATGCTAGAGTTGTTGCAGCGACACTTCTTAAAGGAAGAATTTCTGAGATAGCTAAGAAAGTAAAAAATTATAATATCGTAGCAATGGGTGATTTTAATACAATTCCAAAGTTAAAGAAGAAGGGAAATAAGCATCCACTTAATGACGTTTTTTTAAAGAATTCACCGATGTTTGATATGCTTACTGCTTTTAACTCATCAAAGTCTGTTGCTAAAAGTGCAAAGGACAAACTTCCACCTGGTACATATTTTTATAAAAGAGGGAATCAGTGGAATCAACTTGATCGCTTCTTTCTAAGTAAAGGCCTTGTTGATGGTAAAGGACTTGAGGCAGAGCTAGGTTCATATAGTGTTTATGCTCCAAGTTTTATCAGGAAAACTTTTGATAAAAAGCACGAGAATAAGAAGTCAAAGTCTAAGCTTCCTGCTCCACCATTTCGTTATAATCATCAGGCCTCTAAAGTAAAAAAGGCCGGTTATTCGGATCACTTTCCAATTGTATTTAATTTGAAATTCTAAATTTAAGAGCGACTTTCGAGTCGCTTATTTTTGGCACTTTCAAGCTATAACTACTTATTACTCCGCATCTAAATCATTATATCAATTCAATCCCCCCTAAATAAATTATATCTTAAACGTGTTCAAGTTGTTGGAATTATACAATTGTTAATAAAAGAGATGAATGTTTTACTTCAAAAGAACTCATTACACTCCGATAGAGGACTAGAATATGTTCAATAAGGGGTAAATAATGTTCAAGATGGCCAAGCTTTCTCTGAGTTTAAAGCTGATAATTTCGTTCCTACTGACGGGAATAATACCTGCAGTAACGATATCAGTTGTAACGTTTAACAATAATGCTACAGCAATAAGGACAGAGGCCAAGAACAAGCTTGTTGCAATTCGAGAAGCTAAGGCATTTCAATTAGAGGAGCTTTTTCATACGATGAGTAGTCAAGTATCTGCTCTTGCTCAGAATAAGTTTACGGTCGAGGCAATAAAGGGTTTTAACAAATCTTATGAATCTTATCAAAATGAACAAAGTAAAGACCTTGCTTCATCTAAAGCAAAACTCATCTCTTATTATAAAGAAACATTTGCAAAGAAGTATGAAGCTGAAAATGGTGGATTAAAGTTTAAGGAGTTTAATTCTACTTTTGGAAAACTCTCAGACAATCAGATCTTACTTCAAGATATCTTTATTAGTTCTAACTCTCATGCAGTAGGAGAAAAAGACAAACTATTAAATCTTGGAAGTGAATCCTCATATAATAAGGATCATTTGCGATATCATGAAACATTTCAAACTTATCTTTATAAGTTTGGCTTTTATGATATTTTCCTAATTAGTGAAGAAACAGGAGAAGTTGTTTATTCGGTATTTAAAGAACTGGACTTTGCAACAAATTTAAAAACTGGTCCTTACTCTAAGTCAGGCTTAGCTCAGGCATATTTGAGATCGATGAAATTAAAAAAAGGTGACTCAGCTTTAACTGAAATGACTAAATATTATCCGAGTTATGATGCTCCTGCTCAATTTATTTCAAGTCCTATCTACGATGGAGCAAAGAGAGTTGGACACCTTGTATTTCAAATTCCAGTTCAAAAGATTAATGATATTTTAACAGGTAAGAATCAGTGGAAAAAACAGGGACAAGGGGACTCTGGGGAAACTTATATCATTGCGAAAGACAAATCGATGAGAAGTATATCTCGATTTATTGTTGATGATAAAAATGGATTCTTTGAACTGATGAAAAAAATAAAAACCCCTGAATCTAAAATCAAATATATGAAAGCGAAGAATACTACAGCTATTGAAGGTTACGTTGATACAAAAGGAGCAGACCTTGTTACCAAAGGACAAAGCGGAGCTCAGATATTTCCAGACTATAGAGGAGTTAATGTTCTAAGTGCTTTTAGACCTCTAGAGATTAATGGTCTAAATTGGTACGTACTTTCAGAAATGGACGAGGACGAAGCCTTGGCCTCACTATATTCATTAGAGACTCTTGTTTTTATATTGATCGCAGCTTCAATTGTTATCATTCTTATATCATCGTTCTTTCTTGCGAAAGGAATTTCAAATTCAATAATTAAAATGACAGAGGATCTTGGTGTAAGTGTTGCGAAGTTCTTAGAAACTGCCAGTGGAATATCTAAACAATCTGGACAGCTATCAGAGGCAACTACAGAACAGGCGGCAAGTCTACAAGAGTCCTCTTCTTCAATTAATGAGATATCTGCCATGGTTGAGAAGAGTTCTAATACAGCAGCAGAAACATTGAAGCTTTCAAACTTAACTAGTGATAAGGCTAAAATGGGCAAAGAGTCTGTATCCCAGGTTAAGGGTGCGATAGAGAATATTCACGTTAACAATGAGTCTCTAATAGATTCTATTGAAAAGAATAACGAAGAGATCTCTGGAATTATTAAGGTTATTAATGAAATAGCGGATAAAACGAAAGTCATTAATGATATTGTTTTTCAGACAAAGCTTCTCTCATTCAACGCTTCTGTCGAGGCCGCTAGAGCAGGTGAACATGGGAAGGGCTTTACCGTTGTAGCTGAGGAAGTAGGTGCTCTTGCTCAAATGAGTGGAAAAGCATCTGGTGAAATCTCTGAACTCTTAGATTCAAGTACGAAGCAAGTTAAGGCAATTGTAGAAAACTCAAAAGGAAAAATGTCTACTCTTACAGAGCGTGGAAAAGAGACCGTTGCTGAAGGAATAAGTCGCTCAGACGAATGTGATAAGATTTTAGATGAAATTCTTTCTTCATTTGGAGAAGTCAATAATGCGGTAAGAGATATATCAAGTTCTTCAAAAGAGCAGTCTGCTGGGGTTAATGAAATAACAAATGCAATTCAAGAGCTTGATGGTGTTACACAACAAAACTCTGCCGTTGCAGATGAAACTGCAGGGCGAGCTGAAGACTTAAGAGTTGAAACTAATCACCTTTCTGAGTTGGCCAATAAGATGAGAGCGCTTGTACTCGGTGATAAGAGTAGTGATAAAAACGAAGCTGAGGTGTCTCATGATAACTCTGATTCTTCTCTAAAGAATAGCTTTGATGACGTTGCATAAATAGTTTCTTGCTCTAGTTGATTTCATAATCTATCATTTAGGTATTGTTATTGATAATACCAAGGATGGATTATGAAAAAATTATTTATCGGTGCCATAGCTTTAGCTTCAATCGGTGCACATGCTTCAGAAGTAACAACATCAGTTGCTGCTACATCAGACTACGTTTGGCGTGGCCAATCACAGACAGGACATAATGCTGCAGTTCAAGGTACATTTGAATATGCAATGAAAGGGTTTACTCTTGGAGCTTGGACTTCAAGTTTAAATGGAGACGCTAGAGGAACAGAGGTAGATATTTATGCTTCTTATACTCATGCTTTCTCAAAAGTAACTTCACTTTCTGTTGGTGTTACGAACTATGTTTATACTAAAGACTCTAATCAAAACACAATGGAGTATTCCTTAACTCTTGATTGTCATGGGTACGGACTACTTGCTGCGTACACTGATGATTACTTCAATGCTGACTCATCTTCAATGTACTTCAATCTAAATAAAGGTTTTGAGCTTTCAAAAAAGCATAATCTTGGCCTAAGTTTAGCTCTTGGATATACAACTTATGATGATGAGAAAAAAGTTGGATCTGAAAACTACCTTGATTATAAAGTAGCTTTCACTAGAACTGTTGGAAAGATGGATTATGAATTCTTCTATACTGATACGGATAGAAAAACATTATCGGGAACGACTTCAACAGACACAAAAGACTCTGCACTAGGTGCAATGCTTACTTTTAATATGTAATTCAAATACTGACCCAGGTCTTATGGCCTGGGTTTTAAAAGTAGCTAATTAACTGACTTAGGCATGAAACGGAGAAGGGGTGGTTGATTTCCTTAGATTCGTTATGAAGGTTAGTGAACAGAGCAAAGTCACTTTTAGCGTTAAGTGATGTTTGTAAGTCGTAATGAGAATCTCCAACATACAAAATTTCTTTAATATCAATATTCCAGTCTTTTGCAATCTGGAAAAAACCATGTGGGTCAGGCTTTGGCCTTGAGTCTTCTCTTGTTAGAACTTTTGAAATCGGTATTTTTAATTTTCCAATAACTAAATCAGTAACGTCCTTACAATTTCTCGTTTGTATTGCCATTGGTATATTTTTTTCTTCTAGGTGGTCTAGTAACTCTTTCGCACCAGAGGTTAGAGTCGAGCTCTTGGCTCCGGCAATCTCATGTTCAAGTATGATTCGATTCGCATTGTCTTTCTTATCTAGTGGCAGTGTTTCTAAATGCTCTAATATGGAGACCCCTAAGGGAAATTGGAGGTCTTCTCTCATTTTTACAAAATCTAGTCTTGTGTCAGCAAGTGTTCCATCAAGATCGAATACGACAGCTTTATATTTTTTCATGCATAGAGCTTAGCTTTTCAAAGAGAGTAAAACAATGATTTGGCACAGTTTTAGATTTGTCTTATGAAAGTAGAAAGGCAATAATTCTTTATGGCGAAAATAATCACTTTTTCTTTATTATTTCTATCATTGAGCTCTAGTGCGAAATCGATGAAATTATCAAAAGAACTTTTCACATTATTAGGAGTTTCACATTCATCAGACTTCCTTGTCGTTGAAACAGAGCTAGGTTTTATAAATAAGAAGAAAAGTATCGACGCTTATATTTCTTTCTTTTTACATAATAGTGATTTGAACAATAGTCACAGTGATGCGGCTGCGCTTGGTGCTAAGGGAGGGGTTATGTTTCCCTTGTTAAAGAATTACGGATTTGCTCCTCATATTGGCGCAGGTTGGGGACGATCTAATAAAGATACTGATCCATGGTTCGGTGATCGTGATGACGCAGAGAGAAAGCAGTTCTTCTTATTAGAGACAGGCAGTTTCTTCTACTATAAAGATATTATCGCAAAGGTAAATTATAGATTAACGACACTAAATTATATCTCTAGTAACCTTAGTTTCTTGGTGGGGATAAACTTTGATTAAGACTTATCTTCAATAATTTCTGATAGGAGATATTCGATTTGGATACTCTTTTCAAGGTTTTTTAAAAGCGCTTCTACTTCTTCTTTAAATGTTATGTGCGCCGTTATGTCTATGTCTCGGTGCCCTTGACCCATAGATTCTTGTAAAGTTGAGTAAAAGCATAGGCCTTCATTTGATTCAAGAGTAAAATATGTAAAGGCAGATTCTTTCTTAGGAACACGAATAACCATGTGTAATAGTTTGTTATCTTGTTTAGTGTTTTCCATAATATTTCCCTACATTTTCTTAAATTTCATTGACTTAATTGCTTTGTAAATTAAAATATATATTAATACCAGTGCTTTTTAAGTCATGGAGGACAAAAAAGTGATTATTTTCAGGAAGAAAATTTCTCTTTTATTAATAATTTCAGCAACTTTATCTATGCAGTCATGCTCGTGGATGAGTAAAAGAAAAGTATTATTTGAAGAAGAGGGAAGCTCGTCTCAGGACGAGAAGGTAAGTAGTTCAAATAAGTCATCAAAACATACAGTTCCAAAGGCTCAGTATGAGCAGCTTTTGAATAAGTATGAATCTCTATTAGACAAAATAAAAGCGGCAGAATCTAAGAGCACAAAACGTGTTAACAAAGAAATGTCATCTACTAAGACACCAGTTGCACCAACGGATATGATCTCTCAGTTGAGTAAGATTGCTCCTGCTGCTGATCTGGCTGAAACAGTGGATGTCTTTGGTAGTAACGGGCTTGCTTCTAAGTCTGCGATGGGAACAACTCGAAACAGGAATAAGAAAGAGATTTCAGATTCTGCTGTTGAGAGACAGTTATCAATGCTTGCTAAAGCAAACCAGCTTGTAGGTCAAAATAGAATGGATTCGGCCTTAATTCTTTTAAAAGAGTTAGAAGAATCTCCAAATGGACAAATTAAAGTTAGAGCAAAGTTTTATTTAGCGGAAATGCTATTTAGACAAAACGAATATGATCTTGCGATGCAGATGTATGAAGAGATTGTAAGAAAGTACGCCTTTTCAGGATTAGTCATCAAGAGTTTAGGAAGGCTAATTGTTTGTAGTGAAAAGTTAAAACTAGGTAAGAAGCAAGAGAGATATTATTCAATTCTCCATGACTTCTTCGAAAGATCTTAAGCAGGTAATAAATGAAATCAAGAAGTTTGATCTTAAAACTAATTATGCTAGGGCTACTATCGAATGTGGTATATTCGGCTGATGAGTTAAAAGATCTTGAGCTTCTTGAAGATGAAGATATTAACCTTCTCTTAGAAGATGATAAGAATGGTATTGACCTTGATCTTTCAAGACTTGAAGAGATCGACGACCTCGAAGCATTAAAGAAAGATGCTGGAAGTACTTTACCAGATGTTCAATTATCAAAAGAAAATAAATTAAAGCTAAATGCTCTTAAAGAAAGTGAACAGAGCGAAATTGATGCTCTTATGGGTAAGAGTGAAAAGAAAGAAGTTAAGGCCTCTAAGAAAGTTGGTGGAGCTTTAAAACCTGTTATTTTCGATGCTGGTCTTGAAGAAAAGAACCTTCTAAATCTTGCAAAGTTTGTTGAAAAGAAAATTCCTAAGAATGAGTGGGATGAAATCTCTACAGCAGCTAAAGTTGAGAAATATGTTATTCAAGAAGGTGACTGGCTTTGGAAAATATCTCAAAGTTTATTTGGTTCAGGTTTTTACTATTCTAAAATTTGGTCAATGAACCCACAAATTACAAATCCTCATGAAGTTGAACCAGGACAGATATTAGTATTTGATACTGGAAGTAGTGAGAACTTTCCTAAAGTTGCTTTTGGGGACTTTAGTGAGCCTAGCGAAGATACAAAAGAATTTGTAAAGCAATCACAGTTAGCTGCAAAGGGATTTGCTAAATATGGTGACGATATACTTCCTCCTTGGATGGCCGAGAGAGAAAGGCTTGCAAGAAACGGAGCTTTCTTTCAGGGCTTAACAGACTCAAGCTATGCTGACGTATTAGAGATGACTGCAACAGAGCTTAACACTGACTTTAAAAATTATGATCCACCAATTAGTGAGATTACGATTGAAGAGCCTGATGATACTTATGACGAGTCTGGTGTTGATAAAACAACTAAGCTTACTTTCAAGGTTAAGGAAGGTTTCTATCTCAATACATTCTTAACGACTAACCATGTTCAAGACTTAGGTAAGATCGTGGCTAAGAGAGATGAATCTGTTTATATTCAAAAAAGAGAAATCATCTATATTGAATTTGATAAATCTGTAAAGGTACGTCCAGGCGACTTATTTACAATTTACTCTGCAGACGGAAAAGTAACTCATCCTGTTTCTGACAGAGAGGGACACAAGTACACAACACAAGCGCAAGTAAAAGCTAGAAGACAAATAGAAGATAAATGGGAAGTAGAGGTAACTGAACTTACAGGACTTATTCAAAGAGGTTCTAGAGTTACGGTCTATATGCCAAAAATTAATAATATATTTAAAACATTTAATAAGAGAAGTGTCGAGGCCGCAGTTATTGGGTCCTTTAAGGGACAGAAAGGCGGAATTGCGATGGGTGACGTCGTCTATCTTGATAGAGGTAGAGTTGATGGTATAGAGCTTGGAAATATTTTTGAAGTCTATTCATTTAAAGATGAAGGTACTGGAAAGAGAATTACTAACAACCCAACATATACAGTTGGTGAGCTTGTTGTAATAACTTTAACTGATAACTTTGCGACTGCACTTGTTACGACAAGCTCAACAGATATGTCAGTTGGCTCTGTCGCACTGTCTAAAACACAAGAAAAAGCTTTACGCGAAGCACAGATTAAACAAGGTCTAAAATCTAAAGATTTACGAACTAAAGAAGAAATGGGGCTTGAAGAGTTAGATGTTGAATTGAACCTTGATGACTTGAGTCAAGACCTTCTTGATCGAATTGATGAAGTTCAAATCAATGAGGATGAGCTTGAAGAGCTAGAGCGTCAAGAGCGAGAAAAATCTATAATTAAAGATCACGAAAAAGACCTTAAAGAGCTGGAAAGACTAGAGAAAGAACTAGTTGATGCAGAGACCAAACTGAATGAGAAGAAAGTGGACGAAGATGCATATCTGGAAAACCACGATCTTGAATCTGTTGAGAAGAATGGGAAGAAGAAAAATCCTAACGCATTCGAGTCAATGGACGAAATGGAATCAAAGTTTGGTAAGAAGTATATGGATGAAGATCTTAACTCAAAAGAAAATCCTTACGGCTTAACTGAATTTGACCTTGAAGAAATAGATGAATTGTTGAATACTGGGGCCAATTAATCTATCCTAATGTCCGGATAAATAGTTCACGTTTATAAGATCATCTAAATTAGATGACTAAGAGGAGATGTATCCAATGGGTGCAGCTGAAGAAGTCGTAACAAATTCAGAAGAAAAAGTAACAAAGAAACCAGCAACTTCTTCTGCTAAGAAGAAGGTAACTAAAAAGGCCGCTAAGAAGAAAACTGCTAAAAAGAAAGTTACTAAGAAGAAGGTAACTAAGAAGACAGCCAAAAAAACTGCAAAGAAAAAGGCGAAGAAAACTTCTAAGAAGGCGGAAAAGAAAGACTATAAACTAGTTATAGTGGAGTCACCTTCAAAGGCCAAGACCATAAAGAAATATCTTGGTAGAGGTTTTCAAGTTGTTGCCAGTAATGGACATATAAAAGATCTTCCAAAGTCTAAGCTTGGTGTTGATATCAAAGAAAACTTTGCTATTGACCTAGTTCCTATTTCAGGAAAACAAGCGAAGATAGAAAGAATTCAAGAACTTGCTAAAGATGCTAATGAGATCTTCCTCGCTCCCGATTTAGACCGTGAGGGAGAGGCGATTGCATTCCATCTTGCAGAAGAGATTGGAAAGAAAAAGAAGATGCACCGAGTAGTATTTAACGCCGTTACAAAGACTGCTGTTATTAATGCTATCGAAAACCCAACAGAACTAAATGTACATATGTACGACTCACAAAGAACAAGACGTGTTCTTGATAGACTTGTTGGTTATAAGATTTCACCTATACTTTGGGATAAAGTACAAAGAGGAATCTCTGCTGGTCGAGTTCAGTCTGTTGCTCTAAGAGTAATTGTAGAAAGAGAAGATGAAGTAAATGCATTCATTCCTGAGCAGTGGTTCTCAATTCATGGTGAAATGGAAAAGGACAATAAGGCCTTTGAAATTAAATACTATGGAGAAACTGCAAAGAAGAAGAATGACTTAACTGATGAAGCAGAAGTTAAGAAGATCGTATCTGATGTTGCTGACACAGATTTCAATGTTGTTGAAGTAAAAAAGAAGGAGCGTAAGCAAAACCCTACGCCACCATTCACCACTTCTAAGCTTCAGCAGGAAGCAGCTAATAAACTTGGATTTACTGCTAAGCGAACTATGATGGTTGCTCAGAGACTATATGAGGGTATAGCTACAACAGACTTTGGTACAGTTGGTCTTGTTACATATATGCGTACTGACTCCGTAAGGACTGAACCAGAAATGCTTGGCTCTCTTAGAGAGTTTATCAGTGATAAGTATGGAAAGGATCACCTTTCAAAAGATCCAATTGAATATAAGAAGAAAGGAAGTAGTAAGATTCAAGATGCCCACGAGGCCATCAGACCTACCTCTTTAGAGTATACTCCACAAAAGGTTCGTGGAGACTTAGAACCAGATGAGCAAAAATTATATGAGCTAATTTGGAATAAGTTTATTTCATCTCAAATGAGCCAAGCTATTATTGATCAAACTGCCATTATGTTTGAATCAAATGGACACTTCTTTAAAGCAAATGGATCTATCATTAAATTTGCTGGTTTTAGAACTGTTTATCTTGAAGCTGCGGCAGAAAAGAGATCTATAAAAGGAGGGGGAGAAGATGACGAGTCCGTTAAGGCGTCAGGTGAACTTCCTCTTATTGATGAAGGTGAAAAATTAAGACCTAAAATAAACCCTGCTGAACTTGAGCACTGGACTTCTCCACCGCCAAGATTTAACGAAGCTTCTCTAGTTAAGACTTTAGAAGAAAAGGGAATTGGGCGTCCATCTACATATGCTTCAATTATTTCTAATATCCAAGATAGGGGATATGTTGAGAAGATTGAAAACAGATTCATGCCAACAGAGCTTGGTATGGTTGTTTGTAAAATGCTTATTGAAAGTTTTCCTGATGTAATGAATGTCGAATTCACTGCAAACGTTGAAAAGCTTCTTGATAAAATCGAAGATGGTGAAATCAAGTGGAAAAGGGTTCTTAAGGATTTTTGGAAAGGGTTTGAATTAACTCTTGAAAAAGCCAAAGAAGAAATGAAGAACCTTAAAAAGCAAGAGATTCCAACTGGAATTGATTGTACGAAATGTGATGATGGTGAGTATCTTATAAAGTGGGGACGTAATGGACAATTCCTCGCTTGTAGAAATTACCCTGATTGTACTTCGACATATGACTTTAAGAAGCATCTTGATGGAACAATTGAAGTTCTTCCAAAGAACTGGTTTAGAGATAATTGTCCAACATGTGATAAGCGACTTGAAGTTAAAAAAGGTAAGTACGGACGTTTTGTTCGTTGTGAAGACTATCCAAAATGTGAAACAACTCTACCTTATACAATCGACGTAACTTGTCCTAAGTGTAAAGTCGGTAAGTTTGCAGAGAAGAAGTCTCGCTATGGGAAGATCTTCTATGGATGTTCTAACTACCCTGACTGTGAAACTGCTCTTTGGACTGAACCTAAGATTCATGACTGTCCAGCTTGTGGATATGCAATCATGGGTGTTAAGGAGACAAAGAGAGATGGTAAGCATCTTCAGTGTCCAGAATGTAAGCATAAAGTAATGTGGGACGAAACTCCTTTTGCAAAAGAGGAAGAAGAAAAGGCCATTGCGGAAGCAAAGGCTCTCGCTGAAGCAGCAAAAGGAAATGCATAGTGGAAGTTAAAACTTGGAAAGAAGCTTGGAATGAAGGTCCTGGACCTCACTCTCGAATGGAATACTTTATTCTTTTGTTAAAAGGCTTCTTTATGGGGATTGCAGATTTAATCCCTGGAGTTTCTGGTGGAACGATTGCGTTCATTACTGGAATTTATGAAACACTACTTGATGCGATAGCAAGTATTGATAAAGAATTCTTTGGTTATCTTCTCAAGTTCGATTTAAAAAATGCATTAGCAAAAATACATTTAAGATTTATAATTCCTGTTCTATTCGGAATCGCAACGGCTATGATCTCTCTTGCAAGGGTTATGCACTACCTTATGAATGAGCAGCCAATACCAACTTGGGGAATGTTCTTTGGTCTGATTGCGGCATCTATAATTGTTATATGGAAACAACTTGAAAACCACTTTGCTCCTAAGAATGTGTTCTTCATCTTCATGGGTGCATTCATTGCATATTTAACAGTAAGTCTTATTCCTGTTTCAACACCTGATAGTTATTGGTTTATTTACCTTTGTGGAGTAATTGGGATTACCGCTATGATTCTTCCGGGAATTAGTGGCTCATTTCTTCTTTTAATTCTAGGAAAGTATGAATATATCACCGCAGCATTAAAGAATCCTTTCGGTGAAGGTGCAATTGCTTTGCTTGCAGTCTTTCTATGTGGGACAGTGACTGGTCTATTAGGCTTTTCTAAGATCCTCAATTACTTTATGAAGCACTTTAGAGAAAATACTATGGCATTCCTTACAGGGATTCTAATTGGCTCTATGAAGAAAGTGTGGCCTTGGAAGGAAGTTCTTGAGTCGAAAGTTATTCGTGGAAAGCTAAGAGTAATTAGAGATACAAATATTCTTCCCGAAACAATGGGTGCTGAGACAATGATCTCACTTGCTCTTATCGTAATTGGATTTATAGTAGTGCTTACTTTAGAGGCCAAAACTTCAAATAAATAATAAGCGGGACGTTAGCTCAGCTGGATAGAGTTGCGGACTTCGAATCCGTCGGTCGTAGGTTCGAATCCTACACGTCCCGCCATTTCAAAAAATTCCTTCAATAGTAAATATGAATTGTTTTGCCAATCTTCACATAACCTTAAGTTATTAATTTTATTGAAAAAAAGTTGTAAAGGTTGCATTTAGATTGAGATTCGTAAGTTCCCAATATCTCGAACACTCAATAAATTTCTGTAAAAAGTATCAAGAAAAGTTAACTGAAGAGGTGTTGAATATTTATCAAAACTGACGAGAATGTCTGTATGGAGACAATTATGAAAGAGTTAGTTTTTGAATTAAATGGAACAGAAGATAAGAATGCTGAGCAGCTAAATCGTCAGGATTTACTAATGGACTGCACAGACGGTGACCTTCTTTATATTGATAGTTCCCATTTCTGCGAAGATCACAAGATGTCAGTCATTACTGCATGGGGTGAAGATATTGGTATTCTTCCCGTGGCCATAAGTGAAGAGCTTCTAGATTTTATAGAAAAGGGCGAGAAGTTTAGCCTGCATATTTCAAATATATCAGGTGAGTACGGACATCTCTGCTGTAAAGTAGAGGTGTCACCAACATTTCATTAGAAATATGTAGTTTTTGACCCACCTTTATTTCATTTATTGCACATATGAGCGCATTGTTATAGTTTAGCGAAACTAAATATAGATGGCCCGTAGGTATATAAATGACAAATAATGATGTTCTGAAAAAATTAAGAGTAGCACTTTCTCTCAAAGACTTTGAAATCCTAGAAATTTTAAAATTAGTTGAATTTGAAATGTCTCCATCAGAGCTATCTGCATTGTTTAGAAAAGACGACCACCCAAACTATAAAGAATGTGGTGATCAGGTTCTTAGAAAGTTTTTGAATGGTCTCATTATAAAAATGAGAGGTCCACGTCCTGAAAAAAAATCTTATGTGAAGCCAAATAAGCCTGATACTAAGGCTTAATTCGAACTTCTCTTTGAGGGAAAGGAATTTCAATTGATTCCTTTCTAAACTCTTCTTCAATATCAAATCTAATATCAGATAATATCTTTCTTGAATGCCATAGGTCTGATGCCCAAACAGCAACTGAAAAATCAAGAGATGACTCACCAAAGTCTTCAAAGAATACCTGTGGAGCCGGCTCCTTCAATACCCCTGGTGTATTTTGTGCCACTTTCTCTATGACTTCCTTTACTTTCTTAGTGTCACTTCCGTAAGCAACACCGATATTCACGTTGTAGCGAATGATTTCCCCAGTGAAGCTTTGATTAACAACATTATCTGAAATGAACTTACTATTTGGTACAATGATTGTCGTATCATCTTGAGTGATGATTCTCGTAGAACGTGAACCAATATCTACAACTCTACCTGTTATTCCATCCAGGGTAACGAGATCACCAATTTTAACCGGCCTCTCAAAAAGAATGATAATACCTGAAATAAAGTTCTGAGTAATATTCTGAAGACCAAACCCAATCCCGACACCAAGAACTGCACCAAGTGCGGCCAGGGATTTCATATTAACACCAAGAGTGTCTAGGGTGATGATAACCCCAATTGTGAGTACAAAGTATCTCGTTATTTTTGCGATTGCCGTCGATACACCTTTTTCAAGACCTCTATCTGATATCAGTCTATGAACAAGTCTTTCACTTAGTTTTGCTAAGGATCTGGCAAAGAGAAATATCATTAGTCCTAGGACTAAAGATATTAGTGTGATTTTGGTTCCTTGGAGCTCGAAGAGGGTTCTAGAGCAAAACCTCCATATCAGTCTTAGTACTTCAATAACGTTTTCTAAGTTCATATAGTTACCTTAATTATAAATATAGACAGTGTTCATTTTTACAGTCAAGAAATCTTGTCTTATGTTTAAGTCTCAAGTGATTTATAAGTATTGTCTAGGCATTTTTATGAAAGATAATATTTTTAATTTCTACATATTTGGAGTGATTACAAACCTCGTACTTGTTCTTAGCTATATAAAGCTAACAACGAGGAGGTATTCGGGACACTTCCGTGAAAATCTACGTAAGATTTCTATACGAGTTGATTTCTATGGCAATATAGATGCTGATTTTATGAGATTTGCTTCATCTTGTTTTTACGTACTTTTAAACATTCTAATGAGTTGGGTTTTTCTACCATTTAATTTTATTATTTTGTTTATTAGAATATACAGTCTCGTTGGTGAAGTTGAAGGTGAAGAAATTAAGCTTCTTAACTTAAGACTAAAGAATTCTCTTGAGCTCATTCCTGAGCATATCTTTGTTTTGTTTCAACTTTGTGACAAGTCTATTATCCCAAACATATTCTGTAAGGCAGAAATTATGGATAACTTAAAGCAGCACAATAGGATAAAGAATATGGAGCTCTGTCCTGTTAAGGTTGAAGAGCATCTCGACGAGTTAATTAAAAGAGACTAACTTAAACCTATCTTTGAATGATTCAACGAGTTCCATCTGATCAACATTTCCAATCTCTTCAACTGACTTATATACCAGCCCACTTAGTCCACATGGATAAACTTTTTGAAGTACCTTCGCTATAGTTTCATCTTTTAAGATATTAATTGCTAGACCATGTAGAGAAACAAACTTTACAAGCTGGATCCCCATTGAGGCAATTTTATTAGTATCATGCCAAAGTCCTAAAAGATCCCTTTCATACTCTAGGTTTTTTAGAGAAGTATGTTTCTCGATAATATCCTTAGATATCTCAAAGACGAGATTCATGAGCTGGAGAGTTTTTATTTTATGGTGGGCAATATGAACAATCGGATAGATAACTATTTGTCCCGGATGGTGGAATGTAAGGCCACCTCCTCTTTTTACATTATAAACCTCAACAGGAATTTTGCTACTTAGTTCAGTATCAAACTCAATAAGGTTGTGCTTATCAATCATACCTCTTTGAAGGCCTCGTCCCATTGTGAGTACTGATGGGTGAGAAGTAATGATAAATATTTTATAGTCCGGATTATTGTAAACAAATGTATTGGCATCACTTTGAAAATTCAGTGCACTTTCATAATTCCAATTTAACTTTGTGATAACAAAATTCATATCTTTAGTTTCAATATCTCTATCTAATATAGAATACTTTCTAAGAAGCTCTTTAAATTTCATGACCTTTGGCCTTGAGGTGCTCTAAGTAGTCAGCAGCTTTATAACTACTCCTTACAAGAGGTCCACTCGCTACAAATTCAAATCCCATTTCTAGAGCTATCTCTTTGTAATGATCAAATTCCTGTGGCTTATAATATTTCTCAACTGCAAGATGCCTCATCGTTGGGCGAAGATATTGGCCAAGAGTTAGTATTTTTACTCCTGCTTCCTTTAAATCTCTAAATGTTTGAAGGATCTCTTCATGTTCCTCGCCAAGACCTAGCATCAGAGATGTCTTTGTTGCGATTTTTGGATAATTTTCAGCATAGAACTTTAAACAAGTGAGTGTCTTCTCATAGCCAGCTCTTCTATCCCTTACTTGGTGAGTAAGCCTTTTCACTGTTTCAATATTTTGGGCGATTACAAAAGGAGAGCTTTTCGCAAGAGTATGCATATGTTCATCTACAGCATCAAAATCAGGAATGAGGACCTCAACTAGAGTTCCTTTGTGGTCTTTATTTATTTTATTAACAATATTGGCAAAGTGTCCTGCTCCAAAGTCTTCTAAATCATCTCTATCTACACTTGTTAACACGAGATAGTTCAAATCCATTGTTGTAACCATTTGAGAGGCATTTTCAATTTCTCTATAGTCAACTATCCCTTTAGGGTTACCAGTGTCGACATGACAGAATTTACAGGCCCTAGTACACGTTCCTCCTAGGATCATCATTGTTGCAGTCTTTGCGGACCAACACTCAGAAAGGTTTGGACAACTTGCTTCTTCGCATACAGTCCATAATTTCTTTTCTCTTAAGTTATTTTTTACTTCTTTATAGTTTTCACTTGAAGGAATATCAACGCGAAGCCATTCAGGCTTTCTACCTAGTGCCTTTTTTTCAATTGATAGTTTTTCGTTAACGCTTGATTGATTAGTTTTCTTTTGTTTAACTTTGTCGCGTTGCGTATCGTAGTCGTATGATAAGTCTTTGTCTTTCATAATGGCCTTCCGTTTTGATGCTTATATCAAGAGAAGGCCTAGAAGTTAAGAGTTTTGAGTCACTACAAGCTCTGGATTTAGCTCTTCTTCGTCATTTTCTGTAGCCAGAAGAATTGCTGGTAGTAGTATTAGGTCGGCGACAAGTGCCAGAACTAGAATTACAGCACAATAGATTCCAAACTTTTGATTAGGAACAAATTCACCAATGACAAACATCCCAAAACCTAGAACGAGCATGAGGGTCGTTAAAACAAGTGCCTTTCCGGTTTGAGCAAGTGTAGACTTTAAGGCCTCAATACCTGGCATGCCTCGTGACTTCTTTAGTTTATAGTTTGCAATAAAGTGTATGGTGTCATCAACGGCAATACCCAAACAAACACTGAAAACAATAACATTTCCAATATTGATTTCATCTCCGTTGAGATACATTATTCCACTCGCCGTAGCCAGAGGAAAGAGGTTAGGAATTAATGATAGTAGGGCAAGTTTTAGATCTTTAAAGACAAGTAGCATAATGAGAAAAATCATTGGGATTGAAATACTCATAGAGCTAAAGAAAGTCGCTACAACTAGATCATTTATTCTATTGTAGATAGGGGACTGACCCGCTTCATAGACTTCTATACCAATTTCCTTGGCCTTCTTCATAATGGCGGTTGTACCTTTTATCGCATTCATTGTGTCGTTTATATCCCAAAGGACAATAACTCTGAATTTTCTATTATCTAAAGATAATTGGTTTTTTAAATCCATCCCTTCTGGAAGTCCGAGTGTATAAAGGAATAATTGATCAGCAATTTCTCTTCGACTATTGGGAATTGCATAATATTTCTTTTGACCTTCATGTAGGGTTTGGTTCATCTTCTTAATAATTTGAACAAGAGAGTTTACTCGAACGACTTTATCATTCTGTTCTATCCAAGAGATTAGCTTGTCGGCCTTCTTTAAAAACTCGGGATCTTTTATTCCTTCGTTCTTCTCACTATCAAAGACCATCTCAATAGCTCTTGATCCACCAAACTCTTTTCGCATTAAGTTAAAGGTTTTCTTAACAGGTGTGGAATCATCAAAGTATTCAACAGGGTCAGCATTAATGATATTTTGAGACCCGTAAATTGCCATAGATACAGCAAGGATTGGTAAGCATATATTTATTGGAGTTTTATACTTATAAGCAAAATTATAGAGAAATGAGAGCTCTGATATATCTTCATTAATCTTTTTCTTAGGAAAGTTAATATACTTTAAGATTGGTCCAATAAAGAAATATGTAAATACCCATGCAAGCATTGTTCCTAGTCCACTTAACATTCCTAGATCATGAATTGGACGAATCTCTGCAGTCATTAAACTAAAGAAACCAATTGTTGTTGTGATCGTTGTCAGTACTGTTGGAATAAAGTTCTTTTTTAGAGAGTGTATTGCCGCCGTCACATTATCTTCATTTTCAAAAATAATATTGTGACGATAACTAATGAGTACATGTACTGCATCTGCAAGACCTATCGCAATTAGAACGGCAGGAACTGCAGAAAGTATATTATTAAATTCAAGACCTAAATGTCCTTCTAGACCAAAAGTTGCAACTATCGTTACACCAATCAAAGCAAAGGGATATACTACAGCTAATGGGGATCTAAAAAAGAAAGCTAAGATTATTATTAAGAGAAGTACTACGATAGGAAATACCATTTTCATATCACGGTCTGACGCTCTTGAAAGAGACTCATTAATATAGGCAATACCACTTAAGTGTACTTTAATATCTTCTGTCTCGTATTTCTTTGCGATGGACTCTACTTCACTAACAATTTGTTTGTAGGCCGGATTCTTCTTATAGACGCGAAGAAAGCTTCTTATATAGGCAACTTTTCCAGTTCTTGATACTGAGTTATTTCTTAGTTGCTCATCGTTTACTGCCAAAAGCCTCTTGTCTTCTAATGTAGTCTTATCAAGTGAAACTTCTTCATCAAGGAATGGGATAATATTAATGTCATCTTCTACTGTGTCGATCCAATTAGCATTAGTAAGAGACTCAACTCTCACGACATCTCTAACTTGCCACATATCCTCAGTGAAGTTTTGAATAGTTTGGATTGTTTCTTTATTAAAGACACCTTTCTTATTATAGATAATGACGTCAATAGTATCCGAACTTCCAAATGTGGCCTCATGCTCTTCTAGATCGTGAATTCTCTGATCATTTTGGTCAAGCCATACTTTAACTGAGAAGTTTGTCTTGATTTTAGTTATACCAAAACCGGTAATGGCCAAGACTACAAATGCTAAGCATAGCCACTTTATTGGACGGGTTACTATGGAAGTACTTAAATCCTGAGCAATCTTATCGACTTTTTTCATGTTTTTTACCTGGTTTATGAAATGACCGGATTATCTTAATCTATAGTATAGGAATCTACAATTAAACGGTGTGTCTATGACTAGTAAGATAGAGTATTTTGACATTGAGCAAGGTAAACTTACGCAAGAACAAGTATTTGGAGCGCGAGTTTTAAGATGGCTCTATGAGTCGAGATCTGGATCGCTACTAGGTCAGTTATTAACTCATACAATTCCATGCACTATTTATGGTTGGACTAAGAATAGAAAGGCCAGCGCTAAAGAGATTCCAAGCTTTATAAAAGACTATGGAGTAAATGCCAAAGATTTTAACTCTATAGAAAAATTCAATTCTTTTAATGACTACTTTGCAAGAACATTTCTTCCAGGCAAGAGAGAGTGGTCTAGTGATCAATCAGTACTTCCTGCCTTTTGCGAAGGTCGCTATTTAGTTAGTAAGGCGAAAGATAAAGTTAATCTTAAGGGAAGTCGTATCTCTCCATTAGATCTTATAGGGGAAGAATATGGTGAAGAATATAAAGATGCTACGGCGATCATTTGTCGGCTAGCACCAGTCGATTATCATTGGTTTCATTTTCCTGATGATGGAGAAGTTTTAGATAGCTTTGAAATTAAAGGAAGTCTAAATTCCGTTTCTCCCATTGCTCTTAGAAATAAAGTAGATGTGCTTAATACCAATAAAAGAGTTGTGAATATATTAAATTGTAAGAACTTAGGTGAAGTTGCTTACGTAGAGATAGGTGCATTCTGTGTCGGTACTATTATACAAAAGTGGAAGAATAGCGAATTTAAAAGAGGTGAGGCCAAGGGGCATTTCCTCTTTGGTGGCTCAACTGTTGTCATGCTGGTAAAAAATAAGAATATAGAATTTAATAAATACCTATCAGATTACTCATCAAAAGGTATTGAAAGCTACTTTAAATTAGGTAGCGAAGTTGGGAGAGTGAAGTCATGAAATTCTTAAATGACAACCTTACAGACGAGCAAAGAGAGTCACTTGGTAAGAAAGCAGGGAATTTAGTTGAACTCTTAAAAGGTGGATTTAATGTCCCTGGTGGCTACATCATTCGTTATAGTGATAAATATTCAGATAAAGATCTTCTCGAAAGTATTGAAAAGATTGGAGGCTTTCCTGTTGCTGTAAGAAGTAGCGGTCAGCTTGAAGATCTTGGTGATATGAGTTTCGCAGGCCTTTATGAAACATTTCTTTTTATAGATAACCTTGAAGACTTAAAGTCTAGTATTAGAAATTGTTTTGAATCTTCTCAGGGTGAAAGAGTTAAGGACTACCTTTCTAATGCTGGAATAGAAAAAAGTAATGAAGAACTATATAGTCAGTTCTCTGTTCTTATACAAAAAATGATAGACCCTTTCTGTGCAGGGGTCGCATTTAGTATTAATCCGCTAGACGGAATTGAAGACCATATGCTTCTTGAAGTTTGTGAAGGAGTTGGAGAGCATCTTGTCTCTGGGGAAGTAACTCCTAATCAATATACCTATCACTATGAGAATGAAGAGATAATTCATAAAAATATAGAAAATAGTAAAGTTGATTTGAGTGGTGAAAAGCTTAAAAGTCTTGCCATACAGATTCTTGATATCCAGGCATATTTTAATACTCCACAAGATGTTGAGTGGGCCATTGATAAGAATGGAGAACTATGGATTCTTCAAGCAAGACCTATTACAACTATAGAATGGAGAAAAGATCTTGGTGAATTAACCGATGCGGACTTAAAGGATGGAGGAATTTCATCTGCTGTTTGTACTCCTATGATGTTCTCATTATACAGAAAGGCAATGAACACAAGTATGCCAGAGTATTTTAAGAAACTCACTTTACTACCTAAGGATCATCCTTCTCAGTGGCTTTTTTCATGTTACGGAAGGGCATACTGGAGTGCTGGAAATGTAAAGAGTATGCTTCAAAAGATCCCTGGGTTTAATGAAGCCAACTTTGATATAGATCTTGGAATCATGAAAGATTATGGTGAGTCTGGACCAAAGACAACTGGCCAAAATCCTTTGACTCTTCTGCGAGCAATACCAGTTCTAATAGGTATGGAAAAAGAATTTAAGAAGTGTCACAAGGAGCACTTAGACTTCTCTAACTTCTTTGAGCCACTTGAAAATAAGTATCATAAATTAGTAAATGAAGACCTTTCAAAACTAAGTGACAATGACTTTTCCAGTGATTTCTTATCTTTGATAAATGTACTCTTTCTACATACTGAAACGAGTTACTATAGAACAATTTATAATAATTCTAATCTTCAAACTATGTTCAATGAATATCTTGAAAAGTTAGAAAAGAAAATTGGGGAAAAAGTTAATACTATTCAACTTTTAACTGGCCTTGATGGTGTTTCACATCTTGAAATACAAAAAGATCTAAAGAAGGTTAAAGCGGCCATTGATGAATATGGAGAAAACTCTCAAGAAGTAAAAGATAGTGTAAATAGTTTTCTCGTTCCACATTTTCATCACGGTGATCGTGAATTGGACATTACTGTTCCAAGATGGGGAGAAGTCCCTTCTCGTGTAATTGAAATGGCCCGAAACTATAAAGAGACATCAAGCTCTAGTTCTAATTCATATGAAACTGAAGTTTCTAGAGTGTCTGAATTGATTGAAAAGAATGGAGGATTATTCTCGAATCGAATATATAAGAAATTTCAGAATAAATTAGATTTTGTAAGAAGCTATCTTAAACTAAGGGAGAAGATGAGAGAGTATTCAACTCGTTCATATTACTTGATTAGGAAGTTTTTACTAGAACAAGACAGACGTTGGGGAAGTCGAGGAGATATCTTCTTCTTACATATTGATGAAATAATAGACCTCATTGAAAACAATACTTCTCTCAGTGTATATAAAGGATCAATCTTATATAGAAGAAAGCAATACAGAGGCTATACTAATTTTGAAGCTCCAAACGACTTTGGTTATGGTCGTAAACAAACAGAGCTAAGAGTTGAAGAGCTTGATGGAAAAATCGTATATAGAGGAATTGCTTGTTCTCCAGGTCTTGTTAGTGGAAGAGTCATAGTGGCAAAGACACTTGATGAAACTGCTGGAATTAAAGATGGAGATATTCTCATTACAAAGTTTACAGACCCTGGTTGGACTCCTGTACTTGGTAAAGTTGCAGGTGTTGTAACTGAGGTTGGAGGAGTACTTTCGCATGCCGCTGTTATAAGCCGAGAATATGGAATTCCTGCAGTTCTTAATGTTTCCAAAATAACGAATCTTTTAAAGACGGGAATGAATATAACAATTGATGGTGATGCAGGGGCAATCATAGTGGAGACAGAATAATGAATTTCTTATTAGAAGTATTTCTATTATTAATACCCCTTGTTTTTGGAGGTGTTCTCCATATGGTCGTAGTAACTCTTGATCTATGTAAGTTTATTAAAATACCTATTAATACAGCGGCCTTTGGCAAGAATAAGACTTATAGGGGCTTCGTTGCCATGCCTCTTCTTACAATCCCTGGTGTCTATACTGCTCTTTGGATGGAAAGGTCCTTTGACCTTGATATTGGACTCAGTATTTATAATCCTATCATCTTAGCAATAGCTCTTGGTATCTTCTATTGTCTATTTGAACTTCCAAATTCATATATTAAAAGAAGAAAAGGTATTGAGCCTGGCAAAATGTCAAAGGAGAATATACTTTTTCACTCTGTACTGGATCAAGTCGATTCAGGGTTTGGTTTGATTATAGTGTATTACTTTATGACTAAGGCCAGTATTATACATTTGCTTTCATTCTTAGTAATGGGAACTGTTATTCATTTATTACTAAACTACGTGCTGTACTTGTTAAAGCTCAGAAAAGAGCCAATGTAGAGGGTAGGAAAATGATCTTTCCTACCCATTAACTTATATTGATTTGACGACTTTATTAAAGAACTCTGTTTGTATTTGTAAACTTTTATGAAAATTCTTCTTTCCAATTTTATTTAGAACCTCTTTGAATTTCTTTGGAGAGTTTAGCATTTTCTTACTTAGTAATTTAATATTACCCTTGGCCAGTTCTTTTAGTTTATTGTGACCAATCTCTGTGAATACTAAGTTAACAGTTGCTCTCGCATGACCAAGTTTCTTTGTGTAGGCCTTAAATGGTAAGAGCTTCTTGCTATTAATAGATTTATTCCACTTTGCTAGTACTTTATTCAATTGTTTCAAGCTCACTCTGTCTCTTTCGTAGTGCCAAACAAATGATGAAGTATTGTATTTAAAACTTCCTGTTTGATTCTTCATTCCCATATACATCGAGTAGTCTTTCTTATGTGCGGACAAAATACCATCTGTATTTCTTTCCTTATGAACCATTGTCATTTCGCTATTTAAAACAATGTCCTCTTGTAAATTCTTTACCTTTTGAGTTGTTGTAGACGTCATTATCATCTTATTTCTATTAAATAGAAGAGGAAGTCCTAATTTTGTATTTAACATATTAGCAAGGCCGCTTGAATTACTACTATATAGATCTTTAACACCCTCTATTTCTGAATTTAATAACTTCTCAGCAAATCTAAGGTCGCCTTGGAGTAATTGATTATAGACTTCTAGTGCTTCTCTCTTACTTAAATCAATCTCATATTCAAAAGATGCATTTCTTACTTTATGCTTACCTATATTCATTGAGACTACTGTCGCACCCATATTGTACATAATATGCTTCATATTAGTTTCTGAAAGGTTCACTCTTAATTTAGTATTACTTGTCTTTTCAATCTCGATTCTCCAGTCTCCTTGGGCCATGTAGTTTACCGACAAATCCGTAAAGATTGTAGCACCTACTCCTGCACCAATCATCACACCTCCGTGAGTCGAAAGAACAACCTTGTCTGATATTTTCCATGCTCTCAGCTCTTGAATTGATCTAGGTATTGAGAGTGCTCTAGCATCTTCTGCTCTTTGGTAGTTCTTATGATTACTCTTTGAAAAAAATGAACTTCCTTTATACGCCATGAAGCCAACTTGTAGAAATCCTCCCCAATCAATCTGCGAAGGCATCCCCATTAACATTAGGCCTGCGCCCGTTTCTATTCTCTTGTTTATTACGCTAATATAATTAGTGTGAAACGATGATGGATAGAGAAGTTGAGTTGGATTCTCTTGAATATGAGCTGATACAATACGCTTGTTATAATCTCCACCAATTTGAAGCATTGGCATTATATGCCACATAATAGTTGATCTGTTTTTACTGTGTCCCATATGTCCTGAGTCATTCATGTCACCCATGTCGTGCATATCATCCGCACCGTGCATATCTCCCATATCGCTCATAGAATCCATGTCCTGCATATCGTTCATGTCACCCATTCCACTCATATCGTGCATATCGCCCATGTCATTCATATCGTTCATGTGACCAGGGTTTGATGTTCCATGGCCAGAATGATTCATTATCCCAATTCCATAAGTTATTTTCCCTTGTAGATCTATCTGAATTGGAAGATTTATCATCGTTCCACCAGAGGTTCTAACTTCAAACTCGTCATTATTATGATCAGTAAAAGCTGCTACTGATGCAGAAATAATACTGAAAATAAGGAATATTATCGAAATCTTGATATTGTTCATGTGTCTCTCCTGTTAGAGACCACTTATAGCTTTATGATAAATAACTGTGAACGCCACTAATTGTTGCATATTAATTGCTTGTGCTGTGCGTATAGATTGAGTTTCCTAGTCATAAATGCGATACTCTTCGTCATGAGAAATTCAATTTTAGTTTATATAAATGGTGTTCGACATGAGCTCGATGGTACACATGCCTTCGATACTGTCGCTAGTTACTTACGATATGTTAAAGGTCTGACAGGAACAAAAGTAGTTTGTTCTGAAGGAGACTGTGGAGCATGTACAGTATTAATTTCAAGATTTGATGGAAAGAAGATGGGCCAGACTCACTCGATCAACTCTTGTATTAGTTTTATGTATCTTTTAGATCGCTGTCATCTTATCACGGTAGAAGGTTTGAAAAAACTCGATCATTTACATCCTGTACAAGATGCTATGATGAAACATCACGGGGCTCAGTGTGGCTACTGTACTCCTGGTATTATCTGTTCTATGGCCGCAATGTCTGAAGATGCCGTTAATGGCAAAATTAGTATTGATGAAAAGAAAGTAAAGAATTACTTAACTGGTAACTTGTGCCGTTGTACTGGCTATGAACCAATCGTAAAGGCCGGAGTAGAAACAGACCTTGGCCAAGTAACAAAGTTTAAAGATCAGTATGATTATGCATCTATGAGTAATGAGTTCTCAAGTCTTCAAGATCAAGACGTACTCATTTCAAATAAAACTAAAGAAGTTCTCCTTCCTCATTCATATGACTCTCTTTATGCAAGCGGAAGTTTAGGAAAGAAGAAGCTAACTTCAGGTGCAACAGATCTTGGTGTTCTTGTGAATAAAGGTAAACTAGATTTACAACATATTGTTAGCCTTAATAATATACTTGAATCATATAAAGTTGAAGATACAGAAAGTGAGTTAGTTATTGGTGCCAAGGCATCTCTCACAGATGTAGAAAAAGCATGTGAAAAGGACTTCTTAGAGTTTTCTCAAAAACTGCATGTTTTTGCATCACCTCAAATAAAGAATAAGGGGACACTTGTAGGAAACCTTGTAAATGCCTCTCCAATTGGCGATACGATTCCTTTTCTTAGAGTTAGTGGAGCTAAAGTTGTTTTAAATAACGGGAAAGATGAAAGAGTTATTTCTATCGACGACTTCTTTCTTGGTGGTTACAAAGAACTTGATCTTAAACCTGATGAGTTAGTTACAAAAATTATAGTACCAAAGAATAATTATAAATTTAAATTATACAAAGTATCGATAAGAAAAGACCTTGATATCTCAAGTGTTAGTATGGCAATTGCATATAAATTAGATAGTGGAGTCTTCACTGATTTTAAAATAGGAATTGGTGGTGTCGGACCAGTCGTTATGCGTATTAAGTCAGTTGAACAGGCCATTATAGGAACTAAACTAGACCAAGCTACATTTAAAAAAGTTGCAAAAATGCTGGACTCAGAAATTAAACCTCTTAGCGATGTTCGTGGTACGAGTGATTATCGTAAGCTATTGGCGCATAATCTCATGCTTAAGTTTTGCGACGAAGTTATTGTTGATAGTGGAATGAACTTTAGTGAGGCGGCTTTATGAGTGTTGGAAAGAATATAAAACACGACTCTAGTTATGGACACGTAACAGGTGAGAGTATTTTTGTAGACGACAGACCTGTTACTCATGGCGAACTATTTGTTGGTGTCGTCGGAAGTCCTGTTGCTTGTGGAGTACTAAAATCAATTGATTCAAGTGAAGCACTAAGGCATGAAAGCTGTGTAGGAGTATATTCGGCAGCAGACTTAAGTGCAAAGAAGTGGGGAGCAATCTTTCACGACCAGCCGATCCTTGTTGAGGATGAAATTGGCTATATGGGTGAGCCTCTTTGTATTTTTGCATCTACTTCCCGTGATGATATTGAGTATATAAAGACACTTTTTAAATTTGATATTGAAGAAGGCAAGCCAATCTTCTCAATTTCAGATGCTGTGGCCAAAGATAGCCTAATTTATGCAGCACCATCACCTTTCGCTCAAGGAAATGTTGATGAAGCCTTTAAAACTGCCAAGAATACTCTAGAAGGTAAGTTTATTTGTGGAGGACAAGAGCATTTCTATATGGAGTCACAGGCGACTGTTGCATATCCAATGGAAAACGGACAAGTTGAAGTTCACTCCTCAAGTCAACACCCAAGTGAAACTCAAAGAGTAGTAGCTGAGGCGCTTGGCCTTCCTCTACACCATGTTGTCTGTGTTGTTAAGAGAATGGGAGGAGGTTTCGGAGGTAAGGAATCTCAGGCCGCTCCAATAGCTGCTTATGCTGCACTAGTGGCACAGAAATTAAATAAACCGGCACGTCTCATCCTTACTAAAGATGAGGATATGATTATTACTGGAAAAAGACATCCCTTTGCCAATGATTATAAAGTTGCCTTTGATGATAATGGAAAGATTGAAGCGATAAAGATGATTTTACGATCAGACGCAGGCGCTTACAGTGACTTATCTTCGTCAATTTTAGAGAGAGGAATGTTTCATGCAGATGGAGCTTACTTCTTAAAAAATGTTCATATTGAAGGTTATGCCTATAAAACTAATAACCATTCGAATACTGCATATCGTGGTTTCGGTGGACCTCAAGGTAATATGACAATTGAGAGTATCATCGAAGATATTGCGTGCTTTTTAAAGAAGGACTCGTTTGAAATTAGAAGACATAATATATATGAGAATAATAATGTAAAAACTCCTTATGGACAGGATGTTGAAAATAATATGCTTCCACAACTCTTTGATAACCTATATGAATCTAGTGATTATAAGAATAGGTTAGAAGAGATAAAAGAGTTTAACTCACAAAAGAATGGGAAAATAAAAGGCCTATCTCTTACAGCTACTAAGTTTGGGATTGCCTTTACTGCAAGATTTTTAAATCAAGGGAATGCTCTTGTTAATGTACAACTTGATGGAACGATCCAAGTTTCTACAGGTGCTACAGAAATGGGACAAGGAGTTAATACCAAAATACAACAAATCTGTGCACATGCTTTTGGTATACCATCTGATGATGTTCAAGTTATGACAACTTCAACTGAAAAGAATCATAATACGTCTCCTACCGCAGCATCATCTGGATCAGATATTAATGGTGCAGCGGCCCTCAGTGCATGTAATAAAGTAAAAGGTAGACTTACTGAACTCGCAAAACTAATTTTTGCAGGTGAAGAAAGTAATGACTTAAAAGAATATGAAATAGGTAAGGGGAGTATCGACCCTGATATTGTATTTAAGGAAAAAGTTGTAAAACAAGTCTCAACAGGTAAGGAAATTGCCTTAAAAGATCTTGTCTTTAAAGCATACTTTAATAGAATTTCAGTTGGTGGATACGCTTTCTTTAAAACACCAGGATTAGGTTTTTGTAAAAGTAAAGTTGAAGGTAAGGCCTTTAATTACTTCACACAAGGAGTTGCTGCTACAGAAGTTCTAATTGATGAATATACTGGTGAAATGAAGGTCATGAGAGCAGATATACTCATGGATCTTGGAAGGCCTATTAATCCTGGAATTGACCGAGGTCAAGTAACTGGTGCCTATGTTCAAGGTATGGGATGGGTAACAACTGAAAACTTATTCTATAATGATAAAGGGAGTTTGATTTCACATTCACCTACAACTTATAAAATTCCAAATGTTCAAGATACTCCTAGAATTTTCAATGTAGATTTTATTTCTAATGATGATAATGATTGCAATGTACACAGGTCTAAGGCCGTAGGTGAACCTCCATTTCTCCTCGGGACAAGTGCTTGGACTGCAGTAAAACATGCGCTGTCATTTCGTTCAAATGGAGAGCTTATTGATATAACTTCTCCTGCTACTGGTGAAGTGATTTTAAATGAACTTACAGGATTAAAAAGTGGAAATTAATAGATCTTACTTTGACCGTTCAATAGAACTTGAAGAGATGGGTAAGTCTTTTGTAACGGTTTCTATTACAGGCCTTAGAGGAAGTGCTCCACAAGATATTGGTGCAAAAATGATTGCAACATCTGACGGGCTAGACTTTGGAACTGTTGGTGGGGGAAAAGTTGAGGCCCACTGTATAAACTATTCAAAGAAATTGTTAGCAGATGATAAAGTTTCGGCAATTTCACATACATGGAATTTACAAAAAGATATCGGAATGACTTGTGGAGGTGAAGTTAGCTTCTTCTTTGAAGTTATGCGTCCTAAACCTCTTTGGAGTATTGTTGTTTTTGGTGCTGGCCATATTTCGCAAGAACTTACTCAGCTATTATTAAGACTCGATTGTGACCTTACTGTTATTGATAATAGAATAGAGTGGCTAGATAAAATTAAAGATAATAAAAATCTCACTAAAATACATGCAAAAGAGATGAGTGAAGCTTTAGTGAATATTAGTGATAACTCATATGTGGCCCTAATGACTATGGGCCACGCTTATGATGTACCTATATTGCACAAGGCCTTAAATGAGAGATCGTTTCCTTATTTGGCCGTGATTGGCAGTCAATCAAAGAGAAATCGAATGGAGGCCGAGTTAAAAGAGCTTGGCCTTAATGAAGATAAGATTAACTCTTTTATTTGTCCTATAGGGGAGAAGATTGGGAGTAATCATCCTGGCGAGATTGCTATTAGTATTGCAGCACAGCTATTGAGACATAGGGATAAGTAAACCCTTATTCCTTTAAATTCTTAAGTGTCTCTTCAAGTACTTCTTTATATTTGCCTTGCTTGAGCTTTGTGGCAAATTTCTCTATTGGAAAAATTCTTATTACTAGAAATATAATATATCCAAGAGCAAGAGGCCTCATTAGTCCCCAGATAACGATAGATTTATCTGACTTTGAATAGAAGTAGAAAATACCTGTTAAGATCAATGATATTATAAACATTGGGTTTAAAAGGTCTGAAAACGCGGCCATAAGTGGACTTCTTTCAGATTTTGCCTTACTTTTTCTTTTTTGTTTCTTCGCCCAGTTCTTGTAAGTTTCGATATCTTGCCCCTTATATTTATAGGCCAACAAAACTACGAATACTCCAAGAGTGAGCTTAAGAGCAATAATACATAAGAGAATTACTAATAAGTTTTCCTCTGTTACTGGAAATACACGATTTAACTTTCTAATGAAATATTGAATCATATAGAGAAAGTCTTTACCGAATAATATGAAATATATGCAAATAGGCTGTACGAAACTCCATAATGCCAATAAGACTATTGCGATAGAGTGCCCAAAAATATTCCTTCCAAATAGTCTGGTACCAATATTAAATAACTGTCCTTGCATTGAGATGGCCAACATAGGTGTTAGCTTCTTTCCTGCTGGTGATAATGATTTTAATAGGGCCGAGGTCGTACTAATAAGTGCTGGCGTATTTTTATCCTCAATTTCTAAAGACGCCTTTGTTAGGATAAAACCCTGATTTAAAGAAAGAAAATGTCCAGAAAATGGGATTTTTAAAGAATGTAGAAAACTACCAAGACCGATCTCAATAATAGAGAGGAGTGCAGCATATTTTCCAATTTTTTCTTTTTCATTCATTTATAACTCAAGTTTATACATCTTATAGTAACGATTAGGTTCTTTTATTCTTTCAACAATAGACTTCTGTGAAGTAGTCAATGCAGCAATTGATTGGGGAAATATATTTTTAAATTCTCCAATCTGAGAGTGTGTTAGTCTTCCTGTCATGTCAGAGAACCTCATCTCTTTGATGACGCCAAATGTATGATAGATATACCTCTGAGGTTTATATGCCATATTTTCTATTAATTTACTATAGTCTCCATTTGCTTTTTTAAACCCTTCTGCAAAATCGATATGCCCATACATGAACCCGACAATCTTACCTGTGCTGTCTTTCGCTATTTGAAATGAGTTAGGGGCAAGAAAGTTTTTAAGCTTTGAAAAAATAGCAACAAATTCTTCTTTAGATATTTTCGAGTAACTATAGTTTTGAGAAAATATATCTAGCGCAGTCTCATATAACTCACTTAATGCATCTTCTATATTTTCTATGTCAATTGGAGAAAGCTCAATTCCGTGAATATTCTTTCTTCTCGTTACGATCATATTGAGAAAATCATAAAACTTAGATAGTTCGTCTTCTTCAATTTCCCAACTCCTCCAATAATTATCTTCTTCGAATCCGTAGTTTTCGAATAGACTAGGGTAGTATGAAGGGTTTCTAGGCTCTGCAAGAAAGGGACTTGTATCAAATCCTTCAGTCATAAATCTATAATTATTATAAATATGGAGATCCATTGGACCATGAACACTTGTTGCACCGTTTTGCTTAAGCCAGTCTATAGCAGTATCCATTAATAATTTTGAGATACTTTTATCATTTGGACATTCAAAGTATCCAATATTTCCTACTACGGAGCTTTCTTCATTAACTCGTCGTGGATCTATCGTGACTAGTGCTCTTGCTATTGGCATTTCATCATTTAGCACTAAGATTAAGCTATATTTAGCATTATGAAAGAATGGATTTGAGGTATTTAATGTAGCGTAAAGGGATTCTTTGAAAGATGGAATAAAATTTTCTTGAGTAAAGTATTTATCCTGTAATGCAATGAACTTATGAAGGTACGCAGAGTCTAGATCAAACATTTCAATTTGCATTTATAATCCTCAACTATTCAATAATATTAATAACACCTTTGTCTGCATCTAGGTTAATTTGCTTCGTGTTTTTTAGCAATTGGGTAATATTCTTTACTCCAACTACTGTCGGAACATTTAACTCTCTTCCGATAATTGCTGTGTGACTAAGTAGGCTTCCTTTCTCTGAGATCAAACCCTTGCACTTTGTCATAATATAGATCCAAGCAGGGTCTGTATTCTTTGTGACTAATATACATTCGTGTAAGTCATTTCTGTGTAGAGCTTCAATAGGGTTATTAAGAACAAGTACTTTACCTACAATATTTCCCTTGGAGGCACTAAGTCCACGTACTTCGACTTCTCCTAGTGTTATCGTACTATCTTCTTCGACTTTACCAATATATGAACCATTCTCTAAGTCTTCTTTATAGAGAAATTCAGGATATGAATTAACTGGAAGATACTTTTTCTTATTCTTTATAATGATTTCTTCGATTTCTGCAATCTCTATTTCGCCTCTTTGAATTTCATAGAGACTATTGAGGTGTAAGTAAAAGAAGTCTAAAGTTGGGATATGACTTAAGTCTTTATGTAAACGAAGCTCTTCAAATATTGATAAAAAGCATTCCCTAAACCAACCATACATTTCACCTCTAATGAGACGACATTCTTCTCTTGTTGCTATATACTTTCTTGTTTTAGACACGACAAGATTCAAAATTTTTCGATCTATAAATCCTATACTATCAAGACTTTCAGTATTATCTTCCTCGTTTACACTCACTTCATTCTTACTCGATGAAGTTTCGTGTAGCTTTAATAAGCTAAGTAAAAGCTCTGGGGATTGTTTGATTGTTAGAGATTCTAGTTTTAACTCTTCAAAAGATCTATTTCCATATTTATCAATGAATTTTGAAATGGCCTGGGCTGTATCTTCATAACCCTGTTCTGTAAGTACTTCTAGTATTTTATCGTAACGTTTAAAAATTGAGATATTCTTCGTGCTTTCACAAAGACCTTTAAATATATCGTAAAATTCTTGATCTTTAATTGTTTCAGATAAGCTTATAAGATGATTCAGAGGATTAAGTGACTCTACTCCTGATTCCGTTTTTAATAAAGTTGGAATAATAGAATGATCAATCTCATACTTGTCAAGAATTCTACAGACTTGATTAAGTCCCTTCATTGTAAGAACATCGTTAAAGGCCGTAAGAGAAAAACCTTCAATACTTTTGAGAGCGTACTTAAGTAAGGAGATCTTATCTGATATAGATTTACACTTATCTAGTGAGTTGTATAAATCTTTTTTCTTCTGATTAGCATTCACAACGAAGCTTTGAAAAATCTTTGAATGTTTAAATATAATTGTGCCTAGAAACTTATAGTATGAAATGGCATCTTTTGTATCAGCAGGTGATACTGTAGTCTTTATATTTATGTGATCTACTTCACCACCAATCATTCTATGCCAGTTCTGTAAGTTTTGTTTTCCACCCGGAATTGAAAGAAGGATATTATAGTAACTCTCTAAACGATAATACATATGACCATCAACATAATTTGTCATTGTATCTAAATAGGGCATTAACTCTTTTCTTCGTTGCCCATCAAGGCCTATTAGTTGTGCAAGTTCTAGATGTGTTCTTGAATATGCCTCATTTACATAGTCACCAGTAATTGGTGTTGTATGTCCGGGGTAACTTTCTGATAGGTTTGTATCAATATATAATTCAAGAGGTTTTAACTTTTGAGTAATTGGACGCGACTGAAGTATAAATAGTTCATTATTTGAATATGTCCACTCAATGTCACATGGATGATTGTAGAAGTTTTCTATTGAGAGTGCAGCATTTGTTAATTCTTGAAGCTGTGTTTCATTTAAAGAACTTTGTATACTCTTTTGCTCTGGTGTTATGACTTTTTCAATTCTCTTATTTGTAGCAGAGTAAATAAGAGCTTCATCCTTATTATTTACATCACTTTTAATTACTTCATTGAAGCGTGAAGTATAGTACCTGTCTACTTCGACTAGACCTGATACAACACCTTCTCCTAATCCAAGGCCTGACTCGATATATACAAGAGAGTTATCAAAGTCAGGTGATCGTGTAAACAGTACTCCACTTACTTCAGACTCAATCATTTCTTGTATTACAACGGCCATTGCTGCATTTTTGTTAGATTGATTTGACGATTTTTCATATGCCTTAAGTCTTTCATTACTAAAACTATGAAAGCAGTTTTCTATATTTTCCAGAATGGATTCTCTTGTTACATAAAGAAAAGTTTCTAATACTCCTGCGTATGAGCTATGCTCTCCATCTTCTTGAGTCGCACTACTTCTAACAGCAAAGAAATTACCTTTTGATGAATTTAGAAAAGAATCAATTCGTTTAATAGCTTCTTGTGGTAGTGTGCCTTCTTTCTTCCAATACTTATAGTCCATACTATTGACTATAGTAAAACTTGGTACATTAAAACCTGCGTTCTTTAATTTTACTAGAGAAGCGCCTTTTCCACCTGAAATATTTGAAGAGTTATAATCAATCACTAGGAGAGCTTCACAATAGAAGATATAAGAACTGTTAATTGAGTTGCAAGAGCAAGATTCTCAGCATGAATCTTAAATGTTCTTGTATGTTTAAGTGTTTGAATAAATCGTATATAGATTGAAGCATAGTATCCAGCTACTACAGTATAAAGGCCGATGATAACTTTCGAGTGACCATAAGCCACAAGGAAAGAAGTTACACCTGCAAAAACGAGAGACTGTATGAATAGTGACGCTTTCGCTGCATTCTTAGGTCCCCATATTTTTGAATATGTCGTATAGTCAGTTTCATCTTCAGGAGATCTTAATTTTCTTGATAGTTCCCAATTTGTCATTGTTAACATTAGTGGTAGACCAATAAGCGTGCTGGTCATGGAATCTACATATCCTTGGGAATTAAGTACGGTACAGATAAATCCAAACTTAACTAGAATGACTGGGTTATGTGATAGAAATGCAAGTGGTAGACTTTTTCTCATTTTCTCTTCTATGAAGAACCACTTATACATTAATAGTCCATATGCGAGCACACATAGAGTTGCTATAAATACATCTACTCTATAAATTGATAAAAGTAGAATAGTAGATATAACTATTGTTTGTAGAACTTTTAAATCTTGTTTTCTTACCCTTCCACTTGGTAGAGGCCTATCTGGAAAATTAACCAGATCGTCTTCATAGTCTTTGAATTCATCCATTATTCTTACCATTAGTGACATAAGAACAACTGAAAATGCGGCCATATGTACATACGGGTTTTTTATAAAGTCAGGGCTACCTTGGATTGAACACACAGCGGCAGCTATAATAATTGTAAATAAATACGTTCCTATAAAGTGTAGAGGAGGAAACATTTCTGATAGATAAATATATATTCTTTTTGCCATTTTTTTATCCTTTTTAGAATGAGCTTTCGGTTTTTGTTCCTGCAAGTTTGAATCCTGCATCTTGTGCAACTTCACTAATCTCATAAATGTCGTCGATACTTATTGGACCTATATTAAGTTTACCTTTTTTAGAAGATAAACCAATTGAGAATGTTTCGGCCATGCAAGCGAACGACTCATTTGTTTTAAGTGGAAATGATGGGATATTTATTTTAATATCTCTATCGTTATTTGTTGGGAACCTTGCAATACCGCCTTTGATAACTTTAATCGAAGACTCTTTTATCAATTTTGGATCAATATCACCAGGGACAGCAAGATCAATTATAGTTGTATTCTTCTTTAATAGATCCTCGGTTATAATAGGACGTGTAGAGTTCGTTCCCGTGTATATTACATCACACTTTGAGAGATCTTGGAGATCATTTGAGATCTCAATTAAATCTGAAAAACTCTCTAATGACTCAGATATATTTCCTATGCTGTCCATTACTCTTTTTCTTATTTTATCAATTAGGGGGGAGCTGACTTTTGCTCTAATTACATACTTGATTAATTCCTCAAATGAATTTCTTATCTTATTTCCGTAGAGGTCTTTTCCTCTGTGAAATAGAACAACCTTTTCAGCGTCCGCTAGTGCCATTTGAGCAATAGTACTGATGATATTGCCACCATATCCAACAAGACCAATTACTTTTTGATTAGTCTCCTGTGCATTTAATCCTGCTTCGTATGCAAGCTTTGCAGTGAAACTATTTCCTGTAGTTAAATTAAGACCTTTATTATCCAGGTACATTCCATTCTTAGAAACTATTGATGTGAATTGACCAAGACCAACAGTTGAAGCTCCTAGAGCTTTGGCCTTGTCTATTCCTTCTTGAATTTTTAAGACTACTTTATGTCTTTGTTTTGATCTAAACTTTTTAAATAATATTTTAGAAGTTAATGGGATCGATAGCATAACAATATCGATTTCTCGACTATTCTCACCTTCAACTCTCTCCGCAAAATATGGTGAGAAACTTTGAAGATTAAAAGTTTGCATCATTATTTCTTCAAGTACTTCATCTGGTGTGTGTTCAAGTACAGGTAGTATTTTTCTTACATCGTTATTTTCAATTGGGTGGTTTAGAAATACTGCAGCATCTTTATATTCTGCCGTTATTTGTTTCGCAACTGGAGATTCTATTTTTCCAAAACTTCCAACTTCAATTTCACCTAGAATATGAGCGAAGAAATATTCTGAGCTCTCTAGTAATATATGCTTTGCCATATTTTCTAGGCCTTGGACTAGTTTACTTATTTCCCATGAATTTACTCTAAGTGAAGGTTGTACTCTTAGTGTTGATTGATTAGATAGAGTAGGTGCAATTCTTATTTGTTCATTATTTAATAGTGCGCTTGAAAGTAAATGTCCTAACATATTACAGTCGGCAAAATACTTGAATTCGTAAAACTTTGTTCTTAATTCTTGAGCAATCTCAATTGCTAGCATTAGTCCTTTTCCTCTTACTTGTGAAAATACTGTAGGGTACTTTAGTACTAATTCATTAAGTTGAGATTTAAGTTCTTCGATATTAGTATTGTTTTGCTCGTATGCAATTTTACATTCTTTTAATACTTCTTTTGCTACAAATGAAGACATGTCATCTTCAGCAAATGTCGACGATTGAATATTGTCAAATCCTTCTGGAAATATATTTGAGTTTATTACAGTTGTTGCGATCTTTGCAAAACCTGCACTAAGCCCTTTAGCAAAAGTGAAAATGTCAGGGGTAATAGATGCATGAGTCGAACTTGCTAGTTTTCCTGTTCTATATACACCTGATTGTATTTCATCAAATATTAATAGTGAGTCGATTCTCTTTGAGTTTTCTTGAATGATTGCTAGAAATTCCTTTTCTAATTCAAAAATACCAGCTTCGCCTTGGATTGGTTCTAGTATAAAGGCTGAAATAGGGTAGAATGCAACTTTCTTAAACTCTACATTCCCGTTAGTTATCTGTGGCATATTAATATATGTCTTTGCTGATTCAACTTTGAGAACAAGATCTACTTTATTATTTCTTTTAACATATATAGTTGAGGACTTTTCTAAATCACAGAGAATTCCGTCTTTTAATGACTCGTTATAAGTAAGTTGAAGTGATGCACTCGTTTTACCGTGAAAACTATTTTCAATGGCGACACTTTTTGGTGACTGAGAAAGAATCTTTTCATTTTCTGCTTTTACATTAGCAAGTTTCTCTAGAGAGTCATTCTTATCATTTATTACTTTATAAGCTTTATTAAATTGTTCGTTCAGCTCTAACCTAAGTTTTGATACTTTTTCTTGATAGTGCTTCTTTGCTATTTTTATAGATACTTCTACTGCTTCTGTTCCTGTGTTTGAGAACTGAGTTATCCATTCTCCGTTATGACCTTCACTATTTAATTCTGAATTTATAATTTCGGCAAGTTCCGCACTTTCCTTTCTTATTGCACCTTGAGTAAAAGAAAGACTGTTCTCCATAAGGTAATTAGCTGCCTTGTTTCTTATCTCATTACCGTGGCCAAGATTATTTGCACCATAACTACCTGTCATATCTAAGATCTTAATCTGATCTTGATCATAGATATAATTCTGATGGCCGCTTAAATAGACTCTATCAAGATTGAGTAACTCTAGAAGTTGGCCTTGCGATGGTTTTACAAATTTCTTGTACATATTGAACACCTTTGTGTCTAAAAATTAGACAATTATCCTTACTTAGACAGTTAAGCCAGTGAGGAAGTTCATTAAAACTAAGTTAATAGTATTTATTGCAAACGTGATGCCACCTTATTGGACTATATTTTCTAAAGCATAGGTAAGGTATTGATATATAATATAAATATATGAAAAATTAATATTTCTTAACTTTAATATGATGAGATATATGTGAAAATTGTCGATAGGGTATTTGATGGGAAAGCTAAAAATATGAAAATTCTAATAGTTGATGATGAAGTTGAGATCATCGATATACTAACAACGCTGATTGAGTCTGAAGTTTCTTGTGAGGTTGTCACTGCAGAAACTGGAAACCAAGCAGTTTCAATTCTTGAATCTACAAGTGATATCGACCTTATTTTGTCTGACTATAATATGCCTGATGGAAACGGTGCTACTGTTTTCGATCACAATAGAAGTAACGGAAATATCCCTTTTGTTTTTGTGAGTGGTGGTTATCTTGAAGACTATGAAGATATATCTAGTTTCTATGAAGTTAATGAGAAAAATGCGTATATACATAAACCAGTAGATTTCGAAGAATTAATTACGACAATTAATAATGTTTTTGAAGGAAGCGATATCTCTGAGAATAATTCTAAGTATTGTCATGTGAGCATTAATCTTTTACTTAAATACGGATGTAAGTCAGAAGATGTCTTTATAAAACTTAGCGAAGAAAAATATATCAAGATTAAAAACGCAGAAGAGGATTCACTCGATGAGATAATGAAGTACCAAGAAAAAGGGAACGATCGCTTTTATATGTTAAGGGAGTCTTTCCTACCTTTTATGGATAGTATTATTATCAATCACAATAATAAGCTACTTGGTACTCCTGCTAAGATTTCACACATTGATATTTGTGGAGATAGCTTAGAAATAATGCAAGATAGTCTTATACAGTTGGGCCTTACCAGTGATCAGCTTCTTTTGATTAATACAACAATTGAAACATGCATAGATATCTTAGACAGTGAAAAAAGTTTAAAAGATCATATTCAAGTCTTCTTAAAGGGAAGGGGATACTTTATCTCTCATTCTATGACTGCTGCTCATATCTCGTACCTTCTTGCAACGAAGTTGGGAATGGGACAGGACTCAATCATTAATAAACTTCTCTATGCGGCAATTTTACATGATATTCTCTTGCCTAACTCTGAGGTTTGCAAAATTTATAATATTGGTGGAGACGAATACTCTGCTCTCGATTCTATATCAAAGAAACTTGTAAAGGAGCATGCAACTGAATGCTCTAAAATGCTTTCAAATTCAGATAAAGTTCCAAGTGATGTATTGACAATAATTAGAGAGCATCATGAACTTCCAAACGGAGAGGGTTTTCCTCGTGGAGTTAGTGAATCTAATATTTTTGGTCTTAGCTTAATATTTATTGCTTCTCTTCATATAGCAGATCATCTCTATCATGAGGGTCATTCAAAAGATTCAATGTATAGGTTATTAGATAAGCTTAAAAGTAGGGGGTTTGCTTCAGGCCACAGTGAGAGAATCTATCTGCAGTTTAAGGGAATAGTTGAAAAGGCGAGTTATTAGAAACTCGCCTGTACTTTATTCTCTTTATTGAATTCCGATAAAATTCATTCCAAAACCAATTGCTTTTTCTTTAAGAAATGGCAGCTTAGTATTGATGTTGAATTTTGCACCTTTAAGATTACAGTTTTCAAACTTTGCAGTTGAAATATCTGTGTTTGAAAAGTCTGCTTCACTTAGGTTACAAGAGATAAACCTTGCTCCTTTTAAACCGGCCCATCTAAAGTTTGTTCTATTAAGAGTACATTCAGTAAAGTTTGACTCTGAAAGATTAGTAAACTCAAGATTTGCATCTTTTAGGTTTGTTCTGTGAAACTGATTATTTCCAAGATTTGACCACTCAAAGTTGGCTTGATCAAAGTTAGAAAACTGAAATTGAGCGTCTTTCATATTGCATTTTCTAAAGTCTGCACTAGAAAGGTTCGAGTCCTTGATATGGAGTCTATCCATATTTGAGTTGTCAAAACTACTCTCAGAAAGGTCTGAAGAACTAATGAGGCGTAGCGTCGTGCTATTTCTAAGGTTAATTCTTTGTTCCGCTTTTTGCTTAATCGCTGTAAACGTTTGATTTTCCGTGTTCATATATATCATCCTGTTTTAAACAAAAATATGTTATCTATTTAATCAAGATTTATTAAGAGTAATATTTGTAAATTCGGGAAAACCGAACTAAAAAGTCTTATGAACTGGAATCATCTCTACTGCTTTTATGAAGTGGCCAAAAATAACTCATTAAAAGAAGCGTCGCGCAGTATGGGGCTAGCTTCCTCTACCGTGAGTGAGCAGGTTAAGAAGTTGGAAGAGGCGCACGGTCTTGAGCTTTTCTCTCGCAAGGGACGAGAGTTGATTTTAACTTCTGAAGGTGAACGCGTTTTTACCTATGCAAAAGAAATGTTCGCTAAGGGAAAGAGATTAGTTGATTCGCTTAGTTTTAACGATGAGGCCGGTTATTCTGTTAGGGTCTCTATAGAGACTCACCTTGAAAATAGAACCATTGATAACTTCATAAAGAAATACTGGAAGAACTACTCTGCTTTTGGCCTTGTCGAAACTAAGAGATCGAAGAACCTTTCTCAGTCTATATACTTTTTAGAACATGATGTTGTGGATTGGATGATTACTTCATCGGATCTTATTGATACACGCTTTGATAAAGTAAAAATTGGTGAGCTTAGTTATGATTTCTATTGCTCTGACGAGCTCTATGAAAAGTATAAGGACAAGAGAGAATTATTAAAGCGAATTCCTCTTGGTCGATTTGGTACAACCGAAGATATTGAAGAGAGTATAAAGGCCCATTTCTTAGATCTCTCATATTTTCCAAAAGAGCAGTTCTTTTCTGAGCACTCAGAGTTGCTACTTTCTCTTTGTAGGGATGGTGAGATTATTACCTTCCTTCCTTCTTTTAAAAACTATAAACCTACAGGTCTTAAGAGAGTTGAAGTTGCAAAAGATTTTAACTTTCCAATTTATGGAATGTATAAGAAATCAAACGGACAACTTCTTTATATTAGAAAGCTAATAGAGCTTTTAAGCGAATTAAATATTCAGCCTGAAAATCTAGCCCAGATCCCATATGTTAATTTAAGTGGTTGGCGTCCTGTAGATGTTAAAATCAATTAGTATTTAGGACAGCTTGATTTGTTTCCATTGAGTCCCCATCTCATTCTGTAGGGATCATTTGGATTTGAAGATATTTTTGAACTTCTCTTTAGCATGAAAAAATCTCGCATAGTAAAACTCGACTCTTCAATTACTAGAGGGCAGATATTAAATAAGTCTTCACGTGCATCTTGATCTTTGCTCTTTCCTAAAAAATATTCAAGAGCTGAAGTTATATTTTTATCAACCTGATCTAGTGATGACTTTCTAATCTTCTTCCAGCCGACAAGGAGACCTGTCATTGCGGATTGTATGCTATTGTCTCGTGATGGTGTTGAGTATTCATAGTACTCTTTAGAGTTCATACAACGAGATATCTCTTCTTTGTATTGAACGGCTTCTTGGACTTCACTTTCTCGACCCGTCAGCATGTCGCAAATATTTGAAAGTCTTCTTTTGAGGTTTAAGTTAATTGAATCTTTTTCTGTCGCAATCCTCTTGGATAGTTTTGACATAAAGTTCTTTCCCCATGATTTCTTTGCTGCGTATTGATTACGACTTATATCAATGAGGTCTTTATTAATTAAGTAGTGAGGAGCTAATCTTTTAAAACCCCAGGGAGAGGATTCAAAAAGGTGTAGAGGCATACCCTTTCTAAGAGCAAGCTTTCTTACCTTTACAGGCGTTGTTGAAGAGTAGAGTTCAAAGTGCCCTGTAGGTAAGAACTTTTTAATCATATAAGCATGCCTATTTAAGGCACCATTCTTTCTCCACTCCGTAACGTAAATATCTCCAGCAGAGATATCGTCGATAGAAATCGGGTAACTATTAAAATAGGCCAGGGAGTATGTACCGGCGCTTGAACCTATGTGGTGAATAAGCTTCTTAAGTCTTTCACTCTCAGGATACTTATCGAATCTCTTTGAATTATTGTCGATGAAATTATTGTGATCTAGCTTAAGTTGAAAGTAGAGATCGTTCTC
Source organism: Bacteriovorax sp. MedPE-SWde (assembly GCA_001874305.1). Taxonomy (GTDB): domain Bacteria; phylum Bdellovibrionota; class Bacteriovoracia; order Bacteriovoracales; family Bacteriovoracaceae; genus Halobacteriovorax_A. The sequence continues at coordinate 460,575 of MPCU01000002.1, read as the reverse complement.
AAGACTGTATATTGCCATATATGCAAATATGGCATCAGCACAATCAGTCTTTATTCCATAATATGGACTATCTTTACTGGAAAAAATATCTCTTTCTAATGAAGTCGAAACCCAGTTCTTAAAACCAATAATATCCGATTCGTTCCACTTTCTAGTAGAATTCCATACATTTGCATAAATTTGTGCACTGAGTAGTACGAGGATTATGGTTTTAAGCATCATTTAATTTAACTAATTACTAAGAATGTTTGAATTATTACTAAAAGATTTGTAAATTTTATAGGCATTTTATAGATGAAATGTAGACGACACACAACACGGAAGTATTAAATGTTTAAGAATTATATAGTTTTAGCTCTCATTTTGACGAGCTACAGTTCACACGCGTCCATTAAATCACTATTCTCATGGGCGAATATCAAAGAACGTATTGTTACAGAAGTTGCCAACCTAGATATTTCTTTTGATGTCGACCTTATCGATTCTGATATTACTAGAGGTGTAGGAACAAATATCTTTTATAAGTACGAGGTTGAGCCCTCATTTATTCCTGATAAATATCTCAGAGTGGATCGCTGGTCATTTAATGTTAATTTAAGACCAGGGGACATAATCGATAAGGTAAGCCCAGTTTATTCAGAAATCAGTAAAGGTAGTGATCTCTACTTTATTCGTAACTTTGATTCTCAACTCAAGGCCATTAAGGCCATGCCTTACAGTTTTAATAAGCTCCCTGTAGATGCCAAGACTACAATGGAGAGATTGAATATCGGAGACTATGTTAGTTATCCGTCTACGATGTCTCTAAGTTTAGGTGCTAAAGCCGCAAGTGGAACAGGACCGATTAAAGTTGAAGGCCTTGTGGGAATGCTTTTAAGAGGTAAGTTCACAATAAATATTTATCGTGTAGATGAAAAGCATGTTCGCTTGAAACTTGTAGCTAATACTTATAATAGTGCAAGAGCTTCGGTCGGTACTAAATCTGACATAAATATCACTGGGGTTGGAATTGTTGATGATAAGTTAAAAGGTCTCGTATTTCATAACTTGCTAAGTGTTTATGGTGAATATGGAATGGGGGAGCAGTATATCGTAGATTATGTATTCGACCTTACAAATAAAGACTCAAGGGAAGCATACGATGCGATCTTAAGACCATCTTACAAAATTAACTTTAAAGACATGATAGGAAAGTACAGTGGAATAGAGTTCTTTGAGAATAAACTAATTTCAGACTTCTCTCTTGCAGAAGAGCTATCAAAAAATGGGAATGGGGTTGAGAGAAATTTCAAAGGTTTTAATAAGTATAGATTCAAGAAAAATGGAATTAAAATAGGCCTTCTCATAAGTAAGATAAGAAAAGGCAGTGCCTACTATAAGAATAAAATAACTGTAGAAGGAAGAGATGGAGAACTTCATAGATACTTCTTTCCAAATAGAGTCAGTTTCTATGAAGAAGAAATGAGAGTCGGAACAATTAAGAGAAAAGATGAATTTGAGACTAGTTATCACGGTCTTGTTTCACTTGATAAAGATGATGTAGGAAAGAAATATTCTGATGTTGGAATGTCTTTTTGGAGAGATGATAAATTTCTAAACACTAGTGAGTGGAAGAAAATGGAGCAGCTTATTCGCGACACACTTCCCCGACCAATTACAAGAGGTATTAGTTTTGCAGAACTTCGAAAAAAGGGAAGTAAGGAAAATACTAAAATAAAGATACAAGTACTTTTTAAAGAGAATGCTTTTGATCACTTAAGAAATATTACACTTAAGGAAGTAAGGTCTACTTTGTTAAAGCTTGTACAAGAAAGGCAAGTTGTTAAGAAGACTTTCCTTGGAAGGTTTGTTTCAAGAACAGGGCAAAGATTAAGAAATACGTTTATGTTGGAGCGTAGCTCGGTAAGGTCAATGTCAAAGAAGATTCATAACTTATTAACGAATCCTAAGTTTAGTGCGAGAGAGAGGGTGTCTAAACTCATTGATATGCCTGATCGTCTCATGTTTAAGAGATATGGTTTAAAACTGCTTATGTCATTGATCCCACAAGATCGTTGGGAGAGTGATCTCTTTTTAAAACTCGAGGTACTAGGTAAGGACATTAAGGGTATTCGTTACGAACTTGGTAGTCTCAAGTTATCTGAAGTATATAAGCAAGTTCTCTTAATTAATAAAGAGCTACATGACCCTTCAAGAGATATGAGATTAATTGTTGAAAAGTGATAATTCTCTTTCTTGGCAGGCAGTAAAGACTATGGCAATCTAATACTATGACTGACTATAATAATTATTTAAAAAATGATAACCCTGTTGATGAGTTCGCTTCATGGTTTAAAGAAGCGCTTGAAGTAGAGGATAACGGCTCTTACTTCACTCTTTCTACTTTGGCAGCAGATGGTGGAGTCAATGCTAGAACACTACTTCTAAAGAGCGTTGTCGATAAAAAGTTACTCTTCTTTACTAATTATGACTCTGTAAAAGGTTCTGAAATTGAAGCTAATGATAAAGTTTCAATGACATTCTTTTGGAATAAACTTGGTAAGCAGGTTCGAATAAGAGGAGCTGCGACAAAGGCGTCGAAGCAAACTTCGATGGATTATTTTAAGTCTCGTGGTTTTGAAAGTCAGGTTGCGAGTTATATTTCAGACCAAAGCTCACCAGTGGATAGTCGAGAAATATTAGAAAATGAATTTGCTATTGCGAGAGATAAGTTCAAAGAAGAGGGTGTTCCTTATCCTGAGAAATGGGGAGGCTATCTTGTTGACCCATATGAAATTACTTTCTTTCTCTACGGGGATCACAGGCTTAACGATAGATTTCAATTTATAAAGGATAATGGAAAATGGCATTCAAAAAGACTTTATCCTTAGCTCTTATATTTTTCTCCCTAACTTTTATACCAAGTAAGGCCAATGCATTTTCTATCTATGCTGGTCCTTCATATTCTTTTGGGGGAGTCATAGCGGAGAGCGATTTCTATAATGGTGCAACGGACTGGGCCCCTGGTTTTATGACGGGTATGAAGTATGGAAGACTCTCAATGGAGTTGTTTCTTAGAAAGTTCGCCTTAAAAAGAGATACTGAAAAAGGTGGAGTTAGTTATGAAATGGAAATTGATAATGTCGTAACAGGTATGAGTTTTAGAATTGAAGTTCATCCTATATTAGACTTAATTATGGGTGTTAACGGACAAAACGTACTAGTTCGAGCAAATTCAAAAAACTCAAGCAACCAGCTTAGTGGTCTCTTAGATAAGAGCTATGTTAATTGGCATGTCGGTGGAGGTCTTAAAGGTGAAATTTATCCTAATGTAATTTCACGAGTTGACCTAGTCTACTATAAGGGAGACATTGATTTTGGACTATTTGGAATCGACTTTTCTCTAATGTATAACTTTGTTACTTTTTAGGTTGTACGCTAGCAGGCATTCTTCCTTCGTATTTCTTTACTTTCTTTGCTAGTTCTGGCGTATAGGAATCTGCTTTCTTTAAAGCACCAATCAGCTGATCGTTTTGATATTTAAGATACTGTACTTGATTCGCAAGTTGTCTATATTGAGACATGAGGCCAGAGTACATATTATTCAATTGCTTGATTTGTTTTGTTGAAGTTTCAACTTGCTTATTTCTTAGGTGCAGTTCAGATTTAACTTTACGAATATTAGACTCATATACTGATAAGCGATTCATATGTGCTTTCGCAGAGGTCTTGTCTTCATTTGACATTGCTGTCATTGAAGAAACTGATATTGCTACTGTAATTACTAATGTTAAAAATTTCATAACTGCTCCTATTGCCTTTAGCTTATCGTCCACGGGCAATGGAAACTTGAGAAGATTTATAAAATTAACGAATTCTTAGTAGGTTAGAAGAACTTTGAAACGAAGAAAGGGGCCGAAGCCCCCAAATTTTTTTGATTTTTTTGGATTACATATTTGAGTTAACAAATTCCCAGTTAACTAGTTTCCAAAATGCTTCCAGGTAACTTGGACGAGCATTTCTGTAGTCAACATAGTAAGCGTGTTCCCAAACGTCTACAGTAAGTAGAGCTGTTTTTCCGTCTGTCATTGGAGAACCAGCATCGTCAGTGTTAACGATCTCTAATTCACCTGCAGAGTTTTTTACTAACCAAGTCCAACCTGAACCAAAGTTAGTTGCAGCAGAGTTTGTCATTGCATCTTTGAATTTATCAAATGATCCCCATTTTGCATTGATAGCGTCTGCAACAGCACCTGTCGCTTCCCCACCAGCATTTGGTGCTAAACAATTCCAGTAAAAAGTGTGGTTCCAAACTTGAGCAGCGTTATTGAATAGGCCACCTTCAGCTTTCATGATGATATCTTCTAGAGACATATCAGCGAACTCAGTTCCTTTGATTCCAGCGTTAAGCTTTGTTACGTATGCATTGTGGTGCTTACCGTAATGAAACTCAATTGTTTCAGCTGAAATGTGTGGTGCTAATGCGTCTTTTGCCCATGGCAGTTCTGGTAACTTGTGTTCCATATAATTCTCCTTGTATGAATGAATTTATGACATGAGTATAAGCTGATAAATATCACCTAGCAAATAGCTATGTGTTATAGGCAGATAACTATTTCCTATCAAAATTAGTCGGACAATATTACTTCAAGCTTTGTCTCTAAGCGTCGAATAGATTAGCGATGAAGAGCTTTCTTTACTTGAGTATTCTATTTTCATTTTCACTACAAACCTATTCTAGCGATTGGGCGAATAGAGGTGGGCAGATAGAAACAAAGGAAAACTGGCGAAGAAATAACTCGTGGCAACACTTGGAATCAAATGAGAAATCATCTATTCAACAGCTATTCAAAATAATTGAAACTTCTGATAAAGGGGTTAAGCTTTTGGCCCGTGCTAGAATCAAAGCTCGTAAAGAAGATAAGAGTCTTTTAGAAGTAGTGTCTGCTGGAGATGTTTCTCTAACTGATACAACACTGATTAGAAAGTTCTCGTCTGTTGACCCATTTCAGGTTAGTTATCAAGCAAAGAGCGTGGTCTTCTTAGATCGCTCTCACAACACAAAGAATGCTGTCCTAGACTTAGTTCACGAATTAACTCACTATACGTTTAAAACGCCATTTAACCCTTATGAGAATCAATTTACGATCTCATCCTTTTTAAAGGATACAATTGAAGGAAAAGGCGGTGAGGTTGATGCTTTTCTGGTTGAGTGTCGTATAGGAAAGGAAATCTTTGGTAAGGCCGAATTGTCTTCACAGTGTATGTCGATTCTTGGCTCTAATGGAAAATTTTCAAGAACATTGGCCACGGCAGAGTTTTATAAAATGGGGCAGTTCTTTGATAAGTTTATTTCGATGTCTCAAAAGACGAGACTTAGACTAGAAAAATTTAAATACTTAAGTCGTGATCAGGGTCATCTGATTTCTTCTGCATGGGGAAGTCCCTATCCATATGCTGTAGCAAAAGAGTATACTACTATAATGGGCAAAGTATGCTCCAACGATAAGAAGAGACTGTCATACTTTGGGTTACAGAAGGGACGTCTGCCTGCGTCAGAATATCTTTCGTTTAAAAAGATGAAGAAACGCATTCACGCGCGCTGCAAAGAATTCTACTAAGTGCGCTTCAGCACTGATTTTGCTACTTTGCACAAAAAAAAACCAACTTAAATTCACACTTTTTCAAGGGCTTTAATTGACTAAGACCCCCTATATAGGTAAAAATATAGCTTAATTCTGCACTTTAAATTCAATATACAAGGGATTGCACCAATGCAAGATAGCGTTGTTTTAATGAAATTAGATGACTTCTTCAACTGGGGAAGAAAGAACTCTTTGTGGCCAATGACATTTGGTCTAGCTTGTTGCGCGATCGAAATGATGGCGACAGGTGCTGCAAAGTACGACTTAGAGAGATTTGGTTGTGGTGCCTTTATGGCGACACCAAGAAGAGCTGACCTTATGATTGTTGCTGGAACAGTAACTCTTAAGATGGCTCCTCGTATCGAAACTCTTTATCAACAAATGGCCGAGCCAAAGTATGTAATCTCAATGGGATCATGTGCTAACAAAGGTGGACCATACTGGAAGCACGGATACCATGTTCTTAAAGGTGTTGATGAAGTGATTCCTGTTGACGTTTATGTTCCAGGTTGTCCTCCAAGACCAGAAGCTTTAATTGAAGGTCTTATGACTCTTCAAAAGAAAGTTGCTAACGAAAGACTACTAAGGAACAAGTGGGTTAAGAATGCATAAGGAAATCGTAGAGTTTCTAAATAAAGAAGTTGCTGGATGTGATGCTACAACTAAAGAAGTTGAAGTAGGGCATGCATCAGTTGTTGTTAATGCTGACTCTGTTAAGGCGGTATGCTTTGCACTTAGAGATAGTTCTGATTATCAGTTCAATGTTCTCCAAGTTGTATCAGGTGTCGACTTTGAAGATAGGATTGAAGTTAACTACATTATCGCTTCATTCATTAAGAATATCGAATTGATTCTAAAAGTTAAACTTCCAAAAGCAGGAAAAGATGAAACTGTAAAAGTAGAGTCTGTTTGTGATGTTTGGAAATCAGCTAACTTTTTAGAAAGAGAAACATATGACATGCTTGGTGTTGAGTTTACTGGACACCCTGATCATAGAAGAATTCTTTGTCCTGAGGATTGGGAAGGTTTCCCATTAAGAAAGGACTATGTAGTTCAAGAAGTTTATCAAGGTATGGAAGTAAATCCAGCTAGTAAAGTTAACCAAGATGACTTCGACTTTCTTTCAAAAGCAAAGTTAGATGCAGCAAACCCGAAATTCGTTTCTGGTTCATGGGATGGAAATGTTTCTCCAGAGCTATCAGATGCTCTTAAGAGAAAGATGGAAGGCCTAGAAAGTAATAAAGAAAAGTAATAGGGATATATAGAAATGGAAAACTCTAACAATGTAGAAAAACTCCATACTGACCTTATGACGGTTAATATGGGTCCTCAACACCCTGCCACTCACGGTGTTTTACGTGTTGAGATTAAAACAGACTCTGAGATAGTTGCAGAAGCGACTCCTTACTTAGGTTATTTACACCGTTGTATGGAAAAGCACTGTGAGCACTTAGACTATAGAGGGATTATTCCTTTTGTAGATAGAATGGACTACCTAGCTTCAATGAATATGGAAATGGGTTACTCTCTAGCTGTTGAGAAAATGCTTGGAACGGAAGTTCCTGAAAGAGCAGAGTACATCAGAGTTCTAGTTTCAGAACTTCAACGTGTTGCTTCTCACCTTATGTTCTTTGGAACTTATGCAATTGACCTTGGAGCATTTACTCCATTCTTATATGCGTTCCAAGATAGAGAAGAAATTCTTAGACTTTTTGAAGAGTTATCTGGTGCAAGACTTCTTTATAACTACATTTGGATCGGTGGTGTTTGGAATGACATCAATGATGAGCAGTTAAGAAGAATTGCTAAATTCTGTGATAAAATGGAAGAGAGCTTAAAGAAGTATCATGACCTAGTAGGTATGAATGCTATCTTTATTGATAGAACAAAGAATGTTGGTGTTATCTCTGAGGAGATGGCCTATCAGTATGGTGCTACGGGGCCAGTTCTTAGAGGTTCAGGAATTGACTGGGATCTAAGAAAGAAAATGCCATATGGTATTTACGACAAATTTGATTTTGATACTGTTGTTGGTAAAGGTGAGATGGGAACTGTTGGTGACTGTTGGGACCGTTATCAAGTAAGAGTTTTAGAAATTTTTGAATCATTAAAAATTATCCGTCAGGTACTTGATGGAATTGAGGAAGGACCAATTATTGGTAAAGTTCCAAAAATCATTAAGGTACCAGAAGGTGAGATTTATGTAAGAACTGAGTGCCCAAGAGGGGAACTTGGTTACCATCTGACTTCAGATGGTGGAAAGAATCCATATAGACTTAAAGTTAAGTCTTCATGTTTTACGCACACTTCAATGCTTGGTGAGCTAGGAAAAGGGCAGATGATTGCCGATTTCGTTGCAACAATCGGAAGTATTGATATTGTACTAGGTGAGGTGGACAGATGAGTTCAAGCACGGAAGTTAACACAAATTTATACGACGACGAATTAACAATTGGTAAGTGGTTCAAAAATATTTGGACTGCGATTCGTTCAGTAACTAAAGGTCTGGGAATTACTTTTAAGTATGTTTACGGAGTTAAGCCAGTTACTATCGAGTACCCTGAAGTTCGTGAAGAGTTACCAGCTAACTCTAGATCAAGACTTTTTAATGACGCTGAGAACTGTATTTCATGTTACCAGTGTGCAACTGCTTGTCCTGTAGATTGTATCTACATTACAGCAGTAAGAAGAGATAAAGAAGCTCCTGCTCTTAAGACTAAGGGTGGAACGCCAATCAAGTTAGACCTTCTTCAGTACACAATTGATACAGCTCTTTGTTGTTACTGTGGACTTTGTACGACAGTTTGTCCTACTGAATGTCTTACTCACACAACAGATTATGAGTTCGCTCAGTACACAGTAGATGAGATGAAATATGATTATCTTGCTGATGATGTTCGTGCCTGGCGTGACAGAATTGTTAAATAATTTAGAAGAAATATTAAAAGGCTCCAATCGGAGCCTTTTTTTTGCTAAAAATATAAAGTGATATTTGAAAGACTTGATTAACTCTTGTGAAGAGTAAGTCCCTTTAAATAGTCACCCTCTGGAAAGCCTTTTAAAGAAGGACAGTCACCAGAAAGCTTTATAGGATCACTTACTTTTAAGCGACTTCCTTCAATATACTTTCTTACTCGATCTTCAAATTTATTTCGAGTAATACTATGTGTGTTTAAAAAGATATAGGCCTTACCTTTCTTATTAAGGCACATCTCGATGAGAGGAATTAATTCTTTGTAAGCATCAATTGCCTTAGTTCGCTTTTTTCCATCAGTTGAAGAACTTGGTGGATCACAAATAATGACATCAAATGTTCTACCTTGATCAATTAACTTCATAAGAGCTTTCTTAGTAGGCATAACCATTGCCTCATGCTTTGAAGCATCAAGCTCTGGGTTGATCTCTAGATTCTCTTCTAACCAGTTGATATACTTCTTAGAGAGATCAACACTAACAACACTCTTCGCTTCTTTCTTTAAAGCATATAGTGAATAGACACCTGTATAAGAAAATAAGTTCAGAACGTCTTTATCTGCAAGTGTCTTTCCGATTCTTTCTCTAATGGCCGACATGTCAGTATAGATACCGATATCGTAGAACTTGTTAAATTTAACATGGTAGTTAACACCATATTCAGTCAGAACTATATTTTCTTCAGTCTTCTTCTTGTTTGTTGCACAGAAGAATTCTTTTTCTTGTTTTAAGTTTCTCTTTTGTACCCAAACTGTTTCGTTTGGAAACTTCTCACGTGTAATCTTAATTACATCTCTTTCAAAATGATTCCAGAAGTCAGCGTAGAATTGGATAAGTATGTGATCACTTAGTTTTTGAATAAACAGTCCTGGTAGCTTATCAGCTTCGCCAAAACAAATATAAACATTGTCTCTATCAAATTGTGACTTCGGTCTTAGTTCAAAAGACTTATAGAGTCGACCTTTTAAATCATAAACAAACTCATTGTCTTCAATGAGAGACTTGGTACTAACATCCCAAACTCGTGCTTTTACGTTTGGATGATTAGGGTCATTGAGAAGAACCGCAAAGTTTTTCTCATCAAGACGAGATCTTAAAAACTTTGGAGACTTTGGGAATTCCGCAGAAAATCTATCAAGGGTAATCCAAGGATGCCCTCTTTTTATATGTTTAATACTTGCTGGGTGAATTTCTACTCTTGGAGTTCTTGCCATTATTTTTCTCTGAATTGGATATTGTTTTCTAGTAAAAGAAGAAGCTTATTAGTTACTTCAAAAGGGTTGTCGTGATCATTGATTCCATATTCCTGTAATCTCAGTTTGTTTTCGAGACTTAGCTCTTCATATGGGTTGAATACATCACAGAAGTCTTGTAGATCTTGAAGTAATTCATCCGTCAGATAGAACTCTGGTAGTTCATTGTGTTTTGAAGATGACTCAATATTTCGTTTATGAATTTCTTTAACAACCTGCTTCATATTAGTGGTTATTCCATTAGATAAAAGTTACGTCAAGGTATAGGAGTTAAACATGGAATATATGCTATACCCATTAATCATCATTATACCTTTCTTAATAAAAGACCAATTTATTGATAGATTAATTTCAGTGACAAATCAACTAGTTATAAAGTTTGAAGGTCCTTATGGCAAGGGTCAGAGACTTTATACAAGACTACTCATGAGTGACCAACTTCGTGATATGAGCGGTGTGCCTCAATATAAGTTCTACAATGATCTTATATTTGATGTCATATCTCATTCTAATGAATATGGAACCCCTCTAGATGGGCCAATGGACACTCTAAAAAGGGCACTGACCAATGACCTGAAGGCCGAGAAGAAGAACTCCCAACTTATTTACTCATCACTTGGAAACTTTGTCGCAGCGGCGGTTGTAACTTGGCTTTTCTGTCTATATGCAACAAATGCTCTTGGAAATAAGCTTCCGGCTATCTTCATGGTAGTTATGCTTGCCTGGCACGTACTTGGAATGACGAGCTTTCTTTATGCAATAAATCGTCAGAAGGAAAATACTCTTTGTAAATTCAACCAGTTATTCCTATATATCTATAAGTTTAAATTACTTTGCCAATCAGGGGTCTGTGTAAATGAGGCCATTGCTAGAAGTGAGATTATTGAAATCTTTAAGTTGAGTATATCTGGACTAGAGTATTATCACTCGAGACTTGAAAAAATTATCGAAAATAGAATAAGGCGCGGTGAGCCAATAGATAGAGAGCTTACTCTCTTTCAAGAGGAGATATGGTCACTATATGAAAATAGATGTGAACGCCTCAAAGTACATGTCACGGTGATGAAGTTTGTTTGGCTTTGCGTCTTTTTTCTTACGAGCTATCTCGCCGTTGTTTACATTGTTTTAAATGGAATGGGTGTCTAAAGATATTGAACTTTCAATTGCTTATAGGTATTTTAGATTGAAATTTAAATCTAAATCTTATGGGGAATTGCGATGAGTTATCAGAATGATAAACAAATTATTTATTCAATGAATAGAGTAGGTAAAGTTTATAAAAGTAAGCATGTTCTTAAAAATATTTCACTATCATATTTCTACGGTGCAAAGATTGGTGTCCTAGGACTCAACGGATCTGGTAAATCAACTCTTCTTAAAATCCTTGCAGGTCTTGATAGTGATCACCTTGGAGAAACTCACTTAGCGAAGAACTTCTCTGTAGGTTACTTAGAGCAGGAACCAAAGCTTGATGATAACAAAACTGTTAGAGAAATCGTTCAGGAAGGTTGTCAGGAAACTGTAGATAACTTAAAGAAATTTGAAGAAATGAGTATGATGTTCTCTGAGCCAATGAGCGATGACGAAATGAATACTCTATTAGATAAGCAAGCAAAGCTTCAAGATAAACTTGACGCTTCAAATGCATGGGATCTTGATAGTAGACTTGAGCTAGCTATGGATGCTCTTAATTGCCCACCATCGGACAAGAAATGCGGAGTACTTTCAGGAGGGGAGAAGAGAAGGGTTGCCCTTTGTCGTCTACTGCTTTCTGAACCGGATATTCTCTTATTAGATGAGCCTACAAACCACCTTGATGCTGAAACAGTTTGGTGGCTTGAAAGACACCTTCAACAATATAAGGGAACTGTTATTGCTGTTACCCATGATAGATACTTTCTAGATAATGTTGCTGGTTGGATTCTTGAACTTGATAGAGGTGAAGGTATTCCATTCGAAGGTAACTACACTGATTGGCTTGATACAAAAGCTAAAAGACTTGAAAAAGAAGAGAAGACAGAGTCTAAGAGACAAAAGGCCATGAAAGAAGAACTTGAGTGGATTAGATCTTCTCCTAAGGCGAGACAAGCGAAGTCTAAGGCCCGTATCAAAAACTATGAAGAAAGAGCAAAGGAATCAAGTGAGAAGAGAAATGAGACTAATGATCTCTTTATTCCTGCAGGACCAAGACTTGGTAATCAAGTAATAGAGGCGCATGGAGTTTCTAAAGCTTTTGATGATAAGCTTCTTTATGAAAACCTAGAGTTTAAGCTTCCTGCTGGTGGAATTGTTGGAATCATTGGTCCTAACGGTGCTGGTAAGACAACATTATTTAAAATGATTACAGGACTTGAAAAACCAACAACAGGAGAGTTTGTTGTTGGTGAAACTGTTAAGCTTGCATATGTTGATCAGGGAAGAGACTTAGATCCTGAAAAAACAATTTATGATGTCGTTGCTGGAACAGAGTTTTTAAAGCTTGGTGACCAGGAAGTAAACTCAAGAGCATATATTGCGAAATTCAATTTCTCTGGTGAAGATCAGAAAAAGAAAGTTTCTGAGTTATCAGGTGGTGAGCGTAACAGAGTTCACCTTGCGACAGTTTTAAAGGACGGTGGTAATGTTCTTCTTCTGGATGAGCCAACAAACGACCTTGACGTTAATACACTACAGGCGCTTGAAAAAGCTCTTGTAGATTATGCTGGTTGTGCTGTTATTATTTCCCATGATCGTTTCTTCCTAGATAGACTTGCTACACATATTATGGCCTTCGAAGGAGAAGGGAATGTCGTATGGTTTGAAGGAAACTTTGAAGAATATGAAGAAGATAAGAAGCGTCGTCTTGGAGAAAACGCTATTAACCCAAGAAGACATACTTACAAAAAACTTACTAGGGACTAATCTTGTCTCAAGTCTATAAATTTGGTGGCAGTACTATAAAAAGCGCAGACGCTCTTCGTAGTATTGCCAACATTGTTTTAAAAGCAAAAGATTTAAGAGTTGTTGTACTCTCTGCGACTTATAATTCTACAAATGAACTCGAAGAAATTGGACGTGCTTCAAAGCTGTCTTTGATAGATAGTGAGGAGTTAACTCAATCCTTTTTTGATAAGCACACGGTCTTGTGTGATGATCTTGAGATAGGTGAAGAAGTAAACTCATTTTTAATTGATCTCAAAGCTGAAACTAATTCTATAAGTGATAAGATTCACTTGAATGGTGCGCTTAGTCCTCTATTAATGGACACCCTGTATTCAATAGGTGAAAGACTTTCATCATATATTCTTTTCTCTTATTTGAAGAAAACTTCTGCGAATGATTCAATAGAATTCTTAGATTCAAGAGATCACATTGTTACTAACTCTGAGTTCTCTTTGGCCGTTCCAATATTTTTCGAGCTAGATAAAATGAAAGAAGTCCTAAGTAAGGATAAGGTTTATATCACGCAAGGCTTTATAGGGCGCGACCTAAAAGGGAATACTACGACTCTTGGTAGGGAAGGGTCTGATTATTCAGCTTCACTATTTTCTTGGGCACTATCCACTGATAAGCTTGTTATTTGGAAAGATGTTAAAGGTATTTATCAAGCTGACCCTAAACTGCTAGCAAGTGCTAGAATCTTAGAAAAGCTTTCATATGAGCAAGCAGAGCTACTTACTGAAAAAGGCGCAAAAGTACTTTTTCCGCGAACGATGCAACCCTTAAGAGAAAGAAAAATTGACCTTGTTGTAAAGAGTACTTTCTATCCTAACGAGAGTGGTACAACTATCTCGACCAGTGAACATAAAGGTCTTATAGGGATAACTACAAGAGACCATGATGATAAAGTTGTGATTTCACTATTAGGGGAAAACTTATTTAAAGTTATTGATGAAGAAAACCTACTTTCCCATCTGTCATCTAAAGGGATTTCTCATAGTGTCTATGAAAACTTCGATCACTGTTTTTCTATTCTTATTAAGAAGCAAGATCTAAAGGATGTTGTAGGGGTATTTTCAAAGAACTTCCTTTAATCGTCTTATAAATAGCTCCATTATCATCCGCCCCAATGATATTTATTATTTCAATAACATTCTTTTTTTCTAAATGAATAACGTAATCAATATTGGTACATATTAGCTTAGTGACTTGTTGATAATTTATAGCATTTGATGCGGTAGAGAATAGTGAAAAGAGCATTGAAAGTCGCGAGATCGTATCCTTTGCGCTATTGGAATGAATTGTTGTGAGTAGACCCTTGTGTCCAGTATTCATGGCAAGGACAAATGGGATGACCTCATTTGAGCGTATTTCTCCCAGTAGGATTCGATCAGGGCTCATTCTCATGGCATAGCTACAGTAGTCAGTCATTGTCTTTCCTTTGCTACCATTTGCTAGTAAATGACTAAAGCTACTAGAAGGTCCGGGGATTTCATGAGTGTCTTCTATAACAATCGTATGTTCTTGCTTATCAAATAGGCATACTAGTGATTTAAGAAATGTTGTTTTACCCGATGCAGTTGCTCCAGAAACAATAATATTTTTTTTCTGTCTTACAAGGTCTTGAATTAGTTTTACTTCTTTAGAGCTTAGGGAGAAAGATTCTAAGTCAAACGATTGTTGAGATGCCTTTCTAAAAAAAGCTTTTGAATTTTTCTCCTGAGTAATACATTCATGGACCAGAGTACAACGGTAGGTTGAGCCACCAATTAGAATAGAAAAAGAAGCGAATGGGGTTTGAAAATTCCACTCAGCCTGATTCTTCCTGGCCAAAACTTCAAAAGATAATTGCAAATCTTCACTACTTAGAAAATCAACTTCAAGTTTAGACTTCTCTCCTTTTGATATGAGATCTATATTACTTTCACTATGAATTATAATTTCTTGAAGATATTCATCATAGGGAAGATCTTCTATATAGTTTGTGAAGAATATGTAATTAAACCAATTCTCTAACTCTAACGAACATGTAATCTCTGTTTCTGAAATACTGCTTTCTTGTAGGCATTTAGAAAGGATATCATTAAATGAAAGACTTAATGTTTTCTTTAATGTTGCCTTTACCTTTTCTTTAAATTTGAGCCTTATATAGGAATTTATATCCTGGTTCATAGGTTTTCCTTCTTAGATATATTCACAATTGCGATAATTTTCTTATGTGTTTGTACATCAGACTTAGATTTAAAAATATTTCCAAGTATAGGAATATCTCCAAGAATAGGTAGTGAGCCTTCTTTTTTATCATTAGTCTTTAAACCTATTTCAAAAATTTGTACCGGCCTATTCAAAGCAATAGAAAATGACGACTTTTGTCTATTTCCATTTATTTGTATTCCTTTTGATGTTTGACCTATAGGTCTTGTAAGTGCCGTTTTGTAATTAACTAGAAACTGGTTATTCTCTCGCTCTACCTTGAGGTTTATATTGAGTCCTGCAAACTTCCATTTAACTTGGCTTGGTGAGTTATTAGTCGCAGCTGATGAAAATGGAATTTCACTTCCTATTTTTATTTCTAACGGAGAGTTTAATTTGATAATAGCTTTAGGTGTGGCAAGAGTAGAAATGTTGATACCAGATTTCTTTAGAGTAATATGTCCAGACTCTGCTATAGATGAAGCGCCTTTTTTTATAAAGTTCTTTAGGTTTACGTTTATTTCACTTAAGCCAAGATTTATCTCTGAACCATTAAGTTTTTCGATTTGAATGATTCGCATTTCTACTAGGTAATTAGAAATATTGCTAAAAGTATTAGAGCTATGAAACCCTACATAGTACTTTTTTTCTATGTTTTTAATAAAGCTACTATTGGCCAGAATTGAATTTGTTGTCTTACAAGTTATATATATTCCTTGAGTACTGCAGCTGACTTCATCATAGAACTCGTTAAAGAAGTCTTTATATACTCTTGCAATTATTTCTCGACTCAGTTCTTCAGTCATCTTTAAATCATCAAGAATATGATCTTTATTAAAATGAAGAAAACTTTTAATTAGTCTATAACGAGAAAAGCTATCAATAATTCCTGAGATAAGTATCTTTCTACCTTTGATTGTCACTTTGTTTAGGCCAATTGAGGTGAGTTCTTGCTTAAGGTCTCTAAGCTTGAGTTCTTGAGACTTGGAGAGCACATATATCTTAATCGTCTTGTGCGGAGAGCCCCAGAGCTTAAGCTCTGAAAAGCCCTGCATAAGCCCCTTTACCCTAAATTTATTTAGAACTTTGTTGAACTTTACTGAGATGACTTCCTTATTACCGATAGCGAAGCTATTGACATTTGACCCTTTAATTTCAGTAACTTGACCCTTTGAGAGAGTAATTGTCGTAGCAAAGGCCGTATTAAGAAAGAGCGAACTTACTACAATCGTTGAAAAAATTTTGACAAAGTCTGAACTTTTAGGTAAAAAGTGTGATCTAAAGTTTGAAAATTGTTTATAAAAAATAAATATTAGGAGATTAAATATGGTTTCTAACACACGTGTCACAAAAACTAAACGTGCTAACAAGAAAAAGAAAATGGGTACAAGAAGAAAAGCGGCTAATAGAAGCAAGGGAACAACTCCAAAGTTTAAAATTCATTTAGATTAATAATTAAATGTTATATATGCTTTAAAAAGACGCTATTTTATAGCGTCTTTTTTTTTAGTACTACGAAAGACTTCTTAAGAACCTCAGGGTTGCTTCTTACTACTTTCAGTTCAGATTCAAAGCAAAGGTGAAGTATTGATTGCTTATAGTCATCTCTACAAGCATTATCTCTCTCCTTTGAAGTTATAAGACTCGTTGGAATATTCTTTCTCAATTCAGCTAATATAAAGTCAGCTGCTTTCGATTTCTTCGAATAAGTAAAGACTACAATTGCTCTTGCTTGGCAGCTTACTGATATAATTAAAATAAGTAATAATTTAGAATGTAACTTCATGTGGAACTCCTCGTTCTTCTATGTCTTGGATTATTGGGTATGCATGAAGAACAAGGTCTTTAGCATGGATATAACTCTTTATCTCTGACTCTGGAACTTGAACTAAATAACTAAAGGCCTTTGAGTCATAGTCTCTATCATTGTCTTTAATCTCTTTTAAAATCGTAACCTTCTTAGAAAGCACAGTATTATCTCTCGTCAAAATAGTTGCCGAGGTACCTCCTTCTTCGAGTGGAATATTATTAATTAGCTTTAACTTAATCACCTTAAACCCTGTTAACTCCTGATTTAAGAAAGTAAGTGCTTGTTGCTTCTCAGGTTTTTGGTAAGTAATTTGATATGTCAGAATATTTGTAGTGATTAGACAAATAATGAACCTTAAGTAGAACTTCTTTTTAAACTGCTTCTCTTTCTTTTGATTAAATAAAGACTGAGGAAGTTCGGGGGAGCTAATATTTGACCCACTCTTTTTTAAATTTTTGGAACTCTTTTGATTTAGTATTTTCAATTTTTTTCTCCACTTGAAGAGTTGTAAAAGTTATAAAGAGAATTATTAAAGTCCAACTAATTGCTTCAATTGATATATTCCCTTGCTGCCAACTTCCTTTGTTCTTACTACTAGCTTTCTTGAGAATAAACTTCCTTGTAGAGAGTTTGATAGCTCGATCATAAATGAATATTTTATTGAGCTGATATTTCTTGGTGCCTTGAAGATCATCTTGTTTTTCCATTTCTTTCTCATTTTTACTGTTCTATCCATATTTCTAGTAAGCTTAAATATTGCCCTCGTTCTTGCTGGAGTAGTCCGCTGTAGATCGAGAATATTTATTAATTGACACTCATTTATGTTCTTGAGTTTTACAATATAAGCGGCATGATAAGCGTTTTGCGCGAGAACAGAAGTTTTTACTGCTGCGGTTGCTGTTCTGCCCACTATGGGATCTGGAGAGAGTTGAAGATAGAAGTTTAGTTTAATGATCTTATTTAGTCGCTCCATGAATAAGCTATAGTTCTCAAGCTTTCTTAGTGATACTTTTGCACAGAGGTAGGACTTGTTTCTAAACTTAATTGAGTTTAGTTCTTCAAGGGAGGTGGCTATATTTGAAAAGGAGTAGGCCAGAACAAGAAAGGTGAGAAGTAGTGCGAGTGATGAGATCGAACCATTTTGATTACTTATTAGATTTTTCATATCTACTATTCCTTTTGCTAAGGCCATTTCTTAGGTAGATCTGTGATGATTCTTTTCCATATTCGATGACATACTTATAGGATTGATTTTTGAAAACCTTTGGCGACTTTCTTGTATAGCGTCTTATTAAAGAGTCACTAGAGCAGTGTACTTTCTTAGACTCTTTTAATTTGGATGTTGAGTTTAGTGTCTCTGTTATATAGTGAAGAACATCTGTCTGCTGAGATTGCTTACATCTATAATCACTCAGCAGTTCTAGACATGAAAATGTTATAGTGAGTAGAAGTGTCAGACTCACTATATAGTTGAGTATTATCATTTAATATCAATACTTCTTACAATTTTAGACTTTGCTTTATCAATACGTGTTTGAATTGTTTGTCCAAAGTCTTTCATGGCCGTTATGCACAGAACGCCTACGAGACTTGTGATGATCATATACTCCATTACTCCTTGACCTTTATTGTTCTTGATTGTGTTCTGGATGTTGTTTTGTTTTTTCTTAGCTAGCATTGTGACCTCCTTTAGGTATAAGGCGTTCTAGCTATAGATACTAAATTTGCATATAGTTGAGTATTTTGTTGTGGGCAATATTTCATATTTGAAAAATGTGACCATATTTGCCGTATTTTCAATATGTTGCTGAATTATTCATGGCCGTTTAAAATATCTCTATGAACGATAAAAGTAATTTCTACGTATTTGAAAGAAAAGAAGTATTTTTAGTAATACTCTTTGTTATTTTAGTGGCCATAACTTCATTCCTATTTGGTTTAAAGATAGGTTCAGGTTATTCTTTTCAAAATTCTGGTAACACCGGAAGCGACCTTCAAGAAATAACAACTAAGACTAATAAAGTTGATTTCACTTCCACTGAAGAAGAGAAGGTTGAAAAACTTGTTAAGAAAGAAGAGAAGAAGCAAAGAGAAGATGTTAATCAAGAAATTGAAAAATCTCTTAAACAAAAAATGATAGAAGAGTTCTCAAATGAGAATAAGAAGTTTTCGGACAAGGTACCTTCAATGGACAGCCCTTCTGGAAATAATAGAATGGATACAGCTAACTCTGATGCTTCTCAACAGCAAAGTATAAATTCTAAACCTACTGCGAAAGTAGAGAAAGTTGATATGGCCCAAGACTCTTCTAATCAAGTTAACGAAGATAATTCACAAGACTCATTTCAGGGTAAATACACAATTCAATTAAGTTCTTTTCAAACACTGAATGAAGCAAAGGAATTTGCTGAAGGCTTTAAGGTTCTTGGGTATAACCCAATTATTAATGAAAAGGATATTCCTGGAAGAGGGAATTGGTTCAGGGTTAGTATTGGTGTTTTCGACTCACTTGTAGAAACAAAGAACTATATTTTAAAGAATAAGTCTCTTTTCGCAGAGCGTGATTACGTTTTAACTAAATTTGACTAGTGACTGAATAAAATTGCGTATGATATAATGCCTCAATAGAATTAATAATTATTGAGGCTTTTTTATGTCAAATAACTCAAAAACATATTGTCTTGTAATGGCCGGGGGAAAGGGGACTCGACTTTGGCCTGAATCAACTCAAGATAAACCTAAGCAGTATCTATCTCTTGTTGGAGATGGAACTCTTCTTTCACAAACATTAAATCGTTTTCAAAATATTGTACCTAAGGAACAACGCTACATTGTGACAACAATGGATCAGAGTGAATTGGCGAAGCAATGTTCTGAAGATCTTATAGAGTCAGACTCTTTTATTTATGAACCGGCAGGTCGAAATACAGCTCCTTGTATTCTTCTTTCTCTAGCTGCGATGGAAGCCTCTGGAGCGACTGATGATGATGTTATTGCAGTGATGCCATCAGATCATGTTATCTTAGATATAAATGGTTTTCAGTCAACATTTAATAAAGCTGTAGCGCTTTCAAAAGAAACATCTTCTATTACGACTATTGGTATTCGTCCACACTTTCCTCATACAGGATATGGATATATCAAAAAAGGTGATGAAGTAGGAGAAGGGTATAAAGTAGGTGAATTTGTAGAGAAGCCCAACTTTAGTACAGCAAAGGAATATCTTTCAACGGGAGATTACTTTTGGAATGCTGGAATGTTCATGGCGACGCTAGGGACATTTAAAAGAGAGTTCGCTAAGCACTCCGCTCAAATGTTTTCTTTTTATAATGACTTAAAAAATAATATTAATGACTTTGATAAATTAACTGAAGTTTATAATAAGGTACCAGAAGACTCTATTGATTATGCGATCATGGAGAAGTCTGAAACAGTTACTCTTGTGCCAGCAAACTTTGACTGGAATGATTTAGGTTCATGGGAAGCACTTGAGCAGGTAATTGACCAAGATGGAGACAACACAGTTGTTAATGCTAAGTCTGTTTATCTTAAAGATGCTGAGGGCAATGTTATCTATGCTCCTGGTAAGTTTGTTTCATTAATTAATGTAAATGACCTTGTTGTTGTATCAAATGATAAAACACTTATGGTTATGCCAAAGAAAGATGCTCAAAGGGTAAAAGAAGTTGTTAAGCATCTTAAAGATAGTGGTGAGAAAGAGCTTCTCTAGACTCGCTAAACTTTCTTAGTTTTAATTCCAAATCTTATTTAAATATTGATCTCTTCCGCTATTAAAACGATAGAACTTATAGCGGATAGGGTTCTTCTTATAATAGTCTTGATGATAAGCTTCTGCTGGATAGAATTTCTTTAGTGGAATTATTGGCGTAATAACCTTCCTTTTAAAGTACTTCTGAACCTCCTTTTTGCTTTGCTCTGCTGTTGTCTTTTCTTTTTCATTTGTAGTGAATATTGCTGTTGTATAATGGTACCCTCTGTCGACAAATTGACCTTTGCTGTCAGTTGGATTTACTTGTCGCCAGAATATATCTAAGAGCTTCTTATAGGTTACTTTTTTGGGATCATAAGTGACTTCAATTGCTTCGATATGTTTTGTAAGCCCCGAAGAAACGTCTTGGTAAGTAGCGCTTGAACTTTCGCCACCGCTATAACCTGATATTGTTGCAATGACACCAGGCTGCTTATCAAAAGGAGGCTCCATGCACCAGAAACACCCTCCTGCGAATACTGCTTTTTTATAAACGGGTGCAGATAAGGCAAGTTGTGCCAAGAGTGAAATGATAACAAATTTCATAGTACTTCCTCTAAGTAATTAGCTTCTCTTAAATACTGCTGAAGTGTGGTTTCCAAAAATCTCAAGGTCTGACTTAGACCTAAGAGTTGAAATAACTTCAAGCTCATATTGTTGAGTGAAAGAACTCTCTAAAATGTTATAAAAACTTTTTCTGTCAGTGGCCTCAAAGGATGCATTTTGAACTATTTTGTAGAGATCTTCTCTCGTATTTTCACTTACTTCAATAAGCTTGTGTAGGACTATACTAGACAAGTGTTTGAAAGTTGATTCTACCTTTTCTTCCATGACTTTATTGTCTATGACAAGGTTTTCGACAGTATTTGATAGCCTGTCAATAGAGTAGAGGACGAGACCAAATGCATCTGGAAGATATATTCTTTCTGCACTAGAGTGACTAATGTCGCGTTCATGCCATAGTAGGGTATTGTCCATGGCCATACTCATATGTGATCTTAAGATTCTCGCGATACCAGATAAGTTTTCTGATGAAATAGGGTTCTTCTTATGTGGCATTGTAGAAGAGCCTTTTTGTCCCTTGGCAAAGCCCTCAAAAACCTCTGAAACATCGGAGTGTTGAAGGTGCCTGATTTCGATACAGAGCCTTTCTACAGCGCATGCGTAGAGAGAAAATATTGAAATTAATTTTGCTATTCTATCTCTTGGTATTACTTGTGTAGATACTGATTCTGTCTTTAGACCAAGCTTTCTCAGTGTTGCTTCTTCTATTTCAGGCGTTAGTATTGTGTAGTTCCCCACCGCTCCAGAAAACTGACCAGTTAATTCATTTTCCATAAAGTGGTTAAGATCGTCATATCTTCTTTTAAACTCAGAGTAGTGACCAAGTAGCTTTTGACCAAAGCTCATTGGCTCGGCCCAGATACCATGGCTTCTTCCCATGCATATTTGTTTTTCATACTCTTGAGCTTTCGTCTTAAGAGTCGTGAGTAGTTGGTTGAGTCTTGGATGTATAATTTCTAAGCAACTCTTTATCTGTAAAGTAAGAGAAGTATCAATGATGTCACTTGAAGTTACACCAAAATGAAAGAACTTGCCTTCTGCCGTTGATAGCTGCTCTGTAATAGAAGTACAAAATGCTATAACATCGTGCCTAGTTTCTTTTTCAATTTCTTTAATTCTGGCAGGGTCAATTTTAGCTTTCTTAGCTTTGCTTGAAACCTTCTCTGATATGACACCATTTTCTTCTAGGGTTTCAAGTAGTGCTACTTCAACTTCTAAGAACTTTGTGAATTTAAATTCATCAGTCCAAATATTACTTATCTCTTCTTTTTCATATCTCTCAATCATTTTGATTCCGTTAAGTTAAAAGACTAGGCCGAATGTTGCACCTAGAGACACCCAGCTAGCAGTTGCTTCGATTTCATTTTGTTCATCAGTTGCATCTTCTAAAGAGTGGAGGTGATAATCCATTCTTAGACCCCAGTGTATTGATTTTGAAGTTCTCCAAAATACTCCATAACCTGCAACCATTCCATAACCTGTCATTGCATTAGTAAGTACATCACTCTCTGCACTTGAATAGAGTGCGGCAAAGTTAACTTCGTCATAAATATTTGGAGAGGAAATAAAGTCCTTAATTAGTGCCGAACGTCTTGATAGCCCAACTCCTAATTCCATCACTGTTAGTGTTTCAACTTCTGAGTCGTAGTTTCCAGTAAGGTCAGTGGCCTGCGAAATTACGATATTGGTTTGAGCTGCGTAACCAATCCAAGCGAGCTCAGTGGCTTTATCAAAGATAGTAATTTGTCCTCTAAAAGAAGAGATGTCTCCAGACTTCATTAGGTTTGGAGATAGACCATAAGAAAAATCGATCGTCCAATTGTCATCACTTACTTTATATTCGTATTCTTTAATTCCTGTTTCTTCATTTCTCATCGCGAGTATTTGATCTGCCGTAACGACCTCAGCAAGTGTGTTGAAAGAAATAAGAAGTGTTACTGCTAAAAATATCTTTTTCATTACTTGTCTCCAGTTTTAGAGATTATTGTTTCGAATGTTTCACCAGGAAGATCTTCTACTCCAATAATTTGAGCGAGCTTTACTTTGGCCAAAAAGTATTCATACTTAAGTTTCACGTTTGCTACTTCTGCTTCATATCTTTCAACTAGAGCTAAGTGAAAGTCATTGTAGCGTCCTCTCTTTTCAAGGTACCTATTAAGAGCAAGGTCTAATCTTTTTTTAAGGGAAGGAACCCTTGCATCATATATTTTGATTTGGTCGTGGTTGTTATTAAATTGCTGGAAAATATTAGTAATAATATTCTCGACAGTTCTTCTTGTTGATTTGTAGTTCCAGTCAGAAGTTTCTCTTTGCATACGAGAATTTGCGAGCTTTCTTCTGTTGAATACACCACCATCTCCAAAGATTGTCCATGTAGCATTTACACTTGCAACGAGTTCTATATTATTGCTATTAGATTCTGTTTCATAAAGTGTCTGGCTTTCTTTAGAGTCAAAATTATGCTTATAAGTACCGAGGTTTAGAGACACTTTTGGAAGTGGCATATTATCTCTTAGAGCAACTTCATATTCCCTAATTCGAATATTATTAGTTAACTTGGCATTCTTTATATAGGGTGCGTTCTTATATGCCAGCTCTAGAGCTGACTTTTTAGTCATTTTAATTTTTGTATAACCAAAGTTCTCTCTGATTGTGTAAAGAGTACCAGGAGCATCGTTTATTAATGTCGCCATTTTTTCTTGTGCCTGCTCAAAAGCAAGTTTGGCCGTGAAGTATTCTTGTTGTCCTCTTAAATACTCAGTTCTAGCTTGATAGTAGTCATGCTTTGTTACTTTCTTTAATGTAACCTTTTCTCTATTGAGTCGGTAGATGAAAGAAGCATTTCTAAGTTGATCTTTCATGATTCGAGTGACTTCTTTTAAGTAGAGTAGATTTGTGTAGGCTAAAATGAGGTTTTGTCTGAAGTCTCTAGACTCTTCTTTTCTTTTTAAAATATCTCTTTCAATAGTTTCTTTAGTGTTTAAGTAACTTAAATAATCCTTACCCCAGTTAAATACAGTGTAGTCACCAAATTCTAATCCTAGTGTTCCACTTGGCCCTTTAGGAGTTTTCCCTCCGTCACGACTTCCATCTTTAATTGTACCGAGTCGTTGATTATTAGTTTCTAGTTTCAGTTGAACATTAGGAAGATAGAAACTTTCTTTTGCATCAATGAGATTATTGGCAAGAATATTGAGGTTCTTCTTTCTTATATTCTCTTCGAAGTTCTTTCTCATTCCTTGTTCTAAAACAATATTCAATGAAAGAGGCTTCATTATCTTTTGGACTTGGCTAAAGTCCTCTGATGTTTCTTGAACATAGAGGTCATCTTGAGACATTGTGTGGCCGGACCACGTTAACATAAGGAGCACTAGAAATGCTTTATTCATAATCACCTACGATAAAAGTATTTTAATATACAATAATGATAGGGGTTAGAATTTACATTGTGAAGATAAATGTCCTATGAAGTCAGTGTGTTATTTATAGACTTATTCCTGGACAACCACGCCTTATGATATTTTCTTCAATATCTTGTATTTTTAGGTTGGTGAGTCGCATCTCTTTTAATATAGATTCTTGATTTTCTTTTAATACCTTTTTGATAGATATCTTTTCTTTAGGTGCGATCTTTAATAGTTTCTTATTTCTTTGAGAAAGGTAAGTAAGTCTTTGTCGGTGCTTTATCTTCTTTTTGCGATTACCAACTAAACTCTCACATCGCCTTGAAATTGAAGGGTCTGTAATGATCGCCTCTTGAATATTTTGTGCACTAGTATATGCTGCCGCGTTACTAATTAAGAGAGAGTGAATGACACATGAGGTAATCATAAAATATTTCATCAATTGATAATATCATACTTTGCCAAAAATCACTCTGAGTGATAAAATTTTGACGTCTAAGGATAGGATAATGGATAAAAAAGCTTTGGTATTGATACCATCTCGATATGCCTCTACAAGGTTTCCAGGGAAGCCTCTTGCAAAGATTTCTGATAGGCCAATGGTTCAGTGGGTATATGATGGATGTAAATCTATTGTTGAAGACTGGAAGGACTCAGTGGTTTGCGTTGTAACCGATAATGATGAGATCGAAGAAACAGTAAAGGGTTTTGGAGGTCATGTTGTTAGGGTTGATGACGATGTTCCTAGCGGGTCGGAAAGAATTCAGATTGCTTATGAACGTTATTTTAAAGACCAGAATTTCGACTATATCGTTAATGTCCAAGGTGATGAGCCTTTGATAAATGGTGAACTTTTAAGAGAACTTTTAGTGTTTCAAGATACTGAAGGATTTGATGTTGGAACAGTTGTTAAGAAAATGCCAATGACTGACTCTGGTTACACAGATATCAATAAGGTTAAGGCCATTTATTCAAATACATCTGGAAAATGTCATTACTTTACACGTTCTTCTTTTCCTCATAATCGAAATAATACAGAAGGTCTGTCGTGGTTTCTGCATATTGGTATTTATTCTTTTAAACCAGAGGTGCTTAAAAGTTTTTGTACACTAAGGCCGAGTCAGTATGAAGAGATAGAGTGTCTAGAACAATTGAGAATGATAGATAATGGATTTTCCATTGGTGCTGTTCCTACAGATATGTACCTTTGCGGTGTAGATACACCTGAAGATATTGAACACATAGAGGGAGTTTTAAGTGGCAAATAATCAACAGAAGAAATATATCTTTATAACTGGGGGAGTTTCGAGCTCTCTAGGTAAGGGATTGGCCGCAGCTAGTATTGCAGCTCTTCTTGAAAGAAGAGGAATTAAGATCAATATGCTGAAGATGGATCCATATATAAACGTTGATCCAGGGACAATGAGTCCTACTCAACATGGGGAAGTTTTTGTTACTGATGATGGAGCTGAAACGGATTTAGACTTAGGTCATTATGAGCGTTTTACCTCACTAACTCTTTCCAAGCAAAGTAACTTCACAACTGGTCAAGTTTATTTGCAGGTTATTGAGAATGAAAGAGAAGGGAAGTATCTTGGGAAAACTGTTCAAGTTGTTCCTCATGTTTCAAATGAAATAAAGAGAAGAATTAATATCGCAGCAGAAGATGCTGATTTACTGATTGGAGAAATTGGTGGAACAGTGGGAGATATTGAATCTCTTCCATATGTTGAATCGATAAGACAGTTTGCACATGATGTGGGGCATGAGAATGTTCTCTTCATTCACCTTGTTTTAATTCCGTACTTAGGTGCTGCAGGAGAGTTAAAATCTAAGCCGGCCCAACACTCTGTAAAAGAGCTTAGATCTCAAGGGTTATTTCCTAATCTGATTCTATGTCGAAGTGATAGAGATGTTGAAGAGAGTATTATTGAGAAGATTTCTCTGTTCTGTAATGTACCAAAAGATAACGTCTTTCAATCTATAGACCTTGATTCGATATATAAAGTCCCTCTTAATTTTCATGAGCAAGGGCTTGATGAAAAGATTAGTGAACTCTTAGGGATTTGGGCAAGTCGTCCAAACGTGGAAGATCTTAAGAATGTTGTTTATAATTTTGATAATCCTTTAAGAGAAGTAAAAATTGGAATAGTTGGAAAATATATGGAGCTAGTGGAGTCGTATAAGTCTCTCGATGAAGCTCTAAATCATGCTTCAATTAATCTTCAAGTAAAACTTAAGCCTGTTTATCTGGACGCTGAAGAGATTGATAAAGATGGTGGAGAAAAGTTACTTGAAGGGATTCAAGGAATTCTCGTTCCTGGTGGTTTTGGCCAAAGGGGAACTGAAGGAAAGATTAAGGCGATTAAGTATGCTAGAGAAAACAAGGTACCTTTCTTTGGTATATGTTTAGGTATGCAGCTTGCAATCATAGAATTTGCGAGACATGTTTGTGACCTTAAAGAAGCTACTTCTGAAGAGTTCTCGACAGGTGGAGAACTTCTTGTTCATTATATGGAAGGTCAGTCTGAAACAGCTAGTAAAGGTGGCTCGATGAGGCTTGGTGCTTATGACTGTGATCTTTTAGAAGGCTCAAGAGCGAGAGAAATCTACGGAGAGAAGAGCATAAGTGAAAGACATAGACATAGATTAGAAGTTAATAATTTATATGCAAATAAGCTTGAAGAAAGTGGACTTGTGATCTCTGGAAGAAATACAGATCTAAATTTAGTTGAGGTTGTCGAGTTAGCTGATCATCCTCACTTTGTCGCTTGTCAGTATCACCCAGAGTTTAAATCTCGTCCGCACGGACCACACCCATTATTTAAATCATTTATAGAAAAGGCTGATCAGTATGGAAAATAAGAAATTTGATTTCTTCGTAGGAACTTGTGTAATAGAAAGTGAGCAAATGTGTTTTGATGTTGCTTCTCACTTAAAAGAAATTTTTGATAAATATAAAGATCAAGTTAACTTCACTTATAAAGGTAGCTTCGATAAGGCCAATAGATCTTCTATTGATTCTTTTAGAGGTCCTGGAATTGATAAAGGGCTTCAAATACTTGGAAAGGTTAAGAGTGAACTTGGGCTTCCTGTTATTACAGACTTTCATCAACCAGCTCAAGCTGAGGAAGTTGCAAGTGTTGTCGATACAATGCAAATACCAGCATTTCTTTGTCGTCAAACAGATATGATTCTTGCTGGAGCAGAGGCCTGTAAGAAACATGGTGGTCAACTTAAAATAAAAAAAGGGCAATTTCTTTCTCCTGAAGAAACTGGAAATATCGTAGCTAAAGCGGAAGAGTTTCTTCCTAAAGATAGAATTCTTCTTACTGAAAGAGGAACTTCATTTGGATATAATAATCTTGTTGTTGATATGGCAAGTTTCCAAATTATGAAGAGTTTTGGAGTTAGGGCAATTCACGACGCTACTCACTGTGTTCAAAGACCTGGTGGTCTTGGAAAAACTACAGGTGGTAAGAGAGAGCAGATTTTAACTCTTGCTAGAGCAGCCGTTGCTGCAGGAGCTGATGGAATTTTTATGGAAGTTCATCCTAACCCTGATCAGGCAAAATCTGACTCTGCAACGAGTTTACCTCTAGATAAAGCAGATGAGATTATTTCTGCTCTTTTAAGAATTCACAATGCTGTAAAAGGATAAATCATGAACTTATTTGAAGTCGCTAAGAAATTTGAAGATAGACTAAAGAAAATTAAAGTTTGTGCTTTTGACATTGATGGAGTGCTCACTCCTGGCCATGTATGGTACCAAGATGACACAATTGGCTTTAATCGTAGTACCCATACAAGTGATGGTTATGGATTAAAGTTATTGATGAAAAATGGTATCAGAACTGGTGTTATCTCTGGTGGAGATTCTGTTGGTGTACGTCAAAGATTTATTGATAACCTAAAACTTGATTTTGCCTATCTTGGTGATGAAGATAAGAGAAAGGCATTTCAAAGAATTTTGGACGATGGTTATAAACCAGAAGAAATTCTCTTTATGGGGGATGAGTTCTTTGATGTCCCTCTTTTAAAGAAGGCCGGTTTTGCTGTAACTGTTCCCGGGGCTCCGTTTGAAGTAAAAAGTTTTGCTGACTATGTTACTACTAAAGAAGGGGGACATGCTGCCGTAAGAGAAATTATCGAAGTTATTAGATATGCTCGCGGTATTGTTCCGGAAGTTTTAGATTTCGACGATACGCCAATTGATTTTAAAAGTGTGTGGCCTTAGTTTAACTAAGGCCCAGTTTTGCAACAACGCTGTTATCATCTTGTTCTATAGAAAAATCAGCACCAAGCTCTTCTCTAATTAATCTAAATCTTTCGTTGAAGACGTCATTATCATGAGTCTTCAACTTACTAAGTTTGGTTTCACCTTCAGATTTTGGAGTAAGTTTAAAAATGAAATTCGTTCCGTCATATGATAGGTTCATCATAGAGCCTGTCTCTGATGCTGTGTTTATGGCACAGAAGCTTACTGAGTGAATAAGACTCTTTGCTAGCAAATGTGGAATAGTCGTAATTGTTATACCTTCTTCAATAGAGTTTTCAAAACTAATCTTTGCCCTTTTTAATTTTGGCTTTGCAAAGATATAGAACTTATCACAAAACTCTTTTAAGTCAGAGATTTCATCTGGAGAATCTGGCATATCAGTTCTTTGAACATCAAGTGTTGCATCTAAGATATCCTGACATCTTTCAAGTCCAATATTGATATTTCCAAAGAAGCTTCTTATCTTTTTTTCTAGCTTTTCATCAGCACCCTCAAGTAGTGCCTCAACTTTATCTTCCATTAGTCCTAGAGATAATTCAATTATACCCAGTGGGTTTTTTACGTCATGTGCGACAGAGCTCATAATATCATGCTGCTCACGTGCATAATACTTTGAAAAACCTTCTACTAACTCATCTGCTGTTTTATTCTTTAAATTATTTTCCATATTCTTATTATAACAGTAATTTATTTAATAATTCATTAAATTAATGAGAGGAAACTTTGGCTTGACACAGATAGTCTTAGTCTATATTTTAGCTAATCGGAGGATATATGGATTTTTCTAAACTACAGGATCTACTAGATTCACAATATACTTGGCCGGACAAATATTCGTTTAAATTTGTCGGGAATGAAGGACATAGAGATGAGCTTATCAAAGTCATAGGTACTGAACCAAGTAGCGAAAGACCTTCAAAGTCGGGAAAGTATATCAGCTTCACATTTACTGTTGAAATCTTAAAAAGTGAAGATGTAATCGCTATATACAAAAATGTTTCGAAAATATCTGGTATTATATCTCTATAATTAATTTTATAAGAGGATATTAAATGACTAATCAATTTCATACAGCACTCGTCGTTGGGGCCGGAGCTTTCGGAACATCAATTGCTTCTATTTTAGCTAATCGTTTTGAAAATGTTATTGTCAAAGTAAGAAGTGACGATGTTTATCAGGCCATAAATTTTTCAGCAGAAAACTCTGTTTATCTTCCAGGTATAAAATTAGCAAAAAATATACGCGCCATAAAAGACTGGAGCGAGTTTGATATCGATCATGAAAAAGAGCTGCAGTTAATCGTGTCTGGTCTTCCAACAGCAGGGATAAAGTCTTTCTTCGCTGAGAACCATACAAGATTTGAGGGATACTTTAAGAGAGAGATCCCTCTTATATCTCTTTCTAAAGGGATTGACCCTGAGAGTCTTGAGCTTAGTGATGACCTCTTCTTTGAATTCTTTCCGCACCATAAAGAATTTATTACTTTTCTGTCTGGTCCAAGTTTTGCCAAAGAGATTATGCAAGAGCAAATCACTCTTGTTACCTTGGCAGGAAGATCACGAAAAGTTTTAACAAATGTTTCTAGGATGTTGGAGACACCATACTTTAAAGCACTACCTAGTTATGACATCAAAGGTGTTCTTCTTGGAGGGGCCCTTAAGAACGTTCTGGCCATATCTGGCGGTATAATCGAAGGACTTGGCTACAATCATAATACAAGAGCTGCAATGATCACGAGAGGTATTGTGGAAATGTTAAGGTTTGGTCGTGTCTTTAATGCGAGACCTGAAACTTTTTATGGATTAAGTGGAATGGGTGATCTCATTCTTACTACAACAGGTGGACTCAGTCGAAATAAGCAGTTTGGACTTGAAATAGCAAAAGGAAGAAAGCCTTTAGATATTATAAACTCTCAAAGAACTGTTGTAGAAGGTTATAAGACTACTAAAGCAGCTCATTTAATCTGTGAAAAGTATGAGATTAGAGCTAGAATTTTTAATGGTCTCTATGAAGTTTTATATAATGAGGTTAACGCAGCAGAAGTAATCAATACTCTTATGACTACTCCTGCAAAATTTGAAATTGAGTAATTACTTAAGGACTCTCTTTAGCTCGCCTAGAGAGATTGTCTCTCCAAGTTTTACAAGTTCACCTTTAGTATTTATAACGAAGTAAGCAGGAACACCGACAAAGCCTTTTGACTTTAGCCAGCTACCAATTACTGGATCTCTCTTGGTCCAGTCTGCGAGTAAGAGGTTGATACCTCTGTCTTTTACTAGTTTAGAGAATGAATCTGTATCAAGAACTATTTTTTCATTTACTTTACAAGTTATGCACCACTTGGCAGTGAAATCTATAAAAGTAAGTTTCTTTGAGCTTTGTAGCTCTGTCATTTTCTCTTCAGACCACTTCTGCCAAGGAAGTCCTTCTCTTTGTTTATCTCTCATTAGCCCTGAGCCCGTTGATTCAATGGCTACCTTAGTTTCTACTGCTTGAATAAAGAGAAGAGAGGTTGGTATTAGAAATAGAATAGATATTGCAATATTCTTACTAATCTTCTTTCGCATATAGATGATAAAGAAAATTAGAGCAAGAGATGTATTGATCTTTAATAGAGCAGTTGAGGACTCTGTTAAGGCCATAAAAACATCTAACAACCATAAAGTAGTAAGGACTAGTGTCAGACCTAGGAATTTCTTAACATGTTCCATCCACATTCCTGGCTTAGGTAGAAACCTAATAAGTGAAGGAAAGAATGCCGTTAAAATAAAAGGTGATGCAAGACCAAGCCCTATGAAAATGAAGATTACATAAATAGTGAGGATTGATTCGCTAAACGCAAAAGTTAGTGCAGTTCCTAAAAAAGGAGCTGAACAAGGAGTCGATAGTATTGTTGCTAACACGCCTCCAAGGAAGTCTCCAATGAAAGTATCTCTTAATTCAACATTCCCAAGAGAGGATCCGCCTGGTGTTCTAAACTCAAAGAGTCCAAAAAGGTTGAGAGACATGATAAATATGATAACTGACATTATCGCAACAAATAGGGGGGACTGTAGTTGAAACCCCCATCCAACTTGCTCACCCGTACTCTTAAATATATTGACGACAGATGCTAGCACTAAGAATGTAATCACTACTCCTGCAGAGTATGCAAGATTGTGCTTCATTATAGATTTCTTATCTTCATTGCTATGTCTTATAAGACCAAACAGCTTTATAGATATTACAGGAAGTACACATGGCATAATATTGAGAATTAGTCCGCCTAAGAAGGCCATAACTGCAAAGTATATCATTGTTGTATTGATAAGGCTTTTTACAGTCTTCTCTTCTTTTGTTTCTTTTTGGGTATCTCCTTTAGCTCCTGGACCGTTGTGATCTGCTTTTATTGGAGTAAGGATCGCAAAGAATGAAGAGAAGTTCTTTTGACCATCAACGGCAAAAGAAGAAAATTTCTTATTTACAATATAAACTTCACCAGAGATTGGGTCATGAATTAATAGTTTAAGATTAAATGGCTTTAAAAACTTTCCATCTGCTGGAAGAGGTAACTCTGGCTCAAGGTACTCGCCATCCCAGTCTATAGTGTATCTACCATAGACATTATTCTTCTTATCGCGAAATAGACTTTCCCTTCTAAATGAAAATGGCTCAACTAGAAATGGCGTGATTAAGTTCTCTGTTGTTACGAGATTCTTAGGATCACCTTTTACTGTATAAATTAATGCTAGACCCTCGTTATACTTTATTAAACTTAAGTCTATATATGACGGAACTTCCCTTTGCTTAGGTAGGGCCAACTTTCTCTCTTCTATAGATTCTGGGGTTACCTGGAACTCATTGGCCGCTTCGACCTTATTGTTGGCAAGCTTGATATCAAGTTTCTTTTCACCAGGAATACAAACATGTTTACAGATTAACCACTTGAAGTGAGCTTTGATATCGGCCTTCTTAAGGTCCTTTGGTAGTTTGTAAAAGAGAGTGTAGTCTTTAGAATAACCGAAAGTAAGGATATCTCCTTTTTCAATATAACGATGAGGAATTGGCCACTCTAACGTATCTAATTTTGTGTCCTTACCATTAATATTAAACTTTGCTTCAATAGGTAGACCTGCGTCACCAGGATTTATCCAATATGTATGCCAACCTGGATGATTTTTGAAGTTAACAGCCAGTAGGTTTTGGTCGTTATTTCTTGAAACTTGAACATTTAGCTTTAAGAGTTCTTTTGGTATATCTTCAGCAAAAGCCGAGAGGGTAAATAAGATAAAAGCTATGAGTCTTAAAAATGACATATATATTCCTTTTTTTATCAAATTTTAGCAAAAAATCTCCATTAAGACATTGTTTCACATCAGTTTTGACGAAGATTTTACTTTTAACTAACCTATATATGAACTGAATCGACAAAAACAGAAGGTATTATTAGTGACAAATTTTCCTAGAAGAATCGTTTGCCTAACGGAAGAGTCTGTAGAGACTTTATTTGCAATAGGAGAGGGACATCGAATTGTCGGAGTTTCAGCATATGCAAGGAGGCCCCCTGAGGTATCTTCGCTTCCTGTTGTTTCTGCATTTCTCAGTGGACACGTAAATAAAATTAAGGGACTTAAGCCAGACCTTGTAATTGGTTTCTCTGATATCCAAAAGGATCTTGCCAAAGATTTAATAGGTGAGGGGCTTAATGTCTATATAGCAAACCATAGATCTATTGATGAAATATTCGAATATATTGAGATGCTTGGCAACCTTGTTGATGCTAAGGAAAAGACCGCCGCATATATTACTTCATTAAAAGATAAAGTTATTGAAGCGAAGAAGTTTGCAAAGACTTTAGTGAATAAACCGCTTGTCTATATTGAAGAGTGGGATGAACCAATGATTGCCGGTATTAAGTGGTTCAATGAAATTGTTGAGCTATGTGGGGGAGAGGTTGTCTTTAATGAGTCAGAGCTTGGTCCAATGGCAAAAGATCGCTATGTCGATAGTCGCGATGTCATATCTAAAAATCCTGACATTATTTTTGCTTGTTGGTGTGGAAAGAAAGTTGAAATAGATTCAATTAGAAATAGACTTGGGTGGAGTGAAATTCAAGCTATTAAAAATGACAGGGTTTATGAACTGGAACCTGAAGTATTCCTACAGCCTGGCCCTGCTCCAATTATTTCAGGAATTGAGATTATTCTTAATCACTTTAAGAGGTGGAGAGAGTAGGTGTTTACAGTCTAACAAGATCGGCAAATCGATCTTTGAACTTAGTCTGCGTAACAAGTTCGTGTAGTTTTTCTTGTGACTCTAGCATTCCATCTGTAGGTATCTCTTTATAACTATCAAGATCTTTCTTTTCTAGAACTCCAAAGCTTTCAGTGATCTCAAGAACTTTACCAAACCTAGCTATAGAGGAGTTAAGTTCACTATAAGTAGACTCGCAATAGTAGGAGACATCGATCCATGCATTGAGTGGAATCTTACTTGAGCCCCCAAATAGATAAAAATCTCCCTTATCTGTTTTTCCTAGGAGAAAGTCATAGTCACTTGTGAGAAAGTTAAGTGTGTCATATTCAAAAATTTCAGCGGGTAGTTGTGCTGAGTTTGGCTGCATTAGAAAAACTGCATCATATTCCTTGAGTAAACTCTTATATACTTTATCAAGTCTGTCTCCAAGACCGCCATCTCCTTGGTAAATTGTACGGTGACCCTTCCAGTAGTCAGATCTTAGTCCTTCTTTCTCTTCTACTGCCCAGACAAGTTCGATATCTGAATTATTCTTAGTGACTTCGAGGACAAGGTCTCTTGTTGCGTTTAGACTGTGATTATAAAAGTCAGTCGCGAATTCTCTATTTGTAGTCCGTGAAAGACGGTTTCTTGCTTGCTTTAAACCAGGCGTTCTGCCCATGATTACAAATGCTATTCTCATTATATATCTCAATAAGTTATTTTAAGTACTTAGAAATGATGACATAAGTAGAATAGGGTTGAAAAGAAATTAAAAAAATAAAGGCCCGATATAGTGGGCCCTAATTCTTTACTTTGAGTAGTCTCTAATTATAGTAGGGTTAATCTCACCATCATAAGAGTCGTCAACTTCAAATTTTACAAGAGAAAAACCTTCATCAGTGTTTAGGTACTTATAAGTAAGGGAGTCATATGCATCACCAATTCCACGATACTTTGTATATGTTGTAATTTCTTTGGTTGAGGCATCAAACATGGCACCGGTCAAATATGGAGAAGAGCTAAAGCCTGCTATTTTTCCATCGCTAACCCTAGGCGCGCTAAATGTAAGGGACGTAATACTACCTTTTTCTTCTATATAGAAAACGCTAGAAATATTATAAGCAGCATACATACAGGTGAATTGGTAAAGAGTTGCTATGTCTGAGATTGAATATTTTTCTGGTGACTCGTCTACGTAGCACAAGTCTTTAAAATCTCTCTTATATTGTTGAGTGATTGTGTCTGTTATGTTTGTTACTGAGGCAAGTGTCGAAATTGATACAATCGCCGATAGAATAAGCTTCTTCATTCTTTCTTCCTAGTTAAATGATTAATTTTATTTATCAGAAAGAAGCACCTTTTGATCTTAATTTGAAAAATATATACAGATTTTATAGAAAAAACTTCCTGTCTAAGCTTTAGACAAGAAAAATTAAACAATTTGGTAAGGCATCCGATTAGTTAATAGACGAAATGTATAGGAGCTAGGACCAAGTCCATGAAAAATTTATTTAAAACAACAGTCTTTTTAACATTACTTACTTCTCTGACTTCATGCGGATTTATGGATCACGTTGAAAGAAGAGCTGGAGTTCTAAACTCTTTAGAGGACAAAGTATTAGTCCTTAATAAGAAGAATCAGGCCCAGCGAAATGAGATTATGCAACTTAAGTTTAAGCTTAAGTCTGTAGAGAGTAGAAATTTCTATCTTGAATCTCAGTTACAGAATAAGGGTAAGCCTACACAGAGAACTATTGCGAGCGTTAGGAAAGTTAATGCTGATGATCTTGTAAAGTTTGATGTCTATAAGTGGAAGCCTCATCAGATGTTAGCAATTGCTGAAAAAGAATTTGATGGAAAGAATTATGAGAAGAGTGCACAGTTCTTCAAGGAGTTCTCTACACACTTTCCTAATGATGAAGCACTAGATGATAAGTTTCTATTTCAAGCCGGTGTTGCTTCATTTGAAGCAGGTAAGCACTACCAGTGGAGTGAGAAGTACTTTGGATCACTTGTTGAAAAGTATCCAACTTCAAAATTCTATCTTGGTTCAAAACTGTGGCTTGGAATGTCATACCTAAAACAAGGAAAAGAAAAAGAGTTCTTTGCTGTAGTTGAAGAGTTCAGAAAGAAATATAGAAACACTCCAGAGTGGAATATTTTAAGTGGGCATTATGAAAAGATCGTACAGAAATACAAATCTAATTAAGCTACTAATACTAATCTTTATTAGTTATGCTGCATTTGGAAAATCTCCTAAAGCGATTATTAGCGCTGTTAAGGGGAATGTTTTCAAGACATCAAATGGAGTGACTAAGAAAGTTAGTCCAGGTGAGTACGTCTACGACTTCGATGAAATATTTACTGAAGTAGGAGCCCAAGTATCATTTAATGATTACTTTGATCACACATATCACTTGTCTGGGTCTGGACATGTTTCAATTCTAAATAAAATGATTGAGTTAAAAGGCGGATACCTTTGGGCGCAATCAATGGAAAATACAACTGATCATTTCCACGTGCAAACAGTTAACTCAACGGTATCATTCACACATGGTGAGTTTGTTGTTTCGTATGATACTGAGAGTGGAAAAACTCAACTACTTAGTATTAAAGGGACACACATATTTAAGAATAATGTTCATGAATACTTAAAAGAGGAAATCAGCACAGGAAAGTTTTCCTTTGTTGTTGAAAAATATGAAAATGGAGCACCTCGAATTCCTACTCCAATAGGCTCAACGGCATATACAACGGTTATTTCTCTCTTTGACGAAGTAAAACCAATGAGACACGAGAAATCTCCAGTTGAAAGTATCGAAAAGTTTCCAATGAGAGGGAATGACTCGAGACAATCAGGAAGAAAAATTGCTTCGATAGATTCAAAAGATAAGAAGTCAGGTGGCTCACTAATAATTATTAAAGAAAAGAAAGTAGATAGATCTAAGAGAGATTCAAGTCTGCTTAATTTCTATAAATCAAAAGTGACAACTCTTGCAAAAAAATACAAGAAGAAACCTTATAAGTTTAAGCCAGACTACTCAAAGAAATCGAAAGTTATTGTTAAGGTTTACGGACAGGGAAAGAAAAGAACTCCTGCCTCAAAGGGACACAAAGTTTATCGTGCACCAGTAAAGGCCACAAGAAAGCCAGCTTCAATGATTGACCTGAATCCTCAGGTAAAAGTTAAGAAAGATGCTTTTGAAAGCTCACTCTTAAACGAATATAAGAAACAAATGAGACATAGTAAGGAAATCAATAGCTTGATCAAAGACTTAAAGAGTTATGATCAGGATTATAAAGAGTCTTATTAGGTCATAATTTCGCACTCAAAAAAATCTCGAAATCCTAGTAAAATATAAGTGATAACAACTATTTAAAACAATTATTATTACTTAAATAAACTAGGATTTTCTATGTCAAAAGTACTCACTGACAATGCTCTAACTTATGATGATGTTCTCATTAGGCCAGGTTACTCTGAGGTGCTCCCAAGTGATGCCATTCTCGAAACAAAGTTCACAAGAAATATCTCATTAACAATACCAATTGTTTCTGCGGCCATGGATACAGTTACTGAATCTAAGACTGCAATCGTTATGGCCCAAGAGGGTGGAATTGGTGTTATTCACAAAAATATGTCTGCAGAAGAGCAAGCATGGGAAGTGGAAAAGGTTAAGAAGTTTGAGTCAGGGATTGTTATGAATCCTGTCACTGTTGGACCAGAAGACTCTCTGAGTGAAGTTGTAAAAATAACTGATAAACATAATATTACCGGTGTTCCAGTTGTAGATAAGAATGAAAACCTTGTTGGAATTTTAACAAGTAGAGATATGAGATTTGAAAGTAATCTCTCTCAAAAAGTTAAAGACCTTATGACTCCAAAGGATAGATTGATTACAGCAGAATCTAGTATTGAGCTAGAGAAAGCTAAATCAATCTTACATGAGCATAGAATTGAGAAGCTACTTGTTGTCGACAAATCAGGAAAGTTACAAGGGCTTATAACAATAAAAGATATTCTTAAAAATATTAATTATCCAAACTCTAATAAAGATGAATTTGGAAGACTTCGTGTTGCGGCAGCTATCGGAGTTGGTGAAAAAGAAGTTAAAAGAGCACAAGCTCTTATGGCAGCAAATGTTGACTGTATAATCATTGACACCGCTCATGGGCATTCTAAAGGTGTTATCGATATGGTTAAAACAATCAGGTCCTTAGTTCCAAGTGGTCAGTCTTTAGATATCGTTGCTGGAAATGTTGCAACAGCAAAGGCCTGTGAAGCGTTGATTGAAGCAGGCGTTGATGGTGTAAAAGTAGGAATTGGACCAGGGTCTATTTGTACAACTCGAGTTGTAGCAGGAATAGGTGTACCTCAACTTTCTGCTGTTATGGAGTGCGCTTCTGTTTGTAAGAAAGCGGGAATTCCTTTTATTGCAGATGGTGGAATTAAGTACTCTGGAGATATGGTCAAGGCGATTGCTGCCGGAGCTAGTTGTGTCATGCTTGGATCCATGTTTGCGGGGTGTGATGAAACACCTGGAGAAATGATTCTTTATCAAGGTAGAACTTATAAAGTTTATAGAGGAATGGGATCTTTAGGGGCAATGAAGCTAGGATCAAAGGATCGCTATGGTCAAGCTTCAGTAGAAGATAGAAAACTTGTTCCAGAAGGGATTGAAGGACAGGTTCCATATAGAGGTTCTCTTGCTAGTAATATTTATCAATTAGTAGGTGGTCTTCGTTCAGGAATGGGATACGTTGGTTCGAAAACTATAGATGAACTTCAAGAGAAGGCCGAGTTTATAACTATAACTGCAGCATCTTTAAAAGAAAGTCACCCACATGATGTGATGGTGACAAAAGAAGCACCAAACTATCAATTAGATTAATTAGGAATAAATATGAGCTTAAGACAAATATGGATCGTAGATTTTGGTTCACAGTACACACAATTAATAACGAGAAAATCCAGAGAGCTTGGCTTTTCAAGTGAGATTATAACAGTAAAGAAGGCGAAGGAGCTATTTTCTGAAGGTAAGAAACCAAAGGCATTAGTCCTTTCAGGTGGACCACAATCTGTCTTTGAAGATAGTACAGACTATAGCTTTGTTTTTGATAAAAAAGATCTTCCAATTCTTGGGGTTTGCTATGGAATGCAACTGATGGGGAAGTACTTTGGTGGAAAAGTTGAAAAGGGGACTATTGGAGAATATGGACATGCAAAAATTCATTGTACGAATTCATTCTCTATGGATAGTGTTCCAAATGAAGTAAATGTTTGGATGAGTCACTCTGATCATATAAGTGAATTACCTAAAGACTTTTCACTAGTAATGGAGAGTCATAACTCTCTGGTTGCTGCCATTAAGCATGATTTGAGGCCAATCTTAGGCCTACAGTTTCACCCTGAAGTTGAGCATAGCGAACATGGAAAAGACATTTTAAATCATTTCTTCAAAGATATTGCAGGTCTAGAAAATGATTGGTCGGCTAGCGAAATGCTTGATGAGGCCAAAGACCTTGTGAGAGGTATTGAAAAATCAAAGGTTCTCTGTGCTTTTTCTGGTGGCGTAGACTCTCTTGTTGCTGCTCAGCTATCTCATGAAGTAATCGGTGATAACTTGTACTGCTTCTTTGTTGATAATGGACTCTTAAGACCACAAGACTATGGTCATATTGAAACACTGAAAAAAGAAACAGATTTAAATATTGAAGTTGTAGATGTAAAAGATATCTTTCTTTCTAAGCTTGATGGTGTTGATGAGCCAGAGGCAAAGAGAAAAATAATTGGTAATACCTTCATAGAGGTATTTGAACAAAAGGTTAATGAGTATCAGGAGAATCATGGGATAAAATTTGATTACCTTCTCCAAGGAACACTCTATCCTGATGTTATAGAATCATTTTCTCCACATACAGAAGATGGGAAGTCAGTAACTATTAAGTCTCACCATAATGTGGGTGGGCTTCCTGAACGAATGAAACTAAAGCTACTAGAGCCTCTTCGTTACCTTTTCAAAGATGAGGTAAGAGCAATTGGCGAAAAACTAGGGCTTAAGCATCAGTGGGTACATAGACATCCGTTTCCTGGACCAGGTATTGGGATTAGAGTGCTAGGAGAGGTAACTGATGCAAGAATTAGAAAAGTTCAAGAAAGTGATCAGATACTGTTTGAAGAGCTTCATGGAGCAAATCTCTATGCTTCAACTTGGCAAGCTTTGACAGTTCTACTTCCTGTAAAAACTGTGGGTGTAAAAGGTGATGCCAGAGCTTATGAAGAAGTTATATGCTTAAGAATGGTAAATTCGTCTGATGGAATGACTGCTACATGGACAGATATGCCCCATGAATTCTTATCAAAAGTTTCGAGTCGAATTACAAATGAAGTGACCGGAGTTACGAGGGTCGTTTACGATATTACTTCTAAACCTCCAGGAACTATTGAATGGGAATAAATTAAAGAAGACTATATGGCCAATCATTCTAGATTGGCCTTTTTTTTGAAAGTTCTATTTCTTTCTTTTTATTTTTTTAAACAGATCAAAACCAAAATATCTAAATACTGCTATGATGAGCATGACTGCCCCTGCTTCATCTAAATTTCCAATTACTGGTAAGTTATCTGGAATGATTTCAAATAACCCCGCGGTTGGATTGAGAAGATAGATTAATCCAACTATTCCAAAAAGAATAACTATAAGTGATTTAAGTTTTGAGTCTCTTTCCATCATTACCTTCTGATTATACTATTAAAGATTTAGAGGGATTTTTAAAATGAACTTAGCTCCTAGACCAGGTCCGTTTGAAAAGGCACTTATCTCTCCATCCATTGACTTGGTAACTACGGCGCTATTATGAAGGCCAAAGCCTGAGCCCTCAACTCCTTTCGTCGAGAAACCTGGGTTGAAAACCCTTGAACAAACCTCTTCGGTCATTCCTTTCCCATTGTCTTCTACCTCGATAAACAAGAAATTATCTTCTGTATAGGCAGAGACATAAATTTCTGCTTGCTTGGAGTTATCTTCACATGCTTTATTGGCATTTGAAAAAAAGTTGATGACAATGTTTTTAACTTTGTCATATTCAA
This sequence comes from Bacteriovorax sp. MedPE-SWde, assembly GCA_001874305.1. Classification (GTDB taxonomy): domain Bacteria; phylum Bdellovibrionota; class Bacteriovoracia; order Bacteriovoracales; family Bacteriovoracaceae; genus Halobacteriovorax_A. Next base: position 419,480 of record MPCU01000002.1, on the reverse strand, counting down.
TTCCAAGCTGATCGTGAACTTCTAGGTTTTTAGTAAGCTTACAACTTGAATCTATATCAGATATAATCGCGGCTTCATCAATTAGGTTCTCTAGGTCAATATTTTCAACAACCTTAGAATTAGAGGCAATACTTTGTCTTTCTGATTTTATCAGCTTGATGACGAGTTCAATTTTTTGGCGTATTTTCTCAATAGATTTATTGTTCTTAGTGTTTTGACTTGTAATTAATTCACTTGTGTCATTTAGAAGGCCATAAAAGTCCTTTCCAACCTCATCTCTCTTTAAGAAATCTTCGAAACTAGAGTATGATTTTATCTTTTCTAATAAAGCCTTGAAAATCTCTTCAGATTCTTCATTTAGCAACCTTGCTTCTAACAACTCGACATGACCAGTTAAGGTCATGACAGCATTCCCAACGTTATGTAGTACATTTGAGGCTACTTCTGCACGACCAGCATCTCTTGCAGAGGTTACTAACTTTCTTTGAGCATCTTGAAGGTTCTTAGTAATCTCTTTAGCATTATCACGCTCTTCAAGTAGTTTTGCTGTTTGAACACTGACTTCTTTTTCTAGTTTTACATTAAACTCTTTAGCTTGCTCTATTGCTTCTAAATGTTCAAGTCCAGTGTTTAGCTGTCGAGATAGAAGACCTAGTATTTCAACTTTAGATTTGCTAAATGCATCTGCGTGAAAACTATTTTCTAAATATATTACACCATCATTAACTAGAGGAAAGGATAGTACAGATTTTTTGTGATGTTTTAGATCTTCATAAAATTTTAAGTCATTGAAGTTCTTTTGAGAGATACAAATATGTTTTTTCTTTCTGAATGTGTAACTAATTAAGTGTTGAAAGATATGTCCATCTTTATAATTGGAAGACTCTGTTAACTTGAGCCCTGTATTTGAATTAAGATATATAGCACCAGAAGTGGCACCTAAGTTCTCAACCATAATTGTAAGCATTGTTTTAAGTAATTGTGCTTTATTAAGGTCCTTTCCCATAACATTGTAGGCTTTAAGAAGCACAGATGTGTCTATATTTGATGTTATCTCTTCTTGATCCTCTACAGAGGAGTTAGTCTGAGTATCAAGATTATGAACTTCTCTTATCGACTTAACTTTAGCTGTTGCTCCCCATTTCTCAAACGAAGCAATGGCCTTGAGATAGTAAAGTTTGGAGATATCTCTTTTATCAAGTTGTGCCCATGCATCTGCAATCAACTCATATGCCAGTCCCTGGATATGAGGGAAATTTGATTGAGTGGCCAGGTCAGCTGCTTCTTCAAAAATATTAGTAGCTTCTAAAGTATTTCCTCTTGTAGATTCATTAACACCTATAATTATAAGATAGAGGTGTTTAAAGTTCTCTGGGCACGAGTCACTCCAGATCTCCATATGTTTAAGGTTCTCTTTGTAGTCAGTCTCTTGTTCGGAGGATCTTTCTGCTATACGAGCAAGCAAGAATGCTTTTGAAAAGTAATCATACGCATTAGTCACAACTGAAAATGAATAGGGTAGTAATGAAATAGATTCATCTATATGCTTTTTCGCTAAATCGTATCGTTGATTTATAATATGTGTAAATATTCTAACGGAGAGAAACATACTTAAAGACATTAAACTATTTTGTGATTTACAGTTTTCTATATATGTCTTCTCTGTTAATTCATTACTACTCTCATTGATTGTGAGTGAAGATGAGATAAGTTTGAGACCTGTTAGTGTATCGACTCCAATTTGGTTAGGATGCTCTTTACAGTAGTGTAGTCCTGTATCGATATCCCTCATCAGCTCTTGAAGATTTCTTCCTCGCCAAAATTGGTTGTTTGGCTTAAAGAGTTTTATAAATCCGGCCCAGAGGTATTCTCCAGCATCATGTCCAGCTATAAAACCTTTATCATTGCATTCGTCACCTTCTTCTATATGCTTTGTCCAAAATTGAACATGGTTGGCCATTGTGTGGTTTGCACGACAAACTTGACCAAGGTGCTGATATCTATCCGCAATATCTATACCTAGTTGATTAAAGTAATAACCGAGTTTAAATTCATTATAAGCACAAAGAACAATACCATATGAGGCATAGCCCTTTGCCGATTCAGGGACAGGTCCATAATTGATAGAAAGCTGGACCATCTTTGCAACGACAATACAATAAAGTTCAACATTACTAAGGTAGCAAGGAGAGTCTAGATTGATTAAGAGGGCCATTGCCATTCTCTTTTCTTCATCTTTCATCTCTTCCATTTTCGCAAGATCGGGAATGGATATTCCTTTCACTAAGTTATGAACGATATTAAGTTCCTCTTGAACTGATTTTTCAAGCTCTGTTTCAGGCAATTCAATATTTAGAATCTTTAGTGCTTTTCTACCTATTGATATTGAATCTTCGTAACGACCTTGCGCTGTATATTGAATAATTAATTGATTGTAGAGTTTTGTCGCGTTAATTCCACTTGTAAAGTTCTTAAGCGCTTTTAGTGTAAACGACTCACACTCATCATACCTACCATTGAGGTAGAGTAGGTTAGACATTTCTTCATTTATTGTGAATTTTAAATCCTCTGAAATTAGAGACGTTTTCTTAGAGAGGGTATTTGCTATATCAATATAATTGAGAGACTCTTTAAACGCCGTTGAGTTCTTCGCGGCCAGGGATGATTCAATATTAAGTTTGATTAGAGGTAGAAACTCATCATCTTTTAGTAGACCTATGGCCTTATTTAAATGACCTGTGATGAGAGTACATGCAAGATCTGCTTGTGCCTTCAGTTCTTTAAAAAAGTTTCCAATTTTATAATGTAACCTTTCTTTTTCACTGTCACTTAGCAAGTTATATGATGCTTCTTGGATTCTATCATGGGCGAATTTATAAGTTGATGTTTCAAAGTCTTCAAGGAATAGATAGTTTTCTGAAATACAAACTTCTAAGATATCGAAAATCTCTCCATGTCCAAGCTTTGTTAAATATGATAGGTGTTCGAGTTTAAACTTATTACCTAAGGCCGCAGCATAAGAAATAAAGTCTTGAACCTCTGCAGGTAAGCTTCTCATATGTGTAATGAGTAGGTCGACAACGTTCTCAGTGTAAGACTGTGCCTCAATATCTTCGAGGTTGTATTTAAATTGTTGTGCTTCTTTGTCGTAATTAATTAACTTCTTTCTATAAAGATGAAGTAGAAATTGCTTAACATGAAATGGATTACCTGCTGTCTTCGTTTGAATTAGTTTGGCGAAACTACCTTGTGCTTGTGTCTCTCCAAGAGTGTCACTGACAAGCTTCTTTGTGGTACTAATGTTAAAAGCAGGTAAATTTAATAAAGTTGAGTTTACTGTGTTATTCTCGTTAATAAGTAGCTGTAGCGGATGAGAGCTATCTACCTCATTGTCTCTATAAGCTCCGATAAATTGAATATTCTTAATAGTCCTATCTGATAAGATTTTATTCAGTAAATCAATACTTCTTGCACTGGCCCATTGTAAATCATCTATGAAGACAATGAGTGGTCTGTCATCAAATTCACCAATCAATTTAAAGAGATCCACAAACATTATTTCAAAACGAGTTTGAGACTCAGATGGCCCAAGGGATGCGGGTTGATTTGGTTTTCCTATAATAGCTTCTATTTCAGGAATAATGTCTGTAATTACTTTTGCATTAATTCCTAATCTCTTTTTTAGTGCATGTTTCCACTCTTGTAGAATATTGTCGGGTTCTGATAGTAAATTTTTAAAAAAGTCATTGAGTGCACTTATTAATGCACCACTCATATCATCTTTTTTGATTTGATCAAATTTCCCCGAAACAAAGTGTCCATTATCTCTAGTTAGAGGTTTGAACAGCTCTTGTACTAAGACTGTTTTTCCAATACCGGAGGGGCCTGTTAGAAAAATTGACTCTTTAGAATTAGAGAGTTCAGAATAGATATTAAACATTTTCTTAATTTGATCATCTCTTCCATAAATTGTTTCTGGTACTTGGAATACTTCTGAATGATAACTTGTATTGTTAAGTGTTTTTTTCTGAGTCGTATCATTTGAATTTATAAATAGACTTAAGTCATTTATACATTGATTTATATTCTGATACCTGTCTTCTGGCCTCTTTTCCGTAAGCTTATTGATGATGTTTGTAAGTGCAACAGGAATATCAATAGTCTCATCAAAGACTATATCCTGTGTAAGGTGCATAAAGAGAGTATCCACTTCATTATCAGCTTTAAATGGAAGCTCTCCCGTGAGGATTTCAAAGAAGGTGATACCCAAAGAGTAAAGATCAGATCTTGTATCTACATTTCTATTGATTCTTCCTGTTAACTCAGGAGATATATAGTTTATATCTGACTGAAGCTGTTTTAATGGTGTGAATGGAACTCGTTGTGAACTTACATGCTGGGCCAACCTAAAATTGATAACTTTTGCATTTTCAAAGTTATTTGAGAGTAGAATATTATACGAATTTAAGTTCTTATGAATTATTCCACATTCGTGTAGATCTTTAACTGACTTTGAAATGAGAAGAAATATTTTTGCCTTCTCAATTGAAGAGAGTGTTGAGTAATTTCCCTTTGAGAGTTGCTCTCCTTCATAGTCATTGATTAAAATATGATTAGGAAATTCTTTTGTATTATAGGATACCAAATCTAGTGCATAGTTCGTTTTTTTGAGAATGTTAATTTCGTTGATGAGGTCAGCTTTTTTGTGAAGTTGAGTTTTTTCAATATACGTCTTACCAGATTTAGGATCTTCTAGTCTCTTAATTGAAAAATTTGGGCCCTTCGAAATTATTTCGACAAGTTTTAGTTTTGCTTTATTCACATCTTCCTCAATTAAAGAATTAGTAGTTCTTGAAACTCTGGCTTTATTTCATTACGAAAAATTACATTTTGAATTAATTTTGCAAAGTAGTTTAGATTGAAAGGTTTTGCGAGTAGAAAACTTCTCTTTGTTTTAATACATGCTTCTCTAAGTTCATTTTCGTCTCTAGTATGATATGCCGTACAAATTATAAATTGTTGATCATCGTGCGTGTTAGAAATTTTTTGAATGGCCTCAAGTCCATCAATTCCTGGAGGCATCATTATATCCATGAGTATAAGTGTGTATGGAGTACTATTTTCTATAGAGCTCGAAACCATTTCAATGGCCTGCTCTCCAGAGTAGGCATGGTCTATTGTTAGGTTTATGTCATTTGATTCACTTCTATTTGTAAGTCTAGAGAGCGCAGAGCTTCCCTCTGAACTTTTCACAGATTTAAGTGCCATTTCAAGACCGAGCTGAAAGACTTCATGAATGGCCTGATCGTCATCTGTAATGAGGATTCTTATATTCATTAATACTACCTTTTTCTTTTTATAATCATTATAGTAAAAGCTAGTGCGATATATATGAAGAAACATTGATACTTATGAAATTATATCACTTTTTTTGAAAAATTATCAATAAAATCAGTGCTATAGATAGATAGACTTTAGAGGAACTTGTTTTTTATATGTAGGAGGTGTTAGGCAAAGAGATTTAATTGATCTAAGCGTGACTCACTCTTAGAAACAATTGTTTTAATTTCATTAGTAAGAACTTCTCTTCTTTCAAAGCCATTGTCATATGTTTGAATAACAAAGAAAGACATTCTTGGAAATTTTTGCTTTAGCTCGACCATTGCATCAGTTATGAGGTCAATATTACCTGGATCGTCATCACTCATACCAAATCTGTGATAGTCGCTGTACCCGTATTCTTTAATCGCTTTTTCAACTGATTCTATAATGGCTTTATATTTAAGCTCAGGAACATTATAATCTTCTCTACAGCCACCTAGACGTTCTCTCGTTTCGGGATTAGAAACTGCATATATTGTATGAAAATTTGGAGTATTTGGTAGGTGACCTTCTTTTACGATAAGATCGATCCCGTCTCTAATTGTCTCTTCTCTGTGACCTCTGGCCGTAATAATAGAAACAGGACGGTTATTATATGTAGCATGGAAGAAGTGGTTCCAGCTTGGGGCCTTCCAAATATGGTCTTGGTTATTTAGAGCGTGCTCAATATCTTTAACAAAAGACTGTCTCTTTCCAGTAATTCTTTGGGCCATAGAGAAGTCTTGATCACGGAAGTTTCTAAATGATCCATTAAAGTCACAAAAGTCCATTGTATAGTCTTTATAAAGACCTTCTTTACCGATGATCTTATTGTGTCTCGCGAATTGATGGCTTGTTAGAAAGTGTTCCGCGCCGTTATGCTTGTTGAAGATAACAATAGGTGTAGATAAGAAGACCACATTGTCATCTAAATCAAAGAAATAGAAGCTCTTCCCACCGAGGTGGAAATTTCTGTCATTCTCTCGATCACGAGGGAACTCAAACTCCATTTGGGCCCTATTTTTGGCCTCTTTTTTCTTTCTTTGAAATACCATAATCGCATAATATATAAATATGAATTTAAAGCAAGCTAACATGTTGATATCTATGTAATTTTTTCACATTAATTCATAGTTTTTAGATAGTGTACCGATATAGTCAAGTATGAAGAATATAATATTTATGACATTGATTTTTGGTATGTGTATTTCCTGTGTAACTAACTCTAAAGGACGCTCTACTTCGTCCATTGTAGACAGAGTTCAAGCACTTCATCTTGAGAGACTTCCCCATGCTAGACCTATCCCTTGATAGTTTATAAATTCTGACTTTTAGTAATCACCTTCTAGAGTTAAACTACTTTCAATATATTAATATTGGAGAGTAATTGAAAAATCTAGATCGTCGAAGTTTTGTAAAGTTTATGGGGGGAGCCTTTGCTGTCGCTCCTGGAATTTTTGGTTTAATTTCTTGTCAAAGAAGTGAGGCCAGCTTTGGAATATCTCCAACTAACTTAGACAATCTTGTTTTGGCCGATGGTCTAGACTACAAACTACTTTTAAAGTGGGGCGATGATCTAGGCAATGGTGAATCTTTTGGTTTTAATAATGACTATACTGCGCTAGTTCCTCTCGAGAATGGTAGCTCTCTTATGTGGGTTAATCATGAGTATGCTGACCCTCTTTTTGTTAGTGGATACAGACGAGGTGGACCGAGAACTTTGAAGCAAGTCGATAAAGAGATGTATGCTCTAGGCGGAAGTATTGTTGAAATTAAACAAGATAAATCTGGTGATTGGAAACAAGTCGAGAATTCTAAATACAACAGAAGGCTAACAGCAAAAACAAAAATACCTCTAGCAGCTCCTCGAAAGATTGCTGGAAAGGATTTTGGTGTTGGAACTTTTGGTAATTGTGCAGGGGGTGTTACTCCCTGGGGAACTATTCTTACTTGTGAAGAAAACTACGATGCTTTTGTTGGCGAACTTCATCACGATGGAAGAAAAGAAAGTAGTCGCCTAGGTTGGGAGAACTTCTCAAAGGATCATCATCCGCATCATTATGGATGGGTAGTAGAGGTTAATCCAAGAACAGGAGAATCGAAGAAATTAACATCGATTGGAAGATACGCCCATGAGTGTTGTACAGTGACTAGATCGAAAGATGGAACCGTTGTAGCTTACTCTGGAGATGATAGGGCAAATGAGTTTATATATAAGTTTGTCTCTTCAAAAAAAGATTCTCTTGAAGTCGGTGAATTATTTGTAGCAGATATTATAAATGGAAAATGGCTTTCTCTTGATATTAACAAGAATAAGATTCTTAAATCTACTTTTAAAGATCAGTTAGAAATCCAAATCCACTGTCGAAAGGCGGCACGCTTAATTGGTGCTACTCCCTGTGATAGACCTGAGGATATTGAGATCCATCCAACTTCTGGGGAAGTCTTTGTGGCCTTGACTAATAATTACAATCGAAAGGATCTAAAGAATTCTAAGAATAACTTCTTTGGAAAAGTTTTAAAAATTAGTCCTGAAAATGGAGATCACCTCTCAATGAACTTCTCTTCAAGTGATGCCGTTATTGGTGGAGAAGAAAGTGGGATTGCTTGTCCAGATAATCTAGCATTTGATAAACTTGGAAACCTCTGGGTAACTAATGATATTTCCGGAAGCCTTATGAATAAGCCTCCTTATGAGAAGTTTAAAAATAATGGACTCTACTATATTCCTCTTTCTGGAAAGAATGCAGGTAAGACCTTTCAGGTAGCTTCTGCTCCAAATGATGCTGAACTGACCGGAGTAACATTTTCAGAGGATTACAAAACTCTCTTTCTTTCTGTTCAACATCCTGGTGAGAAATCAAAATCGATGGATAAGCTGACTAGTAACTGGCCAGATGGTGGCAACTCAATACCTAGGCCTTCTGTTGTGCAAATAAGAGGTGAATTATTAGATAAGCTGATGAAGGGATAGAAAAAATAGGTCACCTATAAGTGAGGTGACCATGGTATTTTTAAAACATATAATTTAGTCCAAGACTTAGTGTTGAGTGTTGAAGGTAGTCACTTGATGAGTTGTCATCTTCATCTTTTACTCCATCAGTTTCAGCTTCTAAGTTACTTACTTTATCTACTTTGTATTGAGCAAATACTGACATATTTTCGTTAATACTAACTTGTGTACCAGCTCCGAGATATAGTGTTCTACCTGTTACTTTTGTTTCTATAACTTCTGAAACATCTGTAAAACCTGGAGCATCTACAGTAAGTGTCATTGTGTTACTGTATAGACCAGCTCCAATGAGAGCAAAGGGTTTTACTTTTATATTATTTAGCTCCGTCGTATAGGATAACTTTTGCATAATCTTAGGTTCGAAGAATTTATTTTCTATCTTGGCCGTTACTGGTCCATCGGTATAACTTATAGATTCGTTATTAGGTGAAAAGGACGCTCCAATCATGGTACTTGTAGAGAAGCCATTATTTAGTTGAAACTCAGCTTCTCCTAATATTTCAACAGATTTATGGTCTAAAATATCCGACATACTCGCAAAGTCATCAGCTGACTTGATTTCGTCTCTTTTTGCAACTTCTCCTTCGGTCTTTATCTCTTGTGCTGTTCTATTTTCAAAGGCTACGTTTACTCCAAAGCGAGTACTTGCTGTTTTCTTTTGTGTAATAACTTGGCTTGATTGCACCTCTGTAGAAGCAATGATTCTGTAGATGTCAGTGGCCTGGCCTTCTTGCAGAACAATTAACGCAAGATTATTCTTAGTTTTAGTAATTGTTCCTATTCCTTGATTTTGTCCCATTGAGTTTTTGAATAATACTTTATTACCGACATTGTAGTTAAGCTGTAGCTGATCTTTAATCACGACCTTTTTACCCGATGACTTGATTACTTGGGCAGTAGCTGTGAGTGATACTAAACTTAGTGCGACAATAAATAGCTTATTCATTAACTTCTCCTATTCGTAAATTATGATTAAATTGTGTGCTGCATTACTTGTGCCAAGTTATAAAAAATCCGTAAAATAAAATCAGGGGCTTAGCTGACATTAAGGTGTTAATGATGTGGAGGGTTGTATAAAGAATTATCATTTTACTTAGACGTTCAGATTATTAAGAACTTATAGGTACTCAAGAGATCGATGAAGTGTGTTTGCTTAGCGTTATTTAGGCAAATCTCGCTGACAATTTGTATCTTATGTGGAACTATAAAAGTGCACACAACATAGTATTCAAGGGAAAATCGAGAGATGGATAACACACCACAATCGTTTAAAGAGACTCACAAAGATAGTTTTGTTCACTTACACCTGCACACTCAGTATTCATTACTAGATGGAGCGATTAGGTTAAAGGATTTAATTCCTACTGCCCAAGAGTTAGGTGTTCCTGCAATAGCTCAAACCGATCATGGGAATATGTTTGGTGCAATTGATTTCTATAAGCGATGTAAGAAGGCCGGGATTAAACCAATCTTAGGTTCTGAGATATATTTTACTCCTGGATCTAGACATGATCGTCTCTCTGCAAAAAGGGCCAAAACTGTTGGTTCACAAGATGCTGAAGAGTCCTCAAGACAGATCCACCACCTCATACTTTTAGCGAAGAATAATACTGGATATCAAAACCTGTGTAAGCTTCTTTCACGCGCTTACATGGAAGGTTTCTATTATAAGCCTCGTGCTGATATTGAAATCCTAAAAGAATACTCTGAAGGACTTATTTGTACGACAGCTTGTTTAAAAGGAGAAGTTGGATACAACTTCTTTACAGGACAGGATGATAAGGCAATTAAGGCAATCGAGAAACTTAAAGATGTTTTTGGGCCAGACGATTTCTATCTTGAGATTCAAGAGAATGGAATCCCTGAGCAAAAGATTGTTAACGAAAGAGTTATTGAGTACGCAAAGAGTAATGACATAAAACTTGTTGCAACAAATGACTCTCACTATATGACCAAAGAGGATGCAACGGCACAAGAGGTTCTACTTTGTATCCAAACAGGTAAAACCTACGCAGATGAAAATAGAATGAGGATGACTTCTAGTGAATTCTACTACAAGACTCCTGCAGAAATGCGTGAAGCTTTTCACTACTGCCCAGAGGCATGTGACAACACTTTAGAAATCGCTGATAAATGTAATGTTGAATTGAATTGGACTGATGAAAAAGGTAATCAAATTTATCATCTTCCTGACTTTCCGATTGATACCGGCGAGTCGATGAATGACTTCTTTGAGAGAGTTAGTAAAGAAGGCCTTGAGGAAAGGTTTACAGGTCCACATTTTAGAAAGCTGATCCTTGAAGAGAACTGGGAAACAGAACTTAAACCACAGTATTATGAGCGACTCCAGTATGAAATCGATATGATTAATATGATGGGGTTCCCCGGGTATTTCCTAATCGTTGCTGACTTTATTCAGTGGTCAAAGGATAATGGAATTCCTGTTGGTCCTGGTCGTGGTTCAGGTGCAGGTTCTCTCGTTGCTTACTCACTTCTTATTACAAATATTGACCCTCTTCCATATAATTTACTCTTTGAAAGGTTTATCAACCCTGAGCGTATTTCAATGCCCGATTTTGATGTCGACTTCTGTCAGGCCGGAAGACAGAAAGTTATTGAATATGTAACGCAGAAATATGGAGAAGATAAAGTAGGACAGATCATTACCTTTGGTAAGTTACAGGCCAAGGCCGTCGTAAAAGATGTTGCCCGTGTATATGACCTTTCATTCGCTGAAGCGAATATGATCTCAAAGCTTATTCCTGATGAGATCGGTATTACTCTGGATAAGGCCCTTGAGATGGAGCCTAAGCTTACGGAGTTAATAGAAACAGATCAGAAAATTAAACAGATATTTAAAATTTCGAAGAGACTTGAAGGTCTATATCGCCATGCTGGTATTCACGCTGCGGGTGTAATTATCACGAACCTACCTCTTGTTGAATATTGTCCTCTTTTCAAAGGATCAAAAGGAGAGAAGGTTGTTCAATTTGATAAGGACTTTAGTGAAGAGATTGGACTTGTTAAGTTCGACTTCCTTGGACTAAAAACACTTACTGTAATTGATTATGCTTCAAAGTTTATTCAACGTGATCATATCCCTGACTTTGATATTGAAGAAATTGATTATGAAGATAAGAAAGTTTATGACTTTGTAGGGGATGGGCATACCACAGGTGTTTTCCAGCTCGAGTCTTCGGGGATGATAGATCTTTGTAAGAGAATTCAACCAGACTCAATTGATGATATTACTGCGATTAACGCTCTCTATAGACCTGGACCTATGGGCTCGGGAATGCATGATGAGTTCGTTGAGATTAAGCACGGTAGAAAACCTGAAACATATGCCTTTGAAGAAATTCGCCCTCTTCTAAAAGATACATACGGTATTGTTATTTATCAAGAGCAGGTTATGAATATCGCAAGAGAGCTGGCTGGTTACTCTTTGGGACAGGCCGATATTCTCAGAAAGGCGATGGGTAAGAAGAAAATTTCTCTAATTGAAGAGCATAGGGAAATCTTCTTAAATGGAGCCCGTGAAAGAGGGCATGACGAAAAGAAGGCCGATGATCTCTATAGTCTTATGGCGAGTTTCGCAGAGTACGGGTTTAATAAATCCCATGCTGTTGCTTACTCATATATTTCTTATCAGACAGCTTACTTAAAGTATTATTACCCTGCGGAGTTCTTTGCTGGTCTTCTCAGTACTGAATTATCAAATACAGATAAAATTACGATCTATATCAATGATGCGAAAAACTATGACATCGAAGTTCTTGCTCCAGATGTAAATGAATCTCTATGGCTATTCAATGTCGTTGAAGGAAATTTACGATTTGGTATGGGTGCCATTAAAGGTGTTGGAAATGGTGCAGTTGAAGAGATGATTAGAGAAAGGGAAGAAAATGGACCTTTTGTTGGGTTTATTGACTTCTGCGAAAGAGTAAATCTTAAGAGTATAAATAAGAGAGTTATTGAAGCACTTATTAAAGTTGGTGCTTTTAGTGACTGTGAAAAAGATATGAACAGACGAACGATGCTCGAGAATATGGAGATCGTTGTTAGTTATGCACAAAAACGTCAGCTTGAAAAAGAACTTGGGCAAGTAAACCTATTTGATATGGGTGGAGAGTCTGAAGATTCAATGAGACCTGTGGATATGTTAGATATTCATCATACGGAAGACTTCGACGATAGAGATAAACTTCTCTATGAAGCTGAGTTAATGGGGATTTACGTTTCAGGACATCCTCTTGATAGATTCCAGGGTGTAATCGAACAACTAGCATCAATGCCAATTGCTCAAATACATGACATCGATGGTCAGACAAAGAGAGAGATGGTTATTGCCGGAATGATAGTCGAAAAGAAAGACATCATGACTAAGAAGGGCGATAAGATGTGCTTTGCAACTCTTGAGGATATGACCGGAAAGATCGAGTGTATTGTATTTCCAAAGACATTTGCCGAGTATAGCGAGATTCTCGCCAGTGATGACCCACTGATAATGACTGGACAAGTTAACTTAGCAGAAGAGCCTAGGAAATTTTTTCCTAGCAAGATTCAAAAATTAAAGGATCAGGCAGAAGAAAGAGTTACCTCTGTGCGAATTAATGTTAAAATGAAAGGGTTAAATGAAGGTCGCTTAAATAGACTTAAGCAGACTCTTCTTGGCTATAGGGGGAGTGTTCCTCTTCATCTCATTTTTGAACATGAGAATGGAAGAGCAAGACTGCCTTTAGGAAATGGATTTCTGGTAAATCCGACTCCGCAATTAGCGGCAAAGGTAAATGAAATATTTGATACCAATGCTGTGAATTTTATTGTTGATGGAAGGGTTGAAGAAGTCTCGAGTCAGTAATTACATTTTATTTTTTAATCTAAGGATGGATATGAAAAAGTTACTTTTAGTAGCGACGTTAAGTTTATTTATTTCAAATGTGGCCTCTGCCAAATCGATTGAAGGGGAAGGTAAGTTTCTCTCAACTGATCAAGACTCAGTCTCTTTCGTAAAGAAGCAACTTCTTTCCAATGCGTTCAAGAAGATCATTGATCTTGAAATAAGAGAAATGGGACTAGACTCTGTCACTTTTTGGAATAACTATAATTCTAAATTTGAAGAACACTTTTCTCCAATTAGAACAGCAGTAACTGAAAAGTATGAAGAGGGTGAAGGGGATGAGAGAAAGGTTCCTGAGGCAAAGAAAGAAAGACTAGAAAAGTCTCTTCGAAAAAAGCGTCTTGTATCAAAAGCAAAGTTTGGCCGTTTAGGTCGTGCGATCAAATCATATTCAATAAAGAAACTATCTAAATCTATCCGTATGCCAAACTCTCATTATATTAATGTGAGCGCTCAAGTTAATAGAAAAAAGCTAACTGATATTTACTATAAGTTCATTGGCATAAGTAGATTCAGAACATTTAGAAAACTATTTCTTGATGTAAGATACTCATTAGAAAATACTAATTGGATTGAGCTTGGGGTTGAAACAGAAGGCGACTTCGTAAATGTAGTAAATGATCATTGGCAAAAGAAACTAACTGCTAGCGCAGGTAACCTTTTTACTGATGGTGTTGTGATCGTTGATGATTCTATCCGTTCACAAATAAATGAAAGACTAAAAAAACCATTAGCACTTCTTCGCTCATCTAATGTGAGTTTAATAGACGGGGATGATAGTGGAATGTCTGATTCTCTTTATATGAATGTTGAAGTTTTCATAAAGAAAGAGAGAGCAGATGAAGGGCTTAAAAAGCTAGATATCAAATTCTCTGGCGGTCTTATCCTAAATGACCTGAAAGACAAGTCTATTATAACTCACCTTGATTTCGTACCAGAGAAATCGTCATTCAAAAATATTGATCAACACACTCTTAGCTCTAATATTGCAAGTATTGTCTATCGTCTTCCAATGACTAAAATTCAAAAGATGAGAAAGATTGTTGAGGAAAATGTTAAGAATAAGAACTCTTTTGAGATCATTATTAAGGGAACTAAGAATGTAAATGAGGTTTTTGGATTTACTAAAAAACTTAAAGAAAAGGGCCTTCTTTATTATTTCAATCCTAAAGTAGAAACGCTTATTGGGAGTGAAGTAAAAGTTCTTGTAGAGTATTCAGGACTTAAAGAAAGAGCACTAGGTGTGTTAACAAAAATGATTTCCGAACAAGTCTCTCAAGATAGAGTTGTAAAAAGAGATAGTGAACTTCCATTTGTTTTCAATATTGTTGATCAAAAAAATGAGTCTGATGATTCTTCAACACAGAATCAAGACGTATAGGAGATTTTGATAATGATTAAGTACTTTGTAGTATGTCTTTCTCTTGTTTCACTTGTCTCTTGTTCAACAGGAGTTATAAAAAGAAGTAATCATGGAAAGAGTCCACGTAAAAAAGCGCGCCCGTATTTCACTGGTGTAAAAAAGAAGGTAGCTCTTCTTAAGTTCTTTAACGAATCTCCATATGGAGGGGAGGACTTAAGTATTACGGCAACTGAAGAGTTAAGAAAAGAACTTCATCGTACACAGGGCTTTGTACTAGATAGAATGGGGTCAAAAATATTTGGAAGTTCTAAAGAAATATATTCTGGTGGTGGAGTTAAACTTGTCCAAATGGCAAGAAAGGCCAAGATGAACGGAGTAAACTTTGTAGTCTTTGGACGAGTTATTGAGGCCAGAATTCGTGAAAAATCAGATGAAATTGGTGTTGTAAGACAAACCAAGGCATACACTGAATCTAAGGTTGAAATTAGAATTTTTGATGTTAACTCAAATAAGGAAATCTATACTGAGACCATTCGTGGATTCGCTGATGACAGTAGTTTCAGGTTCTTTGCTGCCGATAGAGAATCCAAGCTTGAGTACAGAAGAGATTTACTAAGATATGTTGTAAAAGTAGCTATTAGAAAATCGATTCCACGTATTCTTGCACTCGCTGAAAAACTTGAGTGGGTTGGGAGAGTCGCAAGAATAGTTGGAAATAAAATATATGTTAATGCAGGAAGAACTTCTGGTATTAATATTGGAGATATTTTAAAAGTCGTAACGGAAGGGGTTGAGATTTTTGACCCGGAAACTGGTGCGCTAATTGGGGTAGCAAAGGGTGAAGTAAAAGGGACTGTCGAGATTATTGACTACGTTGGCCCTGATGCTGCCATTGCAATTCTACATTCTGGAGGTTCTGTACACGAGGGAGACTTCGTACAGTTATACTAAATGTTATATAAAATATTTAAGCCCATTGCGTTTTCACTAGATCCAGAATTTGTTCATGACCAAACGATCGACTTCTGTTCAAAACATCCACACTGGGCGAAGTTCATTGGCCGAAAAGACCTAACTCAAGACTTATCGCTAAAGGTTGGTAATCTTAAATGGGACTTTCCTGTTGGTCTAGCAGCTGGACTAGATAAAAATGGGCAATGTTACGATTTCTTTTCATCTCTAGGATTTGGAGCTGTAGAAATTGGTACCGTAACACCTCTTGCTCAGCCGGGAAATCCAAGGCCAAGGCTATTTAGGTATAAGAATGAGCAATCTCTTAGAAACTGTATGGGGTTCAATAATGGCGGTGCACAGCTTATGCATGATAATATTTCACGCATTAAATGTAAGGGCCCTCCTTTAGGTATTAATATAGGCAAGAACAAAATTACGCCAGATGAAACTGCCTTTGAGGATTATGTCTCATTATATGATCAGTTTAAAGCTGAGGCGGACTATATTGTAGTAAATGTCTCTTCGCCTAATACTCCTGGATTAAGAGAGCACCAAAGTAAAATGGGCTTAGAATCTATTCTTTCACAACTAAATAGACGTGAAAGTGATTGTGATCTCTTTGTTAAAATTTCTCCTGATATTGATCTTGATTCAGTAAACGATATCGTTGAGTGTGTTGGAAAGTATGGTGCAACTGGAATTATCGCTACTAATACAACGATTATGAAAGATCGTGGTGTCGGTGGAATTTCTGGAAAGTTACTATTTGATAAATCTCAAAAAATTCGACAAAAGTGCTTAGACGCTACAGCATCATCAGATATTGAATTGATTGGAGTCGGTGGATTTTCAAACTTCGACCAAATTGAAAACTATTGGCGTTGTGGTGGGAGATCACTACAAATCTATTCTTCATTTATTTTTCAGGGCCCTCAAATTCTATCCGATATACAGTCTAGAATAGTAGGACTGATGGAAAAATATAGAACTCAAAACCTTGAAGAACTTCTTTTGATTTTAAAGGAAGAGAAATGAGAATATCTGATATTCCGTTTAACATGGAAATCTTAGTTGATGGCAGTCTCAAGGAAAGGCCTGGTGACTTTGATGAAATGCGCAAGGGAATAGACTTCATACTAGCTAAGGTAGATCAGGAAGAGAGTAGAGCGGTTAGGGCCTCCCTACATTCCCTATCTGGAAAATATTTGAGAATAGTTAATCAACTAGATGATTCAGAAGGGCAGTTAATTCATGCCTTTGAAGACTTTAGAGAGCTTGAATTATTTGTTCCAGCTGTTATAGCAAAATTTAGGCTAGGTCTAACATACCTTTATCAAGAAAGATTTTCTAAAGCCGATGATTTCTTGAATAAGGCGCTAGAATCTTCTTTAAAGAGTAAAGATAAGCATCTCATCAAGTTAATTGACCATGTCTACTTTGCTCTAGGCCTAAGTAAACTTTGGCAAAAGAATGCTGAAGAAGCTGAAAAGCTATTCAGTGAGTGCCTCGAGTTAAGAATAGTAAAAGGGGACCTGGCCCTTATTTCCATTTGTGAAAAGGCCCTTGTCTATGTTGCAGCTGTTTAGTTACAGGCCTCTTCATAAGTTAGATTTAGATTTTTCTTTGACAAATATTCATTAAAGTTAACTCTTAATACATTTTGTATACGTTCAGAATCTTGATTACATGAGCCTTTAATAATGACTTGGAGCTCTTCGATATCTAAATTTAAATTTCCTAGGTTCTCTGAAATCTCAACTACAGAGTTTCCATTTTCATTGTTTAGCATATTTGTGATTGTTCCTACATACGTATTTCTTAACTCAGGAGACTGTTTCGTAACATCATCCATCTGAGAAAAGAACTGCCCTTTAACTGTATCATCAAAGAGGGACGCTCTTTTAAATAGGTATTGGATATCTTCTGGAGAGTCCTTAGTCTTAAGAAATAATATGAGTCCATTAAGTTGAACATCACTATTTTTAGATGAAAAAATATCATCAAACTCTATTCCTTCTAAATTGAAATCAAAAATTGTCGTTTCATCATGTACAAGATTGAGAAGCTTTAAATTTCTTGCAAGAAGTTTATCTGCTGTTGTATTTGCCGGATCAAAGAAACCATCTTCATCTGGCCTTAAACCACAGTGTTCAGCAACACACTTTGATAAATTCGAAATGACATTCTTTGAGTGAGTATACACTTTCATTGGATCTATTTTTTTCAGAATTTGCCTTTCGCTAAGACTAAAGTCAATAGTACTTTCCCAGAAAGTAGTTTTAGATACTTCTTTTGATATTGATTTAGCAAGGACTTCAAGATCTTTGACTTGTGGTGCCGCTTTAAATTCATTCTTTTGAGGGGAACCAGCTGGAGTAACCCTTGTTTTATTCGTCTGGCCCGACACATCTTTGCCAGTTGTGGATTTATTTTTAAACAAGAAATAAAGAGAGATTGAGATGATTGAGATTATAATGATTACTTTAGTTTTCATAAGCTTTCTTCACAAAAAAGGGGAGTATTAACTCCCCTTATTTTAGATTAATTACTTAAGATTTGAAACTTCTTTGTGAACTTGCCCAGTTGGTTTTCCATTGTTAAAATTGTTAACAATTTCGTTGACAGCCAAACGAGTACTTGGACTTAGTTTGAAAGAAAGTGAGTTGCTATAACCAATTCTGTCAGACTTTACAAAGCTAATGGCTTTGGCCAAGTTATTTTTGAAGTGATAATCAGGGTGTCTCTTAAGTGACATCATACCAACTTCTTTTTCAAGTGCTGCAATCTTCTTTTTAACTTTTCTAGACTTGAATAATTTCTTCTTTAGCTCTTGTAGAAGTTCAATCTTTTCAACATCTGAAATTCTACAAGACTTGTAGGTTTGACCTTGGTTATATTTACCGGCCCATGCTCCACGAACAAGTTTTTTAAAATTAATTTTTTTATCACTTACAAGACATCCGTAAGAACTCTTTTTAACCTTACTCTTACTATTTTTAATTTTATCGGCATCGTAATAAATCTTTTTGAATCCCGAGTGTATATACTTTAAACCGTAGTTAAAAGTATCTCTTAGAGAAAGGTACATTTTCTTTGCAAGGAACTTATCATAGTGCCATCTTAGAGATAGTTGCACTGGTCCAATATCTGTACCATCAGCACCTCTAATAATTTGTCTGATAACTTGATTGTCTTTAATATCATCACACTCGGCAATGAATGGAGAATCTGCAGACTTTAAGTACTTAACAAAGTGTCTGTAGTTAGATGCTTTATCTGTATTAGCAATTCTTTCTTTTTTCTCTTCAAGTAGGATTGTTGTATAGTCATCTACGAGTTGAGCTCTTCTTTGCTCAAATTCCTCGTTACTCTTTTCGCTTAAGTTTTCTAGCTCTGATTTCTCTTGAGCTGTAAGAATATCTGACTCTAAGTTTTCTGCAACATGATTAAAGATCTTTTCCTTACTTTGTACAAACATGATATCGCCATTATTTGCTTTTCTATAGCATAGACCTTTTTGATCATTTGTTTGCCTATAACTCATGTAGAGACCTTCATGCATAGGGAAAGTTAGCGCCAACATCATAAAAGAGTTATATGCCTGGTGATCGCCATACTTAAGATAGTGTTTACCAATCTTATGTGCCTCTTGAATTAAGGTCTTCATATATACTTCACCGTAGGCATTTTTGTCCGCTTCACGGTTCTTCCATACGGGTGCATCTAACTTTATTTCGTCGTTAATAGAATAGAACATTTTATCCAACCATTTTTGTCTTTCTATGACGTTTGAGTCACTTGCAGAGTTGGATTTTGTTGTAATTAGGTTACTGGTTCCCACTGTACTTGTCTGAGCATAAGCACTGTTAATACAGCTAGTTAGAGTAGTTCCAATAACGAGTAGGGACAGGCCTTTCTTTACAATAGTCATTCTTTTTCCTCGGTTTTTAAGTTCGATGAATAATATCGACAATTGATGCGTTGCGCAATCATTTGTAATCACCTATGTAGGAACTACATAGTTTAACTACAGGATAATACGAAAAAAAAATATATTGAAAGTCTTAAGTAAAGCTTTCCAATGTCGATAAACAGGACATGAAGAAGATAGCGATAATATATTTGTTTGTAACTATGTCGAGTTTTGCCGGTTTTACGGATACTCAGGATTATTGGAAATGTACGAATAAGTCAGGTGGATCCTGGAATTTCGGAAGGGCGCCAAACGTGTGTGATGTGCATCACTTTGTGGACCCTGAGTACGTTAAGAACGAATTTGCAAAAGTCATTTTCGATGACAGCTCAAATGTTGATGCTGAAAGAGAAGAGTATATGACGTATATGTATGGAGTGATCAGAGATACTGCTCGCTACTATATTCTTTCAAGAAAACCAGAGGCCGAAGAAGATGAAATTGAAGCCTTTGTTAAGTCTTCATATGCAATAGCACATCAGGAAAGTTATTGGTCTCATTATAGAAAACCATCTAATGGAAGAATGCAGTTCATGAGAGGTGACTACGGTCATGGACATGGAATGATGCAAGTTGATGATAGGTGGCACTTTACAGCTATCAATCAAGGAAAGGGAGCGAACCTTATTCTTAATATCGTCTATTCTCTTGAAGAATACTATGATGCCTGGGAAAGAGCACCTTCTCAAAAGTGTGTAAATAGTCCGACTGACTGGTATGCAATATCTCGAAGTGCCTACAGTGCTTATAATGGTGGTGCATCTCGAATTTGTCGTTGGACAAACCCAAGAGATAAATGGGCGAGAAATGATAAAGGGTTTAAAGCTAAGTATGATAATCGTCAGTGGGAAAACTATATTACTGATTTTGAGGTTCCATCTTTCGTAGATATTGGATGTATCATTTCAGGTGGTACCAACTGTGAAAATGATGGAAGTGATAATAGTCTTCCAAGAGTAAATGTCATTTACAGGTCTAATGAAAATGGAAACTGTGTATATGATGATAGTGCGGATCAATTCTTGTGTACTCAAGAAAGGTTTGCTCAATGTCTTCATCATAAAATCTATGATGGAAGTACTAGAAATGTTTCCTATGGTAACTTTAAAGATGAATGGGATACTTATCCTGTAGAGCAAGCCGAGGTTGAAGGGATTTGCTCAACAGTCGAGGGGCTAATCAAACCTGGGTCTCGAATTTCTTTAAAGAAGAATATTAATGTAAGAAGAACGCCTGGTGGTGATAAGTTAGGTGTTATTTCTAGCGGTAAAACTGCACAAGTTCTTTCTTATGAAGTAACTGAAGCAAAATCTTTAAAGAGATATTATCAAATATCATTCGGAAGTAAAGTTGGTTATGTCTATGCTGGTGATAAGTCAGACTATAGTTCATGGGCCTCAATTAGCAATAGTAATTTAAGTTATCAAAAAATCGCTGAAGTAGGGAACTATGTAAGTTCATTTGAGAATCTTCCTTCAATGGATGATTCATCTGTAAACCTAATTAACGGTGAAGCGTATGAAGTTCTTGGAGTAACTTATAATGTAGACCTAAGCCTTAATTATGAATTAGATGTTGATGGTAGTTCATATCATTTCTATGCTGGTTCTCTAAACCCTTATACACATGATGATTTCTTTAAAATTACTAAGAAAGTAGATACTCCAAATCCTACACCAGAACCACCAAAGCCAGTTGTTAAGACAGGGCGCTTAAGTAAAAGTATCTGGTGGAAAAAGATTTATAGTTGTCCAAGTACAAGCTGTAAGAAGGCCGGAACTCTAAGAGGACCTCGTCTTACAAAGAAGAAGTTGAAGATCTATGAGAACAAGAATGGATGGCTTAAAGTAGAGCAATCCGGAAAAGTTGGATGGATTAAGCAGCAGTACGTTAAGGTTTACTAAGGAATTATATGTTAAAAAAAATGACCATAGCGGGTGTATCGCTATTCTCAATAATAGTAGGAGTTAACTTCTACAATACAAGTGAAGATAAAGTAGTTTCGACTGACTTCTTTGATAGAAAGAATCCTTACTCAAGAAAGCCTGCAAGTATTGGCAAAGGTGAAGTACTAGTTAAGAAGGAAGAAATTAATAAGAAGGTCGTTGGAATTGAGAATCGTATTGAAAAGCTCGCAACATTAAAAGGTTGCTATACTAAAAAATGTGAGTTCTCTTCTGTTGACTCTAGAGAGTATGATCTAAGTGTTGGACAGTCTCTAAAGAAGGAACTATTAAATTTCTATGAAGAAGTTCTTACTAATGAGATTGTTGATGAGCGCGTTTCTAGTATTGCTAGAGATTTTCTAAAAATCTCTAATGGTCATGTAAAAGAAGCTGCATTGCTTTTAATAAGTACTCAGGGGCCTTCTCAAGAGAACCTAGACTCTATTGTTAATAATGTACTTGAGTATCATGATGCTAACCTAGTTGGTCTAGCTCTAATGGAACTTGAAAAGTATAAAGATGATCAATATGAAGTCTCTATCAAAGAGAGTTTCGTCAATAACTTCTCAACAGGAAGCTTAATGGTAAAAGAAGCATTAGCAAAAGGTCTCTATCGCTTTGTTAATGAAGATAGCCGAAATGTATATGGTGATATCCTGGAAAGTCTTCCAAAAGGTTCACGTGTTCGCAGAAATCTAAAGGCTTCTCTGGATCGTTATGATCATAGAGCAAGATTATAATCTTACTTCTATAGGTTTTGTAACTTTAACTCCGTCGGGGTTTACAGTACAAATATAGGCAAGGGCTTCAACTCCTTTTGATACTGCTTCATTTAGGAGCCTTGCATACTCAGTATCAATATCCTTCGCTGGACTAAAGTGATCGACATCTTCTCTTTGTACTATATAAAGCATACAAGCTCGATCTCCAGATTCAACGATCTCAATTAACTCTCTTAAATGCTTTTGTCCTCTTTCTGAAACAGAGTCTGGAAAGATTACTGCTCCATTTTCTCCTAGCATTGTGGCATTCTTTACTTCAACATAGCATCGCCTTGTTGTATTTTTATGATCATCTCCATCGTAGAGAAGAATATCAATTCTACTTTTTCCAATTTTTATTTCTGGCTTTATGCCTTGGTAGCCCTGAAGTTCTTTTATTGTTCCATCTTCGATTGCTTCAACTGCAATTTTATTAGGTAGAGAAGTATTGATTCCAATCCAGGTATTCTTATTGTGAGTCATTTCGAGAGAGAACTTTAACTTCCTCTTGGGATTGTCGTGAAAACTAATTGCACATGGCCAATTAGGCTCCCAGCAAGTTTTCATGCTCCCAGTGTTGGCCGTATGGACAACAATGACCTCTCCCTTCTTATGCTCAAGAAAGTCTTCTGAGAGTTTTACGTCCGCTAAAAATCGTTTATATCTATTAAGTATGATTCCGTTAACTATAGGTTTCTCAAATTTCATTAGATCTCCAGTTCTTAAATAGCCTACCAAAGCACTTCGTTTCTGGCCAAAAGTTGTTTTAATACTTCTATATTTTGATACAATATTGTGGGGAGTAACTTTAATGTCTAATATTCTAATAATCTCAGATAATGAGGTTTTAAATTCACTATATACAGTTAACTTAAAAATATACACTGATTCAAAAGTTGTAACTTGTAAGTCCTTAGAGGATGCAATTGAACATATCGAAAATCATGAAAACGAAATTGATCTAGTCTATTCGCTTTGTATGATTGATGAAGAAGATACAGCACTACTAGCTTACCACCATCTGATTGAAAACGAGAGAGAGATACCGATTATTGTGATAGGTAATCAAAGTGAAGCTCCAGATGAAGTTTCTGTCGTTGGAAACCCTTATGATATTAGAGGAATTATTCAGTCTGCCGCTAATACTTTTGGAGTAACTGCTAAGGATATGGCCGAAAAGGATATGCCTGACTTTTATCCAATGCCAATTAGAATGTATTTCTCACTCACACTTACACCTTGTGATACCTTCTATAGAGTTAGAGAAGAAAATGGTGAATTTTCTTATCATAAAATCTTTGTAAAAGATGAAGCAATCTGGCCGAAGGTAAAAGACTATTTGGATGAAGGTATTAGCACTCTCTATGTACCATCAGAACAGAGATTTTCTTTTGCAAAGCAAGTAACAACACAGCTCATAGATGATTTAAATGGAATTAAAGAAGACCCTAAGACTAAGGTCGGCGTTAAGCTAGATAAGGTTGAACAGGGGATTGAGACTGTAGCGGAACAAATATTTGATGGTGAAATGACTAAGGAAGTTATCGAACTTTCTAATCAGTGTATGGATACAATAGTTGAGGTATTAGATGATGTGCCAGATCTAAAAGGAATTCTAAAAGAGTTAACTGCAAATAAGTCCGGTTTCTTATATAGTCACTCAATTATTGCTGGTTTTGTGGCCTCTCATGCTCTTGATAATATTGAGTGGGGTGGAGAGTCACATAAGGAAAAACTTAAATTTGTGCTATTCTTTCATGATATGTACTTAACGAGTGTCTATAAGAATCATCCCGAGCTTTCATACGAAGATAAATTAATATTTGATAGTAATTTAACGGAAGATGAAAAAGAGATTGTGATCTCTCACGCTGCTCAAGCGGCCGATGCCATAAAGAGATACCCTAAATGCCCTATGGGGGTTGAAGCAATTATTAGACAGCATCATGGGACATCAAATGGTTTAGGTTTTGCTACAAACTATAAAGATGATATCTCTCCCTTAGCAAAAGTTATGATTATCTCAGAAGCTTTTACTGAGGAAATGCTTAAAACAATTCAGCGTGGAGAGAAGGTAGAGATTCCGGTAATTCTAGAGTTTTTAAAACAAAGCTTTTCAAAACACACTTACGTGAAAATTACGAAATCTCTCGAGACGCTTAAACTATAGACCTCTGTAAAGCAGAAAGAGGATCTTTAAAGTTTCCTTGATTATACACACTTTTTATCTCTCTAAAAATATTGAGAAGAGCACCCTGGTTTTTGTTATCAGTTACAAGCCTGGTAACAAAATTATTAGAAAGAATAAATGCACACGAGTGAGCTGTTAGCTTATTATTTGTTAACTTACTCGGGAAGCCATCTCCTTTAGGGCGTTCATGTTGCTGAGCTATAATAAAGTCCGTATCTGGATAGCCTTGAAAGTACTGTGCCATTTCCGCGGCCTTTAAAGGGTGGTTCTTAAACTCTTCTTGTTCTGAAACTGTAAACATTTGTAGCTGTGGATCTTCAAGAGAGCGAATCTTTGATAGATCATCATTTGTTAACATTGAATCATATAAGAGAGAGGCCAGTCCAAGTTTCTTTCTTGATGTTTCACTTGCCCAGCCAAGGGCGGTGAGAATAGTTTCAGAAAGATATAGTGTCATGACCGCTTGTTCAGCAAGATCCGCGTGGGCCTTTGGAAAGAATGGTAATATATTTTTAAACTTCTTATGCTCTAAAGTAACTTCTCTTGTAACCGCAATTACTCGATCACATAGTTTTATGAGATTTTGTGAAACACCAACAGTTTGTACATATTGATGAATTATGAGAACAGAACGTATCTGATTGGCAATTATCTTCTTCGTCGAAAGCTTTACTTGTCCATCGAAGATCATGAGTAGCTTTTCTATTCCATCTTCAAGGAACTTTAAATATTCATTCTTTTGTAAGTAGAGAACCTTTACATTCTTCTTCGCATAGGCGTTTATATCACTATGTGAATAGCGTTTATTGGCCGAGATTATTTTTATAAATTTTGTTTGAGTAAGCTCAAGGTAAACATCATAAGGAAGAGACTCAAAAAGATAAAAGTTTCTAAGCTTCATTGGTAAGAGTTCTTCTCTATCTATTTCTTCAATTGATTTTTCAAACTCTTCTTCTTCGGCCCAACCAATGGCCTTCTTAACGGTGTCTTTAAAGCTTTCGATTTCAATTGGTCGAATTAAAAGATCATTTGTATCACTCTTTATATAAAACTCTTCATCAATTCTATCTGTAATAAAGGCTTGGGCCCCTACAAATATAATAGGCCTTTCCCCGGCGAGGGAAATGACTTTTCTCGTAAGTTCAGACGGATCGTCAGACTTCATGGCCGCTTCAACTAGAATCAGTCCAAATGGCCCTTCATAACTTAAGTATTCAATAGCGTCGCTTCCATCTGTCACACAGATAAGTTCAACTTTAGGAAAATGTGACGCGAAGAGGTTTCTGATATGATTCCATTCCTCTTTTTCATCGCAAATATATAGTGCTTTCATTCTCTAATGTTCTCCAGCGAGTTATTATGGCCTAGGGCTTGATAGCTCACAAATTTTTATGTAAGTAGTTTAAAATACATTATTAATAGTATAACTTAAGATTAGGAATTAATCCTAGATGCCCAAAAAGTGTGTGATGAAATGAACTTTATTTTGAATCAAATTAAAAATAGTTATAGGCCTGAGCTTGAGTCATGTCGCCTTTTTCACGGCAGAGGCGGTCGATATGCTGATTACTCACACATTACAGTGGATTGGTTTTCTCCAGTATTCTATATAAAGTTTTATGCTGAGGATAACTTAGGGGAGCTTAATCTTCCTAAGCTTTTGATTGAAAAATTTGGTAAGCCAGTTGTTCTCCACCTTCGTTATGAAAATAGTTTTAAGTTCTTTGATATAACTGAAGACGAAGCTAGAGAAGTGGTCGCAGTTGAGGATGATCTAAAATATAAGTTAAAAATGGGTAAGAACCAAAATCATGGCTTCTTCCTTGATATGAAGGAAGGTAGAAAATTTATCCAAGATAAGATAAGTGGAGGGAAGGTTCTAAACCTCTTTGCCTACACTTGTTCTTTTTCAGTAGTGGCCAAGAAGTTTGGTGCTACTGAAGTTCATAATGTAGATGTATCTAAGTCATTTCTAGAATGGGGAAGAGAGAATCATCATTTAAATGGTCAGGACACAGAGGGAATCTTCTTTCATAAGAAGAATGTTCTTAAGTCCATGGGCTGGTTATCAAAGAAGGGACCATTTGATGTGGTAGTTTATGATCCTCCAAGCTTTCAGAGATCTCGCTTTGACTACGCCAAAGACTATCAAAAAGTAATTCGACAGCTACCAAAGGTCGTGAAATCTGGCGGATATGTGATTTCTTGCTTGAATAGTCCTTTTGAAAAATCTGAGTTTATTGTAGATTTATATAGAAATGAGTTGCAAGACTTTGATTATGTAAATACTCTTTATTCACCAGCTGAATTCGAAGAGGAAAATAAGGAGAATGGAGTTAAAATCTGCATTTTCCGAAGGCGATAATCATGTTTAAGACATTTCTAGAAGTTCAGAATGTTCTAAATAAGTATAAGAACGTTAGAGTTGCTATGGAATTTGCCGCTCCTCTTATCGCCGAGTTTCTTGGTGTTCATAGAATTATTACCTCTAAAAAAGACGTTGATGAAAAGACCCAGAAGATTTACGCGGGACTCTTTCACGAATGGTTTGAAGACTGCGCGGGCTCTCGTTACATGGGATCTAATGTTAGTCGAAGACTCTATGTAGATGATATTTACAAAATCTATTCAACGACAATCGCTGTAAAAAAACCAATGATCATTCATAAAAGGGACTTTCATCTCATCCAGGATGAATCTTTAAAAGAGTTCTATGAAGACTCAGATATAAAGTCTGTTTTATCAGTTGGAATCTTTGTTAATAATGAGCTGTGGGGAACTATCACTGTTCACGATGTATTAACAGAGCGAGACTTTGTAACAGATGGGACAGTCGACCGATTGCAAATTGTGGCGAATGAGCTTGGATCCTACCTTGGAATTCATGATACGAATCTTGTCGAATCACATAAGTTAGTTGATGATCACTCTGTGAGAATGACTGCTCTTGGGAAGATGGCAGCGGGAATCGCACATGAGATAAACAACCCTATATTTATAATAGGTGGCTTTTCAACACGTATAGAGCAACTTCTGAACGAAGGTGAAATTCTAGAAAAATCGGATGAGACAAGAGTCTGTCTTGATATGATCGAAAAGAATTGTAAGAAAGTTACAAATATAGTTGAAGGTCTAAGGCTGATGTCTCGAAACTCTGAAAAGGATGAATTCGAAGTATTTGATCTTAACGAGATTATAAAAAGAACTATTGATATTAGTAAGGACCGTTTTCAAATGGACTCTGTTGATATTCAATCAAGCTTAAGTTCTAGTGAGTTGCTCGTAGAGTGTAAGCCCGGACAGCTCTCCCAAGTTTTAACAAATCTTTTAAATAACTCATATGACTCGCTAACTAGTCAAAGACTAAAAGGCTGGGTTAAAATTGAAACTGTTGTAGATGGAAGCAATGCAATACTTTCTATAACTGATGCAGGACAAAAGTTAAGTGACGAAATTGTAGATAATATAATGGAGCCATTTTTTACTACTAAAGATCCTGGCAAGGGTACTGGCCTAGGGCTGAGTATCTGTAAAGAAATTTTAAAACGCTTTAATGGGGACATTTCTGTAGATCAGAATTGTCCAAACGTAAAATTTGATATCCGCCTACCATTGATTTCATTTGATGATGAAGAGGCCGAAGAAGGGGAGTAGCATGAGAGAATTGGTTTTGGGAATGATTGAAGTTGGATGTATCCAGTTTTCACCTAAAGACCCCTTCACTTACGCCTCCGGATTAAAAGGCCCAATTTATTGTGATAATAGACTCATTCCAAGCCATCCTAAGTTACGAGAATTGGTCGCCAAAGAATTTTCAAGTATAATTGATTCAAAGAAATTGTCATACGACTTTGTCGCAGGTGTTGCTACTGCGGGGATTACTCATGCAACTATGTTGGCCCACTTTCGTGAAGAGCCAATGGTTTATGTAAGAAGTAAACCCAAGGGACACGGACAAGGAAGAATGGTTGAAGGTGATATAAGTCAGGGACAAAGCTTATTGCTCGTGGAAGACTTAATCAATCAGGGCTCAAGTATAGGCAAAGTTATAGAGGGTGTAAGAGATCAGGGAATGGTCGTTAATAATGCTCTATGTATTGTGGATTATCAGATGGAAAATGCACGTAAGTATATAGGATCATTGAAAGTAGACTATTTTTCTCTAATTAATTTTCGTGATCTTGTCGATACAGCTCTTACTGAGAAGATAATTGATGAAGAAGACTACAATCTCTTGCTTGAATGGCAGAAAGACCCAGAATCTTGGTCTTGAGAGGACTAGTTTAGACGCAGCTCGTGTCGACATTCTAATTATTTACATGTATTTACACATAACTAATCAGTAATTTTTGATAGATTATACACACATATATATTTGGAGGTTTTATGTCTGATAACGCTAAATTAGAGTTTAAAGGCGAAGTTTATGAATTACCTGTCATTACTGGTTCTGAAAAAGAATCGGCAATTGATATAACAAAACTCCGTGCAACTAGTGGCTTAATAACTATAGATAATGGTTTTATGAATACAGGTTCTTGTCTTTCATCTGTAACTTTTCTTAATGGAGAGAAGGGGATTTTAAGATATAGAGGCTATCCAATTGAGCAACTTGCGGATAAGTCTGACTTCGTAGAAGTTTCATATTTACTATATAATGGTGAGTTACCTACAAAAGCTCAGAGTGACGCTTTCTATGCTGATATCTCTAAGTTTGCTAGCCTACCAGATGGTGTAAAAAATATCTTAAACCAATTTCCTGCAGATGCTCACCCAATGGGTGTTGTTTCTTCAACTGTTTCAGCTCTAAGTTGTTTCTACCCGGAATTTCTTAACCCTGAAGCTACTGATGAAATCAAGGAAAAGGCCATTACACAACTAATGGCCCAAGTTAAAATAATCATGGCGAACTTCTATAGAAAGACTATAGGAAAAGATCCTGTTGATTCTAACCCTGCGTTAGGATATTCAAAAGATTTCTTAAACATGATGTTTGATGGTGAAATTGATGATGAAGTAGCAAGTGCACTTGATACTCTTCTAATTCTTCACGCTGACCATGAGCAAAACTGTTCAGCTTCAACTGTTAGAGTTGTTGGGTCGTCTCAAGCAAATATCTTTGCTTCTGTTTCATCTGGTGTAGATGCTCTTTGGGGTCAATTACACGGTGGAGCTAACCAAGCAGTTCTTGAAATGCTAGAAGAAATAAAGAATGACGGTGGTGACTACGAGAAGTTTATCGCTAAAGCAAAAGATAAGAATGATCCATTTAAGCTAATGGGATTTGGACACAGAGTTTATAAGAACTTTGACCCAAGAGCTAAAATCATCAAAGTTGCTTGTGATACTATTTTAGAAAAACTAGATGTACAGGATCCTCTTCTTGAAATTGCAAAAGGTCTTGAACAAGCTGCTTTAAAAGATGAGTACTTTGTTCAAAGAAACCTATATCCAAATGTAGATTTCTACTCAGGGATTATTTATAAAGCACTTGGAATTCCAACAAATATGTTCACTGCAATGTTTGTTCTTGGAAGACTTCCTGGTTGGCTTTCTCAATGGAAAGAGCTTAGAGAAGATAAAGTCGCTAAGATCGCAAGACCACGCCAAGTATATGTTGGTGAGACAGAAAGAAATTACAAAGATATCTCAGAAAGATAATAAAATTAAAGGCCCTCGAAAGAGGGCTTTTTTTTAACCTCAACTCAAACTAATTATGATCTCTTTTAATAAACTAAAGCCCGCCCTTCTCGAAGAAATGACAGAAGGAGAAATTGTGAAATGCCTTAAAGAGCTGAGCCAGGCCTTTACACAGTCTCGTCATAAGATTGATGATGTCTATGCTTCGCCTAAGCACATCAGTAGCTACGCTTCTTTCTATCTTCCAACTAATATGTACAAGATGGCATTCTTATTAAAGCAATTGCCTAATGAGCTAATTGAGGGGATTAAGAACTCGACTGTTGTTGAAGTTGGGACTGGGCCGGGGACTTATTTATTTGGTCTATTGGAAGAGTTAAACTGTGAAATGACTTCGTTTATTGGTGTAGATCATAGCCCCTTGATGTTGAAGCAAGCGGAGAAAATCCATCAATCACTCTATCCCTGTTCCGATATTACTTGGCGCTCTGATATTCCAAAGCTTCCAGGGAGAAAGACCTACATCTTTGGAAATTCTCTTAATGAGATGGGACACTATACTGGCCTAAAGCTTGTTAATAGAAATAAAGCCGACATTGTAATTTGTATTGAACCCGGAACGAAATCCTCTTTTAAAGAAATGTCTAGCTTCAGGTCTGGAATGATTAAGGATGGATATAAAGTTATTTATCCTTGTAGTGGTGAAGGTGAGTGCCCAATTATTAAATTAGATGAAGATGATTGGTGTCATCAAGTTGTGAGAACTAAGCTAGATGATTCGATTGAGCGTCTAAGCCAACTTATCAAACTTGATAGAAAGACCATGCCTGCGATAATTCATGTCTATACAAAAGATAAGGTTGAAAATAATCGTAAGTACCAAGTTGTGAGGCTTGTTAAGAATATAAAGCATGCTTTCTTGTGGGAGGTTTGCTTTGAAGATGCAGGTGAAATGAAGCTCGTTAGAATAGAGTTGATGAAAAAAATTTATAAGAAAAAAGAAGTTAAAGCGCTTGAGTCTATGAGTACTGGTTACGAAATTGATTTTACCATTGATAAGAAAATAGAATCGAATCATTGGAGAGTTAAGTTAACCCCTGAAGTATTAGAAAAAATTGTTAATAAGAAATAAAAAATATTACAAAGTGTTATGATATTTTGTTAGTGTCATTCTTTTTCGTATTTCCGTTTGTTTTGTCTTTTAAAAAATATAAATCTGCATATACTTCCATTTATGGGAAAAAAAATATTATATGTAGAAGATGAGATTGAATTAGCTGAATTAGTAACTTCTGAGTTTAATTCTAAAGACTATTCTTATATTCATTCAATGAAATTAGTCGAAGCAGTAACAAAAGCAAAGAACCAAAAGTTTGATGCGATTGTAACTGATATTAAATTAGCGGCCGGTTCCGGAGATCAGCTTATCAAAGCGATAAAGTGCAATCCTCAGCACATGAATTACAGTACACCAATTATTGTTTCAAGTGCTTTTCTAACTGCGGATGTATTGAAGACTATCAATGGTAAAGTAGATAAAGTAATGGTTAAACCTCATATGATTGAGGATTTAATTAAGGCGATTGTCGAAGTAACAAATTAATTAGGTACAAAAAAAGGCCACTCTCGTGGCCTTTATATTTTGAAAAAAAATTAGATATTTTCTTATTTCTTTGCAAGTGAAGCGTAGCTTGAACCAAACTTCTTTTTGAATTTTTCAATTCTACCTTCAGTATCAAGGATTTTTTGCTTACCAGTATAGAATGGGTGAGATGCACTTGAGATATCAAGCTTGATCATCGGGTATTCTTTACCTTCGAAAGTTGTTGTAAGATCTGTTTTCATTGTTGATTTTGTAAGAATTTCGAAATCAGAAGATACATCTTTGAAAACTACTTCTCTATAATCTGGGTGGATTCCCTGTTTCATAATTACCTCTTTATTATTGCATTGATGGTTACAATGCGGGATTTTGTAAATATATAAGTGCAAGCAATTTCGCTGATTTGCTCTCTTTTGTCAAGCCTAATTAGTGTGCGCTACAGCTACTACATCCATCTTTCATGGTTGGGTCGATAAAGCTCCAGTGCCCATATTTATTATTTATAAAAGATATGGCATCCTCAAGCTTTAGGAAGTCTTTTTGAAAGATTTCAGTATCTTCCTCGTCTAGTACTGTCGGACAGTACATTAGGGCAACCTCGTCGTTATTCTGGGCACCTACGATGGAGATGAGGGCCTTGAAGTGCTCGCTATTGTAATATGAATAATTCCAGTTTGTAAGATTTAGAGACATGAATGAATTTTTATCAGTTAGCACTTGCCATGGCAACGGATTTTTAGTAAGTTTTGATCTCATTTACTAGCTAAAAAACAATATTTAATAATTATAAATATACGTTATAAAAAATTTGGAGGATATTATGGCTAAGGGACCTAGAGTTGTAATCACATTAGAATGTACAGAGGCCAGAAAACTGGGGAAAACACCTTCTCGTTACACAACTACTAAAAACAAGAAGACTACACCAGAAAGAATTGAGATTAAGAAATTTAATCCATTCCTAAGAAAGCACACAGTTCATAAAGAAATTAAGTAATTTTTCTATATATTACTTTATAAAATAAGCCTCCTATTTGGGGGCTTTTTTTATACCTGATCATTGTATTTTTAATAGCTTAGGGCCAATATTTAGGTCAAGATATCATTTCAGATTCCGATATATAATAGAGTTTAGGTTTATTCCTTATTGGAGCGAGTTTTGGCGTTAAATATACTAGTTATTGATCCAGATGAAGAATGGCTTCACACGGCATCGGGCTTTTTTAAAGAGCAGATGTATACTGTGAAAGCTGTTAATAATGGAAAAGACGCGCAATTAGCACTCTATAATGAGAAGTTCTTCGCAGTTGTTCTCAATTATTCAGTAAAGAACCATTCAGGTTCACAAGTTCTTAAGTTTATCCGTACTAATCACCCAAGCCAAAAAGTAGTCCTTGTTTTTGAAAATGAGGGAATCTGTGGTGGCGAAGAAGGTAAAGAGAAGTATAAGAAGATGGGGGCCAATGAGGTTGCCATTAAACCTTTTGAGCTTAGTGAATTAGCTGACCTTTTAGAGGGACATCAGTCCTTAGGTGACTTAGTAGGTGCTCTTCCAAGAAAGAAGGGAACGTCTGAAGAAGTTGAAGTAAAAGAAGCTGATGATGACTTTACTGGAATAAGGATTGATGAATTTTACTCATCTCAAGCTGTTCTCTTTGATGTCTTTGTTAAGCTGGGGAGTGGAAGATATGTAAAGATACTCCATGCTGGAGACAACTTCTCTAAAGAGAGAATTGATAAGTATAAGAATGATAAAGGTGTCGAGTATTTATATTTTCATAAGAAAGATAGAAGAAAGTATATTCAGTTTAATAACTTTATTGCTAAGAAGCTGATTAATACAAATAACATCTCCGGTGCAACGAGAATTAATCAGTTAAAGAATGTCACTGATAAGTACTTGGAAGAGGTTTATACACAAGGTATGAAGCCTCAGGTAATCGATCAGGGTAAGGAAGTTGTAAATAATATTTTTAACTTCGTTGAGAAGCAAGATGATCTTCATAAGTTATTAAAGGATTTCGAAGCATTCGATCCTAAGCTGTATGAGCATAGTTTTATGGTTTCTGTATTTGCTACTTCAATCATTAAACAATTCGAATGGCAGTCTCAAATTACAATCGAAGCTACTGCTTTGGCCTGCTTATTTCATGACATTGGTAAGATGAAAATTCCACGTGAGATTCTAGATCTAAGACCAGTAGAAATGGATGACGAGCAGATGGAAATATACAAGCAGCATCCGGAGTTTGGTGTTGAGCTTGTAGAAAATAATAGAATGATTAATAATTCAGTTAAACAGATTATTATGCAACATCACGAAGCGTATAATGGTACTGGGTTTCCTTTTGGAATTAAGTCGAGCAAGATTCTAACTCTTGCAAATATTGTTTGTATCGCAGATGACTTTGTACATATTATGCTAGACGAAGAGCTATCTCCAACAGATGCCTTAAAGAAGATGATTACAGATCGTGATCAAGTGGCCAGGTATAACTCTATGATTCTTGAAAACTTTATTAAGGTCTTTGTTGATCCTTCAAAGCTTAAGGATCAGAACAAGCAAAAAGTCGGATAATTATTCCTTACATTCAAAAGAATCACTTTCAAATTCTATTGAAGAAAATTTTACATTCTTACTTTCAAGAATTTTCTTTATCTTTGTCTTAATCAAGTCTGTGTCACAGATCGTCTGCGATCCAGGAACAACCACATGAAGACTCATTGTAGAGTTCGATTCGTCAATTGCCCAGCCTTTGAGACAGTGGACATCGATAATCGGGTCTATTGATTTAATTTCACTAAGCAGCTCTTCTATATTTATAGAACTAGGAAAGCTTTGTAGAAAAATTTGTCCAATGGACATGAAGTTCTTATAAACACCTCTAAGAATTACCAGAGAAATTAAGATGGAGAGAATTGAGTCTAGTATGAACCATGGCTTGAATAGAAGTACGATACTAACAATGAGAACAGCAATCCATCCAAGTATATCCTCAAGAAGATGTAGCATTACCATTTTTTGATTTATACCTTCGTCTTTGGAGAGTCTAAAGGCCGCAAAACCATTTATGCATACACCTAATATCGCAAGGAGAAGCATTCCTTGTGGGTTTACAGGCTCCGGACTATTAAATCTCTCAATAGACTCCATGATAACAAAGAGTGATCCAGATATAAGAATAACACCATTAATTAAAGCAGAGAGAACTGAGAAACGTTTATATCCATAAGTAAACTTCTCGTCTGGTTCTTTATCGCCATACTTATCACCAAAGTATGCAAATAATAGGGCCAGGGAATCTCCTAAATCGTGAATAGCATCTGAGTAGATGGCAACAGAGTTTGTTAAATAACCGCCAATGAATTCAATGATTGCAAAAAAGAAGTTGAGTGCAAATGCCAGGAGTATATTTTTAGAGCCATGGTGGTGATGGTGATGTCCGTGTGAATGTCCATGGCCCATAAGTGAATCCTTAGTATATCAGTTTCTTTATTGGAATTGGTTTGAATGAAGATGTTCTCTTGTAAAAGAGTTTCATGAAACTTTTGTTAACAAGAAAGGGGTGTTGTCTATTTGATGCCTTGATAATGAAGTTTTGTTTCTTTTCCATTTTTATTCCTGGAAGGGAGCTAATTATGTATGAAACTTTATAATCAATCTCTTCTCCAGAAGAGGTTTGAATTTGTAAATTAAAGAAAGGCTTCTTTGTGTACCTTTCTAGCTTCTTATTTAGAGCTTCGGTACGCTCGTCTAGAATGAATGTCGATTTTAGAGATGTAAGTTCAGTTAAGTACTTTATCATTCTATTCTCTTGTAATTGTTTCTTTCCCGATATCCATAGATTCTTCTCTTTAGTGAATGATAGGGAAGGGGACTTTGAGGATTGAGAGAATAGTTTAAACTTCTTTATCTCTTTCCAGTTCATATCAAATATTCGAGAGTCAATAAGTGAAGAGAGTTCTATTCTTTCAAATGGAATATTTAAGTTATTTACATGATAAATAGCTTTTTCATTTTCAAGTGATACATATGTTGAGTTATCAATTGGGTTAACTAAACCAAAGGAGATCTTCTTTGATTCACCGGCCGCATTTTGAAGCGTCATTGTGGAAATTGGATTATCTAAAGAAAAGTTTGCAAGGTTAATTGCATCCTTTGGATAGATTTTCTTAATTTTAATTTCTCTTAGTGTTGCTAGGATTTTATTAACTAGAGCTGTATTAGCATCAATTGATCGAGGTGATATAAGAGTCCACTTTCTCTTCTCATTCATTTCTAACTGGTATTTACCAAGTTCTGATTCGATCTTCACATTACTAATAGAGTTGACTTGCTCTTGAGTAAATAGAAATTGTAACTTAGATAACTCTTTAGAAGAGATGATTGGTGCTTGAAAGAATTCACTGACAAGAGAGGTAATAATAAGGACGGCCATGAAGCCGCCCAATATAAATGTAGATATACTATTTCTGTTGATTGTAGACATGGATCTATTTTAACGACTAATCGTCCAGATCGTCAAAGATATCGAACTCGTCTCCACCGCCAGAGTCCTCTGACTTCTTCTCTTCAACTTGAACTACTTCCACATCTGGCTCAATAGACTGAACGAAGTTTCTAAGAATAGTTCTTTCTCCTTCTTTTAAGTATGAAAATTTAATTCCAACTCTAAAAGGGAGGTTATTCTTAGAAATTATGCGAGATTTCATATTATATGTTCTACAAAATACAACACTAGCGTTCATTAGGAATTTCTTTGGAACTAGAAACTCTAAAACGATTGATTGTCCAACGAGGTACTCTTTTTGAGAAAAGAAGTACATCTGATCCATATATATCTCTGAAAGGATTGCTCTACCACTCGCAACTTTGTCATCAGGGATTTCTGGTAGGCGTTGCTTCACAATTGTCTTACCATCAAGTTCTTCAGGAGAAGTTACCAGTTTGAGTACTTTTGCTTCACTACTTGCTTCTTCGATATCACCTTCAGCGATAGTCCCATCTTCTGATATTTCTTCACCTTCTGAAGTTTCTCCTTCGGCCTCAGGCGCTTCTTCTCCGGCAGCTTTCGCCGCCTCTTCTGCTTCGGCCTGGGCAATGGCCATTGCCATTTCATCTTCACCTGAATCATCGAGTTCACTTGCGTCTTTTACACCGCCTTCGCCATCGTCGCCACCACCTGCATCTCCAAATGAGCCTGTTGTCTTATATTCAACAAGTAGGTCATCAATTGATGGGGGATTCTCAACGTCTTTATAGCGGCTCTTTATAACTGCCTCTACTTCATCACGAAGGGTCCAAACTCTTAGAGAGATCTTTTTAATTAAAACTGGGTCTGTGCTGTTTCCATGTATCATATCTAACATTTTCTCACGGCCACGAGATTTTGCATGTTTTTAGGCCTTTGGCAAAAATTACCTATGACGCAAGCTGTAAGAAAGAGCTAGCATTTATATATATCTTACATTCTTTTCTATGCATTTTATTGCATCACGAAATAATGAGACATAACGATTAGGAGGATCTTATGGATTTTAAAAAGGCTATTAGTCTTGGGCTTTTAGGAGCTTTAGCAACCACAGCACACGCAGCAAATCACGTACCTGGAGAGCTTATTGTTAAGCTTAAAGAAGGCGTTAACAAAGCGGCTTTCTTCTCTCAAAAATCAAATGGAGTACAACTTGATAGAACTATCAAATCTGATCTATTCGTAGTTAAGTTTGATGAGACACAAAAAGGTATTCAAGGAATTCAGGGGACATTAAGTAATATGCCTGAAGTTGAGTACGCAGAACCTAACTTTATTTATTCAATCGTAAAGCCAGTTGTTGAAACAACTAGTGTATTAAAAGATATTTTAAAAGTAGAAACAAATGGTGCTTACTATACACCGGTTGATGCTAAGTTTGGTCGTCTATGGGGACTAAATAATACTGGTGACAATGCTCCTTCTGGAGTTCAAGGTGTTGCTGGAGCTGACGTTAAAGCACTTCAGGCCTGGGATATTACTCAAGGTAGTAGAGCAGTAAAAATCGCAGTTATCGATACAGGGATTGATTACAGACACCCTGATTTAGTAGATCAAAT
Source organism: Bacteriovorax sp. MedPE-SWde (assembly GCA_001874305.1). Taxonomy (GTDB): domain Bacteria; phylum Bdellovibrionota; class Bacteriovoracia; order Bacteriovoracales; family Bacteriovoracaceae; genus Halobacteriovorax_A. The sequence goes on along the minus strand of MPCU01000002.1, from coordinate 381,684 downwards.
GTGGGTAAACGACGCTGAGCTTAACGGTGAAGAAGGTGTTGATGATGATGGAAACGGTTATATTGATGATATTCATGGATATGACTTTGCAAATAGTGATGGAGACCCAAGAGATGGTCACTCACACGGTACTCACTGTGCAGGTACAATCGGAGCATCACATAATGCTATCGGTGTTGCCGGTGTAATGAGAGATGTTGAATTTGTTGCGATTAAGTTCTTAACAGATTCAGGATCAGGAACAACTGAAAACGCAATTAAGTCGATTGATTATGCAACGAAAGTTGGTGTAGATCTTATGTCAAACTCTTGGGGTGGAGGAGGACGTTCCGAAGCACTTAAAGAGGCAATTGAAAGAGCTAATAATGCAGGAATCGTATTCACTGCAGCAGCTGGTAACTCTTCAACAAATAATGATTCAAGACCACACTACCCATCAAACTATGAAGTAGAAAACGTAATCTCTGTTGCAGCAACAACTGCTGCTGACGATCTTGCTTCTTTCTCTTGTTACGGTAGAAGAACAGTACATATTGGTGCTCCAGGGCACAAAATTCTTTCAACTACTAAAAATGGTGGATACGAAGAGTATTCTGGAACTTCAATGGCAACACCACACGTATCTGGTGTAATTGGACTTCTTCTTGCTCATGAAAGTGGATTAACTCCAGTAGAGATTAGAGATAGAGTTATGAGTACATCTGACCCTATTGCTGCCCTAAGAGGTAAGACAATCAACGGTGGTAGAATTAACGCTTTCAATCTACTAACGAATACTAATCCAGATAGAAACGAACCAGATCCATCTAAGTGGCAAACAGTTGCTGTAGAAGGTTGGGAATCAGCTCACCCATATGCTGATAATGCTTCTGAAACAAGAACTTTCACAGTTGAAGGTGCTAAGTTCATCAGATTAAGAGTATCAAAGTATGATCTTGAAAATAAGTATGACTACTTAGAAGTTAGAGATGCTAGTGGTGCACTAATCGAAAAAGTTTCAGGTAAAGGTGAGAACTTTGAAGGTTTCTTCGGAGCTGGAAGTACTCTTCAAGTAACTTTTAAGTCTGATAGATCAGTAAATAAATGGGGATTTGCAATCTCTGAAGTAGATGTTCAGTACTAATTAAAAAACTAAATTCTATAATAAGAAGGCCCTCATTTTTTGAGGGCTTTTTTTATTTCCTATACTATTGAAATCATACTTACATACTAAGTTTGTTGATTCTTCCCACTTGTTCCCAAAGCGCCCAAAGCGATAAAATATATGGTGTATATTAGAGGAGATCTCAAGTGATTAAACACTTCATCAGTCTTTCATTTATCTTGCTGGTTAACAGTAAATCGATGGCCGTTAGTCGAGTTGATGAAGTCTGTGCGAATAAGCACAAGTTTAAATCCTCTGACTGCTATACTGAGAACCCTTCTCTTCCTATTGAGCTAAACCAATCTTCATTTAAACTACTAACTAAGTGGACTTGGATTTCTACGAGAGTGGCCGCAAAGAAGAAAGTGCTAGAAGCTGAACTAGACGAACACAAGAATATGTTTCGTTTTCTTAGAGATGGAAAAGTATATGATGATAGTAGCAAGCCGTGGCATGAAAATGAGTTCAAGAATATTTCCAATGACTTTGAAGATCTAAGAAAAATCACAGAACATATTGAAATATTAAATAATAAACTTAACCTTTGTTATAAGCTATGTTCTGCCTATACGAGAGTAAAGACTGAAGACGCCATTAAAAATGCACAACTTGTAAAAATGGGTCTATTAGCGAAGAGGCCAATTCTAGCTGGTCCTAAAATTGAAAAACTCTTACTAGATAATTTTGAAAAAGAAATTAGTGAGGAGGCCTTCAAGAAATCTTTACAGAAAACATATACTGATTACTTTTCTGGAATAAAAGAAGAGATAGGGAAAATAGATAAGTTCTTAAAACCGGTAGACTCCCAGTATGAATTCTTAAAAACCTCACGACCTAAATCTGAGAAAATTAGACAGGATGAATACTTTAATAAAATCGACCAAGCTCAAGAAGAAAAAGATTACTTTATAAACGACTTCTTGGCCGAACTGGATTGGAATAGTGAGATTGAATCAAGTGCCTATAGACCTGTCGTTTGTGAGTATTACTCTCAACTTAAGTCACATCAAAGAATTAAAGGTATAAAAGATACTTCTTTAGATGTAGCGATGCTTGTTGGCCCAATGATGGCAGGCCCTCTTTTTAGAGTAGGAGCATGGGGCTTAAGGGCCACTAATCTTGCAAAGTGGGGTGTTAAAGAACATGCTATGTCTAAAGTGCTTAGAGCTACGACTAGCGGTGTTAGTGCAGGTTATTTTGCCAAGTCTCTGGTAGATCTTAAAGACAAGAAAGATATTTGTAATAAGAAGCTTTCAAAGTTTTATAGGGAAGGTAGTCGCTATGATTACTATGACTTTAAACGTTGTGCTTCAGATTACCAGAGAGATTCTCTATTAACTGTAGTGGAAGCTTCTTTTACATCGGTTGATGCTTCAATAAAACTTGTAAAGTCCCTTCGTTTTCTTAAACAATTTGATAAGACTAATAAAATCTTTAATGCAAGAGATCTTGATGAGCTAAAACACACAGTTTCCAAAGGTCCAATCAATGGAAACACTGTTGATGATGTTGGATTTAAGCTTAGTACATCTGATCGTGGTGACTTCTTTGTTTTTAATGTCAATGAGTCTAATGCATCTAAGAAATATGGAAATGTTAGTGAAGACTACTGGAATTATGTAGCTAGGATTTATAACGACAGACTGAAGTTATCCCCTGAAGAAATAAAGTCATTCATTAAAAGTAGTAATGAAATGGCCAGCAGAACAACATTGGTCTTAAATACTGAAAAGCGCTCACTTAAGAATGTTAATGGTGGAGTCGCATTAGTTACATCCTCTAAGTCTGTAGACAAGATGCCCTTTGAAAAGGCGACGGGAATCAGTATTCCACGTGAAAAAGGAAAGAGGGTTGCCGAGGTTGTTCGCTTAACTGTTGGCAAGAAAGACCCTGAGCTAATGAAAGGGCTTCTGGATATTCTTCTTAAAACCGTAGAAGGTGAGAAGAATATTGATAAGCTCTATGTTTATACATCGAAGATTCATGGCAGATTGTATAAGAGACTTGGCTTTCCAATGAAGGAAGTGTCTCGAACAAAGCGCGATGTTGTTTACGAGATAGATATGGACGATGTTATTAATGGTCAGTAGAAACAGCAAAAGCCCACTAAAAAGTGGGCTATATATTTAACTTCTCTTAAAAAGAGTTATTAAAGAATTATTGCCAAAGGTGCTTGTACTTCTTTAGGAACTTAGAAAGAGATCCTACTTTATCAAGAGTTCTAATTGCTCTTGTTGAAAGTCTAAGCTTAATTGTTTCACCAGTTACTGGATCAAAAACTCTCTTCGTTTGAAGATTTGGCTTCTGAGTCATTTTAGTTCTGTTTTTAGCGTGAGAAACTTTATTACCAACAAGTCTTCTCTTACCAGTTAAATCACATACGCGTGCCATAACTACTTCCTTATTATTTTGCTATTACTATTTAGTGGTTTCAGGTTGAAGAATATAAACTTGATAATCCAAAATTGCAAGGACCAATTCTCATAGATTTAATTAATTTTCTATTGCGCGCTGCGCTCTCGGCCTTCTTTACAGGTGTCTCGCTCAGTGGTTTAATACCGGACACAAATAGTGGGGTAAATATATGAAATCTAAAATACTAATGAGTATCATCTCATTTTCTTTGTTCACATTCTCATCAAAGGCGTCTGTTGATCCGGCCGAACTCTTACTGAATTCTTATCGTTCACAATGTCCAAATGTTGTAAGTTTTACAGGGAATTCTCAAGCACTGCTCAATTCTTTTAAGAATGTTCTACTTGAACTTAAAGAAAGAGAGAATTGTTATGGTGTCTCAGGTGGCCTTGCAGGACTTAGTAATTTTGAAAACTCGTATACTGACTATGAGCTGTATAGAAACTCTAAACTAGATAAGCAGCAAAAAGAACAGAAGATTGCAGATTACACATTATACTTGGCCCAGAATCAAATGAATCTGACGCCATCTCAAATAGCGTTCATTGAAGGAGAAATCTTTTCTAACCAGACTTCAATTGTTGCACTTGATTCTGAAATTGTTCGATTTGAACATATGGGACAAGGTTTTGAACAAGGTGCTAGCTCGTTTCTAAACTCATTTGATGACCTACTTGGTTCTATCAATGGATCAAAGCAGTGCTTGGATAAGACTCAAAGTATGTATAGTACACTTTTAGGAAGTGGTCTTTCTATGGCGAGTTTATTTGCATCCCCAGCAAATTCACTCTACCTTTCAATGGCAGGATCAGTTGTTAAGTCAATTTCTTCATTCTTATATGATGCTAAATATACTTCACTCATTAATGAGGCAGATAGTGTTCTTTGGCCTGAGGCAATCCGTTGTGTTTCTGAAGCAATGACAAAGAACTACTGTGGAGCATTGCAAACGCAGAAACTCTATGATGATTACTTAACTGGTCAAACAGGAGACAGAACAATCTTTAAAGGGATTGATCTTATAAATTACTACCTTCTTGGTTTAGATGAATGGCTTGTACAAGTTCTTGCTGGTTCTCCTATTACATCACAAGGTGATTTAACGGATAGAGAGAAGCCAATTCTACAAGCAGAGCTAATGGGGAGAGTTAATCGCTACCTCCAAGCTTATAAGAGAATTAAAGATGAAGAGATGGGAATTTTGTCTGATCAAAACTCTATCTCAAATGCTATTTATGGAGCACTTGTTGGTGTTTCAAATATAATGAATAATCCTGAAGTTCTAAGTCCAAGTACTTCTGAAGGGCAGTGTTACTCAAACTGTAACTCTGATATTCAAAACCCAATCTTCACTGCTAGGACAAAGACACTTTTACTCTTTCAACTTATTGGGCAAAACGAAATCCCTAGAGCTTGTACATCATCTGGAAATCAAGTTGTTTGTGCAAAGCTAATTTCTTATATTCAAGAAAACAGAGTTAAGTTTACAAAGGAAGACTGGGAAAATGCTTATAAGAATGCTCAGGCCATTGTTGCTGAAACACTGAGACTCGTAAATATTCAAAGAGCAAGAGCAGTCTCATTTGATCCTGTTGGACTATTTGTTCAAGCGAGAAGATCTTATAATAATAAACCAAATGCGATCGAAGGGCTTAAGCAAGTTCTCAAGAATGGAAAGAGAGTTGAGGCCTATATAAAAGATGTCGCTTGTGATGAGGAGCCTGAGTATTGTGATGATGGTGTTCCAAATTGGATAAATAGCTACTCTCTACAGATTGAAGATGTACAAGAAACAGTTGCTCTAACGAAGACTGTTATGGGGCTTATTTTAGAATCTTCTAACCCAAGAAGTATTGCCGATGCTAATATTCCTATTGAGTGTCGCAGTTCTCAAGACTCAGAGTTTAGCTTTAGCCTAGACAATGAACGTAAAGAGAAAGCATTTATTTTAAGTACATGTATTACAAACCTTCTTCAGTTATCAGAAAGAGGGAACGATATATTCTTTAATAAAGTTAGAAATATGGTCTCTATGGAACTTCAGCTAAAATTAAATAGAGGTGAATTTGACGAGAAAATGGAAGATGTCCTTAGAGCAACCAGAGATGACTTAATTGATAGACTGTCTCGTACTTATAGTGGGAATCCAAATGCTTCTGTTGGTCAAATCCTTACGGGACTAGACTCTAGTAAAGATATTACGAGAAAAACGATGGGGCTTTTCTTTGACGTCTTTAAAAAGAAGCTAGAAAAAACGATTGCTAAAGGTGACAATTCTTCTAGAGTACAGAGCGAGCTTTGTTTTAGAGTCCTTCCATTTCTAGATGAAAGCAAAGATGGAAGAAAGTTCATCCATAAAATCTATAAGAGTTGTAAAGGACGTGTGCTAAATGAATTTAAAGATGGTCCGACTCTAAAGTGGAACGACTTTGTTTATAAGAAAGGTAAGGGGCTGAGAATCTTCCCTTATAGAGTGAGAAAAAGTCGAGATGAAATGACTTGCTCACTTGAATATTTCTTCGTTCAGAATAGACTAATAAGAGAGAAAAGGAAGAATTCACGTAGATGAAGAAAGCTCTTAGAAATATATCTATTCTAATCGTTATCCTTCTGGTTGGTTATTTTATTTATGACTATCTAGAAGGGGACTACATACCTGAAAGTAAAAGAAAATTTTACAAGAAGGTAAAGTACAAAAGAAGAGAGCTTAAGTTCACTAGGCGAGAGCTTATGCATGAAGAGCTACCTGAATATGAAAAAGAAGCTGACCCTGAGAAAGTTATCATTAAAGGCAATGGAAATGGCCTTGCTGAGATAAAAGAGGCACTTAAAGCTCTAGATAAGAGACATAAAGAGTGTGAAGCATTCCTTGCTAAGGCACTACCAAATGAAGAGATAATTGATCCGGAAAATGAGATTTTCAGATCTCCTGAAAGGGTGACAGCTAAGGTTGTTGATGTTTTCACTGAAATTTTAACTCGTGAAGTTTCTTCAAGTGCACTATTAACATTTGAAAATTTTTATAAAGACAAATCTGATGTTGAGGCAGACCTCTTTTTTAACACATTGAGATCGTCTTTAATTTGCAGAGGCGCCGACACTGGCCTATTTCTTGAGAGTGCATATGAGGCCATGAAGGATAATTGGTCTGAAAAAGAAGTGGAGGAGTTCAACTCTGCTCTCCTAGGTATGCTAAGCAACTCTCTGGAGTCAGATGTTCTTCCTGATAATCTTTTATTTTCACTAAATATACTTCGTCTCGTAGGTACGAGCTCTAAGCAAACAGAAGAGTACTATAGTGAACTGGATGATGTTTACGGCAGAATCTCTTCATATGAAGATAACTTCTTTGACGAGATTCAGGATTCAAAAAAAATCTATTCACCAGCTGAGAAGTTTGAAGGCTATTTTGAAGAGCTAGACCAAATTAGTGAAGATATAAGATACATTATGAATAGAAGATTTAAGAGTTTCGCTCAAGAAGACAACTAGTCTTCCATACAAAGATAAACGCTATCAGCGTTGGCCCCTCGCTCAATACACAGATGTCTTACTTTATTTAATATCCAATGTCTCATAGGTCTTGGATACTTAATTTTTCCATCATGCCCTTTGATTAATTCTGAGTAAAAGTATTCGCTCTCCGGGTAATTCATTTTAACTTGGTTGTAGACATCTTTTGTAAAGCGCACAACTCCAACTGAGATATATTCTATATCTTTAAGAGGAATGATCTCATTAAGTTGATCTAATAACTGAATATAAGAGTCTTCAAGATCAGTAGTATATATTATCGGATCAAGGTGAATACCAATAGGGTGTCCAAGATTATGCAGTTTTTCAATTGCTTTTAATCTTGCACGGAGCCCTGGTGTCTTATAATCATGCGCTTTAATCCTTTCATCTGGTGATAGTGAAAATGATGTCACTATATTTGGAGAAGGAGCAATCTTTTCAATTTCTTTTATATTGGCCGACTTTGTTCTCAGCTCTAAATATGCGTTTAGATGCTTTTTAAACAAATCAAAGTAAAGTGGTAGCTCACCAGTTATATGGGAAAGAGCGAGAGAGTCACTAAATTCACCGGCATGAAACCAGATTCCTTTATCTGAAGACTTTGTATGTTTAACTATTTCTTCCTCAATGGCCTTGAGGATTTCTTCATGATTAACAAAGAGTACTAAGTCTGGAGAGTTAAAGTAACCCTGTAGATAACAATAGCTACATTCATAAATACAATTATAGGCATGAACATAGTAGAAGTGTGGCTCGCCAGAGAGGCCATAGGCGTCAGGCGCTTCTTTTAAAAGTGCACCTTTCTTATTCGCAATGAATAAATTGAGATTATCGCGCTTTTGAAGGTAGGGTTTTTTTACTTTTCCAAAGAAGTCGTAGTAATTATCAATTTCTATAATTGTAGATTTCTTAAAGCTATCGGTTATGCGTTTTGCAAACTGATTTTCAATAATATCTTTTTCAATGAAGATCTTATTAAACATCTAATTCACCCTTCATTACTTTTTCAAAGTCACTCCAAGAAAACTTTTTTAGAAGTTCAGACATATGATCCTTAGCTTTCTCACTGTCAATATGTGCACTAAAGTTAAAAGATACTTTCTCAAAATTCTTATCAAACTTAAAGTCTGCACCATTGAACTTCATTTCATTTGTAAGAGACTCTAATCTATCTTGAATCTTTGTCTTAAATGGAAATAACCTTCTATTTAATGAACTTAAGAGAAGCTTTGTTCGCTCTTTTGGTGTCTTATCAAGAGAAGTAAACTCTGAGAGCTCTATTTGCTTCTCAGTAATACCTTCTTTAGTAATTATGGCCTTAATTAAATTCTTATATTGTCTTTTTTGAGAGACTGTTAGGTAGAAGTCTTTGTTACTAAAGATTTCCATGTATTCTATGTCCTCAGCGCCTTCACCTTCTTCACTTTTAGTTACTAGCTCTTGATAATGCTCAAAGAGCATATCGCTAAAGACTTCAGATTGATCTTTAATCATCTTACAAACTTCAGCATCTGTTATGTGATCAGAAACTAGTTTAATTGCTTTAAAGCTAGCTCCCAGCTCCTTACATGTATGGGCCAGACCCCAAGCTTCTCTATCAACAAGCTGAGATATGATACTTAGTTTTTTTGAGTCATCTAAATTGAGAGCTCTCTTCTTAGCTGTAATCAAGTCTATTTTAGTATGTTGTTCACTGGAGAATGATTTAAACTCATCTTCTGCATATATTGTTCTGATATGATGAATTGAGTTTAGTGCTACGTCCTGATCAAGTGCCCCGCAGATTCCCATATTTATGACTTCTGGGCGGTTCGCAAGCTTTCCAAGAGCAAAAGATAGCTTACAACTTGCTTGCAGGATTCCCTCACCACAAAGCAGTACTGACACTTCATCTCCAATATAGAGATCATTCATATCTTTTACAGATTTTACATCGAGATATTTTAGAAATGTCTGGGCCTCACCTCGGTGAGCGAAAACTAAGAGTTTCATGACACAGTGCCTTTTTCAAAAGTATAACCTTTCTATATATATGATGACTGAGATCGTAAAGAAATGATTTTTTGGAGTATTTATGTACGGAATATTGAAAGATTTATCAAAACATCCTCTAGCATTTGGTGGTGCTTCCATCTCTGGTGAAGGGGCCGGTTACGGATTTGGCAATATATCTGAAGATGATGCTATTTCTTTACTAAATTACGCTGTTGAGCGAGGGGTACGTATTTTTGATACTGCGCCAATATATGGTTTTGGAAGCTCTGAAATAAGGATGGGCAAGGCCTTTAAACAAAATAGAGAGGATGTCTTCTTAGTATCTAAGTCTGGTGTTACTTGGCATGAAAATAAGCGTGTTGATATGAGTAATGACCCGGCGGTTACCCAAAAGATGCTAGAGCAATCCTTGAGAGATCTTCAAAGCGAATATATTGATCTCTATATGGTTCACTGGCCTGATGAAAGAGTGGATATAAGAAAGACTCTTGAGGTGTTGGCCAAGGCCAAGATCGATGGAAAGATAAAACATATTGGTCTATGTAATACGACATTAGAAGAATATAGCAAGGCAAGTGAAGTTGATAAGATTGAAGTTATTCAGTCTCAACTAAATTTCTTTGAGAGAGATGTTCAAAAGGACATCCTTCCATTGGCGAAAAAGGATGATCTAAGCTTTATGAGCTGGGGAACTTTAGATAAGGGAATCCTCACTGGTAGAGTAAATAGAGAAAGAAAGTTTGATAAGGCCGATTGTCGCAACTGGGCACCTTGGTGGAAGGCAATGGATAAAGAGTCTCGCTACCTTGTTATGGATAGAATCATGCCTCTCTTAAAAGAGCATGGACACACAGGTCTTGAGATGGCCCTTAGTTTCAATTTACAACAAGATGGTGTCTCAACTTTACTCTGTGGTGCAAGAAACCATGAGCAGCTTGATGGAGTACTTGCGGCGTTTGAGAATAAGCTCTCTGAAGAACTTCTAGCTGAAGTAGATAAGTTGGCCAATGCTAATTAGTGTTATTATTCCTACATTTAATAGAAGTGATTTTGTCATTAAAGCAATTGAGTCAGTTTTGACTCAAAGTTATAAAGACTTTGAACTTATTATTGTGGATGATGGCTCAACAGATGATACGCAGGAGAGGCTTTCTTCCTATATTGCAGAGGGTGTGGTTTCGGTCTTTAAGACTGAGAATCGAGGTGTGTCTGCAGCTAGAAACTTTGGTCTTAGTCAGGCAAAAGGGGAATGGGTTGCCTTCCTAGATAGTGACGATATTTGGCATCCTAACAAACTTGAAGTCCAGGCAAAGTATATCCAAGATCATCCAAAGTTCGAGCTTGTTCATGGAGAAGAGCTTTGGATTAGAAATGGAAAGAGAATTAACCCTAAGAAGAAGTTTCAAAAAAGTGGAGGAGACATATTTTCTAAGTGTCTCGATTTCTGCGTAATCTCTCCATCTGTGGCAATAATGAAGAAGTCTCTACTAGAGAGCTTCGGTGGGTTCAGAGAAGACTTTATTGTCTGTGAGGACTACGACCTTTGGTTAAAGGTAACTTCTAGGCAAGAAGTTGGATATATAAGTGAAGCTCTTGTTTCAAAAATGGGTGGTCATAGTGATCAATTATCGACGAAGTTCTTTGCAATGGATTACTGGAGAATTAAATCTCTAGGGGATATCCTCAATAAAGGACATTTGAATCAAGAGCGCCTGATAGAAGTCGCTTCGATGATTGAGAAAAAAGGATCTGTATTAATTACAGGCTATTTGAAACATGATAATTTAAAAGATTTACACGAGATCAAAACGATTGTAGAAACCGCGCATCAAGTAAAGGAACCCCTTCTCAAGGAGTAATTATGAAGGCCCTTATAAGTGCAGTTTTAGTTTTAATTTCATTCAATGTTTTTGCAAAAAGAATCGTCGATGTAGATGTTCTTACAAGATCTTTTTCAGACAAAATCGTTGTTCATATAAAGAACCCAAGTTCAGCATCAATTATTTGTTTTTCTAAAATAAGTACTGACGGTTATCAAAAAAGAGCATTAGCAAGTGTTAGTGTTTATGAGCTTAGTGCTTATGAGTCTAAGTCTATTGTGATTGAATCAAATTATGGTGCTGTTGCAATTAAAGACTTTTCTTTCAAGTGTGTGACTCGCTAGACTCATTTAGTTTCTAATCAATGAGTCTTAATTTTCCCCATGGGCGAAATGAGCTCTTGTTCTTCTTCATGTAGATTTCTCCTCCATGAAGACGATCTCTTAGGTAGTTTAAGTGAATTAAGTATTTTCCTAGGTCGATCAGTAGTGATTTCGGCTTAGTATTCGCGAGAAGAATACTTTTATTATTCCCTGATAAAGTATGCTGATATATTTGTCCTTTATATCGAGATGAAATCCTAACCTCAACCTTTCCTTGCCAATTCTTTCCAGTATGTTTTGCCTGACTTAATATGACTAATTCATATGTATCAGTATCATAAGATTTAGCAAAAATTTCAAAGCGCTGAACTTTAGGTAAGCTTGGGTGAGGCATTACGTGAGTATAGCTTTCTTTATGAAGCTTATTGATATTTTTTACTATAAATGGAGAATTTGCTCTTAGTATCTTTCTTTGCTTCTCTGGCTTCTTTGGAGTTGGTTTAGATAAAGATCTTTTGGTGATAATATTCTTAGTTTTACTCTCTTTAACACAAGGTTGTATTTTAGTTATAATAACTTCTTTTACTTTTTGAATTGGTAGAGGGTTGTCTATTATTAAACCTTTTAGTCCAATTTCAGCAAGTAGTAGTAGAAATAGTTTTTCATATAGTTCAGGACTTGGATCTTCTTCAATCTGCCTTACAATTGATTCAGTCTTAGTAAGGAGTTGGTTAGATCTCTGAGATTGTCCAAAAAAGAAAGCGGCCACAAGGGCCGATATCATTAAAAAAATTGTAATGGTTTTTTTCATATTCTCTACTGAGTGAGATTAGTATTTACTGATAGATTATGTCTTAGACCTAGCTCGATTGTCTTTCTAAAAAACTGCTCTAATGACTTTTCCCATGGTGTATTTTCAATCTTATTATCTAAGAAGTCTATGAGATGTGGCATAAGCTGTTCACAGAAGTCTTCACTACTTTCTCGTGGTAATAGAGAAGGTAAGTGATCAATTGCTGTAATACTTAATGGCCCGCCTTTGATATTGTAATTTAAGAGTGGGCGATCCATAGTAGTAATTTGATTATAAATTGGGAGTGGGTTACATGGACCAGTAGGGTCACATCCGACATCACTAATAAGAGTTAAATTTCTTTCTTTTTGAATTGTCTGAGCGTTTAAGAACGGCAGAGACTTATTCTTCATTAATGCACAATTGATTAAGATATCAAAGTCCAGGATCTCTTCAATTGGACCTCTATCCTTTGTATCCTTAGATCCCCATTTCGTAATATCTAATCCAAGCTGAGTTAAAAGGCTCGTTGCTCCTTTTCCACATCTTCCATTAGCACCGATCACAAGAACGCGTGGTTTTGAAAGAGATCGGTCAAGATGAGTTGATATACTTGAGATTAGTTCACTTTGGTTCTTATATGGACTTAATGTTGAGTTATTTGAATCCAAATTGAGTTGTTGATCTACCCAGAATTGTACTCCTAGAGCTGCACCAACAAAGCCTGCCCAGTGTCCAAATGCTGCTATTCTTCTATCGTTTTGATCTACCAGATATTCAAGGTCATAGAGCTTTCCACCACCTTGGATAAAGCGGTCGAGTGTTTCTTTCGCTCCATCTTGGCCTTTATAGACGTGTGCAAAGTGTATATGTCTGTGAATTAGTGGGAATTCTTTCTCTTCGAGTTCTTTCAAACCGATTATTATGGCCCCTGCTGGAGCGTTAGTTATCCAAGAATTACTCTTAGTTATAGTACAACCAAGTCTTGAGTATTCCTCGTCTTTAAAGATTCTATTTTTTGATGATTCGACAATAACTTCGTGACCTAGAAGCATTAGTACTTTCGCAGCTTCAGGCGTTAGAGCAGATCGCTCTTCAAAAGGCTTTGTTTCATCTCGTAACCAAATCATTTTTCCCATAAGATTCCTTACTATTTCTCATAGATGTTATAGCGCATTGAGCCATTTTCATCATCAGATTTTGTAATTATTACAGAAAATATACGATTTAACTAACTAAAATTTTGTTAGAAAGGGAATCGCATAGATATTTGGTGAGTGGCCGAAACCCACATGTCATCCTGTGGATTTCTATATGGTGTTTTTAGACCATAGTGGAATCTAAATCTATCAAAGCTAAGACCACCGTTAAATGCGATTGCTTGGTTATCTACTTTAAAAGTAAGAAGTGCTGGAGACTTATCCCTAAGCCTAAGTTTTGCTCCAATATAGATGGCCTCAAATAAACTATACTTTTCTCTGTAGTGAAAACCTGCAAATGTTGAAAACTTGGTCTTACTCAATGAGTGATCTTTTTCATAGCGACCATGAAACATTGGAGTTCTTCCAATTTTTGCACTGACTTCACTTCCTGCATCCATCAGCTTAAGGTCTCTAACTTCAATTAAGTATCTATAGTCAGGCTTTTTCTTATTAAAGGATACGTCTAAAGCGTAGATTTTCTCTTCTTGCTTGAGCTCATCAAGGTTAATGAGGTCATCGTTAGAAACTACATCTGTCGCATTTCTAGAAACACTAAGGTCTGCTCTAGACCTTTGATAGAGAGAGAACCCATAGGTCTCACCTTTTTTATTAGTTCTCTTTATTTTCGAGCTAATCCCAATATTCGTTGTTTTTTGAACATAGATTTGCGCTAGAGGGGCCAGTGGATCGCTCTGGTTATTGACTGAGATTGATGCACCAATATTTATACTATAGTAAAGGGAAGGAAGGAATCGCAGATGGTTGTAAGTAAAGTAAGGTAGTGGTGCTCCCACTTCAAGGTCTACAATCGCCTGTCTTTCCGTATTTACGTTCTTGCTTAGAATCTCGTTAACTGCAAGTGTCTTTGCTGCTGTGTTCGTTGATGTTGTTGAGTCACCAATATCTGCAAGGAGCTCTTTTAAACCAGATGAAATATTAAGATCGAGACTAAAGAAGCTGTCATGTTGGTCATGAAGAATCGAGGTTTCAACAATTTGCCTATCTTTTAAAAGGATATAGCGGTCAATTTCACTACGAATCTTCTTGGCGGCCAATACAGATGACGATACAAATAATAGTATTAGAAATTTTCTCATACAAAAATTATAGGAATAAAGTTTATGAGTGGAAAGAGAAATCTTGTTATATATAATCCTTGCTCACTTCAACACTACAAAGAGTATGGAATTGGTATTCCAATGTTAAATGAGAGGGTAGAAAAGCCTTTTGCATATATAAGTCAAAAGTATGGAGTTCAAGCAACAGATGAAGCTTTATTCTCTAAATTTGGTGGCGAAATACTAAAACTAGCTCATTCCAAAGAGTACTGCGAGAAGGTTGAAAATAATCCGGATCAAGTCGTCTTAGATACGTATGAACTTATAAAAGATGATGGAAGTTATAATCGCTATGATCCATCTTGTGCAACTTTGCCTTTATCAGACTTTGTTAAGAAAGCACTTTCACATATAAACGGAACGATCCTTGCCTGTGAATCTGCAATGGATAGTGGATTTAGTTATCACCTAGGTGGTGGTATGCACCACGCGATGAGTTTTCGACCTGGTGGATTTTGTATGTTTAACGATATGGTGACGGCCATTAAATATTTACAGCAAAATGGTAAAATCAAAAATGCAGTAATTATTGATATGGATGCCCATAAAGGTGATGGAACTGCACAAATGACATATTCTGATGATTCAATACGCTCTTTTTCAATTCATATGAAAGGTGGATGGCCTCTTGATAAAGAGGATAAGAATGACCCAAGCTATATTCCTAGTTCGTTTGATATAGAAGTAGAAAGAGATGATGATTACTTATCGCTTTTAAAAAAGGGGCTAGAGGACTTTAACCCAAGAGAAGACTTTGCTATCGTCGTTCATGGGGCAGATGTCTATGAAAAGGATGAGCTAGAGAGTGCTTCATTAATTCAGCTCACTAAAGAAGAAGTTCTTGAGCGAGATAAGATTACATATAATTTATTAAAAGATAGAGGAATACCTCAGGCCTGGGTTATGGCCGGAGGTTATGGTAAATATGTTCACGAGATATTTACTCAATTTCTAGACTATTCTTTGGACGACCAAGGAGTCGCACGAGTTTAGTTCTCGTGCGCTAGAATTCTCTTCATTGGTCTAAAGTAAGTTTTCGGAGTGTATTCAAGAAGGTCTGTAACTTTAGTCATGTAGATACATGCATACTTCTCAACTTGATCAGCAAAACGAGATTCTTCTTGTCCTGCTCTCATCATTTCTCCCCAGTAAGGATTAAAGAACTTCTTATAGTCCTCTAGGAACTCAGAGATTTGTTGATCAACCTTATCAATTTCAGCATAGATCTTATTTAAATCTTCTTTCTTAAAATTCTCTGGCTCTTCATGCTTTCTAAGCTCTATGTGATTGAGGTTGTACTCATGACTTTGTTTCTTTGCCATAAGCTTATCAATTTCTTCTTGAATCGCTTTTGATTTTGTTATTGCACTAATTTCATGTTCTAAAGGATCAAGCACAAGTGCAGTTCTCCAGTTAAAAGTCTTCTTTAATGTAAGAACATCACCAAAGATATGGTCACCTAAATAAAGAATTTCTTCGCCATCAAGACCTAGATCATCTTGTAGTTTACCGGCCCAACCACCTTGGTAAATACCATTAGTGAGCTTTCCTTCAGCATTACTCATAAGTCCTGTTTCTGGATCGATCTTTAAAAACATATTCTTAGTTGTAAAGAATCTTGGCTTACAACAGAGACAAATTGAAATATCAAATAGATCCATCCAGCTTTCATGTTCTTCTAGAAACGGCTCTATTGAGTACTCCATCAATTTCTTAGTCCACCACCATTCAGAGTTTGTTGCTAAGATTAACTTTTTCCCAAAGCGCTTAAACCTTTCAAGTAACTTTGCAACTTCTGGATCTTGAACAATAAACTTATCAAGATTGTCTAAAGCATGACCTTTAAGAGAGCCATCAGAGTGTGCAACATCAATTGCAAACTTAATGTCGTCAGCTAGTTGCATATAATCTGGAAGGTCTGCACCTTCGTCTTTCATATCTACAAGTTGTGTGTAGAGGATTCCGTTAGAAACTGAAAAGTTAGTATCTAAACTTTGAAAGTTTGAAGTATTGAGATCAATAACTTTATTCTTATAAATTTCTTGTTGGTCTTTATAGTTCATTGGTTTTGAACCATGATGAGCGATCTTAACCTTATCAAACCTACTTACTTGTAGAAGATTTCCTTTGGGCTTATCGATTACAAGACCTTGAATAACAAGATCAAAATCGAATGGAAGGTCTAAGAGTTCTTTGGGGTAGTTCTTGAGTTCAATTAGTTTTTCAATAACTAGTTTGTGAACAAACTTTTCAAATGCTTCTGTTTTATATCTAACTAGTGTGTAGTCCATATCAAAACCAATGGCCTTGATCTTTTTCATATTTAGTGTTCTATTTACGTATACTGACATATTTTTTTCCTTTTTTTGTACTATATAGAAATCTCGTCACTAAGTAAATTCTAGCATTATTAGGAAGTTATGGCCCTATCCCTATGAAAATATGACATTAATTCTATGTCTTATTGTCAGCTTCTTACTGAACAAGTACAAAGCTCAAAAGGAGAATTCTATGAAATCTATATTACTTACTTTATTGTGCGTGTCACAAATTACATATGCTGCCCAAATCGTTGTATCTGGTGCCTGTTCAAAAACACCTCTTTTAAAAGAGTCTCTTTCATTTAATGGTGAAATTAGTGCAGGAGAGTTTACAGTTGAAAGTTTTAAAAAGTTTTCAGTTCCTTTTGAAGGTTCGGTTGCACATGTGGCAAGTATCTATAATTCTCCAATGAGCCTAGACGCAATGGAAGTAATCTCGGATACAAAACTGAGAAGTCATGGTTGGTGTTTTTCAATCAACGGTGTTCTAGCTGAGAAGTATCCAAATGAAGTAACTATTAAGAATACAGATACAGTTCATTGGTTCTACGGTTACGCGAGTTATGACTCAGGTGTTTGGTCTGGTATGTGTCAGCCAACGAATGATATTCAACCAGCACAATTTTGTGACTAAGAAATATGTTCGTCGATATTTTCGATGAATAATTTTATCTCATCGCGAACTCTGCGATAGATTGGTAGTGCATCTTCTTTTGGTAATCCCTTACTTAAAGAAGGTGGATCATCAAAGCCAAAATGAATTGTCTTCCCTCCAGGGAAAATAGGGCACGTTTCGTGTGCACTTGAGCAAACAGTTATAACGTAATCAAATGTATCAATGTCGAGTTCATCAATGAGTTCTGATTTATTATTAGAGATATCTATTTCGATTTCACTCATAACTTCTACAGCTAGAGGATTTAGACCGTGCTTCTTTATCCCTGCTGAGTAAGCCTTAAACTTATCGGGATAAAGTTCTTCGCAAAGTCCATGGGCCATTTGAGATCTACATGAATTACCTGTGCATAAGAAGAGAATAGTTTTCATAAGTTGTAATATAACATAAGTGAACAGGTTTGTAACGTTCTGAATTTACTGGTATTAGTTCTGTTTTTGTTAAATAATATAGCGATTAACTCCGATATGTAGATTGGGAGAAAATTTGGACCAGTTAATCAATTATTTTTTGCCAAGCAAGAGCTTGTCAAAGAGGCTAGATTTATTCGAGCTAAGAAAGAGAAAGCTGTTTATTAGCTTTTGTCTTATTGCTTTATTCTCTATTGTTGTATTTACGATCTCACACTTTCTTGGTGGGAAGATATACTCCGGTGCTATAAACGTTGCAGGGGCCATTATCATGTTGGGCTCTCTATTGCTTTATAAGTTTAGCGGTTATTATTCTTTGGCAGCATCTGGATTCTTGATATCTGCTGTTCTTGTGGCAGGAGGACAACACTATTTAGCACCATCTCATATGCAATCTAATTTAATGTGGTTTCCACTTATCGCATTACTCTCATATTTTATTTTGAAAAAAGAACACGCAGTTCTCATGTTATTTATTTGTGGTGGCATTGGCCTTGGTTCCCATATTGGACCTGAATTCTATCCTATATCCGGTGATCAGTTTAATATGGCGGACCGATATGCTGTTAACATTCTTACAATTATTCTATCTATTGTTGTTGGACATGTGGGAGGTAGATATATCTCTAAAGAGGAAACAGATACCTTAAAAGAATTAGAAAAGAAGAACCAAGACCTTCTCGAGTTAAGTGAATCAAATGCGGCACTACTATCTATTTTAAGTCACGACCTAGCTAACCATATCCATGTTGCCTACGGCTTTGGAAAAAAACTAGACTCTTGTGATCTAGAAGATGTGGAAGCTATTCGTTGCCATAGCAAAGTAATGAATTCAGTAGAACAAATGAAAACGATCGTAGATGGTGTTAGGGGATATACAGCAACGAAATCTGGAAAAATTAATATTCATTTGTCTCCAGTTCTAATTCGTGAATCTGTTAATAAATCAATAGATCTCTTACAAAAGCATGCTGATGAAAAAGAAGTAAAAATAAACTTAGTAACAGACTTTGAAGAAGATATCTCAATATCTTGTGAGCCTATCTCATTAGTTAATAGTGTTATGAATAACCTTTTAACCAATGCAATTAAGTTCTCTCATCCTCATTCTGAGATACGTATATGTATAACAGATCTCGATGACAGCGTAAGCTTTTCAATACGAGATACAGGAATGGGGATTCCTGACGACATTTTAAAGAATATTTTTGACCCTTCTATAAGTACTTCACGTTCTGGAACAGTAGGAGAGCCTGGTACTGGATTTGGCCTACCAATCCTCAAGATGTTCATTGATAAGTATGATGCTCATATTGATGTCTCATCATCCATTAAAGGGGAAACCGGCACAGAATTCAGAATACACTTTAAAAAGTGGGATACTGTTGCAAAGCGCTAGAAACCTTTTTCTTGCCAATAATCTGAAAAGTTAGTAAATTTAAACCTCACTAAGTGTGGGCCGGTAGCTCAGTTGGGAGAGCGCGACGCTGGCAGCGTTGAGGTCGCAGGTTCGATCCCTGTTCGGTCCACCATTTTTCTAAACTTTCAATCTAGAATTGACATAAAAAAAGAGCACCAATTGGTGCTCATAATCTTATTGTAAATATTTACAGAAATTGTTCTATTACTTAGATGATTATAGTTGAAACTCATCTAGACTCTGATAGATCCTCATAGAGCAAGTCACAGACTTCAGTGTTAATGTCAGTAAATCAGAATGAGCTTTATAGACCATTGGGACTTTGTTTTTGGCGTCACTATCTAAATCAATGACGTAAACAATTGTGCCATTCTCTGCATAATCAACCTCACCTTCCATATCAAGAGAGTGAGCATTTAATTGATTTTTACAAATAAATTCAGCGGTTGAGTGAACTTCATCCTCGTCTACCTTTAACCCGTCAAATCTAATATTTACTAGCTTAAATTTGCTTTGAGTTCTATCTGCAGTTTCTACCTTTTTAATATCGTAAGTAAGCTTAGAAGAGTCAAAGCGCATTTCTAAATCACCACTATCGGCGCTTGTACTTCCAATTAAACTAATAAAAAGAGCAAAGACTAAAGTTTTCATTTTTCTCCTAAATATAATCATTCAATAAAATAGTAATGATTTTTAAATTTAATATGTTCATATATTACTAATTTTTGTGAGTAGGGTGGTGGTGTTAGAAATATATACTTGGGGTGTTAAATATTTTTACACTAGCAAAGGTAGGTCAAGTTATTGAATGTTGGTTATAAAGGTTCGATATGTCGAAAGCACGGTCCACCATTTATTTTCTTTTTAAATTCAATATATTACAATCATAGCGAACAGTGGTCATCGAACTTTTAGTTGGTGAATTATCTAGGATAAGCAATGATTCGATTAGCTCAAGGAAAAGATACGAAGGAAATTTGGGAAGCTCATATAGCTTCAATCCGCGAAGTGTGTTCTAAAGATTATTCTAGTGATCAAGTTGCTGGATGGTCTTCTTTTGCTTATAGCCATGAACATTGGGTAAAGACCATGAAAAAAGATCATGTTCTTGTTTACGAAGAAAATGATAAAGTTCAAGGATTCTGCCACTCAGGTATCATCAATGATTCAACAGCTGAGATATATGGGTTTTACCTCTCTCCACTTGTTATTGGAAAAGGAATAGGTAGGGAGATGATACTTTCAACACTTAAGTACTTTAAAGATTTAAAAAATATAAAAATAGTGAAGTTGATGGCAACTCGAACGGCAAAGCCTTTTTACGAAAAAGCAGGCTTTACAGTAACTGGCCCAGAATTCCAGGAACCAACAAGAGGTATCATGCTGGAATGTATTCCTATGGAACTAGAGCTTTAGTCAAAAAGTTCGATATGTCCAAACTATGGTCCACCATCTTTTTAGTCTTTAAAATCAAATATTGAATTCATCAATAAATAACCTCAGGTATTTTACATATTTATAAAACTCATATCGAAATTGATTATGTATTTAATCTCTCGATTAGAAATTGGAGTAAATATGTTTAAAATTCAAAATATCGAAGAAATGATTTATATGATTCGTGGTCAAAAGGTAATGCTAGATAGTGATTTAGCAAAGCTCTACGGTGTCCAAACAAGTCAGTTAAATAGGCAAGTTAGAAGGAACCTAATTCGATTTCCAGAAGATTTTATGTTTGAGCTGACAGTAGAAGAATACGAAAACTTGAAATGCCAAATTGGCACATCAAGTTCTGACCACGGTGGTAGGAGAAAGCAACCACTTGTTTTTACAGAGAATGGTGTTGCAATGTTGTCTAGTGTTTTGAAATCTGATCAAGCTGCTTTAGTAAACATTGCTATAATGATGATATTCACTAAACTAAGAAGCTTTTTGATGCTCGAGAAGGAGTTGACTGACCGTATGGATGGTATTGAATCTGGCGCAAATAAAGTGTTTAAGATTGTATTTGAAAGATTAGACAATCTTGAAGAGAAATTACCTTCCCATGATAAAGGTAGAAAAAGAATTGGTCTTAAAGACTAGTCGATTCTAAAAAAGTTCGATATGTCAGAAGTACGCTCCATTACTTATTCTTTCTTAATAATACCAGGTAGTTATCTCTCATAAAATCTATGTAAAATGAATCGTTAAGGTTTATAATATCAGTTATGAAGTGTTGTAAAAAAAATGATAAATCAGTTATAGATTTTAATCTTGATGGGTTGATTTGTTACTGTTTTCAACATTCTAAGAAAGATCTTTATGATGCAGTTAAGGCAGGTACGGAAGAGGCGATCATTAATGATATTAAATCAAAAATGAAAGACCCTGGATGTTTCTGTGAAAAATCTAACCCTTCTGGAAAGTGTTGTATGGCAGATACTATGGCCTTTGTTAATCATGTGAAGTCACAAAGAGATTAAAAAAAGTTCGATATATCCAAACTACAGTCCACCTTTCCTATTAGCTTAAATACCTTACTCGTTAATCAAGTTTACTTTGTAGATAACTTCTAACTTAGAAAGAGGCAATGGTTCTTTATGCCAGCTTTCAATGTGAGGAAGGTACATGGCCTCGGACTTTTCTTTCTCGTTTGTCATAGAAAGTGTTGTAATTGAATCGTAATGCTCAGGAGATAGAACTAGGTAAACTAATATTGTGTCCTCAAATCTAGGTGCTAAAAAGTTGTATCAGCCGCGAATCTTTTCAATATTCTCTTTTGAGTCAAATCTTAGGTCAAAAAGGCATACGGCATTTAGAAGTCTGCCCATCGACTCATGAGAGTGTGTGGATGTTTTCTGGACACCTTCTTTAAAAGGGAAGATATAATTTTCATTTAAAATATGGTTAAGATTATCCCCAGATGTGTAATGAAAAACCTGCTTTTCAATTTTTGGATAAAACTCTTCTAGCATTTGTTCTTTTGTTAGAGATAGTTCAATTATATTGTTCATATTCTACTCATATATAAGTTCGCTCATATTGTCGAATGCTCATTCGCGTAGATATTCTCTTTTACTCTCTAAATCAATATATTAAAATAATAACCTAAGTTACTCACTCAACTAAGGTCAACTCTATGAAGTCAAAAATATCTCATATCGAAATAAATGTTCTCAACTATAAAGAGTCTATTCGTTTCTATGACACAATTTTAATACCTATGGGGTTTAAGAGAACTAGCTGTATGAAAACATGGACGGCATATACTGACGGGATGAGTAAGTTTATCATATGTCCTGTTGAAGAAAAGTACAGAAAGGCCGGTTTTCATAGAAAGAGGGCCGGGCTGAATCATTTAGCCTTTTATGCTGACAGTAAAGAGCAAGTCGATTCTTATTTTAATGAAATTCTTGTTAAAAATAATATCGAGGCCCTTTATGAAAACAAAGCCTTTGGTGACGAGCAATATTATGCTGTGTTCTTTGAAGGACCTGACAGAATAAAATTGGAGTATGTATATGCTCCTAATTACTGTGATTTAGATTGTTGGCCTAATACTTTTGAAGACGATTTTGATCCATATTCTTCATAGTCTTACGATTCACCGTCTATTTCACTATTTGTTATCTCTACAGTAGAATTGAGGCATACGTTTGAGATAAAAGTTCCCTCAGACTCAGTTTCAATCTTTAGATAAGAATTAGTTAGAGCAAGTATTAGGCACTTTGTAATTCTGTTACTTAAACTATTTCATGCATAATACTTTACCTGTACAATTCTAACGTTGTAGTGTTTTTGCAATTTCTGGGTAACCACCTTTCATCGCAACATCTGCAGCCGTCTCACCTCTGGCATTTCTAACGGCTAGGTTAATATCTTTGATATCTAATAGTTCGCTAACAACTTCGCTAAATCCATTAGAAGCTGCATACATCAACGCAGTCCAACCTTGACTGTCTTGGTTATTAATATCATGCCTACCACCACTATAATCAGACTTGATTATGATCTTAACAGTATTAAGATGACCTTTTCGAGCTGCCATCATTAAAGGGTTTAGCCCTGCTGCATTTGCTTTGAACACCTCAAGCTTTTGATCTTTTACTAACTCTCTAATGATTGAGTTGTTTCCCTTAAAGGCCGCAAAGTATAAACAAGTTGAACCAAAGCTATCGCTCATATTTATATTGAAGTTCTCGAAGTTAAATGCACGCTTAACTCCGTCAATATCTCCATTTTTACAATAAGTAAGAAAGTTTCTTTTTGAGCTCTCATTTGATTCACCAACGGCATCTTTTAACAATCTAATCGATGCTGAAGGAATCCCATAATCTCTAGCAATACTAAGTGCCGTATTACCATCTTCATCTAGATAGTTTATATCCATATTTGGGTGTGCTAACATAAGACGAATAACTTCTGTAAACTTAGAGTCATCAAGAGCGACAATTCGCATCAATGTAGAACGTTTACTAGGTAAGACAGCTCTATTTATATCTAAATCTTCTCTACTTAAAATTATGTTTAGAAGGCCTATTTCTGCAGCACCTGCAACATTTTCTAATATTGAGTTACCTCCATCACTATCTGAGAAAATCATTAATCTCTCATCATTAAGTAATAATTTTACTATCTCATCATTATCTTGTTCAAAAGCATGATTAATCGGAGACCTCGTCCACATTCCGCCAGGTAAGTTTAAGTCTAGGTGAGGAATCTTTAATAACATTTTTGCTATTTCCGTGTGTCCATTAAAGGCAGCATGATTTAAACATGTCATATTACGAGTACTTCCACCAAAGCCTGGTCGGTCAAGTTCATTAATATTTAGGTCACTTGAAGTTAATGCTAATCTGACCTGCTCAATATTTCCTGAGTCACAATTATATAAAAAATTATTAACAGCATTAGAAACATTTGCAAATGAGCTCAAGCATAAAAAAATACTTAAAATAAATCTTTTTTTCATATTTATACCTTATCTACTTTAGAATTTGTTTTATGACATTTTCAATAAACTGTACAGGTGAGTGAACATATAGGTGGTTTCCATTTATAATGAAACTATCGATTCCATTTATGCCAAAATTCGATAGTTCCTGGCTGTCTTTTATAGATTGTTTTTCTCCTGCATTATTTTTTAACATGATTCTCGTTCTCATCGATAAGAGATCATTTCTTTCTAAGAAGTAGTTAAATGACTTCTCTAGGGCATAAGGTCCCTCGCCACGAACTATACTACTGCGTACTAAGTCAGTAAATCTACCAAGTTTATCAGGGGCAATCATAGCAATCGTTTCCATATAGTTTGAAACAAGGTTACCAACTGCTCCTGAGATAGGTCGACTATATTTGTGAATAAAGCGGATCTTATTAGGGAAGTTATACTGCATCTTTTGAATTAATATTAATGAGTGCTTATATGTTGGTGAGCTAGGATTTAAATAAGCTACTAAAGTTATTGGAGCATCTTTGTCGCCTTGAATCTTATTCTCTGAAATTTGAGGTTCTCCTACATAGTTCAATTTCACACTGTCTCTTGTGCATGTGATTGAAGTAGGGGCAATCTCACCATACTCTGAGAAACCTTTTGTTCTTGCTACATATCCCCAATCTCGGACTTCATTTTCTGTGACAAACATAAACGCATTTGTAGCACCATTTCCACGATCAGTTATTCCATGTTGAACAACTGTAAGTTTGTTATCCTGACAAGTGGCCTTGTATGATGTTGATTGGTTCTCTGGAAAAGCATGAAACTTTCCATCTGTTTTCATTACTGTACTAAATTCACCTTGTAAGAAGTTAACAGAGTTTTCGTCAGCAATAATAGTTTGTTCAAAACTATTATCTCTTTCATCTTTACAGGTATAGCTTCCATCTATTGATGGACATGCGAAGCTCATTGAACTTATTAGTAGTGCCGAAGCAAGGAAGGCCGTTTTCATTTTATTCTCCATTAAGTTTAGTCTCAAATTAGTTAGAACTACAGTTTACAGGTTCTTCCTTATCATCAATAAAGAAGATCTTATTTCCCATTTTCATAAGTTCCGTTCTTCGAATGAAATCTTCTACACCCGGAGAATGATTATCTACAGCTAATTCAACAACAAGTTTACCTTCATAACATGAAACAGTTTGAGTTCCAGTTAAAGTATCATCCGAACGAATAACATGACTTTCACCATCAGCTATAACATCATAATCCTGAAGACTAAATGGTCCACCATCACTCGTAATGACATATCGTATTTGTCCATTCTCATCAGTCTGCTTAATCTCTAGATTTTTAGTTCCTGTCCAAGCGTTGTCACTGTTACTGCATACGGCATAGGTACCTGCTAAATTTGGACAATAACCAGCAAGAACTGTGCTAGATAGAAGAATGAGTGCTACGAGATACTTCATAGATTTTCCTTTTGTTATTGAATTAGATGTCTTTATCTACCATAAATCCCAATGATTTCCATATTTTCTGAAATGTTTTCAGTCAAGATTTCTTTACTCAAGCTAATGTTTACAAATAAATAGGACTCCTTTAAATAA
The DNA here is from genome assembly GCA_001874305.1 of Bacteriovorax sp. MedPE-SWde. Taxonomy (GTDB): domain Bacteria; phylum Bdellovibrionota; class Bacteriovoracia; order Bacteriovoracales; family Bacteriovoracaceae; genus Halobacteriovorax_A. The sequence continues at coordinate 356,000 of MPCU01000002.1, read as the reverse complement.
TGGGGATAAACATTTCATGGGAGTTTAAATGAAGAACTTAAGGTCAACACTAGCTACACTATTTATCGCTTTATCATTTAGTGCAAATGCATCTGACTTCGTTTGTAAGTATACTAAAGAGACTAGCACTCTAGTAAGAAATACAAGCTACGCTGTTACTTTCAACCACCTTGGTTTCATGACTGTTGATACAGTACTGGACTCAAAGAGAACACTTGGAGATGGTAATAGGAAAGATTCACTACTTGAAACAAGTATTACTGCATTTCCGACAATGGAAACAAAGAAGAGGACTGTTAACGGTAAAGTCGTTATGGATGCTGAGGTTTTTCATATTTCAGGTAGATACGATTACAAACTAGTCATTAATAAGGCCAACAATAATACATCACTTATTGTATCAAGAACAAGAATCAAAGAAGCAATTAAAGATGGTCAAATGAACTCTCATTCAGTTCCAAAAACTGGTGGAAAAACAGTAGTAAGTGTTAACTGTAGTAAACTATAATTCAGTCATAAGTAATTTTTATCATTATGATATAAAATAATAATTATATTTTATCTCTCGTTTGCGATAGTTTTAATTCAGCGAAGGAGAGAAGCTATGAAAAAACTATTTACACTTACTATGATTACACTATTGACAACAGCTACGGCAGCGACAGATATCGATTTTGGAGGTATTGATGAATCTAATACCTTTAGAAGAGTTATTAAAGAAGCTACCCACAAATCAACAATAACATTAGATAAATCTACCGTTAGATGCTCGGCGCTAGGTTATGGTTTAGAAGAGCTAAAAATTGGAATTCCTACTCTTGCATGGAGAGCTATTTTTGATCACTCTAACCAGGATGGAAGAGGGCCTTGTGTAACGGCAGGTACTTCTTTTTGCAAGCAACAGTTTAATCTTCCAAGTAAAGTGGGAATACCAGAAGTTTTACTAAACCCTGATAAACCTACTGAAGAAGTCGATGTAAAGGTAGTATTAACTGAAGAGTTTAGAATTGATTTCAACAACAAGTGTGTTCGTACTCTTTTAGAAAATGTTATAACTGATGTTCGAGGTATTACTTTCACTCATCTAAGAACGAAAAATATTGGAGAATTACCACTACAAGAATGCCTAGATGTAATTCAAAAATAATCAAAACCGTATGCCACTTCAGGTCCCTCATGAAGTGGTATTCTTTTAAATATTTGAAGCTAAAATAGTATACTTATTTCATACTACGATCAGAGGCCGATCAAGAATTCTTGATTGAGAGTAAATAAGATAGACTTAAGTTCCAAAACTCTATAGTGATAGGCAAAGAAATATAACTACACTTAAAGGAGTAATAATGAATTTAAAAAAATTACTAGTAATCCCAGCTTTAGCAACTATTCTAACAACATCTTTTGCACCACAAAAAGCTAATGCTATATATGGTGTTTCAACTGGTAATGTAACAATGGCCCTTAGTGGATTAGGACTCTATGTCTTTTCGATGTCAGATGCTTCCATAATTGCCTTTAGAGACAATAACTTCCTTGTATATATGCTTGGACTAATGCTTCTCGATAGTGAGACTGGTGTTGCAAGTTTCAGTGAATTATCAGAAGCTGATTTGTCAGAGGTTGGGATCAACTCAGAAAAGGGTGCAATCTATAATAATGAAGTTGAAGAGTTAAATATTGTTTTTGAAACTATTCAAGCTGAGCTTTCAAATATTGTTAACCCTACAAGAGAAGACTCTAAAGATCTGTGGAATATTTACGCAGAAGAGCTATCTGTAGAGACAATGGAAGTCGTTAAAGCAATTACATCAAAGAAGTAATTTTAATAATGCCAGTTAGATTCTCTGACTGGCATCGTCTTATCTAAAGAAACCCGTTTGTATAACTCGGATATTGAAAAATTAGAAGATCTTGTAACAAATATATTTTATGCGACACTTAAATGAGTGGAGGATTGAATGAAGTTTATTTTTGCCCTAATTATATCTATAAGTACGTTTGCATCTGAACCTATTGCACTACCTTTTATTTCGAAACTTTCTGGAGTTGATCCTTTTTATGGGGCGGCTGGAGGGATTAAAAATATTTATAAGAAAGGTTTTGATCTTCTCGCAGTAGCAAGTTTTGGCGATGTTAAGGGCTTTGCTCTTTTGGCCAGTAATTATCCTATCACGAATGATTTTAAGCTGAGTCTTGGACTTTTAAAATCTTCAGAAGCAACTTATGAAACGACATATGCGAGAGGGCTTAAAGAAGATATATTCTACAGACAAAAACTAGAGTTAAGTGCCATAAACGTAAATGTAAAACGAGAACTTAGTAAAACATCAAATCTGTCTTTGTTACTAACTCTTAGTAAGCGAAAGTTCTTAGATTATGAAACTGAAAACGAAGAGAATATACCGATTTCTTTAAAACGATTCTTCGATGAAGAAGCACTTACTGTTGCTTTTAAATATAGTCTTGATGAAGTTGGAGAAACGAGACTAAAAAATGGAAAGAAGGTTAAAGCTGGCCTAAGTTATATTTCTGGACGTGAAGGGCAAAGCGATAATCTCATTGTAGATCTTCTTGCTTCTAAACATCATGTGATTAATAACTCTAGTAAGGTTGTAGGGTTTCTTAAGTCTTCACATGCATTTGTCTTGAGTGAGTATAAGACTTCAGCAAATGAGATTGATGGCGAATGTTCCACAATCTCTGACACTACAGCGAGAGCGAATTGTAACAAGCTTGAAAGTGATGTGAATAAGTTTATCGTTGCTCATAATCGTTATGGTACAGCAAGACCTCTCGGTGGAAATATGGGCCTTAGAGGTTATAGAGAGTTTAGATTTAAATCTGCACATAACTTAATGGTTGGAACTGAATTTGATTATATTGCTATAGAGAAGCCAGAAATACATATTGTACCATTTTTCGAAACTGGCTTTGCCCATGATAGATTTGAAAGAATTTGGGATAGCGCTCGGTATAATACAGGCTTATCTCTTAGATATTATTTAGGTAATATGCCGATTCGCTTAACTGGAGCGACAGGCAATGAAGGAGAGACATACTTTTTAAGTGCGGCGCTTCCGTTCTAGTTTATCAATCATAGAATTGTCCACCCCAGTGGCACATTTCTTCCATTAAGTTCTTAAGTGTTAGGCCATATTCAGTTGGCGAGTATTCTACTTGAGGTGGAGTTGTTGGTATAACTTTTCTTTTTATAATTCCATCTGACTCTAATGCTTTTAGCTGCTCGGTTAATACTTTTTGAGAGATTGGTTCTAGCTTTCTTTTCAGCTCGTTAAATCGAGTCGTCTCACTATAAAGATGCCAGCAAATTTTAATTTTCCACTTTCCACCAATAACATCGAGAGTCTTATAGATATTTCGTGTACTTATATCAATTTGTTCTTGGTTTAGCTTCATAGTTACCTTAAAGTTACTTAGTTATATAATAGTGCGTTCTTACATAGATTAAAAATATACTCTATATTGATAATATGAAGAATATATACATCTTAATCTTAATTACTTTTATTTCAAGTTCAACTTTGGCCAAAGCTTCAATCTCATTATCAAGATTTGAAACAGGATATAATGACTCCCCTGAGGCACTTATATTTCCTAGTGGAAAGTTATTCAAAACACATCGTTCAACTCACTCATCTTTTATAATCAGTCACCCTAAAGGCAATCTTCTTATAGATACAGGTTTAGGACTCAAGATAGATGAGCAATTTGAAGATTTTATATGGTGGCTAAAGCCGTTTTTTGGGTTTACTAAAGAGGTCACGATTCAAGAAAGTCTTTCCAAACATCATAGAAGTATTGATTCAATTTTTCTAACTCACTTACACTGGGATCATGCTAGTGGAATAACTGATTTTCCTCAAGCAATAGTTTTCACGACTAAAACTGAAAGAGAATATGCACTAGAAACTAATGATTCACATGGACCAGGTTATTTAAGAAACCAATATGATAGTAAGAGTATTAAATGGAAAGACTTAGAGTTACGTAGTATTAAATATGGGCCTTTTGAGCAGAGCTTAGACATTTTCTCCGATGGTAGCTTGATCGCTGTTCCTCTTCCTGGACATACGCCAGGCTCACTTGGTTATATACTAACTCTTAGATCGGGGAGGCAGTTATTCTTTGTTGGAGATGTCATTTGGAGTGTTAAGCAGTTAAATAATTTAGAGCATAAATTTGCTATTGCAAAGTGCCTTGTGGATGATGATCCCGAACAACTTCTAGAGACTATTAAGAAAATAGCTCTTTTTAAAAATCAAAGACCAGAGCTTCAAATTATTCCTGCTCATGACTATAAGCATATTAAGAGTTTAATTCCATTATTTCCAAAATTTATTGATATATAAAACTTACACTCGTTGTAGTGCTATTTAAACTCCGTGCTAATAATAGGACACTTTATAAATAGAAGAATTATTATCATTATAAGGAGTTATATGAAGAAACTAATATTATCATCAGTTGTACTATTGTCATTATCAAGTACTGCAGCAAATAAAAGTCGCGTTTTTGATTGGTTTAAGCCTCTTGAAGATCAAACATTTAACTTAACAGGTTCTGAAGGGTGCGATGAAATTTCTATCTCTAATGTTATGTATGACTTTGGTGCTGGTGCAAATACTCCAATGATAGTTATAAAGTCTGAAGGCCTTAATAAAGAGCTTCACCTCGCTGGTAGTGAATACCATGACATGTATAGAGAAGTAAGTGAGAACAAGTATACTTTTAAATTTAAACAAGGTTGTGATGGCGAATTCTTCAATGGAATGTGTAAGACAACGTTTGAGATAACTAAGAAAGACGACGCTGTTGTTTCTTTAAAATTAGTAGAAAAGAGAACTAAGTTCCTTCTTACTGTTTCTAAGAAAGTTATGAAGTGTACTCTATAACTAATTCTTATTTTTTATGTGGTCGAGGAATCCCTCGACCTTTTCAATTCATTTTAGTCTAAATTAATCATGAGTTTACAGCAATTCGCATCAGAGTATTTGGAACCTCTGTAAGTCTATCTATCTCAATACATAAATAGCTTTTTTCTTTTCTCTTTATCACTTCAAAGTGAAAGTACTCATCTTCTATGTCTATCTTGCAAGCAAGACCAACTAATTTGTCTTCGTCACTTTGCCTGTTGTTAGAGTTTTCAGATATTTCAATTCCTGCGAAATAGCGCTCATTCATTTTTACCTACTTATTAAGATTTCCAAAGCTATACATAAGACCAATCATTAAGGTGCTATCAACTCTTCTTCTAACAATTGGACTACTTATTATTTCCTTATTAAATTTGTCTATTTTGTATGTTGCGTTTATCCACCAGTTTCCTGCAAGGGGCGTCCAGAGCCCCCATATGGATGTAAATAACTTTGAGCGAGTTGAAGTAAATTGTGGCCTTGTTTTAGTTACTTCACTCTCATTTACTCCAAATAGATAGTTCGCTGTATTCGATGAAATAAAAGCATATTCAAGCATTATATTTAGCCAGATATTTGATTTAGCTGTTTTGTATAATGGGATACCTGTTCCAAATGAAGCCTTGTAGTTGTAACCGGGACTATCGTGTAGTGCTTTTGATTGTTGAAGGAATAGCTGCCCAAAGGGGAGGGAGATAGAGGTAAGTAGACCAATTTCAAAAAAATCACTTCTATCCATTTCGCTTAGGTGATCTATATCTCCTTGATCATATGGCATAAAATTGTATGAAAGTAGTGGTCCTATCTTAATAAAGTCGCTGCTTATCAAATTATAGTTCGATCTAAACCCTTCGATTGAGAAGTCTCCATAATCAAATTTAGGTACACCGTAGAATGTATTAACTTTGTATCCGTAGACTGCTCTTGTTTGAAGGGCGCCTGTCTCAATGAAGCTTCCCGTTCCAGGGTGATGAAGCTCTGCATTTGTAGTCACGAAAAAAGATAATGAGATAATTAGTATAAGTATTAGTTTCATATCGGCAAGATAGATCATATGGTTGAATAAATCAATCATTTGATTGAAAATTGTAACATAGATATTTACTATAGTTCTAAATAGTTGTAATTAAGGTAGCTATGTCTGAGAAAACAATGAAGTCTAAACAAAGAATACTTAAGTCCGCTAAGAAGCTATTTGCTTCACGTGGATATAAGTCTACGACAATTAGAGATATAGCCAACGATGTAAACTTGAATAGTTCTTTGATTAGTTATCATTTTGATGGAAAAGAGGGCCTACTCAAGGAGCTCATTAGTGAGCTCTATGACTCCGAGCTTCCTGCATTATCTGAAGTTATAAGTCGGCCAGTTTCTAATAAAGATGAGTTCTTAGTACGACTTGAAATTTTTATGGAATCTAATATTAAGGTTGGTATAAAGAACTGGGAGCTTGTTCAAATTATAACGAATGAGACTTATGAATTAAGTAAAATAGATGGCTTCAATGCTGCTAATATTTCTTCTTTGCAAGCATTTGCCAGCTTTATTGAATCAGCTCAAAGAGTTGACGTAATCAGAAAAGAGATTAGTTGTCTTAGACTGGCAGATAGTATTTATGCTCTTCTCGTCGACCAGATAAAATTTTGGAAACTTAATAAAGAGCATATGAATCACGATATAAGTAAACAGGATGTAAGATCTAAGTGGATAACTGAAACATTAGATATCTTCATTTATGGCTCAATAGTAAGATAGTATTAATCTCTAGAATTATCGATTAGTGAACATCTACTAGCATACTTATTAAACTCTTCTAAAAATTGTCGATTTTTCATTAAAAACTTATTACTAAAATAAACGCCGAGGTTTTTCTCCATGGCGGGAACTTTTATGAAGTCAGACTCTTTGTAGGTTTTTGATTGATTTAAAAATTCTTGAAATACAAGATCATTTTCTAAGTATGCAAACACTCGTCCTCTTTGCATTTGAAAGTATGAGTGTTCTGATTCTTTTGTTGGCGGAACGACTTTATAGTTATTCTTATGTAGAAAGTGAAGAGCATTTGATCCTACTCTAGCCGAAGTGTGTTTTGTCTTTATAAAAGCTAAATCAATATTGCTAATAGGAATACGAATATTATTTTTATAGATATAGAAGCTTCTTTTTTGTGGTAAAAAGAGTGTGGATAATTTTGCATAGCTATCGCGTTTCTTATTCTTTGAGGCACTAAAGAATCCATCAACTCTTCCTGTCTTCGTTAAATGTTGGGCCCTGGCCCAAGGATACACTGTGACATTGTATGGGATATTCATTTGTGTGAAAATACAATCAAGAGCTTCTATAGCAATACCTCTTACATTACTATTTTCAGTATACTGATAAGGTCGCCAATTACTTTGTGTACCTAGTTCTATAACCTGGGCTTGCCCAAAGCATTGGAAGGATAGAATTAGGATAATAGCTATTTGTATCATTCTTCAATTTTAGCATATGTATTTGAAAGGCCGCTAAGAGACTTAAGGCACTGGATTTACAGTTATGGTTAGTTTAATAATGGTACTTGTTCATTTATTTGCTAAGCCAAGACTCGACTTTCTTTTTAGGGACTTTACTTAGCTTTGCTAGATATGAAAAATCAATTTGAGTACGGCCGCTATTTAAAAGAATTTTTTTGCATATAGCATTGAATACCTTGTGAGTCACTTGCGCATCATCCAGGGCCCTGTGGGACGCTTTATTAATAAAACCTAGATGATCACAAAGAACTCCAAGCTTGTGTGAGTCTAAATTCTGATACAGTCGTCTTGCTAGTAGTAATGAGCATAAGAATTCATTCTTAGGACTAATTCTAGATCTCTTCATTTCTGCTTTAAAGAAGCGTGAGTCAAATGAAGCATTATGAGCGACGATAAGCTCATCGCCAACAAAGGATTTAAGTCTTGGCATAACCTTTGAGCTTCTATCAGCGCTCTTGACCATGTCATTAGTTATACCTGTTAAGTTTGTTATCGTGCCGCTAATGTGCATTCCTGGATTTACAAACTCTTGAAAAGTATCAATAACTTTTCCATTACTAACTTTAACGACCCCGACTTCAATGATGCGATCATAATCAGGGGAGAAGCCAGTTGTTTCAAAGTCGAGAATATTATATATAGCGTCCATTTATTTACTTCCTTGGGTCTATATTCTACCTAAGTGTCGCAATAATTATATATATTAGTACGTTCTTTAGTTGTAAAATGATTAAAACCAAAAATAAATAATACTCTAAGAGGATATAATGGCAGAAGACACTAATTTAAAAGCAAATACACTATTTATCGAAGTATCTGGATCTGGAATTCCTGAAATTGATGGGTTGTTTGTGCCTTCGACAGCGCCGCCTGTTAAGTCTGAGTCGGGGACAGAGTCAAGTCTTGGTTATTGGAATGGAAAGATGGCCTGGGATCGTGCTGATGGAAAGTCTTCAAGAAGTCCATCTCTTTCATATTCTAATAGTTATAAGTCTTGGAGAATCTCTCGCCTTGATGGTCATCTCGCATACGACATGACGTGTGATGATGAACTTCCTCCAACAGATAGAGAGTGGCACGTTTATAAAATGGGTGTAGCACCTGCTCCTAAAATTGTACTTCATCATTATGATCCAAGACTTCCTTGTCCTAAACCAAACGTTCTCTTTGTCCTTGGTGGGCCTGGAAGTGGTAAAGGAACAATGTGTGAATTGGCGCAAATACAACTTGGCTGGAAGCACTTATCTGCAGGAGATTTATTACGAGCAGAGAGAAATAGTGGTGGTGAATCAGCCTCTATGATTGAAGAGATTATTAAGGCCGGAAAAATTGTTCCAAGTGAAATAACTGTGAATCTTCTTAAAGACGAAATGGAAAGAATAACTAGAACAACAGGTAGTACAAACTTTCTTATCGATGGATTTCCACGTTCTCTTGAGAATATGGAAGCATGGAATAATATTTTTGGAAAAGATATTGAACTTCCTAAAATGCTATACTTTGAATGTCCTTTCGATATTTTAGAAAAGCGAATTATGGGGCGTGCTAAATATACTGGACGCAGTGATGATAACCTTGAAAGTATTAAGTTAAGATTTGACACTTTTAAGGCGGAGACTTTACCTACTGTTGAATACTTTAAAAGCAATGATAAGTGTATTGATGTCGATGCATCTCAAGAGCGTACAGCGGTCTATGACGTATTAAAAAATAATCTTGTTGAGTATACAGATAAGTCACTTCTTAGTGCGAAGTTAACAGAAAAATCTGAAATGCTACTAGGTTTGAGAGCTTATCCTAAGAAGTAATTAATATATTAAGGTTAAGTGTTATTTAATTAGGTAATCTTTGAAAACGAGTTCCATTTCTTTCTTAGTTAGCTTCTTATAGAAAAGATCAACGCCAATCATAAGCGAGTAAAGTATAAGACCATGGCGCTTGGCCTCTTCCTTAGCTTCATAAATATCTTCTAGAAGTGTTGTGAGATATTGGAATCTTTCTTTATAGACACCTTCGATATACTCTTTAATGGCATTGTCTTGATGTGCCCACATATTAAGTTCGACTTCGAGACGACTTTCATCTTTCATGCTTTTGATACACATTTCTATAAGTCTAACTAGCTTCTCTTTTGAGCTTTGGCCGATATTTGCTTCTTCTATAAATTGGCTTGTAAAAAGCTCTCTCCAATAAGCAATGAGAGCAAGATCATAATCATTCTTAGATTTAAACCAATGATAGAACGCACCTTTTGTAAGATCTAGGTTAGTACATAGTGTACTTATTTTAAGGAAGGAGCGCCCTTTAGAATCTAGAATTCGTAAACCCTCCATTAACCATATATCTTTCGTGATTTCTGCCACTTAATACCTTTCCTGTAAATATTCTTGCTGCATACCTTGAGGTATGTTACGTTGTAAATAAGCATACCTCAAGGTATGTTTTATATATTAGGAGTTTATATGAGTCACTTCAAGTTTATTAAGGACCTTATTAAAAATAGTCTCTACTGTTCTATTTCTACAATTACTAAAGATGGGCTCCCTCACTCAAGTCCAATTGGTAGTGTCTATGTTGAGAATGAAAAACAGGGATATTTCATAGAGATGTTTACAAAAGGTTTTGTTAATCAGTCGGGGAATAAGGCCTGTATATTAGCTGTAAATACTTCTCTTCTGTTTTGGTTGAAATCATTAATCTTTGGACAATTTAAAACACCTCCTGGGGTTAGACTTCTTGTAACTTTGGGCGATAGGAGAGAAATATCTGACATTGAACGTAACAGATTTCATAAAAGAGTAAGGCCATTTAGAAAACTCAAAGGACATAAACTTATGTGGTCTAATGCAAACTATGTTCGTCCCTTCTCAATTGATAAAGTGATTCCAGTTTCTATTGGTAAAATGACAAAGCACTTAGAGAGTTAATATGAATGATAACTATGATTACATTGATTGTTTTGAAGAGAAAATCAATAGTACTTCTGTCGATATATCAAAAGTTATGCTGGCCTTCTTTGAATCTTCACCTAAGTGGGTTGATGTCTTATTTAAAATTAGAAATAAAATTGTTTCTCTTTTTGGATTAAAGAATGAAGTTCTGGATATAGATAAAATTATACTTCCTTTTAAGGTCGGAGATAAAGTTGGGTTTTTTAAAGTCTTTGAGGCTTATGATAATGAAATAGTAGTAGGTGAGGATGATGCCCATTTAGACTTTCGAGTCTCAATTCTTCTAGACAAAAAGAAAGGTAACTTACTTAGTGTAAAGACTATGGTTAATTTTAATAATACCTTTGGAAAGCTGTACTTCTTTTTGATTAGGCCATTTCATATTATTATCGTACGGACAATTATTAGAAATATGAAAAGAAAGTTGGAGATAGCTAGAAAGTTTCAAATATAGAACAAATATGTTGCAAAACTAATCCTAATTATATAATCTGCAAGTCAGTTGCAAATAAATGCAACTTACTTGTAAAAATATATGGAGAGATTATGAAGCTTATATTACCTATATTTCTATTATTATCACAATTTAACGCACTTGCTCTGACTGGTCTAGACCTTCTTAGTGCTAAAGACTCTGCAGTAAGAGAGTATCAATATGAAGCTGAACTTAATGAAATTGAAGCTTGGAAGGCAGAAATTGAAGGTTCTGAAGTACATGTAAAGATTCAATCTCACGATGGAAGCTTTGAGTACGGTTGTCACCTACATGATACAGAGATGGTTTGCCATGAAGAAGATCATCATGACCTAAATAAGAGTGAATCTTACAGTGATTTAAATATGGCATTTCAGTCAGCTATAAAAAAGTTAGACCGCACATTAAAGAAAAGAGGTGCTGATCTTTCAATCGTAACATCTTACAAAGTATGGAAGATTGAAGACCATGACCACGGGCATGGAGAAGAAGCCGACGTGTGGACTAAAGTGGCTTATGATCTAAATGGACAGTCAAAAATTTCTTATATTCAGTGTCACCAACATGAAGGTGAGAAAGAATTCTTTTGTCACTATAAATCAGCTGCTCACGAAGAACCAAACTTCTAGGATAAGAAATGAAAAAGATATTACTAATTCTAACGTTATTTTCTTTTGTCAGTTGTTCTGACTTAACAGGTGAAAGTACTGGAGCAAATAATCTTGGTCTAGGTGGTTTATTAGGTAATATTTCTTTTGTAGAGGTAGGAAGTAACCTATATCGACTTGAAGGAACAGCTACTAATGGTGGTGATACTGCTCATAGTTATAATCTAGACTTTAAATTAGGTGATTCAGATGAATTCTCTGTATTACTTTTTACAAGAGAAGATTTATCTGGTGGCCTTGAAGTTAAGTTTACAAGAGTAGATGCAAATACTGTAAAAGCGAAGTTTTCTTTAAATGGTACTGAGGACTTCGTTAATTTTGAAAGCAGTGAAAATGTTTCCGTAGTAATTGATATCCATAATGATGAAAATGATGCTCACATAATAATGTGGGATCAAACTGGACCATTTGGCGATGAAGAATGCATGGACGATGAAACTTGCTTATTTAATACTGATCACTTTGGAACGAAGTGGGGGAGTCATGGAAAGGCCGCTGGCTCTTTTTGGGGTGTTAAAAGTATTAAAGAGAATATCATAAAGCTAGAAGGACCGAATGAAACAGTTTTTAATCACTAGTATATTGTTAACAAGTTTAAATATCTTTGCATTTGATTCAAGTGGACTAAAAATATCTCTAGCTGGTGATATGGTTTACGATCAAGGATTGAACTCTACTTCAACAGCTAATGAGAGCTTAACAATGAGGGGAGCAGAGATGATGTTCTTTGCTCCTATTGACCATAGGTTTGATGGTGTACTTAGTGCTGCCGCACATGATGAAAATGGTGAAACGGTATTTGAGTTGCATGAACTGTACTTTAGCTCTTCGAAGATAATAGACAGATCAAGATTAAAAGTAGGGCAATTCTTTTTAGGAGTAGGAAGACTTAATCAAACACATCAACACGATTGGCCATTTATGAAAGCACCAAAGGTTCACTCAGAGTTTTTCGATGATGAGGGGATCTTTGATTCAGGTGTTGAATTTTCACATCTCTTTAATACTGATAGATTTCTGGATCTAACTGTTGGAATTACATCCGGACATAAGTATGGTCATGCTCACTCTAGCGGAAGTAAACCGAAAGTACCTACACACTACCTTAGCTTAAAATCATTTACAGAATTATCTAATACTAGTGGTATTCAATATGCTTTTAATTATCTCGGAAGAACAGATGATGAAGGCGATAAACTTCATATTCCAGGTCTTGAGATTGTTGGAAAGTGGAGAGAAGGAAGAGCTATAAAGTATATGTTTCAAGGGGAAGCGTGGTATCGAAATGTCGAGGATATATCAGGTAGTAATTCAGAACAAGTTGGAGCCTATTTGTATAACCAATTCTTACTCCAGGCCAATACTTATGCAGGAATACGACTAGATGGTTATAAGGACTTATCTAAGAAGAACTCTATAACAGGTAAGAAACAAAATAATATTACTTACGGAGTAACTCCAGAGTTTACTTGGAGCTCTAGTGAATTTGTAAAGATTAGAAGTGGTCTTGCACATATTTTTACAAGAGAAGAGGGAGTAACTACTACCAAAGATACTAGTCTAAATTTTCAATTTGTCTTTATCCTAGGTGCACACCCTGCACATGAGTTTTAGGAATTACTATGAAATACTTATTTGTTACACTTATTCAACTCTCAATTTTTGCTAAGCTAAATGTACTCACTACGACAACTGATATTAGTTGGTTGGTAAAAGCAATTGGTGGCGAAAGAGTTAAGGTTACTTCGCTTTTGTCAGGTACTGAAGATCCACACTATGTAGATGCTATGCCGCATTGGATATCTAAGACATCTCGTGCCGATATAGTTTGTCTAGTAGGTCTAGAGTTAGAAATAGCTTGGTTACCAAAAGTCCTACAAAGATCTGGTAATAAGAAAATACAAAAAGGTCATAAAGGATATTGTAATATAGGAAGTGCAATTAATTCTTTAGAAAAGGTCGAAAGTCCTGACCGCTCTATGGGGGATGTTCACTCTGGTGGAAATCCACACTACCACTTATCGCCTAAATATTTTTTACAAGGTGCAAGTAAAGTCGTTGATGTCTTGATTGAAAATGATTCTAAAGGTGCAGATATATATTTGAAAAATTTAGAAGTTCTAAAAAAGGATATGGCATCGCTGCAAAAAGAGGTCAGATCTATTTTAAAAACAAGTAATAAGATGAGCTTTATGAGTTATCATAAGGAGTTTAGCTACTTTGTTGAAGAATTTAAGCTAAATTATGTGGGAGAAGTTGAAGAGACTCCTGGAGTACCTCCTTCTGCTGGAAGAATTGCTCGTATCGGTCTATATGCAAAAAACAAAAATGTCGATTTAGCGATTGCTACAAAGAACAATCCTGAAAAAATTATGAAGAAGTTTCAAGAAATATCGGGTGTTCCATATAAATTAGTTGATATCTCTATCAACGATAAAGGTGCTAAGAACTACCGTGAACTCATTCTACAATTAGCAAAGGCATTTACTTTATAATGAATTTAATTGATGCAAGCAATATAGATATTGGGTACACAAGTCCCTTGCAAAAGGGATTAAATATCTCTGTTGAGAGTGGTGACTTTATTTTAATATCAGGTCCCAACGGATCAGGAAAAACAACTCTTTTAAAAACATTATTAAAAGAAATACCTGCTATAGAAGGAAGGGTTGTTTACAACGATGGGCTAAGCTTTAGTTACCTTCCTCAATTATTAAAGTATGAATTTCCGATCAGTATTACATTAAAAGAAATACTAGAAATTTATGAAGTACCGAGTTCTTTACAAAGCTTTATTCCAGAGGACGTTCTTGATCTTTTGTGGGATAGCGCAAGTGGAGGACAGAGACAAAAGGTACTTGTTCTATCTCGTTTAGCTAAAACAACAGATATCCTCTTCTTAGATGAACCGTTTAATCATGTCGATAGAAAAGGCGTGGATGAACTTATGACTTTCCTCTTAACTGTACTAGAGGGGAGATATATAAAGTCTATAGTTATAATTTCTCATATCTCACCACAGAAGCTAAATAGTGATTCTATAAAAAGTGTGGTTTTACAATGATTGAGCTATTTTCACTTTTTAAACTTTCATTTGTACTATGTTGCTTAGCTGGAATATTACTTCCTATACAAGGAGCTCACTTAGTTAGTAGAAAAGAGAGTCTGCAGATTCTTGCTCTTGCACAGGCCGGGCTTGTTGGTAGTCTTATTGGTAAAGCTCTTTGGTATGACTTACCAGGAATCTCTTTGGTATTCTCTCTATTGTTTTTTATTTTGATAAAAGTTTTCTTTATTATGAATAAAAGAACAAATGAGGCATTTTATATTGTTACCTATCTAGTACTGTTGGCCCTCGGTCAATCAATGATAGCTATCTTTCCAAGTCTCGACTCTCATATGGCTCTCGGTCTTTTTGGTGATATTGTTTCGTTATCTGAAGTTAGTACTGCGTCTTTAATTGCCATCTTTATGAATATTCTGGTTCTTCAAATGTATTTTTCAACGAAAATAGAAAGAATAACTATTGAGAGATCTATATTAGGAAGTCAAAAAATATATATATTTGAAGAGTTACTGTATGCATTAACATTTATCTTCTCTCTCTATGGTCTAGGCCTACTTTTCACTGTTGGCCTCTACATAATACCTTGTGTAGTTGGTGGTAAGGTCATAAAGAGTTTTAGTGGATCATTTCTATTTCTAGGTATTATGGGTGCATTTTCAGCTTCTGGAGGACTTGCCCTGTCGATTTACTTTTCAAAGCTTAGTACAGTGCCTTCTCAAATAATCATTTTACTGCTACTATTGTTATTAGGCAAAATAGTAGGTAGTAGATATGAAAAAGTCAGAAGCAATCTTAAGAGAAAAGAGATTAAGTGTAACTAAGTCACGTGTTGATTTATTAGAGCTATTTATTAAGAAAAATAAGCCTCTATCTATTATCGATTTCAAAAAAACTAAACTTTTTCAAGAAATGAATGAATCTAGCTTTTATAGAAATGTCTCAAAGTTTGAGGAAGCTGATATCATCAGATCTGTACCTACCGCAAATGAATACCATTCTTATGAATTAGTTAGTGATGATATTGATCACCATCATCATATTGTTTGTACATCATGTAAGAGCGTAAAGTGCTTAACAGAGTGTGGCCTTGATAAATCTTTCATTAATATGGCCAAGAAAGTTGGTTATAGTCTTGGTGGCCACAGCTTAGAGCTATATGGTCTATGTCCGAAGTGTAAGTCAAAATAACTAGTTGGTTGCGTTTAATATGCTGAATAGAGTGTCGTTACAGTTTGGCGCTGGTTTTAGGTACTCATCTGCTTTATCTAATATATTGCGTGTGCGATAGCTTATGATTCCATACTCATTTTTCAATGTTTCAATAGTCTTTAATGCTTTTTCATCACTTGTTGTGTTCGAGAGGATTCTTTCAATATTCTTTGTTATGGCATCTGCTATATCATCCTCTAGATCTTCATCAAGACCAATATCTTTAATTCTCTGATAGAGGAACATGAACGATTCAAGATCGTTAATATTAGTTAGAATCTTTTCTGAAAATTGAGAAAAGTAGTATGGCGTAAACTTTCCAAGGTTGTCTAGGAGTATTTTTAGCTCGGGTTTTTTAATAATACCAATTGGAAATTTCTTTAGTTGGTTATCTACAAAGTCCTTTTGTAATACTGTAAAGAAAGAGGCGAGATGTGCAGACTTAAGATCTTTATACACATCCATAATGTCGGTATGATCTGAAAGGCCTTGTAGCTTTATTTTTAGTTCTTCAATAGTGGATTTATCTATACTTTCTTGTACTCTTCTCTGATTCTCTATTTCTTCATGAAGAAGATTGAGAATATTCTTCTCGAATTCTGTTATATCTCTGTGAACTTTAACCGTTTTTCCATTGTCTAGTTCTTCATATAATTCTTTTCCATTTTTATCGAGAGCAATATTATTACTTACGAGTTGATGACTATTAAATAGCTTTGGTGAAGATGGAAGTCTTGCTAGTTGATGATTATCTGCCCAGTCTAATAAGATCCACTTATTCTTTTGTTTTGAATAAACTATTTGTTCTAGATGAAAATCACCAATTGATTCATATATAGCTGTTTCTTTTGCAAACTTTAGTAATGATTCTTGTATTTTGGACCTATCGCTCTCTTCTATAAACTCATTTCTAGCGAGAAATGTCTTGAGATCAAAATCATGCTCAACAAGATCAACTAAGAGGTAAGAGCTCTTAAGGTATGAATGTATCTTTGGAATTGGCAGCTTTGCTTCCTTGAGGTCTTTATAACCATCGTATGTATAATTAATGAATCTCTTTCCATCATTTATACCAAATCGCTTTTCTTCATTTCCATGGGGTAGTCTAAGTGCTAGTTCTATATTTCTTGATGTATCTTGAACTCTTAGTATCATAGTGGTATTTCCACTACCTAATATACCCTTAAAGGTCACTTTTCTGTCGTATAGGTGGATATTTTCACCTTCTTTAAGGTCTCCCGAGAGTATACTTGTCGAGAAGTAGTCATTAAAACTTCCATCATCTTTAAATAAGTGTAAATCAGCTGACCAGGCCGAGAGATTCAGTATAAATAGAAAGACTAATATTAACTTCATATGTACTTATAAGTGCAATATAAGGGCCATCTTATTCTCTGATGGTAGTCGTACTTATGAGTATATTTGTCAAAAGATTTGACAGTTGTAGCTCTAGAGTTGAATTTAGTCTTTAAGATGCTAGAATTAATATCGATATGATTCTTATTTGTCTTAGGAAAGTACTCAATGCAAAGTTTTAAAATTGAAGGATTATTTGTCGGTAGAGCAAAAGAGATTGGCCCAAATAGGTTTGTTACAGCTATAGCTAAAGATCCTGTTGTAGATAAGCTTATTATTAAGTGTGACTCATTGGAAGGTGATGAATCTCATAACCTTAAATTTCATGGTGGCCCAGACCGTGTCATTCATCACTATAGTCTTGAACAATATGAATATCTTAAATCTGTTTTTCCACAACATAAGGAACTATTTGTTCCTGGAAGTTATGGTGAAAATATCACGACTGATAAGCTCACTGAAAAAGATCTTTGTATCGGCGACATATTTAAACTTGGATCATCTACTCTTCAATTAACAGAAGGGCGCAAGCCTTGTGGAACGATTGATATTAAATATGGTTTTAAGGGAGTACTTAAAGAGATTGTGAGGTCTGGTAGATACGGCTGGTTTTACAAAGTTTTAGAGGAAGGTGAAGCGTCTCTTAGTGATGAGTTGGTATTTGTCGATAGACCATATCCTAGTTTTTCTTTAGATAAATCTATTTATGAAATTTTTCAAAATAAAAAGAAGGACTTAAAGTTTTTGATTGAGCTCTCTAATTGTCCGGCATTGTCTTCACGATGGAAGGAACGAATTTTAAAACTAACTTAGTTTGTCTTCATCTTTAATAATTCTGAAATATCTAAGTTAAATAATTCATAGAACTCTTTACCACCAATTCTTTGCATCTTATTTTTCCAGTCTGTTGATTCTGGTAAAGAATCTATTAACTCGTTAACCTCTGGTAATAAATCTTTTAGATCTTTAGATAGAAGCATACCTCTGCTAAATCCATCAATATAGTTCTTAGAAAGTGAGAAGTTCTTTTTAGTATTTGGAGTAAACATATTTAGCCAAGCAGACTTTTCAATAACAACATAGTCGGCCTTCCCTTTACTAACAGCGTCGACACAAGATTTCATTTCTGGGCGTTCTATTATTTTAACCTTACCTGATTTTAGATATGGGTCTATTGATTTATAGATATGGCCAGCAACACTACACTGAGTTAGTCCGTATAAGCTTTCTCCTCCGTTAAACTCTACTGGTGAGTTCTTTCTTGAGAGTAGGTAATCTGAATCCCAAAGTATAGGACTTGAGCTTATGAGATGATTTCTATATTTATAAAACCATTTTGGATTTACCCATAGGATCATAACTTGATCGCCTTTTAGAAGCGAGTCTATTACTTTTACTTTTGTACTACGGACTAGTTCGAGATTCTTATGAGCTAATTTAGCTTCTAGTTTTTGAAAGAACTGTTCACTTAGGTTTAGTTCTGCACCTTCTTCAATAACAAAGGGAGCAAAGTCATGGTATACATAAACCTTTACTGGTTTGTTTTCCTTTGTATGGTGCGAACAGCTAATGAATGACAATATTGTTGCTAGGGCGATAACTCTTAACATTCTAATTCCTTTTTGTTTATTATATCAATATTTTTGGAAAGTTCGACTTAAATCTCATATAATGTATTCCTGATAGGAGATATACAGATGCAACTTGCTCAACTAAATATTGCTCACCCAAAATTCCCGCTTGAGTCACCTGAGATTAAAGACTTTATGGACGGTCTAGATAGAATAAATGCTATTGCAGAACAAAGTGATGGGTTTATCTGGAGACTTATGGATGAAGCTGGGGACGCTACCTCTATTGTCGCTTTTGATGATCCGAACATCATTGTTAATATGTCTGTTTGGAAGGATCAGGACTCACTGAAAAACTTTATGTTTAGAACAGACCATCGAGACTTCCTCAAGAGAAAGAAGGAGTGGTTTGATCTAAAAGGTGAGGATACTTATGTTCTGTGGTGGGTTGATGATGGTGTTATTCCATCAGTAGAAGATGCTGTAGAGAAGCTAATTTTTCTTAGGGAGAATGGAGATACAGCAAGAGCATTCACCTTTAAGAGTAACTTTTCACCAGAAGACCTAGGTAAATAAGTAACAATATGTATAACTCTTAGTTTTTTATGGTAAATACTTGAACTTACCGTAATTACAAGGATCAACATGAGATATATCGCTACAACTTTTATCATACTTTTAACTTCTTCTGTAGTTGCTCACGAAAGTGATGTAAATATTGATTTGAATATCAAAGGTGTAAAATGTAGAGAGATTGTGTCTAAATCTTCACTTGTTAAAGAGTTTTCTCAGGGCGGTTACTTCTATGGGAAGTATACATATAATGATCAAGTGTCTTGCTCTAAGAAGCTTAGAATAAATCCAATGCACTTTCAAAACCCAAAAGCACACGACTGCCTTTGTAAAGGTGTTGTCACTTTAGAATCGTATAATTAAATCCCTTCTTATAACCTAGAGACTCAACGAAACATGAGAAAATTGTTGCTGTTCCAGGGGTGTCACAGTAGAAGTTTAACTTTATCACTTGGACTATGGGCATATTCTTTCTACAAGTTAGTCCGCTTACAAATAACTTTGCTCTTAACATTCGCTGCTTGTACTTCTTTATATTCATTTTATGAGTTTCATTGCACTTTGTAGCTCTTCTCTTGATTATCTTTGATGTGATTAGGGCACCTTTGTCTACAAAGACGATATCACTTCGGTTTCGTATGTTTGGGTGAAGTGCTGATCTATTAGAGATAGTATGACTTTCGCAACTCTTTATTTTGAGAGTTAGCTCTTCACAAGGAGTGCTAAAAGTATCTATCGCGAATTTAGCGTGAGTGCTTGTCATTGAGACGATGAGAATTGCAATTGAAATAATTATTTTCATAGATCTATATTACTTCAGAGCAAGAGCTAGTCAAGTAAGTGCATTTGAAAGTGCACTAAGGAAAATAAGAAAATGTAAGTAATTAAATAATTAATAATTCATTGAGGTCCTCATATTCTGTGCAGGATCTCAATGTGGTTTTTCCGATTAGTAAATAACTCCATATTTCTATTAGAATAATTGTCTCTAGACTAAAACTAGCTACAGTTGCTAATTGACTGTAAGTACGAGACTCGCTTCGTTTTGATTTCTAAATTGTTAAGCTCCTTTGGCACTTCTTCACATATACCCGATTATGTTCACTATAATATTCATATATGTAAATGGGGTGATCATGTTATTAAGATTTTCTTTTCTTATGCTTTTATCTATTTCAGTCTTTGCCCAAGTTATTGGAGAGGTTACCTTACTTAAAGGAAATGTATTTCTACTAGATGAGCAAGGCGAGACTGTAAATGAGTTAATTGAAACAGATACAATCTCGACTAAAGATATGATCTCAGTCGCAGAGAAGTCCGTTGTTAGACTAAAAATGAAAGACGGCTCAGTTCTCACTTTAGGTGGAAATAGTCAGATGTCATTTGATAAATACCTTATAGATGATAACAAGAGAGAGTCTGTACTTGGATTAGTAAAAGGTAAGATCAGGGCCGAGATTAAAAACCTTGATGGTGGTGAAAAACCGATTAAGCCTGAAGATAAACTCTTTAAGATAAATACAAGTTCAGTATCAATCGGTGTAAGGGGGACAGAGTTTCTCGTTAATAGTTATGTAGTGTCTAAGAAACCTGTTGCTGATGCAGTTCTTCTCAGTGGTAAAATAAATGCCAATGTCGTTGGTTCTACTGCTGTTGATCTCGTTCCTGGTCAGGCGCTTAACTCAAGTGAGTTTCTTGCTAGCGGTAAAACGCGATTTCTCTCAAAGAAAAGTTTAGCTAAACTTGTTTCTAATAAAGCGGCATTCATGCCTAATATTCAATTACCTGATGGTCAATTTATTGATATAGATTCAAAAATTAAAAACATTAAGGCAGAACCTTCAAATACACCGAGTAAAGAAGCAACAAAACAAACTACAAAAGAAGGTGGTAAGCAAGGGACTAAACAGGCCACTAAACAAGCAGGAAAAGAAGCGTCTAAGACAGCTGCTCAAAATACAACAGCAAGTTCTACTACATCAACAGCAACAACTAGCGCAACAACAACTGCTACAACAGGAGTTACTACCGGTGTCACTGCTCCCGCTACAACGGCACCAGGATTTTCTCCTAGTGCAATTACAACTCCTGGAGTACCAACAGTCCCGAGCTCACCAGGGTTATCCATTCCTAAAATACCAAGTATTTCATCAAAAGCAGGCTCTCTTGCACCTAAAGGGATTGTAAAAGAGGCGTGGAAATATATTACGGCATCTCCTTGGGATATTAGAGATGCACTAATCAATAGAAAGGAATTAAAGAAGATTAACGAATGTTATTACTGGGTATATGAGAAGAAGTCAGGTGAACAGGTCATGGAAAGATTTAGAAAAGAAAAAGATTGTGATGAATTTGAGTTTGATTTTTAAAGGATTAATATATGAAAAAAGTGAGTCATGGATTAATTATTTTACTCTTGTTCTCTTGTGGAACTCCCGAGATTGTTCGCTCTAAGGCAATTTGTTCTGTAGAGAAACATGTCCAAGATGATATTTACCAAATAAAGATTAATGGAAAGGCCGTAAATAACCGCTGGTATTTAGAAGATGATGCAAATGAAATTAAGGTTATATTGGCGGCAAGAAATAAATGTATGCGATAGTTTTTAAATAAATATAAAGGAGAGTTTATGAGAACCTTGTTTGTAGCTATTTGCTTGTTCTTTAGTGTTTCAGTATTTGCAGAAGATTCTACTATGAAGTCTATTTCTCTTGATCATGATACAACCTATTTAATAAAGGCCGATATTGATTTGAATGGGTATTATTACTATATTGATAAGACTGCTTGTATTTGCTGGCTTGGTAGCTCAAGTGGTTCTAATCCTATGATAAATGTCTCATGTGTTAAGTTAAAAGAACATGGAGCATTAACTCCTTATGTCGTTCATTGTAAAGAGTAGTTGATCATATTAAGTATCTCTTGGTAATATTGTTAAATAGAATAGTGAAGGCATTGTTACCAAGAGAGAAGTGTGGAATCTGGTTATTACGTAATTAAAAACTTTATAGATGATAGTTATCTTAATGAACTACAAGGCATTCTTGAAAATTTTCACGCAGGTTGGTGTCGAGATAATAGTGAGTTTTATCAGACTAAAGCGATAAATAGTGCATATATAACTAGTGGTAAATATCTTTCTACTGAAGAACGTATATTCTTATTAAAGTTTATATCTTCAAAAGAGCTCATTAAAGTTGTTAGTAAGTATTTAGATGATGATATTGCCTTTTTAAATTCTCAGTTGTTCTTTAATCCTGTTAACACTGATCAGCGTAATTACTGGCATCGTGATATTCAATACTCTGGATTAGATGAAAGCGAACAAAGAAGAATTATAGAAAGTAAGGAACAGCTGGTTTTCCACTTTAGATTAGCTCTAAAAGATGAGCCTGGTCTTGAGTTGATTCCAGGGAGTCAAGATCGTTGGGATTATGATGCTGAACTTGATACTAGACTTGAGAGAGAGGGCAGAAGGTCTTCAGATAATCTTTCTAATACTAAAGTGATAAAAGTTGATAGAGGGGATCTCTTAGTCTTCGATGCCAACATTATCCACAGAGGTATATATGGGCTTGATCGCTTATCCTTTGATTTATTATTCTGTAACAAGAATCCTGATATTTTAAAGTATGCGGATAAAGCATGTTTTCCAAATCGTGAAGAATTGAAGCTAATGGACAATCCCGATATCTTCACACAATTATAATAGTTCTTTAAACTCTATTCCAATACGATCGTCATCATCGCTTAGGTATAGTATATTCTCTTCAATAAGTGCACTCAGTCTCATACTCTTCTTTATTAGAGATTCGATTTGTGGACCTTCAAGAGTATTAATATGATAAATTTTTACCTTATCATTATTCTTAAATGATGCGCTTATCTTTGTAATCCATTCTTGAGTTTTGTTTTCGTGATAGGTGAAGATCGTTACATTGTCTGATTTTCCACAGGCCTGTTTAATTCTTCTTTCATCTGGAAGACCAAGTTCAATCCAGTGAATAATTCTTCCTGTAATATCTCTTTGCCATAGATCTGGCTCTTCTGTAGAGCTAAGCCCTTTTGTGAGCTCAAGGTCTTGGTGTGCACAAAAGAGAAATGCTATAATTCTATACATCATTCTCTCATCATTTTCTGATGGGTGCTTTGCTATAGTTAAATTAAAGTCATCATAATAGTGACTATTTAGGTTTGATAGGTTTAAGTTTACTTTAAATATTGTTGCACCAATCGCCATCTCTATCTCTTATACTACTGTAGTAGCAAGACCAATAATTGCACCAAAAACACCACCCCAAACAACAAGCCATCCTAAATGCTCTCGGATCATTTCTTGTATTATTTCTTTTACCATTTGTGGAGTTAGTTCATTAAGTCTAGCATCAACCATCTCTTCTACACTATCTGATAGGCCAGTGCTTGCTTCTCCTGATTGTGTCAGATTAGAGATAAAATTCTCATCAGCTAACATATCAGCAATAATTTCTTTAAACTTCTCTTCGAATTGTGGCTTCAGTGGATCTAGTGCCGCAGGTCCACCAAACATATTTAGCATTCCGCCAAATGATGATTCAAGAATAGCACCTTTTAGTTTATCAAAGACTTTATCAAAATCAATTGACTGCATTACAACTTCTTCTTCTATTTTTATAAGACTCGCAGAGTTTGTACTCATAAACTTTTCAAAGTTTTCTTTAGTAAAGAATTGATTCATTATCATTGATCTAATACCAAGCTTAAATTCTTGAAATCTCTCTGTGATAATGCCTGATCCGTAGAGCCCCGGGACTTTTTCAAATAACATATGAATAGCTAGCCAGTTTGTTATTGCTCCTGAGAATGAGTAAAGTCCCATCGTCTTTAGCTGATCTGAATAAATAGGTGAGGCATATCCGATTGCAATAAGCGAAATACTAAGGATATTTGTAATTAGACTTTTATTCATTGGCCTCTCCGGAATCAATCTTTAAAGTGTGATTATACAACTTTAAAGACTGATTCGTCTATATGAGAGGTTTATTTAAACTATTTAGTTAGGAACTTAATATTTGTAATATACATAAGTTGAGCACTTGGTGACCAAATTCTTGCCATATCATTAGTATATAGTGAGACTATTTCTACTTTTTCATTTCCTCTGTAGTATGCAAACTCTTCTTCACAGTAGTTAGCAAAACACTCAGATCTCTTTCCCATGTCTTCAAATGGGAATTCGTGGATAGATCCATCTCTTGGCATTTTAACAAAGACAATTCTTTCTTCAACATTTAGATCTTGAACAAATCCACTCCATCCAAAATTGTCCATAACATCATCACCTAAGCATATATTCTCTATACAAGAAGCTTTGCTCAACTTTTCTTGTAGATATCCTTTAGACGAACTTTTACATGACCAGTCCATTGAATGGATCTCGTGTTTTGGTAATCTTGCAAATGCCCAGAAGTTTCCGTCTATACCCTTTCTTACTTTATCAATCTTAATTCTAAAGCTACCTGTCGTGTAAGACTGTATTTTGCCATCGTACTTAGAAACGAGATTAACTTTTTTAAAGTATGAAGATTGTCTACCATACTTTAAAGTTTTGACTTCTATCTCGTAGAATTCTTTTGAACTACCGTAATTAGATTTATAGATAGTTGCGCCCTCTACTTCTTTGGAGTTGTCATAATTGACACAATTATAGAGTGATTCTCTATTTGGAGTAATACCTGCAAGTGATGCGTAACTAATTAGAAAAGTAATGATTAATTTCAACTTTCATCCTTTTGTTGAGGCTTTGTAACATATTAATATTATGGATAAATTTTAACTTATAGGCCGATTTTCAACAAGGAAGGATAAATTGCATTATATTCATGTAAATATTCCAAAAATCTCTATTTTAGCCCCTTGAAAGTGTATAATCACGCATGCTTAAAACTATCAATCTTCTCATTTTAATTGTTCTTTCTAATCCAGTATTTGGAATAAACAAAGTAATATTCGGAGGAGTTAGTTATGAAGACAGAGAGATGAGTGAGTCTCGTTTCAAGCATATATTTTCTAACACTGGAATTATGGTTAATGAAGGTGCTCTTGATGAACCAATACTTCTTAGAAATAAAATCATGTCTGTTTTTTATAACAACTCTGGTTCGCGAAAGGTCTGTGAAGATATTCCATTTCTAAATGAAGTTGCTGTAGGTACTTGTAGTGGAGTGTTGGTCGGTGAAGACTTAGTTGCAACTGCTGGGCATTGTATTGATCTTTCAATCTATAAAAATACTTGGTATTTTAATTATCAAAATGGTGATGACCTCTCAATGAGAGAAGGTTATAAAGTTACAGAAATACTTCATCATGAATTTGAAAATATATCTCTGAAGTACTCTCAACAAAGAAGAGACTTAAATGCACAAAGAATTTCGATGGGTGTTAGACCTTTACCTGCGGATATTAGAGACTTTTCAACTTATAAAGATATTGCTTTATTGAGACTCGATAGAGCTGTTACAGGATTTAGAAAAATAGGTATTAATTTTGATCCTATGTTAAAAGGGCAAAGAGCAATATCGGTTGGCCATCCTTTGGGACTTCCAATGAAACATAACGATAGGGGACAAGTTGTAGGAAAATACAATTCTATTTATATGACCTCTACGATTGATACTTTAAAAGGAAACTCTGGAGGGCCTCTATTTGATTATAGAACAGGTGAGCTCGTAGGTATTACTGTAAACCAGGGCTTTAAACCCGCTTTTGGACTAGATAGAAAGAAGCGTTGTTATAGATTCAATAAATACAATGAATCAGAGTCACAAACAAGTTATCTCAGTGGACACATGCTACTCTCACCACTTAAGATACTTCTAAATGAAAATCCATAGAATTAAAGGTTATATTCAATCTCTCTATCTTGTCGAGTATCATGATAAACTCATGCTATTAGATAGTGGCTGCCGCTGTGATGTTAAAGCTGTTCAAAACTATATTGAAAATGATCTAAGTAGGAAGATGAGTGATTTAAAGCTCGTTCTTGTCTCTCATATCCATCCTGACCATGCAGGAGGAGCAAATAGTTATAAATCAAAGTTTAATACTCCTATCGCTATTAAAGAAGGTGCTGATATTTGGTACCTTGGGTGGGATGGTCTAAAGAACTACTTTATAGATATTCTCCTAACTTGGTATGTTGCCAAGAAAATGAAAAAAGGCATTAACAATATTTTCTTTAAGAGGAGAGTTGATTCCAATTTCTTTTTAAAAGGTAATTCACCTGTTCCTGGTTTCGAGGACTGGGAAGTTATTTATACTCCTGGTCATACAGATAGTGATTTAACCTTCTATCATAAGGAGAGTGGCACTGCTTATATCGCTGATAACCTTATAAAGCTTCGCAATAACTTTATTATTCCCCATCCTGTGAGCTTTCCAGAGGACTATAAGACGTCTTTAAAAAAGTACATTGATCTCGATATCAAAGAGTATCTCTTGGCCCATGGAGGCAAAACTGAGATTGACGACTCAAGTATTGAAGAGGTGATTTGTAAGGTGAAACCAAATCCTATAAATAACAAACATATCTTAAAGCAGTTAGTTAAAAACCTAAGAAAACATAGATTTAAATAACTAGTCCATCTTTAACAGTAACTGGCGCGGGACTTTCTTCAACCTCAATTTCATCATAAGATAGAATTTTTTTGAGATATTTAGAGAAGCTATATGTACCAGAGTTATCTAGATTTACCTTATTATTAATAAAGTATGATTCCTCTAGTGGTTGGTAAACTAGAATCGGAATTGCTGAAGAGTGATCGTCTTTTAAGATCTCAGCACTAAGTACTCCAAGGACTTCACCTGCTTCATTTAAAATAGGCCCACCGGACATTCCTGCAATTGAATTTCTATCGTGGCTACATTTAATAAAGTCTCCGAGTATCATATTTCGACTTGGTAGAGAATATGCTCCTTTTGCAATATACGTACATTCAAGCTTTAGCTTTTGGTGACCACCTTTTGCTGCGTAACCTAGTACATAAACTGTATCTCCTAGAAGTGCAGGGCTTTTAGAGATCTTTAATACATCTAAATTCTTATGTGATAATGGTTTGAGGACTGTAAGGTCACGATTGAAGTTATCTACTTTCTCAAGCATTTTATACGAAATATAAGACTTTTTAATTTTTCTTATTTTTTCATTATGAGCATATGCTCTTCTCTTCTTTTTTTCATTCCCATATGGGAAGCAGTGATGTGCAGTTGCCATTAAAGTCATTTTGTTCTTTGTTTCAAATAGAAATGATGAGCAGTGGTATGGATTTTTAAAGAGAGATTCTTTTACCATTATTTTTCCTACTACTTCCTCAACCTTAAGTTCACTTCCGCTTTTTGCAAAAGTTGTTGAACATAAAATAAGTAGTAGGACTGTTAATTTATACATATTTATAATGCGATGTAGAGGTTTCCAATATTTTCTTTGATCATATCAACCACGTCACCGTGTTCATTAGTAATAGGAGTTGATCTATACCATTGACCTAGACCTCGTTCTTCCCATATTCCAGCTGCTGCTTTCCAGTAGTGAAACCCTGAGTATGTTTTCTTATATTCCTCTTCTGTATCTACTGACTGAAAATATGGAGATGCTTTTCCTGTTGCAACAACAGTCTGGCATTTTGTAACGTTTGCTAGTGTATCTGCGAAGAGAGTCGAGATATTACAAGCATAGAATTGAATTACACACTTACCACAGAACTTAACTTCACCGTTATCGATTGCTTCTTGTAAATCCTCTTTAACAGTTCTTGTTCCTAGTTTTGCAAGACCTTTTGGTCTCGTTGCTTTTGATGCATAAATACCATTAAATCCTTTTGATCCGGACAGACCGTGAAAGTCGCCGTACTCTGTGCTTGTGGCCCAACCATGAGAAACAGAAGATACTTTTGGGATACATCCATTCTGCTTTGTATATTTCTTTAACGCTCCAATGAATGACTTACCATTCTTCCATGGATAAACATTCTTTGTATGTGCAATAACATTTCTAAATGCAGGCTCTTTTCTATTTGTTTTCTTAATTAAGTAAAGACCTTTATAACTTTTCGTAAAGAACTCGAGATCATTCTTTTCATATGATTCCATACCAATGAGATCTTTTACAGCTTGACGATACTCTTGCGCCTCAACATTGTTGGTTACTTGATCTGGTAGATTTTCTCCATGCGAATCATAAGAGATACGGTCTCTTGTATTTGCAACAGCATTGGTAGATAGAAAACTAAGAATTAGTAAGATGGAAACGCTTTTCATATAAATACCTCTTTAGATTTTGGTATTTATAAACAAATTAACTGCAGTTTCATATATAAGTTGTAGAATTTACACAAAAAAAGGGCCAATTTCTTGGCCCTTAATAACTTGTATATAATTTAATTAATTAGATACGGTTTGGTTTGAACCAACACTTAGATCTTACACCTTCGTCAAAACCTTCATATCTGTTACAAACACCAGCAGTCTGATCTCTGTTGTCTGTTTCGTCATGAATATCTTTTGTACAAAGTGCTCCTGCAAAGTAAGTATCTAGTCTACATTGTCCAGCAGGGTGCTTATGGTTAGTTTTACTTACTACTGATGTATCAGGAGTTGTAAAAGAAACTGGTCTATTTCCGTTAAGAAGAGTAGCAAGACCTAGTGAAGCTTGAGAAGCTCTTTCACAAAGTGCTACATCCGAAGCATCTTCCCAGATTGCGTTACATTTCTTAGTAACAACAGCATCAATCTTCATATTAGATACGATTGCTTGATTGTTATCGTCACCGTAAATCTTTCTGAAACACTTCATTGAAGCCCAGTAGTCAGATTGACCTTCATTTGATGCCCAAGTCTTAGTGAAGAATCTTGTAACCTTTGGAGCACCAGCAAGGTGGTGACCAAGCTCATGACAAAGAACTAGTGCAAATCCATCAGCTGAAACTAGGTTGTGACGTGCAAGTCCACCAAACATATGTACTTCCCAAGTTGAACCCATTTGCTTAGCATATGCATTAACTGTTCCATCTTCCCATTTTCTGAATACTTTTAGTTTTTTACCTTTTTCAGCAATAACTGGCTCATAGTGCTCGATAGCTCTATCGATTACACGATTGAATACTTCTTCAGTTACACCATTAAGGCTTTTTTGATTAACACCAATGAACATGTCATTTTCTGGCATGATACCTGTCTGACCATCTATGTCACATGCAAGTATATTTGACGTTGTAAGTAGTAGTGTTGATATAACAACATTTCTAATTTGTTTAAGCATACTTCCTCCCTGAAATCAGCTTTTAAAAATCTAATCTAAAAATTGTGACAAATAGATTACGATTTGTAAAATTTCAGGGAGTTGTGAGAGCGTTTTTGTCGGGTATTACTTTTCTTCCTTAGTGATTTGAGCTGTTAACTCAAGACCTTCGGGAGTAATTTTGATCTTTTTCTCTTTATATAGCATTCCGACTGCTTTTTTGAAGGACTTCTTACTCACACCAAGCATACTCTTAATTTCTTCTGGCGAACTCTTGTCTGTAAGAAATGTCTTTCCACCAGTTTCTTCAAGCAGTTCTAGAATTAGGTATGTTGTATCTCTTAGGTTTGTCATACCGAGAGCTTGGAGAGAAATATCTATTAGACCATCAGTTCTTACTTTTTTAACGTGGCCAGGATAAACTTCACCAATTCTAACAGGATTAAAAATCTCGTTTTCGTAGATCATTCCAATATATTTCTTATCAACAGTTACTTTGTAACCTAGTGGTGTTCTTTGGTATGGCATAACGGAGACTTTGTCATTTGCCTGGAGTGGTATATCTTCAGTCTCATCAGTTTCTTTACCAACCTTTGTCGTTCCAAAGATTCTTCCCGTAGCATCTTCAAGGCATACTCTAACGAGATGTTCTTCAAAAGGTCTAACTTTAATCTTTTGCTCATTTCCTGGTACTAGGAGTCCCTTATCAATTCCCCAGTCAAAGAAAGCACCGAACTCTTTTACTTCTTGAACTTTTAAGAGCGCTAGTTCTCCAAGAGTTGCAAATGGAATTTCTGTTGTCGCAATTGGTAGACCCTTAGTATCAGTATAAACAAATACTTCTAGCTCTTGTGTTAGCTTTACATGAAGTGGACCTAGCGAATCTGGCATAAAGACATCATCTCCTTGAGGACATACTAGGAAGTGCCCAGAGTTAATTCTTCTGTCTACAGTGAGTTTTTGTACTTTACCGATTTCAATCATTTTAGAGTCCTTTTATTTTTAACAGTACTTCTCTTATAAAGGCCCACAAGTAAAGCTATATGGTCATAATTACAGGGAATTTCTTGATTAAATGAGGGAAGAGGTTAAACTAAATTAATATAATTCTAGCAAATGGATAATTTATGACTTTAAAAACCATATTCTTAGTTCTTCTATCTTTTTCTATCTTAGCATTTGAAGCGAAGCTGGAAAGGATTCGAGGTAATGTCACTGTTAATGGCGTACAAGCTGTCAAAGGAATGAAGTTAGCTGAAGGAAATACCATTGAGGCCAAGGGAAAGAAGAGTTTATTCATTGTACGTTATTCAAATGGTGCAAAATATATGCTTAGAAATGGAAAGCTAATTTTAAAAGAGTTTAATATCAATGAAAGTAAAATAAATCTTATCTCTGGGAAGCTAATAACTTCAATCAAGAATAAAACCTATAAGAAAGATAAATTTATAGTTAAGACTAGAACTGCTTCTTTAGGAGTTAGGGGAACGAAGTTTTGGATACTGGAAAGTCCAAAAGATACTTACCTATGTGTATGTGAAGGCGTTGTTTCGGCCTCAAATAAAAACTATCAAACAACGGTTAAAAAGAATGAGGATCTCCATATTGGTTTAACAAGTAAACTAAGTACTCAAGGTGCTAATTCTAAAATGCTAGATATGGCCTTGGAAGACTTTAGAGAAATGGGTGAGCCTGTAGAGTAGGAGCTATATAGATTTAATAAACTCAAGTTTTATCTCTGTTCCATGCTCATCAGGAGATATTGCGATATCCTTACTTTGAACAGTTACGATTCCATCATATAGCGCCATGTACTCTTTAACTAGAGGCATTCCAAATCCTGTTCCTTTCTCTCCTGCAGTACCTTGTCTCGATGTAGGAGAAGTTTTGGAGAAGATCTTTTTTAATAACTTATCTGGGATACCAATTCCTGAGTCCTTTATCGAAACTATAATATTTGGTCCAAGCTCTTTTGACTCGATGGTGATACTTCCATTTTCCTGTGAGAACTTTATTGCGTTTGAAATGATATTAGAAAATACCTGATGAGTTAATGTGATAGGCTCTGCTTCAATCATGTATTCAAAATTTCCAAGCAAGTTAAGCTCTAGTTTCTTTTGTTCCAGTTTCTCTGAAAATAATTGTTCAATATCATCAATAATATGTTTGAGTGATACTCTTGATATTGTGACTCTTGATTTTCCTGATTCTAGTGCTTCTATCTGCTTTACCTGATCAGCTATTGAGTTGATCATTGAGCTACCAAACTCAATTTTCTTTGCCCATTTTAGTCTTTGATCAACTGAGAGTTCTTCTTTTTGGAGAAACTTTG
Organism: Bacteriovorax sp. MedPE-SWde; assembly: GCA_001874305.1. Classification (GTDB taxonomy): domain Bacteria; phylum Bdellovibrionota; class Bacteriovoracia; order Bacteriovoracales; family Bacteriovoracaceae; genus Halobacteriovorax_A. Next base: position 324,075 of record MPCU01000002.1, on the reverse strand, counting down.
AAGCATTGTATACGACTGTGAGGGGAGTCTTTATATCGTGTGTAAGAACTCTGAGAAGACCATGGGCGGAGTCAGATTTCTTTTCAATACTCTTTAGTGAGTTTTTAAGAGACACCATATAGATACTTATAAATAAAATGATGAGTATTGTATTTACATAGTAACTAGACTCCCAAAGAAAATTATTAAACTCTGGAGTTAAGGGAATATTTAAATGATCAAAGTATTTAGGCCCTATATATTTCAAAAATGGATAGGCCAGAAGACATAGAGTTGACCAGAGAGCGAGATATCTCTTTGATAGGAAAAGCCCAACCGACAGAGGTATTACATTGAGAAAATAGATTCCCATGGTTTTCTCTCTTCCGAGGCATAGAGACACATTTAAGATTCCTATAAAAACTATAGCTGTTGTAATATTCGAAACAACAGAAAGGGAGAGACCTTTTTTAAATGTAAATACATTGAATATTAATAGAACAGACCAGGTTAAGTTACTACATAGAATATAATCACTCTTTAAAATGTAATAGTAATTAACCCCGTAAATAAAGAAAATTATAGAGGCAATTAAAGAGCATAGAACAAATGTAAACGCAGTTCTGACTTCACTATCATTATGTAGATCAAGACTCTTTGGGTAAAAAAAGGATGTATATTTGTGAATGACCATGCCGGAGAATTATAGCAGAGACTTATTTCTTCTTTATATTCTTTAGATACAAAGGCTAAGGTACTGAAGACTTATGAGAAGCAGAAGAGAGAGTGCCAATGATTGGTGTCCTAGAAGAAAACTATGACTTTGCTGCAGATATCACACCTTCAAAAATACTTTTTAGCTTTGGAAAGCTCTTTGTTGCTTGATCCATAGAGTCTTCAATAACTCTATCAGGAAGTCCAAGTTCAACAGCTCTTTTTAAAATGATTTCGTGAATTTCTGGAGAGTCTAGTCCTGACTTAAGAGCATCTTGTGCAACTTTAAGGGACTCTGCTGGTTTTAATTGTTCATCATTTACTATGACTTCTAGAACTTTTATATTCTTATTCTTTGGAAACTTATTTTGTGCTCTCTTTAAAATATTGTCCATTAACTCAGTATTTTGAGATACCTTTAATGCTTGAATTAAAGAGGCGAAAACCAGTGGCTTATCTTCACAAATAATTGAGGCCTCTTCCATCATTTTATAGGCCCTTTTTAAAAGATCCGGATCAACTTCTGCATTCTCTTCAAACTTATCTTTAATGATCTTCTTTCCATATACAGTTAATGAAGCTGCAATATAGTTTTTCAGGTCATTATCAGGCTCTTCAAGGTCTTTAAAGGCCGTATGGTAACTCAGAATATCATCATATTTTGCACATGCTACAGATACCCAAGATAGGTCAGGGATCATCTCAGGATTAACAGGGAACTCCTCTGTCATTTTACTACTTACATTGTATGCCTTGTGACGATCCTTTTGAATCATATGGATATTAAAGAGTTCTTTTAATGATCCATAGAATTTAGGATGAAACTTTAAGCTTCTCTCAAATGAGGACTTTGCTTGCTCAAGGCTTTTTGATTTTAAATGTATTAGTCCTTCGAGATAGTAAGCTTCATATGGTTTCTTATCGAGTTTAAATGCTTTCTTTAAAAAATCGAATGCCTTATCAACATCAAATCTCATATGTTCTCTAGCTGATTCAAGTAGTTTCATATAGTCACTTGGATCAGTTTTAGGTAAAATAACTTTTAAAAACTCTGACTGTAATGATGTAACTGTAAAAGGTAACATTACAAGACAGTCTATTTCTGATTGTGCCACTTTTGATACAGCATCAAGGGAGTCATTTTCTGATAATAGGATGAAGCCGGCTTCAAGTCTATTTGGTTGCTGCTTAAGGTGCTCTTCAAGTAACTCTTTGTAGTTACCATCTTCAAGCTTTTCATTGGTAAAGATATAATTTGGCTTAAGCTCTTTCATGATCTCAAGTGCCATCTCGATATTTTTAGCAAATTGAATATTCTTTCGAGCAATTGCCGTTTTCTTAAGCATCTGTTCAATTGCTGTCTTTCCTGCCACTGTAGATTCTACAGCGAGGAAAGTCTTATTCTTCATATATTGCTTAATTAGCTGTTGCGCCTTTGCGTCCATTAAGTTCGATACCTTTCAAAGATTTCAGAAACTTTGTCCTGCCTTTCTTCGATCTTGCTTATATAACTATCCCAGAACTCATTTACTTTGTCGGTAATCTGTATTGTTACCTCTGCAAGTTCATCATCAATTTTTTCTAAGTGAGATATATTTCCATTGATAACATGGCACTTTAATGTACTTTTATCATTTGGCATTTTCTTAAGTTTCTTTAACTGTTTATTATCATCGAAGATATAGAGGTTTATATGATGCCCCTCTGCACACGATTTAATTGGAACCAGGAGAGTGAACTCCATTTCATCTGCATAGATGAATTTGATATCACGGTATTCAATACAGTCTTGCTGACTAGTTGAGTTTGTAAATATCATATAGGACTTGCTAAGCTTCTTTGTTGCAAGCGTAATTTTCTTTAAAGTCATAAGGAGAATTTTAGTTTATATCGTAGAAAAATCAAGTCTATAGCTTGTATTTATTTACATGTATCTTCATATGTACTTTCTAGCTCCAATTCCATGGCAAAAGCAATTCGATTGGCCATATTATAGTAGGATGCAACCATTACAAGGTGTTGCCAGCAGGCGTCTTTACCCTTTAAATCAAGATACCTTTTCTTTAATAAACAAGTTTTCCATGGGCTGGTACAAATTACCTGAGCAAACTCATCATAGAATTCTCTTAGATCTAATGGAATTTCTAAGAAGTTATTATCGAGTGCCTTCTTGTGATGTGAAATACAATATGGGCACTCATTGGAAAGGCTAACTTTATAAGCGATATACTCTCTTTCTTCTCTCGGTAGAGGTAAGTTTTCATTGAGCATGATTTTTTTATAGAGGTAGTAATGCCCATCAACTCCATCTTCAAATTCAGAAAACTCTGAATGAATTGCGGCAAGACCACCTCTTTCTTTTTCAATTTTGTCAAATATATTGCTCACAGTACCTCCATTCTGATATTTCTTAGTGAGATAAATCACAATTTGTTACGTTTTTTGTTCTTTATTTGAAAAAAAGTTGACGACTTTAATTCATGGACTTTAGAATTGGTACATAAGAAATTTTAGTATCACTCAAAGGAAAGAGGTTATCATGGCTAAGAAGAAAGCAACTAAAAAAGCAACTGCTAAGAAAGCAGCACCAAAGAAGAAAGCAGCACCAAAGAAAAAAGCTGCAGCTAAGAAAAAACCAGCAAAGAAAACAGCTAAGAAAGCTAAAGACATGCTACTAGTTGGATCTAAAACTAAAGAAGCTCTTAAAGGTAAGGGATTCAACGTTTCTGCAGATACTCTAGATGCAATGAATGAATATGTTTACTGGCTAGTTGATCAAGCTCAAAAGAGATGTGAAGCTAACGGTAGAAAGACAATCAGACCATACGATATCATGTCATAATAAAGGGGCTCCTTACGGAGCCTTTTTTTTTACTTAAAATTATTAGAATTTAAAGTCTTTTGATAATTCCTCAATATTTATTTCTCGATCTTCACCTGAATCCATATTTTTAACTTTTACGACTCCAGACTCTTTTTCGCTCTGACCAAGAAAAACAGCGTATTTTACACCGCGCTTATTTGCGAAATTCATTTGTTTCTTCATTTTAACTGAGCTTGGATAGATGTCGACTGTGTGACCGGCCTTCCTCATACTCGTTGCAATTGTCATGTAATCAGCAGCAAGATCGTCAGAGAAGTTTATGAAGAGAGCATCAAGTCTAGCGTCAATATTTTCAAATAGACCGCGAGCTTCCATTACATCGTAAATTCTTGCAGCACCAAAAGAAATTCCAACCCCAGAGAGTTGTTCCTTTACACCAAATAGACTTGTGAGGTCGTCATAGCGTCCACCTGCACCAATACTCCCCATACTTCCATCATCAAGCTTAACTTCGTAAATAGCTCCAGTGTAGTAGTCGAGTCCACGGGCAAGGGTTGCGTCAAAATCAAGAGTTTTAATATCTAAGGTCTTTGCCAGGTTGAAGATGACTTCAAGTTCTGAAATACCTTTCTCTCCCAATTCGTCACCAGTGAGGATTTCTTTTACTTGTCCAAGTTTTTCATCATTTGAGCCCGTTAATGAGAAAAGTGGATCAAGAGTTGTCAGCTGTTCTTTAGAAAAACCCTTCTCTGTTAACTCTTCAAAGACCTTATCTTTTCCGATTTTATCTAGCTTATCAATGGCGATAGTCATATCTGTGAGTTTGTCGAGTGCTCCAATCTTTGATGCAAAGCCTTGTAGGATTTTTCTATTGTTAATCTTTATAGAAAACCCCTCAATACCAAGATCAATGAGAGCGTCATTATAAATTTGCATGAGATCAACTTCAGATAGAAGTGACTCTGTCCCGATAATATCAGCATCACATTGATAGAACTCTCTATAACGTCCTTTTTGAGGTCTATCGGCCCTCCAGACTGGCTGGATTTGAAATCTCTTAAAAGGGAATGCAATTTCATTTTTATTCTTAGCTACAAAACGTGCAAAGGGAACTGTTAGATCGTACTTAAGACCACGATCACACATTTTCTTTGTCATTGATCTCGTATTCTTTTCTTGTAGCTCTTCATCAGATACTTTCTTTAAGTAGTCACCACTGTTAAGGATCTTGAAGAGAAGCTTATCTCCTTCCTCTCCATATTTTCCTGTGAGAACATCAAGGTTTTCAACTGCTGGAGTTTCAATTGGCATAAATCCATGAGCTTTAAAATGCTTCTTAATCGTATCGAAAATAAAGTTTCTTCTATTTGTTTCGACAGGTCCAAAGTCTCTTGTACCTTTAGCATTTTGTGGCCTTACGCTCATGGTTTCTCCATTAGAATTAAATATTGTGATGACTAGTTATACATTCTTTTCATTCCCTTTTGAAGTCAAAGGCATTTGAAAAAGTGTAATTCTTTAGTAATAATGAAGAAAACACGGATGTTTAGGAGATTAAATGAAATTAAGAGTTATAAATATCGCTATTTTGGCAACGATGCTGACTTCATGTGGACTATTCCCTAAGAAGATTAGTCTGCCAAAGTATGACGCAAAAGACCTTACAGTACACCCAGGAAAAGTTTCAAAAGTTAAAATTCTGATACCTCAAGAGGGGACAGATCATAAGATTACCTGTGGTAAAAAGTCAGTATATGCCGTTAAGCAGGGTAGATATCTTGAAGCTTATTTATCTGTAAATTATAAACATTTATTAAAGAAGAACTCAAAACTAATACCATGCTATCTCCAATCAGATATTGGTAATGAGTTAGTAAGTTTTCACGTCCTCAATCTTCGTGTAGAAGAATGGGATTATCCGAAAAGCTTTATTAAAGTTAGTAAGAAGCATGTTGATCTCTCTAAGAAAGACCTTAATCGTTTCTTAAAAGAGAAGGCAGAACTTAAGACGGTCTATAGTAGTCTCACAAAGAATAAGAAGTTATTCTCATCAAAGTTCCAGGCTCCACTAAAATCTAAAATAACGGGGGTCTATGGCTCAAGAAGAGTTTTTAATAATAAGAAAGATTCTTGGCATAGTGGAACTGACTTTAGAGCACGTAAACCAACACCGATTCCATCGTCAAATGATGGACTTGTTGTTCATGCTAAGCACCTTTTCTTTAATGGAAATGCTGTCTTCATTGATCATGGTATGGGTGTTTTAACGATGTATTGTCACTTATCAAAAATCAATGTGAAGGTCGGAGATATTGTTTCACGAGGTCAGATCATTGGTGTCTCTGGGAATACTGGAAGATCGAGTGCTCCACATTTACATTGGGGCGTTAGGATTCAGGATAACTGGGTTGATGGTCTACAATTCTTAAAAGAGCAAAAGAGTTTAGGACTAGAAGCGAACTATCAAAGTACTTCCAATCAATAGGAATATCGATCCAATAATTCTAAAAATATTTAAGGACTTCACTGGAAGTCCTAGCCATCCGTAGTGATCGAGAATAAGGGATGCTATCAGCTGTCCTGTTACGATCAATGCGGTCCAACCTGTTGAACCTAGTTTTGGGACAATTATAATTGCTGATAATATAAAGATACTTCCAACCACGCCACCCATTAATAAGTAGGGTTGAACACTACTAAGTTTCGTAATACTTGGAAGGTTGTTGTAGTTAAATATTGCAACAATTGTAAAAATGAGAAATCCACCGCCAAATGAAATAAGAGCTGCCTGAGTTGGACCACCGATTTGAGAAGATAGTTTCGCGTTGATGATTGCTTGAAGAGGAACCATTAGTCCCATTGCAAATGCCCATGATATTAGTAGTAATTTCATTCTTACCCAGTGATTAATTGTGTTTAAATTTATAATCTTTGTTAATATAGAGTAAGAAAATAAATGTCTTATGACAATACATCGAGGATAGCGATAATGAGTACTCTTCAATTGGTAATAATTCTACTCTTTCAAGTTGCAATCATTGGAATAATTATCATTTTTAGAAATATGGATAAGAACTCTCAAGGCAAGGGAGTCTCTGAAACATTAATGAGAAATAATGATCAGCTATCTAAGAATTTTGGAGACCTTCGAGAAAGTGTTTTAGAGCGCCTTCTTGAATCGAAGTCATCTATGAATAAGGATCTATTTCAGTTTAGAGACCTTATTACTCAAGATCTTGAAGTCAAGTTTGATAAGTTAGACTCCACAATTCAAGATAAGCTAGACCGCATTAATAATAAAGTTCAAGAAAGCCTTAATGAAGGTTTTAAAAAGACAAATGAAACCTTCACTGGAATTATTCAGCGTTTGGCAAAAATAGATGAAGCTCAAAAGAAAATCGAATCTCTTTCAACAAATGTCGTTAGTCTACAAGATGTATTAACTGATAAGAAGAGTCGTGGTGTATTTGGAGAAGTACAACTTAACAACCTTCTTCAAACTGTTTTTGGAGAAAGTGGAAAGTACTATCATACTCAACATAAACTCAGTAATGGAAAGCTGGCCGATGCTGCTATGACTCTTCCTGATCCAATTGGCCTTCTCTGTATTGACTCTAAATTTCCTCTTGAGAACTTCAAGAGAATGTTTGAAGGAACTAGTGAAGAAGCGAAGAAATTGGCCAGAAGAGAGTTTGTTAAAAATATAAAAAAGCATATCGATGATATTTCTGGAAAATATATCATTCAAGATGAGACCGCTGACCAGGCGATTATGTTCTTGCCGGCCGAGGCCATTTTCGCTGAGATCCATGCATATCACCCAGAGCTAGTTGAGTATTCGCAGGCCAAGAGAGTTTGGCTTGCATCTCCAACTACATTTATGGCGACTCTAACTACTGTTCAGAGTGTCATTATGAATATGGAAAGAAGTAAATACATGAGTGTTCTGCATCAAGAGATAAACAAACTGGGTGAGGAATTCTCAAGATATGAGACAAGATGGAATGATTTCTCGAAACATTTAAATACTGTGACCAAAGATGTCGATAAGATTCATGTGACGACTAATAAGATTTCGAAGCAATTTCAAAAGATTATGGAAGTCGAAATTGAACATGATAATGAAAAACTTGATTTTTCTAGTCATGGCAGTGTGAATTGAGTATAATAGAGTTAATTTCTAGGAGATTTATATGAGTATGGAAGTATTTGTTGCACTATGTTGTGTTGGTTTTTGGGCGATGTTACCAGCTTCACTTGCGATTGCGGTAAAAGATTTTGATGATGCTATCATCGATGATGACGATCACCACTAAAAACTTCTTATTTTAAAGTAGCTCGTTCAGCCATTCCCTGAACGAGAGAATTTCCATTGGGTCAATCTCGTGACCCATATCAAAGTCGTTAAAATCTATTTGAAGACCTTTGCTTATTAGACTTCGAACAGAGTTCTCTGTTTGTTTAAATGGTATAACATCGTCAAAGTTTCCGTGAGCACAGTAGACAGGCGTCTTTTGTACCTGATAGGGAAGAGTTGAAGGGATTCTTTCTTCGTAAAGCCTTGGACTTAGTGCTGCCACTCCACCTAGTTGTGCTTTGGACTTATATAGTGTTTCCATAGCAATGCAACCGCCCTGCGAGAAACCACAGAGAATGATATCTTGATAATCGTAGCCCTGCATTTTTACCTCTTCTATAACGTTTAATAGAATCGTCACAGAATCGTCAATTCCCGGATTAGGATCACCTGGGGGGATATCATACCAAGAGTGCCCCATGAAGTAGGGAGTCGGTGCATTAACTAAAAGATAGTTAAGACCTGTAACATTAACTTCTTGGACAAACATTTTATAGGAGTCAAGGCCGTCTCCTAGTCCGTGTAGGACAATCATTACTTTATTTCCGTCTGTCCAGCCCTTGTTCTTAGCAGGGATGAAGAAGTGTTCTAGTTGTGAAGTTTTCATAGAAAGAGAGTAAATTACTCTATCTTAAACATCAATATTTTTCCTAAGACTTTCTAAAAATGTGACGAATAGGTTTAGTGAGAGTTATTCCAAGGAAATTACACAGGAGGATATTGTGTCAACAAATGATGTTTTAAAAGCTCAATTTAGAGATAAGAGTGCACCACTAGGAAAAATGAGACGAGATGGTTTCGTACCAGGTGTTGTATATGGAAAAGGTTTTGACGGTGTGGACATTATGGTTCCAAAGCAAACGCTTTCAAGCTTCTTTCACAATTCAGGTAAAGTATTTGAAGTACAAGTAGAAGGACATGGTAAACACCTTGTTGCTCTTGACGATGTTCAAAGAGGACACCTTGGTGGTGACTATATTCACTTCTCTTTCCATAAAGTATCAGCTTCTGAGAAGACAACAATTACTCTTCCAATTCACTTCACAGGTGAGTCTGCTGGAACAAAAGAGGGTGGAGTTGTTTACCCAGTAATTCATGAAGTAGAAGTTAGAGGCCTACCTAAAGACTTCCCTGAGTTCATCGAAATTGATGTAACTGAGTTAGGAATGAATGGTCATTGGACTCTAAAAGATATTACTCCTCCTAAAGGGATGGAGTGGGCACACTCTGAAGAAGATAGTATTGTATCTTGTCATGCTCCAAGAGTTAAAGCTGTTGAAGAAACAGTTGAAGAAGTTACAGCTGAGGCGACACCAGAAGGTGAAATCACTCCAGTTGAAGATTCAGAAAAGCAAGCTGCATAATTTATTTAAATTTTACGATTTAATAAATATAGAATTGAGGCCACCTACGGGTGGTCTTTTTTATTGATTATTTTCCAAGTTATAGTTCTTTCGTTAAAGAATCCACTTTGAATAAAGGCCTTAAAGAATTCACGGTCTTTTCTAAATTTCTTTATTCCGCTATTTATCTTTCCTAGTAGGCCTGGCGAGTTTTTAGACTTCATTGAAACAATCCAGTGGCGACTTCCTTCTATTGCAATCCTCTTATTGGGGACTGGATAGAGGCTAAGATCATTATCTTTATTGTAGCGGATAAGCGTATTGTTTGGAGGGAAAGAGGCCATTATTGCATCTGATCTCTTTGCCTTAATCATCTTCATGATAGAGTCCCAAGTTGTAGTCGAGGAGACAGACCTTACTTTCATATTTTTAAGAGTCTTCCAATCTCTCGTCCAAGCTTTATTGGACAGAAATTTTAGGTTTCTAATATTAAGTTTTGGGTCAGTTAAATACGGAGAGTTTTCTCTAACATAAATGCCTGCCGTAAATTCTCCATTTCTTATTACGGGAAGAGTGTATTGCATTCTTTTTCTATCACCGTCGCCATACCAGATAGTGTTAGCGTAAAGATCTATACGTCCAGATTGAATAAGCTTGATGGCCCTATTATATGAATCAACTTTTAAGAAAGTATACTGACCCTTTTTTAGATTTAAGATCTTTAATAATAGAATTACTTCTACAACATCTCTGTTGGATTCCTTTCCTCGGTAGCTATGAATATCGCTGACCTCTCTATTAGACATGAAGCTTTGAAATTTATTTAAAACATCATGAGGGACACCAATGATAATCTTCTTCGCATATACTTGGGAAGTCAGTGAAATTAGTAAAGTTAAGAAAACAATTTTTATCATTGATATTATGATATTCTATATGAAGTAAAATAAGCTAGGAGAAAATGTGAAATCATTAAATAGTTGGTTTGATGAATATGGAGAGTCACATCAAAACAAGACTAATATTTACATCCATAAAGTCTGTGTTCCATTGATTACATGGTCTCTCCTAGGAATCTTGTGGACACTTCCTACGCCAGATCTTTTTTTGAAGTATGGTGTTAATTGGACTTATTTCTTTATTGGTATCTGTTTAATATTCTATATTTCTTTGAGGTCGATTAGAGTCATTTTAGGCGTACTTTCTTTAATAGTTCCTATTGTACTACTTTTGCAAAAATATGGACCAATTCTAGGTCATAGAATTCTCTATATTTCTTTAGTTGTTTTTATTCTTGCATGGATAGGGCAGTTCATTGGTCACAAGATTGAAGGGAAGAAACCTTCCTTCCTTAAAGACATTCAATTCTTACTCATTGGTCCTGCTTGGATTTTAAAAGAAGTATTGAGATTAAAATAAGCTTCTAATCAAGCCAAAAGTCTTTGTGATAATCAAACTTACAATTGTCTCCAATAGTTTGCAGATAAGTATTAACTTTCTCGGAGAATTGAAACTCTGGGAAAATATACATACCCCATAAGTGCGATGCTATCGCTATATCAACTATTGTCATCTCATTACTTTTGTAAAATGGAGATAGGTTCTTCTCTAAGTCTTTAAGGACTAGATCTAATTTTTCAAGATACTCTGATTTATTCTGAATGAGCTTTGAGAAAGGACCACGCTTTACCTCTTTCTTTGTTTGAAAGTAGTTCCTACTTTCTTTATCAAATTCAGGTGTCCACATCCAATAAGGCATACACAGAGAGTGGACTTGTGTACCAATTCTGCTTAAAAGATTTTCAACCTCTTCTGTGAATAGAGGAGTGTCTACTAACTCATTCTTTAATAAATTATCACCATCAAGTCTCTTAATTATATCAAGACTCTCATTGCTTGAAGTTGCATCTTCCCACTTGAAAATAGGAAGCATTTTTTTACCGGTTAAATCAATTGGCGTCTTTTCATCGTTATATGGAAGGACAATGGATTCAAACTTAATATTGAGAAGACCTAGTGCAAGTCGTACTCTTACGCAAAATGGACAATGGACGTAGTGGTATAATTTCATAGCGCCAATTTAGCGGTCTTTATTAATAGCGTCAATGACGCGCTGGTTTGTTTTGTTGCATCGTGACTATTTGTTATAGAAATGCTCAACTATTGGAAATAATATTTAGGGGAGGAGATTTTGTCTCTATCGATGATTACAACAGACAGACGCTTTTGGCCTTTGTTTTGGACGCAGTTCCTAGGTGCTGCAAATGATAACTTTTTTAAAAATGCACTAGTAATGCTTATCACATATAAGAATGTTGAACTCATGGGGCTAAACTCGGCCTCTCTTGTGGCAATGGCCGGCGGGATCTTCATTCTTCCATATATGACCTTTTCTGCTACAGCAGGGCAACTCGCAGATCACTTTGATAAATCATCCGTGATTAAGGTAACTAAGCTTACGGAACTTATAATCATGTCCTTAGCGGCAATAGGTTTTGTTACTCAAAGCTACGGACTACTTTTATTTGTTCTGTTTCTAATGGGGGCGCAATCATCATTCTTTTCTCCTGTTAAGTTTGGCTCACTTCCTGAAATTTTAAAAGAAGATGAATTAACATTAGGGAATGCATTCATTGGTGCAGGAACATTTATTGCAATACTTATCGGTACAATCGCTGGCGGCCTATCGGCCAGCTTAGAGAGTGCTATTTCTATTACTTCTATAGGTATTGTAATTGTATCTATTCTTGGGATCTTGACTGCTTGGAAGCAGAGAAAGTTAAAAGATGCCCATAGTGATGTTAAAATTGATTACACATTTATTCGTCCGACTTTTGAAATTCTTAGAACGACGCTTAAGGAAAAAAGTGTGATGCACGCAATTCTTGGAATCTCTTGGTTTTGGTTCTTTGGTGCTGCAATTCTTTCACTTCTTCCTGCACTCGTTAAAGATCTCTTCTATGGCTCTGAGTTAGTTGGAACAATTTTCTTAGCAACTTTTACAATTGGAATGGGCGTTGGTTCTTTCTTTTGTAATAAACTCTCTGGTAAGCGAGTTGAGGTTGGAATGGTTCCCCTTGCAGCTGTTGGTATGTCTCTCTTTCTCTTTGATATGTTCTGGGTTGCTGGAAGTTGGTCGGGAAGTAAAGTAGGACTCTTGAGTGTTTCAGAGTTCTTTCAACAAGATGGCTCAATTAGAATCCTCTTTGATTTACTTGCTACAACGACATTTGGTGGAATGTTTATTATCCCACAACAAGCTCATATGCAGCGCTCTGCAAGACCTAAGTTCCTAGCTCGAACAATTGCTGCAAATAATATTTGGAACTCTGTATTCATGGTTCTAGCAGCTGTAATGTTAATGGTTCTTCATGGGCTAAAAGTTAGTCTTCCAAATATTCTCGGTATCATGGCGATGGCGAACCTTATTTACTCTTGTCTAATGTTTGCTTTTTATTCAGAAGAGACATGGAGATTTATTGCTCAGCTTTTAACAAAGGTAATGTACGACCTTGATGTTGATGGTGAAGAAAATATTCCTGGTCATGGACCGGTAATCGTTGCATCAAATCATGTGTGTTTTGTAGATTGGCTGTTTATTATGGCGATTTCGCCACGGCCAATTCGTTGGGTTATCGACCATACTTACTATAATATTTTTCCAGCAAAGCTATTCTTTAAATCAGCAAAACTAATTCCTGTTGCGACAAGAAAAGAAAACCCTGATCTTCTAGACAATGCCTTTGCAAAAATGGATACGGCACTAGATGAAGAGAGATGCCTTGGGATTTTCCCTGAAGGCTATCTTACTAGAGATGGTAGCTTAAGAAAATTTCAACCAGGAATTAAAAAAATTGTAGATAAAACTGGAGCAAGAGTTGTCCCAATTGTAATCAATGGTGCGTGGGGGAGTTACTTCTCTCATTCTCAACCAGGGGCCTTTAAAGGTACGAATATCTTTTCTAAGAGAAGAATTCACCTAACTATCTTGCCTTCAATCTCTCCTGATGAGTTTTGCTTTAAAGACCTTGAAGGACTTATATCTGAAAAGTATGAGCATGAGGTGGATTCCTAATGTCTCAGAAGAAGAGCGCAATAATAATTGATCTTGATGGGACTTTAACTAATTGTGACCATCGGGTTCATCACCTCAATGGAGAAATTAAAGATTGGGATTCCTTCTATGGCGGTCTTGGTGAAGATGACCTACATGATTGGTGTAAGGAATTAATGTGCGCAATGAGTCAAAGGGGGCATGAGCTCATTATTGTGACTGGTAGAGAAGAAAAATACAAAGAAGAAACGAAGTCCTGGTTAGAAAGACATGACATTTCATATAGTTACCTCTATATGAGAAATTTAGATGACCACAGAAGTGACAGCGTCATAAAGAGTGAGGTATATAATAATTACATTGTTGAGCAGTATAATATCCTCTTCGTTTTAGACGACAGAAAGAGTGTCGTTAAAATGTGGCGAGACCTAGGACTTGTATGCCTTCAGTGCGACTGGGGAGAATTCTAATGACAGAACACTACAGAGCTAAGGTTATGATTGAAGATAGCAAGCTTATCTTTGAGATTAATGAAGACGTTGATGTCTATGATGCTGAAGTGTTTGCTAGAGAGTCTGCGAAAAGTTGGCTGGCCAGCCATGGGGATAAAATCTCAGATAATCAGGTCGAAATTCGCTTAAAAGGTGAGTCTTACACTCTACTAAACTAAATATTTTCAACTATTTGTATTTGTTCCCGATATGTACCTTATGGGAATTGCATTAATACCGGTACTTGTTTCAGTGCCGATCATTATATATTTGATTTATAAGAATAAAGAGCTTCAAAGAGATTGCGAGCAATTACGTGAAGACTCTTTAAATGTAGAACAGCGCGAGAAAGCGAAGTCAAACTTCCTTGCTACTATGTCTCATGAGATTCGGACTCCGCTTAATGGTGTCATCGTTGCTTCAAAACTCTTGAGAGAAAGTACACTAAGTTCGGAACAAGAAGAGCTTGTAGATATTGTTAATAACTCTGGTGATCTACTAATTGGTGTTGTTAATGACATACTAGACTTCTCTAAAATTGAATCAGGAAAGCTAGAGCTAGATTATGCACCATTTGATATTAGGACTCTTTTAAAAGACGTAACTTTTTCTTTTAAGAAACAATTTGAAGATAAAGATATCTATCTTAAGTATAAAATAGACAATGAAACACCATTCTACTTCTACTCTGACGAAATAAGATTAAAGCAGATATTCTTTAATATTGTTGGTAATGCTTATAAGTTTACAGAGTGTGGTGGAGTTTCAATCAACCTGAACTATGATACAGAGCTTGGACAGTTGAGTATTGTAATAGCTGACACTGGTATTGGTATTGCCGAAGATAAGATTGACTCTCTATTTGAGCAGTATCAGCAAGAATCAAAATCTACATTCAAAAACTTTGGTGGTACAGGTCTTGGACTTTCCATAACGAAGAGTTTAACAGAGCTACTTTCTGGTAAAATCTCTGTGACCTCAAAGCAAGGACAGGGAACAACCTTTTCCATTGTTGTTCCAATGGAAATGTCTCACCCTCCTGCAATCGAAGATGAAAAAGAGGAGAGTCATGACTTTACTTCTTTAAGTGTATTAGTTGTTGATGATAATGCTATTAATAGAAAGGTCGCGATGATGTCTTTTAAGAAGTATGGGGTAGTTCCTGATCAAGCTCAGGACGGAGTTGAAGCGGTAGAGTTTGCGACAGATAAAGTCTATGACATTATCTATATGGATATCCACATGCCAAATATGACAGGGCTGGAGGCAAGCGAGAAATTAATAGAAGAAATTCCAATTTCTAAATTACCTGTTATTTATGCACTATCTGCAAATGCGTTCAAAGAAAATAAAGATGCGTGTTTTAATGCAGGTATGAGCGGGTTTATTTCAAAGCCAATAACTCTAGAGAAGCTTGATGAGTCATTACTTGTTGCTTTAAAGAAGAAGAAAAGAAGAGAGAAAAAGAAGAAGTCGGCATAGCCAACTTCTTCTCTAATATTATAGTGAGTTTATAACTGCTTGTGCGTCCATTCCGTGATTAGCGTAGAGCTCAATTGCCTTATAGGCCGATTGACCAAATTCACCTTTGTTACCAAGAGAGACAACTTCAAATTCATATCCAGCAAGCTTTAATGCATGAACTAGCATTGCTCCAGCTCCACCAACTACCTGATGATCTTCAAGAGTAATCAGCTTATTTCCTGATTTCTTAAGTTCTTCACCAATAGTCTTAATATCAATTTGATTAATGAATGGGTTATTAATTACAGCAAGATTCTTTCCTTGCTCTTTTAGAATGTCGTGTGCCTTTAAAGCTTGATCGACAAGTGGTCCACTTGTAACAACAAGACCATCTGTTCCTGATTTAAGTACCTGAGCTTTTCCCCACTCATAAGTTAAGCTTTCATCATAACTTACTGGATGTGACTCTCTACCAAAGAAGAAGATTGTTGTCTCTGGAGTTTTTCCAGACTCAGCTGCCGCTTGGTACCTTTTAATTGTTTCATACATATAAGCGTCGGCCTCATTCTTACAAGATAGAGAGATGACTGTTGTATTTGGAATACCACTTACAGCTGAAAAATATGTTGTTGATTGGTGAGATGCTCCATCTGCTGCATCTTGAAAACCTGTGTGAGAAAATAGTGCAATCACTGGCCCTTGTGAAAGCTGTGACATAATTAAAGGAAGGTTACCCTTAGTTACACCAAACTGAGCAAATGTATCAACGATTGGAATTAGTCCCTGTTTCGCAAGTCCTACTGCTGTCGAAACCATATTAGATTCTGCAATTCCAATATCAATGAATCTCTCAGGGTATTTTGCGTGAAAAGCTTTTATACCTGTTGAACCTTGAAGGTCTGCTGATACTGAAAATACTGGAAGTCCTTCTTCTGTCGCACGAATAGTTGCATTGGCCAAACCAGGTTGAACTTTTTCTTTTGCAACGGCATTAGGATCTTTCTTAGCAGCTTCAGGTTTTTGAGAAAGAATCTCTTCTGCCCAATCTGTTAACTCTTTTGGAGCATTACCTTCAAAGATTTCTTGTACGAATTCGACTAACTTTGGATCGTAAGCTTTTAATGGATAACCATGTCCACCAGAAGCACTTTCTTCAGTTGATTTAACTCCGTAACCTTTTATTGTTTTTATAACTACAGCAACAGGTTTTGCTGGGTTCTTTTTCGCAGCTTCAATAGCACTTTCAAGTGTAGTGAAAACTTTTTGTAGATCATGACCATTATCTTCTTTAACAAGATCCCAACCTAGAGTCGCTAATGAATCAAAAGAAGAACTCATCTCATAGCTATCCTCAGAGATTCTTCCTCCAAGCTTTGTGTTATTATCAGAAATAATCATAACAAATGGATTGAGCTTGTCTTTCTTAGCTAGACCTGGGATTGCGTTAATTGATTCCTTGGCCTCTCCTTCCATACAACCTCCATCAGAGATTACACAGAGAGTGACTCTATCGTGACCAATAAGTTTATCTGCTATTGCAAGACCTTGTGCTTGAGGAAGTCCTGAACCAAGAGGACCGTTACTAATAAAGACACCTTCTGGATTTAGGTGAGCTTCACCGTGGCCAGTAAGTTTACTATCGATTGATCTGAACTTTCTTAGCGCCTCAAAGTTTAAATTATCAAAACCTAAGTTTGCTCTAAGAGCATAGATTCCATTTTCAGCATGGCCTGCATCGTTTACAAAATTATAATTATCAAACCACTGCCCCTCTTTTGTGAACATTAGTCCATGAAGGGAGCTCATCATCTCTGAAAATGCTGCCGGTCCACCCCAGTGGCAAGCAGCACCACCGATAGTGGCGTGTTGATTCATAAGGGCCAATAGACCTCTTGTGATTCTTGGGTCACCAACTTGGATTGATTCGCCTTTATTATTCTTAACCTCTACTGCGAACTTTGGAGCTCCTGTAGGGTTGTTAGCAAGTTTATTCTTTATTTTAAGCGGGTTAAGCTTTGTGGACATGGTGTAATCTCCTAGAATTATTAAACACTTAAATCTATCACAGGCCCAATTTTACTGGCCATAAGTTATTTACCTAAAATTACATCTACACTGCATCATTTGAGGCATGAAAACATAGTTTATTGACACGTTGGAACATGTTCAAAACTTATAACTCACTGATATTGCAAGATAGTTACAATAAAAATAAAGAAAGTTTAGAAATATCCGATAAAATATATAGAGAATAGAAGATGAGGTGTAATTATGTGTGACGCATGTATAGCTAAAGGAACAAACTGGTCATTATCAAACGGTCCTATCAGATCGAGCTTAGAGAAGGCCAAGCTTTATAACTCTTTTGAAGGAAGAGAGGTGAGTGTTAAGCTTTGCTACCTTTGTAGTATGAAGCTATTTCTTAATGGAGAAAGAAAGTTTCTTCTCAATAACGTCATTCTAAAAAAAGAGCTTCAGCAACAGCATGGTGAAGATGATTTCGACTATTAATTACTATCATTAATTGACCCTTTAAATATTTTTTAGATACAATGACCACCATATTTCAATGGTGGTTTTTTTATGCATAGTTTTCTTCGTAATTCGAGTTTCATAGGTAATCAGTGGATTCAAGGTCACTCTAATGACGTTCTTAGAGTTAAGAATAAATATAATCATTCTTTGCTAGCTGAAATATCTTATTTAAGCTCTGATCAATTTGATTCAGCAGTGGATATCGCTCAAATTGCTTTTGAACAAATGAGTAATTGGGATGCTGGTAAGAAGAGTGAAATGCTTGAAAAACTTCAGGTACTTTTAATAGAACAAAGAGAAGCTTTTGCTCAGTTGATAAGTGCTGAAGCAGGTAAGCCAATTGAGTACGCTAAAGCAGAAGTTGATCGTTGTATAACGACACTACAATATGCTTCAGAAGAGGCCAGAAGAATTTGTGGGGAAGTTGTTCCTATGAACTTTGGAGTAGGTAGTGGAAAAACTGCTTTTAGTGAGAAGTTTCCTGTGGGTATTGTGGGGTGTATTTCTCCATTTAACTTTCCTCTGAATTTAGCTCTTCATAAAATTGCCCCGGCCTTGGCCATCGGTAATTCTGTTATTTTAAAACCATCTCCGTATGCACCATTAACTACTCTTGCATTTGCTGATCTTATAACTAAAGCAGGCTATCCAGCAGGGGCACTTAATATTGTTATATGTGAAAATGATGTGGCCCAAAGAATGTTATCAGAAGAGCGAATAAAGATTTTCTCTTTTACTGGTTCTCCACAAGTTGGGTGGGATTTAAAGTCTAAAGCGGAAAAGAAAAAAGTTATATTAGAGTTAGGTGGGAATGCGGCAGTCATCGTTGATCATTCTGCTGATATAGATCTAGCTTGTCAGCAAATTATTCCAGGAGCTTTCCTTTACTCTGGTCAAGTTTGTATTTCTACCCAAAGAGTTTATATAGATTCTTCTGTTTATGATGAGTGCGTTGAGAAATTACTACAACTAACAGAAGAAGTTGAAAGCGGTAATCCTGCGAAAAAAGAAGTAATCAACGGTCCACTAATTGATGAACAACATTTAGAGCGAATTCACTTATGGGTTCAAGAAGCTGTTGCGGGCGGAGCTCGCGTTCTTATTGGTGGGCATATATTAGATGAAGAGCACAATATCTATGCTCCAACAATTTTAACGGATACAACTCCTGACATGAAAGTTGTCTCGGAAGAAATCTTTGGTCCTGTGATTATAGTTGAAAGAACTGACTACTTTGATGATGCTGTTGAGCTAGTCAATGATTCTAAGTTTGGTCTTCAGGCGGGCCTATTTACAAATCAATTAAGTCAGATGAAGTACGCTTTTAAAAAAATTGAAGTAGGTGCACTACTAATTAATAATGTACCGGGCTTTAGGATTGATAATATGCCATACGGCGGAATCAAGGACTCTGGACTTGGGCGAGAAGGCATAACTTATACGATTGATGAAATGAGTGAATCAAGACTCTTAATTTATTAGGGAGAGAGATGTGAAGAAAATAGTATTATTAGGATTATTACTTCAATTTAATAGCTTAAGCTTTGCTTCAATAGAGCCAGATTGGTCTGATAGTGTTGAAATTACTCCTGGTACAAATAGAGAGAATCTTTATGAGTTATCTGAAGAGGAATTTAAAGAAGTCACGCAAGAAGGACTAAAGCATGCTCTAGTTTATCCTGTTGAAGTCTCAGGCCTCTTCATTCCTTACGAACCAATGGTTAACTTCTTTAAAGAGAAAGATAACTCCCTCATGAAAATGATACTAGCTAAAATAGGCGAAAAAACAACTGGTATAGAAAGTATCGAAGGACTGTATCAGTGGCTAGGGCTTAACCAATATAATGATGAAGATGCAGAGGGAATTTACCGTATTCCTTATCCTGAAGGACATAAACCTGATTATTACATGGGAGCTTCAATTGTTCATACAAAGTGGGGAAAGGGTCTTACATTTAG
The DNA here is from genome assembly GCA_001874305.1 of Bacteriovorax sp. MedPE-SWde. Taxonomy (GTDB): domain Bacteria; phylum Bdellovibrionota; class Bacteriovoracia; order Bacteriovoracales; family Bacteriovoracaceae; genus Halobacteriovorax_A. Next base: position 304,355 of record MPCU01000002.1, on the reverse strand, counting down.
CTGTGCTACATGCCACTCTGCAAACCTCTTTGGTACGAGTGTAATAGGATTAACAAATAAAGTAGTGAAGGCGAATCGTTTATTCGAAATGGCCAAGAAGTTTATGCCATTTGTTCCACCTAAGTCTTTTCAAAAAATTACAGGTGCTACTGATGAAGAAGTTGAAATGCTTAAGAGGACAAAGAAGAACCTTGGAGCGGTAGGTGTCGTTAGACCCCAGGTTCTCGGTCTGGATACTTCGCTACCACAAGTTGCTCTCTCTCTGGCTCGAAGGGCAAAGGACCCTTATGCTTCTAAGAAGCCTATAAATCAGATATTTCCTAGATCAAATATTCTCTCTCATGAGGTTGCAGACTCTAAGCCAGCGGTTTGGTGGAATCTGAAATATAAGACAAGATGGTTGTCTGATGGATCTATTGTTGCAGGAAACCCTATTTATACAAACTTTCTATGGAATGAACTAGGAAGAGGTACAGACTTAAAAGAATTAGAAGGCTGGATGAAAGATAACCAAAAGGCCGTTAGAGAGTTAACTGCAGCTGCATTCTCGACTAAAGCTCCTCTTTGGACTGATTTCTTTCCAACATCTTCAATTAATATTCCATCAGCTAAAAGAGGGGAGAAGATCTTTGAAAATAGATGCCAGAAATGTCATGGACAATATACTAAAGCATGGTCTCTTGATTATTCAGATGAGTTACCTCTAGTAGATCGTATTAAAACAATAAATGTAAAGTACCATAAGAAGACACCTGTAAAAGATGTAGGTACTGACCCTGGTCGCTACCTTGGTACTAAGGCATTTGCTTCTGCACTCAACGAATTACAGATTTCAAAGATGATGAAGACCGTCGTTGTTCCTCAAAAGGGATATGTTCCACCGCCACTTGTTGGAATTTGGTCGAGATACCCTTATCTCCATAACAATGCTATTCCTAGTTTATGTGACTTAATGACGAACCCAGCGAAGAGAACAAAGACTTTCTATCAAATACCTGCTGAGAGTAAGACCGAGGACTTTGATAGTGAATGTGTAGGCTTTCCTGTAGGAAATAAAGTACCTAAGAAGAGAAAGATTAAAGAAGCGTTCTTTAATACGGCTAAAAAAGGTCTTAGAAATACTGGTCACTTTAGAAGAATCTTTACTGATAAACAGGGAAGAGAACTTCTTACAAAGGAAAATAAAAAAGATCTCATAATGTTCTTAAAAACATTGTAGAATATCTCTATGACTTTTTATCTAGAGAGACCAATTGCCCATCGCGGGCTACATGATGAAGAAACTCCTGAGAACTCTATGGCCGCATTTTCAAAGGCCATAGAGAATAATTACATTATTGAATTAGATGTTCATCTTTCAAAAGATGGCATACCGGTTGTCTTTCACGATGAGTCTCTTGAGAGAATGACGGGAAGCCGAGGAAAAGTATCTCAGTACATCTTAAGTAGTCTAAAAAAGTTAACACTCGAAGAAACAGAAGAAAGAATTCCTACTCTCAATGAAGTTCTAGAGTTTGTAGATGGAAGAGTCCCAATTATTGTTGAGTTAAAAGTAACCCATCACAACGGAGAGCTCGAGGCCCAAGTAATGAAGTCTCTTTATCAGTATAAAGGCGACTTTGCTATTCAGTCATTTAATCCACTAACTCTAAGATGGATTAGGGAGCATTATCCAAATACTGTCTTGGGATTACTTACTACGAGTGACTTTTCTAGTACTGAGCTTGGACTTGGTAAAAAGAAGGTTCTGCAATATATGGCCTTTGCTCCTATTATAAGACCTGATTATATAGGTCTCGATTATAAAACATTTAATATTGCACAATACTATTTAATTAAATTGCTTACACATGGAAAGATAATCTTTTGGACTATTGATGATTTGAAACTCTATGAAGAAAGTAGGGAACTTTGTGATAATATAATATTTGAAGGATTTATACCCCCGGAGAAAAATTAATATGAAGAAAGTAGTTAGCTTATTCGCGATAGTTGCACTTGGTGTAAGTGCTTATGTGTTCTTTAGCAAAGACAGTAAAATAGAAGTTGAAAAAGAGACTCCTGTTACTAAAGAGGCCAAGAAAGAAATTGAGAAGAAGAAGGCCGCACAAAGTGCCCGTGTCATCAAGGCCAAGAGTCTAAATACAGATAAGAATATTGAAGCTAAAATGGAAGGCTGGGACGCTAAGTTTGATGAAATTGAATCTGCTTGGAATGATAAAACAAAGAAGCTCTTCTTAGAAGAGTTTGGTCTTGAAGAAAAAATGTATAAAGAATATAAGAAAATGAAAGTTGGACTTGATAATGATAAGGTTCGAGCATTTGAAAGCTTTCACAAGGAAATGGAAGCAAAATATGGCGCTTCATATAGCTACAATCCAACTGAGCAAGAAAGACAATTCGAAAAAGATATTAAAACTAAGTATGATGAAGTTTTGAAGAAGCGTATCGGTGAAAAACACTTTATTCGTTATCTAGAAGTTAGAGATAGATTTAATCAAGACCTCATGGAAAAACAAGATCCTGAAGAGGGCGTAATCTTAATGGACTTCTAAGGTCGTATTATGAAAAAGTGGTCGACTAAAAATAGAAAAGAAATAATGAGAGCTCATGTTTTTAAATATGAGACGATCGAATCTACTTCACCTGATGGCGATAAGTCTGGTGTCTTTGATATTGTATCCTGTCTTGACTGGGTCAATGTTGTAGCAATCTCTGAAGAGGGACAGCTTATACTTGTTAAGCAGTATCGACACGGGGCTGATGAAATCACTCTTGAGACACCTGCTGGTGCAATTGAAAGAGGTGAGGACCCATTAGCTGCGGCAAAAAGAGAGCTGGAAGAAGAAACTGGTTATATAAGTAATGACTGGAAAGACCTTGGTAAGGTTAAAGTTAATCCGGCCTTTATGACAAATACTTGTCATGTTTATCTCGCAGATAACTGTAAAGACTCAGGTCAACAGTCCTTTGATCCACTTGAAGAAATAGAATTAGAAAGAATTGATAAATCTAAGATAAGTGAATTGATAGAGGGCAATCGTATTGATCACTCTCTATCTCTTCTATCTCTTTTAAAATACTTAAGACTTCTTATTTGATGGACGATTGGGCTTCTTAGTCTTTTGTGGCTTTGGCCTTTGGGTTTTTTGTGTTCTTTGTGGTGCAAGCTCAAACCAATCATCTTCTGTGATTGCATGATAGAAGTCACACTCATCAATTAACATCCCCGAAGTAGTTTCTGGGATTGAGGCAATCTCAACTCTTACTCCTTCTGATTTAAGATGTCTGACGAGCTCTATATAGTCAGAGTCACCTGATAGAATAACAATCGTATCAACCTTACTTGCAAGCTGCATGGCCTTAATTGTTAATGGAATATCAGCGCTTTTGTGACAAGGGATAACAGAACCATAGTAGTGGTTATGTAGTCTTTCCGTAAGCTTTGAAGATATATTCTTTCCCTCTCTAAAATAGATTAGTCTGTTGAGACCTCTCTCATCTAGTAGGTTTGGAATAAGTGTATCAAAGTTAATCATCGTATTCTTATTTTGAGTAAGATTATGAATGCTTCGTTCAATATTATTGCCGTCGACAAGAATCGCGACAGTTTGGTTTATGTTAATTTCAATCATTTTTTCTCCTGGTATTAGAAACCTAGGAAGTTCATGGCATTCTGGTACATGTTCTGCACACTCTTTGCAAGTCTTTCAATTTCTTGTCCTGTCTTGTGTGCAAGAGCGTCGAAGAAGTCTGCTAAGCCCGGACCAAGGTCCGATAGATTTGGAGAGTCCATATTCTTATTAGACTTTTCTTTTGATTCCTCAGCGTTATTAACTAAGTAGAAAAGAAGAATACCAATATTAATTCTCTTTGCTTTTATTTTCTTAAAGTGTGCTTTAAAAATCTTATCTAAAGACCATACCGTAACTGGTGATGGTGCCTTCATATATTTAACCATGTAGAAGAACACTGTTCTTGCTAGTTTCTTATTACTTCCTTCTAGTTTTGCGAGCATAATGATCGCATTCTTGTAGACCTTAAGAGCACTTAATAGCTCATTAAAATCTAGTACATTGTCATAGTATGTATCAAATCTTAAAAATGTAGATTCAATATTAATCATTGCTGCTAGAACGAGAGAGAAATCTCTTTTCTCCCAAGGCTGGTCAAGACTAGGAACATCTCTAGCAAATCCCTCAACTCCTTTTATATAATCAATCATTTCTTTATTAGATGATGATTGCTTATACTTATAAAGCCTAGGGAAGTATTTCTGTAATTTTAAGTCATCAAATAGAGCACTAAAGAAATTCTTTCTTACACAATTTGTATTAACTTGTTGTTTTCCATCTTCATTTAGAGTCGTCTCACATTTTGCAGAGAGAGTATCTATCATTGCTGTACTTAGCGTTGCCGAAGTAAATAGTAACTCTACAAACTCACTCGCTTCGTCTAAGTTGATAAAAAGGTCACCATTTGATCTTGCCTGGAATAGATCGGCAAGAAGTAAAATATTTTGACCAAATGTCTCAAAGTTAGATGTCCACAGATCAATTTCTTCTAGTACAGATTTGATTCCAACTAGTAGCTCTTGTACGTGGTGGATCTCAATTCCCTTGGCCGTTGTAGGGTCTCCTGTGAAACCTTCTGGGCCATAAGCGTAGAGAGCATGAACAAGAACGTGTCTCATGAGAACAAGTGAAGTGAAACCTTCTCTATTTCTAATGATATTTCTCTGATACGTCGAGTAGTTATCACCATTTCTAAAGTATCTAAACTTATAAGCAATATGTGAGAAAGACTTCTTAAGACCAATCATATGCTTATCATCAATATCAGCATATTCTGGTAGGTTAGGGTAGAAGTCTATTTTTACTGGCTTCGGATCAAGTAGTTTTTCTTCGAAGTGGTCAAAAGTTACTTCACCAAAATATAGAGCTTGAATTGCACCATCTGCAATATCTAAAAGTTTATTGAAGTTAACACTAGTGACCTCAAGGTCAATTTCTTCACTATTTGGTGGATCTTCTTGTGAGCAGATGTACTTTCCTGGATTAGCAGGGTCTGGACGACAAGGTGATCCATAAGATAGGTTAGCTCTTCCTGTTGGGTCTAGGTATCTCTCAGAGAAGTCTATAACTGTTCTCTTAAAGTTACTTGGCATAACCAATTCAGATTCATCTTTTGGGTTCTCTGATTTCTTATTAATAAATTTGATAAGCTCATCACCAAATTTTAAACCATCTTTAACATTGAAGAATACTTTCTTACCATATGTCGGTGGCATGATATCTCTAGCATTGTGGAGATTATCAAGGATAAGTTTGAATAGTTCTTTCTTAGGCTCTAGTTTGTCGAGCTCATTAAAAGTAAGGTCAAATAGCATCGAAGAAATCTTAGACGATACTGAAACTGTATAGAGTAGCTCTTCTTTTCTAAGAGTATTGTTTTCACCACCAAGTACTAGTGACTTAAAGTTTAGTCCTGAAAGGATAAGGTCTACTTCAACATCTAATACTAATGTCGAATTTCTAAGCTCATCTACAAAGTTATAGAGATCAATTTCTTTTTCTAAGAATTTGTCATTATCAAGTATTGTTTTAAGGAATGCGATAAGTTTTGCAAATTCTTGCTGATACTTAATTTTTGCGATTCTCTTATCTTCTTCACCTGCATCAACCTTCTTTTTTAGATCTTCATGGAAAGTTGTAAATACAAGCGCTTTAAACCCTAGAAGAGCAAAGTCAACAGTTGCTTGTAACTCTGAGAAGTTAAAGTGATCTTTATCTGTAGAAAGAACATTATCTTTAAAGTTTAGTAAGAAGGCCTTAAGTTGAACTGCCTTTTCTCTATCTTCATCTGTCTCGTTAAAGAATTGATCAATGATGATATTAACGTCTGCCACCGTGATAACATTCTCAACTTCTGAATCTTCAAGAAGAAGTCCTTTGAGACCCTCAATTTGAAGTTCAAAGAATGAGAATTTAACTTTGTCCGACAGGTCAAAGTAGTCTTCACTAAGGTACTGAAGGTCATAGTAGAGCTTTGCAAAGTCTTCAGCTCTATCTAGTGCCTTGAGTAACTCAGACATTGTTACTGTCTCTCTTTTTCCACCTACTGTCGCAACCTTAATTGAGAACATAGAGTTAAGTAGTTGTGGGTCAATATTAATGAGGTCAGTATCCTCTGCAAGAGATTGGATAAACTTTAGAAGTTTCATCTCTGTAGGGATGTCTTGGTTACCTTCGATTAGCTCTTTTGCCTTTTGAGAAAGCTCATTGAAGCTAGTAAGAAATGTTCTCTTAATAACGAGCTTTTCTTCTAGGGTCTTATCTTTTATACCATCAAGGATATCTGTTAGGTTCGAAATCTTTTCAAATGATCTTATCCCTAGGTTAAGGAAGGCAAGTGATACTTCAACATCACGATATGTAAAAGTCTCTGGGTTTCCACCTACAAGATCTCTTTTAAAACTTCTTATAATCTTTTTAAGCTCATCAGCTGTATCTTCTGCATCGCTAAAGATACTAAGAAGAGTTGATTCCTTCTCATCTTTAACAAATTGATCGATGATTCTATCAAGGTCAGTAATACTTAGGATAATCTCTTCATTTTGGTGCTCAAAGATATGATACTTTAGTAACTCAAGATTATCTGCGATATGCTCATAGTATTCAGTTTCTTTTTCAAATACTTCTTCTTTAAGAAGGAAAACATCAAATACATTCATTCCAAAAACTGGGAATAACTTAAATAGTCTTGAAATTTCTGTCGTATTGATAAACTCTCTTGAACCACCAAGAAATAACTTTTTAACAAAGAGTATTGAGTTAAGAAGCTCTCTTCCTAGTTCAAAATCATCAAGGTCTTTAGTTAGCTGAAGAATAAGATCTTCAATATTAATACTCTGTGCTGAACCTCCACGGCTAGCAACAATACCATTAATACTATCTGCAAATCTCTTTATTACTTTTTCTAGTCTTGCACGAAGCTTCCAAAAGACCTCTTTGTCCTTTTCATCTTTCATAAGGTCCATGATGTCGATCATTTCAACTGCATCGCGGTTTACGATAATAAGTAAGTCAAAGAAAGGCTCAATATTCCCACGTGTCATTACACCTGGCTCGTCTCTTAGTAGAAGAGTATTAAGTTGGAATAAAAGGTTTAGACCATCAATGACATCGTCAGAGTCATCAAAGAACTTTCTTACAAATCTTTGGATATCTGCTTCAGTTAAGATGTTTGGATCAACACTTCTTACGAATTTAAACTTATCTAGTTGAGTTTTTACACACTCAAGGTCTCTTTTAATGATTTCTTCGAAGATATTCTTGATTCTGTCAGTATCAATCTTACAACCAGCGGCCAAATCGTCAGAAACGAATATCCTAGAATCCTTTACAGGAGCGTCACCGAGGTAACCACAAGATGTGATCATCAGCGAAAGTAGGATAAATGTTAAGACTGACTGCAATTTCAACACGTTATGTTGGTCTCCGGTAAATTTATTAGTTAACACTATAGAGTTTAGGAAAATTATGGCAAATTGGAAAGGATAAAGCCCTGTGTGGGTCATAATTACACGGTGCGTTAATAAAACTTTCAATATCGTGTTTCTTTTGCTTAAATGGGCTTATGAAAATATCTAATTTACTTACTATTCTTGCGATCTTAGCAGGTCCAATTCAAATACAAGCGGCCGAAATTACAGGTAATTTTTCATATGAGAAATTTCAAAGATTAAACAGTCCTGAGAAGCAAACTCAATTCGACGATTGGACAGCAATTAGTGTTGTGGCCGATGGTGAACTATTAAATTCAAAGTCTCATATTGATGGAGACTTTAGACTATATGTTAATAATGAAAATAAGTTTAATTTCTCTGTTCCTGAGGCCTATATGGAGTGGACGGATAGAGAAAGTAGACTAAGTGTTGGTAGGCAAGTTTTAAATTGGAATGAGAACGAAGAGTACTGGCTACTCTCAAATATAAACTCAAATCAAGGGTTCTATCTTCTTGGTGAGAAAAAAGAAGGCTTAGTCGGAGTTCAGTATGACAAGAGACTGTCTACGAACGTAACAGCGTCTTTCTTCTTCTCTTATTTAAACGTACCTTCTCTAAACCCAGCTGTAGAAATAAAAGATGGAAAAGTTAGCAGTAACTCTGAGTGGGTAAGATCTCCACCTGAGGCAACAGTAATTGAAGGACAAGAGATTCCATTACACTTTTCATTAAATGATCCAGATATTGCACGAGACATTCTTCTAAAGAAGTCCCTTGGAGCAAGACTTGCTTATGCTTGGGATAAAGATAGAAGTGAAGTCTCAGCTTACTTTCTATACAAGCCAGAAGGTAATATTAGAATGAATGCTGAAGCCTATATGGCCGAAGATTTATCAAGAGTAGAAGTTGTAGCAAACCCAATTGTAAATCATCATGCAGTTTATGGACTTCAGTATAGACAAAGATTTGGTTCTGTAAGAATGGTTGCTGGATTTGATGTGAATGACCCAAATGCTAAACTTGGAAAAGACTTCGACATTCTAGACCTTGGAACACTTAAACAAAATAATAAGGTTTTTGAATCTGAGTATTTCTCAATTAAGCCTGCTTACGATAAAGAGAGTTATTTTCATACATCAGCAAATTTAAACAGAGGCTCATACATGCTTTCTGTAAACTACATTCACAATGTAACAGATAATGATCGTGGGAGTGATGATTTCTACTCAGAGACTGTTAAGTGGAAAAGAGCTGTTGGTGGTAGAGTTCGTTATTACTTTGATGACTTCTTCAATGTTATGATCGATATGAAGTATGATATCGAAAGACGTGATAATATTTTAAAAGCTGAAGTAAACTACAGTATGTTCAATAGAGCATCGTTCAATGTAGGTATGGAGCTTATAAAATCACCTGAGGATACTTCTTATTGGGCCGCATACCGTGCAAACGATGCTGTTTACTCCAGTTTGAAATTCTTATTCTAGTCTAAGAGCTACGAGATCTTAGTTACACTCAATATAGCTATCTTGGATAGTTGCGAAGAACTCACCGTCAGTGTTCATTACAGCACCGTATGAGTTTCCACCATCACATTCATCTTCAATTGTGTAAAAGAGTGATACGAATTCACCTGTTACTTTGTGCTTTAGGTCAACACGCTTAATTGCTTCTTTACAGCTTTCATATTCAAAACCGTCATTTAGCTCAGGAACTTTATTGAATTCTTTTTCTGTGAATAATACCTTCGAGGCATGAACTTCTTTATAGTCTGATTCGTTTCTTAATTTATATAGAGAGCTTGTCCCACATACGTCACTAGCTATTGCTGAAAATGTAATTAGTGTTATTAGTAATGCCTTCATGATCTCTCCTATCTCTATGTCATCTCGTTAAGTTAGACGGAATATAGGATAGGAGAGTGTCACTGTAAATTATAATGTAATTGTTTATCCTATCTAATTATTAGATAATGATCCAGTCTGTACCTGCCATAGAGCTTTGTACATTCCGTTTTTACTAACCAGCTCTTGATGGTTTCCACTCTCTAATACTTCACCATTTTCTAGTACATAGATCATATCGGCGTGCTTAATAGTTGAAAGCCTATGGGCAACCATAATTGTGGTTCTCTCTTTAGTTATTTTCTCAAGAGATCTCTGAATCGCAGCTTCAGTTTCATTGTCGACTGCACTTGTCGCTTCATCAAAGATAAAGAGGTGAGGATTCTTAATAAGAGCTCTTGATATTGAGATCCTCTGCCTTTGACCACCTGAAAGCTTTTGCCCTCTCTCGCCAACGATCGTATTGTAACCGTCAGGCAGTGACATTATGAAGTCATGGGCCTCAGCCATTTTTGCGGCCTCGATTACATCATCTCTATTCTTATCAAAACTTCCATAGAGAATATTTTCTAGAACCGTTCCATGAAAGAGGTATGTATCTTGAGAAACAAAGCCTAGAAGAGATCTTAGGTTATCTTGTGCGAGATCTTTTATATTGTGGCCATCAATTAGTATTTCGCCGTCAGTAATGTCGTAGAACCTAAGAAGTAGCTTTAGGATAGTACTTTTTCCTGATCCTGTTGTTCCAACTAGGGCAACCGTTTTACCTGGTGATATCTCGAGATTAATATTTTTGAGAACATTTGCACCGTTGTCATATGAAAAGGAGACATTATTAAAAGAGACTGCTCCTTTAAAGCCTGCTTCTTCAAGAGTTTTACTTCCGTCATTAATTTTAACTTCAGTCTTTAAGAGATCCATTACTCTATTTGTTGAGGCCATTGCTCTTTGATAGAGATCAAAGGTTTCACCAAGTCTTGTGAGAGGCCATAGTAGCCTTTGGACTAAGAAGATAAGAACTGAGTAGGACCCAACTTCGAGTTTTCCTTCAAATACATGAATACCACCTAGAACTAGTGCGAAGAGGAAACCGCAAAGAACAACCATTCGAATAAGAGGTGAGAATGATGATGAAAGTACAATTGCTTTCTTATTAGATAGAGCATAAGCAGAACTTTGCTTATCTAAACGAGTTCTTTCAAAGGCCTGGGCAACATAGGATTTGATCGTTGCCATTCCTGCAAGGTTATTTACTAGCATACTTGCAAGCATTCCTGCCTCTTCTCTTACTCCAATATAGCGAGGAGCAATCCTTCTTTGAAAGTAGAAAGAGCCCCAGAGGATAAATGGCACAGGCAGAAAAGATAGAGATGCAATAGTAGGTGATATATAGAAGAAAATCGTCCCGATTGAAATTACCGTTGTGAGTAGTTGGATAACTTCATTTGCTCCAACATCTAAGAATCTCTCCAGTTGATTGACATCATCATTCATAACTGTTGTCAGGTTTCCAGTATTTTGATTCTCAAAAAATGACATGTGGAGATTTTGTAGATGCTCGTAGGTTTCCATTCTTAATGAATGTTGAACCTCTTGAGCAATATGGCGCCATCTTACTTTTAAGAGAAACTCAAAGAATGATTCAAGTGCCCAAATGATAAAAGTAAGAAAACCTAGAAGATACATCTGATGGAGGTGATTTGTAACACCGTAATCAGCAATAAAGGAATTCTCTTTCTTAACTACTGTATCTACCGCTAGACCAATAAGTAGAGGAGGAGCAATATCGAAGATCTTATTTAAAATTGAATATAGAGATGCTTCAATAACTTTTGCTCTTTTATATGTGAAGTGTTGCCATAGGGCAATTATAGGTGATTCTTGTGACAATTTGTTTTCCTTGTTATTGAATCAAAAAGAGCTTCATACGAAGCTCTTTTATATTATAGAAATTTTTGTGAAATTAAATCTGCCCATTTCTTTAGCTTTTCATCAAAGTCATCAACCGTGACAATGTCACAAGCATGATTCTTTGAAGGTTCTACAAATTCATCATGCATTGGCTTAACTTGTTTAAGAAATTGGTTTTGAACTCCTTCTGGAGTTCTTCCTCTCTCTTTGACATCTCTATTAAGTCGTCTGCTAAATCTCAAGTCTTCTGGACAATCGATAAAGAGTTTATGGTCGAGCTGTGCTAAAACAGGATCTTGTGAAAAGATTAAAATACCATCAACGAATACGATTCTTTTTGGAGTAAAGAGAAGGGTCTCTTCCTTTCTCGAATGAGTCGCAAAATCATAAATAGGTATTTCTATATCCTGCCCTTGCTTTATATATGAGAGGTGCTCTCCCATAAGGTTAAAGTCGAGGGAATTTGGGTGATCAAAATTAACCGATCCACCATCATGGTCAAAACGATTCGATTGGTCGATATAGTAGCTATCTTGTCCGACAACTCCACAGTTCTCAGGGCCAATCAAATCCTGTAAACGTGAGGCAAAAGTAGTTTTTCCTGAACCACTTCCACCCGCAACTCCAATTATTAGTGTATCGTTCATAAGACCTACTTCGTGTTATAGAGTCTGTCTCCAGCATCACCGATACCAGGAAGGAGATAACCTTGTTCGTTTAAACCTTCTTCTTTACTAAGACATAGAATTTCTACATCTGGATGAAAATGGTGAAGTCTCTCAATCCCTTGTGGACTTGCAAGAACACACATCATTGTTATCTTTCCAACTTCGTATTGCTTTAATCTATCAATTGTAGCAATTGCAGTATCACCAGTTGCAAGCATCGGATCTATAAGAAGAAGGTCTCTTCCCTTGCTTCCAGATGGAAGTTTGAAATAGTATTCAACAGTATTATTGATGAATTTATCTCTATAGATTCCAATATGACCCGCCGATGAAAACGGAAGAGTTTCTAAAACACCTTCAATCATTCCGTTACCAGCTCTCATAATACTTACTATTGTTGGGTACTGAGTCGGTCTAACTCCCTTTGTTTTAGCAAGCGGAGTTTCAATATCAAAGTTTTCAGTCTTTAGGTTCTTAGAGTATTCATAAGCTAGGAATTTCCCTAGCTCATTCATTAGTCCTCTAAAACCAATAGAGTTCGTATCTTTATTTCTTAACATCGACAGTTTGTGTTGAAGAACTGGATGTTTAACTTCTGTATATTTCTTTGTCATAATTACTACCTTAAAAAACTAATTAATTAAAAAACTGTACCATCACTGTCGAGTTTAAGCGGAGGCGAAGAGTCTTCTCTCTTTGCTTTTGCGGCCTTTCTTCCGGCCCACCAAGTTCCACCTTCTAAAACTTTTGCAAGAGGAAAGTCTTCATTGCTAAATCCAAGAGTATCTCTAACAATGTCAGCGATTTTATCTAGCATAACGATAGTAAGAGCACGCCATTCAATAATGACATTACTATCTGGCTTATGAGCTACATCCATTAAAGAGTTATCTCTAAGAGAAATAAGACCAGTGTCTATAAGTAGACCACCATTTCTATATTCAGCTAATCCTGTCATTTTACTTGCAGAGTGTACGACAACGCCAGCTTCTTCAATTGGCTCAACTAATGAGTAAGTAAGCCACTGAGATAGTTTGTGAAAAGGAACAAGAGAGTTTAGGTCGTCTTTTTCACCGAGAAGAGGATGATTCCAAACATCTCCAAGGTTTATTCCGTCTACATTTATTCTTGAAGGCCAAATGTCTCCAAAGTTGTAAAGAACAGCTTTAAGTAGATCTTCAGCTTCAAACTTCATTCCCTTCGTTGCGATCATATGGTCAATGATATTTCCAGGTCTTCCGTCTTTAAAGACTTCTGGTTTGCTAGCAATACATTTTCCAAGAGCACAAAGTAGACTTGCTCTACCATCAACTCCTACAAGAGGATTTGAATCACTTACTTGAAATGCTTTTTCAATATCAGAACCAGTAATTGATTGAAGTGTTGTAGCATCAGCTTTAAGAGCGTCACTAGAGCTAAAGGCACCATTCATAAACATATGCCAACTTGCAACCCCAAGCCCTTCTGAGCGATTAAACTTTGTACCATCTTCGTCAAATGACCAAGTTGGACCAGCTCCAGCATCAAGTAGAACTGAAGTGATAACAAGATCAAGCTTAGTTCTGGCTTTTTCAATCGGATCAACAGAGCTTAACTTTTCATCAAGCTTACTATTTCTATCTATACTTCCAACTTGAAAGTGTCCCCATCTTGAATGAAATGGAATTTCAAGAGTAGGGTAGTTGTCTTTTATAACATCAAGAACATATGAAGCTACTTCTGGAAGTTTTTCTTCATGGAGTTCAAAATTTGTTTTTCCTTCTTTAGTAAGTTCGTAGAGCTTATTCGTTCTTTCACGAATAGCTGCTGCACTTAGAAGGTATGTGATTTGTTCATTCATATAATATTTCCTAATTTCTTATTCTTCTAACTTTCTACCTTGAACATCTTTAAGGTCTGAAGTGTCTTTAATGTCTCCTTCAGTGTAGTAACCAGCAGCTTTCTTAGCTTCCATTTCTACGTTTGCATCCCCTGGGATTAGTTCATCTGGAATAGAAATTCTGTTAACAACTTCAATACCACTTCCTACGATTGCATCGTATTTCATGTTAGACATTGAATGAAGGTTGTGGATTTTCTTAACACCAAAGTAGTGAAGAATATCTGGCATTAACTCTTGGAAACGAGCGTCTTCAACACCTGCAACACATTCTGTTCTCTTAAAGTAGTTTGCAGCAGAATCTCCACCTTCTTGTCTCTTTCTTGCGTTATAGACTAGGAATTTTGTTACTTCACCTAGTGCACGTCCTTCTTTTCTAAAGTAGACAACAAGTCCAACACCACCATTTTGTGCTGTTTTAGCAGCATGCTCAATTCCATAAGTAAGGTATGGGCGACATGTACAGATATCTGAACCAAATACATCTGATCCATTACACTCATCATGTACACGACATGAAAGCTCAACACTTGGGTCTGCTAATTTATTTACGTCACCAAATACATAGGCCGTTGAAGAACCAATTGGTGGTAGTAGTACTTTAAGATCTGGTCTTGTAACTAACTCTGGAAACATTCCTCCAGTTTCATTAAATAGAATCTTTCTTAGTTCACCTTCAGAAACTTTAAGTCTTTTGGCGATTCCTGGTAGATACCAAACTGGTTCTAGGGCAACTTTTGTAACTGCCACATCACCATTTTCTGTAATGATCTTTCCATCAGGCTTTAGACGACCTTTTTCGATAGCATCATAGATTTCTGGTAATTGAAGTCTCGCTTGTGTAACTGCAATAGTTGGCTTGATATTTAATCCAGACTTAATCTCTTCTTTAAAGATATCTTGGACATGTCCACCCCATGGATCAATTGAAACAAGGGAGTCAGAGTTTTTCCATGAATCATGTGGACCAATCATTGATGTTGCATGAGTATTTTCTAGGTCTGGCTTATGATCAGCTGGAAAGTCACCTTTAGCAATTGATAGGGCACGATATACTGTATAAGAACCACTGTGTGAACCGATTGCATTTCTATTTTCTTTTTCAGAAATAGTTGCAATAACAGGTCCTCTTTTTTTAGGATCTTTTTCACCCCAATTTACTGGGATAGATTCTTTAAAAATCTGATTAATGTGTGAAGTAAGAACAACGTGACTTGCTCTTTCAAACTTCATGTTTTTGATTTCTTCTTTTGTCATATTTTCTCCATCTCTCTCAAAAATGTTTTATTAGCTCATCCAGTTGTGATCGTTTTGCATCTGCCACTTAGTAGTAACTTTCTTGATGTCAGACCAGAAGTTCAATGAGTTTGCACCTGTAATATCTCCGTAACCAAATTTTGATTCATTGATACCACCAAAACTAAATGGCTCTCTTGGAACAGGAACACCGATATTTACACCGACCATACCTGCACTTGCGTTTTGTGAAACGATTTCAGCAAGAGCACCGTTATTTGTGAAAACACTTGCAGCGTTTCCATATTCATTTGTATTTTCAATTTCTAGAGCTTCTGAAAGGTTAGAACATCTTACGATACTGATTACAGGTCCAAATAACTCTGTAATAGCAGCTTGTGTTCCTGGCTTTACACCATCAAGAATTGTTGGCCCTAGCCAGTATCCACCCTCGTGATTCCCTTCTGGCTTCATTCCTCTTCCATCAAGTAGAAGCTTCGCTCCATCAGCAACAGCAGCATCAATTGCTTTGTTTAAGAACTCAACTTGCTCTTTTGTGATGATGGCACCCATCTTCGTTCCGATCGTAGTGCTTTGTGCTCTTTCAACAATTTTAGAAATTTGTTTATCAACTTCACCAACCGCTAGAAGTACTGAAGCTGCCATACATCTTTGTCCTGCACATCCTGTAAAAGAATCTGCAATTCCTGCACCTGCCATTTCTGGATCAGCATCTGGAAGAAGAACAATATGGTTCTTAGCTCCACCTAGGCATAGCGCACGCTTTCCGTGTGAAGTAGCTCTTTGGTATACAAGTTTTGCAATCTTAGATGAACCAACAAACCCAACCGCTTTAACAGCGTCGTTGTCTATAATTTCATTAACAGTTTCTACTTGTCCGTTAAGGATAGTTAGAACACCTGCTGGAAGTCCTGCCTCTAATAAAGATTTTCCGATTAGAGTTGCCGTAAGTGGTGTCTTTTCAGATGGCTTCCACACATATGCATTACCAAGAGTGATTGCAATTGGAATAGTCCACATTGGAACCATCGCTGGAAAGTTAAATGGTGTGATTGAAGCAACAACACCAAGTGGCTCTCTTCTGTATTCGCAGTGGACACCACGTGATACTTCCATCTTTCCACCACCATCAAGGTTTTGAAGAGAAAGAGCGAACTCAAGAACTTCAAGTCCTTTCATAACACCAGCTCTAGACTCAGGGAGTGTCTTTCCACTTTCTAGAGAAATTGTATTAGCGATAGTATCAATATCTCTTATAAGGATGTCTCTAAAACGGAACATTGTTTGTGTTCTTTCTTTAAGAGGTGTTGCTTTCCATTTCTTAGCAGCTTCATTTGCTTTTGAGATTGCAACAGTTACTTCTTCTTTTGTAGCTGCCGAAGTTAAACCTACAACGCTTCCGTTATAAGGAGTAAAGACTTCAATCTTGTCGCCTTTACCCATAGTCCATTCACCACCGATAAGGTTAGGACATTGGATTGTATCTTTGGGAAATTCTACTTTATTCATATATACTCCATTAGGATTAAAAATTGCGGAAACAAAAAGTATAGATAATTTTGAATGATAGTGGAAAGGCGCAGTGCTTAAAGAATTGAAATTACTTGATGTACTTATTGATAATGCTACGTTGCGTACCGTCATCATAAAGCTTCTTTAGCTCTTCATTAAACTGGTCACGTAACTTCTTATTATTAAATCCTACAACGGCCGGAACCCTAGGTAAGATTTCGTGAACTTCTAGGATATCGACCTTCTTTTTAAAGTTAATATCTTTAAGGTAGTAGTGAAAAATATTATAGTCTAAGAGAACTATATCCGTTCTTTGTCTATAGAGAAGCATGACTAGCTTAGTCATATCAAAGTGCTCTTTATAAGACTTTGCTTGATTTGCAATTTCTTGAAATTCTGGTCCGAAGTAACCTTTAGCGCCTTGAAATGTCATGACACGATATTTTTTGAGGTCTTGAAGTGAATTAACTTCAAGCTGTTTTCCTTTTATAGAGAAAGCGGTTGGGCGATAGAGAACATGTGAGTCAGAGACATGGATTTTGTCACTTTCTGCAGAACTAAAGAGTGGCACCATGGCATCGATCTTCTTCTCTTCTAACTCTGTTTTTGCACGATGTAGAGAGAAGTATTTGATAGTTACTTTATGTCCCATTTTCTCAAGAACTGTTTTTGCAATCTCTATATCTATCCCTGAGTCACTTTCCTTGATCATGTAAGGAGGCGCATTAGAAGTACCTAAAGTGATATTGTCTGCAAAGGATAGTTTTGCACAAGTAAGGGTTATAAGAATGGCCAGCATTCCAAATTTAGGCATATATCTATTATGGGACAAAATTAGCTAATTTTAAAGGCGGCATCACTATTTTTGGCAGTGAGGACAATAATAAGTTCCACGTTGCGCGAGAGTGACTTTCTTAACTGTTTCTTGGCCGCAGAGACCACAGGTCTTTTGATAGAAGACCACAAGGTTCTGTACACCTTCTCCTTTATCTCCATAAGCGTCCTGATAACCGCCTGAAAAAGTTGTCCCTCCATTTGAGATAGTTCCACTTAAAACGACTTTAGTTGCTTCAAGCAGTCTCTCAAGATCTGCCTTGGAAAGAGTTTTCATTCTACGGGTAGGTCGAATCCCTGCATGAGCACAGAATTCAGACGCCATATAGTTTCCAACACCAGCAAAGAATTGCTGCTCCAGAAGAAATGGTTTAATAACTTTATTAGGCTTTTCTTTTTTTAACTTTAAAAGGTAGTCGACATTAAATTCTGGCTTTGAGACATCCGGCCCAAGTCGTGTCAGCCAATCAGCTTCATTTTCAATATTAAAGAAGTGCATAACTCCAAAACGTCTTGGATCAATATAGCCAAGATGAATATCACCATCACTATTAGTTCCCGAAAAAATAACGTGAGTATGTTTTTCGCCAATCGGATTATTAGAAATACGCCAACTACCAGACATACCAAGCCCTGAAATAATTCTTCTTCCATCATCCAGATAAAACCTAAGAACCTTTCCCTGGCGTTCTATCTTCTCAATCGTAAAAGACTTAAGAGGGTAGTCCTTAGTCTTAACTATTGAATCACTGACATTAGATAGAATCACCTTTTCTACTTTTATTGGTAGTTTTGGCGCTATTTGCTTTTTGATTGTTTCGACTTCGGGTAGTTCTGGCACGATTTAAACCTGTTAAAATTATTTGTATATCTAATATTATACTTCTTTCGACACATTTGAAATCTCTAAAGATATCGCCTTAAGTTAGGGGGTGATTAGAACGGATACGGGACATTTAACAGGTAACCATAGATAAATAGTACGCTTTTAAAACTTGGTTATAAAGATTGCTCTATGAAGAATACTTGGATCTGTTATGTTATCGTATATTAATGAACCTATTAAAAAATGAATTTGAGTTTATTGAAGAATTAGTCAAAAGATCTCCTGATATCGTAGATCATGAAGTTTTAGATTCTGTTAAATTTAAAAACAAGTCATATGATATTCATAGTTTTTCAATTGGTCCAAAAGATCCTGAGGTTCCAGTTCTTGCTCTTTTTGGCGGTGTACATGGTCTTGAACAGATTGGCTCGCATGTTGTTATTGCTTACTTAAATTATGTCATTGAACGACTACATTGGGATAAGAACTTTGCTGCTCTGTTTGAGAAGGTTCGACTTGTTTCTATTCCAATAGTAAATCCGGTTGGGTTTAAGAATTTTCGTCGATCTAATGGGAATGGCGTAGATCTCATGCGTAATTCTCCAATATCATCGAAAGAAAAAGTGTTTCCTATTTTAGGAGGCCAACTTATTAGTTCAAAGATCCCTTGGTATAGGGGAGATACAAATCAAATGGAAAAAGAATCACAGCTCATGTGTGATTTTGTAAAAGATAATGTTATCAATTCTAAGAATGCAATTAGTATAGATTTTCACTCGGGTTTTGGTTTTAAAGATCGTCTTTGGTATCCATATGCTTGCTCAAAGAAGAAGTTTGACGGGATCGATAATTTAAAAAGAATAGAGTCACTACTAGATAGAACTTTACCTCACCATATTTATAAAGTTGAGCCACAATCAGATCATTACACTACCCATGGTGACCTTTGGGACTACTTATATTTTCATAAAAAAGAACATCATCCTACAATGAACTATCTTCCTCTTACTTTGGAAATGGGATCTTGGATTTGGTTAAAAAAGAATCCTTTGCAACTTTTCTCTAAATTAGGACTCTTTAACCCTATAAAGGATCATCGATTTAATCGTGCAATGAGGAGACATTTTCTTATGATTGATTTCTTTTTAAAGGCCGCTGCTAATCCAGATGAATGGACAGCATAAAATTATAAAAGAATATCTACAAATGTAGTTCCGCTATTAAGAGGGGACTTTGCCTTAGCGCTCTGTCCTTTTATCAATATCTGCTTTTCAACAAATAACTTCTTTAGCTTAGTTTTTGACATCTGTTGCATAGACTCATTCTCTGTTTGCTTATTAAGGGCATCAAGAAGAACTGTGTCTAGTCGAGACTCTGCCGTCTCTAGTTCTATAGTTATACGAAATGAATTTTCTGGTTGTTCTGGAATTTTATAAGTCATTCCTTGATTTAGCATCTGGCCGAATGGGAGTCAATCTAAGTTACTTTAAGTGAAATTAAGTAAGGCTTTTAAAATGCAGATTGGCGTATTGGCCGTAATACAGTAGAAGTACTTAATATATCCTTCTTAACTTTATATATACATGGAATACAATGATCCAACTAAATAATATTTCTATGCACTTTGGTGTTCAAGTTCTCTTTGATGACTTAGATCTTCTGATCGGAAAGGGCGAACGTATTGGTTTTGTTGGGCGAAATGGTTCTGGGAAGTCGACACTTTTTAAGATTATTCTAGGGGAGCTAACTGCTGATAGTGGTGAAATAAAAGTTCCAAAAGGCTATAAAATTGGAGCTCTTGACCAGCATATCAACTTCACTAAACCTACGGTATTAGAAGAATGTTGCCAAGTCCTCTCTGAGGATGAGCAATATGACTGGTGGAAGGCCGAGAGGATTCTCTTTGGTCTTGGGTTTTCAGAAGAAGACTTGGAAAAAGATCCCTATAGTTTTTCTGGTGGATACCAGGTTCGAATAAACCTAACAAAAGCACTTGTTCAAAACCCAAACCTCTTACTCTTAGATGAGCCTACAAACTACCTCGATATTGTTTCTTTGCGATGGCTTAGAGGCTTTCTGAAGTCATTTAAGGGTGAAGTCCTACTCATTACCCATGATAGAGACTTTATGGATTCAATTACTACCCATACAGCAGGTCTTTCTCGAAAGAGACTTCGTAAGTATCAGGGTAATACATCTAAATTCTATGAGCAGGTTTTAATCAGTGATGAGATGTATGAACAAACAAGATTAAACCAAGAAAAGAAAAAGAAGGAGCTTCAAGGCTTTGTTGATCGTTTTGGTGCTAAAGCATCTAAGGCTGCTCAGGCACAATCAAGAGCTAAGCAAATTGAAAAAATGGATACTCTTGAGAAGCTAAGCGATGAGAATACTCTAGGGTTTAAGTTCAACTATATGAAGTGTCCAGGAAAAGTCATACTAGAGGCCAATGACTTAAGTTTTTCTTACTCAGGGCTTGCTGAAGAAGACCTCTTCTCAAACTTATCACTTACTATTGGTCGTGATGATCGAATAGGGATAATAGGTAAAAACGGTAAGGGGAAATCAACTCTTCTCAATGTCATTGCCGGAGAGTTAAAGGCAAGGACTGGTTCAACAACTGGTCATCCCTCTATGTCCATGGGACATTTTGGTCAAACAAATATTGAAAGACTAAGTAGTGATAATACTATTCAAGATGAGATCACGGAAAGTAATCCTGATCTTACTTTTGCCCAAGCAAGAAAAATTTGTGGAACCATGATGTTTGAAGGAGATCTTGCAAAGAAGAAGATCTCTGTCTTGTCTGGTGGGGAAAAGAGTAGAGTAATGTTAGGTAAGATATTGGCCCACAAATCAAATATTCTCTTATTAGATGAACCTACAAACCATCTCGATATGGAATCAATTGAGGCGCTAACTTCTGAAATCGGTAACTTTGGTGGTGCTGTTGTTGTGGTAACCCATTCCGAGCTTATGCTTAGAGCAATTGCTAATAAACTTGTTATTTTCCACAAGGGAAGAGCTGAGTTCTTTGATGGGACCTATGATGAGTTCTTAGAAAAAATCGGTTGGGAGATTGAGGAATAATTTATGAAGATACTTTTAGCTACTTTGTTTTTGTCTATGATTATGAGTGCGGTAAGTGCTAACTCATACTATTCTCAAGATGATATCGACCTAATTAATGGCCAGATAAAAGATGGAGAACTAAAGACAGAACTTCAGATTATAGCAAGTAAGTCGCATACTTTTAATACTTATAAAGATGCTAGAAAGTACCTCTATACTAATATCTACCTTGAGAAAGATGATAACGATCGATACTTCGTTGAAGATATTTACTGTGAAAAGAAGGTCTTTAATAATGCTGGGCCTACTTCTATGCCTAGAGGAAGTAAGACAAATATTGAGCACTCATGGCCTCAGAGTAAGTTTAGCAATGAGTTTGATAAGCCATTACAAAAAGGCGATCTTCACCACCTCTTTGTGGTTAATTCGAGTGCTAACCACCTTAGAGGGCATTTTAACTTCGGTGAAGTTGATAGCTATTACACCGCCAAGGGTAGATGTAAGAACGCTGGGCTTGGAGTCTTGGTAAAAACACCAGCTCATGTGGCGTGGAGTTCAAACGATTACTATGAGCCCCCTGCAGAGTTTAGAGGAAATATTGCTCGAGCACTATTTTACTTTGCGACAAGATACAATAAGAAGATTAACGATACTCAAGAGTACTTCCTTAGAAAATGGCACAAAGAAGACCCTGTTACAGCGCTAGACCAAGAACGTAATGATAGGATCATGGAGATACAGGGAAATCGTAATCCCTTTATCGACCATCCTGAGCTTGTGGATAGAATAAAGAACCTCTAAGTATTTGATTGCACACAAGTGATTGGATTATTTTTAAGAGTCTTTTTCTCAAGTATTCTCAGTGACTTACCGATATGTAGGGGATGAATCTATTTCCTCGATTACTATTATTATCGATTCTACTTTTTGGAGTTATTTCTACTTCACGAGTTGAAGTAAATTATGGCCACAGGGGACTTGCCAGCGCAAGTAGTGAGAACTGTTTTTCAATCCTTAAGAGGTTCATGGGATATGATACAGAATTAGAATTCAGTAATCTCGATATTCTTGACGTTATCTTTTCAATTTATACTAAAGAAAGACCGCGACTCACATTATACTCAAGTGAGATGATCGAAGTGCTACATAAGATTTATGGCACAGGAACTGTTGATGATCTTATTGTAGAAATTAAAAAATCTGAAAATCTGAAAATCATAAAGCATCACTTCTATGATGAAGAGATAGAAAATTATTATGGGAAATCCTCTAAGTTTACTCTTAAGCTTTTAAAGGAAGAAGCAAGAGAAGACTCATATGCTGACTTTCATTCAGGCTGGGGGTGGCGTCTCCTCAATGAAGATGATCCTACCTTTACAGAAAGTAGCTACTTAACAAAATTACTTAAAAATAGCTCTCTCTCAGCTGCAGGGGAGGATCAAATCGATCCTGTGGGCTCTTTAGCTGAATTTAAAAAATCATGGGAGAAGCTTGCTCCTCAAAACACTGAGGCCATCCAATTCTTTCTAACAGGAACAGACTCGAATAATCATCTCTATGAATATGCTACGCAAGTGGCTAGAAGAAGAAGTGGAGATAAGTCTATAAATGGTGAAATCCTCTTCTTTGATAATATCTATGGTGGAGGTCGAGGAAAGATGAAGGAGATTAGCAGTGTTCTTATTTCTAATCCTGAAAAAAATAAATACAAACTAAAGACTCCTTCTACTTATACTTTTAATCCTAAAGACGTAGCAGAAGTAAAGCGTCTCGAAGAGATTGAAAAAGCTGCGCTTGATGATATTCGAAGCAAAGTAGAGAGCTATAAAGAAGTTGGTGGGATAATTATCGAAACCATCTCTGGCGGACATGGTCTAAAGACCTATAGACCAGAATTTCTTAAAGAGTTAAGAATTCTGTGTGATGAACTAAGTATTCCAATATTTGCCGATGAGATTCTCACGGGTGGTGGAAGAACTGGAAAATTCTTTGCCTATGAACACTTTAAAGACTTTGAACCTGATTTCATTACTTTTGGAAAAGGGCTCGTTGTTTCAGGGATAGCTGAGGTTTCAAGAAATCGACAGAATAAACATGGAGTAATAACAAACTCTATAACTACTATTCAAAATTATACTGAGTCACTTATAAAGTCATCACAAGTACTGAATAAAATCTATGACGAAGGTCTTGTGCAAAAAGTTAGCGCAAATACGGATCACTTTCTTGAGCAGTCTATAGAAGCAAAGAAAAGAAAGCTTATTAGCAAAATGAATAGTGACTTGGATTTCCAAAGAGGACAGTATCAGCTCAGAGAAAAAGAGTATGACGAGCTTGGGGACTTTGAAGAATTTTATAGTAGAAAACAAAATTATTTTAAAGATCGAGATGCAAGATACTTACAAATAATAAAAGATTATGAAGAAGAACTTCTCGAGCTTGAAGAAGGTAGTAATAGACACTATGACGTACTCGAAAGTCTCAAAGATTATAAGGATGGGCTTAAGCGTGTTATTCCATCTAAGAATGAATATAAAATAGAATATGACAGATCAGTTAAAAATCATAAAGAAGATCTTGAAGATAAGAGAGCTGAAATTGATGAGCTTGAAAATGAACTTGAATCATTAAGTACAGCAAGTAGAGAGTACTTTATTAAGGAACATGTAAGAGTATTTGGACATATGATTTACGGTGCTAATCTTAATGCGAAGTCGGCCATGGGGCGACACTTTCCACCTTTAACTCTTACAAGGGAGCAATTCGATGAACTACTTCCTTCAAAGTAATAAACCTGGTTTATTGAAATAGTGCTAAACATATTTCATGTAATTCCGATATGTTCTCTATATTTTAATAATTAGGGCACATGAAAAATAACAAATTTGCTATTATTCTATTTATTGCATTACTCTATTTTGTAACAGGAAGAATGGGGTTATTACTTGCGATACCCCCTGGCTTTGCTAGTGCCGTATGGCCTGCTGCTGGGATTGCTCTTGCTTCGGCGATTGTTTTTGGTCCTGTAGCAGTAATTGGAGTCGCAATTGGCTCATTCTTTGTTAATATTCCAAACCTATTAAATCTTTCTACAAATGATGAAATTATAAGAGCTATTTTAATTGCAATGTCGATAGCGTCAGGTGCTAGTTTGCAGGCGTTCTCTGGTGCGTGGATAATTAACAAGCTAGATGAAAGTAAGATGGAACTTGATAATGGCGCCTGTATATTCAGGTTCTTCGTTATTGCTGGACCAATATCTTGTATTGCAAGCTCAGTCATAGGGGTTTTAACTCTTGTATTATCTGGAATAGTACCGCTTCAGGCATCAATTTTCACTTTATTCACTTGGTGGGTTGGTGATTCCATAGGATCAGTCGTAGCAGCACCACTATTTCTCACATTCTTCTTTAATAAGATTGAACTATGGAGATTGCGTCGTCTCAATTATGCACTACCAGTCATTATTCTCTTTGGTTTAATAACTATTTTCTTTGTCTATGCCAGAAAGTGGGATGAAAAAAGAATAATACAAAATTTTGAAACGAGAGTTAGGAATATTGAAAATCAGTTCAAGAGTAATGCTCGACAACATATAGAATCTCTTCGCTCAATTACAAATTTATATAAAGGCTCAACTCATGTTACAAGAGCAGATTTTTCAAATTTTACAAGTGACATTCTCGCTCGAGATACAGGAATATTGGCCCTATCTTGGAATCCAATTGTCTTGCATAGAGATAAGAATAAACTAATAAAAAAGAATAGAAATTCAGGTTTTAATAACTTCAGAGTATTAGAAAGAAATAAGTTCGGTAAAGTTATAGAGGCTAAGAAGCGTGATCATTATGTTATCGTTGACTATATAGAGCCTTATAATCGAAATAAGAAAGTTCATGGCTTTGACGTTTCATCCAATATCAAAAGAAGAGAGGCCCTGGAAAAATCCCGTGATATAAACGATGCCGTTGGAACTGCTTCAATTAATCTTGTTCAGGATAAGAAGAAGGAAGTTGGTCATCTCGTATTCTTGCCCATTTATAGAAATGGAACACGTATCGATACTGTTTACGAAAGAAGAAAAAATATAACTGGCTATACGGTAGGAGTCTTTAATATTAATAGCCTTGTTAACGCTACTTTTAAAAATATTGATAAACGCTCACTAGAGTTTTTCATTATCGACAGGACTGACAAAGACCAATCTACAGTTTTATATAGTTCTAATAAAGAGAACAAGACATTTAAAGAACTCAGTAAAGTTACAAAGACAGCAGGCTTTTTAACAAAGTCGGTTCTTATGAATTATAATAATCGAAAGTGGGAAATATTTATTTCACAGGAACCAAATTACTATAAAGCTCAGCAGTCTTGGTATACTTGGTTTGTTCTAGTCGGTGGTCTCTTTGTTTGTGGTGTTGTCGGTTCATTCTTACTTCTTATTACTGGTCGAGAATCCAAAATACAAAAACTTGTTGAAGAACTACAAAACTCTAAGGCCCTTCTATTTGAATCAAATGAAGAGCTTGAGTCGAAAGTGACAAGTCGAACAGAGGAACTTGTGCGTGCTAATAATGCTAAATCTATGTTTCTTGCAAATATGAGTCATGAAATAAGAACACCTATGAATGGTATTCTTGGAATGTCTGAAATTCTATCTCAACATATTGAAGACAAAGAAAATTTAAAGCTTGTGGATATTATTAGAAAGTCAGGAAATGATCTTCTCTTAATAATAAATGATATTTTAGATATCACAAAATTAGAAACTGGTAAGGTTACTTTGGAAGAAGTTACCTTTAGCTTAGATAATGCTATCAAAGATGTTATTGACCTTATAAAGGCGAATGACGTTAATCGCAATAATGAGATTATATTTACTTCACTTAAAAGTGAGGAGTTATATATTGCTGCAGATAGTGTCCGAATAAAGCAGATTTTTAATAATCTCTTAAGTAATGCTAATAAATTTACTAAGAATGGAAAAATAACAATTTCTTATACAGTTACACCTGTAAACGGAGAGTACATAAGAATCATTTTTACTGTGAGTGATACAGGTATAGGAATGCCTATTGAATCTTTTGAAAAAGTCTTTGAGCCATTTACTCAAGAAGATATTTCAACG
Source organism: Bacteriovorax sp. MedPE-SWde (assembly GCA_001874305.1). Lineage (GTDB taxonomy): Bacteria > Bdellovibrionota > Bacteriovoracia > Bacteriovoracales > Bacteriovoracaceae > Halobacteriovorax_A. The sequence continues at coordinate 277,917 of MPCU01000002.1, read as the reverse complement.
ACTAGGCAATATGGTGGTACAGGACTAGGTCTTACTATTATTAAAGAACTTGTAAAGTTAATGCAAGGTAGTGTCAGTCTTACTAGTGATATAGGAGAAGGGTCAGTATTTGATTTTTCAATAGTTGTTAGAAAATCAAATCGTGAACGAGAGAATGATGCTTTTTCTCCTGATGTAGTTGCTAGTTTTGATATTGAAGAACGTAAAGTACTTGTAGCTGAAGATAATAAAATTAATCAAATTGTTATTCTTAAATTTCTTAAAAACCTTGGGATTGATGCTGATTTAGCAGAAAATGGTAAGCAAGCAGTAGAGATGAATAGTGCTAACTCTTATGACTTGATTTTTATGGACTATCATATGCCTAAGCTTGATGGTGTTGAAGCAACTAAGAAAATACGAGAGAAATTTAGTAAGAAGCCGATAATTGTGTCTTTGTCGGCATCAGTAATGAAAGATGAAGTTGAGAGATATTTAAAATCTGGTATGAATGAATCTATAAGTAAACCTGTCTCTCAAGATGATTTAATCAGAATTTTTAATAAGTATTTCCCTAAGGCATAGCTTCATATATAATCTTTTCTTTATCATTTAAATATAAGAAAGGACTTCTACTTTGAATCTTGCACTTTTTGATTTTGATGGAACAATAACTACTGAAGATACTTTCACTAAGTTTATCTTCTCTGTACTTGATAAGAAGTCACTTCTTTTAGGAAGAGTTAAATTATTTCCTTACCTTATTGGTTATAAAGTTGGAATTGTTAAAGGAACGACGATAAGACAAAAGATAGTCAAAGTTGGACTTGCAGGACGTAGCTTTAAAGATTTATCAATTCAAGCGAGGGATTTTTCTGTAAACTATATTGATACTGTTATCAGAGAAAATGCAAAAACTCGAATAAAAGAGCATTTAAAAAATGGAGACAAAGTCATTATTGTTTCTGCTTCTCTAGATATATATTTGAAAGACTGGTGTTCGCGAAATGGTCTTGAACTAATTTGTGCTGAACTCGAGGTTAGAGATGGATTATTAACAGGAAAATATCTGAGAGGGGACTGCTCGGGAAAAGCTAAGGCCGATAAGGTTAATGACTACTGCGATCTTTCACAATTTAATAAAATCTATGCATATGGTGATACACTAGAAGATAGGGAACTCCTAGACTTAGCAGATAAGAAGTTTTATCGCTGGAGTGAAGTGGACTCTATTTAGTTAACTCAGCTCCAATAATAAGGTAATCGTCTCCATCTATCCAAGATTCAACTAAGTAGAGTTTTCCTTTATAGAGATTAAAGTTTAATTCGTATCCATCAGCTGGAGATACAAGTTTGATTTTCTTATCAGTTATTTCTCCAACAAACTTTTCTCTTTCATATAGCTTTCCATCTCTAATAGAGAAGACACTGTAAGGATATTCCGCGCTAATTCCATCACAGTTGTAGTGACCTCCACGAAGAGTTAGTTTCTTCTGTGTTTGAATCAATCTAATCTCAACATCTTTGCAAGAACCTTCACGTGTTGGTCTTTGGGTTTCACCAGAGCCTATCCATGTCCCAGTAAAGTCTGCGAAAGTATTTACTGATATGAGAATAATTGTTGCTATAAGTAGTAAAGATGAATTCTTCATAAGGCCCTTTATGATAAGTTTATATCTATTACATTATAGTTCTTATGTTTAGAGAGGTAACTTGTGCACTGCTTCGGGGTAGTTGTTACCCGTTAAGGACATTGAGAGAAATATCTTGTTCAAATATCCATTCGATAGCTTCATCGTATTGCTCAATAGTTCTAGACTTTTTAATCTTCTTAAAAACTTTGTGAGTGTCTTCAAAGGTTTCACTAAGGTAGAACCATTGCCCTTTCATTTTATTTAAAAAGTCTGATCTTCCATTATCATATTCTAAGTGACCCTTTGCTATTTCATTATGCATTGTGATCAGTTTTTCTCTATAGGCCGACTCATTAAAAGTCTCGCCCTTTATTTGTGCAAGTAGTGCCGGGTTTGATAAGAGTCCTCTTCCTATCATCCATTTCTTTATAGTTGGGAATCGCTTCTTATAGCTATTAAAGTGCTCAACGGTTTTTATATCGCCGTTATAGCAAGGAGGATTAGGTAGAAGATCAAGGCATCTTTGAAAACCGTCGAGATCTACTTCTCCTTTATAAATCTGCTTACCAATTCGTGCATGTACAGTGACGTCATCGATGCCATTATTATTTATAATAGGTATTATTGTATCTGATTCCGAACAGTCCTCACGTCCAAGTCTAATCTTTACAGAGAAGGGAAGAGGACAGTCTTTTTGAATTCCATTAAGAAGCTTATCTAGCTTTTCTGGATGTAGTAGCAAACCCGAACCCTTAGTTCGATTTGCAACCATAGGATATGGACAACCCATATTGAGATTAACTTGCTCTACACCTTGCTCTTCAAAAATATGTGCGACTTCTAGGAACTGATCAATCTCTTTAGTAAGAACTTGCCCAACTGTAGGCAGAAGATTAATTGAGGCCGTCACATCGTGCAGCTGCCTTTTGTTTAGCTCTCCATCAGACTTCGTCACAATATATGGCGCCAAGGCACTATCGGCACCACCAAAGCTTCTCGTTATGGCATTTCGATAGATATAATTGGTAATTCCTCTTATTGGAGCAAGTACTAAATGGTGATCAAAACTATTCATAGACTTGAATTAGCACTTAATGGAGTCGCTTGCAATATATGGGGTTAAATCTTACAAGTTATAGGCCTTTAGGTGTCTTTTCTGCTATTATATATATCGGAGATTTTATGACTATGAATAAAGATTTTTACGCTATCGACTTTGGGACCTCTAACTCTCTCTTATCTCACATATCAGAAGATGGAGAAGTTACCCTAATTCCAATGGATATCGATGGTGGAAATATTCTCAAGTCTATTATTTATACTCCTTCTAAGAACGAATGGTATTTTGGTAAGGATGCTATTGAAAATAGAGAGGAGAATGATGGCGAGGGACGTTTCTTTAGATCTGTGAAAAAGTTCCTTGCCGAGAAAAACTTCAAGGGAACTGAAGTTCATGGACGTATTATGTCTATTGAGAAACTCGTTGGTGCCTTCTTAAAAGATATGAAAACTAAGGCCGATAAACATACTGGTAAGAAAATTACAAATGTCGTACTCGGAAGACCCGCTAGATATTCCCTTGATGACTCATGTGATAAACTTGCTGAAGACAGAATGTTAAAGGCAGCGCAGATTGCAGGTTTTACGAATATTATCTTTTGTCCAGAGCCTCTTGCTGCGGGACTAAACTTAAATAGAGAAGAGACAGAACAGAAGGTTCTTATTGCCGACTTTGGTGGTGGTACCTCGGACTTTACTATTTTAAATGTTCATAGTGGGGATTACTCTTCAAAAGACGTTCTTGGAATGGACGGGCTATTTGTTGCGGGTGATGCCCTTGACGGTAGAATGATGAAGGATTTTATTTCTAAGCATTTTGGATCAACAATCGAGTACCAAATTCCATTTAGTACAAATATTTTAAAGTTCCCTCGAAAGCTTATGTTAAGCCTCTGTTCTCCCGCCCATATTTCCATATTAAGAGAGAGGGAAACTTGGGAACTTCTCAAAGAAATTCAAAACTATAGTATTAACGATGAGTTCAAGAGACAACTCGATCAGTTATTTGTGTTGGTTGAGGAACAGCTTGCTTATCCTGTTTATAGTGAAATAGAGAATACAAAGATTGCTCTAAGTAGTGGTCCAAACGCAACATATTCCTTCCAGCACCCTGGGGTAAAAATAAATGAAGAGATAGACGAGGATAGCTATAGAGTCTCAATTGAAGATGTCATCGCAAAGATTAGGCTAAGTATGCTCAATGCTTTTAAAGGTAGTAATTTAAAGTCTAAAGACATAGATAAGGTCTATATCACTGGTGGAACGGGTCAATCTCCATATATTCAAGAGATGCTTCTAAGTGAATTTGGTTCTGATAAGGTTTTAAGTAGCGAGGTATTCCAGTCAGTTATCAATGGATTGGCCGAATTTGCTAAAATAAAAATAATTGAATCACATTGTGAATAGATATATGATTAACGTATATGTATCAAAGAGTACTATTTTATATATTACTTAGCTTGAATATCTCTTCTTACTCTCAAGAAGTTTCAATTGCATTTACGAAATCTATGGCGCCTTATTTGATTACTCCTAAAGAGAGTGGAATTGAGTATGAAATCGTAGCAGAGGCCCTAAAGAGTCAGGGGGTTTCCTTGGCGACGTATAAGAATTTACATTATAAAAGAGCGGTCAAGTTATTAGCAAAAAAGCAAATTGATATAGTAGTTTCCAATAGAGACAATAATCTTTATTTTCAAAAGCAAGTTAAAATATATAGTTCTGATGTCACTCTAAATTATGTCGACTGTGCAATCTCACTAAAGAAGAGAAACCTTAGCTATGACAAAATGGAAGACTACTCAGATAAAACTGTTTGGGCCTTTAAGTCGGCAAGGGAAGTTCTTGGAAGTGAGTTTAAAAGAGCTGTTTCATCGAATAGGAATTATACTGAAAATTATGACCAAAATCTTATGGTGAATATGCTTGCTAAAGAAAGAGTCGATATCGTAATTTCCGATAAGAATATCTTTTTAAATTTACTCGAGAAGTCTTTAGGCCCAGGGAAGAGTGGTCTCTTTACTTATAAGAAAATCATTCCGATTACTCCAAGGAATATCAAAACCCACAATGCCGAATTAAAGGAAACCTTTAATAGAGGTCTTAAGCAAATTAAGGAAAATGGTGTCTACGAAAAGATCCTTAAAAAGTATAAAAACCAATATGACTCTAAGTGCTAAAGCTTAGAGTCCCTCATTTTCGACTGCGCTAACTTTCCAATGGCTATCATATGGAGCTTTTGTAAAAGTCCAATACTCTGAAATGTCTGTATAACTGTCTTTACTACCACTTACGATATTTCCGTTAGTATCTGATTCATACTCTATTAGAGAGACGTCAAATTTTATAGTAGCACATTGAAGCTCTAGCTCATTCCAACTCGAGACGATCTGTGACTGTTGAATCATTAAATTTTCAAGAGTAGAGGTGTGACCCTTGTTATCCATTTCTGTTATTTCATTTTGAAACTCAGAAGCAACTTCTGTCGTCATTATATCCTTAACACTTTGAATATCTTTTTTTGACCATGCATGCTGAATAGAAAAAAAGTCTTTGTTTCTATCGTTAATGAAGTTGGTATTTGATAGTAGTCCAAGCTCATCTGTCTCTTCCTCAGTATCAGTTTCTAGAGTAGGATCTTGTGCCGAGTATTGGTAGCTACTTTGCATTGCAGGCTTTCTGTATCTAAAGTAAAAGAATGCTCCAGCACCAAGTAGTAAGAGAATAATGAGAAAGCCTCCGCCTCCTCCGGCGCCAGCTCCGGCCCCTGTTCCCATACCAAATGCTCTAAATAACATTCCACCTAACATAGTACCGGCAAATGCCCCGCCCATGCTTCGAAGAAAGCTTCCACCTGATCTACGATTCGTATTTTGATTATTATTAAAATTCTTCTTCGGTCTTGTACTTTGCTTTCTTTGGAAAGTTCTTGAAGGAGATTTCTTCTTATTTGAGAATAGGCTTCGAGATGAGCGCCTTCCAAATGATCTCTTAAATCGTGATCTGGCCTCAACAATCTCAGTCATAGTCATAAGTAAAATAAGTGTTATAGCAATTTTCTTCATTCAGTCTCCATATTTCTTAAGAGACTACTTTACTAACAAAATAGTGGCAAGCTTAAGCATATGAAATAACAATATTATGACATACTAATTCAACCTATTGAAAGTACGTTAGGGTGGCCCAAAAACAGTAGACAATAATACTTAAATAAGATATATATGAAGTATATAACATGAATTAAATGTCGTGTTTTGAAATTGTTTAGGTAGGAAAATATGAGTAATGTAAAGAAAATGACAAAGACCGATATCTTAAAAGTTCAAAATAAATGGGCCGATGCTGTTATTCATATAGGTCGTGCTTTCAAACAAAAAGAAGATTATGTTGAGGTCGCACATTTACTTATTGCTGAATTATATGCCTATGAATTTTCAAATGTCCTTTTTAAACCGACTAAAGCAAGTGAAGAACAGTTTAGAAATACGAAAGAAAAGGCATTATCTTATTTCATAGCTTCTAATGGAAAATGCGATGAAGATAAGGGCTTTGCTTTACAGCCTTGGAAAGAAATTCGTTTTGAAAATACAGATATGATTCTTGGAGCTGAAACATCCCAATGTATGGGTAATTATTATTTCACTGATTATAACGGAGAGGAAATAAAAGTAGAGTATACTTTTGGATATATTAGAGACGAAGACGGACTACTTAAAATAAATATTCACCACTCTTCTCTTCCATTCTTTCAAGAGACTCCAGTGATCGAGGCCTCTGTTGAAAGCAATCCTTCGGTAACAATGTGAGCAATTGGACCTTCTTTACAAATTACGGGCATGTTCTTTTCTTACTCGGAATAAACTCCAATATGACTGTGAGGGAAATGTCCGTTAAAGTTGGAATTACAGAGAGAGCAACTCAAAGAATTATTGCTGATCTTGTAAGAGATAATTACATAAAAGTTACGAAGTCTGGTCGTAATAATAACTATGAAGTTATTAGTGATAAACACCTCAAGCATGAGCTTGAAAAAGAATGCCAGATTAGTGATTTTATAAAAGTTATAAAAGACTCTAAAGCTACTTCTTAATCATTTCCAATTTAATTTTTGGATGAACACTAAAATCACAATTCATTGATTTCGTTACAAGACAAGAGTCTTTGGCCTTTGCTAACAGCTCCAAATAAGGATCTACGTTCTCTTTACAGCAAATTGTTAAGACAGGGAATATGTCGACTGTTGTAAACTTCAGTCCTTGTTGAGACTTTTCTAACTTCGCTTCAACTTTTACATCAATAGACTTCCAGTCTAGTTTCTTTGCCCTTGAAATCGCTTTGAAAGTAAGAATGAAGCAAGTTGAAATACTTGCTGAAAAAAGATCCTCTGGAGTTAGGTATCCTTCTGGTCCACCAAATTCAGGGGGAGGACTGACTGAAATATCACTTAGACCTTTTACAGATAGTTTTAATACTTTATCACTTTGCTGATTGATTGCCTGTGTCTGATATATACCCATGGTAAACTCCTATATTAAGAATTTATCACGTTTGGGATTTAAGACATTGACTCAGATCAAGTTTTCTAGTGATGCTGCCATTTCTTAGGTAGGTACTTCATAAATATTTTGTTAAAAGTTCCATCTTTAATAAGCTTTGTAACGGCATTTTTGAGCTTCTCTTTCTTATGCTTATTCTTAGAGAGTCTTGAAAAGTGAAGCCAGTCTTCTTTTTTGCTAAGATAGAATGGAGTTGAAAGTGAGTTTATATCGACCTTTTGTTTTTTTAATTCATAGAATAATGTTGCTGCAGTTCCGATGACAGCATCAACTTTTCCTTCAGTTAATTTAGAAATAGATTCCGCATAGTCTCGTTGGCTAACTTTGAATATTGTCTTATCATTATCAAATTTCTTATCAAAGAGACCGCCAAGTCGTACTGCTATTTTTAGCTTCTTAATGTCTTTATAGTCTTTTATCTGTGTACCTTTTTTTGAAATAATGATGATATCAAGCTCTCCCCACTTTATTAGCGGCTCAGCACTTGTTTCGCTCTTCTTACTTCTAAAGAAAATTCCAAAATCTGCATTTCCATTTTTTAATTGATATATCATTCTATTATAAGGAACTAAGTTTATTTTGATTTCTTCTTTAATTTCTTTAGATATTGCCTGAATTATTTCATACTCAATTCCAGTGATTTTACCTTGATCATCTTTATATCCCCATGGAGCGATATCAAAAACTGAAGCAGTAAGAATTCGAGATTGGGCAAAACTTGAATATTGTAAACCTCCTATTAGTATATAAGATAGGAGAGTGAGAATTTTAATTTTCATTAAACTTGAGTTGATCACGTTATACCTTTTCAAAACTATTTCATAAGATATTATGCCATTATGAGAGATTTAAATAAATACTTTTTAGGATAGAATATTTGAAAAAGTCATTTTTTCTTCCTACTCTTGTCTTAACTGGCTTTTTTAAGTCCCCACCAGTAATTATACCAGTGGGGAAATATTGATTAAAATGTTACTTGTGCTCTAAATTGTGTGATAGATGGCTTGTCTTTATCATTGTCTTTTTCTGCACTAACCATTGTATGGTTTAGCATAAATTTTAGACCACCACCTGGGTACCAGTTTAATTCAGCTGCAATATTATCTTGTTTTCCGCCATTTAGTTTACCTGTCATATCAAGTGAGCTATATCTTGCTGCAATTTCAATTGCTCCTGATCCACCTTTTCCAAATTCCTTATTAGGCTTGATTTCTCCAAAAGCACCTGAAGATTTAGAGTACCTTCTTGTATCACCGGTAGCGAACCAACTTACAAAACCATAATATCCATCTAATGATGTCTTCTTAAGTCCTTTTCCTCTTACATCTGTAAGAAAGTATTCCGCTTGTGCAGATAGGGAACCGTTAACATATGCATATTCAGCAGCAATTCTGTCAGATGATCTATTCGATATAGTATCTGTATCAATAAATGAGTATCCACTTACATGAGTCTCGCTACTAGACTTAAATGCTGACTCTTCCCTTTCTGTGTGTAGGTAAGAGAGTCCTAAGTGATTAAGTGACTTCCCTAGGTTTCTTGCTGTTGTTAGTCTAGCTCCAAGTATAAATCTTTCTCTACTATCTGAGTTAGATGCTGTCCCACCATATACACCGGTCTTAAAAAAGAACTTATCACTGTGGGTCTTATAAGAGAGACCAAAAGAGTTATCTGGATTTAGCGTTAGTACTGGAGTTGCTCTTGTCGTAAATGTTTGCCACTTAGAGCTTGTTTGTAGCTGTAAAGAGAATGGAGGTAATTGATTTCCAAGAGTCAATTTAGAGTTATTCCAAGAGTAGCCAATATGAGCGGCCTTAATAGTAGATTTGTTTCCTGCATAATCAACTTGAAGAATGAAGTCCCAGTTTTCTTTTAGTTTTCCAGCAAAGTACATTCTTGCTCTTCTAACTTCTGTCCCGCTTTGCATGTCGACTTTGTCGTCATCATAGTAGGCACCATCAAACATAAGTCGTCCACCGAACTTATAATTAATATGATCCTTGGCCATGATTATTCCACCTTTAGCGGCGCTAACATTTAAACCAGTTAGTACTAGTAAAGCAATTGTTGTCTTCTTTAACATAACTTACTCCTCCTTGAGTTTTTAATATTTATTTTTTTATCATTGGTAGTCTTATCGTGAACTCAGTAAATTCTCCTTCTTGAGAGTTTACTGAAATAGTTCCATCATGTTTTTTTATGATATCTTTAGAGACAGATAAACCTAAACCTGTTCCTTCTCCAGCAGGCTTTGTTGTTTTAAATGCAGAGAATATGTCCGCTACAATATGTGCAGGGATTCCTATTCCATTGTCTTTAATCTTTATGACAATCTTATTGTCGATAACTTCAGTAGAGAGTTCAAGCTTAGGTGTAAATGAATCTCCAATCTTGTCATGCTTTTTGATTAGTGCATAGAATGAGTTTTCAAGTATGTTAATTAGAACTTGGCCAAGTTCTCTTTCGTATACAAGAATTTTATCAATTTCTGCAAAGTCTTTTGTTATTTCTGTCCTTAGATAGAATGCGGTATTTGTTGCTTTGTTTATATAGTTTAAGTTAGTTAAAATAACTTCTTTTATATCAACGAGGGTCTTATCTGGAGAACTTCCTCTAGACTGATCTAACATAGACTTAATAATTCGCGTGGATCTTTGAGAGTGCTGAATAACAATATTTGAAACTTCGTTAAAAACATTCTTATGTTCTTCGAATAGTTCTAATCGCTTTTCAGTATCTTTTTCTTCATCTATTTCTTCTACAATGTCTTTTAATATTAGTGCAGAGTTTTGAATAAGATTAAGAGGGTTTCTAATTTCATGAGAGACACCCGCTAGAAGTAGACCCATTGAAGTTAGCTTTTCTTGTGCAATCATTCTTTCTTGGAGTGATTTTACTTCTATAAGCTGTTGCTGCAATAGATCTCTCTTTTCTTCTATTTCTAGTGTTCTTTCTTTAACTTCCTGTTCTAGCCCCTGATTCAAATGTGCTAATTTAGAAAAGGCCTTATAAAACTCTTCTCCAAGATTCTCAAACTCATTAATAATACCAAAGCTTGGCTTTGTATCCTTAAAAAAATCGGCAGTTCTCTTAGTATATTCAACTAATCGAGTAAGTGGCCTTGTTACAAGAATATTAAATATAAGAAAAAATAACAGGGTCAGACCTATAATTACAAATAAGAGAATTATTTTTTCATTATCAAATTTTTCATTTAAGTGTTGAAATGCATTGGACTTATAAGTAGAGAAGAACTTTATATTTTCTGCACCAATGTAGTTTAATTTAAATGGAGAAATGATTTGATCACCTTTTACAAGCACTTCGTTATTAGAGACATCTGTAAATAGGTGAGTTCCTTTATGGTGAGCAAGGTCTAGTATCTTAGTTTCTCCAAAGAATGCATCGATATCTAAGAGATTGTCCGTCTCTTTTAGCCTTTCAAGCATATTCAAATTGTTGTTTAGAATAATCCCCGCTGTTATATCACCAATTGCTTCCCCTGATTCTGGAGATACTATAGGCCGTGTCGAATAGGCAAAGACGAGAGGTTTATTGTCTTCATCTCTAGTCATTGCGATTCTAATATCTTTATTTAATTTTAAAATTGGCTTGTTTAAGAAGTTAGAAATCTTATCAGTGTTATATAGACTTGAAGAAATATTTCCATGGTGATTATTTATTTCAGAGTGTACAAATAGAAAGTCAATATCCTGTCCACTTTCGGAGTCATATATTTTTTCTAGCTCTCTATTTATATTCTTTCCATTTGTAAATGCATTTATCACTGCTATATTTTGAGATGTAGAACGTAGAAAAACCGATATTCGACTTATGAATAATTCGACCTGCATTTGGTTGTACTTTGATGCGTATGCCTGACCATTTTTAAGCTCTCTCTCTATTTCAATTTTGGAGTGTGAAGCCGATGTATATAGAACACCGTAGATAGGTATTCCTAAGAGTAATACAAATATTAAACTTACTAATATGGAAAAATTAAATTTTTTACGACTGCTTTGCTGCTTCATCATTTTTTTGAAAACCCTGAATATCTAAATGCTCTTTCTTTTAATTTAGTAATCTCTTCTTTAGAAATACCTTTTTCTACAAGAACAAAGTCTCCTGAATATATAGTTGGGACTTTACTCTCGTTTCCTTGTTCAACTAACTTTATAGCTTCGGCCATGGCGACACCATTATCATCATTCATTCTCATTACCGTTACAGTCATGTCTCCGGCCATAATAGATTTCAGTTCGCTAGAGCCTCCACCCCAACCGTTAACGATTGGAGGGTTCTTTAATTTCTTGGCCTTTATCGCCTGTATAGCTCCTAGCGCAATATCCGTAGATGAAGCATATATAAAACTTGGTCTCGTCTTTTTCTTTAATAATGATTTGGCGGCACTTTTGGATTTATCAAACTTACCTTCTGTATAGTAGGTACTTGTTAATTTAATATCAGAGATTTTATCAAAGTATTTTATAAACTGAGTACCTCTCATATCTGCAATATAGCCCTCTTGATAGTAGAACATTGAATATGTCCCTTTATTGTTAAGCTTTTTCTTATAGTAGTTAGCAAGTAACTTACTTCCTTCTATATGGTCAAAGCCTACATAGAGTAGAGGCTGACTCTTGCTCCACTGCTTTAGGGGAGTGGTTATATTTTGTAGTATAAGTTTGGTTTTATTTTCTGATAGAATACGACCAATCAGTTTTTGATGCTTTCTTACGGCAAGTGTAAAAATCATATAATCAGGTTTCTCTTTTAATGCATTCTTTATATCTGCTGTTTGTTTTCTATGTTGTCCGACCTGAGTAAAGTACTCTTTTAGCTCATAATTAATTCCAAGCTCATCGAGTCTAAGCTTAAATGATTTGAGACTTCTTACCCAATAATCAGATAATTGAATACCTGGATAAATTACAGCAATTTTAATTTTCTTAGTTGTTTTAGCTTTATTTGGTTTAGATCGAATCATCTCAGAAAAGACTTTCATTTTTTGGTCTTGTTCTGGATTTACTTTTAAAAACTCGTCAATGGTATAGAAATCATTTGTCTGGGAGTATGATGAGAGTGAAAGTAGAAAACAGCAAAATGTAGATAAAACTAATCGTTTCATTTTTTGACCTTTGATAAGAAGTTGATTAAACAATTTTACCATAAAACTTGATTTGTTTATGACATTTTCACACTTTTTTATAGATATTTTGTAGTTAATTATCGGCTATTGGAAGCTGCTTCTTGAGTGTTTTTGTCTAGTTAGTGAGGGTCTTGTACTTTCTTTGTCCTTCGTATATTTCAGACTTGGTGATATTAAAGTTAATCCTGCCAATTTCTAGGTGTGTCGCCGTTTCAATTCTCACTTGCCAGCCTCCGACAGAGATATTTTTCTTATAAGCAAATGCACGATAGCCCTCACGTCTTGCTCCTTTTACATTGAGTGCAATCCTGTCAGAACTTTGATAGCTTCCGTTTACTTTCTTTAACCAGTGTATAAATACCTTATCTTTAAAGCCTGTTGGAGCGAATATCTTGGTGAATACGTAGATTTTATCTCCAGGAATATAGCTGAAATCTTGATCTCCATTATGCCAGATCTTCCACCAAGGCCTTAATTCCTTAGTTATATAGTTTTGATCCTTCTTTATCACTTCATGATAAATCCCTATATATTTCAAGCTAAGTGGGATTGGCGGAAAGACTCTGAAGATATATAGGAAGAGAAATATAACAGTAATTATAGAATGGGGAATTAGGAGTTCTTTTGAGTTCTTATATGGAGAATCGTTATACTTATTTAAGACCTTTGTAGCCGCGTATGACAGAGTTATTCCAATTACTAAGGAAGAGATAAATAGTGCTACACCGCTAAATCCAAAAAGTGTCGGTATTATATAAGTTAGAAAGCTTAGAATGCATGTATATAGTAATACCGTTCTTACAATTATTCCTTTTTTTTGGACTCTTGGAAGTTCATTAAGAATTAGTAGTAGAGCAATAAAGAATAAAAAGATAAATGAATTAGAAATACTACTACTTTTAAAATAGAAGAGAGTATAGCTACTCAGTAGCGAACCTAGAAAAAAATGAAAGGCATCCTTTCTATAGTTAAAAGCAACTTGAATGAACTTATTATTAGTTGAGATATTTGAAGTACCTCTATATTCGATAGAGATTAAGGCCGTTGCGAAAATTAGATAGAAGAACTGAAATAGAATATTACTCGAGTCGTCTATTTCCCCAAGAGTAAATACATCGAATAGAAAACCAACAGAGAAGAAAATGACCGATGTGTAGTTCTTAATGAAGTCTTTCGCATTTTTCATAGAGTCGATACTATCACAGATATAAATAAAAATACGCTTAGGCAATGTACTGAATTTATTAAGTTCTTAAAAATTGAGAAAATGTTCATTCTTTTCTCAAATGCTCATATAATAGATGCAAGGAATCCATATGGCATCAGAAGACAAAATATTTGAATATATATTTAACTTACCAAATGGTGAAGTTTATCAATATCCCATAATCGTTGATGATAGTGGAAAACTAGTTTTAAAAAATGAGTTGGATAGAGAGACTAAGGAGTTAACTCGTCTAGAGTATAGTAAATGCTCTAATTGTCCTTTAAAGGGGAGTGAGTGTACATATTGTCCGGCGGCAAGTGTGGTAATGGATATAATATCTCACTTTAAAGATCTTGATAGTTTTGCTCAATGCCATGTGGAAGTAATTGAAAAAAAGAGAAGGGTGTCGACAGATACTGATATACAGTCGGCGCTGAGATCTCTTCTCGGTCTTGTTCTTCCCCTAAGTGGATGTCCGCACCTTACTTTTTTAAAGAGTATGGCACTTAATCATCTTCCCTTTTCTACATCGCGTGAAACTTTAGTAAGAGTTATGGGCTTTCATCTCTTAGGTGAATACCTGGAGAATCCAGAAAGACTTACAAAGATATCTCGATTAGAAAAGCTATACAATGAACTCAATGATGTTAATCAAGGGTTACTGGGAAGGGTTTCAAAGTTTGAACATCGAGATGCAGGAAAGAATGCATTCGTTGTTTTAGATAGTTTTTTACAAATCTTTAATTGTGAAGTTGAATTTAACTTTGATGATATTAAAAAATCACTTGAGTAGTTAATTTAAAAAGAATTCAAATTCAGAACGATAACTCTTTGCCGTTTGAAAGACTTCAATAACACGATCAAAGTCATGTCCCATTTGTCTTTTACTAGCATCATGTGAGAGCCAGTTAATAGTTGTATTAGGATCAATATAACTCGTCAGACAATCGAGGAGATCATCTAAATTATTTCCATAATAATGAGGGAAGCTCAATAGTTGAGAAATCTCTCTATGAAAATCATCGAGATTATATATTTGAGGGCCTATTATTTGAACTTCTTTACGCATGCGATTAATATGGCATAAGTCTTGTGATAATCCAATGGAGAAATAATATGGAAGTTAAGCAACTCACTGAGTCTCAGTTCTTTATCAGACTTGATAGGGGTGAAAAGGTAAATGAGACATTAAAGAAATACTGTATTGATAATGATATAAAGTGTGCTCGAATACATGGACTTGGAGCGCTTGAGAATGTTGAGCTAGGTTATTATGACTATCATAAGGACATCTACTCAAGTCGCCTATTTGAAAAAGAGTTTGAGCTTCTCAGTATGGAAGGAAATATCTCAATGATGGAAGGCGAGCCCTTTGTTCACTTACATGTTTCCCTTAGTGACGAGGAATATAGGGCCTTTGGTGGACACATGTTCGATGGTGAAGTTGCCGTCACTGTTGAATGCTGGATCGAAGTATTTGATCATACTTTTATAAGACATAAAGGCGATAAAGATAAGTTTCGACCTATTAGCTTTAAGTAAGAGACGCGAAGATAAATGCGAGTACAACGCCTAATAGAACTACACCAATTAGAATTTCAAAGGTGTAGTTCTTCTTTGTCTTTTCTATTTGAAATTCACCATTCGCTCTAAAGTATTCATCATCGAAGTTATCGATGACATATTGCATATCTCTTAAAGGAGTTACTCCGTATTGTGAGAATAGGATCTCTCTTCCTTCGCAATAGTGCATTGTAGGCACAGAGCGAATTTCAAAGTGACCTGCAAGTTCAGGTGATTCATCTGTGTCGACTTCATAGACAGAAACGCTTGGATTATTTTGCGCCAGTGTATCGAGGACAGGCTTCATTGTATGGCACGGTCCGCAAGATTGGGATCCAAACTTTATAATATATGGTCCATCTTCAGATTGTATTGCGTATTCAAAGTTTTCAGAATTTATTTTTTTTAGCATGAATCTATGTTACTTCATTGTGTTAGCGAGGTTTAGGCGTGATGCGTTGTAAATGTATGTTGGCATCTTGCTGGATCTGTGGATACAATGCCCGAGATTTTAAGGAGACATTATGAATACTAATTTAAAACTGATTTGTACGGCATTAATCTTACTTGTGACATTTAATATTTTTGCGGATGCTCCTCACTATGATCGCTACACAAGAACTAAGCCAATTCCATATACAGGTGAGATCCTAGACTTTTATAGCACTAAGAAGCCTTATGGAGAGTTTTCAAATTTTGGGCTATTTCCAATAACTGTTGATGGAAAGAGATGGCCTACGAGTGAGCATTACTATCAGGCACATAAATACGATATCGAAGAACTTCAAGAAAGAGTTCGCTTAGCGAAGTCTCCATATCTGGCCGCAAAGATAGGTCGCGATCCAAAAATTCCAAAAAGAACAGACTGGTTAGAAGTTAAAGACGGAATCATGTGGAAAGCATTACTTGCTAAGTTCACTGAGTATGATTCTTTAAGGGAGCTTATTTTGTCTACAGGTGATTCTGTAATCTTTGAACATACAAAGAATGACTGCTACTGGGGTGACTGTGGAGATCGTACAGGTCAAAACAAACTAGGAAAGCAGCTTATGATGATTCGAACTATGATTATCGAGGGTGAGCTCTAAACTAAACCTAGTACTCCCATGGAGAAGGCATTGAAGCTTTCTCTATTGAGTCAATTTGTTGATGAAGATCTGTTATTTGAGTATGCCAATAGGTCTCATTTCCGTAATGTGGAAATGCCAATTTAAATGCTGGGTCTTCCCATCTCTTTGCAATCCAAGCACTAAAGTGAATAAAGCGTAAGGCCCTTAGAGGTTCAATTAGTTTGAGTGTCTGGTAATCAAAGCTTCTCATACTGTCATATGCTTCAAGTAAGATATTTCTATCAATAATAGACTCTTGATCGATTCCTGGAACGACTAGCCAAACATCTTGAACAGCAGGTCCAACTAACATATCGTCAAAATCAATAAAGAAAGGATTATTATCTCTTAAGATAATATTACCTTTGTGACAGTCTCCATGAATTCTATGGGTTGTAATATCATTGAACAGAGGATCTATAAGGTTACAAAGCTTATCGACCTTTTCTTTATACATGCTCTCTAAATGTGGAGGAATGAACTTACCCTCGATAAGAAAATTTAAGTTCTGCCTTCCAAAGTTATTTGGAGTGATTTCAATTCTATGCTGGGCCTTCTTACTTGCTCCTATATTATGGATTCTCGCAAGAAGCCTTCCCATTATTTGAAGCTGTTCTTCATCCATTTCCTCTGGTGCTCGACCACCTCTTTTTGGAAAGAGTGTGTAGTAGAGCTCGTGACCTTCAAGTTTAAATAAAGTTTCACCGTCAAATTCATGAGGTGCTATAACTGGAATCTCTTCATCTTTAAGATCTTTTAGGAATTCATGTTCTTCTAGAATTTGCTTCTTTGTCCATCTCCCTGGGCGATAAAACTTGGCAATAACAAAGTTATCACTTATCGATCCAGTATTTATTAAAGGTGAGTCAACTTCGATTTCATAGACACGGTTTTCCATGGAGTTTAAAGTTAGGCAGCGACCAGTAGTTTTTACACCAAGTGCTTCAATAGCATCGAGGACGAGATCAGGATTTAAATGAAAGAAGAATTGGGTTTCATTATCACCCCATACATATTTAGACATATATATTGATACCCGGCCTAGGGATATGTGTCAAGAAGCTTGCCTTGCTCTAAGGGATTTGCGAAAATATATCATGCTTAATTTTGATAATCTGACAAAAGACTTAGTCGCTAAACATAACCCTAAAATCATTTTACTTTATGGATCTCTTTCAAGAGGTGACTACACACCAAAGAGTGACATAGATGTTGTTTGCTATACAAATGTTGAAGGTGTTTCTCCAGATACCCGAGAGTTTGAAGGAAGGTATTTGGATGCTTGGTTAAGGCCCATTTCTGATTTAAATGATATTGAGAATTTAATTTACCTTAAAGATGCAAAGGTACTTTTTGACCGTGATGGAGATGCACAAGATCTTCTCGAGAAAATAAATGATCATTTCGAGCAAGGTCCAATAGAGTTAAGTGAAAGTGAGAGACTTCATTGGCAAAGTTGGACAATGAAAATGTTAGACAGGACCTATCGTGGAGATATCGAAGCAAATTATAGAAGAACTTGGCTTATCTATGAGTTACTCACGATTTATTTTAAGTTTAATCAGATGTGGTTTGAAGGTTCTAAGCTAGCTTTTGCAACACTAAAGGAGAAAGATCCGAAGATGTTTAAGCAATTTGAAAAAGTACTTAAAAATCCCACGGACTCTATTCTCTTAAAACAATTAGTTTATAAGGTTTTAAAGATTTAGTGATTTGTCTGCCGAGTTAACATTACGAAAGAGAATGTCATTTACCTTAGTAATGTGGCCTGAGAAGTCTGATCCTTCTTTCACAACACATGGGCCAACTATATCTATACCTGTATTGTATATTTCATCTTCATCGAGTGGATATAAGTAGCTTGGTCCGTGAAATGCAATATCATCTATTTCTACATGACATCCCCAAGGTCGCTGCGAAACCTTTGCTGCCGTCGCCATGATTTGTGCTTCTGGATACTCTGTACCGTCTTCAAAGTCCCAAGTCGGAATATCTACTTGAGACTCATTATACCAACATGCTGGCCTCTTTCCCGGTCCATTTGTGCACTCTTCTTGCTCACATAGGAGACCAGCCCTAAGTGTATCAATTCGACACTGAGCAGATGGGTAATCATTGAAGTTTGTGAAGTTTGCTATTTCATTACTGTAAGAATTGATATTCTTGTCACCTGGGTATGCACTAGAAAGTTCATCAATTGCGATCAATCCTCTTAGACAACTTTCTTCATTATTACAAAGATCTTTTTGAGCTTGGCCAAGAGGACTGTAGTCTAATGGTTTAGAGTTCGTAGTTTCTTTAAAATACTTCTTAATACAAGATGCTGTTGCAAAGTAATCAGATTGTGCCTCTGAAGTATACTTTTGTGTTGGAAAAACTTTTGGCCAACCTCCGAGTAGGTGACCGATCTCATGGCATACGACTATGGCAAACGAGTCTTTAGTTAGGTTATTCTCTTTAACAAAAGCACCGTGAAAATTCATGATAACTTTGCCTTTCTTTAATGAGACACTTGCATTTGGATAAGTACTGTCCCAATTAAGATCAATCTCGACCTCATTTCCAACGGTCTCAAGTTGATCCATATATGGACTTATAACAGTGTTAACAACCGACTCAAAGTCTTGTCTATTCATTGATAGTGCGTTCAGTGAAAAGCAAATGATTAGGATTATCTTGTATATTTTCATTGTACTTTCATATACCTATGGGGAGTTAAAAGGTAGGGCCCTTGTTAAATTTACTCGATAAAAGTCGCTCTATGGGTAAATTAGGTCACCTTCAATAGCATATCTAAACTAGGTATCATTAAAGGAAATATAATTGTTTTGGAGAGAGCATGAAGTACCTTCTTTTAATATTGCTAGCACAAATTTTAGTCAATGAAGCCTTTGCTAATCCGGCCCACTCATACCTTAAGGCCAAGAAACAATATATTCTCGAATACACAGTTTTTGGAATTGATGAATGCCTCTCTAAGAATGAGCAAAAGCTTGTTGTAGACAAAATGGGGGCCACAAATGAACAAATCGTTATCGGTTCACATAGTTATTTTAAAATGCTCGCAGAGTGTTTTGAGAGTATTGAGGGGAGTTGTACAGGCGAATCGTGTATTGTCTCTAAGTCGATGCAAAAAAGGCTTGAAGGCGTAAAGCATGTCGAAAAGTATATTTCGAAGTTTAAGTCCCCTAAGTCATTGTAACTACGTCTCTAAAAAATTATAGCTCTTAAATAAACTCAATGTTTTTTCTTGTGTCATGATAGAATTATCATGTGGAGGAGCAATGAACCCAGTACTAGTGGTAGATGATCAGCACGATATTTTAAGCTTTATTGAGTGGGAACTTAAGCCAACTGGAATAGAATGTTCGCAAGCGGATAATACCAACAAAGCAATAGAGCTCTTAAAAGAGAAGCAGCTCTCATGTATTTTTCTGGATATTTTATTGGATGATACTTCTTCAGAAGAAGTACTTAAGTTTTTAAAGAGTGAAGAAAATAATTTAAATAGAGATATTCCTGTGGTCATAATGAGTGGCTTTATTAATCAAGAGTTCATCGATCGAAATGTTGATAAGGTTTATAAGATCTTAGAGAAGCCCTTTAATACTGGTGAAATAGTTGAGATCGTAAATAGCTTAAAAGACGTTGCTTAGTTAAATATACTTAAGTTTCTTTGTCGGATATACCGATGGGTTACTTATGAAAAAAATCTTACTTCTATCAGTATTTCTATGTCAGTTTACGTTTGCAGAATCTAGTAGCGGATTTCTCTTTCTTGGGGAAGTTGAAGGCAAACCATCATCACTTTTTTACAATGATAAAAGCGACGAATATAGCTACAAAGTTCGTGGGAAAACCTATCGTTATCCACGAAGAGCTTATAAGAGAATGCTAGATAGACATATCTTTGATCTACCATCTGAAGACCATGATAAGTTAAAAAAGATCGTAAAAAATCACGCCAATACACAGAAGCTATCTAAGGTGACTGACGAAGAAGTTTTAGAAGCAGGGCTAGAGATGCTAAAAATATCCAATGATATTGTTTCTCCGCAAAGAGATCCATGTGAGAGATACACTGAGGCCCCTGGAGACAATACATTCAAATTTTCTGAGTCGGCCGAGCAGAGAAAGCGTAATGATGATATAATTATTAGTACAGCGCTAGCCGACGAAGGCTTTTTGAAGATGGGTGACGTTACAGGAACAAAGCTAGAGCTTATGACTTGTAATGATAATCCCTTACATGGTGGGCTTTCATCTGCAGGTGTTACAACACATGCCAAGGGGATTGAAGGTGATGATAGAGGGAAGACTTTTTGTATCAAGGGAGGGGTTACTCTTGAATTTGAAAAAGGTGAAATCTCTATTAGGAAGTTCTCTGATGGATATTCAAAACTTACGAATGTTCCAGGTGATGTATATTATTATGGAGGAGGGGCATATCAGTCCTATCGCAACTATGATAAAGACGGAAAAATGTATCAGGAGTTTTTAAATATTGATGGTGTTGAAATTGAAATTAAGAAACAACTTGGTGAAGATGATGCTTATGTAAGATTAATAGCAAGACATAAGACAATGAGTGATTCAAGTGGATTGGCGAAATCAATTCAGCAAGGTTGGCATGATAGCTTAGGAAAAGTTGAATATAGTTATGTTGATCATATGAAAGACAAGAAAGGCTTTGAAGGCTACATTGAACTTGGAAAAGAGTTTGATGTTTATTCAACAACTAATACTAGAGTTACAGCTACAACAAGTGCTTCGGTCCAAGGTTCTCAATTAGGAGAAACTGAAAGTTTTGTCCAAGTTGCTGGTGAAGTTAAGGCCGTCTTCTTAGATAATGTAGGCGAAAATGGAAAGAGATTTCCTGACTGGGAAGCAAGAGTTTATATTAAGCAAAAGAAATACCTTGATAGTGAGGATGGTACTCTTAAGGGTGTAGAACTTACCAAGAGATTTGCTGTTAATGAGAATAACTTTATCTATATTAAGGCCGGGGTTGGTCAAGATGAAGATCGTTGGGCAAAGTACTATGGAGTTGAAGAGATGAATCGTAATGGACGACTCGACTACAATCATACTCTAGGCTTAGGTTATGAATTTAAATTCAAATAAGTCTTTAAAAGTTTAGGTCAAGTCCCGCATAGTAAGACCTCTTTGAAACTTTTGGCATTGTGTTGAGATTACTCAGAGTAGGGTCTGGCAAGAATATTGCTTCGTTATTTAACAAGTTATCAATAAAGAATTTAAACTTTAAGTTATTCTTCGTATTAAAGAATGTTTGAACATTGTATGAGAGGTTAAGGCTCATATGTGAATAAGCTTTTTCGACTTTATTATATTTATTAGTAATAGGTGTTCTATTAGTAGGTCTACTAAAATAGGTATTAAAAAGTGATACTGTTAGGTCTGTAGAGCGTCTATAGATAAAACCTGTCTTAACCATGGTTTTAGAGAGAAGGCTTGAGTTTATTTGATTATTTGCATCTATAGAGACTTGATAATTATATGATCCATTTAGTTTTAATTTACTTGAAATGTCGTACTTAACCTCCCATTCAAAACCAGTATAATCAATTTCTTTTGCATTTTTAAATACTTTTGGTAGCGGTGTACCTGTCGTGACTTCTTCTAATTCAATGACATTCTTGTATATCGAATGAAAGAAGCTTAGAGCAGAGTAGAGGTTTTCTTTCTGATAGGAGACTTGCACATCAAAATTATTAATAGTGGTAGGAACAAGAGTGGGATCACCTTGGAATAGACCTGGGAGGTCTAAACTGAGTTCTACACCTGTTGGTGAACTATAGGCCTTACTGTACATAATTTTTGTACCTAGACCACTTTTAAAATTACCAATCAGACTTAATCTTGGAGAGAGTTGAACCTTGCTTATTTGCGGATCAATTAATTGTAGTCCGGCCACAGCATCAAAGTTATCGTTAATAATATAGCTGAGTTGTGAGTATAGAGATTTGTAATAAACATTTGATACCTTTTCATTCTTTGTTGTCTTTAAAATATTACGTCTGTAGTTTAGTCCAAAATCTAATTGGTAGTTTTGATAATCCCCGTGTACAGATAACTCAACAACAGAGTCTTCTGCATCATACTCTGTTGATCCTGATACATTGGAAGTATTAGAGGAAATCCCTGATTGAAGCTTCCATTGAGAATTTAACTGCCTAGTATAATCTAAGGAGAAGAATTCTTTATCACTTGGCCTCTCTGTCGCAGTAGCTATGGTTGCAACTGAGAGAGTTTGTTTTTCTTTTGTATCCGCCTTAAAGTAATTTGCTGTAAAGTCTCCGTAGTTAAACTCTAAGAAACCTCCCCACGAACTATTTTTATTTCTAAAGCTTGAGGTCGTATTACTTGTATCAGTAAAGCCTAGTTTCCAGCCTGTCGTCTCATAAGTCCTTAATGCTCCTGTCAGAGATGAATCACTAGAGAGCTTTGTATTAAGTACTAATTCATTAATCTTTGTTTCAAATGAGCCATATGTTGCAGAGACGGAATTAGACTTTGCTATCTCATCGTTTGAGGTGATTATATTCATTACACCAGCGACAGCGTTAGATCCATAAATTACTGAGCCTGGCCCTCTGATTATCTCTAATTTTTCAACTAATGAAAGAGGTATGCCTTCAAAAACAGGAGAGTCAATCCCTTGAAGAATAGGGTCTCTTAGAGGTTTACCATTAAGTAGAATTAAAAAGTATTTATCTACAGCTCCTGCAATTTGTCCTCGAACTGCTACGGAGCTACGATGACCGAATTGTGGATAGACCTGTTGAACTCCTGGTACTAATCTCATCACGTCGTGAAGGTTTCTCGCTCCAAAGGCCTTTATGTCTTGTTTCGAAATTACCGTGATTATTCCCGGCGCTTTAGAAAGATTTTCTTCTCTCTTAGAAGTAATACTAATTGGTAGTGACATTAACTCTTCAATTGATAAGTCAAAAGGGTCACTTGAGGCAGTGACCTGAGTTGATAGCGTAAGTGATAAAATAGATAGTTGTAGCTTCTTTGATCTAAACATATGGCCTCATTAAATATATCAATTAAATTATTTTAATATACTTAATGAGGTGGGTGAATAGTGTAATATTTTCGGATACTTTACTACTTTAGTAGGGACTTCATTTTCTTTAGCTTTCCATCGATTTTGGTATCAATTTTAAGATTTAGAATTTTTGCCATAAGTGGGAATATATTTATATTATCTTGAGTTCCAATAACTTTATTTTTCTTAAACTGTGGACCTTGTGCATAGAAGATTGCATGCATGTCCATACCATCATATTGAGACCAACCATGATTCCCTTTAGGGATAGAAGTATTCTTTGTTCCAATGGACCAGCCCTTATTTGCAATACAAACAATATCTCCTACTCGAGGCTTATTTCTAAAGTTAAGCTTCTTCGGAATTTTATGGCCCTGATGACATTTGTAGTTCTTTGCATTCTTGTTAAGTAGGTGAGTAAAACTCTTTGGGTTAGCTTCACTTTCATCTTTACTGTAAAGTTGGATGATTGGTCCTTTTCCTTTTACTGTGAAGCTAGAGATTATATTCTTTGTGGCATCTGATTTTATAATTGATTCAAAGTTTTCTTTTTTAAGTTCGGCCATTCCATGATCGGAAACAATTATTATATTTACTGGGTACTTTAACTTTCTTACTCTCGTTACAATATCTTCGATACTCTTATCTACTTTATCTATAGCTTCTTTTGTTTGAAGTGAATCTGGACCAAACTTATGACCAGCACTATCTACATCATGAAAGTATAGTGTAACTAAGTGTGGCCTTTTATCTTTGCTAAGATGAAACCATTTTTCTACAGTATTTATTCTTTCGGAGTGAGGAGCACCATGATTGTACTTTAAATAATATGAAGGTCTCTCGCCTTGTACTTCAGCCTCTGATCCAGGCCAAAAGTAAGTTGCAGTTCTCATTTGTTGTCTTTCAGCAAGTCCCCAAATAGGTAGAGACTGATAGAAGTCACCATTTGTTACAGCGCTACTATCTCTGAGAGAATATGATTTTTTTAAGTCCGGTGCGTAGAATCTATTTGCAACTATTCCATGATTCATGGGATAGCGACCTGTAACTATTGAAAGATGATTAGGGAAGGTTTTTGTAGGGTATGAAGGTCTTAAACTTTTTAAAGATGCTCCCTCTTTCATAAATTTTGAAAGAAACTTTGGGGCATACTTTTTGGTATAGTCCCATCTATAACCATCAATTGAAATAAGTAAGATATGAGGTGAATTCTGTGCCTTGATGCTATTTGCAGGCATGTCTTTTTTTACAAAATACTTTGGTGCTTGAGCACAACTTACAAGAGCACCTAGTAGTGCTAGTGAAATCACTTTCATCAGAATTCCTTTATAAAATTTATATTTTCTAAATATTAATAGATCTCGCCTTGAATTAAAAGTGGTATGGATTTTGCTCCTATATATTATAACTAGAATTTTACAGGAGAATATGTATGAAGAAGTGTACAAACTTTAGACACTTGGCAATTGTTTTAATGTCTTTACTTTCCTTACAAGTATTCTCTGTTTTTGATGAAGATGAAATAAACTCTCTCTTAGAAGCTAGAAATGGGGATATCTCAGAATCGGTAAATAAGTTATCTGCTGTATTCCTAGGACGAAGCTATAACACTCTTGGGCCACTTGGTGAGGGAGTAGATGCCATATATGATCAGGACCCTCTGTGGAGAACTGACGAGTTTGATTGCACAACATATGTTGAAACAGTTATGGCGCTTCTTCTTGCTGATGATATAGAGGACTTTAAGAGACGTATAACTGAGATTCGCTATCAGAATGGAAAGATCTCTTTTATTACTAGAAACCATTTTACTAGTGCCGATTGGATTCCACAAAATATCGAATTAGGTGTAATAGAGGATATTACTACTGAAGTGTTTAATGAAAAGTATATCGAAATGGCCAGTTCAAAGATTAATAAGAAAGAGTGGTATAAGAAAATGAATATGGATAG
This sequence comes from Bacteriovorax sp. MedPE-SWde, assembly GCA_001874305.1. Taxonomy (GTDB): domain Bacteria; phylum Bdellovibrionota; class Bacteriovoracia; order Bacteriovoracales; family Bacteriovoracaceae; genus Halobacteriovorax_A. The sequence goes on along the minus strand of MPCU01000002.1, from coordinate 252,633 downwards.
GATTTCTATACTTGAGAAGAGCACTCTTGAGGATCGAGAAGACTTACTAAATGAACTTCAAGAAGAAGGTAATCAATATGACCCAGTGATGGCAAGTATTCCATTTATGCCAATTAAACATATCTTTAAAAAGAATAAGAAATTAAGAAGAAGAGTCTTTAACTCTATTAATAGTGGAGATATCATCAATATTGTAAGACCCAATTGGAACTTAGAAAAGTATATTGGAACAAATATAAATGTTTCTCATCAAGGTCTGGCCATTAGGGATAATGGAAGTCTCTATTTTAGACATGCTAGCCCAAGTGGGAAAGGCGTTGTAAAACAAGACCTACTAGAAGATTACTTGAGAAAATATATTGGTCACAAGACTGTCAAAGGTATTAATATTTTAAAAATTATTGAATAAATTTTCTTCATTCAAATTCTAGTTTCTCCGATAAGTATTGAGAATATCATATTGGAGAGGGTAATGAAGAAATTGTTGATGACGATATGCTTGCTCAGTATTCATCAAGTTTTATTTGCAAAAGATGTTAATATTTATATTGATGCTGATTATACTGTTCACAAGGAATCTGCACAAGGTATTGAGCTTGGTATAAGAGCGGCCATTGCAGAGGAAAGTAATTCTCAATTTAAATTCAATGTCATACCTCTTGATCATCGTGGAAATACTAGGCGTTCTCTAGCAAATTTTAAAAAAGTTATTAATGACAAAACTGAAAGAGTTGTCTTTGGAGGACTTCATAGTCCACCTCTAATTTCCAATCGAGACTTTATAAATAAGAATAAAGTTCTTACTCTTGTACCGTGGGCCGCTGGTGCACCAATAACAAGGGGAGACAGTAAGAATAACTGGATCTATAGACTCTCTGTTGATGATGCTCAGGCGGGAGGTTTTATTTCATCTTGGGCGGTTAATAAATATAAGTGCAAGAGACCAAGGCTCGTTCTTGAGAAAACTGGTTGGGGTAAATCGAATCAGAGAAATATGGGAAAGGATTTAAAAAAGAGAAAGCTATCTTTTGATGAGTCATGGTTTAACTGGGGAATTTCTTCAGAAGCATCTCAGTTACTAATAAAAAGCATGAAGAAAGCTAAGAATGACTGTGTCTTTTTTGTTGGTAATAGTAAAGATGCTTTCACTATCTTTAACACGATTGGTGAAATTCTACCGAAAATAAAAATATTTTCTCATTGGGGTATTGTTGGAGGTAAGACAGCGAGGTTATCGGCATTAATAAAGTCGAGAAAACTCCATGTGGAATTTATACAATCAAATTTTTCATTTAGAAATAAAAAACAAAGCAAATTTCAAAAATCTGTATGGAACAAACTTACGACAAATTTCCCACATATTAAAACGCCACAAGATATTCCTAGAGAGAGTGGTTTTGTTCATTCCTACGATCTAACAAAATTATATATAAAAGCGCTAAAAGAAAAAAGTACTACTTCTATAAGAAAGAGAATAGAAAACGTTAGAGATGTACAAGGGTTAATTAAGAATTATAAGCGCCCATTTAGCCCGACTAAAAATAACTTAAACGGTCATGAAGCATTGTCTTCGAGCAATTATATCATGGCGAAATTTAACGATAATGGACAAATAGAGTTACTTTTTGATGAATAAAGAAAATAAGTTAGTTCAAGATTTTTCGAAGTATATATGGAGCATCGTCTTCGTTGTAGGGGTATTAATCTATGGTGTATCTTATTATATTTTCAATTCAATCATTACTGAACAATATAAGGGGATCTTGAAGGCGAAGTCAGAAATCGTCTTTATTCAAGTTGAGTCTTATGTTACCAGCAGAATCCATGGTCTTAGGAGTGTTGCAAAGAAACCTCTTCTTGTTAATGGACTAATGCAAGGGGATGTAGGGGCAATTGAACTGATTGAGTTTTTTAAGCATATTGAAATTCAAGGAGATTCTGGAGAGTTTTCTCTCTACGCCTTTGATGGAACGCTACTGTCAGGTCAAGAGAATAAGTGGGACAAGTCTTATTCAAAAATCATGGATGGGGAAAGTCTTTATAATGTTAGATTTATTAAAAAGAAGGGCGTTATCTTTATTAGGTTCCTCTTTGGTGTGGATTTTCACGGTAACCGTGAAGGAGTATTAGAGTATGAGCAAGAGTTCTCTTCTAATGCGATTTTCCAAACAAGTGAAATAGTTCCTTATACTATAACTGATAAGGGTATTAATTTTTCTAATGTTGAAATTCAAAGAGAAGGAATGATAGAGAAGAATCGTGAAATATTTGGAGATAAGAAGTTATCTATATTTCTTGATGTTAGTAAACTAGTACGTAGAAAGAGACAGTTCAACTTGATCTTTGCAGTATTATTTATTCTTATTTTCTTGTTTGTAGCTATTTATACCAGAAAGAAAGGAATTGAATGGTTCTTAATACCACATCTTGAACTAGAGAAAATGTCTGTTCAAGTTAGTGAAATGAATATGCTTCGAAAGTCTATGATGGATAGTACTAAGTTTCTTTTTGTTTCGACAGACTCTAATGGACAGATCATCTCTACTAATAAGCGTAGTTTTGAAATTACAGGATATTCAGAAGATGAACTTTGTGGATTAAATCTTCAGGACTTGTTTGAAGAAAAGAATTTAGAAGATAGGGCAAGTGAGTTAGGAAAGATACATGAACTTTACTTTGATGCAGGTTTTGAAGTTCTTGCATTTAATGCAAGAAAGGGTGATGTCGAAGATAGAGAGTGGACACTCCTTAAAAAAGACCTCTCTGATCTTCCTATTACATTAAGTATGTCGGCAATTTTTAATGAAGAGAATGACCTTAAAGGTTTCTTTGCAATTATAGATGATATTACGGTAATAAAGAAGGCCGAAAGTATTAGTAAGAAGGCCATTGATGATATTAGAAAGGCCGCTGAGCTCAAAACAGCATTCCTAGCTAATATGTCACATGAAATAAGAACTCCTATTAATGGTGTTCTAGGAATGACAGATCTTTTAAAACAAAGCTCTCTCGATAAGGAACAGAGCGAATTAGTAGAGCTTCTTGAAAGTAGTGGAGAAACTCTGCTCTATCTTATTAATGAAATTCTAGACTTTTCAAAGATAGAAGCTAATAAGATACAAATAGAAAATAGAGACTTCTCATTAAAGAGGATTCTTGATGAAACAGTATTAACATTTAATGTGAAGGCAAAAGAGAAAAACTCTAACCTGATCGTAGTTAACAATATTCATAATGATACCTATCTTAATTCTGATGAATTTAGAATAAAGCAAATTCTTAATAACCTCTTAAGCAATGCTATCAAGTTTACAGAAGGGGGAGTTGTTACTCTTGAGATTAAGGTTGAAGACAACTATCTCAATATCTCTGTCAAGGATACAGGAATTGGGATGAATAAGGATCAGTTAAAGAATATCTTTAGACCTTTTCAGCAAGCTGATGCATCAATAACAAGGAAGTATGGAGGAACAGGTCTTGGTCTCTCGATAACTAAGTCTCTCGTAGAGCTCATGAATGGTACTATACAAGTTAAAAGTGAAGTCGGTAAAGGAACAAGTTTCGATATTACAATTAAGGCGCTTAGCTTTATAAAAGAAAGTGATCTTAAAGAAGTGTTAAAGAATGAAGAACTATTACTTGATAGAAAGATATCGATACTGGTTGCGGAAGATAATAAGATAAACCAAAAAGTTGTCTCTAAAATTCTTGGCAAGCTAGCTTTAGACTTTGAAGTTGTTGAAAATGGTAAGGCCGCTGTTGAGTATTTTAAGGAATATCGACCTGAATATATTCTTATGGATATGCAGATGCCTGTAATGGATGGACTAACAGCAACTAAAGAAATTCGCTTATATGAAAAGAGTAAAGAACTATCACCTTGTCAAATTATTGCACTTACAGCAAATGCATTTGAAGATGATAAGAAGAGTTGTTTTGAGGCCGGTATGAATGAGTATTTATCTAAACCGGTTAAGAGAATTGATATTGTAAGAGTGATTAAAAAAATAGAAGAGGCTTAAACTAAGCCGCTTCTAAGTTCTTCAGAAGTTCTATTGAACATTTCACATAATAAATAAGCTTATGATCTGTAAATGGCTTTTCGATGAAGAATACATTCTCCCATGTATTTGCATTGGCCTCTAAGTTAGGCTTATATCCACTTAGAAAAATTATCGGTGTATATTGATTTGGACCTTGTGTTGATCTTAATTGTTCAATAAACTTCTTTCCATCAAGTACAGGCATTTTATAGTCACAAATGATAACGTCAAATTTATGGCCTGCTGTCTTTTCTAGGGCATCCTTTCCGTTCATCTCTAATTGAAACTTTGATGGAATAGCATCTGATATATATGATTTTACAATTTCTTGAACATCATAATCATCGTCTACGATCATAAATGACATCTCATCATCTGTTTTGGTACTCTTTTTCTCTTCTGTTAGGTTATCGAGATTCTCAATATGCGTGAGCAGTCCATTCAGATCGAGTGCAGCATCCATATCTGTTTTTAAAACCTCTAGCGAGTCCCCAAGTTTATCGAGAAACATTAAGCTCATTTCATGAAGCGGTTTGGAGTAATCAGTGTCGCCGGCCTTTACGCCAATCATTTTTGATTCATAGAGATGGGAGACTTCTGCAATTTCACTAAACCCTGAAGCTCTAGTATTTCCTTTGATCGAATGAACAATTCTAAATATCTTTTCGAAATCATCTTGATTTAAGTCTGAATAGCTCTGATTATTTAGGATTTCTCCTAGTTCACCGAGATGATCTTCTAGTTCGTTTAGAGTTGCCTGCTTCAATTCAAATTCAAGTTCTTCCATATGTCCCTCTATTTAATACTAAAGAAATTTTACTTGATACTTATCGACATAACTGAGGAAATTTTAACTAAAAATATTATTTACATGATTGCCTATACTTAGCGCCTTAAGGGTCAAGAAACCTTTACTTTCAGTAGTTTAGTCATTTCTAAATAGTGTAATAATTCCTTGTCACAATGGCCCTAGTAGCAGACTGACACCAGCTTCAATAAAAGGTGACATCAGTAATATTAAGTACAAGATGCACTGCTATACCATTTTCTTTTTGGCATCTAAGTTGCTATTTTAACAAGCACTATACACACATATGAGAAGAGGGATTAATGAAAACAATTTTTGGGATAGTTTTGACACTACTGGTTTGCTTCAGCTCTTATGCTGAACAGTCAGCAAGCTTTAGTTTTAACGGTCAGTCGAATGATGAAGTTCTGATTGAAGAGATCAGACAAATTACACTTTTTAAAGACGAAGTAAGGGATGGAACATGTACAAGGCAAATTCCATATACTGAAAACGTTTGTGGTTATGAGACTAATTATAGACAAGAGTGCTCTTGGCAAGCTGGATATAATAACTGTTATAACGATACACAAAGAGACTGTCGTTATGAAACGAGATATCGCAGAGAGTGTACTCGTGGGCCAAGTCGTAGTCAGTGTACAATGAAGCCAGGAAAGACAACTTGTCGTACTGGACGTGATGGTCAGCAAAGATGTCATACAACACAACCAAGAAGAGTATGTCGCGATGTTCCTGGAAGAGAGACATGTAGACGTGTTCCTTATCAAGACTATGTTTGTTCAAATAGAACGGTAAGAAAATGTGATTGGGTTCCTGGACGTAATGTTTGTGAGCAAGTTCCTTACCAAGAGTATATTTGTCGTGATGTAACAAAGTATAGAAGTGAAGACTATGCATGTAAGGTAACAGTAAAGGTTCCATATAAAGTAGAAAAGAAAGTTTCAAATCAAATCTTTGTTTCTTACAAAGGTGACCTTGATATCGCTGAAGCACAGTTTCTAGCTACTTTTAAGGATGATAATACACTTGATTTAAAGACTACAAACCTAAATGAAGATGACCTACTGATCTCATCAACAGTTGATACAGTAAGTGGATCGGATAAGTACAGCTTCATTACAAATATCGCTGTTGATTTCTTTGATAAGACAAAAGCTCTTCGTCCTGTTGTGGCAAAGTCACATGGATTATGGATGAATAAAGGTGGTAAGTTTGAAATAACTTTAGATAACTTTGAAATTAATGAAGATATTCTAATTGAAGTTCATGTTAGAAGAGATAGTGGAAAGAGCCATTACAAGAGACTATTCAATATAACTGAATTCGCTAAGAAGAAAGTTGCAAATGGTAAGATGAAGCTTGCGATGAATCTAGGTTCAAAAGGTTTCAAAAGACTTAAGAGTACATTTGGAACAGGTATTAAATTAAAAGTTGATGTTAGGATTAAGCTTGCAACATTTGCAGATCTCAATCTTAATAGAGAAAAGACGCATAGCTTTAAAATTAAAGTTTATAAGAACAAGTAAGATATTGCTTTTTAAGTAACTAAGACCCATGGTTTGCTATTGCTGCCGTGGGTCTTTTTAGTTTTTTGCTCCTAAAACAAATGTTCAAACCCTTCTAAATAGGGCATAATAGGCCTTGAATAATTAAAAAAGGGACTAATATGACTGTAAGAGTAAGATTCGCGCCATCGCCAACGGGATACCTTCACATCGGTGGAGCTAGAACGGCACTTTATAGTTACCTCTTTGCTAAGGCGAAGGGTGGACAATATATCTTAAGAGTTGAAGACACAGACTTAGAAAGATCAAAGAGAGAATTTGAAGATGCTCAAATTGGTGACCTTCTTTGGCTTGGAATCGAACACGATGAAGGACCAGATAAGGGCGGAGAATTTGGGCCATATAGACAGTCTGAAAGAATGCAAATGTATAAAGACATTGCTTGGGATTTTGTTGAAAGAGGCTTAGCATACCCTTGTTTCTTAACAAGTGAAGAGCTAGAGACTTTAACTGAAAAAGCAAACGAAGAAAAGAAAGCACCACACGCTTATCATGGTAAATATAGAGATCTTGATTCTGCAGAAGCTAAGAAGAGAGTCGATGCAGGTGAAGAACATGTTATTAGATTTAAAAATCCTGGTAAGAAGTGGACATTCACTGATCTTGTAAGAGGAGAGGTTACTTTTCCTGAAGATATGGTTGGTGATTTTGTTATTATTAGATCAAACGGTATGCCGGTTTATAACTTTTGCTGTGTTGTAGATGATCATAAAATGGGGATGACTCATGTATTTAGAGCTGAAGAGCATTTAAATAATACATGTCGCCAGCTTCAAATTTATGAAGCATTAAATGCAACACCACCAGAGTTTGCACACGTTTCTTTACTTGTTGGAGAAGACAGACAAAAGCTTTCAAAGCGTCACGGTGCTACTTCTGTTACTCAATATAAAGAGATGGGATATCTTCCAGGAGCTGTTACAAATTACTTAACACTTCTAGGTTGGTCACATCCAGACGAACAAGATATTTTTGATGTTCTAGACCTTGGTGATGTTTTTGATTACACAAGGTTTTCTAAATCTTCTGCAATGTACGATATTAAGAAATTAAACTTCTTTAATGAGCAATGGCTGAGAAAACTAAGTGATGAAGAAATCGCAAAAGGATTTGAAGGTGCTCTTGGTAGTGATAGTGAATTTGCAAAACAAGATGATTCTTGGAAACAGAAATTCTCAGCACTAATGAAAGAAAAGGTTCAACTCTTTTCTGATATTAAAGAACATATGGCAGTCTTCTTTAATTCAGCTGCTGACGAAGATGAACAATATAAAGAAGCAATCTCTTGGGAGACAACTCCTCAAGTTAAAGAATACCTAGCTTCTCAAGTGAATGAGCTTACAACTGAGTTTATCACAGAAGAGCAAGTTGGTGAGTGGATGAATTACTTAAAGAAAGAGCTTAAAATCAAAGGTAAGCCTCTCTTTATGGGAATGAGAGTTTGTCTAACGGGAAGAGCACATGGACCAGATTTAAAAACGGTTGTGGCCCTTACTCCAATTTCAATTGTTAAAGAAAGGTTGAGCTAGAATGAATTTTTACGATGACTTAAAAGCAAGAGGAATAATAGAGCAACTTTCGCATGAGGAAGAGCTTGAAAAGAAATTTAACGAAGGTGGAGTTTCTTTCTATTGTGGATATGATCCAACGGCAAAATCTCTACAACTAGGTAACCTATTTACTATTGTTACATGTATGCGTTTTCAAAAAGCAGGTCACAAGCCGTTTATGCTAGTTGGTGGTGCTACTGGAATGATAGGGGATCCAAGTGGGAAGAGCGAGGAGAGAAATCTTCTTGATATGGATACTCTTAATGAAAATATTGAGGCCATTAGAAACCAACTAGGTCAATTTGTTGACTTTGATTGTGGCGATAATTCTGCTGTAATGGTTAATAATGCGGACTGGTGGTCTGGTCTTGGTTTCCTTGAGTTCTTAAGAACTATTGGAAAGAGATTTAGAGTAAATGAAATGCTTAATAAAGACTCTGTAAAATCTCGAATTACGAGTGATGCAGGTATCTCTTTAACAGAGTTTTCATACCAGGTTCTTCAGGCATATGACTTTGTAACACTTAATAAGAATCATAGTGTATCTCTTCAAATTGGTGGATCTGACCAATGGGGGAATATGACGGCTGGAACTGATTTAACTCGTAAGATGAATCAGAACCAAGCTTACTGTATGACTATGCCTCTAGTTACTGATCAGAATGGAAAGAAGTTTGGTAAGTCAGAAGGGAATGCCGTCTTTCTTGATGGATCGATGACATCTCCTTATAAGATGTATCAATTTCTTTTAAATCAAGACGACTCAATTGTTGATGCTCTTTTAAAGTATTATACATTCTTAAGTCTTGATGAGATTTCTGAACTCGCGAAAAAGACTGAAAGTGAACCTCATATGAGACAAGCTCAGAAAACATTAGCTGAAGAAGTTGTTAAACTTGTTCATGGTGAAGAAGGTGTAGAGGCCGCACTTAGAGCAACGAGCTTCTTCTTTGGACAAAAGATTGAGAATGTAACTGATTCTCAATTATCATCAATCTTTGAAGATGTACCATCTGTAACACTAGAAAAGTCATTCTTAGACGGTGGCGACTATTTAGAAATGCTAGCTCAAACACCTCTTTTTAAATCAAAAGGTGAAGCGAGAAGAAGCGTTCAACAAAATGGTGTTGCTATAAATAATGTAAAGTGTGCGGACCTCGAAAAGAAAATGTCTGCCGCTGATTTAGCGAGTGAAACTTCCCTTATTATTAAGAAAGGGAAGAAGAATTACTGTGTAATTAAATTTTTATAAAGAAGTTTGAGGTACGAATAATTCTCGTACCTCAAGTTATTTTCCTTTTGGCGTATTTAAGCTAATTACAGAACATGCCGCGCTTGCGATGATTTTATCTTCCTCAGTCCCAAACTTATTTTTCCAGTGATACTTTGTTGTTGAACCAATAACTAGTAGATCAAATTCAACTGATGCTGACTTAATTGCCTCGATTTTTTCACTACCCGTAATTAACATCGTAGTCTTTCTTGTCGAGATATGGGCCGTAGCAGTCTTAATATAGTTTTCTTGATTTGTCGTCATCTCTTCATTCATACCTTCTGGTACAAAAATAGCAAAAGTGATATCTGCCTTATTAACATTGGCAAAGTGATCTGCCGTTTCAATAACTGTATTATCAATAGGGTGATGATTTAATACTACTAGTATCTTTCTTATGTACCTAACACCAGTATCTCTAAAGATGGCCAAGTTACATTGTAGATGAGACTTTAACCAGTCAACAGGAGTACTTAGTGTTAATTGGCCTCTACTTTTTCCGGCCCACTCAATCATGAGCCACTGACAATGCATCCTCTGACTTATATCGTAAATAGTTTTAGAAATATCATGGGATACAACAGGGTCAAAAGTGATTGGTACACCTTTCTCTATTGCCATGGCAATGACTCTTCTTCTAAGTGATCTTAACTCGCCTGGCTCATCAATAAAGTCACTAAGGTCTGTTTGTTCAGGTGCCTCTGTAACGTGGGCAACTTCTAATGTCCCATCTCCAACAAGTGAAGCACCCATTTCTATTAACATCTCTGGAGAGCGCTCTTTTCCAAGAAGTCCAACAACTACTGAAGCATCACGACTTAAGTCCATTGTTTCAATTAGCGCTGGTCCAAAAACCTTTTCTTCAACAAGATCGGCCCTTTTTCCTCTGATTCCAATAACACCTCTTCTATTTGTTCTCTTTCTTCCATAGAAGAAGAAGATGAAGAAACCTGGAATTGAAATTGATAACATACCAACAACTGCTAGTTGTCCCATTTCCGAAAGTAGAACCAAACTACTTATGATCCCAAGGATTTGAGTTAGAGGATAGAATTTACTCTTATATTCTGGCTTGTACCACTGAACTCTTGTTTCTCTTAGAACGATTACGGCGACATTTTCAAAGAGATAAATAATAAGGATAAAAGATGACGCGAGCTTCGCAATTTTTGGTACATCCAGAAAAGAAATCACTAGTGCAACAAGTGTACCTGAAATAAGGATACTCCATACAGGAGTTAGGAACTTCTTGTGTAGCTGTCCAAATTGACCAGGAATAAGGTTATCTCTACCCATGGCAAAGGGAAATCGACTTGAGGCCAAAACCCCAGCGTTTGCCATTGAAGTCATTGTTAGTATTGCGAGGATGGCAATGAATGATCCAAAAGTATGGCCACCATATGATGTTGCCATTGTATAAATAGGCTTTAGGTTTCCTTTTAGCTCCGCTAGGGGAACAAATTTAGCAAGTGCATATGTTGTGAAACAATAAACAAATGCCACAGTGAAAAGAGAAATCATAATTCCGCGAGGTAAGTTCTTTTCAGGGTTTTTGATCTCTTCAGCAATTGCGGCCACCTTAGTCACACCAGCATAGGAGACAAAGACAAGACCCGCGGCCTTTAGGAATCCCGCTCCACCTTGAGGGAACCAGTCATCAATATTCACTTTAATTGGGTTGAGCAGAATGGTTATATCTAGCAAGAGAAGACAACCAAGTGAACAGGCCACAATAAATATCAGAAAGCTACTAACCTTACCAACACCAATTATATTTAAAATTGTAATGATGAGAGTCAGAGAAAGTGCCAATGTATTAAGGTCGTAGTCAGTTAGTACACTTAAGTATGCACCAAATCCCACAAGTGCGAAGGCAGCTTTTAGTAAAAGGGACAACCAAAGACCAAGCCCAGCAATTGTTCCAGCTAGAGGTCCAAAAGTCCTTTCAAGGTAGACATAAGTTCCACCTGACGTGGGCATTGCCGTGGCCAGTTCCGACTTACTCATTGCAGCGGGAAGAACACAAACAGCAGCGAAGAAGTAACCAAGCCAAACACTTGGACCAGTCAATTCAAAGGCAAGACCAGGAAGAACAAAAATACCTGAACCAAGCATTGAACCAATACTTATAGCAACAACCGCAGTTAACCCCAAACTTCTTTCGAGCTTTTTCAACATGACTCCTAAATTTATTTTAAATTATTCTGCTATGGGGGAGCTCTTCATCATTATTTTTCTGACTGTAGGCAAGAGGTCTTCATGGTCTATTGCGTCAATGCTGACTTCAATAAAATATCCACCTTTTTCACGATCAAGAATCACATTACTGACTGTAAAACTTCTAGAGTCTAAGAAACTATTATTTAGTTCTATAAGACTTCCCTTAGCAATATAGTTATTACTATAAATTGTAATAGTTTCTTCAGTCATTGAATAGATGTTTAATGGAAATTGGAAGTAACATTCTCTGTCCCCCGTCGCAACTGCGTAGAAAGGTAGATTCAGTGTTGATTCTTCGTTTCCTAGGAAGACATCTAGCTTTGAAATGATTATCTGTTCGTCGATTGGCTTTTGAATATAGTCGTTAGCACCACACTCGAGTGCTCTTGTGATATCTTCAGCTGAATTACGTCTGGACATGATTATTATGATAATCTCTTTGCCAATTTTTTTACGCATCAACTCAATAATATTGTATCCAAATCCCTCATGGTCACCAAGATTGAGGTCAACTATGCAGAGGTGGGGCTTAAATTCAACGACCTTTCTAAAGAAGTCTTCGATTTCACATGCGGTCTCAACTTCATAACCATTCTTATTAAGAATTATCTTTACGAGTTGGTTGATATCCTCATCATCGTCAATGGTAAGTATTCTCTTATCTTTCAAGTCTATGCCTTTTTGGTGTTGAGCTTTCTGATTTGTTTTAGGTTATTATCTGTCAGACCAATCAGTTGAATCTTTGTGTTATAAGTTCCTGTACTAACGTCTTTACTAGCTTCTTGGATAATTAGCTGAGTCTTATTAAGGTCATTTCTATTTAAGAAGATGCTATCAATCTGTAACTTTCTCTTTTCAAAGAATTTGACTTTAGATTGTAAGATAACCGAAGTCTCACTAATTTTGACAATTTGTCCATGAAACTTACCCATAAGGTTAGAGAACTCTTTATCTATATTCTTTGCTACTGGAAAGTTCAATTCCGGTAGCATCTTTTTCATCGTAGTTGATAGAGTCTGATTATTAATAGGCTTAATAAGAAATCCATCAGTTCCAAGTTTCTTAGACAGATCAATTGCCTTCTTACTTGAAAGAGAACTAATCATAAGAATTTTCATTCTCTGAAATGGATCGAGTTGGCGAATTTTTCCAATTACGTTGAAACCACTTTCATCATCAAGATTAATATCTAGGAGAATGAGGTGAGGGGTTACTTCATCGATAATTTTAATACCAGTTCTTGAGTTTCCTGCTTCGTGAACTTCATGGCCCATTCCCTCAAGAAGTTTCCTGAGGTAAGATCTCATATCGGGATCATCATCAATTATTAGTATAACTTTATTCTTCTTGGCCATTTCTACCTAAGTCTATACAAAGACTACTTCAATTTCGTTTACATAAATTTCAAAGGAATCTATTAGTGATTTTACCTTGTCCATTTCACCGGCCTTTGATGCCAGTTCAATATCCTTTGCTATTACTCCGAGGTCTTCAAAACCATAGCCGCCGGCACTTCCTGATACTTTGTGCCCAACTTTTTCTAATGTTGAATTATCATTATTGGCGAGTGCCTCTTTGAGTGTGAGAATATCTTTGTTTCTGTTTTCTAGAAAACTTGGAAGTATATCCTTTAGTTCCTCATCGACTTCAACTTTTGCCATAGTTTTACTCCAGTATTCAAATTTAAATCTTATTTATTATAACCCATTCCAAACAAGTTCATGAACTAATTAGTTCGAGATATCGGTTACTTAGGCTGATTCTTAATATATACGATCTCAAGCGCCCTTAATATTTTTGCAAAGTTGGGTGTAGAGAAGTTGTGCTTTACAACTGTCAGAGCATCTCTGAGTTTTGAAGAGTCAAATTCATAAGTATAAAGCTGATTAGCAAAACAGTGTGCCACGAGAAATATCGCCACAACGTTATTAACCCTTTCGAGTTGAAGTTTTTGATTGAAAGGGTAGCTCTCTTCAAAGAGGTGATGGTGATTCATTATATTTGTTAAATCGTCTGTTATATCTGGAAGATTCTTATACTCTTCGAGGATAAAGTGATGGTCTTGAATCATATCGAGCTTTTCTTTGTCTTGATTTGAGATATTCTTAGGTTCTATATCGTGTATGTAACACGAGTGAGAATCTGTAATTCCAATATCATGAACTAGAGACGCAAATGAAAGTCTTTCGAGAACACTATTACTTAGACCTAGCTCTTTACATAAGTGAGAACAAATACATGTTATGAGATAAGTATGATCATAGGCATAGTCTTTTGAAGCAATAAGCTTTGCTAATAATTTCTTTAGGGACTTTTCTTCAGTGGCCTTTTCAATTACTTCAGTGCTGATTTGATTTGCTATATCAAGAACATACTCAGAAATACCTATTTCACTCATTAGTGTTGAGAGATACCTATGGGACTTCTGTGCCTCTTTTAGAAAATCCTGGGAAGACGTCTCCTTTGAAGTTAAGAAACTTGTTTTCCCAAACCTCACAAGGAAATCATCATAATCATTTCTCTCAATATAGAGTTGCTTGATGCCTTTGCTTATATATTTATCGATAAACTCAAGGTCATATTCTGCACCCGCGTTTATAATTTTGACATATTTATTAGTTGATAGCTTTATATAGATAGGACATTGTGTTCCTGAGAATCTTAGGAAGTTATGTATACGAATAGGGTTAAAGGCAGATGTACTTGTAATTGTAGGAGCATCATCTAATACTTCTCGTATAAACTCTTTAAAGTCCTTTGGTCTAGATGGCTTTGAAAGATAGAAGAACTGAGGTGCTACGAAATTTTCGTCTTTTAGTATTGTCAGGTTCTTTTTATCTTCACTACTAAAGAGAACAAATTTTGATTTAACATCTCCGTCTATAACAAAGTTAAATACTTCGTCTCCACGGCCATGTGGTGGCATCTCATAGTCACAGATAATCAGGTCAAAATCTTGCTTTTTAATAGCTTCAATAGCATGATCTGGCCGAGTACAACGCTCGACTAATTCTGGAGAAAATGTGTTCTCAAGAATTATTGCCAACAATTCTAGGATTGTTGTGTCATCATCAACAAGTAAGATCTTCATTTTTGCCCTCTTCAAGAAAACTTATCGACAGGTTTAGCTAAGACCTTAAATTTACGCTAATTTTTTGCCTTATGAATCAATTCAGGCCGAAAAGTGATAAAATAAGCCTTATTGCAGGCGGTATTATGAAGGTTCTATATATTGGCGAAAATTCAAGTTTTTTCAATTCCTTGGAAGGTGAACTTCTTCAGGGGGATTATGAATTAATTTCGACCAATTTAGATGATGAGTTAATACCTTTGTTAGAAAAATCATCTCTAATTGTAATTGATAATGAGTTTTCAAAATCCAATGATATTGATGTAATGAAAAGTATTTTAGATTGGGAAAAGAAGCGAGGAAAGAAGAATATTCCACTTCTCTTTGTTAGTGATTCAGATGACTTTGAAGAAAGATTAAATGCTTTTAATTCTGGCGCAGATGAATTTGTTGATAAGTTTGATATCAAATCAATTCACTTAAAGATTAATTCTTTCCTAAGGCCAGATCTTCTTTGGCAGGGACTAAATACGATATTAGTTGAAGATGATAAAATTTCCGCAAAATTTATTTCACATGTAATTAAATCCAAAGGCGCAAAGGTTCATCACTTCCTAGATGGGATTTCTGCGTTTGAATATATTAAAGAGAATCCGCAAGTTGATTTAATTCTAACAGATCATATTATGCCGAATCTCACTGGTATAGCTTTCGTTAAGAAGATAAGAAATGAAATTGGATTAAAGAATGTTCCTATTATATTTATAAGTTCTGTTCAAGATAAAGTTGAAATTCTGGAGTTTTATAAAGTTGGTGGTAATGACTATATTGCAAAGCCCCTTATTAAAGAAGAGCTCTTTGTTAAAGTAAACCAGCTTTTAGAAATAAGAATTAAATCAGATATCTTAAAGGCACAGGTTGATGAGCTAGAAAAGCTTAATAGATTAAAGGATCAGTTTATAGCTGTCTGTTCTCATGATTTAAGAACACCGCTAAATACAATCTTAGGACTTTCAAATAATATCCTTACTGAAGAAGATGATGTTAAAGAGATAAAGGAGCAGGTTTCAGTTATTGATAATTCAGCAACAGACCTTCTCTCTATGGTTAATGAGCTACTAGACTTTGGTGAATTACAGCTTAAGAAAAATGACGTTGAACTAGAAAAAGTTAATATAGGTGAGATACTAAAGAATTGTATCCGAAAAATTAGCTCATTCAATACTAAGCATATTGCAATGTCCTTTAAGTGTTACGGACCTGAAGATGTTTTTATTATGGGAAATAGAGGAATGCTAACAAGGGCATTTAACAATATTATTACAAACTCTTATAAGTTCACTGGAGAGAGTGGGCAAATTAGAGGACTAATGGAATCAAAGGATGGAAAGGTAACACTGTCCATTTCAGATACAGGAATTGGAATTCCTGATAAATTTAAAGAACATATCTTTGATCAATTATCTGGCGCTGGTAGAGAAGGACTCGAAGGTGAAAAGAGTGTTGGCCTTGGAATGAGTATTGTTAAAGAGATTGTAGATAAGCACTCTGGTGAAATTGAATTAACAAGCAGAGAAGGAAAGGGAACAACTGTTAAGTTCTCATTTAATATGGTGAAAGCGTGAAAAGAATTCTCTTCATTGATGACAGTGACGATAACTTAAACTTATATAAAATATATTTTAAGAAAAATGATAATCTTGAAGTGGAGCTTTGTAATACTCCTCATAAAGGTATAGAGACAGCTCTAAATAACAAGTTTGATATGATTTTTCTTGATATACAAATGCCTGAGCTTTCAGGCTTTGATGTTTTAAAGACGTTACGAGATAATAATATTCACACTAATGTATTTGCTCTAACTGGATTTAGTGATCAAGATACGATCTCAAAAATCGAAGAAAGCGATTTTAAAAATTACTTAAAGAAACCAATTCTTAAAAAAGACCTGATCAGAATTATTGAGGCGGAATAACTTATGACTGAAGAAAATATAAATCAAGAAATTGCGAAGGCCAAATCAGACTTTATAGCTAAGCTTCCAGAGCTAATTGGAGAACTTTCAAAATCTCTGAGTCAAGTACATGGACTTAAAAAATCAGAGGCCAAGATAGAGATCCTTTCCAATCTTGTAAGAGAATTACATAATATTAAATCTGTTGCTGGATCGTATGGTGTAGACTTCATAGTCAGTGCCTGTAGAAATATTCTTGACCATACATCTTATATTTATGACCTAAGTGATGACGACTATATTGATGTTGGATTAACTAATAAAATTTTTAATTTACTAACAAACTTTATTCAAAACTATCAAGAATCAGATGAAGGTCACTTCATAGAACTTGATAGTCTTGTAAGAACTAAAGATCAAAAGAAGAGAGTCTTAGTTGTTGAGAATGATGAAAAGTTAATAGGGCATTTTAAATCTATATTTGATAAGAAAGAAATTAGCTTCTCGATTGTCTCAACGGGAGTAGAAGCTTTTAACAGGCTTCTAAATGAAAAATTTGATCTTCTAATTACAGACTTACATGTTGGAAAGCTTGATGGTCCATCTCTTATTGCTGCAACGAGAGTATCAAATGGTGTTAACAAGGAAATCAGTACTATCATGCTTAGTGTAAGTTACTTTGATTTACTTCCTTCTTTATCAATGCCTGATTACTTCATTTCAAAGAATGAAAATATTTTAAAAGAAATAGAAAATAGTATTACTAAGTTTCTAACGGAGTTACCTGAGAACGAAAGTGAGAAGAAGATTAAAATTTTAAGTTTAGATGATGATACAAATATTCATGATCTACTGAAGATTTCATTTTCTTCGCATAATATTGAATATAAGGCCGCTTCAACAGGAAAGGAATTTATAGAGAAGTATAGGGCTGTAAAGCCTGACCTTGTACTTCTTGATTTAATTCTTGAGCAAGAAAGTGGTGTAGAGGTCATAAAGAAGATTAAGGAGATGGACTCTCATTTTGATGTTCCAGTCATCGTTCTCACTAGTCTCAAAGGTAAACTTAAGTCAGACTTACTTTCAGAAGTTCCGTTTATAATTGGAGCACTTTCAAAGCCTTTTACACCAAAAGCAATGGCCAAGGATGTAATTGGTCTATTCAAGCAAAATAAAAGATCATTTAATATGGGGTAATTAAAGTTTGGAAATGCTAAGCAGCTATTACGCTTAGCATTTTTTCTTTAAGAGCAACAAAGTCAACTGGCTTTGTAATATAATCATCTGCACCTAGCTCTTTAGCTAGAGACTGTCTTTCTGTATCTGTATATGCCGATGACATAAATACCGAGAGCTCTGGTCTTATTCCTTTTACTTCTTTAAGAAGTTCAAATCCTGACAGTCCTGGCATATTGATATCAGATATAATTAGCTGAAAAGCGTTTTCATCTTCATTTTTGATCTTTTCTAAAGCGTCTTCACCAGAAATTGAGAAAATTAACTCAAATTCACCGTCTTTGACTTCTTTTTTAAAGACTTTTTCATATAGAAATTGAACAGACTTTTCATCGTCTACAATTAGAATTTTTTTCATAATATCACGTTCTTTTTAATTATTTGTTTCTAGATAATAATAACCTAACTAAACAATATTTTGTATAGTTTAAGGAAAATTAAGTAAAAATTAACTTCATACAATGGTAACACGGTGCTAAATCTCGAGCAATACTTAATTTAACTATTTGAAATTATTAATTAAAAAGATGATAAAGAAGGGCGAAGAGAGCTTCGCCCTTTGAACTTGAGTATATTACTTCTTCTTTGCTGGTGCTTTCTTTGCTGCTGTCTTAGTTGACGCAACCTTCTTCTTTGGTGCTGCTTTCTTAGTTGTCTTCTTGGCTGTTGTGGCCTTCTTCGTCGTTTTCTTGGCCGTAGCTTTCTTCTTTGTTGCTACTTTCTTCGTTGCCTTCTTCTTAGCAGTTTTCTTTGCTACTTTCTTCTTCGCAGGTGCTTTCTTCTTAGCAGAAGAAGTTGCGGCCTTTTTCTTAGTAGAAGAAGTTGTTGTTTTAGCTTTTGCAGCATCTTTAGTTCTTGAAGCTGTAACTTTAGCAACTTTCTTAGCTTTCTTAATTTCTTCTTTTACATGCTTTTCAAGATTTTTTTGTAGTTTATTAAGCTCTTTTACCTGCTCATCTAAAAACTTCTTAGCTTTTTTAACTTCGTCTTGAATAGTTTTATCGATTAGCTTTTCAACTGCATCTTTTTCTTTTTGGATTTTCCCAACAACTTTTTTAAGGTCTTTATCGAGAACAGTCTTAACTTCTTTTTCAGCATTTTTAACAATATGCTTAACAGTTTTTTGAACATCTTTAAGTGAATTTGTTTGAACAACAGACTCAACTTGTTCTTTTACCTCTTTAAATGACTTCAATAGTTTTTCAACATTCTTGTTCATGGTCTCTCCTCAGATTTATAGATTAATTCTTATCTTCTAATTCTTTTTACATATCGGCATTCTACGCCCAAAACCAAAGCTTTTTGCCTTTAATTTGATAATAGGGCAGAACTGCTTCCTTTTGTATTCAGATATATTGCACAGTCTTAGTGTTTTCGCTACATCTTCTTGTGGAAGTTTCATCTCTATAAGATCTTCTTTACTATATCTATATGAAAGGTGTCCTTCTAATATTGTATCGAGAATTTCATAAGGAGGAAGTGAGTGCTGATCTTCTTGGTTTTCTCGAAGTTCTGCACTGGCCGGTCTTGTGATAACCTCTTCAGGAATTATGTCATTATACTTTTTGTTAATATATCTCGCTAATGTATAGACTTCACTCTTGTAGAGATCTCCTAGAACACTAATCGCGCCAACAGAATCCCCGTAGAGAGTTGAATATCCAACACTTAATTCAGACTTATTAGATGTATTTAAAACCATTGCTCCCGATTGGTTACTTCGAGCATAAATCAAGGCACCTCTTAGTCGACTTTGGATATTTTCGTCCGCGAGACCTTCCATAGCTTCAAAATTTTGATTAAACTCATTTTTTACAGAGCTATGTAAGAACTTAATTGGAAGCGTTGTTAGTTTAATCCCGAGAGTTTTACATATCTTCATGCTAATCTCCCAACTGAGAGTCGCTGAAAATTGTCCAGGCATGTAAACTGCTTCTATCGTTTGGCCTTCCTTTAGAAAGAGTCTAAGTAGTGCAATGACTAGAGCTGAGTCCATTCCTCCGGAAAGTGCGACAAGGAAGTTATTCATTCCACATTTTCTTGTATAATCTTGGATACCAATATTGAGGGCATGAAGGATCTCTTCACAGTCCTTGTCTGTTAGTTCCTTTAGTCTGGTACCTTCTTTGCGAGTTTCTAGTCTTGGAGCAAAGAGTGACTCCCAAGAGTGAGCTTCTATAATTGGTATTTCACAATTTGAAACAGTAGACGCTTCTTCTACGGGTGAAGAAATGATATCTTGTGTAAAACTTAGTGCCTTTTGCTTAATTTCTCCTTGAGAGTGAACTAAACTACCACCATCAAAGACTATTTCATCTTCACTTCCAACTCTATTTACATAGTAGAACGGAAGATTAAGACATTTTGAGATCTCTGCTATTCGATTCAGGCGAGTTTGCTCTTTACCTAAGTTATATGGACTCGCAGAAAAGTTGAATATTCCATTCAGTTCTTGGCCATTTGCTAGCTCTTGTAGCTCTTTTACCGGGTCCACTGGGTATTGTGCAGAGTGCCACATGTCTTCACAGATGAGTAGCCCAAACTTCTTACCTGCAAACTCCCAAATTTTAGATTCGCTACCTGGCTTAAAGTACTTCATTTCATCAAAAATATCGTAATTAGGGAGAAGCTGCTTCGTATAAACCTTTTTGAGATTCTCCTTATTGGAGAGTTCAAAGACTACATTCTCTATTGATTTAGGAAGATCATTTTCAAATTCATAATCTAGTCCACCAATTAACAGTGCAGTGTCTGAGCTAATATTGAGGTCTTTCCACCAGTCTTTAATTCTTGTGAATAGAATATGATATTTATTGATGAAATCTCGCTGTAGGCAAAGATCCTGTAAAGGATATCCAGTTAGAAATAGCTCTGGAAATATATGAATATTGCCTTCAAAGTCACTGGACTTGGAGAGCTTCTCTAAATATGAAAATATTTCATCAAAGTCGGCGATAGTGTGGTGTGTTTGGTGTATGTATATTTGCATGAACGTCCCCTAGAGGGTAGATAATATTACAATATAATTAATTCTAGTCTAATACTAAAAAAGGGTAAATATGACAAAAGTTATCGTCATTGGAGCTGGTCTTGCTGGTAGTGAAGCAGCAAATTATTTGGCCAACCGTAATATTCAGGTCATTCTTATTGAAGGAAAGAAAGTTAAACTCAATCCTGCACAGAAAATTACTGATTATGCAGAGCTAGTTTGTACGAACTCTCTTAAATCCACAAGGGAAGACTCTGGACACGGACTTTTAAAAGTTGAGATGGATAAGCTTGGGTCTCTCATTTTAGACGCAGGTAGACAACATTCTGTTCCAGCTGGTGATGCCCTTGCAGTTAATAGAGAAGACTTCTCTGCTGAGGTAACAAAGAGATTAAGCTCACACGAAAATATTACTATCGTTGAAGACCATGCAGTTAACCCAAATGAGTTGATAAAGAAGTATGAAGCCTCGGCATGTATTGTGGCATCTGGACCGCTAACATCTGAAGGGCTTTCCAATTGGATATTAGAAGAAATCTCAAATGATGATTTCTATTTCTATGATGCAATTGCACCAGTTGTTGATGCTGATACACTAGACTACACAAAACTATATTATAAAGACCGCCATAAAGTTCCTAGTGAAGAGGAAGGCGTTGAGGCCGATTATCTCAACGCTCCTATGAATGAAGAGCAATATAATGCCTTCATTAAAGAACTAGTGGACGCTAAGAAAGTTCCAGCTCAAAACTTTGAAGATTATAAATTCTTCGAAAGCTGTCTTCCTGTAGATATCATGGCCGAGAGGGGACCGGAAACGGCCCGATTCTCATGTATGAAGCCAATAGGCCTTGAGCTTCCTGATGGAACTCTTCCTCATGCCTGTGTGCAATTAAGAAAAGAAAACTTCCTTGGAAGCGCTTTTAATCTCGTTGGTTTTCAAACACGCTTAACTTACGGTGAACAAATTAGAGTTTTTAAAATGATTCCAGGATTTGAAGACGCATCTTTTCTTCACTTAGGTTCTGTTCATAGAAACTCATTTCTAAATTCAAGAACGCTTCTAAACTTTGATTTCTCTTCTAAGAAGTTTGATAATATCTACTTCGCTGGACAAATTACAGGTGTAGAAGGGTATACGGAAAGTGCTGCAATGGGACTATATGTCGCAGCACAATTATATAAGAAACTTCAAGGTGAAGAAGTTCTAGAGTGGCCTGTGGAGACAGGGATTGGTTGTTTAGTAAATTATGTCATGACAGCTCCTAAGCCTAGGCCATCAAATATCAATTTTGGACTTCTTCCTCCTGTGCCTCTTACAAAAGAGCAAAGAAGAGATAGAAGAAATAGAAAGAAAGTTAAAAAGACTCTTGCCGCTCAAAGAGCAAAGGCAAGTTTTGAAAGCTTTTCAGAGGAATACTTTAAGTAATGAAAGGAATTATCTTTGTCATTCTTGCATGCTTAATGTGGGCGCTTGATACGCTTATTAGGTATCCTCTTCTTTTTAGTGGAAAGAGCGCTGAGCTAATAGTATTTGCTGAGCACTTACTCTTGTGTCTTTTATTTGTGCCAGTACTTTGGAAGTCTTTTAAAAAGTTTTCTCAGGCCAAAGTCTCTCACGTTTTGTACTTCTTTATCATTGGTGGCCTTGGATCAGCTATTGGAACCCTTGCTTTTACAAAAGCATTCTTCATTGTTAATCCATCACTTGTAATTCTTTTACAAAAACTACAGCCTATTGTGGCGATTGTTTTGGCCTATATAGTTTTAAAAGAGAGAATGAAGCCGGCGTTTTTTGGTTGGGCGGTACTTGCTCTTATTGGTGGAGTCATGATCTCTTATCAAGATCTCGCTCCGGCCATAAAACTTATAATGGATGGGAAATTAGACCTGAGCTCGCAAGCTTTTACAGGTTATGGACTAGCTCTTGTCGCAGTAGTTAGTTGGGGTGCCGCAACGGTATTTGGAAAACTTCTTGGGAAGAAGGGCTATGATGAAAAAGAAATAATGGGAGGTAGGTTCTTAATGGGACTTATTTGTCTTCTGCCTTTTTTATTGAGCTTTAATATTTCAGTCCCACTTGATGGAAGCTTTTGGGCAAAGATAGTTATACTCGCAGGAATGAGTGGAGCTTTAGGAATGTATCTCTATTATAGAGGCTTAAAAGAGATACCTGCTCATTTGTGCACGTTGGCAGAAATGTTCTTCCCATTTTTAGCAGTCATTGTTAACTGGGTTTTCCTCGGAAAAGACCTCTCTATGCTGCAAATATCAGGTGCAGCTCTTTTGCTTATGAGTTCAACCGTGATACAATTGCGCCACTACTAAGGAGTATTCACAATGATGAAATTACCAGAATCTATGGAAGGTAAAACTGTTTTAATCGCAGGTAGTGCGGGATTTGTTCCTTCACATATGGCAGAACTTTACTTAAAGAAAGGTGCCAAAGTTCACGGTCTTGATAACTTTATTACAGGATCAAAGTCTAATATTGAATTACTAAGTAAGTATGAGAATTTCACATTCACTGAATGTAATATATATGAAGGTCTTCCAGACTTTAAAGATGTAAAATTTGACTACATCCTTTCACTTGCTTCACCAGCATCGCCAATAGATTTCAAGATCATACCTTTAGAAATAATGAGAGTTAATTCAGAAGGAACAATGAAGCTACTTGAACTTGCAAAAGATCATGGAGCAAGGTTTTTAGAAGCTTCTACTTCTGAAGTATATGGAGACCCTGAGATTCATCCTCAGGTTGAATCATATGTTGGTCATGTAAACCCAATTGGACCAAGAAGTTGTTATGACGAAGCTAAGCGATATGCTGAAGCTATAACAATGACATATAAAACAAAGTATAATGTTGATACACGTATCATCAGAATTTTTAATACTTATGGCCCTCGTATGAGACCAGACGATGGAAGAGTTATTCCTAACTTCGTTAACCAAGTTTTAAAGGGTGATGATATTACAATTTACGGTGATGGTTCTCAGACGAGATCATTCTGCTATGTTTCAGATTTAGTTAATGCGATTGACCATGTTCTTATGCTTGGTGATCATATGCCATATAATATCGGTAACCCAGACGAGTATACGATTAAAGATTGTGCCGCTCTAATTCTAGATTCACTAGGTGGAAAATCTGAGCTTTCTTTCAGTGAACTTCCAAAAGATGATCCAAAGAGAAGACGTCCAGATATCTCAAGAGTTATGAAACTTGGATACCTACCAAAAGTTACTTTTGCAGAAGGGCTTGTTGCTACTTCTGAATATTTTAAATCATTGATGTAAGAAGATTAGGAAAGTTGAAGTGAAGATAGTTGTTAGCTGTGATGCCATTGTAGATAGAGATTATTACCTTGAAGCTGTAGAAGCAGTTCTTGATATGGTTGGAGATAATTGTGATCTCTATACAATTGTTCACGCTCAAAATTCTGTTGTCGGCCCCGTTGAAATGAGGCAGATCAAATCAACTTTTCTAAGTAATTTTACAAAGTCGTGGGATACATTAATTAAGAATAGCTACCTTATTCCGTCTGCGAGTAAGAACCTCTTCATTCCATGTTCTGTTGATCTCATTATCAATATTTCACGTGGCTTTTCACATGGTATTAAGAAATGTGATGAGACAAAGATGCTAAGCTTCATTGTTGAAGACATTAATAAGAAGCCTAGAAAGAAGTCTTTTAAAGAATTTGTTTTCTCTACACTTGTTAAGAGCTTTCAAAAGAAAGGTCTTAGGCAGGCAGATGAACTATGGACAAGTAGACTTGATCTCATTCCTGCTTCATTTCATGAAAAAGCAAAACTTGTGAGACCTCCTGTTAAACTAGGGGACTATAAAATACTTCCAGATGCTCTCTTCCAAAGAGATTATATTCTCGTTAACTCTGAACCTCTTGATTTAGAAAAGGCAAAGGTGATTATTGATTCACTGGAGAGTTCTAAAATTAAGTTTAAGTTCATTGGTAAAGACGATCACTTAGAGGAGTTAAAAACTGCTCATGAACAGCACTTCTATGGAAATCGTTGTGGTGGAGAAATGGCCCCTCTTATTAGTGGTTGTCTCTACCTTATTGATCTAGAAGAGAGTGATCTACCAGTATGGTCACTTAAGACTATGGCAAGCGCGAGACCTGTTTTTTCTCCAGGAAATAGCTTTGTTGAATTTGGAGAAGGTTTCTATGAAGCACCTTCTAGTATTTTCAATGAAATTCAAAAACTTGAAGAGTTTGATAAGAATAGCGTTAGGGGTAGGGCAGTAGCATTTGAAGAGCTACGCTTTAAGCATATCTTAAATAAGGTTCTTACAGACATAAAAAAAGAGCTTCAAACTGAAGCTCCTTGTGATAATTCTGAAGGTTGTTGCTAGTACTACTTAGCAAACCTCTTTCTTACTCTAAGAACATTATATCTATTTGAAATAATCTTAAAAATTGAGATCTTCTCATCAGGATGAACTGAGTCTATATCTGCCTCTGTCTGAAGATTTTCAGCACCAAGCCCTTTATCAAGAAGGCCTTTCTCTTCTCCAAAAACGTTCCCGTTACTACCAACCTTTATACCATTTTCATCCATATTAAGACTATCTTTTAGAGCTTGTAGTCTCTTTTGAAGAGCTGTTAAACCTGCTCCACCTTTTGAATAAATCGCTTTAGACTTCTTCTTTGATTTATCTGATAAAACTGCAGATGAGCTAGCTTTACCTATTGGATCAAGTCCTTCATTGGCACCACTAAACTTATTTGATAAAAGTGCCAGTCTCATAGGAGATCCAAAACCTACTGTTTTTGCAATTTCCCCTCGAGATTCAAATCCATCTTTAATCTTTTGAAAAGATGCTTTTTGTTTTGGAGTAAGTGACTTTGTTCCTAATGCTTTTTTCAATAGTCTATTATTTACTTTACTCGATAGGGCAAAGTTCTTGTCACTAGAAGCAAAGTCTAAATCATTTATATTCCCGCTTGCAGCTGAATTCATTCCTTTCTCATATCCTGCATAATTCATTCTCTTTGCAACAGATGCTTCTAGGCCACTATTTCCAGGAAGATTAAAATCAAAAGTTTGACATGAGTCTCCCTCACAAGGACATGAACCGATAGCTCCATCTTCAGCTAAACAACTTCCCGATCCTACTTGAGAACCATCAACTTCGTTTTGATCGCCATTATTAGTATTAACTTGTGCCATCTGTAGCTGTCCATTAGCTCCCATTGCTAGTTGAGGATTTGAAAATGACATTGAGTCTGAGTCTACATTGTATAGACCTTGTAGTTTTACTCTTATCTCTTTTGCTTGAGTCAATGCAGTATTTGCATCATTTCTCTTTTCCTTCACGCCATTATAAGCTTGTATTTCTAGGGCAAGTCCTGCGGCAGAAAATACAGCTGTTCTTACAGCACAAGCTACATTTTGTGGACAACCAGAATAAACTAATGAACAAACAATAGCTTCAGTGGTTGCAATACCTAAAACTACTGAACTCATAGTCTTAAGTGTTTTGTGATACTTCATCTTTTCTTCAGCTGCTTCTTTTATAAGCTCTAGAGCTTTAATCTCCATATCTAATGTTGCTATTTGTGTATTGTGGTTCCAGCCCTTTTTATCTTTCTTATCAATATTATTCATCATACTGATCGCGGCCTTAAATTTTTGCTTATACTTATCTCTAGTAGACATCTTATACATAAGAGATAGTGCAGAAACACCTAGAGAGATACCTCCTGAAATACAATCAGGAAGAGTTAAAGGACCTAAGGCAATCATTCCTAGATAAATAGTCATACCTGCATCAACAGCTACTCCTGCATTACTCATCATTGAATGACTCTTATTATCTTTTGCAAACTTTGTGTTATCTGCCATATTAGCGTCATGGCCATCAATAGAGTTTGCAACTGTCTTTAAGTTTTCTTTACATGAAGCTTTGTCAGCTTCTACTGTCGTTTTATTACAGTCATTATATTCATCATTATAAAGTTCATTATCATCTGGAGCGACACAACGTTGTAGGTGACAGTTAAACTGCATACGCTTTTCTTTGCAACTATCGATCTTTGGTTTTTGTGCAGGGTCTTCTAAACAGTAATTCGCTTCGTTTGAAGTTTCGCCGGCCAGCTCTTTTGATGGCATCCCTGGTGTGTTGAAATCAGCTTCTTTCTTTGCCTTTGTTTGTGCTAGAGCATCGTCCGCAGCTTTCTTTGCCTTTGTTTGTGCTAGAGCATCGTCCGCAGCTTTCTTTGCCTTTGTTTGTGCTAGAGCATCATCCGCAGCCTTCTTTGCCTTTGTTTGTTCAAGAGCTTTATCAGCTGCATCCTTTGCTTCAGCTTTTGCAAGAGCTTCATCAGCCGCCGCTTTTGCAAAGGCCTCTGTTGCATCATCATGTGCTTTAGAAACAGATGGAAGTCCAGCTGTGTCAGGAGGTGAAGCCAATGTAACTTGAGTTACGACAAGCATCGAGCAAGTAAGTACTGTTATAAATTTTCTGATTACATTTATTGCCTTCATAGAAGCAACTCCTCAATTATTTATATATATATTTTAGTTTTTATCGGCATATTCTCCTACTATATGAAGTGCTATTCTTTAAAAATCAGATGTTTACATAGTTTTGGGGGTGAAAATTGCTGCCATAACATAGTGGCATACTCAGGTATAATCTTCTTTAAGTATCGAATATTATTAGTTTAAAATAGTAGGGTTCTAATATTTATTTAAGGGGTATCTTTAATGAAGAAGTTGTTAATACTGGCATTGCTCAGTACAAGTATTTTTGCTGGAAAAACTCTCGACGCTATTAAGAAACGTGGAAGTTTAAAGTGTGGTGTTTCAACAGGACTTCCTGGGTTCTCATATCCTGATAGTAAAGGAAACTGGGTTGGAATTGATGTTGATTTCTGTAAGGCCTTATCAATTGCTATTTTTGGTAACGGTTCACGAGTAAAGTATGTTTCACTAAATGCTCAACAAAGATTTACAGCACTTCAGTCTGGTGAGATTGATGTACTTTCAAGAAATACAACAAATACACTTTCAAGAGATACTTCTACGGGGCTAAATTTTACGACTCCACTTTACTATGATGGACAAGCTTTTATGGTGAGAAAGAAGTCTGGAATCACAAGTGCAAAGCAACTTAATGGCGCTAGTGTTTGTACTCAACAGGGGACGACGACTGAGTTAAATATGTCTGATTACTTCAGAGCAAATAGAATGAAGCTTAGACCAGTTGTTTTTGAAAGCAATGACGAAGTTGTTCAATCATTTGTTAAAGGTCGTTGTGATGCATTTACGACAGATGCATCTGGACTTGCAGCAGAAAGAAGTAAGTTCAAAAAGCCTGAAGACTTTGTAATCCTTCCTGAAATTATTTCTAAAGAACCTCTTGCTCCGGCCGTAAGACAAGGTGATGATGAGTGGTTTGATATTGTAAAGTGGACTATGTTCGCTCTTATTCAAGCAGAAGAGCTTGGTCTGAATTCTAAGAATGTTGATACTTTCAAAAAATCAAAAGATCCAAGAATTAAAAGATTCTTAGGAAGAACACCAGGTGTTGGAAAATCAATTAATCTAGATGAGAAGTGGGCTTACAATGTTGTAAAAAAACTTGGTAACTACGGTGAAATCTATGAAGCTAATATTGGGATGAATAGCCCGCTGAAACTTAAGAGAGGACTTAACTCTCTTTGGACTAATGGTGGTCTAATGTATTCTCCTCCATTTAGATAAGGTTTTTATTAATGTTAAAAAACTTTCGAGATGAAAAGAAAAGGGCCCTACTTATTCAAGTTTTGGGCCTTTTTAGTGTCTTTGCCTTTATAGGCTACCTCTTTCACAATACCCAAATGAATTTGGCAAAACTTAATATCGCAACTGGCTTTGGTTTCTTTGAACTGGAGGCCGGCTTTGATATTGGAGAGTCTTTAATTGAGTATTGGTCAGACGATACATACCTCAAGGCTTTGGGAGTAGGGATATTAAATACTCTTAAAGTCGCTATTATTGGAAATATCTTAGCAGTGGTATTGGGTGTTTTAATTGGTCTAGGTCATTTATCTGATAATTGGATGCTTAAGAAAATATGCAGAGTTTATATAGAAACAGTTAGAAATATACCTCTGCTTCTTCAGTTATTTCTTTGGTATGCATTATTAACAGAGGGACTACCTGCTGTTAAAGAAGCAATCGAAATATTGCCATCAGTATTTCTATCGAATAGAGGACTTAATATTCCTTCGCCAGTTGATATTACTAGTTTTAGCGTATCACTTATAGTTTTGATCTTTTCTGTAATAGGATATTTTCTACTTGATAGTAAGAGGGATCAGTTAGTTAATGAAACGGGAGTAGAATCACCTCTATGGGAAAAGTTAAACTTCTTAGTATTCCTACTTCCTATTATTACTTGGGCGCTAATGGGAGCTTCTACAGAGTTCTCCGTTCCAAAACTTCAAGGTTTCAACTTCACTGGAGGATATAATCTTACTCCTGAATTTGCGGCCCTTTTATTTGGTCTTGTTATATATACAGCGGCCTTTAATGCAGAGATTACAAGAGCTGGAATTCAATCTATTCCCAAGGGACAGTGGGAAGCTTCACATTCCTTAGGGCTTAGTAAGGTAGATACGATCAAGAGAATTATTCTACCTCAATCTCTAAGAGTAATTGTTCCACCTCTTACATCACAAGTTTTAAACCTTACGAAAAACAGTTCATTAGCTGTGGCAATTGGCTTTCCTGACTTTGTAGCTATTACGAATACAACGATGAATCAAACAGGTCAGGCAGTTGAATGTGTATTTTTGATAATGATTGTTTATCTCACTTTCTCTTTATTAACTTCTCTCTTTATGAATTGGTTTAATAAGAGATTTGCGATAGTGGAGAGATAGCGATGACAGAATTAATATCTAAAAAACCATTCTTTGAAAGATTTGCTATATGGCTTAAGAAGAATCTATTTAATACACCAACAAACTCTGTAATCTCAATTTTCCTCTTGGCCTTCATTTGGAAGGGTATTGAAGGACTATTTACGTGGATCTTTATAAAAGGGGTGTGGTCAGGTGGCGCAAGTGTTTGCCGTGAAGCTGGCGGATTCTGTTTTCCATTTCTATTTGAAAAAACTCGCTTTATTATTTTTGGATTCTATCCTGATGGCCAGCTTTGGAGACCGACATGTGCAATGCTAATTCTCATTGGAACATTATTTTACTCTAAGGAACCTAACCGTTGGAATAAGAAGTTAGCCTACCTTTGGTCAATTTCAACATTCTTTATCTTTTGGTTAATGGGAGGAGGCCTTGGATTAACTGAAGTAACTAATGATAAGTGGGGAGGACTTCCTCTGACTCTTCTTTTAGCTACAATTGGTATTGTATGTTCTTATCCTCTTGGAATAGTTCTCGCTTTGATGAGAAGATCAAAGCTAAAGGTCCTTAAATCAATTAGTGTTGTCTACATTGAGATTATAAGAGGAGTACCACTTATTTCTGTTCTCTTTATGAGTTCGGTAATGTTTCCTCTCTTCTTACCTGAAGGGGTAAACTTCGATAAACTTTTAAGAGCACAAATTGCAATTATTCTCTTTGTCTCTGCTTATATGGCCGAAGTTATTCGTGGTGGTCTTTCATCAATTCCTAAGGGGCAGTATGAGGCGGCACATACACTTGGTTTAAGTTACTTTGATACGATGAGAAGTATAATAATTCCTCAAGCGATAAGGATAGTAATACCTCCAACTGTGAATACTGCAATCGGTATGTTTAAGGATACGTCTTTAGTTCTGATTATTGCACTCTTTGATTTATTAAATACAACTAAGACTTCTTTAAGAGATCCTGAGTGGTTAGGTTTCTCTCTTGAGGCCTATGTCTTTGTTGGTTTAATCTACTTTGTTTTTTGTTTTTCTATGTCTAAGTACTCTCAACGTCTTGAAAGAGAATTTGGGATGAAGGAAAGGTAATTCTATGTCTGAAAATATGATTGAAATAAATGATTTAAATAAGTGGTATGATGATTTTCACGTGCTTAAAGATATTAATCTTTCTGTAAGAAAAGGCGAAAAAATCGTTGTTTGTGGGCCTTCTGGTTCAGGAAAATCAACGATGATTAGATGTATAAATCGTCTCGAAGAATTTCAAAAAGGCTCTCTTCATGTTGAAGGTATTCCTTTAAATAGTGACCTTAAAAATATTGAGCAAATTAGAAAAGAAGTTGGAATGGTCTTTCAACACTTTAATCTATTTCCACATCTTTCAATTATAGATAACCTTATTCTTGCTCCGATGCGTGTGAGAAAAATGCCAAAGAAAGATGCAACAGATATGGCCATGCAGTATCTTGAAATGGTTAAGATCGCAGATCAGGCCCATAAGTTTCCAGGTCAACTTTCTGGTGGACAAAAACAACGTGTCGCCATTGCAAGAAGTCTGTGTATGAAGCCTAAGATTCTACTCTTTGATGAGCCAACTTCAGCACTTGATCCAGAGATGGTAAAAGAAGTTCTTGAGGTTATGGTTGATCTTGCAAAAGAGGGAATTACTATGATTTGTGTAACTCATGAAATGGGATTTGCTAGAGAAGTAGCTGATAGAGTTATCTTTATGGACGCTGGACAGATCCTTGAAGAGAATACTCCTCATGAATTCTTTGATAATCCTCAAAACGAAAGAACAAAAGAGTTTCTTTCTCAGATAATCAACTAGTCATGCAATTTGATATGTTTGGAAATCAAGAAAAGCAAGTCATCTTAAATCAAGATGGTCTTGCAACTTTCTATCCTGAATTTTTCTCAGAAAACTACTTTGATAAATTAAATGCAGCAATTAACTGGAAGCAGGATGAGATAACTCTATATGGTAAAACCCATAATATACCGCGCCTTCAGGCATGGTATGGTGACGATGGTGTAAGCTACAGCTATTCTGGTGTAGAACTTAAAACTGAGAAGTGGATACCAGAGCTATTAGAGATTAAGAAGTTTATAGAAGGTGAACTCGGCCTTGAGTTTAATTCATGCTTATGTAATCTTTATCGTGACGGTTCAGATTATGCTTCATGGCACTCTGATGATGAGCCTGAGTTAGGTAATGACCCCGTTATTGCTTCAGTAAGTTTTGGACAAGAGAGAAAGATTGTATTTAAACATAGAACGGATAAGAGTATTGAAAAGATTGAGCAGAATCTGACAAGTAAGAGTCTGTTAATAATGGAGGGAAGAATTCAACACTTTTGGAAGCATCAGTTAAATAAAACAGCTAAGAGAGTAGATCAAAGAATTAATCTTACATTCAGATTAGTAAAATAATTTTTACTAAGATCCATCGGGACCTCTTTCCCAAGTCTTTTTAATCCAGCTATAAGTTTCATATGGACGAAAGGATGCTTTATACTTCATCGATTTATTTTCAGAGATCCAATATCCTAGATAATAGAAATCCATTTTTCTCGCTCTTGCATATTCTATTTCTTTAATTACACCAAAGTTGCCTAGGCTTCTTTTTGATAGAGCTGGATCATAAACAAAGTAGACACTACTTAAAGAGTTAGTACCTCTATCAAGGATTCCAAATGCGATTAATTTTCCGTCAAGAAAGAATTCACTCATTATCTGTGTGCCAGTATAAGAGTAAAAAGTTTGTTTAAAATCTTCTTCTTTTTCTATTTGTTTATCGTCGAATCTCACTTTTGAGTGCTTTCTATATATTCGAAAATGTTCTTCACTATATTGAAGTGGACCAAATTCTACAATGACATCTTTATTGCGATTAGAGACTCTTCTAAATGATTTAGTAAGACTGAACTCATTAGTGATAATACGAAGAGGGATACACTTACTACAGCTAGGACAACGTGGTCTAAATAAAAATTGCCCAAACTTTCTCCAGCCCTTTGCTAACAAGAAGTCCATTTCTTCTTTTTTTATTTGTTCAGCAAAGAAGAATTCATGGCACTCATTTAGATTATCTAAATAAGGGCATTTATCTTCTGGTGAAACTCTTGGAACAGTAAGTAATTTCATATTGTTATTATAGCATTTTAGGATGTTTGATTGCACGAACAATTGTTCGTATCTAAGTAGCTAAAAAACTTAGTATTTCATGACTTAGGTCAATATACGATGAGCTTTTCTTGTGCTATATTCCTTAATAATGGAACAAATTAAATAGGAGTATATATGAAAAGAAGAGATTTCTTTAAAACAAGTTTAATGAGTCTTGCTACTTTCGTAGCAGGAAGAGAAGCGTTCGCAGCTGCTTGTAAAGTTGGTGCAGCTCCAGCTGGTAAAAGAGTAGCTAAAAATAAATCAAGATTAGATTATGTTCTTAATGCAGTAGATGCAAAAGGTCATAAGAAGTATAAGCCAAACTCTACTTGTCTAAACTGTAAGTGGTACAAGAAGAAAAAAGAGACTGGGGGTTATGCTCCTTGTCCAATGATGGCAAACAAGTATGTATCAGCATGTGGTTGGTGTAAGTCTTGGAAGAAAATGTAAAATGATAAAATTAGGGTCTATTTATTAGGCCCTTTTTTTATTTCTTCCTGTTGTTTAACAACATACTTTAGTGGAGTAATAACTTTCTCTCTTTGCTCTTCAGTTAAATCATCTATAAGTTCTAGAGTTTCTAATACGGCTTCAAATGTACTAACAAATTCCTCGCCACATGCTTTTCGTAGTGACTTGTAAACAGTCTGATGCCTAGGGTTTAAGTGATAGGTAGTAAGACTTTGTAGAGAAGGGTTAGTGAATAGAATCTTCTTGGCCTTAGACCATGTTCCATCAAGAAGTATAAAATTCTTACTATCTAGTTTGGATAAATTTTCTTCAAGAGGTTTTGAATCCTCCTTCTTAAAAATTAAACATGGACTATATTCATTTATAAACTCTTCAAGCTTAGATGAGAAATCTTTGGAGTCTGTATCGAGTACCGTGCATGAGTCTAGAGATAGTTCTGCAATACGTGCAGTATTAAAGGGGTGTAATTTTTCTTTATGATCCCTGAGTATTAGGATCTTAGAGTTAGGTCTGAATAAATTTATGGAACGGCAGTAACATACCTTTAAGGGTCTTAAACACTTATTACATACTTCTCTCTTGGCCATTTTTTCTACCCGTTGAATGTATCCATATATATTGGCTTTCTATAGTAGAGACATGCATAGAGCAATGGGTAAATGAATGCATTGCTAAAGGAGCTTCCAGTGTCATACTTTATATCATCGATGATATAGCAGAATGTTTCATCAAGTTTTTGTATTTTATGTGTATGCTCCCAGCTTGTAATAGGAAAGGGCATCTCTTTTGCTTTGTCAGTGAAGTATATTAAATTCTCTGTTTCGTGGGCGTCTATAACCGTATTTACCCAAGACTGATAATTTCCAAAGAGAGAGCTAATGATATGGATTTCGTCACCAATGCTATGTCCATCATATTGTGTGATTTCTACGTTTATCAGAGGTGGAGTAACTTTTAATAAGAGGTCTTTGTTAAAAGAATTTATGATCTCTTTAGGTGTTCCTCTTACTTTTGTTTTGATCAAAATTCTCTTCATATCTAAATTCTATCATAAAGATTTCATGTAAGTTTGTGACAATAACTTACATTTCTTGACTTGCGGTCAATTGTGTGTAAATGTGTATTATTGATGTTACTCACAATAAGATCAACTGCTTATAAGGAGGTAAGGATGAGTTTACGTGAAAGATTTAGACTTGAAGAGAAAGAACTTGAAAATCTCAGTCTAAAAAGATCATTCCCATTTAAAGGTGAAGATGATCAAGGTGTAGTTTGTGATAAACTAGCGCCAAAATGTAAAGAAGAAGAGAAAGTAAAAATTAAATAGCTAAAATTATTTAAGACGGGACTTCACACATCGTGTGAGTCTCGTATCTCCAGAAATAAAACTACCGTTACACTTCATTAAAATATTTTTCGTATATTCCTCACAGCTCTTGTCTGCGCTAAACCTTTTGCTCTTTCTATTTTCCATACAAAAGAATACTAGTCGTTGTTCTATTTCAACTTTTTGTTCTGATATATCGACCATTTTAATTTTATATTTTTTAACTTTTTTAGGTCTGACAGTTACTCTCTTGTTGCGAACGCTTGATCTAGAACTTTTCTTTTTTCGAAGTAGTCTATAGTACTCAAGAATCCTTTCTCGTTCAGTTAGCTTTCTCTTAACAGGCTTAGGAGACGTTGTTGCACAGGATGTTAGTACAAGAATAAGTCCAAGAATGAGTAGTTGGTGTTTCATTAGAAGTCTTTTATTTGGTCAACAAGAGTTTCATCGTCGACAAATGGGTTTCTGTTTTTTTGAATAGCAAAGATTTTATCGTTACGAATTCTTTCTTCTTGAGAGATTGGATCTTCTTTGTGCCATCTTCTAAGGTAGAACTCTTCAGATTCAGTTACAGGAGAGTCATATCTCACAGAGAAGTAAAAAATTGCCCTAGCAACGTCACCTCTGTGATTCTTTGGCGGCTCAAATGCTTTAGCTTTTGAACCTGGATAATCCATAACTCCTCTTCGAGAAACTGTACAATTAGGTCCAAGGTCCTTACCAATTACTTCTCCGAAGATAATATTACTTCTAACGGAATTAGCATTCGACTTTACTGGGTAGAGGTGGTGAAGATCATTCTTTTGTAGACTCTTTGAATAACCCGTATTGAATCTACTCTGAGGCCACGTGTGCTCACAGTTAATGTATTTAGAATTTGGTATTCTCTTAGGGCCAACTTTATGAGTCTTATTAAATTCTATCTCGCAGTATTTATCTTTTACAAAATAGTTTCCACGTTCATCTTGCTCAAGATGAATGTCACCAAAGAGATGGCGTCTTGCTTCTTTGTAATTGATGTCACTTCTTTGTCTTATACAGCTGGCGCCTGTTGGACAAGCTGCTGCATGGATCCAGTCTTTTTGACCATCTTTTACTTCATGATAAAATGAAATTACTTCACGTAGCTTCTTTTTAAGAACATCGTCTTTAGAATAGGTCTGAATATTCTCTGTTAAGTACTGAGGGTAGTAGTTATTGTCTTCAAGAGATGCGAAGACTAACTGGGATAAGATAAATGTATTGGCCACCATAAGGTGTCTAAGCTTAGACATTTTTAATTCCTTCCTTGGAATATATAAAGTCTAGCAAGAAAAAATCATATGGCAATAAAAAATGAAGAAAATTAATGGCTTAGCGGAGTTTTTTTGTCATCCGTAGGGGCGGAAAAGATGGACTGTCCTTTCAATAGGGATGTTTAGTGATAAGCTTAAGTTTAATTTAAAAATAAAAAAAAGGGTGTGAAATGGCATTATCAAGCAAAATAACTGGTGTTGGTTCATTTGTACCAGAAAGAGTTGTTACGAATCATGATTTAGAAAAAATGATGAATACTTCGGATGAGTGGATTCAGCAAAGAACTGGTATCGTTGAAAGAAGATGGGTTGATGCTAATACATCTACTTCTGATCTTGCGCTAAAGGCCTCTGTTGAGGCAATAGAGAACGCTGGAATAGATAAGAACGATCTTGATATGATTATTTTTGCTACACTATCACCTGATCATGATTTTCCAGGTGCAGGTTGTTTCCTACAAGATAAGCTTGGAGTGCCAGGCATACCTACTTTAGATATTCGCCAGCAATGTACTGGTTTTCTCTATGCAATGAGTATTGCAGATAAATTTATTAAAAGTGGTTCAAATAAGAATATCCTTGTAATAGGAGCTGAAATTCACTCTAAAGGTCTGGATAGATCTCCTGAGGGAAGAAATGTTGGAGTGCTCTTTGGTGATGGTGCAGGAGCAATTGTCATGAGTGCAACTGATGTCAAAGATGATAAGGCCGACAGTCATATTATCAATTGTCATCTACACTGTGATGGATCATATGCAAAGGAGCTATGGTTACCTGGACCTGGAACTGGTTTTAATAGTGAAAATAGATGTGATCAAAAGATGCTAGATGAGGGACTACATTTTCCACAGATGAATGGGAAGGTTGTCTTTGTTAATGCAGTAAAGAAAATGTCACAATCTCTAATAAACTTATGTAAAGAAAGCGAAGTGAAGTTTGAAGATATTGATCTATTCTTATTTCATCAAGCAAATTTAAGAATTAATTCTAAACTTGCTGAGATGATGGGAATTCCTGAAGAAAAGGTATTTAATACAATTCAGAAATATGGAAATACTACTGCGGCGACGATTCCACTTGGAATGCATGATGCTGTTAAGGAAGGAAAGCTTAAACCCGGAATGTTGGTTGCTTCTGCTGCCTTTGGATCTGGGTTTACTTGGGCATCGTCTCTTTATCGATTCTAATTAAGACTAAATACATCTACGCCCCATTCATTGGGGCGTTTATTCATCTAAATACCTAAAAACAATATAAAATCTATAAATTCAGACAAAATATCTTACAAATCACAATAAGAGCTATATATAGATATCATTAAATAAAATGAGGAATATATATGAAGAAAATTAGAGTAGAACTAGTTAAATACGATATGGATAAAACTAAGAATCGTAAAAGAAAGAATATGCTTGTTGATGGGAAAACTGAAGCAGATGTAATTCTACAGCTAGAAAAAATTCACAAGGGTGAGAAGCTTGTAACTATACACGAAATAGTTTGGGATGAAGATCAAATTGATGAAGTTGTAAGACATGATGAAATAAAGAAAAGACATACATATGACGGAGAAGTAAAGTTCTTCGATCCTATTAAGGGGTTCGGGTTTATTAAACCTAATAATAAGATGGATGACCTATTCTTTCATACAAGTGCCGTTGTTGGCGAAGAAGTAAATGATGGTGATGAAGTTGAGTTTGAAGTAGGTCAAGGGCCGAATGGAGCTTGCGCAATACACGTTAAATTAATTCTATAAAAAAAAAAGCCCCTTAAATAAAGGGGCTTTTTCTTATCTACTTACAACCGTTTTGCTCTCTAAAATATTGATTACATACAAAAGAAGGATTTCTACAATCATTCATATTTGATGAGTGATACGATCTGTAGCGACAATATCTTACTGGTTGATCTTCTACTAGAACAGAGAAGACACCATTAGAAACTTCTGATCCATTCTTAGTAAGTGAGTATGAAATTTCATTGTTTCCAGAATTTAATAATGGTCTTTGTGTAAGAGTTCTAATCCATAGATTAAAAGACTTCTTACTTTCACCCTTTACTGAATTAAAAGAAGATTTCTTAGTTCTCTTCTTATTTCTGTGATCTCTAAAAGTAAGAGTTACTTTGTCTGCACCAGATTGAGAATCATCAACAAACTTTGAACGAGATTCTGGAGATAGGTATGATCCTCTACATCTATAGTTAACGTAATTAGTTTCTCTACCAGAGTTACATCTAACAGAGATATCTCCTGAAAGGTAGTTTGCTTTATATGTTTCACCACCAGCTAGACCTGAGCCCATTGCTTGAGATGTCATTAAAGTAATTGCAATTAAAGATTTAAGAATTAATGTCTTCATAGGTTTCCTTTTGTAAAATATAATCTATTTTATGCGGGAAACCTGTGGGACTCAAGAGATGACAGTTTTAATTAGAAATGAATAGTGAGGTCTAAACCTCGCTCGCTTTTAGTTGAGCATAGCTATAGATTGTTTGTCTCCAGTCCATAATATTCTTAGGACTAAAAGACTTCGCTATTTCTACATCATTAGGAATTACTTCAAAAATTAGATACTCCATAGAAAATTGTATTGTCTGCATACCAATATAGAGCTCTGTAAAAAAATCAATATCGCCTTTTTGAAAAGGAGCGATAAGCTCTGCGACATCAGTATGATTCTCGCAACACTTACAACCATCACACATTCCAAAGTTTTCAATGAATGATAAGTGATCCTGAGCTTGACCAGCTATGAGTCTCTCTCTTTCGTCACCATCATCTGAAAATTTTTCAATGAGATCTAAAGTAAAATCTGGGTTCTGTCCTATCGTTACTAAGAGTTGTTCATAGAAAGTCGCATAGAGAGAAGTAAACATTGCATCCTCTATAAGGTAGTAGAAGAGTTCCTCACTACTTTTTGCTTCTTGTTTGAGAGCATTATAAGACGCCATCGCCATTCTAAATGGTGACTCGTCAATACTTTCGAGGTCGTAGAAGACTTTTGAAAGTGGGTTAACTTGGGGTTCGTTTTTATTCTTTAAAAACTTGTCCATCATAACTAGGCCCTCCTAAGGCAATACAGTTATGATTTTATCAAAAAATTGCTATTTAGATGCGTTGGGACAAAGAGTCGGCAATAAGTGCCGACTAAGGGCAAGGGTTGGTTATTTCTTGGTGTATGTCTTCAATGGCCTTAAGATTCTCTGCTGAAAGGCTAATGTCTATAGAGCTAATATTTTCTTTAAGTTGCTCCATTGTAGTTGCACCAATGATATTACTAGTTAAAAACTCTCTTGAATTAACAAACGCTAGTGCCATTTGGACAGGACTTAAACCAAAATCTTTTGCAGTATTACAATATAGCTCAGTTGCTCGTTGTGCCTTTGGAGTTGAGTACCTTACAAATCTATCAAATAGAGTTAGTCGAGCATTTTCAGGCTTTTTACCATCTAGGTACTTACCAGACAGAACACCAAACCCTAGAGGAGAGTAGGCAAGTAGACCTACTTTTTCTCTAATTGAAATCTCTGACATACCTATTTCATAAGTACGGTTTAATAAGCTGTAAGGGTTTTGAACACTTACAACTTGAGACAGCCCTTCACTCTTTGCAAGTTCAAGGTATTTCATTAGGCCCCACGGAGTTTCATTTGAAAGACCTATATTTCTAATTTTTCCTTCTTTCTTAAGCTCTTCTAACGCGCGAAGTGTTTCTTCTATAGGAAGAAAGTCCTCATTTTCATTATATTCAAAACCTAGGTTTCCAAAGAAGTTTGTTTGTCTATTTGGCCAGTGGATTTGGTAGAGATCGATATAATCAACTTGAAGTCTCTTAAGACTATCTTCACAAGCTTGCTTTATATTTTGAGAATCAAGCCTATTCTTTCCATGACGAATATAGGACATAAACTCTGATGGACCAGCGACTTTAGTTGCAAGTATGATCTTGTCTCTGTCTGTTTTTAATTTATCCCATCTTCCAATATACTGTTCTGTTTTTGTATATGTATCGGCAGTTGGAGGTACTGGGTACATTTCCGCCGTATCAAAGAAATTAACTCCACTGTCTAGCGCGAAGTCTAGTTGCTCATGGGCCTGTGCTTCAGTATTTTGAACACCCCAGGTCATTGTCCCAAGGCAAATGACACTAACATCTAGATCTGTATTTCCTAGCTTTCTAAATTTCATGGCGAGTCCTATTGTTTAACAATGTCTTCAAGTTCAAGAGACGTATACTTCTTTATAGAGTTCACCAAAACAAAGATGATGACTCCGACCATAATAAGCATTGGCACAGATATAACTGGAAAGCTAAGGGCCGTCATTTTCCCTAGACTTTCATTGAACTCAACAGATCCTGGCTCGCCTTTTAGAATCATAACTGCGAGAATATAGTTTAAGGCAGCAGATATAAAGAATGTGAGTCCAAGCCAGACCCCAGAAGTCTTAATATTCTTTTCAAATAGTTCGTCATGACCTGATTTTTTAAACTCTTCATCAATTTTCTCTAAATCAAATACTTGATTTAAAATTGTTCTAACGAGAGGATACTTTGTTCTTTGAGAGATAAGTACTGCTATACCAATGATTAGTGGGATTGCCGTTTCTTTTACAACCATCCAGTCCTTATTAAGTTTAAAGAGACCAATTCCTCCTGTTAGGAGAACACTTATAAGACCTAGGGCCGAGATAAAGTTTAGTTTCTTCGACTTTATATAGTCATAAACACCGTACCCAATAGGGAAAGCGAGTGCGAGAATCAATGAGTAGACTTGTCCGAGCCTGTCATCAGCACTTAACTTTACTAATATAAGGCTTGGGATAACAACATTTATAATGAGATTTAAAAAACCATTTTCATTTTTCTTTTTTTCCATTTTTAGATATTCAATTGCAGCTCTAGAAATGTCAAAAGGTATATGGCGCACCTTTATAGTCAGGTATTTAATACTATTGTTAAAGAGAATTTATTTCATCTATAATAAAAGAAAAAATTATTGAGGAATGAATGAATAAGAACACACTTCTTGCAGCGATGTTATTTACTTCATCGGCCTTAGCTGATGTAGACCCCTTTGATATGTCTTTAGAGGATATCCTTTCTGTTAAAGTCGAAGTGGCCACTCTTACGGCCGAAGAGGAAAGGGATATTCCTGCTGCTGTTTCTGTCATTACAGAAAAAGAGTGGGAGCGCTTCGGTGCCCATAGGGGAAGTCATGTTCTAGATCGTATAACAGGGCTTACAACTTCAAGCTTCTTTGGAAACTATATCATTGGTGTTCGAGGTTTTAATTCAACAAATGCATTTAGAAAAGTTGCCTATGTCCTTGATGGGGTTTCTGTTAATCGCTATTCAAACGGAAGTGGTCAAAGTGGTCTTGGTAATATTCTAGATCTCTATTTATTAGAAAAAATTGAAGTTGCTAAGGGACCTATCTCTAATATCTACGGTAGTAATGCGATGTTAGGTGCAGTGTCAATGTCTACTTGGAGCCCGAAAGTTGATAGCTA
This sequence comes from Bacteriovorax sp. MedPE-SWde, assembly GCA_001874305.1. Lineage (GTDB taxonomy): Bacteria > Bdellovibrionota > Bacteriovoracia > Bacteriovoracales > Bacteriovoracaceae > Halobacteriovorax_A. Next base: position 211,262 of record MPCU01000002.1, on the reverse strand, counting down.
CGAAGGTAATATTTCAATCGGAAGTTTTGGATACGATAACTTTGGTGCTAGAGCTAGTAAAAAAATATTTAATGATTACCGCCTAACAATTGGTGTAACTCAAAGAGATATTGATAACGAAAAGGTAACTCAAGATTTTATACAATCAGGAGTAAGTAAGAAAGGAACAACGAAGAGGGCCTGGTCAAAGAAGGCGGCACTCTTAAAGATTACTAAGAATGATTTTAACTTTTCACTTATATATTCTGAGTATCGCTATTTTGATTTCCCAAGTTTTGAATTATCAAATAACTATGATCCAAGAGCTTTCTCAAGAGATCCTAATGACTTCACTATGATTAAAATTGAAGATAGTTATACCTTTAGTGGTCTTAAGTTAAAGGCCGCACTAAATGCAATGCAGGGAAATGCTAGTCTTACTTCTAATGCTACAGGAGATGGACTTCCTGGAGCAGGTGAGCTGGCAAGTATAAACAAAGCGCGAGAAAATGGCTTTGGCGCTAAATTACACCTATCTCCTAAAGTAAGAGATGACTTTAATTGGTTTGTTGCTACAGAATATACAGGAAATAGAGTTCCTCTTAGGGAGGGAGCTCTTGGAGATGTTGCTACTGAACTCAATGAAATGAATGAAAATGGAAAGAGATACCAGCTTTCTCTTGTTGGAAATATCGACTATCCCATACTTAAAGAAAAATTAAATATTCATATTGGAGGGAGAGTTGATAAGTATACTGATGATGGAACTCACTACAGTCCAAGAGCGGCACTTGTTTATCATCAGAGCGAAGACCTAACTTTCAAACTTCTATATAGTGACTCTTACAGGGCCCCTGATCTTGGTGTCAAGGCCGGTTCAGCTCCATTCTTTGTACTTCCTGCTGATAAGTTGAAGGCCGAGAAAATGCGAGCTTATGAAGCAATTGCTCTTTATAAGAAAAGAAATTTGAGAGTTTTCTTTTCTCTATTTTCAAATAAGTTAAAAGACGAAATTCAAACACTCGGTCAAACAGCTCCTTACTCTAAAGGTGTAAATACAAGAGATGGTAAGAGTTCTGGTGTTGAATTTGAGTATCGCTATAGTGCAAATGCATGGATCTATGACTTTTCATCTACTTATTTAATGACAAGAGATGCTGAAACAGCACCTAAGACCATAGTGAACTGGTCATTGGGTAAAGAGTATAAGAAGTGGTTCTTTAGTTTGAATGCGAAGCACTTATTTAATTACCATAGTAGTGCTTATGCAAATCCTAGAAGTAAGTTTGAAGTTTACAAGATGTCACGATTTTTTGATTTGGGGCTTCATGTTGATTATTCAATTAAAGAGTTAGGAGGATCACACCTTATTTCTTTAGATATTAAGAATATTCTAGATCGTGAAAATTTCTCACCATACAATGCTTCAAGACAGAACGGACATAAAGAAGCAGGACTTGGTGTCTTCGGCTCTTATAAATTCAAGTATTAATATAACCGAGCATGACGCTCGGTTGGAATTATAAAAACTTACACCTTAAATTAGTAATTTACGATTCATTTTCACTAAGAGACAATTTTTAAAATTAAAAATCACGTTATAAATTAATCAAGGATGATTATTATGAAAAAGATGTTCTTAACGCTGGCGATGATCGCTTCAGCATCAGTAGCTGCACAAAACTTCAATGGATACATTGTAAAATTAAAAAACGGAGCTGAGTCTCTTCCAATGATGAAGTCATTAGGTGAGGTAAAGTCTGTTAACACTAGCTTTGGTAACTTTGCAGTTATCGAAGGTCAAAACTTAGACAATAAGTCACTTGGATTTCTAAAGTCATCTCCAAATGTTGAATATATAGAAAAGAACTGGATTGTTACTCTTGATACAGTAGTTCATCCACAAGAAACAGAGAAGAGTCTAGATAGCGGTTTTGCTAAGCAATGGGGTCTAAAGAACACTGGACGTAACAGTGGTGGTTGGTTCTCTAGTGGTAAGGCCGGAGAAGATGTAAATGCTGAAAGAGCATGGGACATCACTAAAGGTGACAAAGAGATCGTTGTTGCTGTTATCGATACAGGTGTTGATCATACTCACCCTGATTTAAAAGATAATATGTGGACAAATGAAGCAGAGCTAAATGGAACTGCTGGTGTTGATGATGATGGAAATGGATACGTAGATGATATCTACGGATATGATTTTGCTAATAAAGATGGTGACCCAATGGATGGTCATTCTCACGGAACTCACTGTGCTGGAAATATCGGTGCTTCACATAACGGAGCAGGAGTTATGGGTGTAATGAGTGATGTAAAACTTATGGGAATTAAGTTTCTTACAGATTCAGGTTCAGGTGAAACAATTGATGCAATTTCTTCTATAGAGTATGCAATTAAAAATGGTGCTGACATTATGTCTAACTCTTGGGGTGGTGGAGAAAAATCTGAAGCTCTTAAAGAAGCTATCATCGCTGCTAAAGATGCAGGAATTCTTTTTGTTGCTGCTGCAGGTAACTCGAGAGGAAATAACGATAGAAACCCAACTTACCCAGCTAACTACCAAGTTGAAAATGTAATCACTGTTGGTGCAATGGACGGTAAAGGGAAGAAAGCAAGTTTCTCTAACTATGGTAAGGAAACTGTTCATGTTTTCGCACCAGGTGTAAATATTTACTCTACGACTAAGAATGGTGGTTACCAAAAAATGTCTGGTACATCTATGGCCACACCACTTGTTTCAGGAGTTCTTGGACTTCTACTAGCTAATGAGCCAGGTATTGATTTTGCTCAAGCTAAGAAGAGACTTATGGAGTCTACTGTTAGAAATACAACTCTTGGTGAATACTCAATTGAGGGAAGAGTTGATGCATTCAGAATGCTAAATGGTGAAAGAAACTAATTTCATTTAAATACATTTTTTGAATATAGAGAGGGGGACTTTTTAGTCCCTCTTTTTATTTTTATATGCTAGAAAATACCATGTTTAAGAAAATCTCAGACAAACTTAGGGCCTCTATTTCGAAGGAGCCTACAAAACCTTTAGAGCAAGATCTCCCATACTTTAAATTAGGTGGTAAAGAAGGTGTCCAAAAGTTAGTTGGCCGCTTCTATCATCATATGGATACCAATCCGAGTGCAAAGAGTTGTCGAGATCTTCACGGGAAAAGTCTTGAATCCGCCGCCATGAAATTAGAGATGTTTCTCTCTGGTTGGCTTGGTGGACCATCTCTCTATATTGAAAAATATGGACATCCTAGAATGAGAAAAAGACACTTTCCGTTTGCTATCGGAGAGAGACAACGAGATGAATGGCTTTTATGTATGAGAGATGCAATGAACGATATGAATTTAGATGCTGAGTTTGATCACTATCTTTGGCAGGCCTTCAGGAGATTTGCTGAACATATGAGAAACCAAGGCTGAAGAATCTTTTCTGAGTACTTCCACTTTTAATCCACAGCAAATCATTTCGAGATCTTCTAAGATTTCAAGACATCTCATCATATGGTTCTTTGCGGGCTCAACTTGAGACATTCTTACTTTGACTCCAGCTGCAGCAACTTTGATAAGTGCTTTGCAAAGAAGTGCCTCTTGGCTCGTTCTTCCTGAAGCATTCCAGATTGCTTCGAGATAAGCATGGGATTCCCAGTAGTATTCGTAATTGATGAGATCAACTGCATAGAGGAAGTCCTCATGATCTCTAAAGCTTGAACTAAATAGCTGAGGACATTCAGGCTCACCTGATTCAAACATATGCCCACCTTCTTTAAGGGGGTGAGCATTTTGACCCGGAGTAAAAGCATACTCCGGAAACTCTCTTTGCGGGCAGAAGCGTTTGATTTCGCTCACTAAGAAATGCTCCAGTCAAAATCAAAAGTGAGAACACCTTCGTCGATATGAAGTCTGTGAACAATTTTATACCATTCTTTAGATGAGGCATCCCATCTAAATCTCGCTCTACTTACCTTATTCTTAACCTTATTGAATTTTTCAACTTGGCCTTTGTCTTTCCAATTTGGAGCTCTAAGGTTTGCTACAATTTTTACCTTTGGAGAAGAAGCTAGTCTCGCCATTCTCTTATAATCGTAGTGAGAAGCAATTTTTAACATTGAGAGAACATCTGTTACTGCTCGATGTGGGAATGGATTAATAAAGCCATGAGCGTGCTCAAGTGCCGCCATACTCTTGTGACTAATTTTTCTTGGGTATTCAATATCTTCTTGAGTATCAATCCAGGTTTTCTCAGGCATTACAAGGCCAAATCTCTTATACATTGCACCTAACATTGGCTTATCGTATTTTTCACCATTGTGGGCCATAAGAAAATCAGCTCTCTTCATAAGAAGAGAAAGTTTCTCAAGAGCATCTCTAATTTCATCGCCTTTAAGGCCATGGTCTACCAGTAGTTGTTCGTCTATTCCTGTAAGTTCGATAACTTCCTCTGATAGAGGTAGCATATCTCTTTCTTTAGTAAGCTCACTAAAGATTTGTATAGGAGCGTCAATTCTTGTATCCCAAAGTACGGCACCAATTTCTGTTACACGGTCTAAATTAAGGTTTACACCATTTCCAACAAGGTCTTCACTCATACCTTCTAGATCTATTCCAAGAATAAGCATATTCAATCCTAAGTTATTTAATATTCACTGCAATATAGCCTTGATTGTAAGAATTGTAAACGATGTTGCTTGGCGTTGTTCGGTTAAAATTGACAAGGTTTTGACATAAAAAGGACAATGGTAAAACACTCTAACTCCATAGAAAATGTAGGATATCACTAGATGAGACCATATATTGTCCTTATATTCACCGCTTTGCTATTGGCCTTTTACTCAGGACGATATATTTTGAAGTTCCAGGGGCCTGGAGCTGCATCAAATTCAGATCTCTATGAGATTGCAAAAGTTAAGCTATCTTTTCAAAAGAATGTCACTCCCTATGCGATCGTAAACTTTAGTTCACTCTATTACTCCAAAGAGCAGATGCAGTTATTAAATCCGTCGATTGCAATCAATCACTTTGATAATAACGTTATTACGAGTAAATCCGATTGTGATTTAAAGAACCTTGTTCAGTCACCATTAAAGAACTTCTCAAAGAATCTCATATGGGATCAATTACGTTGCGGAAAGAGACTTGAGATTCCTTTTTGGTTTGTAAAGAAGCCCCCTTTTATGCATCCATCGGGAAGCAGTTACGCTTATCTCTTATACCGTAGAGATATCCAAAGACATAAAACTCCATCAATGAAGTGGATCAGAGATAACCTGGGATATTTTCATTTAAAAGAAATTCATGAGATTCAAAAAGAGCAAGGTGCGCTTGGTGGAATTTATGGAATACTCGCAGGCCTTAATGAAAAGAGTCTTGTTGATTTAATTAATAGGGAAGGTACGATCCTCACAAAGGACTTCCTCCTTGCAAAAATTAGTTATCCTAAGAATTTTGATATTATGGAGTATCGATTCTACTTAAGAGATGACCTTACGCAGTTTTTAGAGAAATCTCCTTATCAAATATCTCGCTACTATAGAGGGAAGCGTTGCCTCTATCAAGATGGTCCAATCTGTTGGAGATACAATGTCCGTCATCTCTTTCAGATGATTAACTTCTCTACAGTTATATCTTTTGGTGGTGTTGTATTTATTTTCGCACTTATTCTTTGGTTACTCTTTTCTAAAATAAAACAGGATAAGCTAGAAGATAAGAGAAGGAAGATGGCCTTACAGGTTTTAACCCACGAGTTTAGAACGCCTGTTGCTTCACTACTTCTTACAATGGATAATATAAATAGAAAGATATCGTCCTTTGATGAAAAAACTCAAGATGACTTCTTAAGAATGTCTGCCGAGATTTATAGACTACAAAGACTTACCGAAAAGAGTAAACACTATCTTCAAGGTGCTGCCAACAAGGGTCTTGTTAACTTTCAATTTGAAAAAGTCGAGTCAGTTGAGGATCTTGTCTATGATGTCACTATTCCTGTTAGTGAACGTTACGAGCAAGATATCACTGTTACAATTGATAACAAAGTAGAGAGCTTTTCATTAGATGTATACTGGTTTCAAATAATTTTAAAAAATCTTGTAGAGAATGCATTTGTTCATGGACAGTCTCCAGTGTCTCTTAATCTTTGGAGAGAGAAGAATAACCTCTTTGTGAAAATTTCTGATGGTGGAAAAACGGAAATGTCTTTTGAAGAATTAACCGAAGAATTCTCTAAGGGGAATAAGAGTTCAGGCTCTGGTCTCGGACTTAGTATTGTAAATAAAGTAGTTAAAGAATGGGGTGGGGTGATGATCTTTAAAAATAATCCAACATCCTTTACTCTTCGCTTACCAAATAAGGAATAATCATGGAAAAAATTTTACTAGTAGAAGATGATCAAAACTTAGGACAAAGTATTCACGACTTCCTTAAAATGGAGGGGTTTGAAGTTACTTGGGCAAAGAGTTTAGCTGAAGCTAAAGAGCAAGATATCTCTAAGACTACGATGATTATTCAAGACTGGATGCTTCCAGATGGTCAGGGAATTGATTTCTTAAAAGAATTACGAGGGGCCGGGAATCAAATACCTATCGTAATGCTAACAGCTAAGACAGATCTCATTGATAAGGTTGTAGGTCTTGAAAGTGGGGCAAATGATTATATAACAAAGCCTTTTGAGCCACGTGAACTACTAGCCCGAATAAGAGTTCAAGTACGTCAAAAAGAAAGCTCAGGACCTGTAGGGGTTTCAGTTAAAGGACTTGTTGAAATAAATAAGCTTAAGCTTAACCTTGATACACGTGAAGCATTTTGGAAAGATGAACAAGTTGATTTAACTAAAATGGAGTTTGATTTCTTAAAGCTTCTTGCTGAAAACCCTAATCGCGCACTTTCTCGTGATGAGATTTTAAATAAAGTATGGGGCTATGATTGCTATCCTTCGACAAGAACGGTTGATACACATGTTCTTCAATTAAGACAAAAGCTTGATGAGGGTTTAATTGAAACGATTAGAGGGATTGGGTACAAATTAAAAGCATAGATAGTAATTTGACGAAGAACTGACATAAGCTTTACACATATGGGCGAAATTTTTGGCAGTATTATACCGAAGGGATTGGTGTTGATACAAAAAAACAAAAATGGAGCCTGTATGAAGAAATTATTATTTTTACCCTTAGCAATAGTTGGACTAAACTCTTGTACCTCTGATAGGGACTTTAAAGCGCAGCTAGAGAAAACACTCTCTGAAAATCCCGAAATCATAACAAAGACAATTGAAAAGAATCCTCAAAAGTTCATGACTGCTCTAAGAGATATGGCACAGAATGCTAGAAAGAAGGCCGCTCTTGCTCAAGAGCAGAATGTAGAAAAAGAAATAAACGAATACATAAAGAGCCCAATGAAGTTTAACATTCGAAATGATGAGCTAATCCGTGGTTCTTTAAATGGGAAAATCACCATTGTTGAATACTCTGACTTTCAATGTCCATTTTGTTCGAGAGGGATGCAGACAGTAAAAGAAATCCTTAAAAAATATGATGGTGAAGTCTCTTTCGTTTATAAGCACTTACCAATTGATAACCTACACCCTAAGGCCCGTTTAGCTTCACAGTATTATGAAGCAATTAGAATAGTGGCAGGCAAGAAAGCTTTCTTATTTCATGATCAAATCTTAACTGAACAGGCGAAGATTCGTCACGGTAGAAAGTACTTTGATAAAGTTGTTAAAGACTTAGGTCTTGATGTTAAAAGAATTGCAAAAGTTGCTCAATCTGAAAAAGTAAAACTAAGAATTAATGAGGACGAAAAAGAAGCTGCTAAGAACGGCTTTAGTGGAACACCTGGCTTTCTTGTTCAGGGAGTACCTGTTAGAGGGGCGTACCCACTTGCTCATTTCGATAAGATTATTCAAAAGTTAAAACTAGCTAAGAAAATCTAGGGTAATCGAAGAATAATATCCCTAGAGTTTGTACGTTGTCTTCCTAGTGTCCGACCTCGCGATGGGTCGGGCACTTCCCTATAAACATTTTTAGAAATTTGATATTTGAGATTCTAGACTTGGGAAATCAATAAAAGGGTTTCTCACTCCCTGAACTTGGTGAATTCTGTTATTTCTAATAATCTCATCAGAGTCTACAGGGTCTTCGTTATGCCACTTTCTTAAAAACTTTTCTTCTATGTCATTGATTGGCATTTCATATTTAACAGACATATACATGAGGCCTCTTGCTATATTTCCTTTGTATGGAGTAGGAGGTTCAAAATAAACATATGATTTGTACTTTCCTTTTAATCCATCAACTGTACCAAGCTTAACATTTGCACATTTAAGAGGCTTAGTTATTTTACTAACTTCTGCAAAGTGATAAGTTGCTCTTTCTCTATTTACTTCTGAATCTGTTGGATAGAGATGATGTAAGTCTGTTAACTTTGCATCATAGGTATGCTCTCTTGTTTGAGTTCTTCCATGAAGATTATCAAACCTTGCTTTTGGCCATGAGTGCTCTGTGTTTATTACATTTGCTGTTGGAATAGTATCTACTCCAAGATTAATCCTTTGGCCTGAAACTTTATCTCCGTCCAAATAAATATCTCCACAGTAGATATCCTGTACGGCATCTTTTCCACTTAGCTTTTCAAGATGTAAAAGCCCGAATAGATATTTTCTCGCTTGTCTGTATCGGTAAACTCTGTGCTTATAGCAGTTTTGCTCGGGAGAGCATTTATCTGAAATTTTATCTGCTTCATCATTTGATCCTTGTATGTGAGCAAGGTTTAATACTCTCTCTAAATGACTGAGTACCTCTTTTTCAGTTAGTGACTTTACTGGATTATTGAGGTCCATTCCATAGTAGAGAGCAGGGTTTGCTGCATACTTTGAAACGTCAACATTAAGGAGTTTATTCTGTGACCCGTAAGAATTTGATCTGTTATTTGAGTGACTTGTATTTTGAGAGTTAGCATCTTGATTTGCTATATCTGGTAAGTCTTGTTGGCCTTTTGGTGAGCATGAAGCAAGTAAGAGCAATGCCGTAATTGTAAGATATCTATTCATAGAATAATTCATAGCAAAATTAAGAAGGCATTTGTGAATCTAAGTAATATATACAGATAATGAAATTGAGAGTTAATTGTAAGTCTCTGATAATAAAGGAGATGGATGAGCGTGGGGCACTAATCCATCTCCGATATTTGGCTACATTATAGCGGCCATCCTTGACGAAAATAGTTTTTGTTGTAGCTTGATTCGATCTGTCTGTTCCATATCAACAAATTGGATTCCAATCCCATCTGGATAGACTCCTGTCGCACAAGATTTTCTAACTATCTTTGCACGGCAGTGAACAGGTGAGTCTACACCAATTGAAAAGTCGATTATTTCATTTCCTTTAAATAGGTTTAGCTCATCATTAAGCTGGTAAGGAATAAATGCTCCACTTGTTGAGATATCAAATGTATCTCCCATATCAATATCTTTTTCACCAATATGAAGTGTAACTCTCTCTTTTAAAGAAAACCTTCTTGGAATTCTCCACCATTGACTATCTGGGTGATTAATAACATCCGTGTCATGAGTCAGAAGAAAGTATGCGCTCATGACCATAAAAAGAAGTGTTGCCAAAATAACTGTATAGCTTTCAAAATCATTACCGTAGACAAGTACGATAGAGTTGTTAAAACTAATCACACCTATGGCCAGTGGAAAGCTCCATTTAACATTATCAGAGGCCGTAAAGCAGTAATAGAAATTATAAAGTGAAACACCTATAACCATAATATTAAAGATGGTCATCTTGTTATAAATCGAGCCTAACTCTTGGGCCGTATGTCCATAAATCATAGAGATTTGTAATGGAATACTGATGGCTATCGCCAAAAATAGTAATGCATAAATGTTAAAAATTAGAGGCTTGCTTTTCATAACCCCCTCCTTTCTTTTGGTTAAAGTGATAACAATAACTCTTAATTTTACCCATATATTTTCTTGCTTCTTTTATTAAGTTTGATTTATACCACTTCCTACCTTCTCTTATGAGTCTCATCTTGATTCTGTAGGGACCAGAGTTATAGCTGGCAAGAATAAGGTCAGTATAAATTTGCTCTCTATCATAGTTAGTTCCGTAAACTCTTTCTATTAGCTCTATATTTCCTCTCCAATAGCGATCAAGGTACTCAAGGTAGGCGATACCACCTTTAACAGATTTTCTCTTATCTAATCTCCAGTCATGATTTCTATTTATTTTTCCAAGCTTAATCATTGCTCTTACAAGAGGGGCGGGAAGTTTCTTAATTCTTCTATCTGATTTCCAGCTTCTAAACTTCTTTAGAACGTGGTGACTGGCCAGGTTTGTTACCTGTGTTAAACCTATTGCTTTAGCATAACTTACCGAGTTTGGATTAAAGCCTGATTCTTGCGCAATAAGTGCTGTCATTAAAGAAGGGTTTATTTTATGATTCTTTGATTCGTTAGAAACAAGTTTTATAAAAGAAGGCTTTACTTTAAATGGGGTTGTGTGTGTGACCTTCATCTCTTCTCTAAACTCACACCTTGGTCTTTTGTATTCTTGACCATAGACTTTCTTATTCAATGCCGATACATAGTAAGCATTGATATCATTTTCACTGTTGGCCATTAATCGCAGAGATTTTACTTTGATGATAAGGCTTTCTTCATTTTCAAAAACAATTTCCTTCGCAGAAAATAAACTCTTAGATATATCTTTATGGTTCCAGTAGAGTTTTACGTTATTGATTGTAAGTTTCTCTGTTTTTGATTGAAGAATAATGTAGAAGTCATGTGAGCTGTGCCAATTTTGTCTCTTAGGAAAAAAGCTAATATCTACATTTGAAAACTCTGCAGGTACCCTTTTGCTTTTCCAAAGAGGTGCTTCATTCGCCCTGTCGAATATATTTGCTGTATCACTTCCAAAAGGATTCATTGGTCCAGCACAAGAACTTGCTAAAAGAGAGATTCCTAAAAAATGGATTAGTAATAAAGTCGCTTTCACTAAAGTCCCCAGTTTGTTATTTCTACTCACTGAACTGACGTGCGACTTGTGAGTGATAGCGTATTTTTATAAATTATAGAGAAACTGGTCTTAATTGATAGGATTAGTGAAAGATCTTAATAATATACTTCCAGGTCTTGGGAATAACATAGGAGAATAGTCTTTTTATAGCTTTTCCAATCTTTTGTTTTTTTCTTAAATATTGCCTGATTTATAAGTCAGTATAATTTGCTTGGTGCTAATAATCTGCATTTCTCATGACTTATGGCCTATAATTTAAGTTATGAATTTAGAATCTCAAAAATTATTGAAAGAGCTCGTAGATTATAGTGACGAGATAGTTATAGGAAAGAATAAGCAGATAATTATCACTATTGCGGCGATACTATCTGGAGGCCATATTCTCATTGAAGATGTTCCCGGAATGGGGAAAACGACTTTGGCCCACACTATATCAAGTCTCTTTGGTCTAGAATATAACCGTATTCAATTTACTTCAGATCTTATGCCTGCTGATATTCTAGGTTTCAAATACCTTGATCAGGAAAGTGGTAAATTTACTTTTAGTAAGGGACCAATATTTACTAATATTCTTTTGGCCGATGAGATAAATAGGGCATCACCTAAGAGTCAAAGTGCATTCTTACAGGCGATGGAAGAGAGGGAAATCTCAATTGAAGGTGAAGACTTCAAACTAAATGAAAACTTTGTTGTAATCGCTACTCAAAACCCTGAGGACCAAGTAGGAACTCATCCTTTACCGGAGTCTCAAGTTGATAGGTTTTCTGTTTCATTCTCTATGGGTGGAAATACAAGAGAAGATGAGAGAAAGATACTTCTTAATGAAGTTCGATCTACTGCAAAGAAAATAACAGCATTATTAAATAATGATCAATTTAATAGTATTAAAAAAGACATTAGTCAGTGCCAAGTCTCTGATAATTGTTTTGAGTTTATTCTTGATATACTAACAACAGTAAGAGAGAAACTTGGCCATCATATTTCTATAAGGGCCGGACACGATATTAAGAAGCTTTCGCGTGCTAAGGCGATAGTAGATGGAAGAGACTTTATAACACCTGATGATATTCTATTCTTTGCTCCATTTGTTCTTGGACATAGAGTAAGTTCTGGAGAAGATATTGAACTTGGGATTAACAAAATTAAATCCATTCTTTCTCAAATTGAAGCGCCGATTAGAAATTAAGGGTAAGAAAACCTATATTATACCTAGTCGTTTTGGTCTCTTTTATTTGATGATTCTTTTTTTGAGTATCATTATCTCAGTTAGTTTCGGACATCCTTTTTCTTACTTCTTCACGTCGCTACTCTTTGTTATATTCATTATCTCCGCATTTTGGGCAAACTCTTATGTCTCAAACCTTAACGTATCTTCATTTAATCAAGATAGTTTGGTTCAAGAATCAAAAGACTTTTCTCTACGTTTAAATATCTCTGGACCTGGACAGGATATAATCAATTGCCAAGTTCAACACGATAAAGGCCAACCTGTAGATATATTTGAGGATAGAAGTGAAGCGCATATATCTGTTCATAGCTCATTTTCAAAATGGGGTGTTAAAGACAGTATTAGAGTAAAGCTAAGTTCAAGTTATCCATACTTTCTATTTTATACCTGGAAGTATATTAATCTCGAAGACAGGGTTTATGTTTATCCAAGTGTCGATCAAACAGAAATGAATAAGCTAATTGATAAAAACCTACAGGAATTTAGTGACATTGAAATAGACGAATACCACAAGGGAGATCCTCTTTCTCGAATATATTGGAAGAAGGTTTCCAGCACAGGGAAGTACTATATAAAGCAAGATGTTGGTGGAGATAGTGAAATCAATATTCTTGATGAAGCTATACTACAAAATGAATCCATTGAAAATGGAGTAGGTGTTCTTTGTCATTCAATTCATAATCATATCAAGTCAGGCAAGAGTTTTGCATATAAGTCAAAGGATGGAAGGTTAAAAATTGTCTCTCATCGAAAGAATATGCTTAATATTGCAAAGAGGTTAATTAGTGAGAACTAAACTTCATCAGCAAAGGTCTGATCTCTATATTCTTCTCATTCTCTGCGTATTTAATATCGCTGAACTATCTATTTGGACGTATGCAATCCTAGGTATTACTTTATTTGCGTTTTATTTTCTAAATGGTAGTTCTACTTGGAAGAGAGTTAAGCAAGTTATAGCTATTATATCCTTCCCTTTGTTTTGTTTACTTTATGGAGCGATAAAGCAAATTGAGCCGGCCGTATGTACAATCTCTGTCCTAGCACTCTTAAAGTACACTGAAATCTCAAGTATTAGAGATAGGCTTTCTTTTTATACATTATTGATCGTCTTTATTTCTGGATCAGTTCTACTAAGTGATCAAATCGCATATTTGATTGTATCGCTAGTATCCATCATTTACATATTCTATAAACTTGGCGAGATCAGTGGTATTAAATATCGTCGAATACATCTTGTGAAGCTATTGATACCAAGTTTAATATTTTCAGTATTTATCTTCTTTCTTGTTCCACAGGTTAAGGTTGGAAATATTTTTAAGTATATGGGAAATAGAAAGGCTGTAAGTGGATTTTCTACATCCATTAGCCCTGGAAGTTATAATGAAGTTGTAACTGATGATAGTATTTTCTTCTTTTCTAAATATCGTAATCTTCCAGAGACAGGCTATTGGCGTGGGATGACTTATAATTATACGAATGGCCGAAAATGGGTTCAAAGAAATGTTAAAGTAAAAGAGAGAATAGTAGATGAGGTCGCTAATCCTGATCTTGAGGTAAATGTACTTAGTAATCAAAAAGTACCAGTATTTAAGCTACAAGGACATTCTTTAGGGGGCTTGAATGGAAGTCTCAATGTATATGAGAATAAATTCTTTGATACTACTTCACAAAGAGGTCAAATACGTAGATACGAACTTCATAAAACAAAACAGGCCACTTTAAGATCATTTGATAAAGCTGCACTTCAGTATCCTAAAAAAAATATGTCAAAGCGTTTCCTCGACTTTATAGGAGCGCCAATTAATGATAAAAACGAAAACTCAATTAATACTAACGAAGCTGTAGAGGTTCTACTCAGTAAATTCAAAAAGCTTAACCTGTCATATTCTACAAAGACTCAAATTGATGAATCAAGTGATCCAAGTAAGTTTCTCTTTGATTATAAACAAGGTTATTGTATTCACTTTGCTGGAGCATTTGCACTGGGTCTTAGAGTTATGGGGATTCCTGCTAATGTCATTGGTGGCTTCTTTGGTGGTGAGTTAAATAGGGCCGAAAAATATATTCTAGTAAAGGGTGGTAATGCACACGCATGGATAGAGTATTGGAATGGTAGTAACTGGGTTGAATTTGACCCTGTCAGTGAGATCGTTCCTTCCTCTCAATTGCCTCGAAATGATCTCTTGAGCAGATCTTCTAATGAGATTGACCAAAATTTGCTAAACGAGGGCATCATTTCTAAATTCTTTGATCAAATTGAGGGACTCTACCTATACTCTAATATGAAATTCTTTGAGTTTGATATTGAAAAACAAATCTCTTTATTAGTTACATTTCAAAATGAGTTAAAGACATTCTCTATAAGAAGTACGATAAAAGAATCTCAGTGGATATTTCCTTTTATTGGACTTACTATTCTCTTATTCTTAAGTATCTTGATGAGAAGAAGGTTTCTATTAGAAGACAAGTATTTTCTAGAGAGATTAATAGATATGTTAAATCTTAGAAAGTTCAACGGAATATCAAATGTTAGATTAGAGCTTGATAAGGTAGGTATTTCAAAAGAGCTACTTGATTCATTTGAAAATGAATTTAATAGAAGTAATTATAGTAACTCAAAGAATACATCAAAAGAATACCGTGAGCTAAAGAGAATGATTCTTAGAGAAGTTAAAAACCATAATAGAACCCTTTAGACTTCTCTGATAGTCCTCTTAGGAATTTATATAAGCTACTTCCAGAGCTAAATCTACTTTGTCCTACACCGATTGTATTTATTTGAATATCTCTGGAGTTACGCTGATTTATATCTTCGATAAGACCTTTGTAGTTATCCCTTTTTCTACTTCCACTAACTGTAGGTGTTCCATCACTTAAGAGTACGACATCTGTTAACTCTGGGTATTGTTGTAACGTATAAATTAGTGCGGATCTTGTAGGTGTGCTCCCTCTTGGGCGAAGTCGAGCTAGAAAATCATAGACTTCATTTTTTACAGTCATTGAGCTCATCGATTGAATTTGACCCCAAAGTGCATAGTAGTCCTGAGTGGGAGAGTGAGGGAAGTAGACAATGTCTACTTTGTAGTCTTCGCCCATTGAGGCTATCAACATTTTTAGTCCCGCCTTAACTTGACCGAGCTTTTCACCGGCCATACTCCCTGAAACATCTATGAGAAAGACTACATTCTTACCTTTAAAATCAAAGCCAACGTCTGCAGTACCACTCTTTTTAGATTCTGTTTTTGATGGGGTAGGTTTAGCTTTAGCAAGTGCCTGTTGAAGTTTTGCAATTTCTTCTTTTAATTGCTTTTGTGCTAGTTTACCTTCTGATATCTCGGTGTCTTTTTTCTTAATGTGATCTAGACATTTGTTGATTAATTTATTTTCTTTTGTACAAAGCGCTTTAACAACCTTTTCAGAACTCTCTGGCGCCTCATTCTTAGGAACAGAGATAAATAATATAATTACGGCCCCCAGAGCACCAGACAGAAGATCGAGAAATGAAATATTAAATACGTCGATTTGTTTCTTTCTACGCATTATTAAATCTCAATTTTGTTAATGAAGTTTTCAATAACATATTCTTTTGTTTTTACGTGGAATCCATCTGTTATTCTTTGTAAATCATGAAAGAGCCACATGAGAATAATACTTAGGATAAGCGCCACTAGAGTTGTATCAAATGCTACACCTAGGGTTGCCGTAATCGCCTTCATATCTTTACCATTTGCGATCATTAATGCCTGAGAAATACCTAAGACTGTTCCAATAAAACCTAGAGACGGAATTGCCCAGAGAAGATATCTAATATTTGTTTGGTCCATTTCTGAAGTATCACGATGAAGATCTGTCATTATGTTAATTACGTCTAATACCTCTGAAATATTCTTAGTACTTCTAAATTTAGCGCAGGCATTCTTTATAAGTTGTGTAAGCAGAGTCTTTGCATGTTTTTTTTCAAATTCTCTTATTTTCTGATGAATATCGTAAACATCATTTGCCATAAGCATATGCTTTTCATTGGTAGGTAAGAGATTGGCCTTAAAGTATGAACTCTCTGCAACTACCTTCTTTTTTAGCTTTTTCATATCGAGAATGGCCCATACAAAGGCAAAGTATGTAATCCACTGTATATATCCACCAGAAATGAAGTTACCACCAAATAGTAGAAGTAATCTCTCGGCTATTTCTAGACCTTTTCCCTCTATCATCTGAAAAGTTATATTTAACACTAGCGAAAATGCCGTACTAGAGGCAAATGCTTTGGTAAAAATGGCAAGGTCTTTCTTATCGAGCATGATTTTTCCTAACTAACTTAGTTTGTTTTCTTTGTTTTTTCTTATTACAATTAATTGTAATGATTTTAAGGAGATATAAAAGTGGGAAAAAATAAAGATCAAGAGGAAGTTGAAATTCTTGGAGAGCTTTGTGTGAGAACACTTGCTATGCCAGGCGATACAAATCCAAATGGAGATATTTTTGGAGGTTGGGTACTTTCTCAAATGGATATTGCTGGCGGTATTTACTCTGGCAAGAGATGTCATGGTCGAACTGTTACAGTTTCTGTTGAAACGATGACATTTCATAAGCCAGTTATGGTTGGAGATGTTCTTTGTTGCTACTGTAGCACTATAAAGGAAGGAAACTCTTCTTTAAAAATGAAAATTGAAGCTTGGGTAATAAGAAGATTTGATACAAGAAGAGTAAAGGTTACTGAAGGTACTTTTACATATGTAGCCGTTGATGAAGATAGACGTCCGCGCTCAATTAATTCATTTGATACAAAGTAGGAAGCTTATATGAGTAATATATTTGAAGCAAAATCAGTACTTAAGAAATATGGCAATACTATTGCTTTAAGTGACTTCTCTCTCTCTCTTGAAAAGGGTGAGATTGTTGCTCTCTTAGGCCCTAACGGTGCAGGAAAGACGACATTTGTAAAATCTCTTCTAGGATTATTAAGAATAAGCTCAGGAGAGCTATCACTATTTGAAACTGATATCAACAGGCCAGAAGTCAAAAAGAAGTTATCATATCTTCCTGAGAAGTTTACTTTCTATTCTTATTATACAGTTGAAAGTACTCTGCGCTTTTATGCATCGATGTACGAAGTGGAGAAGACCCTACAGGCCGACAAAATTGATAATGCTTTAAGAGAACTAGGTATCTTAGAACTAAAAGGTAGAAAAATATCTGATTTGTCTAAAGGGCAACTTCAAAGAGTAGGACTAGCTTGTTCTATTGTAGGAGACCAGGAGTTTATTATTTGGGATGAGCCTTTTTCTGGATTAGATCCCATCGGTATTAAAGATGTTAAAGATCTTTGTATAAAACTTAAAGAGCAAGGAAGAACGATTCTTGTTAACTCTCATATACTATCTGAAATGGAAAGACTTGCAGATAAGGTCGTAATTATGAATAAAGGCCAGATAAGAGCAGTTGGTACCGTAGAAGAAGTTTCAAACGGTTTAAGTCTTGAAGAGAGATTCTATAGAATTGTAAAAGGTGAGAGTGAATAATGATTAATAAAACACTATTGATTAATACAATACAAAAAGAAATTCGTAATAAGGGTGTCATATTCTTATTCATATTCACTATCCTCTTTATTCTTGTAGGGCATAAGGCGGCCGTTACGATAAAAATGAGTTTAAATGAATCTAATATGAATACGATAATATCAAACTCCTCGCAGACCGTGATTATTTACTTCATATCGTTCTGTGCAAACTTTGTTGCCATCATTTTGGCATCAACTATTTTTAGGAGTGATATTTCATCTCGTGTTTTACCTCAGATTCTTTCTTTTCCTATTTCGAGGTTGAGTTATATCGTTAGTCGAATTACTGGTGCCTGGCTTCTTTCTGTCGCATACTTTCTTTTCTCATTGATTTTTGGAATGACTATTCTTATGACGTCTGAAAGTATTCAAATTGATTTTCTATCAATTGTTGGCTCATTTGCATTTATGTCTATTGAGCTACTGGGTGTTATTCTACTAGGAGCATTTATTTCTTTTTATGGAAATAGACTGATGTCTTTCATTATAACTATAGTCGTCTACATTCTTTCAAAGTCTTATACGCAAAAGCTATTTGAATATGAGTCATTTTCTTTAGGGAAGATGGTCAATTTATTTATGTATTATTGTACACCTCGACTTGGTGAAATGTCTTATATCTCTGAAAGCTATATGGCCGGAAAGGTCTTCGATATTTCTCAAATTATAATGGCCGTTGTTCACTTCACTGCTACAACAGGCGTATGGTTATTCATTATGAAGACATTATTTGATAAGAGAGAAGTTTAATTGAGAAAGCTACTTATTTTTTCAGAAGATGAAAAAGTTAACAAATTAATTAGAGACTATCTAAAAGTAGAATATACTTTTGATTCTGATATCTTTACTGATCTTGAAGCTGCTAAAGAGAATATCTCTGCTGAATGTTATGATCTTATTATATCATTCGAACGAATTACTGATGCTGAAGGAAGATCTATAGAGGCCGCAAAAGCTCTTTTGAATACTGTCATAGATAATGATCTTGAAACGAACTTTGTAGTTTTAGGTGACCTTGATGTCGTATTCGGTAATCTTCACAAGATCGCTCCTGGGTTTAAATTAGATTTTCTTGCGAGAGAGGTAATTAATATCCTAGGAGTAACCAGGGAAGAAATAGCATATATAAAAAAACCTGATTACATATCAGTACCGATTGAAAACTTCTATCAGTTAAATGAGCCATGCTGTGATATCTTCATTCGTATCTCTAAGAAGAGTGGAGATCAATTTGTGAAGAGAATAAATCAAGGTGACGATATTGATAAAGAAAGTATCAAGAAATATCAGTCTATGAACCTTGAGGAGTTCTTTATCCCAAAGGATTCATATGATGAGCTGATGGCACAAATTCTAACTCAGTCTGTAAAAAAACTAGTCGACGCGCATAAGAAAGGTGAAAGTATAATGGAGGTAAGCTCTGATACTTTTGAAATTTCACAAAATGTATTAGATGAAATTGGGATAAGTGCTCAAACTGTAATGGTTGCAAAGATGTCCATCAAGTCCATGATGAAGACTATCTCATCGAGTACAACAATGAGCTCACTGCTAAAAGATATTATTCAAAATGAAACATCATACTCATTTAAAAGAAGTTATTTAGTTTCTCTTTTCTTTTATCAAGTTTTGCCTAACTTAGGTTGGGGTAGAGGTGATCAACTTCAACAGAACCTTGAGAAGGTAACGTTTATCTCCTTCTTTCATGACGCTTTTTTAAGGGATGAGAAACTCTTAAAAATAATGACTAAGAAGCAAATGGATGAAAGTGATTTAACAGATGAGGAAATTGTTCTTATTAATGAGCATGCCAATAAAGCATCTACTGTTGTTCAAGGTGTTCCACAATGTCCTGCCGGTATAGATGTTATTATTCGCCAGCACCATGGAAGTACTAATGGAATGGGCCTTCCTAATAATTACACAACAAGTATTTCTCCTATGGCGATAGCTTTTATTGTTTTAGAAGATTTTGTAACTAGAATTTTAGAAAAGTTAGAAAATAGAGAAAAACTAAACTTGAAAGAGATATTAAAAGGGATGGAGGAAGATTATCGTCTGCCAAGTTATATCAAAATTATCGAGCATTTGAGAAATGTATCAATGAGCTAAGGAGTTCACCTTAGCTCATGAGTATTGTTTTACTTATTTTTTAAAAAATCTGTAATTTTCATAGAAAGAACCATCACAACAACGAAGATTCCTATTTGAGGTGTTAGAACCGCAAGATTTGCGATTGCTGGGCCTGGGCATAGTCCTACGAGTCCCCATCCAATTCCAAATAGAGCGGGTCCAATTATCAATTCCTTCTCAAAATGTTTCTTAGTTGGCAAATAGAAACATTCATCGAGTACAGGTTTAACCTTCTTTGTTACAAATGGAAAAGTTATAAAGGTAACAAGTAGTGCTCCTCCCATAACTAAGGCAAGTGAAGGGTCCCACTGTCTTGTAACATCTAAGAAACCTTTAACCTTTGCTGGACTCATCATTCCAGAAATTCCAAGACCTAATCCAAAGACAAGGCCACTTATTAAAGCTGATATATTCTTCATATTTATCCTATGATTAAAACTGTTAACATTCCAAATAGCATGAAAACCAAAGTTGCTATTAAGCTGCGCTTTGATCGTCTTGAAAGGCCGCATATTCCATGACCGCTTGTGCATCCATTTCCAAAAGAAGTTCCAACACCTACTAAGACTGCAGCGATAATAAGTTTAGTTAAATCTACATTCATTGAGTTAGCGGTAAGACTTAGGTTGTGAGTGTAGGCATATATTAAGCCACCAATAATCATTCCTATTATAAAAAGGAACCTCCAAGAAAAGTCAGATGCACTTTGCTTTTGTAAGACACCCTTACAGATACCGCTAATACCAGCTATTCTTCCATTAAGTAGAAGAAGTAGTGTCGCTGATAATCCAATTAACATACCACCTAGTAGAGAGGGGATAGGTGTGAAATTTACTATTTCCATATTTACTCCATAATTAAGAACAGTAGATTCTTTGAAGAGACTTCATAAGATCTATTAACTGTTTAGATTTGATTGAATAAAGACTCCACTTTCCTTCTTTTCTAACTTTTACAAAGTCCATGGATTCAAATTTCTTTAAGTATTGCGATAGTTGGGATTGAGATAATTGAGTTAGAGTTTCAAGCTCTGATACAGACTTTTCACCATCAATAAGAAAGCAAAGAATCTTTAGTCTTCCTTCGTGGGAGAGAGTTTTTAAAATATTTGCAACAATGGGGGCCTTTTCAAGTATCTCTGAGTTCATATAAACATATTATAATATATTAATGTGAAGTGCAATAAAAAAAGGCACCCAGAGCAGGGTGCCTAAGTATTTGTTTTATCTAGCGTGCTCTATTTGGCCACTTATTTTATCTAAAACGATATCCATAGTTTTGTAGAGGTCTTCTGATTCTGCTTTAGCAATGAAGCTATTGGACTTGTGTGCAACTATTGCTTCAGCATATTGCTTCTTCTTTTCTACCCAACAAACCCATTTTATGGTCGCTTCTGGGCCTAAGAATTTAGTTAACTTCTCAGATTTGGTTTTGATTTTGTTGTCTAGAGCTTCTGTGTGATCGAGGTTTCTAAAAGTGATTGTACATTTCATTAATTCTCCTCCTTGTCTTTATTCTATACTATCAAGAGATCTTGGTAGTGTTCGATAATTTGGAATAAGTATTTCTATGACACTAATCAGTTGTTTTATATATTTGATAAAATTGCTTTCTTGTCCAAGACAGCAGTTTTGCGTTAAACTCATATATATTAAATCATTAAAACTACTTGTCTTGTACAGACATTTTCTTACATGGCATTTTTTATAAGGAGAATATATGACAATTCGTAAAGTTTGTATCGTAGATGGTGCGAGAATCCCATTTAGTAGATCTGGTACAGCATACATGAAGAAGTCTAATAAGGTGCTAATGACTGCGGCCCTTAAGGAGCTTGTAAAGAAGCTTGGCCTAGAAGGTAAGGAATTAGGAGAGGTATCTCTTGGAGCTGTTAGCAAGCATGCTGCGGACTTCTCCTTAGCTAGAGAATGTACGGTGGACTCAGGTCTTTCATATCACACACCCGCAACAGATCTCCAAAAAGCTTGTGGAACTTCACTTGAAGCAGTCATAACTGTTGCTAATAAGATTGCTCTAGGTCAAATTGACTCCGGTATAGCTGGAGGTGTTGATACAAATAGTGATATACCTGTTGAGTTTAATCAAAAATTTTCAGATGCAATGTCAAAAGTAAATTATTCAAGATCTACTGGAGATAAATTAAAGGCACTGGCCTCTCTTAGACCAAAAGATCTTGCTCCAATATTTCCTGCCGTAAAAGAGCCGCGCACAGGACTTTCAATGGGGGAGAGTTGTGAAGTTATGGCCAAGGATTGGGGAGTGACAAGAGAAGAGCAAGATGAGCTTGCTCTTAGCTCACATAAGAAGGCAGCTGCTGCTTATGAAGAAGGTTTCTTTAATGATCTTGTTTATAAGTTTGATGGTTTAGCTAAAGATGGAATCGTTCGTGGTGACACAACAATGGAGAAGATGGCAAAACTTAAGCCTTGCTTTGACAGAAAGTCTGGAAAGGGAACACTAACTGCTGCTAACTCTACACCACTATCTGATGGAGCTGCTTGTGTATTTCTTTGCTCTGAAGAATATGCAAAAGAAAATGGTTTAAATATAAAAGCATACTTTACTCTATCTCAGTCTGCCGCTGTAAACTATGTCTCTGAAGAAGGACTTCTTATGGCACCAGCTTATGCAGTTCCAAAACTTTTAAAGAGAGCTGGTATGACACTACAAGATTTTGATTTCTATGAAATTCATGAGGCATTTGCTGCACAAGTTCTATGCACAATGAAAGCTTGGGAATCAGAAGATTTTTGTAAAAATAAATTAGGACTTGATTCAGCTCTTGGTGAAATAGATAGAACTAAACTTAATGTGAAAGGTGGCTCGTTAGCTCTTGGACATCCATTCGCTGCAACAGGTGCTAGAATAGTTTCTACACTAGCAAAGATGCTAGATGAAAAAGGAAGTGGGAAGGGTCTTATCTCAATCTGTACTGCAGGTGGAATGGGCGTTACTGCGATCATTGAAAAATAATGAAAGATAAAATTAAGGTTGGTCTTGAGAGCTTTGAAGTCTCTCTTGATCAACTTCCATTACCAGAAATTATTAATATTTCATCGTCGCTGCCTTTTTTAGAGGCCGCGAAAATGATGAAAGAAAATCGCATTGGTTCCCTTACTCTAGGGGAGAATGGTCTGGTTGAAGGAATATTTACGGAAAGGGATGTTCTTAGTAAGGCCCCTGCTGTAATTGAAAACCCAATGATTTGCCTAAAGGAGTTGATGACTCCTAATCCTCTAACATTAAATGAGAAAGGTCTTCTTAGTGACACTATGTCTATAATGTCATCTAAAGAATTTAGGCATCTCCCTCTCGTTAAAGATGATTCTACTGTTTCAAAAATGATTTCTATCAAAGATGTTCTTAAGTTTGTAACAGGACTTTTTGAAGAGCATATGTCGATATATGAGCCTGTTAGTGATTGGACTAAGAGTGGAGTTAATCTTCAAGAGCAGGCAATCCTCTATGACTTTCATAAAGAAAAGGGAACATTGTCTGAAGATGTTTTTGATATTCCTTTAAAGAGAATTGTTAATAAGAATATAACGAGGCTAGATCCATCAGTTAAAATTAAGGAAGCTATTCTTACTCTACATAAGAAGAAAGAAGCCCTCGCTCTAGTCATGGATTTTGAAACAGAGTTAGTAGGGGTGATAACTGAGAGAGATATTCTCTATAAAGTCTTTGCTGATAATATAGATTTGAACTTACCCATATCTCATATAATGACTAAGAATCCGCATGTTCTTTCGCAAAACCATCAATTCGGAAATGCTCTCTCCAATATGTTCCAATACGGCTATCGTAATATTCCAATTGTTAACCAAGAAGGTTATCCAGTTGGAAATATCAGTCTTCTAGAATTACTAATGTTCTTATCAAATGAACTTGGGCTTAGAAACGTTTTAAAATTCTTTTAAGGTAATTATTCTTTATCAATGAGAAGTTGAACAAAGTTGGTTACGGTTTCTGTTGCAGGACCTTGGATATGCATGTCGAAATTATCAGAAACTTGTGTTTCTTCCATATTTATTTCTACGCAGAAAGTATTAAATGATTTTGCAATTTCAACAAACATCGCAGCAGGATAGACGACACCCGATGTTCCAATAGAGACAAAGAGGTCACATTCTTCAAGTTCTTTCGTTATCTGGTCCATGTGCATTGGATATTCACCAAACCATACGATGTCTGGTCTCAGATTTCCTTTCTTTAAACAACATGGACAAGGACTATCTATTGTAATGTCTCTCTTATTAGAAAGAGACTTTCCAGTATCAATACACTTCATCTTTAATAGCTCTCCATGCATATGAAGGATATTCTTTGAGCCTGCACTCTCATGAAGATTATCAACGTTTTGAGTTACAATAGTAATCTTTCCTTGAAATTTCTCTTCTAATTCGGCCAGGGCAATATGCGCCTGGTTTGGATGAACTTCATCGCTGAGGAGTTGCTGCCTTCTCAGGTTGTAAAAGCGATGAACAAGCTTAGGATCTCTTTGAAAACCCTGTGGGGAGGCAACATCCATAATATCATGCTCTTCCCAAAGACCATTCGCATCTCTAAAGGTCTTTATACCGGATTCTGCTGATATTCCTGCTCCGGTGAGTATAACAATGTGTTTTGGCGAAAAATTTATGTTCACATATACATATTAACAAATATAATGAATTACAGCAAAAGGATGAGAGATGGACCCGTTATCGCAGGCAACTCTGGGTGCTATGGGTGCTCAGTTAAAATATTCTAAGAAAGATTTACTCAAAATATCTATTTGGGGTGCAATCGCAGGAATGGCAGCAGACCTTGATATTTTAATCAAGTCTTCATCAGACCCTCTACTGAATATTCAATATCATAGACAATTTTCACATTCTCTCATTTTTATTCCAATCGGAGCTTTGATTGTTTCATTATTTTTGAAGCTATTTAAAGTACCAATTAAGAAGAGTTATCCTTATACACTCCTGGGATATGGAACACATGGTTTCTTGGATGCTTTTACAAGTTATGGCACGCAGTTGTGGTGGCCATTTTCAACAAAGAGAGAAGCTTGGGGTTGTGTTTCGGTAATAGATCCTTTGGTAACAGCTCCATTGTTGATACTTCTTTGCTTAGGTTTTAAGTATAAGAAAAGAATATTCTCAATACTTGGTTGGACCTACTTTTGTTTCTATATGACTTATGGATACTTTCAACGAACTCGAGTTGAGAATTTATTAGTTTCTAAAAAGCTATTAGATTCATCAAATGAGCGCTATATAATTAAACCCACTCTCGGTAATAACTTTATTTGGAGAGTTATTATTGAAAGAGGAGAAGAGTTTAAGTTTTTAGGAGTTAGACTTGGATTACTTTCTAAGGATAAAGTAGTTATAGGAAAATCTGTAAAAAAAGTATTTGATATTGAGTTACTAAACCTTGTGAATGGTAATAATCTACAGGTTTCAGATTATAAGAGATTTAAATTCTTTACCGGTAATTACCTCTTTTGGGTCGACGATAATACAATTGCTGATGCTCGCTACAGTTTTCTTCCCCATGGAGATTGGCCCATTTGGTCTTTAAAGTTCTCAAGAGATTCCCAAGATAAACATGCAGAGTTCATTGTTGATAGGAAAGTAACACCTAAGATTAAGAGCGCTCTTAAGAATTACTGGAGTGGAAACAATCTATAGGATATTTGTTAGCTCTTTAATGAACTCATCACTTAAACTATGTGTGCCATCTTTTACTGAGATAAATTTACTATCCTTAGAGATTTTTGGAATTAGGGAAGTAAAAGAGCTCTTACTATTTTCATAGTCAACTATTGGATCTGTGTCGCCGTGAATTGAAAAGAGATCGAAGTTGAATTCGTCTTTCAGCATGTCAGTTCGATAGTTACAATTAATCCCTATAACTTTTTCTGTTCGCTCTAGCGCCTGACCTAAGAATGGTGCTAAGTATCCACCTTGAGAGTAACCAACTACCGTAATAGGACGCTTCTTATCATCGATACTGTCTAAGAATGAGCTAAGGACGCCACATGGATAAGTAAAGTCTATATAGTAGGACTGTTCTTGAGTGTTGTAGAAGTACCAAGCAAACTTGTATGAGATACCGTCAGCTCTCTTTTTAGGCATTGGAAATACACCATTGGGAACAATCCATAAATAATCTTGGTTAAGTCCAGATTTGAGATCATTAATAATAATCTCACTATTTTGGCCAAAACCATGAAGTAGGATGGCAATTTTGTCCGCATCGGGGTTTCCAACTGTTTGGAAATCAACGAGTGCAGGCGCCTGAACAAAAACTCTTTTACATTTATCTATCATGGGGCCTATCATATTTTAAAAGGATACTATTGAAAAGTGGATAAAGAACTCGCACAAGATATTTTATTAGAAAATCTTTCTTTCTATGAATGGATGAATATTGAAAATATTCTCATATCAATTGATAGTAAGGACTTAGTTCTCATTGAAAATCTTACGATGGATGAGCTTAAGTCAATATTGACCCAACTTTGTAAGAAGGGTCATGTCGAAAAGAGTGATATTGATGGAGAGCCTCAATTTAAACGTATTCATAAGAAAACCCTTAAGTCTAAGGTGTTACGTTTCTTAAAATAGCGCTGTAATAATCCAAAGTGATAAAGCCGTTACAATTGGAATTGTAAGGTTATCGTCAATCTTAAGTGCCAGGTAATCAAACCAAGTGACAATGATTGAACTAAATAGAGATATGAAAAATAGCTTTATATTACTTTCTGGGTAGAGGCTAAAAAGAACAAGAATGTGAACTACAAATGTTGATCCAAAGAATGCTATACAACCTTCTAGAGATCTATGTTCTTTGATCTTAGTCTTTCCAAACATTATTCCTATAACAGCTGAAAATGGGTCACTAATCGCTAGAGTGAAAATTGCGACAAGCGCCATATATTTTGGAAAAGTTAGAATCGTTAGAAGAATACCCATGAGAAAAGGGATTGATGCTGATTCTTTTAGTTGTTCCTCAGCTCTTAAAAGGTAGTTTGAAACCTTCGAAAAGATACTTCTAAACTCTGGGTACTTAATTCTTATTTGTTCATAGACATAGAATATACATGTCGCAATTCCAAGTATATGAATCGCCTGCTGGTGAGTTAAATAGTGCTTATATATAAGTCCACAGGACATCCCCATACTTAGGTGAAAGAACCTTCTTGGAAGGTGGAGATCCGCGCGTGTCTTAGTTGTCGTATTGGTTTCTGTCATAGGGGCATACTAGATGAAATGACATCATTCATCAAAGTGTTTTTCACCATGACTAAGTGAGACAAGAACATCTTTTTGAAAGATTATACCAACCAGAACGCGATTTACAGGGTTTACGACTGGCAATACTTCCTTCTGCGTCATAGAGAAAATATCCTTGGCCCCTCTTGTTGTACTATTTGATGGAATAAATACAGATTCACCTATAAGAGAGTGGGCCGTAACGAGAGGGTCATCCTCTTTCTTTTCAAGGATTCTCTTGATTGAATTATTGTTAAGAGTACCTAAGTAACAATGGTCCTTATCAACAACAGGGTAGAGAACAAGATGGTCATCAATATATGTTTTGATACTTTCAAGGTTGGCATCTGCTTGAATTGCAATAATGTCTGTATTAATTAAACTCTGTATGGAATCTTTCTTAGCTTCTTCTTTCTTAACTGGAGCTATATTTTGCCTGAAGTGTTGAAGAATATCCCTAAACTCTAGCTTCAGTTTACTTGTCTTATCCTTCATTGGGTTCCAAGAGGGAATTTCTTCAGATTTATAGAGAGCTAGCTTTAAGAGAAATGGTCCGAGTAATTCGAAGACAAAGATACTTGCAACAACGATATTGAAAATCATTTGCGCCGATTCTTCGTTATGTAGTTTAACTTTACTAACTATTGCTAGGGCAGCACCGGCGTGAGAGATAACTCCGAATCCGTGATAATACTTTATGCTCTTATCTTTAATTCTTAATATGTAGCTGGCGGTAAATGAGGCCATAAAAATTCCACCAATACGTGCCACAACATAGAATACTCCAAGAAGTCCTACTCCAGAAACAAGCTTTCCAAATTCGATATGTGTACCGGCAAGAACAAAGAAGAGGGCATAAATAGAGCCTCCAATATCTTTAATAGACTCATGAATTTTTTCACCAACACTTGAAGCATTGGCGACAGTAAATCCAAGAAAGAGACTGATTAGAAGGGAGTCTACTTTTAAGTAATAAGCAAGAGATTGACCAAATAGAATTGCGGCGATAATTGCAAAGAGAATATTTCCAACTTTAGTTTCAAACCTTTCAAAGTAACTAAGAAGAAAGCCGATTGCTATACCAAAGATTACTGAGCCTAGAATATTCCATGCTGCTTCAGCAAAGAGCATGTAGGATCCACTATTAGCAACTTCCCAGAAACTATAGAACTCTAAAAACTTTGTGAGAACTAATGTACCGACAACTGCAGTGATTGTCGCGAATGCTAAGTAAACTTTTATAGAGAGTGTTAAGAGACCTTTGGCATTATATTCTTTTATTACAAGTAAGGTGGTCGGAGGAGCGGCCTCAACCGCCACTAGCCCTAGAAATAAGGAAAGTATGAGCTGATGCATTAACGGCATATTGGTCGTTAAAAAGAGTAATATAAAGAAGAAAACAAATACAAAAGCAACGACAAGCTGAACAGAGAAGATCGAGTAGAGGATTTGATCTCTCTTCATACTAGATATTAATTTCTTATTAAATTCGCCACCAATATTAAAGAGAATGAGCCCAAGTGCCAGCTCATTGAAGAAACTAAACGAGTTAGTAAAGCTATGTGTGAGAAAATCAAATACACCTGGCCCTAGAATGGCACCTAGAACGATATATCCTGATACCTTTGGTATCCCAAGCTTCTTAGAGATCTTTCCGACCATCAAGCAAAGTAGTAATGTGACTCCAAGAACAGGAACTGTTTCACTTAGAGCGTTGAGCATATCAGTTGTTTGCAATAAATCCTCGATATTACAGGTTACTAAAAAGAGTTCTACCTATTCTAAGAGTAAATTATTTAGAAGTATTGATAAAGTAGAATCGTCTTAAGACGGACTGGAGGGGTCGGGTATAAGTTATTAATAATATAGTTAGTCACTAATACCTTTTACAAAACTTTGTTTATTATTTAAAATTTCATAGGTATCTAACTAATTTTCCATGGAGTTGCGCATGAAGCGTAAGATTATTGGCGCTTTTGTCGTTATTTTTATTATTCTCGGTGCTATTTCATATGGTGTTGTCCAATACAGCTTTTCGCATGGTGTGCGATCAGGAAAGCTCGTAAAGCTATCTCAAAAAGGTGTTCTATTTAAAACCTATGAGGGAACTCTGGACTTAGGAAGTGGGGATGAGCTGACTTGGCAATTCTCAATTCATGATGATGCTTTAGGAGAACAGCTTGTTAAGCAGACGGGACAAACTGTAAGACTAGAGTATAGAGAACTTCTATATAAACTCTTTTTTGGCACTAAGTACGACGTTGAAGGTTGGTCACTCGTTGGAGAGTCTAACGATTTAAACTATCTCTGCCGTCTTGTTGATATCATGAGATCGAATTCCTCTATCGTGAACTATTTAAGACCATTATTAGAAAAAGAAGACACTGAATTATTAAAGAAAATCAGAGCATGCCAGAAGTAGGTTGTTATGAAAGACGTTGAGTTAAGTAATAAAGTTGATTTTATAATGAAACTAGGTAGCGCATTTCATCGCTACGGAACAAATGCTCCTCGTCTCGAATTGGCCCTAACAAATATTGCTAACTCTCTTGGTATTACTGGAAACTTCTTTTCTACTCCGACATATTTAGCGGTCTCAATAGATACTGAAGATGGTCAAGTGACACGTCATATTCGAGTCTCACCAGGTGAAGTAAATCTTGCTAAACTTAGTGCCGTTGACCACATTGCTGATGAGGTTTGTGATGGAAAACTTAGTATAGACAAGGGGATTAAGTTTCTTGATAAAGTAAAATTATCTTCTGATCGCTATAATAAAACAATTACAACTATTGCCTTTGGGCTTACTTCGCTTGCTCTGGCAATCATTTTTGGTGGAAGCTTTATTGATGCAAGTTTTGCGTTTACTGTAGGTTCAGTGCTGGGCCTTGTGGGGATGTTAACTTCTAAGTCTGAGGACTTTTCGAATATCTTTGAATTTGTTGCGGCATTTGTTTGTACAGTCTTGGCCTATATTATGAAGTACGCATTTCCTTCAACGCATTTTCAAATTGTTTTGATGGCCTCTTTAATTGTCATTATTCCTGGTCTTAGTTTAACGATTGCAATGGTTGAACTTGCAGCAAAGAATCTTGTTTCAGGTACTGCTCGTTTTATGGGTGCTATTGTCGATTTTTTTAAAATTTCCTTCGGTGTTATGGCCGGTATACAGACTGGAAAGTTCTTCTTTTCATCTCTTGCTCCAGATATGTCTTTTCCACTTCCTGACTTTTGGATTATTCCTGCGATCGTTGTGGGCTCTCTCGCATTTACTATAATTTTTAAAGCGAGACCGAAAGACTTTAAGTGGATTCTCTTAAGTGGTCTGAGTGCTATCTTTGCGATAAAAGTATCAGGATGGTTTCTCTCAGGGGTCTTATCAATTTTTATTGCAGGACTTGTTGTTGGTGCTGGAAGTAATATCTTTGCTAGAATTTATAATAGACCTGCAATGATTCCATTATTGCCTGGAATCATTTTCTTAGTTCCTGGCTCAATTGGTTTTCGTGGAGTTAACTTAATCTTTGAAACTAAATATTCGCAAGGTCTAGGAATTGGCTTTCAAATGTTTATTATCGCTATAACTATTGTAGCGGGATTATTCTTGGCCAATGTTCTTGTGAACCCTAGAAGAAGTCTCTAGTAGTACATTTTTTCAAGTTTCTTCCAATTTGAGAACTCTGCATAGGCCTTAGGCTCAAGATCAATAAGGCCCGTTTCTAGCTTCACTCTTGCGTCTTCAAAACATGCTTCTGTTTTATTCGTCACAATAATTGGTTCGCCGTAATAGACAACAATTCTTGAAAAAGGTTTTGGTAACTTGAATCTATCCCAACTCTTAAAACTCCAGTAGCTTTCCGGAACCGGTATGAATGGTATAAGAGGTGTCTGTGATTTTCTGGCCATATCTACGATACCTGGCTTAACTTCTCGAGCAGGACCCTTTGGCCCATCAATAGTTACTGCACCTGGAAGTCCACTAGATAGCTCAGTAATCATTTCTTCTTTTGCGGCCTTTCCACCTTTGTCGACACCTGCTTTATTCTTCGAGCTACCGCGAACAACTTTTTGGCCTAAGCACTCTAATGTGTAATTTACAGGATCAGCATCTTTAGATTTGGAAACAATACAAACATGCCTTTGTCCTATTTGTGCCATTATTCCATGTAAAAGATTTTGGTGCCAGACGCCAAGAAGGTAGTTCCCATTAGGTCCAAGTTTCTTGGCATTATTTAAGTTTTCAACACCAGCGTAGCGATACCTATATGTCGAGTTAAGTAGACGTACGAAGTAGTATATAATTTTAGAAAGTAGCATAGTATATCCCAATGTTTTTTCAAGATATTAGCATAGCTTTATGAAATGTAAAAAGAGATAGAGGAGTACCAGAAGTGATGATTAACACTTCTGGTAAATGGCTTATTTAAAATACTTATCTTTTATACTTTGAACTTTTGATTTATTCGCTTCTAGCCAAGCGTTAAAATCTTTTATAACATTCTTTTTACTGAATGATGAAAAGTGGAACTTATCTTCACTTGGAGTATACTTATTAGAAAATTTAAACTCCTTTCCAAGCTTCTTACTGTGAAAGTTAACAACATCAATACTTCCGTATATTCCGTCAATTTTACCTGTAGATAACATTTTTAATAACTTTCTCATTGCTGTAGCTTTTACTAACTTCAACTTTCCAGCTTTAATATCTCCAAGAAGTGACCATGGAGTAAAACCTGTTACTGTTCCAACCTTTTTTAAAGTTGCAGCTTCATTACCCTTTAAAACTATGACACCAACTTTTGTGATAATAACTGGAGAAGAATATATGATATCTTTTCCTTTTTTCTTATCTGCTTTCCAGTTTGGATTGTCAGGAAACTTGAAATCAACGACACCTGTGAAGTAGTTGTCATAGAGTTTTTCAATTTTAGTAGGAGCGTAGCTGAATGAGTGACCTTTGTCGCTAGAGTACGCATCAAGTATTTCTCTACTCATTCCATTGTATGCCCTACCTTTACCTGAATAAAAAGGTGAGTAGTCTAGAACTTCTACTCCAACAGAGAAAGTATCTGCTTGGGTCGAAGTAATGGTTAAGGCCAGTGTGAGAGATAGACATAATTTAACTACTTTATTTATTATAATACCCATTTGATCATCCATTTTAAGTTGTTTTCTACTGGTCCACTCTTTGCGCCGTATTTTCTATTCCAATATTGGTACTTAAATCCTGTATGAATTACGTTTTCTACACCCCAAAGAGCGCCAAGATCTAGAGTTACAACTTGACCAGTATGCCAATAAGCTTCGACAATTGTTGAGTCTGAGTCTGTCCCTTCTTCGCCGTGAACAATATCAACGTAAGCAGAGTAATTAATTTTGATTTTCTTAGATATAGAGAATGGTACTTTATAGGCGAATGTAGATTGAAAAGTTGTCCCTGTTTTATCCATATTATCTCTTATATAGAGATTGTATTGAAAATAGCTAAAATGAGGAATATTAAAGTCTAGTCCAAAACCATAGAGCCTTGCTCTAGATACTACGGCACTTCTACCAAACTCTAAAGTACCGGATAAGAGAACATCCTGTACTAATCTATCTTTATTATAAAAACCTAGAACTTTACCTGCACTGAAGCGGGGAGACCATTCTCCATATAATTCGGTATCTGTAGATCGACTTGAGGATTGAGAATCCGATACATCTAACCAGAAAAAGTTATCGCCATATTTAAATCCACTGGCATGTTCAAATGAAAGCTCACTTCTATTATTGTCTTCAAAAGAGTTTGCGAAGTTACTTCCTCTTAAATAAGAGATTGTTGTTTCGCTCCAAGTTGCAGCATTGGCCGATATGCTCAGACCTATAGCAGAAGCTATGAGAATACTTCTCCAATTCATTGTCCCTCCCTGGTTTATGAATAGCTATTTCTTATAAATTGTTTATATTTATTCTAAGAGAGAACTTTAAATAGATAAAGGAGTATTATTTAAATATATTCGATATCAGTATGAGTTTTTCCATACTTGGCAATTTCAAACATGGCCCTGGCAACATCACGCGCATCAATAGCTCTAAACTTTTTAATAGGACCTTGCATTAGTGGATTAAGTAGAGGCATAAGGAATTGTCCTAGCCCTTCCGCTATTCGGCCTTCATCCCTTTCTCCGAGTAGGAGGGATGGTCTTACAAAATTAACTTTGGGAAAGGCCGCACTACATGACTCTTCCATCTGGCCTTTAACTCTATTATAAAATATTCGGGAGTTTGAATTACTTCCAAGAGCGGAAATAATAACGAGCTTTTTAATACTTTGTTTTTCACAATGCTTTGCTACTTCATAGGGTATTTTCAAATCGACACTTTGAAAGTTGTCCTTTGATCCCGCCTTTTT
This sequence comes from Bacteriovorax sp. MedPE-SWde, assembly GCA_001874305.1. Taxonomy (GTDB): domain Bacteria; phylum Bdellovibrionota; class Bacteriovoracia; order Bacteriovoracales; family Bacteriovoracaceae; genus Halobacteriovorax_A. The sequence continues at coordinate 177,655 of MPCU01000002.1, read as the reverse complement.
AATAGTAGTGCCAACACAGCAGTAAACATGATCAAATTGTGAGAAGTTTATATCTTGGGCATTGGTGTAGGACTTAATAAATATATTCTTGTCTGATAAGTCTTCAATGGCGCTTAGATTTCTTCCGTAGGCAGTAATTGATTCATAGTATGAATCTTCTTTGAGTATTCTAAGTAGCTTTGAGCCAACAAGGCCTGTTGCGCCAATGATTAGTGCTTTCATAGCACTAGTTTAACTCCAAAACATCACAGTGAGAATAACTAATGTTAATGGAAATATAAAAACGACTGTAACGAGTAGTAAATGAAAGAAGAATCCGTCAAGATCAGACTTAGGTGATGCTACTTTTCTCTTCTCTACTGGTGTTTCGTTATCTACGTTATATTTATTATCTAATGACATGCTGGGGCCCCTGTCTGAGCAATTAGTGCGTATACACGAGTTGATATTGTTATAATTCCTATGAGTATAAAGAATATAGGAACTGTTCTTGGTAATTTCTTCTGTAATGGTAATAGAAACTTTTGAATTAGTCCTGGTGCAAAACTCAACGCAGGAGTTGTACCCACCCAAAAGCTAATGATAAATGTCAAAGCGGTGAGGGGGCTAGTTGCTGTTAAAGAGAGAATTATTACAGTCCATAAAAGTCCACATGGTAGAAGAACGCTTGCACTTCCTCCTAGAAAACTTCTAAGCAGATCTTTTCTCTTTAATTTTTCAAAGAGTGTTCTCCATATACTTTGGTTAAGACCTTCAAGTTTCTTATGGAAAGAGAAACTCATTTGCCACTTAAAAATGCTTTTAAGACCTATGAATATGAAAGTCAGCCCAAGTGAAGCAGCTGCAAACATTGAAAGGTACTGATTATTTCTTATTCCAAGAGCTTCAATTCCAAGTAGGGGAATAATAACTCCAAGTGAGACATATCCTAAGAGTCTACCCGTGTGATAGCTCATAATCCCCATCTTGGATCTTGTTAGGGCCGTAACTAAACCTCCACACATTCCTGTGCAGTGAACTGAGCCTGTAAGCCCAGTGATAAGTCCAGCAAATACAATTAAGTATAGCGGTACATTATTTAATTCAGTTAATTGGTCCAACAAGACTTACCTCTTTTATAAGTTCTTTGCCTGTTTTTAAGTCTATTATCTTAAAGCTAAATGGAAGGCTTCCACTCTTTAATATCTCTTTATTAAACTTAACAAATACATTTACACGAGCATGGTTTTTTTTAAGATTGTATGGATTCCTTGGAACCTTTAATTCAACTTTAGAATTAACACTTTCTTCTAGTATTTCAATCTTGATCATTTTATCTTCAACTGAGCCACTCTGATCTAAAGTAATTTGAAAGTGATTGAGAATGTGCTTCTTTCCCGTAACCGTCTTTGTAATCCTATAAGGAGAACCAAGTCCTCTTAAAACTTCAGCTGATAAACCAGTCGAGTAATTAACAGTAAATCCAAATGCGACAAATATAGCAATAATCGCCGTAAAGTAGATGATATTTCTTGGCTTAAAGTAATTAGTTTTTTCACCTCTTAAATTAGCAAGAGTGTCATACCTAATAAGCCCCTTTTCTCGACCTGTTTTAGTCATAATATCATCACAGGCATCAATACAGTTTGTACATGCAATACATTCCAACTGCATTCCTCTTCGAATATCAATTCCCGTAGGACAGGCCTTTACACATGCATAACAATCGACACAGTCTGCGTGCTCTGTCTTATCTTGACCTGGCTGACGCCTAGGTTCTCCACGTCTGTCATCATAGACAACATTCATAGAGTGGTCATCCATCATAACACTTTGAAATCTTCCATATGGGCATGCTATTAAACAGAATTGTTCTCTAAACCAACCAAAGTTAAGAAGAAATAAAACCGTAATGGATATTGTCGTAAAAAATAGAGTGAGATTGGAATTAGGATTCTCCATCGTAATCCAAAATAGTCGTCTTGTTCCAACAAAGTATCCAATAAATGTATGAGTAATATGAAGTGAAACGACTGTATAGAGAAACCACTTTGTAGATCGTTTCCATACCTTTTCAAAATTCCAAGGTCCCTCATCTAGTCTTTGTCTTGCTCTTGGTTTTCCTTCAACAAGTGATTCTACTTTTCTGTAAAGGGCGTCTATGAAGACTGTCTGAGGGCATGCCCATCCACACCATACTCTTCCCCAAAGACTTGTAACAAAGCCTATTGTGAAGACAAATGCTAGTAAGAAAAATAGAACTAGGGGAGCATTATGTGCAAAGAATGTATGACTAAAAAAAGTAAATTCTCTATCTGCAATATTAAGAAGGATTGATTGCTTTCCTCCAATATTTATCCAGGGTAGAACAAGGTAAACGACGATGAGAAACCAGTAGAATTGTGTTCTCTTAGTTCGCCAGAAACCCTTAACGTCTTCAGGGAACATGAAAACTCTATGCCCCGATTCGTCAGTTGTTGCTAGTCTTGAATCATGTAGATCAAATTTATTTTTTTTACTCATTTCTTTACCTTCGAGAAAAATATGGGATCAATCTATTATAACTCGATTCTGAGTGATAAAAGATTGATCCCGATCAAATTTACTCGATTAATTCACCTTGCGCTTCTTTAGCGTTCGCAGGGTTAGTACCTTGAAGAGTAATTATGTATGAAACAACAGACATAAGCTCATTCTTAGAGAGTACTTCTCCCCAAGCTGGCATTCCGTTATCCTCAACACCGTTAACAACAACAGGGTAGATTGTTTTTGCGTCACCTTTAGCATTGAGCCAATACTTATCTGTTAAGTTTGGACCAATATCACCAGCACCACCGTCGCTATGACAAGAAAGACAGTTATCTTCATATACTACTTTACCTTTAGCTACTCCATCATTTGCTTTAACCCAAGTACTGTACTGGTTCATGTCAAACTTTGAGCTATTAGCAAGCTCTGCTTCAATAACTTTATTAATCTTTGCCATATCTGTATTGTACTCATCTAGTAGTGTAGGTCCGTCCATGAGAACGTAGTACATAAAGTATGGTACACAAAATACAAATGATAGGATCCAAGACCCTGTCCACCAGCTTGGAAGCGGGTGGTTCAGTTCATGAATACCATCGTAATCATGGTCAAGAACAAGATGCTTCTCGTCCTCTTGCAAGATTAGATCTTTTTTATCGCTCATTGCAATTCTCCTTTCTTACTTACAATATTCCCGTCCTCTAGAGCGGCCTTACCGGCCTCATCATAAGTTAGATCACTACCTTTTCTGAAGCTCCAAAGAAATACTCCTATGAAGACGGCCAGAAATAATAGAAGTCCAATTGTTGGCAATATACTCATATCCATACTTGCTATTACTTCTTTTTTCATTTCTTACTCCTGTCCTTCTTCAATGGCCTTCTTCGCGTTGGCAGAATCCATACCAAGGCGTTGTAGATAAGCGATTAGAGGAATGATTTCTTTGCTTTGCATTTTCATTGGTACACCATGTTCAGTTAGACCTTTAGTGATCTTTTCTGCTTGCATTTGTGCATCATTGAAAGCGTTAGCAATTTGTTCGTCAGTATATGGAACACCAAGTGCCTTCATAACTTTTAGTTTCTTCTGGATAACTTTGAAGTTTGTTTTATTCTTAGTTAGCCAACCGTAGTTAGGCATGATTGACTTTGGAGTCACATCTCTTGGGTTAATCATATGTCTGAAGTGCCACATATCATTATATTTTCCACCAACTCTTGCTAAGTCTGGTCCAATTCTTCTAGAACCCCACTGGAATGGATGGTCGTATACTGATTCTGCTGCAGTTGATGGATCACCATATCTCAGCTTTTCAGACGGTGTAGGTCTTACTTGTTGAGAGTGACAAACGTAACAACCTTCTTTGATGTAGATGTCACGACCAGCAAGTTCAAGACCAGTATATGGCTTAATATGTGGTGCTTTTTCTACGAACTTATCAGACAGTAGAGAAGGTGCGATTTCTACAATACCACCAACTAGAACTGCTAGAAGTGTTAAAACAGAGAATAGCATTGGTAGACCTTCAAGCTTTCTGTGAGCTGAAGCACCGTGCTCTTCTTTAGCTGCGCTAAGTGGAGGAGCTGCATATACATCTTCTGCTTGATCTTTATTATTCTTGTTAGCAAATTGAATTGTTTTAACAAGGTTGTAAACCATGATGAAGAAACCTAGAAGTACTAGTACTCCACCAAATGCTCTTACCCAGTACATAGGAACAATTTTTACAACTGTTTCAATGAAGTTAGGGTAAACAAGACGACCACTCGCATCTACTGCTCTCCACATAAGACCTTGAGTAATACCTGCTGCCCACATAGACATCATGTAAAGAACAAGACCAATAGTCGCAGTCCAGAATTGAAGGTTCGCTAATTTCTTAGAGAATAAGTGTGTTTTCCAAAGTTTTGGAACTAGGAAATATAACATACCGGCAGTCATCATATAGTTCCAACCGATTGTTCCGGCATGAACGTGACCAACGATCCAGTCTGTAAAGTGTCCAAGGTAGTTAACTGACTTGATTGAAAGTAGTGGACCTTCAAATGTTGCCATACCGTAGAATGTAACAGCTGTCGCCATGAACTTAAGTACTGGCTCTGTTCTTACTTTATCCCAAACACCTCTTAAAGTTAGAAGACCATTGATCATCCCACCCCATGAAGGCATCCAAAGAATAATTGAGAAAGTCATACCAACAGTTTGTACCCAGTCTGGAACAGAAGAGTAAAGAAGGTGGTGAGGACCGGCCCAGATATAGATAAATACTAATGACCAAAAGTGAATGATAGACAGTCTATAAGAATAAACAGGTCTCTTCGCAGCTTTTGGAATGAAGTAGTACATCAAACCTAAGAATGGTGTTGTTAAGAAGAATGCTACGGCATTGTGACCATACCACCATTGTACGAGTGCATCTTGTACACCAGCGTAAATAGGGTAAGACTTCATTAAACTAACTGGTAGTGAAATAGAGTTTACAATGTGTAGTACTGCAACTGTTAGAATTGTAGCAATGTAGAACCAAAGTGCCACATAAATATGCTTTTCTCTTCTCTTAACTAACGTTCCGAAAAAGTTAATTGCGAAAATTACCCAAATAACAGCAATTGAAATATCAATTGGCCATTCAAGTTCTGCATACTCTTTACCTGTTGTTAAACCAAGAGGTAGAGATATTGCTGCTGCAACAATAATTAGCTGCCAACCCCAAAAGTGGAGCCATCCAAGAGTGTCGCTAAACATTCTTGTTTTACATAATCTTTCCGTTGAATAGTAAATACCTGCGAAAATGGCATTACCAATAAAAGCAAAGATTGCTGCGTTGGTGTGAAGTGGTCTTAGTCGTCCGAATGTTGTCCATTCTAGACCAAGGTTGAACTTCCAATAAGCTAATTGAAATGCAATGATAACTCCTAAGAGTAGAGCAACGCATCCCCAAAGCATAGTGGCACCAACAAACCACTTTGTGATTCTGTCATTATAAGAGAATTCCTCCAAATGACCTGTGTTAGTAGAGTCTGTACTCATAATCTTCCCTTCCTTTTTTATGAGACTATTTAATATTCCTATCGTCATCAAATAATATTCTTTGTGCTGGGGTTTCAAGGTCATCATATTGACCACTCTTTGTTGCCCAGATAAAGAAGGCAACAAACATGCCTCCTAGTAATAGAGCTAGAGGAAGTAAGAAATATATAATATTCATAAGACTTCTCCTTTAAAGCATCTATTTAGTTTACGCGTCCCTAGGTAGCTAGAGAGGACTACTGTTAAAGAACTTGCCGGCATAAATATCGCTGCAAGAAGAGGTGATACAAACCCATTAAGAGCAAGTAGAACCCCGACAGTGTTATAGCTGATTGAGAAAATAAAGTTTCTCACGATAACGTTATTTGTTTCTTTAGCTGTTGTTATAAGATCATTGATTACTGATATATTAGAAGTTGATAAGAAGATATCACTCGCTCTAAGAGAGAGATCAACAGCTCCGCCAACGGCAATACCAATATTTGCTTTTTGAAGTGCTAGGGCATCATTCGCTCCATCTCCAACCATTAAAACTTTTTCGCCTTGGGCCTTGATATTTGCGATCAGCTCAGCTTTATCTTCAGGGGATTGCTCAGCATGTAAGTACTCAGCTTGGATTCCAAGCTCGCTTCCAAGTTCGCTAACCACTCCAGTATTGTCTCCACTTGCAATATGGACTATGAAGTTCTTCTTAATAAGCTTTTGGATATTTTCTTTTGCACCATCTTTTAACTTATCGCCAAGAGCATAAGTTGCAAGTAGCTCTTGTGTGTCTTCGTTATAAAGACCTACTTGAGTTAGGTTGTGAAACTTTTCATCTCTTTGAGAAATCTTAATCTTACCTAAGAAGTAGTTAACATCATTGCACTGAGACTTTATCCCCATGCCGTTGATTGTTACAAAGTTCTTAGTCTCAATTGTTTTTAGATCATATCTTTGAAGAAATGATTTTAGAGAGAGTGCTATTGGATGTATAGATCTTGATTCGATTGCATTAACAATTGAATGAATCTCTATATCTGCCAGTTGAGAATCATTTTTAAAAGATAGAACTTCAAATTTTCCAGCTGTAAGAGTCCCTGTCTTATCTAGGATAATATGTTTAACTTCATTTATCTTTTCAAGCACACTCTCGTTTTTTACAAGAACACCTCTTGCCTTAAGTTGACCAAGTGACTTGATAAAAGAAAGTGGCGTCGCCATAGCTAGGGCACATGGGCAACTAATAATTATAACTGCAAGTGCTCGTGCAATGGCCTCTTGTAGTCCATACGTTACATAAGAGTAAGCGAAGATAAGAGTTGTGAGAACAAGTACTAGTGCAATGAAATACTTTGCAATTTTGTCGGCCTTGAGAACAGTTCTTCCTTGGCCTTGAGAACTCGATTCGATTTCTTTGATTATTTTCCCAATTCGAGTGTTGTCTCCAATTGTTTTCACTCTCGCTATAATTTCTGGACCAATATTTATTGCACCTGCAAATAGAGTTTCGCTTTGAGTGACCTCTTGAGGTTTACTTTCACCAGTTATTATTGAATTATCTACAACTGCCTTAACAGATTCAAGTTCAATGTCAAAAATGATCTTTTCACCTGTAAGTATCTTAACAGTGTCGGCTTGTTGTATATACTTCCCGTGAACAGAGGAGAAGTTCCCTTGCTCATCTCTTTTTAGGACACCTTTGTTAGTAAAGAATGTTTGTAGTCCTTTAGTTGAGAGTCCTGATTGAGTGGCCTTCTTTACAAAGTAGCGACTTAGTAGAATTAAGAAGACAAGTGCTGTAATAGAGTCAAAATATAGCGCTTCTCCACCAGTAAACATTGAGAATGCAGAGAAGAGAAACCCTCCTAGCATTGCAATTGAAAGTGGAATATCAATTGAGAGTGTACGCATCTTAATTGCTTGAATTGATGTCTTATAAAATGGAAGAGCACTATAGAAAATCACTGGAATAGCGATCACTAGATTGATCCAGTTAAATATTGTTCTAAAGTAACCATCTGCTCCCGCATAATTTGAAATTGCATAGAGCATGATATTTCCCATCGCTGCACCAGCAACTCCAATACGAAGGAGCTCTCTTCTCTCTTCTTTCTTTTGAAGTCTCGATGAGCTCTCATTCATTTTAAGTGGGTGAGGGATATAGCCAAGTCTCGATAGATCCTGAGCTAAGTCTGAGATATTTAACTCATCTGAAAAATCAAATGTTGCTGTACTATCACTTATATTAAGACGTGCACTAATGAGACCTTGTATAAAAGATGGAGTCTTTTCTATTAGCCAAAGACACGCCATGCAGTGAATGCCTTCAAGGTAGAATTTTATTTGTTTGTTTTGTTTCTTAACCTGAGTAAATTCTTTAATGAATGAATCATCATCCATATATGAGTAATCTATTTTCTTCTTAGTTACTGGATTACTTTTAACTCCCTCATCGTCTCTAATTTTATAAAAGTCCGTGAGGCCATTCTTTCCAAGAATCTGATAAACAGTCTTGCACCCGTGACAGCAGAACACGTGCTCACTACTTAGAATTTCCATACCTTTATCTATGGATTCATCGCAGTGATCACACTTTAGCTCAATGTCTGCTTCGCTATCTAGGTGCATCGTTATCCGTTCCTTACTTCGCTGGTCTTAGAGCTAGTACATCACATGGAGCATACTTATTCATATGATTTGCAAATGAACTTTCAAATACGCCATCAAGTCCCTTCTTTCCTCGAGTCGCTACGACACAGAGATTAGCATCGATATCCTCTAAGAAAGTCGAGCATCTATCCTTCGGATCAGAATCTAAGAAAGAGTGAACATGGAAGTGCTTAAGTCCCATCTCATTTGCAAATTGTTTTAAGATATTATCTGTCGCTTTCTTCATTTCTTCAAACTGTTCTTCACTTGGATATGAGTAGAGTGAAAGCTCATTCATATAGACTTGAATCTTGTGGCAATGCACAAGGTGAAACTCAAAATCAGCTACATTCATATGTGTGCCAATTTTCTTAAGTTGATTTAAGGATTCTTCCTCAAGTTGTGAAAATAAAACGATTTTTTTCATAATAGTATCCCTTGTTACTTAAGTATAGTAACTAGCTATTGGGCAAGTTTACATGATCTAGATCAGGAAAAGAGGTGAATTTTAAGCTGTTAGTAGTTGATTGATATGCTCAGAAAGGTCAGATCTTTCTTCCATTATATCAAAGATATCACTTCGAGATAGGAAGCATACTTCTGTCTCTGGCATTATGACTGCTGAGAACTCTACGGCGTCATTTTTCATCAACTCTTTTACACCAATTAATGAACCTGGACCAATAGTACTCTTTATTTTCTTATTCTTTGTGAGATGAACATTTCCTGAAAGGATCAGGTAGGCAACGACTGGAATTTGTCCTTCGTAAAAAAGATTGGACGTCGCCGAATAGGTGATCCTTTCTCCTCTTCTTAAGAGCTTGTCGATAATTTGTTCTTCAATACTTGTAACCATATTCTTTATTATTTTCATAAAGCTAGTGTAGTAAAACTACACTGCTTTAAATATGCGATAGATCAGTTTTTTTTAATTAAATTCTTAGTAATTAACATTGGCCCAGTCGATTAATCTCTCCTCATTGCAGATAATAATCGCTTTACCTTCTTGCTCAATAAGACCTTCGTCTTTAAATTCTGAGATGAATCTAATAAGTGTCTCATTAGCTGTACCAATCATTGTGGCCATCTCTTCTCTCGTTAATTTGATATCAAGCTTATACTTTTCACCTTCAATTTTTTGTCCATGAGACTCTTTTAAAAGAAGTAGTAGTTCAGCTAATCTTTCACGAACATTTTTCTGGTGAAATGAGCTTACTTTATTTTCTGCTGCTCCCATATCACGGCTTAGTTTATTGATGATATTAAGAGAAACACTTGGCTTTTCTTGCATAAGTCTAAGGATGTATTTCTTGTCGATGAAACATACCTTTGTCTCTTCAATAGCCGTTGCTGTCGCAGTATAGTAGTCAGAAGTAAAAAGACTTCTATGTCCTAAAACATCGCCACCTTTTACAATTCTCACAATAGACTCTTTTCCATCTGTACCAGTTTTTGTAACTTTGATATTTCCTGAGTTTACACAGTAGAGACCAAATGGGTGATTACCCTGTACAAATAGAGTCTGTCCTTTCTTATATGTATTTGTAACTTTGTGTTGAGAGATTTCATCAAGATCAGGATTGTCTAAATCACAGAAGACACCTTGACCTTTGGATGGACAGTTTTGACATTTTTCTTGTTCTTTAACCCTTCTCATTGAAATTCCTTAATATGCTTAGTGTGCTATAATTAGTCTAATAGAAGTATATTTACAATCTAACATACATCAATGATCTTTACATGATTTAGATCAGGTTTTGGGTATAGGGCCAATTTTATGTGTTTTTTGATTCAAGGACTTTCTCAGTTAAATGAGGTGGCAGCAGCGGTTAATGGCAGGCCGGTACGTGAAGAATTCTTAAATTTCAAAGACTTGAATGAGAAAGATGGCTCAATTTATAAGAGAATGGAGACTGATGGAAAGACTTTTCCTGGCACCTTCTCACTAGTAACTATTGAGCAAAATAAAGAAAACTTGATTCTGCCTATGCGCTACAGACTTCGTCCCCATGATTCTCAAGAAGAAGTGCCCAGTAAGTATAACGTATTTAATGCACGTAGAGACTCTTTGTTGACACGAAAAACATGGGCGCCACTCGTTGGTAAGAATCACGGCATCTTTGTAATGAAGAAGTTTTATGAATGGGTACGTTCTGGAAGTAGTGAAAACTCAAAGAGAAAGCTGATTGGAATATATCCGACAAAGAATGATCTCATGTATGTTCCATGCCTTTATGATAGGTGGCGAGATCCAGTTTCTGGTGAATATTTTTACTCATTTGCTGTATTAACAGATGGGCCTCCTGATGAAATTCTTGAAGCAGGTCACGATAGGTGCCCGATTCATCTGGATAAGGATCATATCTCTGAATGGTTACATACTTCTAAGAGAAGAAGCTTTAAAGAGTGGGATAGTATCTTGGATCATAAGTCAGATGAATACTTTGAACATGTCGAAGACTATAAAATAGAGAGAAAGAAAAAAACTCAAGACGATAAGCAGCTTAGACTAATCTAGCCAGTCTACTTTTCCAGCTCCATAGCTAAATTTTGTATTTGGAGATTCCTTGGCCAGTGCTTCATTAACTTTCTTTACGGCCGAGGATAAATGACTTTCTAATAGCTCTTTTTCTGCCTTAGATAGGGGAGAGTCTTTTCCTACCCCTAATATAAGTCCAACATCACCACTCTTAATTTGCTTTGGCATTTTCGTTGCGACTGTAATTTGTGATAATTTATCGTAAGAGATTTTTCCTTCACCAACACCTATTAATCTCTTTCTCAATTCTTTTTCAACCAGCTCGCCATGTACTGCAAGGTTTGTTCTGTCCGCAGAGCTTACTCCTTCTGGAATAAAACTCAGTCTGTATTGAGAAGGGTTGTCTTGTTTAGCAAAAGCATTAACCAAGGCATTTTCGTCTTTTGTGCTGAGCTTTGAAGAGGGGATCATAACACAATCATCACCACTACAAGGGTCACTATATTTAATTCCTCTCTTATCTAGGACATCTTTAACAGTTACTTTAAAGTTATTCTTTATTTCATCAAATGTTTGTGTGACGGCCTGTTCACCTTTTCTTGTTGAACTAAGAACTTCTTCTGCACTGGCTTTTGTAGTCTTTGCAATATCATAAGCAACTTGTCTTATATTTCTAGCACCCATTCCCGTGACGTCACCTGACATTCCGCCAAGCTTTGCTTCATTTAAATTGGCACTAACTCTTTCTTTTACCCATAGACCTGGAGTTAATGAGTCCAGACTTGAAGAGTACTTGAGCAGCTCTTTAGCATGGCCCGGTAATAGTTCTGATCCAAACTTTGTATTTAGTTCATTTGCAAGTCGCACACTCATTAGTCTTTCACTTGCTTGAATATGTGTTAGTGATACTCCAGTGTCAGATAGATAGGTTGCTTGATAGACTTCAAGCTCTGATCGACTAGGAGACTTAACTTTTCTTATAACTTCAAAGACTGGAAGTGCTACAGTGTTTTCACCAGTTCCAGGAATTGCTTCTATTAAGTTTGCCTTAGCAAGAGGATGATCTTTAGTTAGAGATCTTGAGTAATTTGTGATTGTTTCTGCTTCGCCTTCAATGATATTTTTGATTTCACCAAAGGAAGTAAGTTGTGCGGGACGACTTAGATCCCTTGCTTTCTTCGCCGATTGTCCTGCCTGATCAGCAGTAAGTCCTAGTCCACCTTGAAACCATTGATCAGGGTGCTCGGTGTCTGGGACGCCATCCATAGTCTTTACCATATTTGCAAACTCTGTATTTGCTTCTTTGTAAGTACTATCAAGATCTTTTTGTAGTCTGCTTTTTAACTCTGGTGGCATGTCCTTTGGTTTGAATGCATAACGAACAGATTTAAAGTCTGAATAAACTTCAATGTCGACACCAGGGTATTTTGTAAGGAGTTTATTTACTTTTGTTGAGAGTATATCTTTATGTACATTTGTTAACGCTGTAACAAAACTCTTATCTCCAATTGTGTCATTAAGCCTTTTAAGTGCAGCGTTTTCTACATCAAGGTAAAGTCCGGCATTATCACTCTTAGCAATATCTATCCATCTTGCGTTAAGCTTTGGTGGTACAAGTATGAAGTTTTCATACTTACCAATCATATCTTTCTTATTCTTTGGTGGCTCTTTAAGAAGTGAAGTTCTTTGTCTAAATCCTTCTTTCTTATAGATACCAACCATGTCAGTATCATAGGACTTTCCTGAAGGAGAGTTTTTAAAGGCCTTTCTTCCTATCCTTACACCACTTCCAATGAATTCACCTGCAACAGAAACAGGTGCAAGTAGGAGAGCGAAGTCACGTTCAAACTTTCTATCATTATATTGTTCAGCTGAACTAAGTCCCGCATTAAAAGAAATTGCGGCATCTTCATATCTACCATGTGCGACAGTCACTCCGACAACTTCTGTCGCTAGACCAACTCCAATGATACAACCAATACCAGCAGTAAAGGCACAGATCCCACCACCTATTAAGGCCCCTCCAGCAAGGAAGAGGTCATTTTTTAATTCATTGAAATCTTCATCGTCTTTAAAGTCTTGTGAAACATCACAGAGAACCTCCGATGGGCCTTTCTTTTTAAGATAACTATTTACAATATTGTCGTTAGTTATAAGTGAAGGAAGCTCATCCTTTGTTAAGCTATTGAGTTTCTTCTTAGACTTATTCGCGTCACTTAGAAGTTTTGATATAACAGTTTGAACTTCTGAAAGTATTTTCTCATTATCTTCTTCACCTGTGAGGTTAAGATGAGCGAGGATAGGGTTTGTGCTGATTAACTTAAAGTAGTTTTCTTTTAGTTTTGATCTGAGTTTACCCATATTGCTTTTAACAGAACTATCTAGCTTTGCCTGATTAACAGAGGCGCAACTATATTGTGTTTTAGAGGGCTTAAATCTATAAGACCTTGGAGAAAGCTGCTCAATACAGCCATTCTTCTTTGAGTTCTCTTCATACCAGTCTTGTTGAAGACCAAAGCGTATGGCCTCGGTCTCTTCTTTTATTTTAGCTTGTTCTTTCTTTGTAAGATAAGGAACCTTTGTCGTTGGTACTTCATGCTTTATTTGAACTTGATAGTCTTTTGGCTTCACTCTGCTTCTTTGGAAGCTTCTTGGTTTATTCATCAATGACATAGTTGCTCTTAGCTGTGGAAGCTGAACTTTTACTACATTGAGAATACTAGGAAGTAGCTCCTTACACTTTTGTCCGGGAGTTAAGCCAGAAGTTTTGATCTCGATACATGTCTTTATCATATCAAGGTTTGTTATATTCTTATCGAGTTCTTTAATTGAATGATCTTTGAGTTCATTGAGAAGGTTGTCTTTGTAAACTTTAGACTCGATAGCCATTGTCGCCGAAGTCAGCTTATCAAAAGAGTCATCGTAGATTAGCTCTCCCTCAACACAGCTTATGAAGTAGTCAGGCTTTTCATCTTCTTTCTTATATTTTTGACATGCACCAAAGTCATATTCTTCATGGGACTCAAGACCATAAATATTTTTAACTTTTCGAATTTCCCTATTGCGCTTTCTATTATAGCTCCCACCTTTAAATTGTTCGGCGGTTTCGGCAATAGTCGTGAATGGAAGTAACACCATACATAAGAGTAGGTGAGAGAGTATTTTATTCATCTTGCCTGCTATTCGACATAATTGGTCTAATACATGAGTAATTCACTCTCTATTATGACATGTAAACCATTGATATATAAAAAGTGTTGGGCCTAATGACGCAATAACAATATGTTGCCGATTTGTGCTCAAAAATTGAGCGACAATAAAGTAGTGCTTCATTGCTAAGATGTTGTTTTTGTAATAGATATACTTACTTCAAATTTGAAATAGAGGAAGATTATGAGCGAGAAAAAGACTCCAACTGAGACAGATGTAATTGAGCTAGTGCTAAAAGAGGCGCAGGCCTACACATCGATGGACCTAATTGAGTCCTATATTTCTGAAGGTAAGTCTCTTGCACAACTTCCTGTTCAACCACTTTATGTCACAATGAGACAACTTCCTCTTGAAATGAGAACTCACTCTTTGCCATTATTATCTCAAGAGCAAAGAACTGTATTCTACGATCTTGATCTTTGGAAGAAAGACAAGTTAGACACTCCTGAATTTGAACAGTGGGTTGTCGCAGTTGCAAAGTGTCCTGATGATAGAATTAGACTTGAGTTTGCTCAGTCTCCAGAATTTCTACTGTTTCTTAAGGGACGATTTAATATTTGGACATTTGATTTAGAAGAACCTCTATATCCAGATCATGATTACTACTTCATCACTGAAGATGATCAACTTCTTTTTGAGTACGATGATAAGTGTGATGTTGTAGATGAAGTTAAACAGATTATTAAAGATGTATACACTGAGATCGGAGTTGAGAGAGGTTATCAACACTTCTTTAAAATAGTATCAGAATGTTTTATGACGTTTTCTGAAGAAGAGTATAGCTTAAAGAAAGGACGTCTTGCGGACTATGGTTTTGTAGATTACTTTGAGTCACTTAAGCTTGTTAATCCTCTTCCATCTGTTGGACATGTTGATGTCTTTATAGCTAAGAAAGAAAAGATCAAGGCCAATATTGATGATCTCGGTAAGGCCCAAACACTTCACCATAACTCTCTTGTTGCCTTTCAAGGGGAGAGGGAAGATATCTCTCATGAACTCGCAAAGGTATCTGAACAAGATAGATTTCACTATCTACACTTTAACTTCATTCGTTTACTCAACGGAAATATGGAGTTCTCAGGTGTCTTAAAAGACGGTCCTGTAGCAATGACAAGAGTTGGTAAGAAGGTTAGACACCTTATTAACCTTGGTCTTAGTTATGCTAAGGATAAGAGAGGTTTTGCTGATGAGAGTATCTTTGACTACTTTGATTTTGCAGATATTTACCAGATTGGTAACTCTCTCGTATCTATTATTCAAAAGAGAGTTAAGAAAGAACTTTCAAACTTTGAAATGGATGAATTTGACGATAAATTTCTTGGATCTTACTTTGAACAAATTCTTGATGATCTCTTTAATTATCAAATCCAGATCAGAGACCATAAAGGTGAGGCAGTAGCTGTTAATGATGTTGAGTCATGGCAGAAGCTTAACTTTCAATCAAATCTCTTAGTTGCAACTCTTCCTTTTATAAAGAGCTTTAAAGATGCTTATCTTATGCTTACAGGAGAGGGTAAACTTTCAGATACTTTCTATTTAAACTACGATACTGCGAGTATTGATTTTGAAGCTATTATAATTTCAAGCTTTGTAAACTTTAGTCTTGGAAAGTTTGGACATGAAGATGCTCAAAAGATGGGTGTTACTATAAATGAACTGAGAGAATTTAGTTCAAAATATATGGCCGAAATGAAGTTCACTGAAGAGATAAATCCTCAAATAACAGGGTTCACTGAGGCCTTTGGATTGGCAGAAGTTAACGGTATTGAGGACTATATTTCTTATATTCTCATCCAACAGTTAGAAGATTACGACTATGGGACTCTCTCTGATGAAGAGTTCAAACATGTCGGTGGACCTATAATTTTCAATACCTTAAGCTAGGTTTTGGGCACCCTTTAGGGGGTGCATTTTGGCATTCTGGAATAATTTCACACTCATTTGTATATTTTCCTACTCTAGGTATAATTCACGCCAACAGGAGAGGGGAAGTATGAAGAATTTAATCAAGACTAGTTTGTTGCTGTCGATGGTATTGGGGACAATGCATTCAGCTCAAGCTAAAGATCATGTTCTATCGACAATCACCAATGATGATGACAAGAATATTTACATTATGGGATTGAAGACTGATGACCAAACCGAGGCCGTTACAAAAATTTACAAGAAAGAACTCGATGGTAAAGGTAAACTTTTAAATAAGATTGAGTTTACTCCAGGGCAATTAGAAGCAGGAGTTTCTATTGTTAAAAGAAGTGGCCGTGATGTTGTAAATCTTAAAGCATCAAATGTAGATGTTAACTATGGTGGTGACATTGCAATGAAGACTCTTGTTAATGCCCTAAAGAAAGACTTTAAGACATACGACTTAAAGGTAGAGAAGAATGGCGAGAAGTGGCAAATGTTATTTGATAACAAAGTTGCTAAGAAGCTTCACTTTACAACAAATAAGAAATTCCTAATTGGAACGGTTGGAATAAAGAATGTTCAACTAAAGAAATAAGAGAATTAATAAATTTATAAAGACTAGGCCACTCATGTAGTGGCCTTTTTTATTTCTTAATGACGCTGAGAATTTCTTTTAAAAACTGTGGTTGGTTTTTAAAGTTTAAAGTCGTCATATAAATTCCAGGACTTTTTAAACTAGGGATATCTTGGATTATAAGAGAGTCTGTTTTCTTAAGAACATGATCTGGAACCACTGCGATCCCAACACCACTTTTAACAAGAGTTACAATAGTTGCAAGAGATTCAACTACTATAGTGTTTGGACTTCTCTTCTTACTCATTTTAAAGAGGTTGTCGCCCTCAGAGTAAACTATCCATCTATAGTCTTGTAGCTTCTTTCTATTAACTTCTTCTTTGCTAATAAGTACAAGCTTCTCATCAAATAATTTAAGAGAACTCACAAGCTCTGATTGAAAATTATCGGTAGAGAAAATAATATCATACTTTCCTTGCTCGATACCTTTGTGAAGTTCTGGCTGATCTGCAATATGAATTTCCATATTGCGATTATATTTCTTGTAATACTTTATAAGGATAGGGTTGAACCAAGTTTTAAGAAGTCCGTTTAGAATCCCAACCTTTAGTGGTCGATCATCTTCTTTTTCAAAAATATCATGGGACATTCTGTCGAAGTGTTCACAGGCGGCGTAGAATTCTTTTCCTTTATCTGTGAGAACGACTTTCTTACTTGATCTGATAATGAGTTCGATACCAAGTGACTCTTCAAGAAGTTTCACCTGGCGGCTAACTGCGGATTGGGCAATCTTAAGTATATCGGCGGCCTTTGAAAAGCTCAGGTGGCGAGCTGTTAACATGAAGGCCTTGATATAGCGATAATCCATTATCTATTTTCCTTTTTTAATTATTTAACATTGGAGGTACGAGCTCTTTATTCTCTCTCCAGAATTTCCCGTGGAATTTCTTCTGATCTTTATTATAGACGACAAATCCTTCTCTGTCGTTCTGGAAATCTTGTACATAATCGACTCTCGTCTCACCAAGATAAAACGCAGCAAAAGGGTCAATGATTATTTCAAGAGGTTCTTCATTACTAATTCTTAAAGTGAAGTCTTCTTCTTTAATATCAGTAAAACCAATTGAGTAAGTAAAGCCATCACATCCTTTTCCAGAGATTAAAATACGAAAGTACTTACCTGAAAGAGTGAAGTCGTTCTCTAACATAAGAGTGAGTTGCTCGATTGCTGTTTGTGTAAATGTAACTGTAGGAAGGTCGATGTTTTCACGCTCGATCTTCGGCCCCGATATTGTAGTGGCACTGCTCGTCATTTTCGTTTCCCCTAAAAAATGCGTTCGTATTCCCTTGTGGAAATATGTGCTAAAATTGTATTATGTTTGAAATTTAAGAATATCTATCCCAAGCTTAGGGCCCTTTACAAGAACTTTTTTTGTTGGAGAGCATTAAATGAAATTGCAATATAAATTATCTATTCCAAGTCCCGAAAATCACTTAGCGCATGTGAAAATCACAGCAAAGAGAGAAGAGGGTGAGAACCAATTAAAACTATTCATTCCATCATGGTCCCCTGGGTCATATTTAATGAGAGAGTATGGGCGTAATGTTCGTTGGCTTAAGGTCGAGAACTCAAAAGGTGAGCGAGTTTATCATGAACAACTTGATAGAGGTATTTGGCTAATTGATTGGGATAAGAGTGACTTAGTAAATTCAAATGAAAGTGAGTTTACAGTTGAGTATGAAATTTATTGTCATGAGTTGACTGTGAGAACGTCTCATATCGATAAGTCACATGCTTTCATTCATGGTCCAAGTGTCTTTATGGGATTTTTAGATAAGCAAATGCTAGATCCAACTTTAGAGGTGATTATAAACCCTCTTTGGTCAAAGATTTCAACAGGTCTGACAGATATATCTCCTAAGAGAGATATCTTCTTATATACAGCAAAAGATTATGACACTTTCATTGATGCACCACTGGAAATAGGTTGTCATGAAACAGATGGTTTTATGGTTGAAGGTATCCCTCATGAATTAGCATTCTTTGGAGAGTCAATTCTTCACAACAATAATATGAAAGGTGATATTCGCGAGATAGTCGATCATATACAAAAGACCATGGGAGGAATCCCATATGAAAAATATTGCTTCATGACACATCTAGCTCCGGGACTATTTGGAGGTCTTGAACATTTAAATTCAACAGCTCTTCAATTTTGCTCATATTCAATTACAGATAAGAAGGGCTACCAAGAATGGCTAGAACTTGTTGCTCATGAATACTTCCACCTTTGGAATGTGAAAAGAATTAGACCTATTGAGCTTGGACCTTTTGATTATACAAAAGAAGCGCTTACTAAAATGCACTGGTTAACAGAAGGGCTAACTAGCTTCATGGATCAGTTATTTATTTTTAGAACTGATTTCTACACTCTTGATGAGTATCTGGATTGTATAAAAGAAAATATAAACCGCTACCTATCAGTTCCGGGAAGAAAGTTTCACTCTCTTGAAGACAGCTCTTTTAATTCTTGGATAAAGCTTTATCGTCCAGATGAGAACCATAATAACTCTTCAATCAGTTACTACTTAAAGGGTGGGCTAGTTTTCTTCGCTTTAAATATCTTAATGCTTGAGTCAAAGAAATCGGTGATTGATCTGGTTGAGCTTCTTTGGCAGCGCTATCTTGTAAATCCAGAAGTGGGTGTTAAAGAAGATGAAGTCTTTGATCTTCTTGAAGAGGTTTCAGGCAAAGAAGTCAGAGACCAATTTGTTCATATGATTAAGTCCACTGAGGATATCGACTTTGAAGCTCTCCTAAATAAAGTAAATGTAGAAGTTGAATATGAGAAGAGCAAGGTGGATCTAGGATTTAATCCTGAGTTTAAGGGTGACAGAGTATTTGTTAAGTCTGTCGAGCTAGATGGACCAGCTTATAAGTCAGGTCTAAACGCTGGGGATGAGATACTCTCTGTAAATGGGCTCAGATTTCTCAAGGGCAATTTTGAAAAGAAAGATAAGTATTTTCTCGTTGATAAGACATACTCCCTCATCGTGTCTAGGCTTGGTTATGTGACGGATATTAATATCGTGACAGGTAAGACGCAAAAGAAGTTAAAAGCTCTGAAAACGACTAATAAGGAGCTCTCAACTGAGCTTCTTAAGGGAAGGATGCCTAAGTAGGCCATTTTCATTAACTTGTTCTCGGTAATTCGAAGTAATTTTTACTAGGGCCATAGCTATCTTGGGCACAAGGTGTTACGTTGGGGCGAAATTCGCATTATTGAGGACACAGAAAATGGAAAAAAAACCAATCCAAAGATTTACAAGACCAGGTGAAAGTAATTACCAACCAAAAGGTAAGACTGTTTACGTTGGAAACCTTCGTTATAAAGTAACTAAGAAAGACCTTCACGGGATCTTCTCTAAGTTTGGAAAAGTAAGAGATGTTAATCTTATTACAGAGCCAGGTAGTGAAAAGAGCAAGGGAATCGCATTTGTAAAAATGCTAAAAGCAAAAGAAGCTGATAAGGCAATTGCATATTTAGATGGGCGAGTTGTTGACGGTAGAACTCTAAAAGCTAGTGAAGCTGCTGAGACTAATTACACGACGACTAAGAGATTTGCAGGTTCACAATCTGGACCAAAGAAAGATATCTGTAGCGCAAAAGAGCTAGATAAACTTAAAAAAGCATCTCGTTTAAAGAGAGAGCAGCGTGGACTAGGTGAGCTTAAGGCCTACCTTGCAAAGAAGTAAGATCTCTTAAATTATCTAAATCTAGAGGGTTAGCTATCTTCTTTACAGAAAGTTAACAGAAAATAGCTACCCTTGAACATATTCATATGCTAAATTAAACCTATGTTAAAAACTCTAGTATTAACATTCGCTATATTCTCATTTTTTAGCTCGTCGTTTATGGAGCTAGAAGAGTCTTTGCACGAAGTTTCTAATACTGAGCAATCAATCACTAAAGAAGTTCAAACAGCAACAATCTATGAAACACATAGTTGTGCTGATACAGAGTGCTCTGATGAAGAGCATTGCCTACATTTCTGTGTAGGTTTACATAATCTTACAAAAGTATCTCAAAAAATATCTCTTAAAGGGCCTATGGTTTCTAGAAGTTCCATCTCTTGGATCTTTAATAACCACTACAATATGCCTTCTCTTGACCCTGGTCTTCGACCACCAATACACTCATAGTAAATTCAAATTAAGTAAAAATTAAAATCCTAAAACTGGAGAAGTTATGTCTTTTTTTAAGGGCATGGTCGCCTTAAGCCTACTTACGTCATCTGTATTTGCAGCACAAAAATGCACATATAGAAATGCTAATGAGCTTCTAAGCGCCATCAAAGTAAATCATCCCTCTCTTATAAAGAAAGCAAGAGAAGTGGAAATGGCCAAGTTAAATATAGATGCAGCTAATAAGCTGATTAACCCTGAAGTTGAAATTGAGGGGATATCGAATCTTGATGAAGGTTCACACTATACTACTTCTGTTAAGCTCATGCAGACAATAGAGTTAGGTGGAAAGAGAAGTGCCCGTGTAAAAGCGGCGAAAGAAGAAGTCGGGGCCTTGAAGTCTCTAACTGCTTATGAATCAGAAATGCTGATAATCAAAATAGTTAAAAATCTCTATGAGTTAAAACATTTAAACGAAGTAATTCCTCTCTATGTTGAATCTCTTGATGCTTTTAAGAGAATTCATAGGAAACTCTCAAAGAGATCTTCATTATCTCCTGAGCAACAGGTTGAAAGAGAAACTCTTGAGTTAGTTATAAGTGACTATAGATTGAAACTGGCGAATCTCAAAGTCGATAGAACATATCTTAAAAACCACCTCGGTTTCTTCTCTGGTAGGGATTGTGAAATTACGAACTCGGCGCTTCCAAAGAAATTAAACCTAAACCTCAAACTCGCCAAGATAGACTCTGTAGAAGGGCTTAGCTTTTCTAAGCTGAGATACGCTAAGAAGTTAACTGATCTTCAAGTTGCTCGTTTAGAGCAGGAAAGAGGCCAGGCGTATACAAATCTTAGAGTCGGTCCTACTTTTGAAATGGATAAAGAAGATGAAACGGTTAAGAAGGCCGGAGTAGCGATAAGCTTTGATCTGCCTTTATTTAATAGAAACGGAGCTGCTAAGGCCCGTGCAAGAGTTGCTCTTGAATCTGCAAGATTTACTTTTAATAAAGCAAAGAAAGAAGCAAATCTTGATCTCTATTCTTGGAAGGCACAATATAATAAATATGTTTCATCTCTAAAGGTTATGGCGAATAACACGTCTCTTGATATGAAACATAAGAAAGTAGAGTCTCTCTTTAAAAGAGGGATCATCTCTACAGCAATGGTAATTGAATCCCACAGACAGCTAATTGAATATTCTATGACTCGAAATGAGTTTGAAGTTGGTGCGGTTGAAGCACTTTGGAATATTTATAACTTCTCTGGTGAACTAATGAAAAAGGAAATTCTATGAAATTAAGCAATATAGTAACGACAGTTATAATGTCTCTTTTTATCTCTTCAGCTAGTTTTGCTGCGGGTGAAGCCGGACATAATCACGACCATGAAGCTCATGAGTCCTTAGATAAAAAGAAAGATGTAAAAAAGAAAAAAAATAAGAAGAAGAAAAAGAAAGATTCTCACGGGCATGCCCACGGTAGTCATGAAGGACATGATGACCATTCAGATCATGGACATGCAAGTATCGATGAAGACAAGGGTCATGATCATGATAAAGGACATAAAGGTCATGATCATGGAACTAAAGAAAAGCATGCTGATCACTCTGGGCACGATGACCACAAAGGTCATGATGATCATGGAGGAGAAGACGATCACGGACATGGCCACGGTCATGGTGGTGGAAAGGCAATTGGCGCTGGTAAGGCCATTGTAAAAGTTGATGAGAAACTAGGTTTTAAGTTATCTTCTATCGCAATCCAAAATCTCAAACTTGAGCTCAAATCTGTTTCGGGAAATAAGCTAACAGTAGCATCAAGTACAGTAGTGAAGTCAAAGAACCTTGTTGGCGTATATAGGTTTAAAGATGGTTTCTTTAAGTTCTTAAACGCTAAAGTAATCAAGAATAACAAGAAGTCTAAGACTATGGTTATTTCTGTAAAAGATCTTAACTTTGGAGATCAGATTGTTACTAAAGGAGTATCACTACTTAGAGTTTCTGATGTCTACTCAACTGATAAGTCTGAATACGGACACTCTCACTAAGGAGAATTAAATGATTAATAAAATAATCGAGTTCTCAGTGAGGAATAGACTCTTCGTCTTCCTTGTGACGGGAATACTTATAATTGCAGGTTTAAAATCATTTCAGGAGCTATCTATTGATGCCGTTCCTGATATTACAAATACTCAAGTTCAAATCAATACTCCTGTTAAGGGGCTTGTCCCTGAAGAAATTGAGAGAATGGTAACGTATCCAATTGAGTCATCAATGAATGGGTTACCTGACGTCTTAAATATACGCTCAATTTCACGCTACGGTATTTCGCAAGTAACAGTTATCTTTCAAGATGGTGCAGATATTTTTAAAGCGAGACAGCTTGTTTCTGAAAAGCTTCAAAATATCGAGTTACCACCAGGGATGACTCCTGAAATGGGGCCAATAAGTACAGGTCTTGGGGAGATTTTTCATTATTCAGTTGAAGCGAAGAATGTTGAAACTGATGATGAAAAAAGACTTCTACAGCTTATGGAGTTGCGCTCAATTCAAGAGTGGACGATTAAACCGAGGCTTCTAACTGTTAAAGGTGTTACGGAGATTAATACTATTGGTGGTCATGAAAAGAAGATTTTCATAAGACCCAATATTATTAAGATGAATAAGTACGCTATTGATTTTGACGATATTAAGGATGCCATAGAATCAACTAACGCCAATGTTGGTGGTGGATACATTCAACAAACAGGTGAGCAATTACTTGTTCGTGGTGTAGGGCTTTTAAAAAATATAAAAGATGTAAATCATGTCGTAGTAAAGAAACTTTCAAGTTTAGATACTATTAAAATCAAGGATATTGCTTCAGTTGGAATCGATAAGGATAACCGAACAGGTGCTGCCACAGTAAATGGTGAAGAGTCTGTTGTTGGAACTGCATTTATGCTACTTGGTGCCAATAGTCGCTCAGTTTCTATTAGCGTAGCTGATAAACTAGAGGCGATTAAAAAAGATCTTCCAGACTGGGTTAAGGTAAAGGTTCTTTACGACAGATCCAATATGGTAAATAAGACCCTAGCTACAGTAGAGCATAATCTACTAATGGGTGCTGGTCTTGTTATTCTCTTTCTTGTTGTCCTTGTTGGTAACCCTCGTGCTGCTCTAATTACTTCAATCGTTATTCCAATCTCTCTTCTTATCACATTTATTCTTATGAAGTGGCAGGGAGTTTCAGGTAACCTAATGAGCTTAGGGGCACTTGATTTTGGTATCATTGTTGATGGAGCAGTTATTGTTATTGAAAACTGTGTGCATCGAATACAAAAACGTGGTGAAGCTCTTGGTAGGGCACTAACACGAGAAGAAATAACTAAAGAGGTTATAGGTGCCGCAATTGAAATTCGTCAGGCCGCAGGGTTTGGAGAGTTAATTGTTGTTGTCGTTTTCATTCCTCTATTTGCTCTAACAGGGGTTGAAGGTAAGATGTTTGGTCCAATGGCCACTACATTTATAATGGCGCTTGTGTCGGCACTAGTGCTTTCGTTTACTCTTGTTCCTGCCTTAGCGGCAACTTTTCTTTCAGGTGAGACAAGAGATGTTAAGCCATTCTTAATGAGAGTTGCAGAAAAGTGTTTTGCTCCTGTTCTTGATTTAGCATTGAAGTTTAAAACTTTTGTTCTTGGAATTGGGGTTTTTTCAATAGTTCTTGGAGCAGTTTTATTTACTCAAATGGGTTCTGAATTTATTCCACAGCTAGATGAAGGGGATATCGCTGTTCAATTCATTAGACCAGCAGATATCAGTACAAGCAACTCAATTGAATTACAAAAAATCTCTGAACGAATGATTCTAACATTTCCTCAAGTAAAGAATGTCTTTGCTAGAACTGGTGCAGCTGAAGTTGCAACAGACCCAATGGGTGTTAATATTTCTGATTCTTATGTTATGTTAAAAGATAGAGAGGATTGGCCTATAGAATCTAAGATTCAATCTAAGAAAGATCTGATTGAAGCGATTAAGCTAAAGCTTGATGAAAGTGTTCCTGGTCAGGTTCTGATGGTTTCTCAACCGGTTGAGCTAAGGTTTAATGAACTTCTAGAGGGGACACGAGCAAGTGTTTCTGCAAAGGTTTTTGGTGAAGATCTTGATAAACTTATAGAGATTTCCAAAGAAGTCGCAGAGGTCATTGGCTCTGTTGAAGGAGCTGGAGAAGTTGAGTCTGAATCTAAGGGGAAATCACCTTTACTTCAGTATGAGCCAAGGCTTGAAATTCTATCAGAGCTCGGTGTTACGGCAAGACCTGTATTAGATAGTATTGAAACTGCAATTGGTGGAAAAGAAGTTGGCTTTATTTATGAAGGCGTAAAGAAGTATCCTCTTGTAACTCGTCTTTCTGAAGATGAGAGAAAGGATATCGATATTGTAAGAAATCTTCCTGTTGCAATATCTGAAGGGCATACTCTGCCAATTCATAAGATTGCAAAGATTTCTTTTACCGAAACATTTTCAGCTGTTAGTAGAGAAAACTCTTCAAGAAGAATCGCTGTTCTCATTAATCCAAAAACTAGAGATATCGAAACATTTGTAAATACAGCTCAAAAGAAAGTTGAAGAAAAGATTAAGCTTCCTCCTGGATACTATATCGAGTGGGGTGGAACTTTTAAAAACCTTCAAAGTGCTAAGAAGAGACTAGGTGTTCTTGTACCTCTCTCTCTAATTATCATTCTTGCGATGCTATATGCTGCATTTAGAAGCTTTGCCCAAGTGGCCCTGATTTTTCTTTGTGCTCCAATGGCCTTAATTGGTGGTGTTCTTTCTCTTTTGATTCTAGATTTACCATTCAGTATTTCTGCAGGGGTTGGCTTCATTGCTCTATCGGGTATATCCATTTTAAATGGAGTAGTGCTCGTGACCTATTTTAACAAATTAAAAGCTGAAGGTAAGACACCTGATGAAGTTGTTAAAGAGGGAGCAATGAGTAGACTGAGACCAGTTCTTATGACGGCATTAACTGATATCTTTGGATTCTTACCAATGATGTTCTCTGCTGGTTTAGGTGCTGGAGTACAGCGTCCATTAGCTACAGTTGTTGTTGGGGGAATGATTTCAGCAACTCTTCTCACATTAATTGTTATTCCAAGTCTTTATCGCCTTTTCTTCTTTAAAGGTTTTCAAGCAAGTAAATAATTTGTTGCTCGTCGCCCATTTGGGTTGACGAGCTTCTCTCTTTCTCTAAGAATGATTTAATGAAATCATTAAATAACGAACTCAAGACATTTAAAGAATCTATTTTTGCTACTATTAGTCATAAGGCAGTCGAGGCCAATGCAGTAAACCTTGGTCAAGGTTTTCCAAACTTTGATGGACCAAACTGGTTAAAGGATCTCTGCGCTAAGGCCTTTGATTCTGATATTCCTAATATTAATCAATATGCACCTTCTCCTGGTAGAATTGAGCTAAGAGAGGTGATTGCTTCTAATGCTAGAGATTTCTATGGTCTCTCTTATGATGCTAATTCTGAGGTGACTGTTTTTAATGGCGCGACTGAAGCACTCTTTTGTGCTGCCTTTGCTCTTTTAAATCCTGAGGATGAAGTTATTGTCTTTGAGCCATTCTATGATTCTTACTTGGCCAATATTAAGCTTACAAAGGCCACGACTAAAGTCGTTACTCTTCATGCTCCTAGCTTTAGGTTTAAACTTGAAGAACTGGAAAGAGCATTTAGTAAGAACACTAAAATGATGTATTTAAATTCGCCTCATAACCCAAGCGGAACTGTCTTTAATAGAGAAGAGCTTGAGCAAATAGCAGCACTTTGTAAGAAGTGGGATGTCTATGTTGTAAGTGATGAAGTCTACGAACATCTAACTTTTGGAGAAATAGAGCATATCCCAATTGCCTCACTTGAAGGAATGAGAGAGAGAACAATAACAATCTCTAGTGCTGGAAAAACCTTTGGCTATACGGGATGGAAAATTGGTTGGGCAATTGCTCCAAAAGAGCTCACTCATGCTCTTCGTATGATTCATCAATTCAATACCTTCAGTGTTTGTCATCCAATCCAGATTGCCATGGCCGAAGGACTTAATAGACTAAGTGAATACTTGCCTGAATTTAAAGAGCTCTATTCTAAAAAGAAGGATCTTCTAATTAAAGGGCTAAAAGATGCTGGTTTTGACCCTATATCTCCAGAGGGGACATACTTTGTTCTTTGTCCTATTCCTGATAATGGGATGAATGATATTGCATATTGCTTACATTTAATTGAAAAGCATAAAGTCGCGACAATTCCACCTTCTTCATTCTATTTAAATAGTGATGATGGAAAGAAGTATATTAGATTTTGCTTTGCTAAGACTGATGAGGTTTTAAATGAGGCGATTAGTAATCTGAAAAAGAAATAGTCGCTTGCGCCAATGTGAGAGCTCTTTTTTCAAAGAAGAGCTCTTCAACCTTAACTTCTCCAATATCTCTACCCTCAAAGAACATTCTTTCATCTCTAATGACAAAGTCCTTGAGAACAAGTGGTTTTTCTCCTTTATACAGTGGAGAGAGTGCTTTATATGCGGCCTCTTTACATGCCCAGACCTGAATAAGTGACAATGACTCTTGGTCCTCATCTCTCATAAAGTATTTTTCTATGGCCGGTTTGTACTTTCTATCTGACCACTCTATGTCGACTCCAATACTTTGAAGCTTAGAGTCTTTTGAAATCATGGCACATCCAAGACCTTTGGTGTGACTGATACTTACTTTCGTAGATTCCTGATCTTCCATGTAGAGGTGATTTACAATATTGAGATTCTCTAAGTCCACTAAATCCTTAAGTGCTCTTCGAGATAGACGGAATCCTTCTGACTTTTGGGGATAGAAGTCTTCGCTAACCTTAGAAATGAGGAGATATGAACATGACATGCTTTTTTTATTGCGTATCAGCATCAATTTTGCAATAAATGTTTTAATAATTTTTTAATTTTGGGAGTTTTTCTATGATGCCGCATGAAGTTAATGCAATCATTGCTAAAGTATTATTTGTCCTTTCTGCCGCTTGTGTACTTACAATGGCCAAGGTTAGAGCTGAAGAACTAAGACCTGTAATTGAAATCTCAATAAGCACTTCTCAGTCTAAATAATCAATTTCCTACAATTCAAACTTCTGACGAAATTCTATTTATATATAATAGACATGCTCTGACTCATTTTCTATAATCTCTATGACATTTAAAATCTCAAGGAGAGAGACAATCATGAGCTTTGTATCAAGTAGGCAGAAATCTAAACACATTGCAGTAAATAGACCTGAGCGCATATTTGAGCGCCCTACAGATAACTCTGGAAACTTCCAACGTGTTGCAGACTACTACGGTCAAAATATCTTCCATGTCTCTGATGCTCAAGAGATTCCTTCTGAAATTAGAAATGAGCTTAATCAGGCCGTTAAAGATGGCGCGATTATTAGCCGCGAGCATGCAAAGATCGTAGCAGAGGCAGTTACAGAGTGGGCGATAAAGAGAGGAGCAACTCACTTTACCCATTGGTTTCAACCTTTAACTGGCTCAACTGCTGAAAAGCATGATGCCTTTCTAGATTTTAATGGCAATGAAATACCTATTGAAACCCTCTCAGCTTCACAGCTTATTCAAGGTGAGCCAGATGCATCTTCATTTCCAAATGGTGGATCAAGATCAACATTTGAAGCCCGTGGATATACTGCTTGGGATTTAACTTCTCCAATGTTCTTAAAGAAGGGTGCACAGGGAACGACTCTTTGTATTCCAACTGCCTTTGTTTCATACCATGGTGAAGCACTCGATATAAAAACTCCACTTCTAAGATCAGTATCAACACTGAGTCATGAAGCGACGAGATTTATGAATCTCGTCGGTCACAAAGACGTTAAAAAGGTTAATGTTACTTGTGGTGCTGAACAGGAATACTTCCTAATTGATAAGAATTTTTACTTTGAAAGACCAGACCTTGTTATGTCTGGAAGAGCACTCTTTGGTGCTCCATCTTCAAGAAACCAACAACTCGATGATCATTACTTTGGGGCCATTCCTGAAAGAGTACTTTCTTTCATGGAAGAGCTAGACCTTGAATTACATAAATTAGGTATCCCTGCAAAGACAAGACATAATGAAGTTGCTCCAGGACAATTTGAGCTGGCACAAATATTTAGAGATGCAAATATTGCGGCAGATAATAATCAGATTGTTATGGCGCTAATAGAAGAGATTGCAAGAAGACATAACTTTGTTGCTCTCTTACATGAAAAACCTTTTGCTGGAATTAATGGTTCTGGTAAACATTTAAATTGGTCAATGGCGACTGACACAGGAATTAATCTCCTAGGTCCAGGGGATGAAGTACATCAGAACTCACGTTTTCTAGCATTCACTTCTGTTGTGATTGAAGCAGTAAAGAGACACTCTAAAATGTTAAGAGTTTCTATTGCTTCTCAAGGAAATGATCACAGACTAGGGGCGAATGAAGCCCCTCCAAGTATCATCTCTGTTTTTACAGGATCAACTATTGGAAAAGTTTTAGAAGCAATTAAAGATGGAAAAGAGTTTACACCTGAAGGTGAAATTACTCTCGATCTTGGAGCTGATCAATTAGCATCACTTCCTCAAGATAATACAGATAGAAATAGAACATCTCCATTTGCGTTTACTGGAAATAAATTTGAGTTTAGAGCAGTTGGTTCTTCTCAGGCGGTTGGTTTTCCTCTAACCATTCTTAATGGTGCAGTTGCATCTGTTTTAAAAGAATCAAATGATATTCTTGAAGAAAGTATCGCATCTGGAAACTCTGTTGATAAGGCGCTACTTCTATTATGTGAAAAATGGATGAAGTCTTCATGGGATGTCGTTTTCAATGGTGATGGTTACTCTGATGAGTGGCTTGTAGAAGCTGAAGCAAGAGGACTTCCAAATCTTAGAACTACAGCAGACGCACTTCCTGTAATGCTAGATACTCAAGAAACTTCTTTCTTAACTGATCTTGGAGTTTATAGGGAGAGTGAGATATTAACTCGCTACAATGTTCTTACTGAAAGATACTGCTCTCTTCGTGAAATTGAATTTCATACTATGATCGATATGATCAATCAGTATATTGTTCCAGCTGGGATTAAATTTAAGAAAGATGTTGCTGAAGTATTGAAGCTTCAAAAAGAACTCAAGATTGAATCAACAGTTGAAATTGATGTTTATAAGAAAATAAATCTACTTCTTGAAACTTTATATGAAGATTCTAGAAACCTTGCAAATATGCTTAAGGCACTACCTGAAGATGAGCCAGAGAGATCAAGACAAATTGCTCAACAGCTTATGCCTTTGAGTGAACAAATTGCGACTTTCGTAGGTCAACTTGAAACTCATATGCCGACAGAGCAATGGCCTCTACCATCTCTGTATGACATGTTATTTCTAAGGTAATAACTTTTAATGAGCTTTAAAGAAGAACTCTATAAATTAGCGCCTAGTTGGGAGGATCTTAGTATTTCTAAGAGATCCTCTTACGCTGGTGTTACCCTAGACTTATCTGATTACACATTTATTGTTCATAATGCGACTTGGTGTCCTGATTGTGAGCGAGAGCTTACTGAGTTAATGGCACTTTGTGATGAATTAGGTATCGATAGGTCCCCAAAGCTTGAATTAAAAAGCTATGAAAATATTGAAGAATATAAAGAACTTAAAGCTCGAGGACAACTTGAGATCTCTTGTTTACCTACAATTGAGGTCAATAAAAACAGTGTTGTCATTGGTAAAGTGGAGGAGACTTCATCACCAAATCTGCTAACAAATCTTGTGAGTATTATCGGTAACTAATTGTTTATACTCACATTGTGCTCTGTGTAAATGTTTCCTGACTTCACAATTATATCCACAAATCTGCTATAAAGCCCTATACAAACATATGGGGACTGCCATGAAAAAGAATATTCTATTAGCTTTAACTACACTTCTTTCTGTTAATACGTTTGCTATTAATAAGGTAATTTACGGAAAGGATAATAGAGTTGAATCGAGATTACACCCAAACAAAAATCTAAGAATACTAGCAAAGTCTGTTGCTGCGAGAGTATCGCAATATGATATCTATAAAGATGGCGATCAATATTCGTTTCCAACGAGATCACTAAGCTACAAAATGAATGTATGTGAGTCAGAAAGATTTAAAGATCAAGTCTCTCTCTCTGATTGTACAGGTTTCCTAGTTGGAAAAGATATTCTTGTGACAGCTGGTCACTGTATGGAGACAAAGTCTGATTGTAAGAGAAATCAGTGGGTATTCGGGTTTGATGATAATAGTAAGAGATTTAGCCAGGATCAGGTTTATTCTTGTGCAGAAATTATTGAGCAAGAAGCAAAATATAACCTTCTAGGTTACGCGAAAGACTTTGCAGTTATTCGTCTTGATAGAGAAGTTGTTGGACGAGCTCCTTTAAAGTTTAGATCAAAGGGGAAACTTTCAAAAGGAAGTAGGCTTGCTGTAATTGGTCACCCTGTTGGACTTCCAATGAAAACAGCTGATGATGGAAGAGTTAAGAATACTTATGGTCTTACATTTAAAGCTAACCTTGATACTTATGGTGGAAACTCTGGTTCTCCAGTCTTCAACTTAAAAACTCTTGAAGTAGAGGGGATTCTCATTCAAGGTAAGAATGATTTTGAAACTAAAGAAGATGAACTCTGCTATGTAAGTAGTTATGCAAAAGGTAAAGGGGAGAAGGTTTTTAAAATAAATAAAATCAAGTCTCTTAAGAAGTTAAAAAAAGCTGGTAAACTATAATACTCAAATATATGGCCCTTATTTAATAAGGGCCTTTTTTTAGAATCACATCAAATACTGATCTATATTATATTCTTATTTCTAACTTACATTATTATATATCCATAACCTTAACTCCTAAAGGAAGGAAAAATGGAAAATATGACTGCCAATATGTATGTAATTAGTAACCTCACTTTCTTAGCTCCAGAGTCTACAGTATTTGACGCTTATGAAAGAATGAAAAGAGATCAGATTCATCATATACCTGTTGTAGCAAACGGTGAGGCAATAGGGATTATTAGTGATAGGGATCTTCAATTTGTTACCCTTGCTGGAAACTCTCAAAATATTAAATGTAAGGACATAATGACTGAAGCACCAGTTATCGTTGATACAACGACGCCTCTAACTGATGTTGCCGATCTAATGATTGGAAAGAAGGTTAATTCAGTTCTTATTAATAACTCGGAAGGTAAGGTTGTTGGTATCTTTACTTCTACAGATGCACTAAAATTATTAGCGACACAGAAATAAAAACTTCTTAGGCCCCCCTTTATTAGGGGGGATTTTCATATGGCATTTTTTAGCGCACCTTTTAGACCATTCTTCTTTCTTACCGCACTTTCTGCTGTGCTTATTCCGATGTACTTTGTTTGTATCGTTATAAATGAGTATCCATTTCCAGGAGAGCTTATTAACTCCTTTGCATGGCATGGGCATGAAATGGTGTTTGGCTTTACCTCAGCTTTGCTTACTGGTTTTTTACTGACAGCATCTGCAAAGTGGACAGGTCGGCCGACTTTTAAAGATGGAGAGTTGGCGCTTTTAGTTTTGAGTTGGGTTATTGCACGAGTTGTAATTTTCTTTCAGCCTAATATGCTCTTGGTACTATTTATTGTACCAATTCCTTTATGCTTATTACTGATAAAAATGTTTATCATTTTAAAGGGAAGTCGAAACTTTATACCAATTACTTTGATATTGTCTGTGCTATTAAGTTCTGAATTAATGTTGCTCTATGGCGCTTCGGTTAATGACTCTGAGCTTGTTACTAAGAGTTATAAAATTGCTGCGATGGCGATTTATATTCTACTCTTTATTTTCTCAGGTAGATTAATAACATTCTTTACAAATAGCAGGTTTAAAAAAGAGCTAGTATCTCTTAATAGTAGAGCTGAGATAATCACTTTTACTACAATCTTAAGTTCGTTTCTTCTCTATATTTTTGATTATGAGAAGGCCGAATTATATTTTTGTATTATTGCTCTATTGCTGATGATCTATCGTGGGATAAAACTATTCTCTAAAGAAGTCTTCAAAGAGAAGATGCTCATAATTCTTGTCGTTGCACATAGCTGGTTAGTACTCTTTTTTGGTGTGCGAATCATAAATATCTTGAATCCTGATATAAGTGATGGGCAGAGTAGTTTTCACGCTCTTTTTGCTGGAGCACTAGCTACATTCGCTATTGGTATTATGGCTAGGGCAAGTCTTGGTCACAGTGGAAGAAAGATTGAATCGAGCTTCTTTATAAATTGCTCTTTTATATCTTTAACATTTGGTGCTTTAGTACGTGTCTTAACGCCTATGTTTACAGGAAATGTATTCAATTGGTTATTACATATTTCTATGGGATTTTGGACTTTAGGATTTATATTCTTTCTGATTAAATTTACGCCGATATACTTAAAGAAAAGGGCCAGTTAAGGCCCTTTGATCTTTATAGTGTTGTATTTTCTTCTGTATGATTTTCGTCCTGTGACATATATTCTGGATTGAAAGTATCATCAAGTTCAACAGTATTCTCTACAATAATTTCTTCCGTTGGCATAACAGCTTTTGGAGCAGGAGCTTCAAGATTCATCATTCTAAAGTATGTATCTAAGTTTTCTTTTAGTTTAAAGATTTCTTTGTTTATAGACTTAAGCTCTGGACCTTCATAAACAAGTTCTTCAAGAAGAATTCTTGAAAGGTTCTTATTAACTCTCTTAGAAAGGTTCTTAAGGTTAGCAAATTCTTTTGGAAGAGGGATGATGTTATCTGATTCTTCGATAGCAGCATCAAAACCACCAGTTTTCGCAGCAGCAATAATCTTCTTGGCTTCCTTAACTGTCTTATCAGCAATAACAGGAAGAATTCTTTCTTGAATATCTTTATCTAGTTTAATGATTTCATTCGTTTGACTTGCATTGATATCACCAACTCTTCTTGCTTGCTTAACTGCTTCTGATGCAAGAGCGTCTCTTTTGATAGCTCCTTTTATCACAGACTTTGAAAGCCCTGTCTTTTCAGCAGTAACTGCTGCAAAAGAATCTTGATCTTGTTCTTCAAGTTCTTTTTCGGCCTTCTTTTCTTCAGTTGAAAGGTCTTTAATTGTAAGATCAACTCTATTAACTAAAGGGTTTAGCTCTTCAAAAATTTCTCTTCCTCTATTAAGACATTTTTCAAACTCTAGCTTATCAAGTGGTGAGCGAACTAGGTTCTCATCAATAGAGATAAGTTCTTGCTCAAGAGTTTGTCTATCAACAACATGTACTGGAACTTCTGTCCAACCAAGTGCTGTTACTGCTTGATATCTTCTTGCTCCAGCAAGAAGCTCATTTTCGTTATTTATTGTAAGAGGATTGATTAAACCAACATTTTCAATACTCTTTTGTAGTGTTTCTACATCTGTATCTAATCTAAGGTATTCACTTGAGAGTTTGATCTCTGAAAGATTCATAGTCGTTGTTTTCACGTGTGTTCTCCGTTTGTGTGTGTGCCATATAATATGAAAGCTTGAGCAATTTGCATAGGTACTCGCTGCGTAATGTAATAGCTTGTAAGAATATAATTACTTAAATAACTGTTTTTGTGATGCGATGTTCTTTATCTAAGTCATTAAATTCTTTTGGAAATTACCGATAAGTTACCTATGAAAATAATAATACTACTATTGCTACTTTTAAATTTCTCTTGCTCTACTGGTCTTACGGATAGAAGAGGTAATTATCGATCTACTGCATCATTTTCGAGTTTTGCAAAATCTTGTAAGGGCCTTGTTGGTGATATATTCAATGGAACAACTAAGCCTAAGATTAAGCTTGTACTTGATAAACTCAGTCGCGGCGAAGAAATTAGCAAGAGTGAAGCAAAGAAACTTCTTTCTAAGGTCCATGAAATTCCATTTCTTAATGAAAGGGTAGCGATTGAAAAGAAGCTTGAAGCAGGTCTAGCACTTAGCTCAAAAGAGTCAAAGACAGTAAGAAACTTTATTGGACGTGATATTATTCTCGGCGCTAATACTGACAAGAAACTCTATCAGAAACAGTTCTTTGGTGGAGATGAGTCAATGCCAATTTCGTACGGTTTAGAATTTGAGTTAACACTTAAAGAAAACCCGGCAATCTTAAACTCTTACAGAGTCAAAGGTTATACTGAAGAAGACTGGTATAAGTTATCTTTAGAGGATCGTTTAGTAATTGCTAAAAAAGCACAAATAGGTCAAGACGATATTGACCACTTTCTCCTTAGATTATCCAATGCTAATCCAAAGCTCCCTGAGGGACTCTTTGTAGAGCCGCACGGAACGATCGAAGGTAATGATATGGTCTTTGATAATCTCGGAGATTTTCATGATCTACTAACTTATTTTACTGAACACTTTGAAGCAGCATCATTTCAATCTCATGTTGTTTTTGAGGCCCGCTCAGAACTTGAAGGGTTAGCAGGTTATACTATTTTTGAATACGATAGAGCTCAAATTGCAGCACTAGAGAACGGGTATAGAAGTTATCTAAAGGATGAAAGTAGGACACCTGCAAAGAATCTTATACATCATTCACTAGGGCCAATTGATGAAACAATTGCTTCAAAAATTGTTAGCTATGAAGAAAATCTAGCAAGCGGAAATATAGATTTTAGATCTCAAGGAACAAAAGCAGTATTTGCACCAAACTTTAGAGTCGGTACACCATATGGAGAAAAGAAAATGGGCTTTGAGCTTAGACAATTTCATAAGCGTGGTGCTCAAATGTTTGATGCGTCGGCAAAGCTCTCAAATGATCTTCAAAACTATGGAAACCTTGCTCACTATAAGGAATTCAGTGAAACTCCTCAGACATCTATTTCAACTATGCGTGAGGTTCTAACAGGGTATGGAATACCAGATGATAAGCTAGATGATTTTGAGCTCTTCTTTATATCTCTAGGAGATGAGATTACAAAAGATATTAAAAAAGTTCAGGGCGCTAGAGGTGGGGCCACACTTGAAAATAGACTTCTCTATCCTTTAAGGGACTGGATGAATCATCCTGTTAAAAGTGCTTTAAACGATTCCGAGCTTTTAGAATATCAAACCAAGACTAAAGTTGCTCAAGAAGAGTTTATTGATGAAGTTTTAAAATTAATGACAAAGTATGATGTGACAGAAGTTAATGAAGAAGCGCTAAAGAGTGTACAAGTTCTTATAGCGTCTTGGTCACAAAAAGCAGACTATTCAAAATTCTTTCATAAATTTAGCTCTGAAGTAAAGGGGACAAAGAGAGATGTGAAATACAGTTATCTCCCTGAACTAAACTTCTTCAATAAAGTTGATGACTATATAGCAAAGAAAACTGAAAGAGTTATACCAACATATAAATTTAAGAATATCTCACATAAGAATAGTGAATATAAGAATTACCTTGATAACTCTATTGAGGTAATTTATCGAGATATCGGAAATACTGGCCATATTGAGTTAAGAGTTGGTAGTCAAAAATATTCAATTAACGGTTACTTCCTAGGAAGCTCTTCTGCTAGTTCATCAAAGTTTAGTGGTATTGATGGTAAGGGAGTAGGTCGCGTCTACAGACTTGATCGCTCAAAGATTAAAGAGATGAATGAAAGAGTCGCAGAGTATATAAAGTCTGTTAGTAATAATAACTTCCCTCCTTTTGATGTATGGGGCGGTGTTGAACAGGTGGAGAAAACTCGTTTTGGGTATAAAATCGTTGGCAAGAGTAAGAATAAAGCAACGATTAAGGCCGAGTTAGTAGAAGAAGCTGGACAGAAGTTCTTCAAGAAGGGAAATGTGAAAATACCTGCTATAGAAAAAGATGGTGAGTTACATATTCAAACGACAAATTGTACTCATGGAGTAGTAGATATCCTAAAGTCATATTTAGATATAAACTTAGGAAACTATCCTTCTGCAGGAATGCTTGATTCTGCTTTTAGTAATGATTCTGTTAGAGTTCCATATGATGCAGTAGTTAATTATTAGAGTGATGTATGGTCCCATTGAGGTCATTGGGACCATACAGTGACATTATGATTTAGAGAGAATTTCTTGTGACCCCAATAATAAGAGAAGAGAGAAGAGATAGGAAAGGTAGACTTTGTCGGCCTCTGTTTCGATTGGATGATTATTTATTTTTGTCTTTATAATTAATGTTGCATTCTTAAAGAAAAATTCCTTTTGTGGCCCGGTGAGAGCGTTTGCATCTTCAATATTTCTTTCTAAGTTCTTACAATACATATGACCCCCAATTATTGATTCAGATTTCTTATTTCTATATACGCAGCATTCAAATATAAGTTTCCAAAGGGTGATTAATATCTTTTAATTAATCTATGAAATTTGCATTTTTTAAGAAACTTATTGCACCGGATCACGTATACCAAGGTAAGACCAGTGAGGAACTAATGGTACTTACTCAGGAAGATGATATCCAAGCATATGAGGTTCTCTATGAAAGATTGAAGAACTCTCTCTATAACTACGTTAGAAACACCGTTTCTACTGATCATGAAGCTATGGAGCTTGTTCAAGATACCTTCGTTAAGGTTTATAAGAATAGAAAGATGTATCGTACTGAATATAAAGTCAGTACTTGGATATGGACTTTGGCCAGAAATACAACAATTGACCTCTTAAGAAAGAAGGATCCTTTGAAGTATTCAGACTCCGAAGATCGCAATGAAGGACAACTACTTAATTCTGTTCCAGATGAGGGAGATAGTATGGATGAGCTTCTTGACGGTAAAATCAAGAAGGAAATACTATTAAAGTGTTTTGAAGAGCTAAATCCAAACTACAAAGAAGCACTAAACCTGAGAATATTTAGTGAGAATAGTTATGATGAAATTTCAGAAATTATGGATAAAACTGTGAGTTCGATAAAAGCATTAATAAACAAAGGCAAGTCAGCACTAAAAAAATGTGTTGAGAACTGTATGGGAGAGTCCCATGAGTAAGAAAAATATTGAAGAGGTTTTAAGAGAGAATCTAAAAAGAGACTATCCTAAAGAGCTTGATTCTAGCTTCTATGCCTTCACAAGAAATTTGAAATCTAACCAAAGATCTTCTCGACAAATTATTTGGAAGAGTGCTTTTGCCTTTTCTTTCGTTACAGCTCTCTTTGTATATACAATTCAATATGAAGCACCAGAGTTAGATCGTGTGGCTGAAATTGATATTCTCGAAAATGTTGAGCTGTTGGCCAATATGGATGTTGCAAACGAAGTTAACGAGCTGACAGAAGATGAGTTTGAGCTTCTTATGAGTGATGAAGAACTTGAGGATAAGACAGATGAAGGTTAGACGTTACTTTCTTTTATTAGCGCTAGTTTGCTTATCTATAAATGCAGAAAGTGAAGAGTTACAAATTATTGAAAATATTGAGTTCCTGGAATCAATGGAGCTATTAGAAGATTCGAATTGGGAAGTGATAAATATCGACGAGCGCTCTCTTAATACTGAAAATAACGAATCTAAAATGGAGTTTGAATAATGAAGGCGATTATACTGTCATTAGTTTTTACAATACTTAGTTCTGGAGCTTTTGCCCTGTCAAAAGAAGAGAAGCTTGAAAAGTGGAACTCTCTTTCACCTCAACAAAAACAAGTTTTGAAAAAGAACTTTTCAAAGTGGAAGAAGCTCTCTCCAGAGAAAAAGGAAACACTAAAAAAGAGATTCAAAAAATATAATACTCTCTCTTCAGATGAAAAAATGAAGATGAAAAAGAGATGGATCAAGATCCAGAAGATGTCTCCTGAAAAGAGAGCTAAGTTTCTAAAGAGAATGAAGAAATTTAGAAATATGACTAAACTACAAAGACAGAATAGAGTTAAGAAGTTTAAAAAGAGAACTAATAGACGTAGCGGTCGTCGTTAATATGCGAATTCTCGCTCTGCTTTTTTGGACAACTCAGCTTTGCCTTGCCGGAAGTCTTGATCTCTCCTTTCGAAATGGTGGAGAGGGCTCGGAGTCCTACAGTTTCGCTTTTTCTAATGAGTATAATGAAAGCTATAGTTATGGATTTTCACAAACTATTGATTCATTAAAACGTAACCGCAAAGAGAAGAGTTCTGCAATTTGGCTAGATCATATATCTGACGACTATAGCTTTTCACCAACATTACTATTTGTTCGCGATAATAAGAATAGAAAAGGTCTT
This sequence comes from Bacteriovorax sp. MedPE-SWde, assembly GCA_001874305.1. Taxonomy (GTDB): domain Bacteria; phylum Bdellovibrionota; class Bacteriovoracia; order Bacteriovoracales; family Bacteriovoracaceae; genus Halobacteriovorax_A. The sequence continues at coordinate 138,931 of MPCU01000002.1, read as the reverse complement.
GGGGCAGATATACTATTGCGTATTTTTCACAGCTCTAAGATCACCTTATCTTCTGGCTTAGGGTATATAAGATTCAAAAAAGATATTGATAGTGAAGTTCAGAGTCTTCAATTCAATGGTGATGAGGACTATAAAAAGTTCCAAGGACAGATTGCTCTTGCATACTTATTTCTTCCTCAGTCTGAAGTAAAAGTCAGCTACAAACAATATTCCTACAAAGATGACTCTGATATTAAAGTTACTTTAAATGGAAGTTTTTCTCGGGCACTATCTAATATTTCAACATATGGTCTAATTCAAAGCACTAAGAGTATTTCTATAAATCACAAGTACAGGTCTATTAATGTCTTTATTGGGCTAGATCACAGTGATTTTCAAAATATCTCAGAAAAAGAGTTTTATTACTTTTCTAGACTTAGCTATGATCTGTCTTCAAAGTTGTCTCTAGCGGCGCTTATTGACTATGAGAACCTTAATGATTCTTTCTATTATGGGCTAAGTTCAACATTAAGCTTTTAAACTAAAACCCTCGTCCCTTATTCATCTTATGTATTATAACCAAGGCCAATCTGTCTGGAAGCTTAGGTATTGTAAAGGCCATGAATTTATTAAATATCCCTGGAACAATTGATACTTTCTTTTTAAAGAGTCCCTTAACAGCGATTTTTGCGACCTCTTCGCTAGTCATTCCAATTAAGTATTTCTTCTCTTTCTTTCCTTGTCTCGTTCTAAACTTTGAATATGTTAAGCCAGGACATAGAGAACTAACATGGATTCCCTGAGTTTTAAGCTCTTCATTTAAGGCCTTAGAGAATGAATGTTGGAAAGCTTTTGATGCGCCATAGATTGCTTGTTTTGGTACTGAAAAGTAAGAGTAGAGACTTGATACATTTAATATATGTCCTTTGCCATTGTTTTTCATTTTGTTAGCAAAACTCTTTATGAGATACATGGGGGCCGTGACATGGACCTTAACCATCTTGAGTTCAGCTTCTATATCTGTGGCATTATATGCACCTGCAACTCCAAAACCTGCATTATTAACTAAGACTTCTATATTTTGATATTCAGTGAGAGTGAGAATCGTTTCAATTGCATTGTCTTCACTAAGGTCAACATTAATAACCTTTGTTTGAACCTTGTAGCAATCTTCAATGTCGGCAGCAATGCTGTGGAGTATTTCTGTATTTCTACCATGAAGAATGATTGAATAGTTCTTCTTAGCTAACTCATAGCTAATAGCTTTTCCTATCCCTGAACTCGATCCTGTTATCAACGCCCATTTTTCCATTTATGACTCCCTAGCTGCTTCATTATAGAGAAGAAATCGTTGGAAGTGAAATACTTAAGTTATTGATTTAAAAAGGAATTTATTTAAAATTAAATATTTGAGTTTATTTGTCCGATAAATGTAATTGAAGCGTATTGTTGTGAGAACAATGGAGAACCAATTGAAGTTACTAACTACAAAGTTATTAGTCCTGTCATTTATGATGAACCCTCTGTTTGCTGATGAGAGTAGATCTACTGCTAGATCTAGGGTCAGAGGTGGAAGTGATGTTGTACAAACAGACAGCGGCCAATATGTTGAAAACCCATATTTAACAAGAATTCGTGAAGATAGAAGAAGAGTTTTCTTTGAGATCTGTATGGGAGTACTTCCTGAGTATGGAAAACAGGCGCTTTGTGCTCCATATTCGAGAAGAATAACAGGTGAGAATTTTAAAGATATTTTAAGAAGTATCAATAAAGAATTTAGAAATCTAGACAAGAGAAATAGACAGATTCCAAGAATCGTCATTGATGGAAAAAAGTTTAAAAGAGCATATAACGAAAACTTTGATGATGGTGATGAGGCCTATGCTGCATATTTTTACAATGGCCCAGAAATTCCAAAGCTTCCAGAGGAAAAGCCTGAAAAGAAGCCTGTTTTAAAACCAATTAAGACAGAGGTTAGAAAGCTAGATGTTTTAGATGTCGCTATTGATGAATACGATACAGATGTAAATAATGATAGAAATAAATATCAGATAAGATTTGAAGACGATACTCCACTTGTTGTTGAAAAGGTATGTACTTATAAAGTATCAAAACAAAAAGTCGTAACAAGTAGAGAGCTTAGAAGATGTAAGGCCCTTGCAAAGGACCTTCAAGGCCTAAGCCTTGCTGATATCTATAAAGGTTTAAATGAAGATGAGATAGTTGATATTGATGTTCCTTTGGATCTTCTTATGAGGCTTTATATAGGGGCCGCAAAAACAACTGACTTTAATAACTCAGATATGATCAATTATAGAGAGTTCTTAAGAAAGAATGCGGAGGGATTAATTATCGACGATAAGCCTAAGGTTGTTGTTGCTAAGGAAAAACCTCCTGTTGCTGTTGTTAAACCTATTGTTGAAGCTACAGTTCAACCAAAGAAGAAAGTAGTTGTTGAAAAACCTGTTGTAGAAAAGAAACCAAAAGAAGAAGTTACAACTATAAGTATAGCTAAGACTGGAGATAATTCTGGATTTACTCTTACTGATGAAGAGATAAGACAGTGTGCAGATGACATCTCTCCTGCTATCTGTCGTGCTCGCTTACTTGAAGAAAAGAAGAAGAAACTTTCTCAAGTGGCAAATGGTGTTGTGACACCTAAAGTAGGGCCTAAGAAAGAACCTGTCGTTGAAAAACCGGTTATTCTTACTCCAAATGTAAGCTTAACTCAGGATGAAATTGATCTTCAAAATAAAAGAGATGAGAAAATTGGAATTATTGATGACAAAGATTTTAATGATAAGTTAACGGCAATCAATAAGAGGTATCAATCATTCTTAGATACGAAGATCAAACAAGAATGTGGTGAAAAGCCAACTCAAGAGTGTCTTGATCGTGTTGCAAAAGAAAATCTTGCGCTAAAGAATGCAGAACTTGATAAACTTATAGCTGATTATGAAAAATCAAAAGAACCAGTAGTTATTGTAGGGAAACCAATAGAACCTGTAAAGATTGATGGTGTAGAAGAACAAGTTATTACTGATCAAAATAGAAAGGTCGCTCAAGTGCCATTTAACTGTGAAGATGAAATCCAAAACAAGTTAATGGAGTTACTAGAAAAAGATGGAAATAATATTCTAGGTAAACAGTTCCAACTTACTTCATTAAAAATGGCCCTTCAAGTTTTAGAGCGAAGTACTAAAATAGATACAGTTGAAACATACTTAAAGTCATATCAAAAAGAGTTATTAAACTCTAAAGACGGACCAGTTCTTGATGAACTTGTAAGTTTCTATAGGGATCACGGAAAGGTTGAAGATTCAGCATATATTGCGAAGAGTTTTAAGAAGCTAAAAAATTCAAGTTACTGGAAACAAAACACTAGAGTATATAATGAAACAGCTTCAGTATTCTTACTTGCTGATTCAATCACAAATAAGGATTCAATGTTCTCTGAGGTTGATGTTGCGACGACTTGGTTTGCTGAACAAGTAAATAAGAAATTTAGAATTGGTAGTTACCATAATAATTTAACGAACCTGACTAGTCTTACATATCGACAATTAGGTGTACTTAAGAAAGAGAGACCTATTAAACTTGGTAATCTAAGAAGAAGAATCGGTGAAAAAGAAAATGAACTTTCTAAATACTTCGATCAAATGAAAAATCAGGTTGCTATTGATTTATCTCAATGCTTTGAAGGAGAGAAAGGAGCTTGTTGGACGGATGATGCTTTTAATGACAGATTCTCAAAGAGTGTTATGAGTTTGTCTCAAAGGCTTAAAACTGATGATAACTTTAATGTTGAAATGGATAAGTCATTGAAGGGGAGTCTTTCTGGAGATGTATTCAAACTAGATTTCTTACCTCGCGATCGAGACATATAAAAAAAAGGCACCTTTATGGTGCCTTTTTTGTTCTTATAATTTTATTTTTTCACCATTTAATTCTATTACCTTTCTTACTGTCTCATTTCCTTGGAACTCAAGATTGTATTTACCGTCATTTAAGATAATGTGATAAGTCCCATCAGGGTTTACTCTATAAGTTTGTAAATTAACTTCTTTGTCGTCTTCGATTTTTGAAACAACAATCTTATTAAACTCTGTTGTATGACCATGAACTCCTGATCCTTCTAATCTTTCAAGTAGGAATTGCCAGCCTTTTCTATTCAGTTTTACTGTAGGATCTCTCTTTGAGTAATCTGGTTGAAATCCGTCACTTCTAGGTGATACTTCAATAACATAAGGAATTACTTGTTCTGCCTGATACATCCAATCTATGTCTGATCCGTCTACTGAGTAGAGAGTTTCCCATGCTGTTCCTGGAACATAGTTTAGAATCTCTCCCATTCTTTTTCCTATTCCTTCTACAACATCTTTATTAGCTGTTCTTTGTCCCTTACATCCATATGGATAAATAATAAGTTCACTATAAGCATGATAAGAAATATTAAATACTGGTTTTATTTTTGAAACAAGGTTCATCATGACATTTGTTTCTGGCTCACTTGCAGGAGATGGCCCTCTATATGTTTGTGAAGATTTCCAACCACTAGAACCTCTACACGCATTCCAGTTAGTAGGGTAGTTTCGGTTGATATCAACACCATGACCATCTCTGGTATTCTTTCTCCACATTTTTGATCCGGCCCAAACTTTATTATTTCCATCTACATTGAACATTGGAAGAACCCAGATCTCATTATTATCGACCCATTTCTTTACATCAGAATTTGTCGCATAATTTTCTGTAAGAAAGCTCGCAATATCTGTAGTTACTTCGGCCGTCATTATCTCTCGAGAGTGGTGCATTCCATTAAAGAGCACTGTTGGTTCTCCAACCTCTCGAGTCTTTGCATTGTCAGATATTTTGATTGCCCAAATAGGGTTACCTTCTAATGACTCACCAGCTTTTTCAAGTTTCGTTATTTCTGGATATTTATTATTAATCTTCTTAAGCAGAGCTTCTACTTCTGTAGAAGTTAGATATCTCTCATCAAGAGAAGCTTTAGTGTGAGGGATATTTATCAAAGGTCTTTTAAATGATTTAATAGTATTAAATTCACTATCTGATATATTTACGTCAATTAACTTTTCTTTAAAGTCTACCCCAAGAACATCAATTCCTCTTTGTTGAAGTTCTTTCATTATGACTTGATAGTCACTTCCTGCCTTAATTGTAACTTTGTTTAATACGTTCTTATGAACGTGTGAAAACGCAATAGTTGGCAGAATAGCTCCAATCGCAATAATCCTTCTGATATTCATAATTAGACTCCTTCTAATTGTTTATATTCTTTATATTTTCTTTGTTAAATAAAGGAAATAGGTTCAGATCAACTTGAAATATTTGAGTTTCAAGTTCTTCTCCTTCTCTTCTTCTTTCTCTTGTTTCTTGGGATGTTTCCATTATCCAATTTCTTAACATAGTCATTCTATCGATAACATCAGGTATGGCCTCATTTGGAAGCTCAAGGTGAACAAAGTTTAGAAGTCCCGGTGGGTAGCTACCTTCTACAAACTTTCTCGTTTGCTCAAGATAAGACTTTTTTATATCGATGAATGAGTGATTAGAGTTTTGTGAAAGAAAGAGATTGTCTGCGAGGACTTCAATTTCATCACCATGAAATTTTATTGCACCAATTTCTTCTAGCTTTTGATAAACTTCATTTACTTTCTCTGGATTAATGCTGTCGCTTAACTCTAGAAGATCTGTAACGACTTGAGGATCAAGTTTCTTTTTCGCCCAGACAAGAAGCTCGTGTATAACGATATAGTCAATATCTGCAAAAACATCATCATCTACTTCAAGCGTTTTAACATGATCAGCATTGAAGCTCTTCTTAATCGACTTTTCATAATAGTCTCTAACATGATCTTCTTTTGAGTCCTTCATTAATAAATGAATGAGATACTCTGTATCGTTAGAATTCATTTTAAGAGCAGATGAAAATTGTATAATACGTGCGATCGTTAACTTTCTTCTCTCATTTATTATGTCGTTTAAAAGAGAGTTGGGCCATTGTGTGGCCTTCGAGAAATACTGATAACTAAAGTATGAATGCTTCTCTTTATTTTTTGTATAAAAGTCTTTGAAGTAAGATGTAATATTCTTATATTTGCTTGGTGGTAATAAATCCATATATCTCTTATTGGTAATGGTTTAATTAATTTTACTACAGTTTTTTTGAAGCACTTCGTCATGTGCAAAAAGTTCTTCATGGGAGACTTGTGCAAAGCGCATGGTTTGTTGTGCGCTGTGACTACTTGTCTTATGTTGATATTTTATGACTATAAAGATGGAATTGTGGTGTTTTTAAGCGTTGAGATCAACTATTCGAGGCCATATGAGCTCATCTAGCGTATAATACAATAAAAGAAATGACATTTTTAAAGGATTATAAAATCGAAACAACAAAGAAATTTAGCGAGCTTGGACTCGACCAAAGACTCGTAGAGCAATTAAATAAAATTGGATTTGAAAGTATTTCTGAAATTCAAGAACTAACTCTAGCACCAATATTAGATGGGAAAGATATTTTTGCACAGGCCGAAACAGGTAGTGGAAAAACTGGGGCATTTGTTATTCCAATGATTGAACAAATCATGAGAGATAATGATTCAGATGAAATATATGCAAAAGAAGCACACTATGTGATCTTAAGCCCTACAAGGGAATTGGCACAACAAACTCATAGTATTATCGAAAAGATTGGTTATGACCTTGGTGTAGACTCTTGCTGTGTTATCGGTGGTGAGTCGATTGAAAAACAAAAAGAGAAGCTTGATAATGGTGTTCATGTAGTTGTTGCAACTCCTGGCCGTCTTGTTGACCTTGTAAAACAAGAAGCTGTCTTCATCGACTTCTGTAATAGTGTTGTTTTTGATGAAGCCGATAGACTATTTGATATGGGTTTCAAAAAAGATATTGAGTTTCTGCTTGGTAAAGTAAAAGACAATCGTCAACTAGTAATGCTTTCAGCAACTAGTAACCAAGACGTTTTAGGAACGGCTTATAAATTTGGTTCTATGCCTGAAGAGCTACGTCTTAATGTCGACAGCTTACTTGTAGAGAATATTGATCATAAACTTGCAATGATTACACGAGAAGAAAAGTTTCCTCTTCTTGTAAATATACTTAGAAAAGAAGAAGATCCATACGCGATTGTTTTCTGTAACACTCAGATGCAAACGCATACTGTTGCAGAATGGTTAAAGATGATGGACTTCAAGGCAATGCCTATTTCTGGAAAGCTTGCTCAAGGTAAGAGAACTCAACTTATTAAAGACTTTAGAGAAAAGAAGACGACTATTCTTGTTTGTACTGATGTTGCGGCAAGAGGTCTCGATATAAAGAATGTTCAACTAGTTATTAACTATGACCTTCCTCAAGAAGCTGCTAACTATGTTCACCGTATAGGGAGAACTGGTCGTGCCGGTGAAAAAGGTCACGCAATTAGTTTCTGTGCACATGAGGACTGTGAGTACTTAGATCCAATTACAAAACTTGTTGAAGATGAAATTGAAAAAATCGAAATCACTGAAGCGGACTTTGCAAAGGATATTTGTAGAAAGCCATTCATTGAGAGAAAGACTCTTAAGGTAAGACCTTCTAAATATGCTGACAGAGATAAGAAGCCAAGAAGACAAGAAATCCCAGCAGTTGATATTTCTAGCTTTAAAGAACTAATAATGAAAAGTGGTATCGAGCATACTAATAGTAGTGCCGCGAAACATATTGAGCTTTCAACACACGATCTTCCAAGTTCGAAGAAAACAGCGATGAAGAGCTTAAATATTGAAGATAATGTTCTTCTTGGACATGACCTTGTTAAAAAGGGTTCTAAGAGATTTATTTTCTTTGGTGCTAGAAAGAATAAGTATAAATTCTTTGTTAAGCCAATCTATAAGAGAATTCTATTACCATTTTTAATTAAGACTCTTAAGAATGCAGGATTAAATCTCTATATTAAAATTTCTTATAGACCAGATAGTCTTATGGTTAGCTTTAGTGGGAAGGATCAGGATGCACTTCTCTCAAATAATGGAGAACTCTTAAAGTTCCTTGATAAAGTTATTAGAGACTACCTAGCTTCTAAAATTGAAATTCCAAGCTCTCTTAAAATTCAGGTTAAATCTTTTATTCAAAGAGATAACGCTGGTAAGGGTGGAAGGCCTGGTAGTAGAAATGGAAAACCAGGTGGTAAACCAAAGTCTAACTTTGATGAAGGTAAGCTTAGAAATCTTGCAAAGAAGATGAGAGAGAAAGTTATCTCTTCGAAAGCACCTGTAAAACTAAAGCCTCTTAATGCAAAAGAGAGAAGAATCATTCATCAGTATTTCCAAGATGATAAAGAAATTACTTCTTCTTCAATTGGAGAGGGAAGATTTAAAAATATTGAACTTAGTTTTAAATAAATCATAATAATTCATATATTTCACGGAGGAAGTAATGAAGAAAATTATTTTAGCATGTGTTCTAACTTTTTCAGCTCAGGCATCTCTAATGTGTACTGTTGCTGAAAAAGGTATTGAAGTTGCTACAGAAACAATTTCAACATCTCTTAAATGTGAGAATCCTGAAGCAATCTTAGCTGACCTTAGAGAAGTAACAAAAATTGAAGAGAAATGTCCTAGTAGTGACCTTTCAATATTTGAATCTTTTCTAACATGTAAGCTGATTTCTAAAGGTGCCGCGACAGTAATTGTTGAAAGAATTCCTGCAGAGTGGGAATGTGATGCAGATCACTCAGAAGACACGATAGAAAAGATTGTATTTCAATCTTGTCAGTATATAGCTAATAGAAAGTAATTTCTTATTCAGTAAAGAGGACACCAATATTTCTTGGAGATAGTTCTTCATCGAAGAACTTAAGAAGTTGAGGTGTCTTACCTTGCTCTTGTATATAGAGAACCCTGTCTAAGAGAATGTATAATTCAAGTATACGACCTAACTGCCACCTAATAATATTTGCGTAGAATAACTTATCAAGTGTTTCTTGAGTCTCTTTAGAACTATAAAATTCATCAAACTGATCACTGCTCCAATCATACTTAATTTCTTTACCATCAAGTTTCTTTTGAGCGTAAGAGCTGAAGCTTGCCCAGTAATCTCTTTGATGTGAATCACCAACTGGTGTTAACCCTTTGATACCCATCTCATCATGTAAGAAAAGATGAAGAGCATATCTATAATTCTTCACACGTCTCTTATGCTTAAAATCCTCAAAATTCATTGATGAGTGTCCTCTTGTAGCAAGAGTAAAGCTAAAGTGATTTAGGCCTCTTAGTCCATTTTCCTGAGCATGTGAGCTGAGATTGATATCGGTTTTGGGATCGAGTCTATTATAGCAACATCCAAAGTTTAATAGACCCCTTGTCTCATTTCTTATTGCACAATCAATATGTCTATTTGCTAGAGGGCCACAAGTATGAAGTCCAAGAGAGAACGAATCTTTAGAAAATATTTTCTTTGTGAGGTCACCTTCAAGTTCCTCAGTAAAATCATGAGTTATAAATGAGACTTCCTTTGCACCACTTGGCCTTGGATATTTCTCCATTCGTTTTGTTCCGAATTTTTGAAACTCTTCATTTATGTCAAGGCTGATACATTCGATGCCCTTATAGTGTGCCATGATTCTAGCGAGGTGACCTACACCGCCACCTATATCAACAAGATGTGAAAATGGTTTTGCGTCTTGGATCTTCTTAAAAACTTCTGCGAGAATTAGTATCTCGTGTCTCTTCTTCCCCTTTACTTTATTAAAGGCCCAGTCGGGAAGGTCAGTTGTTTTATTCTTTTGTGATTGTTCAATTATTGAGAGTTCTTGGATTGTTTCTATCCATTTTGCAAACTCACTCTCTTTTAAAACTGAGTAGTTTGCATGACAGTCAACTTGCCATAATTCTTCTTCATTGAGACTTGCTAGCTGCCTCATCCATTCAGTGTTAAAGCAGTCAAGGTCGTTAGGGTATAGACATAGGATCTCGTTTTCCCACATCTTTTTAAGAGGTGCTAAAAACGTTGAAATCTGGTCAAATTGTTCCCTATAGTTCATGATAATGTTAATATCTTTATTAAAGAAATAATGCAAATTGAATGAACATTTGGGTGATATTATGGATAAATATAATAGGATTACAGTTATTGGAATGGGGAAGTCTGGGCTATCTGCTGTAAGATTGTTAAATCATTTAAAAAAAGATGTTCATGTTATTAGCCAAGGGGATAAGAGTTTTTGGGGTAAGAATCCAATTCTATCTCATATGGATGAAAATAAGCTTATTTCACAAGATGATCCGGCCGCTTTTGAGGCGGTTAAATCATCAGACCTTATTATACTCTCTCCGGGGATTGCTAGAGAAATACCTCTACTTGAAGGTATCTCTGCTCCCATCTGGTGCGAAATAGAGCTGGCCTGGCAATACGCTGATGCGCCAGTCATGGGAATCACAGGAACAAATGGTAAAACTACGACAGTTAGTTTTCTTGAAGAGTGTTTTAAACATGAAGGAAGGCCTTACTTTGTTGGTGGAAATATTGGAACACCATTTTGTGATTATATATATGAGAGATTATCTGGTTCCCGTGAGCAAGCGTGGGGAATTATCTTAGAACTTTCAAGTTTTCAACTTGAGTCGATTCGTGACTTTAGACCTAAAGTCGCATCAATTCTCAATATAACTTTTAGCCATGGTGAAAGATATAATCTTCTTAGTGACTACGCTAACGCTAAAAAAGAAATATTCAAGAATATGTCCGATGGAGACTTCTCTTTTTGGCCAATCGGTCTTTGGGATGAGCTTGGGCTTCCTGCTCCTGAAGTTAATGATTATGAAGAGCTTTCATTTGAAAACATCTCTCAAATAAAGTCAGAGCTTGAAAGTACTTTAGACCTAAGTCAGTTAAAGATCTATGGTGAACATAATTTAAAGAACCTCTATATGGTCTATAAGATGTGGACAAAGTTTGGTGGATCTCACAAAGCACTACAGTCAGCAGTAAATACATTTAGTGGTGTTGAGTATCGATTAGAGTTCATTGGTGAATATAGATCATTAAAAGTTTTTAACGATGCAAAGAGTACTAACTGGGAAGCGACAGAAACAGCTTTAAACGGTGTAAAAGATGAAGGTCGTGTTACCTTAGTTCTTGGTGGTCAGCTAAGAGGAGAGGGAGACAGTAGAGTAGAAGTACTTGATCCTTTTAAAGAAAATATAGAAAAAGTATTTCTTATTGGAGAGTCGGGACAGGCACTATTATCAACACTTAGTAAAACATATGATTGTGAATATGTAGAGACCCTTGAGAAACTCAAGGTCGAAGTAGATAAAATGAGTAAGGATAAAGGAGGAACGCTACTGTTTTCGCCAGCATTTCCATCATTTGATCAATTTAAAAATTATATTGAAAGAGGTGAGCTCTTTTCGAGGCTATTTTCCAATTCTAACTGAAGACGTCTTTTGATTTTGATTTAATCTTACAGTATCCGCAACAGATATCTTAAAGATAAAGAGTCCAATAATTAAAAATATAACTTTCATTCCGGTAGTTTTCATATCAACTACCTTTTCGGACATATTTTCAAAAACTTAAGGGAAATAAATTGATAATTATTAATTTATTTTAACAAAAAGCTTCTTACCTCTCATAATTTGGTTACCTATAAGAAATAATCCAAATAATAAAAGTAGTACAGTAGGATAATTACCTGGCCCAGACTTACTTACGTCAGTAGTAGTACCGCAAAGTCCCATTGGCCCTTGTTCTTTAGGATAGAGGAAAGTGGCCCCATCCCAGTCATCTCTACCTAGATTTGTTCTACCTGATTGATTTGCCGGGAACATAAGAGAGTCTTTAAATTTAGAATGACCAAGTCCAAACGCATGTCCTATTTCATGTGCGAGAACAGAGATTTTCTCTTCTCTAGTTTGTGTATTAAATGAAGTACCTGCAGCATCGTTGATTGCAACTATAGCACCTACTATATTACTTCCCGAGACATTGTTAGGAAGTGCAACGGCAAGCTTAGACGCGGAATTAAATGTTGTTGTATTACTATTACAGACTATTAAGATTCCCGAGCTTACTGCTGGAACACAACCGGCACCTGAGCTACAAATTTGATCTGTGTAAAATGAAGCGGAAATAGTTTGCAGTGATCCTACTTGAAGCTCTAACTCACTCGTAGAAACCCTATTCCAAAACTTCTCTGTTGCTTCACTGACAAGATTGAGGAGTTCGTCAGGAGAATCTGTAACGTTTGTACACGCTTGGGCGCCAACGTTAACAGTAATGTCACCTTCTTCAAAAACGGCAATTGAACTTCCTACTAGTGTGAAAGCATATGTGTAACTTGAGATTAAGAGAAGTAGTAATATTTTTTTCATCTTACATTCCTAGATCATAATTAATAGAGGCCAATATATTAAATGCACGCTCGACACTATCTTCTGGGTTAAGAACCATTGCTTGAAGGTTAAAATATAGCTCTTGAGGGAGATCGATATCAAGACCAAGGATAAGAGTAATATTTCCTGCTATGGCCGACCCGTTTGGTGTTTGAAATGTCTGAGGATCTCCACCGTTAGATAGGTCCTGAGGAGTTCCATCCATGCTGAGTCTCGTGAAGTACATTCCCGCACCATACTGAGGTCTTATAAATCCATAGTCTTTTGAAAAGAGAAAATTGAGCCAATAGTTCATTGTCGTGACATCACTATCACGACTACTTCTTGGAGTTGTTATACCAAACTCACTAATAAGATCATGGCCAAAGAATGAATCTGAGATTGTTGTGATCCTTGCAAATGGATTAAATTCTAGTCCATTTGTTTCACCATCAAGATCCTCTTGTACTTGTCCAATTTGCTCGGAAACAGTCCCGCCTCCAATTGACCAGCTTTTAAAAAATACGCTGTGGGCGTTTATTGTCACCACCAGGACTAAAATCATTTTGAATATTTTCATCTCAATATATTTTCAAGATGTCTTGGATGTGGCAACAACTTTTACATATGCAAAGAGCTCCTTTTTTCATAAAATGTCACTGAAACACTTAAAGAAGGAAGATATATGTTTGAAAATTTTAACATCCCGCAAGAACTTAGACCAACTGATCCAAGATTTGGAAGTGGTCCATCTTTAGTTCCTGTTGAGTTTATGACTAAACTTGCAGAGACTGGAACAGAGCTACTAGGAACAAGTCACAGAAAACCTGCTGTTAAAAACCTTGTTAAGGAAATGCAAGAAGGGATTAGAACATTCTTTAATGTACCTTCTGATTATGAAATTGTTATTGGAAATGGTGGAGCAACCTTTCTTTTTGATATGATTGGACTTGGTCTTGTAAGAAAGAAGAGTTCACATTTTACATGTGGAGAGTTCTCTTCTAAGTGGTATAAGTCCCATGCTAATATTCCATGGATTGAATCAGAGAATATTGCAGGTGACTACGGTCATGGAAGTAAGGCATCAAATGTTGATGGTTCTGACTTTATTGCAATGACTTTAAATGAAACTTCAACAGGTGTTCAAAATATTGATCTTCCTGAGGTTGATGCAGATACGATTCTTGCTGTTGATGCAACTTCTGGTGCAGGTCAAATACCATGTGATATTTCAAAAACAGATGTGTTCTTCTTTTCACCACAGAAAGTTTTTGCTTCTGAAGGTGGATTCTTCGTTTCGATCATGTCTCCAAAGGCCATTAAGAGATCTCAAGAAATTGCTGAGCTTGATAGATATATTCCAACGATTATGAGTTGGGATCTTGCAATTACAAACTCTATAAAAAACCAAACATATAATACTCCAAGTATCTCAACGATCTTCTTCTTAAATGAACAAGTAAAATTGATGAACTCACAGGGGGGTTATTCTTCAGCAATTGAATATGCACAGAAGAAGGCCGATATGCTTTATTCTTGGGCCCAAGAAAAACCATACCTCGATACTTATGTAAAAGGTGAATCAGATAGATCTACAGCGGTAGCATGTATTGATGTTGATGATAAATATCCTGCAGGGGATTTAATCAAGGTTCTTGAATCCCAAAAGGCCGTTTACGGAATTGATGCTTATAGAAAGTTAGGAAAGAATCAGTTTAGGATTTCTCTCTTTCATAATGTTAGTTTTGAAAACTTAGAAAAACTAACTAAAATAATTGATCTTGCAATAGAACAAGCATAATAAAAAAGGCCCCATCTTCGGGGCCTTTTTTTTATTTATTTCTTCTACTTTTCTTTTTATCGTCTTTACCTTTAGAACCTTTTGGGCCCTTAGGACTTTTATCTTCATCCTTAGTGTAGTTTGCAAGGAAAGCTTCCTTCCACTCACTGTAGCGATCTTCAAGGATTGCTTCTCTCGCACCTTCTGCCATTGATTTATAGAATTCAATATTGTGCATCGTCGCTAGGATTTGCCCTAGAATTTCATTTGAATCAAATAAGTGTTTTACATATGCTCTTGTAAAATTCTTACAACAGTAACACTTACAGTTTGGCTCAATAGGGAAGAAGTCTCTTCTGTAGTTCTTATGCTTGATTCTGATTTTTCCTCTATTAGTAAAGAGTGTTCCACCTCTACCAAACTTGGTCGGTATTATACAGTCGCTCATGTCTGCACCATTTTCCCAGATCATAAGTAAGTCTTCTGGATTACCAACACCCATTACGTAGCGAGGCTTGTCTGCAGGCATTTTTGGAGCAGCGTATTTTACAATTTTCTCCATGAGGTCATGACCTTCACCAACAGATACTCCACCAATTGCATAACCTGGTAGGTCTCTCTTTACTAGCTCGTCAATACATTCTTTTCTGTAGTCATCATAAGTTGAACCTTGAATGATACCAAAGAGCGCTTGCTTAGGGTTAGTCCATGTCTCGATACAACGATCAAGCCATCTGTGAGTTCTATCAATTGAAGTCTTTGTATAATCTCTAGTCGCTGGATAAGGAATACACTCATCAAAGGCCATCATGATATCACTTCCAAGTTCTTGCTGAATTTGGATAGAAGTCTCAGGAGAGAGCATAATTGTCTTTCCTTTATGGTCTTTAAATTCTGCACCTTCTTCTTTAATACTCTTTCCTTGTAGAGAGAATACTTGAAAGCCACCTGAGTCAGTAAGAATTGGACGGTTCCAGTGCATGAACTTATGAAGTCCACCGGCCTTTTCAACAATCTTTGAACCTGGTGATAGATGTAGGTGATATGTATTTGATAGAATTATTTTTGTGTCGAGGTCTTCTAGAAAGTTAGGAGTAAGTGCTTTTACAGCACCATGTGTCCCAACTGGCATGAAGACAGGAGTTGGAATATCTCCATGAGGAGTTTTAATTACTCCTGCTCTTGCTCCTGTTTTCTTGTCAACATGGACAAGTTCGAAGCTAAAGTGTTCTTTTACTTGGTCTTGAATTCTCATATAAATACCCGAAAAAATTGTGATTTCTTCGTTTTTAGCAGGTCTTTCGTATTTTTAAAAGCCTGCTGGTACTTTTTTCTCGTTTAAGGCCTTGTAGTTCTTAAGGATTGAGCTATGAATAGTACCTGTCATTTCCTCAAGGCGAGGGGTAATGTGGTTTTGTTCAGTTGATCCTGAGTCAAAGCTTGTTTTTAGTCCACCGTCCTCTTCAGGCTCAAAGTGGATTTGATCAACGATTTTCTTTGAAATCTCATCTGTTGCTGTAATCGCAAATGTAATTATACTATCGTTTGAAATATAGATTGAGTTGTAGTCGCCTTTGTATTTATAAATTCGATAATACTCATTGATTGTCGTAAAAGTATCTGCCTTGATATTTAGTCTTCTAAAAAAGTTATGTCCTTCGTTTGCAACGAGGGGAGCAAAGTTAAGGAGAAGACTTTTTGATTTTAAATTTGTTAGCTCTCCTGTTCTTATGAATGTTAGAACATCATCTCGGACTTTATTATTACCCTTAGTGTCTTCAAGGTACTGATTTAAAAATGGAAATCTAAACTCAAAAAATGGTATTGTTTTCTTTAAATCACCAAATACCTTCTTGATGCTATATTTGTTAATCGTTCTATATTCAACTGCTGAATTATTCTCTTTATGTAAGAGAACAAAGTATGGACGATCTTGGTTTGTTCCATCTATGTGATAGCTTTGCACAACACCTTTTGCTAGAGATAGGCTTGAGAGTTTAGCCGCTTTTGCATCTGTGTAGTTTGAGATCGTGTATTTAGGAGTAAAGAAGTCATACCTTTCATTCTTGATAAAGATCTCAGCATAGCTATAGAAGATTGTTGTTATAAGAATAATAAATAGTGAAACTCTTTTAAAGAATAAGCTTCTGTATCTTGTTTGGCTTAGAGTGAGAACTTCTTTAAGGCTGCGCTTTCCAAAGAGTACCGGTATTTCACCAATAGGGCATACTACAGAGAAGAGGTCTAATGGAAGCTTTATAACGGCCTTAATTCGTGATGTTAAAAAGTTTCCATAGTTGGTTCCTCCACTTAAAAAAAGCGGAAGGGAAACTGAAAATAGTATTCTTGAAATTAGCTCAATTGATATGTAGATAAATGCTATTTGAAATACGTCTTGAGGTAGAGGAGATAATTGATTTGCTTGGAGCAGGTCATTTATTTTATTTCCGTAGAAATCCTGAAATTGCTTTATCGGTGCTAGATCAATGTAGCGATGGGCAAAGAATGCAATGGCAAGATTAGAAAAAGTGCAAAGAATCCTAACTATTGGTCCAACGAGATTATCTGTTGGAATATCTATCTTTATAATTTTATTTTTTTTCTTTCCTTGTGTTTTTTCTGTAACCTTAAACCTTGCAGCGCCATCAAGGTCTAGGTCATTATCGGCTTGAGTTTTTTTCTTAAGCTTGCTTTGTTTTTGTTTCTTTCTGGCCGCTTCTAGTTTTTGCTTATTCTTTTTAGAGGGTGGCGGGATATTTCCGCTCTTCTTATTGTGAGTTTTTAATAAGTCTTGAATAGCTATTGAAGTTCTTGTGACTTCTTGACTTGGAGTATTGTCACCAATACTAAACTCAATATCTTCTTCCTCTTTTGCTAGTAAGTCCTGTGTAGGAATTTGGAAAGATTCTTCTGTTTTGTCTTCGTTATCATTCTTTGAGATAAGCTCATTTACTTCATTTAGTAAGTCGCTGTCTGCTTTGGCCGGAGCAGCTTGCGCTGTCGCAGCTATAGGCGCTTCTGGTTCTGTATCTTCTGAAGAGTCTGTGGCGTGAAGTTCAAAGAGATCAAGGTCATCTTCGTCCTCGGCTGCTTCTTCTGTCGCTGATTCTTGAGTAGAGACTTCAGTTGAGCTAGAGAGAAGTTTTACAATCGAGTCTCCAAAGTTGAGACTGTCATCATCTTCGAGAAAGTAAATGGCACCTTTTCTTAGTGGGTGTCCACTGAAGGTCGCATTTTCAACATCATCTTGGATCTTAACTGTGACGATACCGTCGGAGAGTTCGATCTTTACAGGACCATCGGCCTTTGATGTACTGATTTCACCATCAATAAAAAGAAGGTAAATGGCCTTTTCAAGATGGCACTCTTGAGAACCACTTTGATTTGTAATATGTAATGAAGCTTCCGTGCTCATAATTGCTCAATTTTTGGATTTGTAACTATCTTATTTTACTATAAAAATAACGGATTTGTTCAGTAAGTTTTTGTTACTGTAAGATAATGTTACTTAATTTCACGGTGCGCTAGTCCTAGCGAAGTTAATGTGTTAGGTATTGGAGATTAAAAAGCATTAGTGGAGCAGTTATGGCAAAAGAATTTGTTGATATTTTAGATGTAGAGTTATTTGGAAACTTCTTTAAAGAGAATGGTCTAAAGAAGCCTACGGACGTTCAGATTAAGGCAATCCCTGAGTTTGTACAAGGTAAGAATATCTCAGTTCTGGCAAAAACAGGAACTGGTAAGACATTTTCGTACCTTCTTCCACTTGTTCAAGGACTTAAGCATTCCGAAGCGACTACAAAGTCACATAGAGGAAAGCCTAGAGCAATTATTCTTGTTCCAATCAAAGAGCTTGCAACACAAGTTTTTACAGAGTCAAAGAAGATTACTCACCATGCTAAATTAAGAATTCGCCAAGCACTTGGTGGGGACAAAGTTAAGTCAATTAAAGGTGATTTTATCGATGTTCTTATTGGTGGTCCTGGTCGTATTAAATCAATGCTTAATAGAGGAGAGATATCTCTAGAAAACCTTGAATACTTTATCATTGATGAAGCTGACCAGATGATGGACATGGGTTTCATGACTGAGCTTAAAGAAATCAGAAAGCATTTCAAAGGTATGACTCAAGCTTGTCTTTACTCAGCGACAATGGGGCCAGACTTTAATGGTTTAAAGAATGACTTCTTTTCAGGTTATCAATTTGATGATGTTGTATGCCAAGGAGCACACGCTCTTGTAGGACATATTGAAACTTTTAATATTGCACTAAACTATTTAGAAAAGAACAAAATGCTTGAACTTTTCTTAAAGCAAGAGGCCAAGGGAAGTGGAGTTGTTTTCATTAACCAAAAAGGTAAGGCGCAAGAAGTATATAATAACTTAAAGAAGCAATTTCCTAATAAGAAGATCTATGTACTTCATGGTGATATGACTGCTCCTGCTAGAAAGCAGACATTTGCAGATTTTAGAAGCACGAAGGGGATTCTTGTTTCAACAGATATGGCCGCTAGAGGTATTGATATTAAAGGACTTGCATGGGTTCTTAATTACGATCTTCCATTTGAAGCTGTTTACTATGTTCACAGAAGTGGACGTGTTGGTAGACAAGGAGCATTTGGTAAGGTTTTCAACTTTGTTACTGGAAAAGACCAGCCGTTAATTAAGAAAATTAACGAAGCTATTCAAGGTCAGTCATCTTTAAAGATTGATTCTATCACTCTTAAGAAGAATGCATTTGGTGGACAAAAACAAGGTCCTGGAACAAAGAAGAAAGTAGAAAGAAGAGATAATAAGCCTAAAAATACACCACGCTACAAAAAGAAATAACTTATGTTAATATAGTGCTATGAAAGACTTGTTAGTTTTTATAGCACTATTTTTGACGACCCTCAGTTTTACTTCTTGTTCTAAAGAAGAGATTTATACCCCAATAGACATGTATATGATGGCAACTCGCTTTGATCCTAAAGTGGAAGAGGTACGTATTGTAGACCCTTCTAGAAGTCTTAGTTGCGATCACTACTTTGAAGGCTGTATTAAAAATTCACCCAAGCGTTTCAAAATTCGTTTGGTAGAGATGGTAGTTGTTCAGTTTCACAATAGTGGTTATGCATGTAAGGCCGCACTTAAGCTTAATCAGTACTATACTAGAAATTGGCTCTTTGATGATGTTACTGATGAGCCGGTACTTGAAGATTTCGTAAAAAAAGTTTGGGATGCAAAGAACCCTAAAAAACCTGAAGACTGTAATTAGAAGTAGTATTCGTTAAATGCTTTTTCAAAAGTATCAACTTTCTTTGACCAGAGCCCAATAAACTCGGGGTCCTTACTATTAAATTCGCTTAATTTTTCCCTAAATAGAAGGAGCCACCTTCCAAGTTCTCCCTTTCTTATTTTCAGATATTCGTGAAGTTTAAGGATATTTGGTCCATTTTCTCTTCTTTGATGGCCGCTTATAAGTTGAGTTGCCCAAAAGTCGACAACATTTGGGATATGAGACTCAAATTCTCCAAGGCTGCTCTCTAATGTACTGGAATTATTGATCTTTCTAAAGTGATAGCCAATAAATACATCGTTTATTGCGACTCCGTAAAAGGATCTCACTACTTCTTCTATAAGCTTATATTCATTTTCCATAGATTTTTTTTATAAAACTTATACCTGAGTGTAAAGTTCGGAAATATAAAACCGACTATATAGGTATGAGAAAAATGTTGATAGTTTTGGTCTGCTTTATGGCCAGTTATTCAAGTGCTTCTGAAGTTCAAAGTCTTTCACAGGGATCTTGTTGGGTTTCCAATAAGGGAGAGTATGTCCAAGTGGCCTCTTTTAATGAAGGGACCAGTTATTCTCTCTATCGCTCAAGGCTAGAGGAGTTAGTAAACTTCTTACATGATAAGGGTGTTTCTCCTACTGAAATCGAAGGGATTGAACCTTATTTTCACTGTTCTGGTATGGGTGGAAGAATTGTCTTTCGTGTAAAGACAGAGAAGGCCCAGCTTTGTACTTGGTCTCAATTTAATGGAAAGCAGTTTCTGTTTAAGGATCTAGATCTTGCCGATGGTGAAGAGGGGATTTGTGATGGAGTTGTTGCTAACAGACTTATGGTGGCGCCGGCAGAAGGAAATACAATTGAAGGAATTGTTGATGAACTAGAGGAGCAAGGTGTAGTGGTAACTACAACTGAAGTTCTCTTTAGAGATATTTATAGTATTACTTTTGAAAATAAAGGTGTTGAAGTTTTTAAGGTGAGAAATTTACTTCAGTCTAATAAGAGTGCAAGGATAGTAGACCTTGTAACGAGGCAACATCCAGTAGGTGATTCAGTCTTTCTTGAATCACTATCATTCAAGAAATAAAAAAGGCTTCCCTAAGGAAGCCATCTTTTTATCTTTTACCGATTTCAGCGATTGTTTTACCAAGAGATTTAGAACGTCTCTTAAATGCATTGTTGTTCTCAGCATGCTCGGCTTCTTCTTTACAAGAAATACAAAGCTCTGCAGTTGGTCTAGCAACAAGTCTTTCAAAAGAAATCTCTGCATCACATTCATTGCATAGGCCGTAGTCACCTTTAGTGATTTTAGCCAGAGTTTTAATGATCTTCTTCTCATAGAAGTTCTCACGATTTCTGAAACGAATCTCTTGAGAAGTTTGAGTATTAATACTCGCTTCATCAACAGGATCAGAAAGCTCACTCTTGTCCATACAGTATTGGTCTTTGTTACTGTGCTTGTTACGGATTAGTTCTTGATCAGCAAGAAGTTTATCCTTAAGTGTTTTGATTTGTTCATCAGATAGAAAAGAATTTGGTCTTACCATTCTTCTACTCCCCATGTCTCGTGCAACTACTTTAAGTCTATAAAGGTCGCAATGTGTGTTGTTATACGTGTGTGTTGTGTTGCATACGAATCTACAGGTATTTTTATTGGTTAGGAAAAGGTATTTTCTTACAAAGAGTTACAGCTCATGTGATTTCAGTGGCTTGGGGAGGTCCTTCGGAAAGGACTCTTCGCAAAATGGGCAGAATTTCCAGAATTGGACATCTATGACTGTTTTACAGCCTCTACAGTGAATATTATATTCTAGGTCCGCAAACAGCTCGTTATTGGCCCCAGCGAAGAGATCCTGTCTCATTGCGCGTATCGTTACAGGGTGTGCACGAAATGTTCCAGGCATTGTTTTATTAGCAATAAATTTTGCTGGGGAAACTGACTTATCTGGAAGAATCTGTACTTTTATTTCTGCCTCTGGAGTTGGCGTATACATTCTCTCTTCAACAGCATTTTTAGCATTTTTAAGGGTTTCAAATTGAGTTTGAGCATCAAATGTAGGTTCAGTCATCTTGTCCATCTCTTTTCTAGTAATTCAATAATTTGCTTTGCGGCCTTCTTGTGTTCGTTGAAGATCGCCATGAAGCCTGGTTTTGCGTTAAGTACATCATTTTTAAGAATTATAGATTGCGAGCCTAGGCCCTCTATGAGCCTTAGAGTCCATTCTAGTACTTCTGGGTTGTCATGACCTAAGAACGACTTTAGAACGTTAATAAAGTCCATTTTTATACGTTCACCACGCTTATGGGATTCATCTATAATATGCTTTCTAGCGACCCCAAGAACCAGCACAAGCGTTTGAGCATCTTTTGATTCAGTTAGTGTTCTATTTATTTCTTCTGTAAATAAAGAGCTTAGGGACGTCGTATTGTCCAGTATACAAAGGATCTTGAAGAGTTCGTCCCAATTCTTAGTGTTATTTATTGAGGACCATTTCTCGCTCAGGTGCTTTAGATCAGCTTCTGAGAGTTTAACTAAAGGGCGCTTGCCGTCCTTTAAGTCAGTAATAATATTGTTAAATACAGCGTCTATATCCATGCATTTAGTATAGTCGAGGATATCTGAGGTCGCAAACCCTGTAGGACTTACTAGTTTGAACTTTGTTGTGTATGCGATCTTCTAAAATTGTGCTATAAGGGCGCTAGACTAAGGGAAATTTTATAAATTATGAACACTAAGTATTTAATTAATGCCATTTATCGAGCAACTGAAGGAGAGGGAGTCCATATTGGAGCGCCTCAGGTCTTCGTTCGATTCCAGGGCTGTAACATTGGTTGTATCAATTGCGACTCGATGGATACTTGGGACTTTTCTGGTGAAGAGATTTCTTTAGAGGAAGTATGGCAAAGAGTTCTTGAAGAGTCGTACGGTGGAAAGATTAAAAGAGTTTCAATTACAGGTGGTGATCCACTACACCCAAAACATGAGAAACAAGTTTTAGAACTTTCAAAGTTTTTAAAAGAGAAGGGTTGGTTCGTAAATGTTGAGGCCGCCGGAGTAAGGCTTGTTGATTCAATTTTTGATATTATAGATTATATAAGTTTTGATTTTAAAACACCTTCGACAGGAGTGAAAACTCGTGTCGAAAATCTTGTAAGACTAAACCAGCAGTACAAGAATAAGTTTCAAATAAAAGCAGTCATTGCTGATGAAAGGGACTTTAAAGCGACTCTAGATGCTTACAATCAAGTCTTGGCCCAGTCCGATACAATGGACTTTCCTTGGGTACTAACACCTTGTTATGAACCAAATGAAGAATTTCCGATGGAGAGATTTCAAAATATTCAAAACCTTAATGAGAGCTATGGTGGAATGTTTAGAGTAATTGGTCAGCAGCACAAGTGGGTTTACGGACCTGACAAAAAAGAAGTCTAAGCAACAGTATCTCTCGATTTTGCTTCAAGCATTTCAGTTCCATAATCTTTTATTTTTGTTAGAGTAATTAGAGTGTATTCATTTTCTTCGGCTGTCTTCTTATCGTCCTCAGTATGGTTCGGACAAACAACTACAAGCTTTGACCCTTTTGGAACTTTCTTAAGTGCTACCTTGATTATACCCTTAACTTTTGCGAGTTCTGGGGCACAGTAAACTACATACTTCTTATCTTTCTTGGTAGCTGTAAAGTGCCAAAGATTGGCCTTATTTTTAGAGATCACAACATCATAAAGATAACTCTTAAATACCATAGAGCACGAAGTCACTAGTTGATCTACTTTCTTCTTTTTATTTACTTTGGCCATAGAGTTCCTTTTACCAATATAAAATATAATAGGTATTTCAGAATATTATATAAAAATATCTTAATCTTTTTAAGATGTACGTTATTTCCGTAAGTTATTTAATTTATGACAAAAGAGTCGGCTATTTTAGCCAAGATAAAAGTGTTGAAGATCTGCCTTTATTCTTAATCGCTGGATTAATTTTGAAGTTCTTGCCCTTGCTAGAGCCAATGCTTGCAGCATTCTTATCTTTCTTGGCCTTTGAATAGCTAACTCTTAATCTCGGATATACCCTTTCAACTTTTGTTTGCAGCTCATTCATTATTGTGACAATTTCACGGTTACTACTTTGATTTTCTTCGCTATTAGAATTCTTAATTCCCTTGGCGACTTCACTACAAAAACTTCTAGTAAAAGAGTTCTTAGCTACAGTTCCTTTTATTTTAGGGTTTTCTAGCTTAACTTCTTTCCAAATTTCCTCTATTGCACGCTCAATGAAGTGAGCAATATACTCAGCGAGAAGAATATTAGTTTTAGAACCTATTACCTCGAGATATCCTCCACCATGGCCTTGATTAAAAATAGGGTGGACATGAAATTCTTTTAGAACCTCATAGATACCATCGTGCTTTGCACTTCTGCGCGAATATTCCATAACTCTTAATACATGAGAGACTTCGTCATCACTCTTATGGGAAGAGTTAAGGTTATGCTTTAGCATAAGGTCATTAGCTCTTTGAGTTGCCAATTGCGCCTCGTGCTCATTTGATGAAGTCGCCAAGTTTAAAAGTTTATCAACTTTGTCGAGTAACTTTTTTTCTTTCTCATCTCTTTGTACACTTTTAGAAAGATCAATTTGAGACTTTGAGAAAGTACTATTCCAATTATACTTTTCAAAGATTGAGCGAAATTCTACTCCGTGATCTTGCTTAGTATACTTGTGATTTACCGCCACCATAAAGTGAGCAATTTCGTGTCTTAGTACATTTTTCAAAATATCTTCACTGACTTCAAACATAAGCTGCTTATTAAGTGCTACTTGAAAGAGTTTTGGATCATAGAGACCTAAGATTGTTTTAGATTCGCAAACTACAAAATTTAAAGGATAGTAAACTCCGTTAATTAGAACCCTTTTTCCTGAAAACTTAAGACCCATTTCGATCGCCATGATCGACTTTGCTAAAGTTCGAATTCTTCTTAGAAATGTCTCAGTTGTCTTAGAGTAAATTAACATGCCAGTATAATTACAGAGAAAGTCCCTTTTGTCAGTAGCTACATCGCGTTATAGAGCTATTCTTGTACAATTTGATACTAATAGTGTTGAATATTCTTATGAAAATACTTCTTATACTTCTATTTGTAATTCAAGCTCAGGCCTCTTTTGAAAAATCTCGAAATCTGACAACTAAGCACCCTGTAATTTCAAAGATAAAGTTCAAAAGAATAATAAAATATATGCAGGCAGAGTTTCAGTTCTTAGCTGAGGCCAATGAGGAAAGCTTAGTCATTTATGGGGACTGGATTGATTCAACTGCAGATATGGCATTGGCCAGAAGATGGGATAAGAGTGCTCAGGTTTTAATTTATAGAGGAATGGCGCATCGAAGAGAAATAGATGAAGACGCTTTGATTTTGATTATCTGCCATGAATTAGGACACCTCTATGGAGATCGACCATTTAAACGTGAAAACGATA
The DNA here is from genome assembly GCA_001874305.1 of Bacteriovorax sp. MedPE-SWde. Classification (GTDB taxonomy): domain Bacteria; phylum Bdellovibrionota; class Bacteriovoracia; order Bacteriovoracales; family Bacteriovoracaceae; genus Halobacteriovorax_A. Next base: position 114,032 of record MPCU01000002.1, on the reverse strand, counting down.
GAGTCTCGGTTGAAGGGCAAGCCGATTACTTTGCGACAAGGTCATGCTTGAGAAGGGCCTTGAGTCAGCGCTCAGAAATAAATCTAGAAGAAAGAATTGAAAAGTCGATTCATAATGTGGCGAGATTTCTTGCTAACAACTGGCGTGTGAAAATTCCACAGAGATCAACACCAGACCTTACTGTTGTTGATGAAACCAACTTAGAACATCCTCATCCACAGTGCCGTCTTGATACATACATTGCTGGTTTAGAAGATGGCCTTCGTCCGGTGTGTTGGTATGCAAAATAAATTGATCTCAATAACTTATATGATATCATTATGAAAAAAACGAAAGGTAATTTAATGAACTTTAAAAAAATATTCACACTTCTTTTCTTAGGGCTTTTTCTAATATCTTGCTCTAGTTCTAATAAATCAGAGAGCACTGGTCAGTTTATTGATTCAGCGACGATTACAACTAAAGTTAAAACTATGATGGTAAAAGAGAAATCATTAAGTTCAATTAATATAAAAGTAGTTACGTATAAGAATAATGTACAGCTAAGCGGCTTTGTAAATTCTGCTTCTGAAAAAGAACTTGCAGAAAAAATTGCAATCTCTATTGATGGTGTTGAATCAGTAACTAATAGTCTAATTGTAAAATAAATTTTAAGTGATTAAATTTATTCTATCTCTATTTATTTTTCTTACTTCTTTGTCTGATGCCTCGGGTAAGACTCTTGTTATTGCAACTGGTGAATGGCCCCCTTATATATCTAAAACAGAAGAGAAGTACGGTTGTGTTGGAAAGTTAATTGTAGATTCTTTTAAAACCCAGGGAATTACTGTTCAATATACTTTCTTTCCATGGAAGAGAGCATATGAATTAGCAAAGGCCGGGCAATTTGATGCTACTGCTTATTAGTTTGATCGACCTGATAGAAGAAAGGATTTTATTTTTTCTGATAATCATGTCTCTATAGAGGAGTCATTTTTCTTTGGTAGAAAAAAGGACACTTTTGATTGGAAGGATTATCGTGACCTCAAGAATAAGAAAATTATTCTAAACCATGGTTATACATACACAAAAGAGTTCTGGTCAGCGATAGAAAGATACAAGATTAAAACAATCGTCTCTAATGATGAAAAACAAAACTTTAGACTACTAAATAGCAAACGTGGTGACGTTACTATCATCTCTGGGAAGACAGGGGAGAAGTACCTTAAGGGTTTACCTGAAGAGATACGATCTAATATTATTAAGCACCATTTGCCTGCAGTTATAACTAAGGGCTATCTCTTGTTCTCACGTAAGAGTAAAAATGCTGAGAGATATAAGAAGCTCTTTGATAAGGGCTTCAAGCTTGTTATGCAGGACTCTAAATATCGACAAAAATATCTTAGCTCATGTAGTAAATTATAATAGACCTATTTCTTTAATACTTAACACTACATCCATATGGTCTAGTCTTTGAAGGTTTAACCTTCTTTCCACTGTATAAAGAGCTAAGAGAGCTTTTAACATAGTTTGTAGCTTTCTTTATGTCTTGCATGTCTGCACTCGCGATACTGTCTATTGCACCAATATACTCAATTGTACCTGCTGGATTAATGATTACTATTTGTGGAGTTGTGCGTGCATCGTAGAGCTTTCCAACTTTTCCTGAGGAATCATTTAGAAGGTGTTGAGCGTTTGACCTTTCGTACTTTAATCTTTCTTTTGCGTGTTTAGGACTCTTGATAAATCCTTGTTTTGATTTAGCAGATGAAGTTATAGAAAGCCATGTCACATTTTCTTTTGATAGCGCTTCAAGTTGCGTTTCTTGCATATTCTTAGAGTCATAATGTTTTCTAACATAGGGGCAACCAAAGTTATACCACTCTAAGATGACATAGTTTCCTCGAAAATCTTCAAGTGAAATTGATTGAGATTCTTGATTTGTAAGAGTGAAGTTTGGTGCTCTATCCCCAGGAGAGATCGCAAAAATATTTAGACTAAAGAGTAGGGGGATAAGTATTTTTTTCATTCTCAAATTATAGCATAAAAAAAGACCGTCATACGACGGTCTTAATTTATATGGTAATTTACATAAAAATCTTAAACAGTTGGCTTTGTTTTAGAAGTAACAGCGGCCGAAAGGAACTCTCTATTCATTCTTGCGATATTAGAGATATCGATTCCCTTTGGACAACTTGCTTCACACTCAGCTTCGTTAGTACAGTTACCGAAACCAAGATCATCCATCTTCTTAACCATGTTTTGTACACGTTGCTCAGACTCTGCCTTTCCTTGTGGAAGAAGAGCTAGTTGAGAAACTTTTGCAGATACAAATAACATTGCAGATGCATTCTTACATGAAGCAACACATGCTCCACAACCAATACAAGATGCAGCATCCATTGCAAGGTCAGCATCTTCTTTTGGAACTAGTATTGAGTTAGCATCTTGAGCGTTACCAGTATTGATACTAGTGAAACCACCAGCAGCAATAATATCGTCAAATGCTGTTCTATCAATCATGAGGTCTTTTAGGACTGGGAATGCTCTAGCTCTAAATGGTTCAATAACAACAGTATCACCGTCGTTGAACTTTCTCATGTGAAGCTGACAAGTTGTTGTCTCTGCTTCAGGACCGTGAGCTTGACCGTTAATCATAAGAGAGCACATACCACAGATACCTTCTCTACAGTCGTGATCAAATGCGATTGGATCAACATTCTTTTCTACTAGGTCTTCGTTTAACTGATCTAGCATCTCTAGGAAAGAAGCATCAGGAGAAACATTTGCAAGAGCATAGTCTTCCATTTGACCTTTATCTTTTGTATTTGATTGACGCCAAATCTTTAAGTTTAATGTCATATCTTTATTATCTTGACTCATAATATACCTCTACCCTTACTTGTAAGATCTTTGAGAAAGTGGAACGTTAGGGAAACTAAGCTCTTCAATATTTCTGATCGGCTCTTTTTCGTCTCCAGTATATTCCCATGCAGCTACGTGACAATACTGATCGTCATCTCTTCTAGCTTCATTTTCTTCTGTTTGATATTCGTCTCTAAAGTGACCACCTGCAGACTCTTTTCTAGTTAGAGCATCTCTGGCCATTAGTTCACCAATCTCTAGGAAATCAGCAACTCTGTTTGCTTTTTCAAGCTCAACGTTGATTCCTTCAGGTGTTCCAGTAACTTTAACATCTTTCCAGAACTCAGATCTAATTTGTTGAATCTTGGTGATACCTTTTTGTAGGCCTTCGGCTGTTCTTGCCATTCCTACATATTCCCACATAGCTTTTCCAAGATCTTTATGGAAAGTATCAACAGATCTTGAACCATTGATTGAAAGAAGCTTTGTAAATCTTTCTTTAGATTTAGAAAGTTCCTTATCAAATTCAGCGTGGTCAGTAGTTACTTTATGTCCCATCATTTTCTCAGAAGAGAAGTAGTTACCTAAAGTATATGGAATAACAAAGTATCCATCTGCAAGACCTTGCATAAGAGCTGAAGCTCCTAGTCTGTTAGCTCCGTGATCTGAAAAGTTAGCTTCACCTAGAGCGAAACAACCAGGAACACTTGTCATAAGGTTATAGTCTACCCATAGACCTCCCATTGTGTAGTGAACAGCAGGGTAGATCATCATTGGTACTGAATATGGGTTTTCATCAGTAATTCTTTCATACATATCAAAGAGGTTACCGTATCTTTCTTTAATTGCTTCAAGTCCATCTCTCTTAATCGCGTCAGCGAAATCAAGATAAACAGCAACTCCTGTGTGTCCAACACCTTGTCCAGCATCAACTGCTTGCTTTGCATTTCTTGCAGCAACATCACGAGGAACTAGATTACCAAATGAAGGATACTTTCTTTCAAGATAGTAATCTCTTTCTTCCTCTGGAATATCGTTTGGAGATCTCTTATCACCTTTAGCTTTTGGAACCCATACACGACCATCATTTCTAAGTGACTCTGACATAAGAGTAAGCTTAGATTGGTTTTCGCCGTGCTGTGGAATACAAGTAGGGTGAATCTGTGTGAAACATGGGTTAGCAAACATTGCACCTTTCTTATAGGCCTTCCAAGCTGCTGAACCATTTGATGACATAGCATTTGAAGATAGGAAGTAAGCGTTTCCGTAACCACCTGTACAAAGAAGTACTGCATCAGCTGCGAACTTTTCGAATTCACCAGTGATGATATTTCTTGTAATGATTCCTCTTGCCTTACCTTCGATAGTTACAAGTTCAACCATTTCTCTACGAGTAAGCATTTCAACTTTACCCTTACCAACTTCTTTCATAAGTGACTGGTAAGCTCCAAGAAGAAGCTGTTGTCCAGTTTGTCCTCTTGCATAGAAAGTTCTAGAAACCTGTGCTCCACCGAATGAACGGTTAGAAAGAGTACCACCGTACTCACGTGCAAAAGGAACACCTTGAGCAGCACACTGATCAATAATATTATTAGAAACTTGAGCTAGACGGTAAACGTTAGCTTCTCTTGCTCTATAATCACCACCTTTAACAGTGTCATAGAAAAGTCTCCATACTGAGTCACCATCATTTGGATAAGACTTAGCGGCGTTAACACCACCCTGGGCAGCAATAGAGTGAGCTCTTCTTGGTGAATCTTGAATACAGAAACATTTAACATTGTAACCAAGTTCAGCAAGAGTTGCAGAAGCAGAAGCTCCAGCAAGACCTGAACCAACAACAATAACGTCAAACTTACGTTTGTTAGATGGGTTAACAAGTTTCATATTGAATTTATAGTTATCCCACAGTTTTGTGATGTCATCACCTGCAGGTACTTTTCCGTCGAGTTTTTTAATTTCAGTCATTACTTAACCCCTTGTAGATAACAATAGATTGGAAGAGCTGAGTAACCGAGAGTTACTAGAACACCAAAAGCTTTTGAAGAACACTTGATAAGACAGTTGTACTTTGGGTGGTTGAATCCAATTGACTGGAATGCTGACCAGAAACCATGAGATACGTGAATACCTAGCGAAATCATTGCAAAGATATACCATGCAACATTTAAAGGTGATTGAAAGTACTCGATAACTGTTTTGTATATATCTCTCATTTCAACACCATCAACAGTCGTCATATATAGAGGACCAAACTTGAAGTGTAGAAGGTGAAGGATCAAAAATACAAGAGTGATCATACCAGTGTATGGCATAGTTGATGATGCGAAAGTAGCACCACGACCAGTCTTTTGTTTAATGTAGTAATTCTGAGGTCTAGCTGTTTTGTTTTCAATTGTCAGCTTAATCGCAAGACCAAGGTGAGCTAGAAAAATAATTGCTAGAATAGCTTCAGCAACATAGATTAGTGGGTTGCTGATTAGAGTGTAGGCGTATGTGTTAAATACGTCAGACCCAACATAGATGAGACAGTTACCAGCTAAATGCGATACTAAGAAACCGCATAGCAGTAAACCTGTAACACCCATAACCTGCTTCTTCATTACTGATGAAGATAAATAAAAACGTAGTGCAGACATAAGTAGAATTCCCCTTGTGAATTACTCAAGTTATTTATAAAAATTAAATGGATTTACAAGGTATTATAGACTCTTAGACGTGATAGGTTAAGAAGAAAATTTTATGATGTGCAGCACGTTTTGCAGCAGAGTGTTAAGGAAGATAATACTCTGCTACACCAAATAGACCGTTTTGTTCGAATGGGAAGATCAGTGAGTTTCTTGCTGCACTGTACTCAAGACTTAGACCACGACAGTATAGGTTATTGATTGGCCACGATAGCTGACCAAGGTCAGTATTTGTTGTTATATTGTGCTTGTAGAGTCGACCATATGCACAGTAATAAAGATAATCCGTGGTCGCTTCTTTTCTGTAAATATAAGACTGATCTATATTTCTTGGTAGAGTTGCTAGGTGAGTGATATTCCCGCCCTTAACAACACTCCAGATCTGTCGTGCATTTGTTGAAGATCCGTAGACATTTCTCATAAATACCCATCTGTTTCCAGCTGCGTCCCAAGTAGGCATACCTACATAAGAGTAGTATGGCATTTTTGATGTTGCAGCAACAGATCCTGTTGCACTCATTCCTTCATACCCACCAAGGTATGTATTTGCATCATTAACTCCACCGACATGTGATTGTCTAAAAGCATCACTAGAATCGTAGAGCTTCCACATGAAGTCTTCCCAATGTGCTTCTGCACTGTTGTACTTCATTCTTACTGTGAGAAAGTTTGTTCCATCGTGACCAATAGGGAGTCCGTAACTTTGGTTTCCGTTATTTCTAATGTCCATTCCTGCGAGACCATCGCCTTCCCAGTAGTTGGTTGCACCGAAGCCAATAATTCTATCCCACTTACTTGTTGTTCTATTTAGTTTTACATACCTTCCATAGGCATAGTCTCTCATAAATACTTCACCTGTTGCTCTATCGGCGGTTATCCATGATCCGTCATAGAATCCCTGAGATTTAGCATCAAGATTAATATCTACATAAGACCTGTAATTACCGTCACCGGCAATTGTGTTGATATTACCAGCAATTGAAAATTCCTTGATGAAGTAACCCCTGTTATCTCCAACAATGATTTTTTCGTCATTTAGTTTGATTGCCGTATTAATATAGTCAAATCTGGCATTAAGTGCATTCACTCCATTCCCATAACTTCTTCGTTGCCCGAAGAGAGTCACAACATTTCCGGAATCATCAATGGTTCTAACTTGACCACCTTCAAGAAAATATATTTTTCCAGAAGATGTGATGAACATATCTTGAATGTCCATAGCACAAGACGTATTTGCTGTACCATCTGCACAGAGGCCTCTACTTCCATTTCCTAGAACTCTTGTAAAGGTACCATCTTCATTAACTCTATTAATATAATTCCTATCAATTGTTACATACATTTTTCCGTCCATACCTGTTGTGTGGAAGTAACGATAGTATCTATAAGAGTCAGCAGTAGATGCTGGAATAGAAGTATAGCTCGTAGGATCAAAAGCTGTTCTTGTATATCTCTCTCCAATGACAGCGTCAGTTCTAGGACAAGTCGTGTAAGAGCTATGGTGCTTAAGAATCGCTTCAATGTGAGTAATTTGTGAGTTGGCCGGATTATATCCGTATCCAACATGCTGCATCTGACAACCCATTACGTTCATTGTTGGATCATATGTATCACCAGTTCCAGAAAAGTATTTACTTGTTACTTGTCCGGTAGCAGCACTATAAATTCTCATTCTATAAGTTGGTGTTGTCCATCCTTTTAATGCGTAGTCAGATTGAAAATATATATCTCCGTTTGGCATTGCAAAGAAAACAGCACCTCTGGCAGTCCAGCTATTTGTTGAATGAGAATACATAGAAACGTCAAGTGGGTTAGCAACTGTGTCTCCAGTGTCTGCGCCACCTCCAATAATCGTATCTATTGTAGGGTTGGCCATATTGAGGTCAACTCTTCTAATTCTATTTCTATCTAGAATCAATAGTCTTCCCTGAAAGTCGAGAGCAATCTTAACAGCATAGTTTAGAGTCGCACTTGTTGCAGGACCACCGTCTCCTGAACTTGTCCCTGTTTGAGAAATAAAGATTTTTTGCTTACCATCAGTTGGGTCAACAGTAAGAATTCCACGTTTATAATCGGCAACGTATACGTTACCTTTGTCGGTTACAACGAGTGTTCCTGGATCAGACTCAGAACCTTCTCTTCTTGTATAGAAAAGCGCTGTTTGGGCCGATCCACCAAGACCAGACTCAGTATTACCTGCAAGAATTTTAATCTTGTCTGAATTAACTGGATTGGAAATAGATTGCGCAGACATGGCACCAAGGTCCGTTACTTTTACTCTTACTTTATACGCCGTATTGTAAGGTGAACCACCAGTCCATTTAAAACAACCTTCATTGGCCGCAAGAGTAATAGAAGGGCAGTTATTATGATTTGCAGCAATTCCTACACCTCCTGATACAGCGGTGAAGTTAATTTCGTCTTCTGTATAGTAAATAGAAATGGCATTTGCCGGTAAGGCCGAATCATCTGCTGCTTTCCATCTGACATATAGATCTGTACCAGCAGCTGCCTGAGAATGACCAACTGTTGGAGGTATAGTTGATAGATCTGTGCTAGCTGCAATAACATCTGAAATTGTTGGAGCAATTGCAGGAGTAAAGGTTATATTTAGTTTATCAGTACTTATTGTTGCAGTATTTGTTGAGATATTTTCTGCTTCATCTTTCACCCATAGAAAAACATCATAATTTCTTGGAACCCAACCTAGTAAGTACGAGAAATTAGATAGGTTTAAAGTTTGGGCAAGCGGTAGACCAACTGACGGTGAATTTACTGCAACCCAACAACTATCTCCAACAGCTGGTGCTGTTCCATCGATTGATTTTATACAAAAATGAGAAAGACTAACTTCTGTATTTTGGGACGTTGCCGTCATCGATGTACTTATAAAACTTGAGACTGTAGGGTTTGGTGCAGTTGTTGTAAATGCCGAAATCGTTGGAGCATTTGTCTCTCTTATCCATTCTCCACTAACTACAGTAGAATTAAATGGAGAAACAGTTGCTGTTTGTGTAAATGTATAGCTTCTTTTAGCATCACTTGCTTGAGCAGCACTTGTCCATGTCCATGTCCCTGCAGGACAAGTTGTAGATGATGTATCAGTACCTGTTACATTAACAGTTAATCCAATTTCACATGAACCTGTGAATGTCACAGTCCCGTCATTGTTCTTTAATAGGTTGTTATCAATTGCTAGTGCTGGACCTGTAGTATCTCTTGTCCAGTTTAGAGTCATTGCAGATGTATTTCCTGCAGCATCAGACTGAGTAAGAGTGAAAGATCTCACAGCATCAGTACCAAAAGTATTAGTTGTCCATGTCCAGCTTGAAGCGGAACAAGATATGGCAGTGGCCTGTGCACCTGAAATATTTATTGTGTTGGTACCTTCACATGTACCAGATAGAGTTACGGAATCTAAGTTACTTGTGTAACCAATTGTCTGACCTGTTAGTATTGTAGTAGGAGAAGAAGCCGTAAATACTGGTGGTGTTGCATCTCTTTGCCAACTAACAGATAGAGGTGTTGAAGTATTTCCTGCGCCATCTGTTTGCGCTAAATTATAAGTATAAGTTCCATCAACTGTTTTTGCCGATGGTGTCCAACTCCAAGTTCCTGAAGTACATGCAAATGACGTAGTTTCATCACCAGTTACAGAAATTGTATAGTTACCTTCACATGTACCACCCCAAGCATTTGGTTGGTTATTCTTTGTGAAGTCAGGTGAAATACCTGATGTCTTAGCAATCGCAGGTGCAACTTCATCTCTAATAAAAGTTCTTGATACAGCGCTTGAGTTACCTGCTGGATCAACCTGAGTTGTAGTAATCGTTTTATTACCATCACCAGAGCTAAGATTAACTAGCTGACTGAATGTTCCTGCTGTACACGATGTTGAGAAACTTGCTGGAATATCACCTGTTAGGTCAACGTCTATACCTGTTTCACATGTCCCCGTAATTGTTAGGGCCGTTTGGTGATATGTATTTGCTAGAGGAGTAGAAATTGCAACAGATGGAGCGATTGAATCAATTTCAAAAGTTGTCGACTCAGCGGAAGACGTATTTCCAGCTAAATCTGTAATTGCTACTCTTAGTTTTATATCTGTTCTGTTAAGACTTGGTACCGACCAGCTTGTTGAGAACGGTGCTGTTGTATGTGGACCTGTTGTTGCGGTCTTAGTAGTCGAAATATTTGACCATGTAGATCCAGTCCAGTAGTCGATTGTATATAGTTTCGTATTGTTGATATTTAATTCTGTTAGGGTCCAGTCAATAGTTGCTGTTTGACCACCCTTTCTCACACCAGGATTTGTTACAGCAAGAGAAGGAAGAACAGTGTCATAGATTACTGTCAATGCAGTTGATGCTGTTGAAACGTTATTATAAGCATCTTTTGCCCAAACTTTAAGATTGTGTGTTCCTTGATTTGTATTTGCCAATGTATAGCTAAGTGCTGAGGCCGTTGTAGTACATGCTTGCCATCCAGCAGCGCCTGAAGTCGGTTGCGTACTTTCATTTATAAGAATGAATGGTGTGTCAGAACAAGTTGTCGCTGTTAGGGATGTTGAAGTTGTCTTTCTATATATAGAATGAGCTAAGATAACAGCAGGTGCACTTGGTACGGTTTTATCTGTAACTGTTATGCTAACAGTCTCAACTGTAGGTGCATCCGTTGTTGAGTCATTTGCAATAAATGTAAATGTGTCAACACCATTAAAGTTTGTATTAGCATCGTAGACACATGTTAAATCGCTACCATATGAACCTGTTGTAATACAACTTGAAAGAGTACCGTTAGAAGGTGGCGTTACTATTTTGTATGTTAGAGCATCTCCGTCTATATCCGTTGCATTGGAGAGTGTAATATTAAGATTTACATTATCATCAGTTGTAAAACTTTGATTTGCTGCCATTTGTGGAGCATCATTAATTGAATTTACAGTGATCGCTACAATCGTATTTGTAGTCGAATCAAGAGCACCATCATTAACTTTATATGAGAAAGAGTCTGCTCCGTTATAGTTCGCATTTGGTGTATATGTACAAGCTGTGGATGTTCCTCCTGTACATGAAAGAGAACCATTTGTTGGATTTGTAACAATTATATATGAAAGAGTATCTCCTTCAATATCACTACCTACTGTCAAATTAAATGGTTTTGCCACATCTTCATCTGTTGTAATTGCCTGGTTAGCAACAGCTACTGGAGCATCATTAACCGCAGTTATATTGAGAGTGACAGTATTAACTGTTGAATTTAGACTTCCGTCATTGACCCTGTATGTGAAAGTATATGATCCATTATCATTGGCCACAGGAGTATATGTACATGCCGTAGATGTTCCTCCTGTACAACTAAGTGTCCCAGTTGTTGGGTTAGTAACAATAACGTAACTTAGGGTATCTCCATCAACATCACTACCGGTAGTTAAATTAAACGCCTTTAATGTATCTTCTGTAACAGTAACGGCTTGAGTCGCAGCGAGGGTAGGAGCATCGTTAACAGCAGATACTGTGAGTGTAACAGTGTTGAGAGTTGAATCCAAAGATCCATCATTTACTTTATAAGTGAATGTGTCAGTTCCGTTATAGTTTAGATTAGGAGTATAGTTACAGACCCTTGAAGTCCCACCTGTACAAGAGAGTGTACCATTTGTAGGAGTTGTTACGATAAGGTAGTTCAATGCATCACCATCAACATCTGAACCTGAAGTAAGGTTGAAAGATTTAAGAGTATCTTCTACAACTGCTACAGCTTGTGTTGATGCTAAGGTTGGCGCATCATTTACGGCCGCTACATTAAAGGTAATTGTCGCTGTAGCGACTGAATCTGTTATTCCATCATATGCTTTATAAACAATGGTATCTACTCCATTAAAATTAGAGTTAGGAGTATATGTACATGATACATCAGCTATATAAGAAGCTGTTGTAATACATGCTGATAATACACCATTAGTAGGTGCTGTTACTAAGCGATACTGAAGTGTTTGGGCCGGAATATCGACATCAGTTGCTGAAGTAATAGTGAAGTTCTTTGCTATATCTTCAGTGACAGCTATCGCCTGATTTGCGCCAATAACTGGTGCATCGTTAATTGCATTTACTGTTATATTCACTGTCGCAGTGGATGAGTTGAGTGAACCATCACTTACTCTATAAGTAAATGAATCTGCTCCATTGTAATTGCCGTTTGGAGTATATGTACAACTTCTACTTGTTCCACCAGTACAAGAAATTGTACCGTTAGTAGTATTTGTTAATTTGATATACGTCAGTGGGCTTGATTCAATATCACTTCCGGCCGTGAGATCAAATGTTAGTGCAGTATCTTCATTTGTTGAAACAGACTGTGTTGCTGCTAGAGTAGGAGCATCATTTACAGCGTTAATTGTAATTGAAACAGTCGAGTCAGTTGATGAGTCAGTTACTGTATCATTCGCTCTATATGTAAATGAGTCTGAACCATTAAAATTAAGACCAGGAGTATATGTACAAATAACATCTGTCGAATATGTTCCTGAAGTAATACATGCAGATAGAACACCATTTGTCGGTGCTGTAATTAGTTTGTATTGAAGAGTTTGAGCTGGAATATCAATATCTGTTGCACCACTTAATGTAATAGAAAAAGCAGTGTCTTCATTTGTCGCCAGAGACTGATTACCAACCATAACCGGAGCATCATTTAATGGGGAAACATTCACTGTTACAGTTGCAATGGCCGAATCAACCGTTCCATCATTAACCTTGTAAGTGAAAGTATATACACCATTATCATCAGCAACAGGAGTATAAGAACAAGCATTAGATGTTCCCCCTGTACAGCTTAATGTTCCTGTTGATGGCGTTGAAACAATAATGTAAGTTAATGTATCACCATCAATATCAGCACCAGAGTTTAGAGTGAAGTTTAATACAGCATCTTCTGTTGTTGTAACAGACTGTGTGGCGACTAGTGTTGGCTGATCATTAACAGGTGTCACAGTAATATTTACTGTTCGAGTAGGTGAGTCAAGGGCGCCATCATTAACTTTATATGTAAATGAATCAGCTCCATTAAAATTTAAACTTGGAACATAACTACAGCTTGTTGCCGGAGTTCCGCTACAAGTTAGTGCACCATTTGTTGTCGTTGATACGATTGGATAAGTTAGAGGATCACCATCAATATCAGCACCAAGTTGTAGAGTGAAATTAAGAGTGTTGTCCTCTGCTATTGTCTCTGTTTGACCAGATGCCAGTGTTGGAGCATCGTTAACAGAGTTAACAGTTATAGATACAGTTGCTGTTGCAACAGAATTAGTGATTGAGTCATAGGCCTCATAAGTAAAACTATCGCCACCATTATAATTTGCACTAGGAGTGTAGTCACAGATAATATCTGTTTTGTATGTTGTGGTATCGATACAATTAGATAGAGTACCATTTGTTGGTGCAGTGATGACTTTATAACTTAGAGTTTGCACTGGTATATCAACGTCGGTTGCACTATTTAAAGTGAAGGCCGCTAATGTGTCTTCATTTGTAATAATATTTTGATTAGCACCTATAACTGGTTTGTCATTAACAGATGTAACGGTAATATTAACGGTTGTAACTGTAGCAGAATCCGCAGTGCCGTCATTTGCTTTAAATGTAAAACTATCAGCACCATAGTAGTTTGGATTAGGGGTGTAGTCACAATTCAAATCACCATCAGAATTTAGACAATTACTTAGAACTCCATTTGAAGGTGAGGTCACAACTGAATAAGTAAGAGTATCACTATCTATATCTGTTGCATTATTTACAGTAAAGCTTAGCACCGTATCTTCAAGAGTTGTCTCAGCGGAATTTGCTCCCATTACTGGAAGATTGTTAGCAGAAGTATAAGTTAAAGTAGAAGTAACTATATCAAGATCACAAGTCCATGTTAGGGTTGCGTTCTTTACTCCTTTTGTCGTTGGCTTAGGACGGATTGTCGTAATACAGCTTGAGGCCGGGTTTAAGGCGTTTGTTGAACATGTATCAGTGACTATCTCAAATTCTGAGATATTGGCACCTGTAAGGGAAGGTGCTGTACAGTTCTTTGTTGCTGCATTTCCAGTGTTACTTACAGTAAATCCATTATTACTACCTAGGCTTAAGTTTGGAACAAGAGTCCAATCATAGCTTAAAGGAAGGATTGCAATTGTTGGTTTTCTTATTTCAAATAGCGCTGATTCTGTAGTTGTTGTATTTCCTGCAGTATCCATCAGTGACAATCTAACTTTAGATGTAGCACTAATAAGATTTGGCAGGAGGTAGCTTTGACTGAAGGTACTATTTGAATTGAGGCCATCGGTCACAGTATGGTTTGTTAATTGAGTCCAGGACGTTCCGTCATAGAGTTCAATTGTCATATTATTTGCAGAGTTTAGATTTGAGTCACTAACAGTCCAGTTAAACGTGTTACTTGTATCAGCTCGATAAAAAGCTGACGGAGAAGTGATATTAAATACTGGACCCGTAGTATCCATCACTAAAGTAACTGTTTTCTTAGGTGATATATCTCCATTGATATCTCTGGCCCAAATATTGACATCAATTGTTCCATCGGCAACGCGATATAGGTGTACTGGAAGTATTTGTGTTGTCGCATTTGAGCAATTTATTGTGAAATCTCCACTTGAAGGAACATTACTATCTTCTGTAATGGCCATTGAGCTAAAGGATTCACAATTTACATATGTTGCTCCACTGGTTGCTCCAGTAGATAGATCTAGATTTATATCTCTAGTCGGAGTTGGATCTGTTGTTCCCGCATTTATTGAAATATCTGGTGCTATTGTTGGAAAATCATCTGCAATAGCTAGAGTGTAATTGAAGATATGGTGAGGAAGTGTTGTATCTACATCATTATCAGGATTCGTTTTCTTCTTTCCTATAATGAGATCTATATTTACTGTGCGTAGTGCATTTGCAGAAGGAGTATAGGTCCATGAAGGTGAGTTTGATTGTGTTACACCATTTAGTACCCATTGATAACCTGTGACGTATGTTGAATCCCAGTGTTCTGATGTCACAGAAAATATCGAAGATACTTTTTCATTAAGTGAAGCAGGCACATTAATTGTTGTTACGTCAGGTGCAGCGTCTGCAAGTTTAGTGTGAGACTCCCCGTTAAATGCATCTTGAAAAGCCGTTTGAACAACTGGACTTGCATTTAAAGTTGCATATGCATCTTCTGGATTATCTGTTTGTAATATTGTTGATTGAACTTCTTCAATAATAGTATCCAGTTTTTCTCCGTCGAGATCTTCTGGGTTAATTGTGATTGAACTAAGGTATATTTTACTTATCAGTGTAGATGTCGGGGATAGGTCTTGTAGTTTGTAGAAACTTGTTACTATTCTTTCATATGATTGGTCACAACCGGTAGTTGTTAACATATACTTTGTTGGAGTTTCTGTATCTAGTCCAAGATCCATAGGATCAAACTCAAACTTTGTTTCAGTACTTAAGTCATCAAAGCTGATTGGATTATCTGATAGTACGGTCTTTGTAAGTGTATCAAAGAGTTGCACTTTAGCGCCTGTACACGTTGTCGCTGCGGCATATGATTTGGAAATTAGATTAAAGTTGTTGTAGGTAATTAATCCATTTAGCGCCGGAATAGTACCCCTTATCTTCGGAGCAATTGTTGGAGCAATTTTATTAGATGATGTTGCATTTACAATCTTTTCACTATCTTCGCTACTTTTGAGTGTAACTTCCCTTGTTTGCCCTATGTTTACAAATGATTCATTAGCTTTCTTTTTTACCTTTTGATCTCCAGTTACTTCTTCAGCGAACTGTAGCATTTTATATATTGGTTTTTTTCCAGAAGGCTTTCTTGATATCTTCTTATTAGTTGTCGTCGAAAATTTTTTCTTTGATGGGATTATCTTATCTGAAATCCTGTTCAGTGGTTTAAGCTTTTCTTTTAAGAGGTTAGTTGATGAAGGTGTTCTCTTTTTTGAACTATTGTCTGATTGAATACCTTTATTAAGATGATACTTTTGTTTAAGAGGAGCTTCTTTTATTACAACTTTTTCATTTGAAATATAGTTATATATAACAACACCAGATGTTGTCGCGATAAGTGAATAAATGAGCAAGTTTTTTAAGTTAAACATATTTAAGAATCTCATCCCCATGTTGTTCTTTGTTTATGCTGAATACATATCGTCTAAACTATTGATAATTTTAAGGTTTATTGAATGATTTTCCCTAATACAGTGACTTATGAACGAAACTTTAGTAAATATTTGCAAAGATAAGTTGTCTTTAAATTAAATTAACTTAATTGTGTGAATATCTCTTAACATTTGGTGAGTTATGAAATCTCTTTCAGTATTTATATTATTCCTATTTTCATATTCAATTTTTGCTAAAGATTGTGCTCCTAAGGCCGGTGATTTCTTTGTCGGTTGTGAAGGTGAGGGATGTAAAATTCTTCGCTACAAGAAGGCCGTAAAAGGTATACGAATTTATGAAAAACCTGATCTTTCATCAAAAGAAGTCGATAGGCTTGCTAGATGTGAGAAGTTTCATTCTTTTACTCCTATGCTTTTAACAAGACGTGTTGGTCACGGAACTCTAAAAGTTGATAAGTTCATGGATCCAACATTAAAAGAAAAGCCAGGGAAGAAATTTGAATATATTCAAGAACTAGGTGAAGACTTCTTTAAAGTTTGCATCGATAACAAAGTTTACGAAGTTGATCTATCTGAAGTTTCAACTGATCTAAAAAATAAGAATGAAAGCTGGATAAAAATTAAAACACCTCGAGGTATTGAAGGATATGCTAGAGGGAATCGTCCTTTCTATATGGGCGTGTATAATTTTGATACGACACTTCTTTGTCCTGAAGATAGAGTATCTAAGAGCGGTGAGATAAGAGTTTCAGAAGTAGAATTAACGAACTTAGAAAAGAGAAGTCAGGCCATATTTCTTAAGGATTCTCCAAGCCGTTGGACTGGTGAGTATTATCACTTAGAAGATAAGAAGTGTTTTACAGTACTAAGAAAAGGAGCATTCCTTTATAAGAAAAATAAAAAGAAATGCTCAAAGAAACTACTTAATAGAATTTAAAGTGCGATTCTTACTGCCAGTACAATAAGGAATACCCAACTAATTCCAAAGATCATGAATCGAGAGTTAACGTGATTCACTGTGATATGAACAATAGAATGTAGCATTCTTGATATCACAAATCCCCACGCAAGATAGACTTGCATTGTATCTACCTTATTTAAAACTATTGAAAATACACAAAGTGCATAGAAAATAATCGGGGCTTCCTGAAGGTTGGTGAAGTTCTTTGTAACTTGCATTGCCATTTCAGGTAAACATTCCCCATTGTCATGTGTTTTAAAAAACTTTGGAGACACTTCACGTTTTTTCATTGCGCTGATTCTTGTAATAAGAAGCCAGCACATTATTGCAGCAGTGAATATTATTAGTGTCAGTACAGGGTAGTATAGTTCTACATTATTCATGGGGTTTTCCTTAGTCTCTACTTCTAAGTTTAGAAAGTAGTCTTAGTATTTCTAGATATAGCCAAATAAGAGTAACTAGAAGAGCAAAGCTTGAATACCATTCCATATACTTTGGTGCTTTCATCTTGATTCCATTTTCAATAGAATCAAAATCTAAAACTAGGTTTAAAGCAGCAATTGTAACTACGACAAGACTAAAACCGATTCCCATAATTCCATTTGAATGAATCAGTGGCATCTGAATTGAAAAGAAGCTAAGTACGAAACTTGCGAGATAGACGAGTCCTATTGCAGCTGTTGCGCCAAAGACTACCTTTTTAAATGTTCCCGTTGCTCTTATAAATCCCCATCTGTACATAAGAAGAAGAGAGATGAACACTCCAAAAGTTATTGTAACAGCATTGAAAACTAGACCTTGAAACTGAAACTCATATAGAGCTGAAATTGACCCTAATAGAAGACCTTCACATAGTGCGTATAGCGGTGCTGTGATAGGTGACCATTCCTTTTTAAAGATTGTAATTATTGCTAAGATGAATCCACCAATTCCTCCACCGATAACGAACATTCCCATACCTTGTTGGACACCCGCTGCAAGAGATTGCATTGTAGAGTTCCATGTATAGATAAATGTCATCATAAGTAGAGCAAAGAGAATTAGTCCCTTATTTGTTACACCTGCATAAGACATAGTTTCTTGTCCGTGAGCAACTGGTGCATAGGTATCACGACGAAATGTTGGGTTTGATGATTTGAACATAAATTCTCCTTTATTTTTTTATACTTTCTATAATTACGAATTTCTTATTTTGGGTAATGACTTCTGAGTTATTGAATATTTTTTTTAACTTAACATGATAACCAAGGTGACGATTTCCTATGACTCTTATTCGTCCTCCTGGTGCTAATGCCTTGTGGGCATCATGAAACATTTGTATTGCTATGAAATCTCCGATCGTATTTTCTTGATGAAATGGAGGATTACAAAGAACAAGATCTAATTCTGTTTGATGTGCACCTTCATAGCAGTTGGTCCATTCGAGTTTACAATCTTTAATAGGGAATCTATCTGCGAAGTTTTGTTTCGCGCTTTTAATGGCCATATATGAGACATCTGAGAAGTGAATCTTTGCACTTGGATTCTTCTTCTTTGCTTGAATTCCGATGATACCATTGGCACAGCCAAGGTCTAGAATGTTTTGGTAGCCATCACTTGGAATATTTTCTAGAAAAAATCTCGTTCCAATATCTAGCTTTTCTCTTGAAAAGAGATTTGAATGATTAACAATTTTATCTTTAAAAGAAGGGATACTTAGTTTTATTGGAAAAGGAGACTCTATTGATTCGACTTGTTTCTTAGCAAAAATGAGTCGTGCTTTCTTCTTGGCCAAACTCGTTGTTGTCTCTCCAATATATTTGGCAAGAAGATCAAATGAGTTCTTGGCCATATGCTTAATCATTCCCGCACAGATGATCTCTGAATGGGGGCCAGTAACTTTAGAAATATGGCAGAGGATATCTTCAAAGAACGAAAGGTTCTTTGGTAGTTTAATAATTACTATATCAAATAAGTTTGAACCTTCTGTAAGATCTTTAAGCTCTTCTAAGTCATTTGAGATTGAAATAGGAGTAAGACCATTAGATTCACAATTGGCCTTAATTGCTTCTGACGTAATATAAGAGTCAGTATAGTTTTCAATATTATAATCGATTAAAGATAGGCCAAGTGCTCCAAAACTATCATTAATAATTAATATCTTCTTATCTGATAAGTTTCTATTTTCGTTTTGAGCAAGTTCTTCTAAGAGAAGTTCATCAGCTGCATCCCATGCTCTTAAACTCTTGTCTCGAGATACAGGGTATCTGTTTAACTTAAGTTCTTTATCAAAAGCATTTTTAAAATTAATTTCCATGTACTATTTTTACCATAGTAAGGGTTATTAATCTAATTTTCAGCTAGTGTGTGTCGCGTTAGTTTTTCATATTGATAACTTTTTGAAGAAGTTGATCAGAGACACTTAAGGTCTTTGAGTTCGCAGCGAAAGTCGCTTGTGACTTCATCAAATTTACATATTCATTAGAGATATCAACATTGGACATTTCAACTGATTGAGAAAGAATGTTTCCACGACCTTCTGTACCTGGGTTTCCAAGAGATGCTTGGCCTGAAGAGTTGGTCTCTACAAATAAGTTCCCACCAATTTTCTTTAGACCTTGATTATTTTGAAACTTACCAAGCATAAGTTGTGAGACATCATCGACTTCGCCATTATCAAAGTAGGCCTGTAGCATTCCATCTGGACCAAAGCCAATTGACTTTAAAGTCGCTTCTTTATTTCCATTAGATCTAAACTTTGAGACTGATGACTTTGTACCAAAAGTTGTTGTCGCATAGCCACCGTCACCACCTTCAGTGATTGATTCACCAAAGTCGATATCTATTTCCTGTGCTCCAGTGTCTTTAAAATTAAAGTTCCCAGATATTTTATTTTCACTTTGTAGTTTGCCGTTATTAAAAGTTAAGACTCCACTTCCTCCAGGATACTTTGTACCTTTAACTCCTCCTGGATAGTCTTCTCCATCAACCATTGCATTGTATTGCCACTGATTATTATCTATTTTTGAGAAATATACAGTTATGTACTTTTCCTTTCCTTGAGCATCAAAAATTTTCACTTCTTTTGAAAAGTTAGAAGTCTCTCTTGGGTTTAATGGATCAAAGACCTTAGTATTCTCTCTTGCATCTAAATTTAAGACGAGATCAACTTTTGATGTTCCTGTTCCTGGCTTCTCTGTTCTTTCTAACTTAATCGGTCCTTGTTGAGTCGTAACCTTACCATCTTCACCAACTCTATAACCTTGAACTTTATGTCCATCGCCATTTACGAGTTCACCTTCTTTATTAAATTGAAATGAACCGTCTCTTGTATAGGCCGTTCCAAATTTAGTCTCGAGCCTGAAGAAACCTTCACCATTGATGGCCATATCTGTTGAAGCGGTAGATCGAGATATATCACCTTGGCCCATATTCATTTTTGTCTGTGAGTGTTTCGTACCAGCATGGGCCGAGACAGGGTTGCTATGTTCATCGATTGATGTGGATAGTGCTTCTTCAAATTCAGCGTTGCTACCTTTGAACCCGGCAGTTCCGGCATTAGTAATATTGTCTGAGACAGAACCCATCCTTTGACTACTTGCTTGAATACCTGAAATACTTGTTTGCAAAGAATTTAAAAGACCCATCTGTTCCTCCTGAACACGGCTAGACTACTAAATTGTCTCATGCGCTAGAGAATATTCAAGAATATTTTTTGATTATGTTAAAAGTATCTGGTGTCACACTGCGTCTAGTGTCTGTAATCACGTCTTTGTTCTTATAGAGAATAAAGATGCCCATGACGATAAGAAAGACTGCAAAGAACTTTTTCAGTAGTTTAGAAGGAATGTAGCTTATAAGAAATCCACCAAGAATAATCCCTACGCTTGTAAGAGTTGTAAATGTGATGAGAAATTTCCATGGAATTACAACTTGATCAATATAACCCACAAAGCCGCTTATAGAGTTTAGAGCAATTATTAATAGGGAAGTTCCCACTGCCTGCTTCATTGATATTCCTGTCAAAATAACAAGAGCTGGTACAATTAAAAAACCGCCTCCGACTCCAACAATGCCTGTAACAATTCCTACGACAATTGCTTGTAGTGATATAAGAAGATAGTTCAACTCTTTTTCCTGGGCCTGGGTATCCTCTCTACTTTTAAACATGGAAATACTGGCGAGTAGCATTATTACAGCAAAGGCAATTAGCTGAGTACTGCCGACCATATGAGCTGAGATCTTCGCACCAAGAAATGCTCCAAGCATTGCTACTGGCCCAAATACTGCTGCAACCTTCAGATTAATATTACCCTTTTTAAAATGAGTGATTGCACCTATGAAGCTTGTTGTCCCTACAATTGCTAAACTAAGTGCAATAGAAGTTTTGGGTGCCATATCTAGTACATAGACAAGGATAGGTACAGTGAGAATAGACCCACCGCCACCTAGTAAACCTAAGCTTAAACCTATGAGTAATGCCAAGAAATATCCTAAAACCATATATTCTCCTTAAACAGAATAATATAATAAAAAGAGATTTCCTTTCTTGATGAAGATCAAACTACAGTATTAATCATCGATTTCTTCTGCTCGACTGTAGAGATCTTCAGTACTTGGAATTATAATAGAGCGGCCTTTCTTTTGTATGAGACCTTCTTTTTCAAGTCTTCCAAGAACACGTGAAACTGTCTCTGTCTTAGCTCCACAGTATTCGCCAATCTCTTTCCTTGTCCATTTATGGTCAGGATATCTTGACTTAATAAAGGCCAGTGTTTGCATAATTCTTGACGTTACATTTGATAGGGCAAGGTCTCTAAACTTATTTTCAGCTCTTCTAAGTTCCTTTGCTAGGACTTGAGCGACATGCATAAGTATATTTGGGTTTTCATGAACGATCTCATCAAAATCATCTTTAGGAATAAATACCATTTCGCAGTCTACCAAAGATAAAGTTGTTGCATGATAGTCTTCATTACTAATTAGTGACCTATGGCCGAAGAAATAGTTTGGGCCAAAGACACGCAAAAGTGATTCATTTCCATTTGGGGTGATTGTTATGAGGCCTATATGCCCGCTTTTAACATGGTAGATACCTGTTGGGGCATCTCCCTGATGGTAGATGATGTCACCTTTTGAAGTCTTAATATGTACGAGTCGACTTTTTTGCGCCTCTGTTAATTGGGACAATAAGTCATATTTCTCACTAAATTCAAAGCTCATAAGAGTATTTTACTAAAGTTATTTGACGATGGTCATGTTTTTTATTCAAATACTAATATAAATTTAAATAAAGTTGATGTTGAAAGGGATATATATGAAAATTCAGTCGTTCTTTGATAAAGGTACAAATACAATGACATACATCGTATTTGATGAAGCAACAAAAGATGCAGTGGTTATTGATCCTGTATACAATTTTGATGCACCTTCTGGAAAACTAACTCAAGAGAGTTTTAATTTAGTTAAAGATTTTATTAAATCTCAAAGTCTATCTCTACATTATATTTTAGAAACTCATGTACATGCAGATCATATTTCATCTTCTCAACTTCTAAAGAATGAGTTCCCAAATGCAGTTACTGCAATCCACGAAAATATCAAAATTGTTCAAGAGGTTTTTGCACCTGTGTTTAATATGGGGGAAACATGCCCATGTGATGGCTCGCAATTTGATAAACTTCTAGCTGATAAAGATATACTCAATGCAGGTAGCTTAGAAATTAAAATCTTATCTACTCCTGGACATACTCCAGCGTGTGTCAGTTTTCTCATAGGTGATGCTATTTTTACAGGGGACGCTGTATTCATGCCTGATATGGGAACAGGTCGTTGTGACTTTCCAAAAGGTGATGCAGAACAACTCTACGATTCACTCATGAAGATTTACGAACTTCCTGAAGACACTAGGGTATTCGTTGGTCATGACTATGGCCCGGGCGGTAGAGAAATCGCTTGGGAGACAACAATTAAAGAGCAAAGACAAAGCAATATTCAATTAAAGGCGGGAACGTCAAAAGAAGATTTTGTTACCTTTAGAAAGAATCGTGATGCTCAACTAAATGCACCAAAACTACTTTTACCAAGTATCCAGGTAAATATGAAAGCGGGAAACTTACCTGATGAAGACTCTAATGGGACTCGCTATATTAAAATCCCTTTAAGCTTTTAAATGTGGAGAATAAAGATGAAAGTCTTGCTTATATCACTTCTTAGTTTTTTTACTTTTGCAGATAATTATTCTGAAAGAGGAAAGGAGGCACTACTTCCTTTAAAGAAATCTTTAATGAAGGAACTAAAGGCCGGACTTAAGTCTCATGGAGCAATGGGTGCTCTTAAAGTTTGTAATATTAAAGCAATGGATATTACAGATTCTAAATCTACTAAGAAGTACAAAGTCGGAAGAAGTTCTCTAAAAAATAGAAATCCAAAAAATGCACCATCTCCTTGGATGAGTAAAGCTCTTATAGACTACGAGAAAACTAAGTCTAAAAAGCCTCGTGTGATAAGAATTGATAGTGATAAGACGGCCTATGTTGAACCAATCTACCTTAAAGGCCTTTGTCTTACATGTCATGGTAGCCAAATCTCTAGTTCTCTAAAAAAAGAAATAAACTCCCTCTATCCACTAGATAAGGCAACGGGGTATAAGGCCGGAGACTTTAGAGGCATTTTCTGGGTTGAGTTTAATTAGAAGAGATCATTTATAGACATGATATTTGTAACGAAGTGAAGAATATCTGTTTGAGTTACTATTCCGACTAGAATAAATTTTTCATTTACCACAGGAAGAGCGCCAAGCTTTTCATGAAGCATAATTTTTGCGATATCTTGTAATCTCGTTGTGTCCAAACAAGTTAGAACTTTATCAGACATTATTTGAGAAACTCTTTGCGTGTTATTTGCAGTAAGGAGATCTTTCTCTGAAACAATTCCTACAAGTGAGTTCTCATTGTTAATAACTGGTATATGGCGAAATCCATGCTTCTTTAAAAGCTCCATTGCATCTTGATAGCTAGCTTGCTCACTCATGACTTTAACATTTGTCGACATAAGATCTCTTGCTTGATGTGGAATCTTTTCTTTCTTAAATTCCTTATCAGATTTCTTATATGTAGAGATACCTGTAGATGCGCCAGATTTACCAGATTCAAAATGAGAGTCACGGCCTGCTTCGTCATCTTTTATTGGCCCAGTCTTCTTGGACTTATAGACATTATGTACTCTGTCGTAGTGTGAGAGATCGGGAAGAGGGTAAGGTTTGAATTGACCTTTAAAAGATACTATAAAACTCATAACTGCTTACCCCCTTGGATTATTTTCTTAGCAAGAAGTCATTTCTGTTGAAATCTCAACATTAACATCATTCCAAGTCTTTCCTTCGTGAAGTGCCTTACATGCCTTATTAATTGCACCTAGTTGCTTATTCATCATGAAGTCTAGAACATCAATAGTTGCTTTCGCTGAAAAGTTATTTCCATTTAAAGAGTACTTAAGTGGAACCATAACTTTCTTTCCATTCATAACCATATCTGTGATTAGCATACCTTTCTTTATAGCTCTTACTTTTCCAGAAATCTTTACTGAAGGGAAGAAGTTTTTAACAATTTTCTTGTCACGACTTGCGTTCTTAGTTGCAACACTTGAAGAGTTGATAGTGAAAGTTGATCCGATGAGAACATCTTTTAGATTTCCCATTTTCTTTGCTGCTGAAATATTGAATTTTGTAAAAGATCCATTTACTCCGGCCTTTGCTGGTGTCTTAAAAGCGGTCCAGTTAACCTTAGTATTCTTGTTCGTAAACTTAACGCACTCTGCAAAAGAGTTAGTCATGACAACTAGTAAAATAGTAGTTAGTATAATTCTCATCATCTCTCCAGGATTAGCAATGAAAGAAGAATTCCCTCAGGACTTCTATATTGATATAAGCAACAATGATAGTTTATTAGGTAGAGTCTCTGTCAATAAAATTCGTACAAAATTTGTTTTTGAAGTTGATATCGTTTTCCGTGAATCTAAGAAAATCTTTAAACATATTTGTCAGGGTTTTGATCACGAAGATAAGAGTGAGGCGGTGGATCAAGGTGTCATGAAGCTTAGTCATTATTTAAACTCTTTAAAAAAATAAGCTGATATTGATCAGGCAAGAATTTGCACTTCATTTTATTTTTTTTACATTTATAATCAATGTGTAAGAAATTTAAAATTGAGGAGTTATTTCTTGAACAATATCGAATCCAAAGCAAAGAGTGGAGCACTTGAAGAGTTCAACCATGAGGCCTTAAAGAATGAGCTTATGGGTCTTGCAGGTTCAGAGTTAGACTACGTTGCAAATAAAACAGGCAGCTCTATTACTGAACAACTCCATTCAATAAAGCAAAGTGTCGAAGACTTTGATGTTATCCAAACTGAAATTGAACAAGTAAATAAAGATGCTATAGAGATTCATGATTATATGAATACTGTTGTCCGCGAGACCGAAGTGAGCTCATCTCAACTAGAGGAAGTCTCTAATAAAATGCTTGAACTAGAGCGTCAGTTTGAGTCAGTAAATGATCTATTGAAAACGATTAACTCAATTGCGGATCAAACAAATTTACTAGCTTTAAATGCGACAATAGAGGCAGCAAGAGCAGGAGAGTCTGGTAAAGGTTTTGCCGTTGTTGCAAGTGAAGTTAAAGACCTTTCAAAGACAACAAAACAGGCCAACGAAAAAATTCAAACTGAGATTCTTGCAATTGGATCATCGATCAATAACCTATCTAAGGATATCGAAACAACAAAGAGCAAAATGAGTACTTCTTTAGAGGCGGTTGATCTGACTCAGAAGAAGGCCGAATATATTGATCAGCAAACATCTAATTTTTACAGAACAGTTAATACGTCACTTCAAAACTTTAAACAAATGGAGCAAGATTCTCTTAGAATGGAAAATGATATTTCTGAGTTGAATACGATTGGAAATACCTTCGACTACTTACTCGAGCTGGTAAGAAAGAAAGGTGTTATGGAAAAATCTATTGATCCTCTCGAAAGACTTCTACCAGTTGTTGAGCAGAGCTCATTTAGTGATAATTCTCGCTTTAGTAGAAGAGAAGAAGAATATATCCTAAAGGATGATGATATCTTAATTTCTGCGACTGATAATCGAGGAGTGATAACTTTTGCAAATAAGAGCTTCTATGACGTCGCTCAATATGAAATTGGTTCATTAATTGGAAAGCCTCATAATGTGATTCGTCATCCAGATATGCCAAAGACTGCTTTTAAGGATCTGTGGAGTACGGTTCAAGAAGGTAAGCTCTGGCAGGGTTATGTAAAGAATCTTGGTCGAAACGGGCGCATCTATTGGGTTAAGGCGACGGTCTTTCCGTGTTTTGAAAATGGTGAATGTGTTGGTTATCTGTCTATTAGAAGCAAGCCGTCATCTGAGTCAATAAAGGCAGCGTCTAAAGCGTATCGTATGGTTCCATAATTCGTAAATTTCGTTTATAATGGACATGATAAAAATTATTCTAAATAAAGAGGGATAAATGAGCTTAAAAGACGCCATGATGAAGGCCGGGCTGAAATCTACTAAATCTCAAAATGAAAGAGATAGAAGACCCGCTAAAACTGTTAAGAAGATTGAAAAACATCAGGAAACGAGAAACTTCTGTGAGGTTTGTCAGTTTATACAACCGGATGTTGAAAGATATAAGCACAAGAATCCAACAATTGATGCTGAGTGGATTTGCGCTGCCTGTGCAGACAAGAATGATATTCATGATCAGTTTAGAATGACCAATCAGAGTGAGTTTGCCAAATCAAAGAGATTTAGACGAGAGTTTGGCCCAACTAAAGTATTCTCAAATAACCATAGAGCACCAGCAGTAAAAAAGAGTGAAATGCAAAAAGAAGCCAACTTCAACATCAATGATGACGGAGAAAAGAACTTCAATTGCTAATCAGATAAAAATATTAAATAAATAAGTAGAGGAGGGTTTGGCCCTCCTTTTTTTGTGTCAAAACTAACGTGTCAGAAATAAGTCTCTAATGCTCGCTGTGTCAGTCAAAAAAACAACATGTCATTTTAAAGTCTACACGTAATTACAATGAGTTAGATACTGTTGAGGTATTGTAAAAGTTGGCACGGCCTTTGCTATATATAAGATGTGTGTGTGTTGGAGAATGAAAAAAGGATTTTTTCGCTCCGTCAAAATGTCTCTCAAAAAGACCCGCTATTTTCATAGCGGGTTTTTTTTTATCTTTTTTTCTGCTAGAACAATCTCATTCAAAAATTGGGGATAATATGAAAACTGAAACAGTAGAAGAATTCTTGGCCCGTGGTGGTAAAGTCCAAAAATCTAAGTCTGAAGTGAGCCTTGATCAACTTCTTTATAATGAAGGCTTGCTTGATAAAGAAGATGCTGAAACAGTTAAGAAGCAACTAAATGAAGGTCTTAGCGAAGTCCTCAAAGAGAACTTCGAAAAATCAAAAAATCAATCAACTAAGTAATTATAAAGTGTCGAGGCCATTGCCCTGGCACTTGAACAACCCATATTGTCATAAAGTGGGTTGTATTCATATATTCCTATATAGCTCGTCTGTTTTACATTACATTTATAGCTCATAAAGACATCTCTAATAAAAGACATTGGTAGCCCGTCATGATTAACTGCGCTAACAGCTGGCATTTCACTTCCATCAATTGCGTCCATATCTAGGCTCAGTACGATAGTTCTATCACTACTAATATTTGAAAAAATCGATTCTATATAGTCTTTATTGTCAGTGAAATTCTTTGTGAGCTTCTTTATTTCATTAACAGTTTGAATCGTCATATTAAGACCGTCATAATTTCCACAAGCATTTGCATAGTCATGAATACCAATTTGGATGATGTCTATGTCGTCTTTGTGTTCTTCTTTGAGTTGCCTAAATGGGGTACCAGAATGTCTAAGGTCGTCATTTCTTGTGTCGAGGTGTGCGTCAAGATTGATGACTGTAACAGCACCTTTCTCTTTTATAATTGCATCAATAAGAGGATAGACATGATCATGACCGCCACCAAAGTGAATGACTGATGATCTTTGCTTATTTAAGAGTTCTTGAATGAAGCTTGATTGTGAATTTTGAAAATCTGTAAAGTTGATCGTACTTGTCAGATGATCACATGAAGTTATGACATTAATCTTCTTAGTGAAGTCTCTCTTGGCCAGTTTTAGCAGATTAGATGAAAGGACCTTTGGTCCATGACATGTACCTCTTCGTCCGCCATTTCTTACAACACCTACATCGTTGCCACTATTAATAATTAAGATTTCCGCATGAGAGTCAGTGACAAGAGATTTTAGTCCCGATCCACTTCTTTTCAAAAGGTTTGAATTCACATCTTTCCATGTCATATATTTTCCTTGTACAATCTTTATTATGAACAAATTGTGGTATATCAATCAATCGGGAAAAAATAAAGGTCCTTTCACGTCGAAAGAGATTGTGCGCTTTAGAGATCAAGAGCTAATTAAGCCTTTTACTCTTTGCTGGAAAAAGGGGATGTCCGAGTGGAAACCTCTTTTTGAAGTTGAGCACGAATTAGTGGCCCTGCCTACTGATCTACCGCCAGTTCCAAACCTACCTGATCTACCTGAAGTTGATGAACCTACTAAAGTTGATACTTCAGTCATTAGCACAAAGTTAAAAGAGCTTCTTCCTGAAGTACCTGTTGATGAGTATGAAGATGAGTATGAAGAAGAGTATGAAGATGATCATGAAGCGGATTCAGAAGAAGAGTATGATCAAGAATTTGAGCAAGAAACTGAAAGTGAAGAAGTAGATAAGAAAGCTCCGAATGAGCTTTTAAATATGATGCCTGACAATGTCCCAATGGATAAGAGGGTCTTTCCATTATTTTCATCAGTGGCCGGCGCATTCTTTATCGTTATATTCATTGGAATAACGGGCTTCATGCTTAGTGGAAACTTAAAGAACGAGTTAGTTTTTAAAAATGTTTCCCTTGATGTTTTAAAGTCTCTTCAAAGAACAGCAAAAACAGATAAGTTCTTTGTAAATGTAGGACTTGATAAGTCAGGTGAAGTTGTCTTTGGTAGAACAAACTTGGCGGCAGATGCTTTAATAGATGCAAAGTTTAGCTTGATAAAAGATGGAAACCATAAAGATGAGGTTTCATTTCAGTCAGCATCACTAGCACGAAAGGGAAGTATTCGCTTTGATGATTTTGTCTTTGAAAAAGGAGACAAGTTAGTTCAAGGAAAATATAAGATCAAAGTTCAGGCGGTTGTTAATGATCCACTTGAGCTAATCAAAAACCTTGTACTAAACAAACCTAAGAAATATATCTTTGAAGATACTGTCTATTTAATTCCAGGATCTGAAAGAGAGTACTTAGAAAATATTGAAAAACTAAAAGTTAATAAGATCCTATCAAATAAGAAACTCTACTCGGAACTAGATCAAAAACTGCAAACAGTTGATGGTC
Organism: Bacteriovorax sp. MedPE-SWde; assembly: GCA_001874305.1. Taxonomy (GTDB): domain Bacteria; phylum Bdellovibrionota; class Bacteriovoracia; order Bacteriovoracales; family Bacteriovoracaceae; genus Halobacteriovorax_A. The sequence continues at coordinate 84,920 of MPCU01000002.1, read as the reverse complement.
TAATTACAAGTATCGCTCTCCACTACAGACTATCTCTAGGGAAGTCATGGGGAAGCTACAGTGCTAAAGAGTTTGAGAAACGCTACGCCCGCTATGCAGGACCATTACTGCAAACGATAATTCTCGATGACTTTGAAGGACTTATAAAGAAATCAAGAAACAAGCTCCATGTTCAGCAGGGAACTGCAAAAATTCATAACCTCGCAAAATCTGTGTCCGCATGGTCTGCTGACCTTGCTTCTCTACTCAAGAGATATGCCAAGTTAAACTCTAGAAAGAGAAAGAACTTAAGAGCTAGAATGGAGCTAGAGAGAGACAAGTTAAAAGAAGAGGTCTCTGGAATTAAGGACTTTATTTCTAGGGATTAGTTTTGCCAATCTTTAAGGCCTTTTGAGCCTTGTGATGTTTTTGGTATAACGCTTTTGTTGTGCCATTCTTTTCATACTTCACCAATATTTTATAAAGCTTGTAAGCTATACAGTCTTCATCAATCTTAGTGGGAAAATTAGAAATAGAAATTTCTCTCTGTGTATTGAAATATTCATTCTTTCTTTCTTTGAATAGGGGAGAGTTTCGTGAGAATCCAAGGTACATTTTTATGAAGTTTCTGCTTATGGCATTTTCATGAATTCTTATGCCAATTGAAGACAAATCATTGATGCTATTCTCTTTCTTGTAGGAATCTACTATTTCAATATCTGCGATATAGAAGTCACCTCTATTAGACTTTAGCGCTTTTACTACTATAGGCATAGATAGTTTACTCATGATATTAACTTTGAGGTCTTTATATTTCTCATCCCATTTGATCTTACTACTTCCAAGTCCAACCATTAGCCTTCCGTTAGCATTAGACATATTAGAAATTTCTCTTTGTTCAGAAAGCGAAACTAGTACCTCTTTTGTCTTGAGGCCATTGGGAAGATAGTAGAGGTATTTACTACGTTCTTTGGAGAAAGAGGAGCCTGGATAAAAATCAATCGTTCCCTTCTTTAGAGCAAGATGAACTCTTTTCTTTGGGAGTCGGACTATCTTAAGATTGTAATCCAACTCTTTTGCGGCCATTTTAAATAGATTCTTATAGAGACCCTCGTTGCTTCGAAGATCACCAATAAGTTGACCCTTAGAAATATTTTTAAAGCCCATGACAATAGCTTTGTCTTTGGCAAAAGTGCTCCCGCCAATAATTACGTAAGTTAATAATGTCAAAATAAGAGCAATATGTTTGAGCATAGAGTTCCCTAAAACTTACATTAAAACTAAGTAGAACTTATTTTAACATAAGAATTTTGAACTCTAGCTACATTTAAAATTTAAGTTTAACTATATTTCAACAACTTGCTTATCATCTTTTAAAAACAATTCCCCAGGAACATAAGCTCCTCTTTCATTCTTCACAATAGTTGAGCCCCAGTACTTTGGGTCGTGCTCGTATATTACCTTTAAGTTCTTTTCAAAGATAAGATTGAGGAAGTCCTTTTTGTTTTCTGTCGTGATACCTGGGCTAATATCATAGCCCATAACCCAAGGAATATGGACGTGGTTACTCGTAGGTATTAAGTCTGCAAGATATATGTATTCATTTGTATAAGGGTGCATAAGGTGAGGAGTGTGGCCGTGAGAGCATTTAAACTTTATGACTTCGCCATTATCTAAAGTCAGAATCTCGCCTTCCTCTCCATCAATCCAATTAACCAGAGATTTTTTATCCATCTCTTCAATAACGGGAAGAAAGATTTTCTTATGAAAAGATCCAGCGTCTCTCATGGTTGGTTTTAGAGAGTAATCGAAATGATCTCTATGTAAGTGAATCATTGCATTCTTTAGCGCCGGCACAATCTTTTCATTTTCACCATTTGGAAATACTCCGATTCCTCCCGCATGATCAAAGTGAAGGTGACTAATTATGAGATCTGTAATGTCTTCGGGTTTTAGGTTAACCTTTGCCAATATTTCTGTAAGAGGAGAGTGAGCTTGTCTTACGTCAAATCTCGCGTCAAATTTTTCACCGTGATAGTCTCCAATACCCGTGTCGACTAGTATGTTCTTTGTTGGTGTCTGAATTAACCAAAGTCTAAGGTCAAGATCTATTCTATTTTGATCATCGGCGGGGGCGACCTTGTTCCAGAGCGGCCTTGGGATGATTCCAAACATTGCTCCCCCGTCTAGGCGAAACATTCCTGGGCTCAAACAGTAATTTTTTATCGTGCATGGTGTTGTTTTATTCATGATATTTTCCTTTATACCGATAATCTTGCAGTCAGAATTAAGGGTTTACAAGCATTTCTAAAAAAAACGGCGATTTATGAAGCGTTGCTCCTAGCAAGACCTAGGCAGTAGGCCTATTATAATCACCAAATACATCATATAAGAGTTCAATATAATAAGGGAGAACTTATGAACGTACATGAGTACCAGGCCAAAGACTTGATGAGAAAAATGGGTCTTAAGGTTCTAAATGGTCATGTTGCTAAGACTGTTGAAGAAGCAGTTGAAGGTGCAAAGAAACTTGGTGGGAATATTTGGGTTGTTAAAGCTCAGATTCATGCTGGTGGCCGTGGAAAAGCAGGTGGTGTTAAGCTTGCGAAGTCACTAGACGAAGTTAAGTTACATGCAGAGGATATCTTAGGAAAGACTCTTGTAACTCACCAAACAGGTCCAGAAGGAAAGAAAGTTTTAACTCTTTTCATCGAAGAAGGTTGTGACATTGAGCATGAGTACTATGCTGGTGTTGTTCTTGATAGAGCGACTGGTAAAGTTACAATGATGGCATCTGCTGAAGGTGGAGTTGAAATCGAAACTGTTGCTGAAGAGTCTCCAGAGAAGATTATCAAAGTTGCTATTGACCCTGCTGCTGGATTTACTCCATTCGTTGCAAGAAAACTTGCTTACGGAATTGGTATTAAAGACAAGGCAGAAGTTAAAGAAGCTTCTAAATTCTTCCAAGGTCTATATGATCTTTATATGAAGCACGATTGTTCTGCTGCAGAAATCAATCCTCTTGTTAAAACTAAGCAAGGTGAGATTCTAGCACTAGATGCGAAGCTTAACTTTGATCCAAACGCTCTATTCAGGCATTCTGATATTGAAGAATTAAGAGATATTACTGAAGAGTCTCAAAAAGAACTTGATGCTGGTAAGTTTGGTCTATCTTATATTGAACTAGACGGAAATATTGGTTGTCTAGTTAATGGTGCTGGTCTTGCGATGGGTACTATGGATATTATTAAACTTGAAGGTGGAGAGCCTGCTAACTTCCTAGATGTAGGTGGTGGAGCAACTAAAGAAACTGTTCAAGAAGCATTTAAGATCATTCTTTCAGATGAAAATGTTAAGGCAATTCTTGTGAACATCTTTGGTGGAATCATGAAGTGTGACATTATTGCTGAAGGTATTGTTGCAGCAGCTAAAGAGCTTGGTGTAACAGTTCCACTAGTAGTAAGACTTGAAGGAACTAACGTTGCTCTTGGTAAGAAGATTCTTAATGAGTCTGACTTAGCAATTATCGCAGCTGACGATCTAGCAGATGCAGCGAAAAAAGCTGTTGAAGCAACTAAAGGGGAGGCGTAATGGCCATTCTAATTAATAGAGATACAAAACTAATAACTGTAGGTTTTACAGGTAAACAAGGAACTTTCCACTCTCTACAATCTAGAGATTATGGAACTAACTTTGTAGGTGGTGTTACTCCTGGTAAAGGTGGAACAGTACACGAAGGTTTCCCTGTTTTTAATACAACAAAAGAAGCAGTTGAGAAAACTGGAGCGAACGCGGCCATGATTATGGTACCACCTCCATTCGCAGCTGATTCAATTCTTGAGTGTATTGACGCTGAGATGCCATTAATCATCTGTATCACAGAAGGGATTCCTATTCTTGATATGGTAAAAGTTAAGGCAGCTCTTAAAGGTTCAAAATCAAGACTAATTGGTCCTAACTGTCCAGGTGTTATCACTCCAGGTGAGTGTAAGATCGGAATTATGCCAGGTCATATTCATATGCCAGGTAAAGTAGGTGTTGTATCTCGTTCAGGTACATTAACTTATGAAGCAGTTTATCAATTAACTCAAAGAGATATCGGTCAATCAACATGTGTTGGTATTGGTGGAGACCCAGTTAATGGGACAAACTTCATTGACGTACTAGAGCTTTTTGAAAAAGATCCAGATACTGAAGCAGTAATCATGATTGGAGAAATCGGTGGTTCAGCAGAAGCTGAAGCAGCAAGATGGATTCAAAAGAACATGACTAAGCCAGTTGTATCTTTCATTGCTGGTGCATCTGCTCCTGCAGGAAAGAGAATGGGACACGCAGGTGCTCTTATTGCTGGTGGTGATGACACTGCTGAAGCTAAGTTCAAGATTCTTGAGGAATGTGGAGTACATATTTCAAGATCTCCAGCTGAACTTGGAATCACAATGGAAAAAGCACTAAAGAAATAATTTAGAATATCTAAAGAATAAGTACGAGAAGCCCATTTAGTTATGGGTTTCTCATTATTTATTAGTGAAACTACTTGTTCATAGTAGGATTTCACTATATAAAGAAACCAATTAAAACTTTAAGGAGATTTATAATGGAAAGAACACTATCAATCATTAAGCCAAACTCAGTACTTGATAACAACATCGGTAACATCATCAAAAGATTCGAAGAAGAAGGACTAAGAATTGCTGCTGCAAAACTTGTTCACCTTTCTAAAGAAAAAGCTGAAGGTTTCTATATTGAGCACAAAGAAAGACCATTCTTTGGTGAGCTTGTTTCTTTCATGACTTCTGCTCCAGTAATGATCATGGCGCTTGAAGGTGAAGGTGCTGTAGATAAGAACAGAGAAATCATGGGTGCAACTAACCCAGCTGAAGCTGCTGAGAATACTCTTAGAAAGCTTTACGCAAAATCAATCGGTGAAAACTCAGTTCACGGATCTGATTCTCTTGCTTCTGCTGAAAGAGAAATCAACTATTTCTTCGACAAAAACGAAGTAAATTCAAGATTCTAATTTCAAAAGAAATTTCAGAATATACAAAGGCCCTGCTTTCGAGCAGGGCTTTTTTTTTGCTTCGTTTTTGCTCGAAGAAATTTCTGAGATACTGTTGTGACGAAAAGCAAACGATTTTGCTTCATTTTACTCTGAACTAAACTTCTTAAAATAATATGAGTAATCGCTACCTTTAGTGTTTAAATCTTTTAGTGCCTTATTAACTTTTTGTACAATGACACGATTTAAAGCTCTTGAGTGTCCAATATAGTAATAAGTTTTCAATCCAAATAATGGAATTGTTCTAAAATCATAATGATTAAAGAAGTTCTCATCACATAATTGAAAGTATCCGTATACATCCTCTTTAAAAGTCAAAATAGACATCATCGCCTTTAATGGTTTTCTGTCATGAACAGAGACAATCTTAAATCTCTTTAAAAGCTCTTTCACTCTTTTATCTGTAATAAACTGTCCTGGTATGAGTAGTTCTCCACCTAGTTCCAGTATCTGTCTCTTTGAGAGGGTGTTGCCCTTCTTTGTTATTAAGCAAGGAGATGAGATGGCCACAGGAGTCTTGATAAATGAGAATCTATCCTGCCTTTCCTGTGTTTTCGCCAATCCTATAAGCAGGTCTAGTTTGTCATTTTCAAGTTGCTTAAGACCTCGCTTGATAGGAATCATTTTAAACTCATACTTTAGTCCTGCTTGATTTAAGGCTTCTTCAATGTAGTTTATCGCTGGCCCTGTAATCTCTTCATTGACGGCAAAAATATGAGGGTAGGCACTATAGACTCCAACCTTTAAAGTCTTAGCTTGAATTAGACCTGAAAGAAAGATGGTCACTACAATGAATAGAAGTCTATTTTTCATAGTCTGAATTATATCATGTAATCAAGATTTCTAATGGTTGAGGTTCTCTAGATTTTAAGATGGGAAATATATGAAGGTATAGGAGAGGATTTGGTCAGAGCATTGTGGCCCTGACCAAAATATTTGTTATCTATTAATACAAGCTTCACTAGTTAATTCTAATGCTCTTTTTGAGCTATTTCTAGACTCAAATCTTGGATAGTACCTTTGAAAGCACTCTAGGTGATATGACTGATGTGAAGATGTCATTTCATGAGCTCTTTGCAGAGATGAATTCTGTGTAAAAGTTCTATTAAATCTTTCGTAAGTAAATCTTAGAAGCTCCACTTTATCGATCATACTTCGATCAGAATAAGAGACAGACTTTTCAATAGCTGTTCTATCTGTGTATATCGTTTCGAGAATTGAGTATGAATACTTAAGAACTCTAATATCTGCAACACTCTTACACATTTCTTGAGACTTCTTAATTGCCGTTGAAGATGAGTAGGTTCTCTCTAAAATATTGAAGATATATTCTTCACAGGCCCTGCTTCCTCTTCCGTCTCCACCACGTGCTCTAATAAGTTTATATGCTTGTCTTAAATATTCGTTAGCACGCTCTAGGTTTCTTGTTGTCGCTTGAGATCTCCAAACGCCTTCTTCAATACGGCTTGATACTCTTGAGATACTATCTTTTATTTCTTCACGGTTCTGTGGAGCTGCAAAACAGCTAAGTGAAATAAGAATAATTAGTAATGTCTTCGAAAACTTCATAACCTCTCCCTAGTTATTAATTGTATATTTGATAAAATCTTTTTCACCTTGAATAAGCTCTTCTAAATAATTAGGCATAATAGGTGAGACGTCAGAGCGTCCCATTTTATCGACGACTTCTTGTGGTGAAATCAAACCATTCTTAACAAAACCTGCTTTTACGATGGCCTTTGCCGCCACGCCTTTCTTAGTAACAAAGTCCTGTTCAATATAGAACCACTTGTCGTCCCAACATAGAACCCTTGTTACAAGATCAAACTTCTCAAAAGGAGCAATTTGCTTTCTGTATATGATATTTACCGCGGCCGCCATGACTTTCCACTTATTCTTTATAAGCGCCTTGGCCATACCACTTTTAAACGTGAGGTCAAAGCGTCCCATATCCATGAAAGAGAGATACTTGGCGTTGTTTAAATGGAGGTTGTAATCGATGTCTGTAGGGCAAACTCTAAAGCTTAGAGTCTTTTCTTTGAGAATGTCTTCTTCTTTTGTAAAGAGAAGCCACTTAACTAGGTGTTTGATAAAACGAATCCACATAGTAAAATTCTACTGATGTGGATTCGATATAACAAGCTTGATCTTATTCGTTATCTTGCGCTTTAAAGCCGATGCTCCACTTGAGGTCAGAGCTACACTTATAGTCGTCATTTGAAATCTTACACGAGAACTTTGAGACATCTATATTGTTATATAGCTCAGTTGATACTTTCTTAGTTTCTAGACTCATCGTGTAATTCAATATTTCAATACCGTCTACTAGCTCGGAAGCAAAAATTGGTAGAGTCTTTTTATAAATTTCTGTTAACTCATTATGGTCTAAGTCAAACTTCGATAGCTTCTTCTTAAATAGTTTTCCAGTCTTTTCAACATTGGATAGCTTCATTTCTCTTTCAATATTAATACTAAGCTCATCTCTGTCTAAAGAGATAGCTACTTCTTTGCCATCAATTGAGTACTTGTGCTTAAGATAAGCGTCTACCGCCGTCTCAAGGTCATTAACAGCGGTCTTATCTTTAAGGATTTGTGTTCTAGCTTCTTCTAAAAGCTCAGAAGTTAACTTGTTTTCAAGACCTCTTTTTTTAAACTCTGTAATTATTGCGCCTACAATTACAATATCAGAAACTCTTTTAAGTTCTTCTTTTGTGATTTCACATTTCGCTGTAAGTGAGTATTTTGCAGTTTTCTTTGCTAACTCAATTTGTTCAACAACGTTTTGACACTTTTTATTATCACTAGATGTTTGATTTTCTAATTGTTGAGATTGCTCAAAGAGGGTTGTCGTAACTCCTGCTTCTTGAACTTTGACTGAAAAGTTGGCGTTCAGGCTTCCTGTTGATACTCCTGCTTGGAATAACTTCTTATCAATTTTGTTAAAATCTGTAACAGTTGTCCCATTTACTGATGCGCCAATATTTAAGGATGACGCGAGTGCTAAGGTTGGTAGCAACATAACAACACATAGTTTACCAATTTTCATAAGTCCTCTCTCGTTAGATTTTTATTACTTATACCTTTTTTTGTGGAGAGGATCGCTCGTTTAGAAAAAATGACTCATGGTGTATAAAAGCTAAACACTTTGCATTGGACTAAATAAATAATTGATAGTAGAAGAGATATAAGGAGAAATTCATGAAATCTATCATTATAAGTCTATTTAGCTTATTCATATTAACTAGTGTTGAAGCGCGAGTTCCAAGACAGCAAATTATGCTAAAGGGTAACTATAATAAAGACATAAAGAAAACCTTCTCTGTGGATTTCTTGAATAAGTTTAAGTTAAAGAAAATTAAAATCAATGACCCTTATCAAAATAATAAAGAACTTGAATTTGAAGGGATATCTCTTGCTCAAGTCTTTGATAAGCTAGGTCCGAAAGCTAAGTCATTAGATGTTACAGCGGTTAACCTCTATAAAATAAAGTTCGATAGAAACCATCCTCGAGCTAAGAGCACATACTTTGTTTTTAAAGAGAATGGTAAATATATCAATGTCGATAAAATGGGTCCTCTACGTATTATCAGAGATGTTAAAGGTAAGATCAGTACCACAGAGCTTGCACTTGAGGGTGTAGAGTGGGTTTGGATGGTCAAAGAGTTGAAATTTGAGTAGTAATCGTATTTTTGGGCATAACTTTGAAAGTTCGAAGAATCGCGCTATTAAACGAGCTATTTATTCTTCACTTGTCCTAACATTATCAGTAGTTCTTATCGCATTCCTTGTTGGAAGAAGCTTTAATGGAGAAGACGAACAAAGTGTCTATGGCTATAGGCTGTTCTCTAGAGGCTTTATTCAATCCTCAAATGCTCTCTATGACACACAGAGGTTAATCGAAAAGCACTTAAGAACTAAGACCTTCGGTGATCTTGAACAGTCATTTATAAGGGCACAGTCTGGAAAAGGAATATTTCTAGCGCTAGTTAGTGAGTATAATCGTAGTTTAAATGATGTTGGAGATGTGAGCTTTAGTGTTCCTATTTTTAAGAGTTTCGATATCATTATCAAATCACTAGACGCGCTACTTTTAAAGCTAGAGAACGGTGAAGCAGTTTCGCAAATTGAACTTGAGAGAGTCATTGAGCTGTCTGATGGTTTGATAGTACGTCTTCTTAGTGAAGAAGCTAAGTCGTGGCACGAAAGGGCCAAGGGATTTAGTAATGCACAAAAGCGCTCTGAACGTATTAAAATAACTCTAGCTATTCTAGTTTTTCTTCTCATTATTTCTTCTATTGTATTAGGCTACTTTATAATTCAAAGAAAAAACCTAGAGCAAAATATCGAGGAAAATCGAGTAAGGCTAATGAATGGCCACAGGATGTCTGCCCTTGGAGAGTTCTCGGCCAGTGTTGCCCATGAGGTTAACAATCCACTATCTATAATATTATGGAGAATGAATGTTATTTATCGTGAGCTAAAAAGCGGAAGCAATAGTGATAAGCTCATGACGAATCTTCAAAGCGTAGAGACTCAAGCGAGACGAATAGATAAAATTATAAGAGGAATAAAGCTTCTTTCTAATAACTCAAATAATTTAGATAATGAATACTATTGCTTAAATCAGGCCCTTGAACAGCTCGATGATGTTATCTGTAATAAGGTTGAGCTTTATAATATTGATCTACAAATCACTCCAATGAATATTCCTGTTGTTATATATGGAAAGCCTGTACAACTGATTCAAGTATTTACCAATCTTCTAAACAATTCAATCGATGCTATTAAAGATATGGATGATCGCTGGATTAAGATAGAGCCGTGGGCCACAAACGGAATGGTTGATATTAAAATCACTGATAGTGGTAATGGTATTAAAAAGAGCGAGCAAAATGCAATTTTTAATCTCTTTTATTCTTCAAAGAAGACTGAAGGAACTGGAATTGGTTTAGGTTTATCGGCCCAGATGATTAAAAGCTTGGGTGGTAGTTTAAAATATAACCATAGATCCAGTAACACACAGTTTCTTCTAAAGCTTCCATACTCCGAGTTTCACCTGTCTAAGTTTCAGCAACAACAGGCCCTAAGGTCTGAGAAAAAGGGTAGCTCTACTGTAAGTCTTTGATTTTACTCGGGACATATTTCGTAATAAATGTATACGGCCTTTGTAATTATTACTCACTAGATTGTAAGACGCGATGCGATGCGATATAAATAGAGAGACTTATTTATGTACCCGTGGAGGTAATATGTTTAACATTGGCGATTATGCAGTTTGTCCAGGACATGGTGTAGGACAGATTGTAGATATAGAAGAACGTGAGGTGGGCGGAGATAATTTATATTTCTACATCATCAAAGTTATTGCCAACGGTATGACAGTAATGGTTCCAACAAATAGCGAGACAGGGATTAGAGGCCTAGTCGACGAAACTCAAATAGATGAAGTATATGAGCTTTTAAATGATCACGATGTTACAGTTGATAACTCAACTTGGAACAGAAGATACAGAGACTATATGTTGAAAGTTAAAACAGGATCTCTCCTGGAAATTGCTGATGTACTAAGGTCACTTTTTCTATTAAAGAATAAGAAGAACTTATCATTTGGAGAAAAGAAGATGCTTGATCAATGTCGAGATCTTATTGTTCAAGAGATAGCAATTACAAATGGTGCTGAAAAAAATGGTATCACATCACGAATAGAAGATTGTTTCGAATCAGAAAAGTAGAAATAACAAAGGCGCCGTAATTGGCGCCTTTTTTTTTGGGAATTTTTAAACACTATACAACTTCTTAGAACATACCATCAAAGTCATCTTCGAAATCATTACTACCACATCTCTTAAATTTTAAATGATAAACCATCGCTGAACTGAAGTCTGCTGAATCAACAGTTGCCATTACTTCTTCTTTTCTTCTATTTGTTTTAACCATCATACTTGAATTTACTCTTAGGTTTACATCAGCACCACATGGCGACCATACAGCTGCATTAAGACCAAGCTTGTTTCTTACTAGGTATTCATCATCCATTTCCCCTCTAAAGTTCTTAACGACTTTAGGCCCTCTTCTACCTGCAAAGAAGTACTCTGCTGAGAATCTTGCTTTACCGCCTCTTGGAATCATATTGTATCCACGGTAATCAACATCTATAACTGAGACGCTAAACCCTTGTGGTACATGTACGGGAATGGCAATTGAACAATTCTTTCTTGCTAATCTCTTCCTTGTATCACCACCTGCTTCAACAATATAGTCATCGAAGATAATTGATAGTGATTGTCCGTCTGGTGCTACTGTTGCTGAAGCCGTTCCTGCTGGACAACCTGAACCACCGTAACCTGGTTCTCCTAAACTTATTCCGTCATTTGCTAAAACTGTCGAACTTAAAGAAGATAAAAGTAAAGCTGCCGATAATAATTTTTTCATAAACATCCCTCCAGATTGTTTGCGCACATTTGTTATGCTTGCTTGAATCAAGAATGCAAATAATCAAATAAAAAGAAAATATAAAAAAAGAAATCTATTCATTTCCTGCGCCACGTGGTGCACGTAAGTTTAGATTAATTCATTAAAACAGATACTTAAGCCTCTATATGTTATTTCTGGCGCAGAAACGTGGTGAAATAGAACTATCAACTATTATTAGGACCGATATTCTCTTAAAACAAATCTAAGGGATTCTTATTTTAATTATTAATAAGAGAATTTAGGGAGAGTTAATGAAGTTATCAAAATTGTGTTTAGGATTATCTGTCTTAATGCTTACGTTACCCGCAATTGCCAGTAACGTGGGATTTACTGGTGCCTCTCTAAAGGGAAGCGGATGTCAGCGGGGAACATTTTCAAAAGTTTTATCTCCAGATGGGAAACAAGTTTCAATTCTATTTGATGAACTAAGTGTTGAAGTACCATTTGAAAAAGACTTAGGGCTTCCTGGTGTTGACCCTATTATACAGACACGACAATTAAAGAGATGTGTCATGACATTTAAAGCAAGTATTCCACAAGGACATAGACTGGTAAAAATAAAGTTTAAAAACGACTATAGAGGCTTTGCCTTTGGTGATGAAGGAACAAAGGCCGAAATAGATAGTCGCCTTATATCTTGGAAGGAAAAACATGGAAGAGCGCAAAGAAAAACAGATGTTCTCTATAAGAAGAAGTGGGGAACATATGGATTTGATACTGATATTGAAGAGACGAGAGAAGCTTCTATTAATGTAAATCAAAAGTGTTCTGACTCAAATGGTGAAGTAGAGTTCTCTGTTAAGAACGATATAAAAGCTGAGGTTCTGGGTGGTGGTTTTGATGATATGTCATCTGCTGTTTTAAGCCTTGATTCAAATGATGTTTCTGGAAACTTTAAAGTTAAGCTTGTAACAGAATTTTGTCACAGTGGTAGAGATCGTGACACTTCAAGAGACAGAAGAGGACGCTACGATCGTAATCAAAGAGTTACAAGAGCTCAACTTGAGGCCTGTAGAAGAAGTGGTGGAAAGTGGCACAAGAGAGAGAATCGTTGTGCAAGATATGTAAGAGGAAGATGGTTATAGGTGTCAAATAGGCATCAGAGTAAAGAGATATGACTTATACTTTCTGTCAGTTTCTAACATTAGGCCCTGAATGGGGCCTAAATTGTAATGAAGGGATGATTTATTTAGTTTCACCCTGTAACTTGACTTTAATACCATGAACAAAGCTAGGTGAGAGGGGCTTTATGAGTGTTTGTTTTCAGTTAAAAACTGTAGTCGATAGTTACTTTGTGAAATACCCACATATGAGTATTAATGCTTTTGCTCTTAAGAGTGGGGTTGCTGCAACAACATTAAGACGTATTAAGTCTGGGGCTATAAAAAGTGATCCTGCTCCACATACTGTCTTAAATATTGTGAGTGCAGTAACAAATGAAAAGAAGTTGGATAAACTTGTTAGGACTTTTGATGGTGCTATCAGAGAATACCTATTTACTTCTTTTGGAAACTTTTTAGATGAGATCGATACACACTATAAGTTAGATCTTAACGATATCTTAAAAGATCAAATCACATACCTTATATACAAGTTAGCAGCTAATAGAAAAGGAACTGACATCGTTGATGTTAATTATACTTTCGGAAAACTTGGAGTTGATAAACTTGAGTTTCTCATAGAGAAAGGTCTTGTCGTTGAGCGCGATGGCCGTATTCATGCTAGTGAAAAGAATTTTTCCTTGGATGTTGCAGTTGCCGCGTCTCATTTACCTGAGCTTGTTAAATTTTATAAACCGCACCAAGTTGGAAAGGGACAAAACCTCTTCTATTCAATGAGTGAATCTATAAATGAAGATGGTATTAGGAAAATAAAAGAAGTCCAAAAAGAAGCGATAAAGAAAATTCACGCAATTATGAATTCTCCATTCTATGAAGGAGATATTCCATTTTTTACACTCGATCTATGTGACACGATGGTATTTGGTGAAAGGACAGAGGTAGTACAATGAATAAACTAGCACTAATTTTTATTCTTCTTATGATTTCTTTCTTTAGCGAGGCCGGTGAAACTACTGGTGCAGGAAAAGAAGTTCAAACAATACTGATGGCAAATAATTATTCTACTCAACGCTTGAATGATCTGGGTCTTTCTGTTCGGTTAGGGGAAGTCACAGGGGCAGGCAAAGTACATGTGGATGATCTTAGGATGCTTGTCACTAAGAAAGGTATCTATCAGGTAGATAACTTACATGGCATAGAATTTAATCATCCTTCTGCAGGTAAATTTGTAAAAGAGATCAAGAAATTTAGTTTTCCTGCTGAAACCGTTAAAAAGAATAAAATTTTGGCCTATATTATATCAAAATAGACTAAAGATAAGATCTTCGTTATTCTTAAGTCTATGAATAAGAATAGCGAAGTTTTCAATTTAGTATCTCCTTTTAGTCCTTGTGGTGATCAACCAGAGGCCATCAAAAAACTGACAAGTAGTTTTCAATCAGGAGAGAAAGAGCAAACCTTACTGGGTGTTACTGGTTCGGGTAAAACTTTTACCATGGCCAATGTCATTCAAAAATTAGGTAAGAAAACTCTTATTCTTGCACATAATAAAACTCTGGCCGCTCAATTATATTCAGAGTTTCGTGAGTTCTTTCCTGATAATGCAGTCGAGTACTTCGTATCATACTATGATTACTATCAACCTGAGGCCTACGTTCCAGGAACAGATACATTCATAGAAAAAGATGCTTCTATTAATGATGAAATAGATAAGCTGCGACATGCGGCCACAAGAAGTCTCTTAGAAAGAGATGACGTTATTATTATAGCAAGTGTTAGTTGTATTTACGGTATCGGGTCTCCTGCAGAATACGAGTCAATGAAGAGAGTTCTATTTGTTGGTGATATTGTCGATAGAGATGAACTATTAAAACAACTTGTATCTATTCAGTTTCAAAGAAATGATGTTGATTTCTCTAGAGGTTGCTTTAGAGTTCGAGGAGATATTGTAGAAGTCTTTCCGGCCCATGAAGATAGTAATGTTATAAGAATTGAATTCTTTGATGATGAAGTTGAGGCACTTACAATAGTTGATCCTCTTCGAGGTACAGTTCTTGAAAAACTAGATCGTGTAACTATATATCCAAAGTCTCACTATGTTGTTGGTGAGGAAAAAAGAGATCGTGCCATTAAGACTATTGCTGTGGAGTTGCGCGAAAGATTGCAAGAGTTACAAGAACAAGAAAAGCTTGTTGAGAAACAAAGACTTGAACAACGGACAATGCTAGATCTTGAAATGCTTGAAGAGATGGGCTTTTGCTCAGGTATTGAAAACTACTCTCGTCATATGACTGGTGCTAATGCCGGCGATCCACCCCCAACATTAATTGATTACTTTAAAAATGATTTTCTTCTCATTGTTGATGAATCACATATTACTGTTTCTCAAGTTGGAGGAATGTATAGAGGTGATAGAGCGAGAAAAGATAACCTTGTAAACTTTGGTTTTAGACTACCTTCTGCTTTAGATAATCGTCCTTTAAACTTTCAAGAATTTGAATCTAAAAAAGATGATGTTCTCTACGTATCGGCGACTCCAGGTCATTATGAGTTAGAAAGAACCCATGGAGAATATGTCGAGCAGATTATTAGACCTACAGGACTTTTAGATCCTCTTGTTGAGGTAAGAGAAGCTACAACGCAAGTTGATGACTTATTAGTTGAGATTAAAAAAGTTATTGAAAAGGGACAACGTGTTCTTGTCACGACTCTTACTAAGAAGCTAGCAGAAGAGCTTACAAGCTTTTATAAGAGTGTTGGAATAAAAGTTCAGTACCTTCATAGTGATATAGATACTCTTGAAAGAATGGAGATCCTACGTGATCTTAGACTCGGAGAGTTCGATGTTCTCGTAGGTATTAACCTCTTAAGAGAGGGGCTAGATATTCCTGAAGTATCTCTAGTAGGAATATTAGATGCAGATAAAGAAGGCTTTTTAAGATCTGAGCGCTCTCTGGTTCAGACGATTGGCCGTGCCGCAAGAAATGCCGAAGGTAGAGTATTTCTATACGCGAATAAGATTACTAAAAGCATGAAGAAGGCCATAGATGAGACTGAGAGACGTCGTAAAATTCAAAACCAGTACAATATAGATAATGGAATAACTCCTAAAACTATCCTCAAAGAAGTTTCAGGAGGCGTTATTGAAACCCTTAGAGGCAATAAAAAGAAGAAGCGTACTAAAGAGCAAATTCATGTTGAGCTCGATCCAATCCAAATTAAAAAACGTATTGATGACCTCAAAGTTGAAATGAAAGAGGCCGCTCGAGATCTCCGTTTTGAAGACGCTGCCAAGATTCGTGACGAGATAAAAATGGCAAATGAAATTTATTTAACAATGTGCTAATTCTTTATAAGTAATTAGAATAAGCTAAATCCCCCTCCTACAGTCAAGAAAGCTTGACTGTAATAAACAACGCATACTGACAATTCTTGTTTACACTTTGTAGATTTTACTCTATTTACACACATCCAATTAATATTCATGAAATGTTTGATAAGAAACTTTCACAAAGAAAATAACAATTTAATCTCACGTCTATAAAAAGGAGAAAAGATGAGAAATTTATTAGTAGGTATGTTTATGCTACTTACTGCTGTTTCAGCGAACGCAGTAAACCTAGCATTCAAATTTGACGTTACTTCTTCAGGTAACTCTATGTACGCATGTAACGCAGGTCTTAAGCACACTAATCCAGCAGGAAGAGTATGTTACAACAGAGAGACTTTAAATTCATGTGACCCAACTTCAGTATGTACAGACGGTCAAGACTGTAACTGTGTTTGTACTGGTGGTGGACTAGGTGACGATTATGTTTCTCACGCAGGTGAGTACAGACTAGATTTCTTTACAGCTAGCCATGCTAACTGGACTGACAATGGTGTTGCACCATCAAACATCCAAAATGTTAAGTATACTGCTTCTAAGAACAGCTTCAGAACTCTTTTCTCTGACTCTTCTAAGTTTGGAAAGCAACTTACTTCACTTTCTTTCGCACTTGGTTCTGAAAGATATGGTGCTGAGTACTTCGTAGACGTATGTTTTAGAGCAACTCAAATTGATTACCCAACTTCATTCAACAACTCTGATTACCTTAACTGGGCAATCATGGGTGGTGTAACTGTTACTGATATCAGTACTCAACTTGCTGGTGGAACTTTTGACATCAACGCTGTTAACAATAACAACGTATACTCTTCACAGTCTTACCAAGATCTTTCAGGTCTACAAGTAAGAGCATCTCTTTACTGTAAAGCTAAAGGAAAAAATGCACCAGTAAAGAACTACACAACTCAGTGGACAAACTTCAATGACGGTCAACTTAAGAGACTTATCAATGACTCTACAAGAGAAGACCTAAAAGGTTGTTACTTCAGATACTCTTTCAGAGAATCAACTGTAGCTGGAATTAACTCAGTAAGAAAATGGAAAAAGCAAAAAGCTCAAATCTGTACTTACTCTTCAGTTAACGAGCCATTAGAAGAATAATTAGCATAGATATTAAGTGCCTCAGGATTACCTGAGGCACTCCTTTTAAACAGGTATTTTGTATGAAGAAGTTAGTTTTATTATTTATTTTATTTTTAGGAACATCCGCTTTTGGATGTACTTCTGTATCAGCACCATACACGTTGAATATGGCAATTGATCCAATGAATAGTAATATGTACTTCTACAATGAAACACGAATGATTTGGGATAGACCAGATGTCAGCCTTGAGAGCTGTTCTATAACAGCACAACGTGATCAGTATGTCATGTTTGCAGTTGCCCTAGAAAACTTTATTCTTTCTGATGACTTTTTAACTTATAGTATTAACGATCAGATCTCTGGTTCAGGTGAACAGTGTCATATCGAAAATAACTACTTCCAAAATGTTCAAGAGTCATCAGAGAGAAGGAAGAGGCTTTTAGATAAAAGAAACTTTGTTAATAGATGTTTAAAGTTTAGTATTACTGATTTTTCTAGATCAGGTATTGATATTACAGATAATCAACCAGGTTGTACTGTAATTCGAAAGTCGAATCATTCTGTCGACTTCATCGGTCCTTATTGCTTTGTTAAGCCAAAGATCGACTCTTCAATAGCATTCTCTGTAGATGTTGCTCAAGAGTGTCGTGATTTAGATTTTTATAAGGAAAACAAATTGATTCTACAAGACGTACTTGGTGTCTTGTCTATATATACGGCCGGTGACCAAACTGGTTTTTCTCCAGATCTAACATCAATTAAGCAAACAAACTTAAGAATTTCTGTTAATTCTCCAGAGAATTTATTAGCGACTAATTCATATACTGGAGATAAGAAACCTACATGGCCAACTTCATGGAATATGCCAAATATATATTTAGGTGAGCCTTCAGTTAATTTAAAATCATCATCATTTGATGAATTTGAATTTCCACTACTGGTAGATAATAGATGTGAAAGAAAGTGTATTGATAATGTTTGTACAAGCTCATGTGACTATTCTCAACCTGTTGTTGGTGACTTTGCTTTATTTGAAGTTAATAAAGGCCGTAAAGAGCTATTAACTTCATGGTTTGATGGTGGCGTTGCTCCTGCTCAGTGGCAAGGACTATTAAAAGGTGTTGGTGTTAAGATACCAAAAAATATTATTGAACTTAATAAGAAGTATATTTTAGAAATAGATCTAAGTGATCAAGAACTTAATTACCTTTCGTTTAAAGGGCGTATTGAAAAGATGCTCAAAATGAATAATGTAATTGGTGAAATGAATAGAGAGGGGAGTCGTATTAGAGAAATTCCTCAAATTAATATGGTAGGTGAATTAAGTAGACTTCCTTCTATTAGAAATATTAATGGAATCTCATTTACAGGTAATGGATTCTTAGGTGTTCAAGAAGCCTTAAGATCTGTTCAATTAACATTTAAAAATTCATTTTGGCCTCCATACTTTGAAAAGACATGTTTCAACGGTAAGTGCGTGAAACAAGCCTCTATGAAGAACAAGATCATTATGAAGTTTGAACTTACTGGTGACTTAAAGAATGCTAAATTCTCAAATGTTAGCTTCTCTAGAAACTCTAATATTGTAAATAATGAAAGCTTTTCAAATTATGCTTTTCCAAAGGTTAACTGTGGTATTGATAACTCTGATGAAGATGATGCAGGACTAGGGGACTTTGATTTTTAATATGAAAATAGCGATATTATTTCTTATATTTATTAGTAGCTCAGTTCTGGCAAAGAATAATTGTCCAGACTATAAAGCATTGGTATGTCACGCTGGTAGTGAGATCAATCCTAACTATGTGGACGTTTGTGTTAGTTTTTCATCTCTATATGGACACCTTGCTGAACATGAGATGGATTACTACGGTCCATGTCGTCTTAAAGATATTAAGACGCCTTACGTATGTAATGCAGGTATGAGACAAAAAGACTCTGCAGCTCAAATATGTATCAGAAAAGACGAGAATTCTACTCAGTACGTTGCTGATTGTGGAGATTCAAGAAATTGTACTTGCTCAGGTCCAACTGATCACTACTTGTATGACTTCTTTAGAGTTGACCTTGTTGATTTTGATCCATTCTCAGAAGTATCAACAAACTTAGAAACAAGAAATATTCAGGCCGGTAAGGATCGTTTTAAGGCCGCTACAAATACACCTGCCACGAAGAGAATTGTAAATGATGGTGGTCTATCATTTAACCTTGGATCAGAGAGAATGAACGGGGAATACTTTGTAGATATGTGTTGGATGAATACAACAGGTACAAAACAATACGACCTTGATTTCAATATTCAATCAAATATTATTGGGCACTCTGAAATAGGTGCAACTTATACAGAAGTGACAGACTTAAAATCTAAGTATCATATTTATTGTGATTATGATTTTGATGGAGTTTATGATTACGATACTTTAACAAAGGTTGAATCTTCTACAGAAGTACCATTTCAAATTGGAACTATTGCTACATATGACTTTAATATTAGTAATGCAGAGTTCTGTGTTGTTAGACAGGCTTTTAGAGAAATGAAGCCTGAAGTAATGCGTCCATGGGATTTAAAGAAGATAACTGTTCAAAACAATCTTGAAATTGATGTGCCTCCATATAATGAAGGTCCTATAAATATTTGCCACGTTCAGGAAATCACAAACGGTGGTGGACCTGGTGGAAATAACGGAACTAATCATAGTTATGGACCACATATTGCCGCGGTAACAGTTGGTACACCATTTCAGACAGTTAATAAGAAGAAGATTCATGAATGTACACAATTACAGTTTGATGATTCTGATCACTTAAAAGCATATATTAAACACGGTAAAGATAATAAAGAATTTAGAGATATTCACCAACATGATTATGTGGGTACATGTAGAAGTGCATGTGGTCCTATTCATGGAAACGGTGCAAATTAATGGAGATTAAGATGAAGAAATTTTTACTTTTATTAGCAATGGTTAGTTCAATGGCATTTGCATCTGATGTAGATGACTTATTTGGAAATGGAGAAGATCAATTCGTATTCGATAGATTTTCTGATGAATCAATTCTTTTAGAGATCGATAGAGAAGCAGCAGTTTCTTGTTCAAATGGTCTTTGTACACTTCATTCTATGGAAAGTAGATATGGTGGATTCGAAGTTTCTTTTGGAGTAGGAGAAGGAAATGGAATGCAGTCTGGTGGTAAAGATGGTGTAAATATTTATACTGACGGATACGGTGGATGTAATACATGTGGAACTCTTAACTGGGGATTCCAAGTTAAATATAGCAAAGGTAAGTGTACTCAAACTGTTAAAGTACCAAAATCAGTATACTATTCACTAAACAGATATATGTTTGGTCTTTTAACTGACGAAGGTGGAACTAGAAGAGGTTTCACACCAGCTGATGAAGCTATGATCATGTTCTACACTACGATCATGAACAATGTTAAAGGTTGTACAAAGTAATAAGTAAAATATATTTAAAGGGCACTTTTATTCAATAAAAGTGCCCTTTCTTTTTTACAATTTTAACTATTTAACCCTATTTTTCCTGTAGAAAGAACTATGTACAAAATTATCCTTATATTTCTATCGCTTACAGCTTTTGCTGGTAATGAGTTTCATCATTGGGACAAGGATTTAGCTGGTCTTCAGCTAGATATGAACCCGCTAGAGCTTAGAAATAGAGCGGGTTGTGCTAAAGATTCACTTCTTCCTACTAAGTCGGCATTTCTTATGCTTGATAATACGATGGCCGCGAAAGCTGCTTATCGTCTTGCAAAAGTAACAGGACAAGATTCAGACCTTGTAACGAAGTCACTTGTTAAAGACTTCAGAAAGAAGATTCTAGTTCTAACAAAAGATATTCATAATAAATTAATGACTAGGCAGCTACCAATGCTACCTGTAATCAAGAGTACAAATCATGTACCAAGTCGTTATAAAGCAATAGCTCAAAGCTGTTTTGATCAAAGTGAATGTAAGAAACTTGATTCTTATATGAGTGAACTTTGGAAAAATAGTAACCTTAGAGAAAGTGCAGTAAGCAAAATCATAAAAAACTACGAAGTTGATAATTTTCACTCAGAAGATAACTACTTCAATCAAAAGAAAATTAATGGTCACAATAGACTAACTTGTTTCAAGTTAAAGAAGTTTTCTCCTCTTCAGGCACACCTTTTTGGAACTAAACCTGATAGAGAAGTTCTGCAAAAGATGGCGGAGAGTTTAAAGAAAGCAGATACATTTGTTGGAAGCTGTGAAGATGAAGATGATCTTTCAAGCTTAAAAGTATCTGGTTACCAATTTGATATTCAAGGTGTTAACGAGAAATACTGGAATAAAGAGATTGGTTTTGATTATTGGAATAGTGTAAAGCTCTATCTTGCATGGGCATATAGAAGCATTGATATAGTGAAGCCAGCACACGAAAGAATTTTAAAGAATTCAAATGCTGCACAAACAATTCTTTTTGCATCAAATGGATGTAAGAGTATTGATACTCCTGAATGTAGTAATGATTATCTTGCTAAGAATGTTCTTAGGGAGATGGGAAAGAGAGACTTTAAAAAGAATGCTCTTGATCTCGACGTTCTTTCTCCAATTGTAGAAGGAACTCAAAATACATTAATTGAAGATCCATTCACTGAAGTGAACACAGACATTCTTGATCTTGCACAAAGAGAAAATGCTGATAAGTGGATTGAATCTCTATTTTCAAACTTTTCAAGAACTAAGGCATTCATAAAGAATAAGCTGGTATCAGCGCTAAGTTTCTATACGATCTTAGATAAGAAGGTTTCTGTACAAAAGCTTAATAATGACCTTGTGTCTTATTATGCTAAGACAGGGCTTACAAGTTCTGAAATAAAGAATGACCTCTATTATCTTTGTAGTGAAGTTGCGATGGTTTCTCATGAGAACTTTAGCTTTGCTAAGAAGCATATAAACTTAATCAAAGGTAGTGGGTTTGTAGATAGTCTTGACCTTATTTTTCATGGACAAAGCTTAGAAGCACTTTTCGATGATTATGAAAAGCTTATGGATACTACAAGATCTTTTTGTAAGTCTCTTGATCAAAAGAAAATTTGGAATAATGAATTTACTATTGATAAGACGGGTTATGCTCAGTGGTATATCAATAAGATACTAGATAAGACTAAGATAAAATCTACTTCTTCTGAGAAGTTAAAAGCACTTAATAAGAAGCCATACCTTGCATATGCTAAGACAGGTAAGGTCATCTGTGAATCACCAAGTGCATGTATCAGAAAGTCTGTTGAACATATCTTAGAAGTTTCAAGAGCTTCTTACTATGCTTCTACTTTTTGGAATGCAAAGAATAAGACAAAGACAAGTGAGTTATTTAATCCATATGCCGAGAGAGTAGCTTGTAAGGTATATGATCCTTGGTTTAAGAGTAAATCAATAATGACTAACTTTGTTTCTGATTTATCTCAGGCGGCAATGAGTGCATTCACTCCAGGTGTTATTTATACAAAATTTAACCTTAGACCTGGTCACGTTACTTCTTTTGATAAAATGGTAAAAGATGGAAAGATCCTCTTTGACAAAAAGTATAAGAAACAAAGTGTTCAAATGGAGCTTGTTGCAGATTTTGGGCCTCTACTAGGTGTTCCATGTGCTGTATCAGTAACTGGTAAACAGAACTATGGTTATGATGCATATCACTTCGCTGGTATTTCAGTAGGGATGTGCTCTTCTAAAGAAGATAGCGAAATTAATGTTTACTCTGCTTCTGAAATAGATGCTGTTGATCCTAAAAATGGTGCTGGTTGTTTCTCTTGTAGACTAAACTTTGAATCAGTATCTAATTCAATGGCATACTTTAACTATAAAATCGGTCCTGTGTACTATCTTGTAAGGTCATTTGTAAGACTATTCAAAGGATTCAAAGACCCACATAATATCGCAAGAGATTGGGAAATTAACGTAAGACACTTAAAGAATACTTATAGAAGATATGGTTATATTCCTAAGAAGTGTGTGAAAGCGCTTACCAAAGGAAAGAGTTGTCTTGGATCAAATAAGGAAGAGCAAGCAGTAGACTTCTTACAACAGAATTATGATGTCTCTATTAAGGCCGAAAAATCAACTTTTGGAAAAATGAAGTTCTTAGTAAATGAATGTAATGCTGTCATTACTGTAAATACAAATACGAAGACTAAATTAAGTAGACGTGACGTGAAAATACCATCTTCATGTAAGATAGGGAGAAAGTAATGAAAGTATTTATAGCTCTATCTTTATTCATTCAAACGACTTTTGCAGTTGATATTACTACTGATTGGAACGAAGACTTTACTAAGACAGTCTCTATATCTTGTGAACTTGATGAAACATGTGAAACATTCTTTGAGGAATCAATAGTTCTTGAAGAAGAAATATGTGAAGAATGCTTTTCAACATCGATGAATATGTCTTTTATATTTAACGGGTTGGGAGAGTCAATTACTGCTTCAAATGCAGAGATCGCAACTGATGAGTTTTTTAACTACTTATCAACTGCTAATTTCATCTCTATTAAGTATGATACACCATATGACTTAATTCAATCGTCTTCTATGATTGCTAGAAAAATTAAGTATAAGAACTTATGTGAATATGCTTCTGTTGATCCAATCCTATTCTTTGATAGATCTGAAGATAATATGATGGGAAGCCCTAGATATATCTACTGTGGAGATACTGTTCACGCACTCGAGTTATTCTCTATTGATCTAGACTTAGACTTTCAAGATAGCTTTGAAGGTTCTCAAGTCTTTTAACTACTTCAAATGTTCGATTCTCACCATTGAGGAGCTCTGTTAGTTCCTCTTCAAACTTATATTTAATCGCAAAATTATCCGCTTCAATTTGCTTAATTAGAGCAGATCTTTTATCGCTATGATGATCATTAATAAGATGTCCGAACTCATGAAAGAGAGTGGCCAGGGCAATAGAGTTATCTACTGACTTAACTTGAGCGATCATGTCAGGATATAGGATAATGAAATTGTACTTATTAGAGCTTGGTAGGGTTGAAGCATATCTACCAGGAGAATAAAGAAAGCATAGCTCTTTCTCACTATTTAATTTAAGAAAATCCGTTTCAATTAAAAGTTCAAGTGCCTCTTTAAAAAATCTAAATACGAGTTTATCTTCTCTAATCCATTCATGATGGGGATTATCCATCAGGATTGTTCTTGGTGTTACTTGAGATCTACTTAGGTTCTTCTTTCTTAGATTAAACATACTAATCTATCGGCTTTCTACTAACAAATATGGAGTATTTAGCTCTATAAGGGAGAATGCGGAAATCATTTCCAATAGCGATAAATGGCAAAGATGACTAAAATACTAATATGTACAAGTTATTAATTTTGCTATGCTTTTGTAGTATTAGTATATTCGCAGCACAGAGACACGAAAAGGCAGATGCCTTTATAATTAAGGCACATCCTCGCTATTATAAAGTCTTGTCTCCTGTTAAAGTTAAAAAGAAAACTGGTCTTATTGTTCAAAACAAAACATTAGTAAAAATAGTAGGTAAAGTTAAAGATAGTAATGACAAAACTATCGATATTATTTCAATTGAGGCCGGAAAAGTTCACGCTATAGAGTTTAGATTTAAAAAGTCACAACAATACTATTTCATTCCAATATCTCCTCCATTTCAAAGAATAGAATTAAAACTAGGTGAGAAATCATATGAAGTTCCTTCGCAAAGATAAAATTGAAAAATCTATTATCGTAATCTCTGATATTCACTTAGGTGCAGGTGAGTACGTTAATGGACAAAGAAATTATTTAGAGGACTTTCATAGTGATGATGCCTTAATTGAATTTTTGGAATATTTTAATTCAGGTGAGTTTGCTTCAAGAGAAATAGAGTTAGTTATTAATGGTGATTTCTTCGATTTACTTGCGGTTCCTTTTGTAAATTTCTATGAAGATGAGTTTTGGTCAGAAGATGCTGCAAAAGCAAAAATGAAGTTAATACTTGATGCTCATCCTGAAGTGATGGAAGCTCTTGGAAAGTTTCTAAAAAATAAGAATAAGAAAATTACATTTATTATTGGAAATCATGATGCGGAACTTGTGTTTGATTCATTACAGAAGATGGTAATTGACTGTATACCTGAAGATGTTAGAGAGAGATTTTCAATATTGTTAAACCCTGATGCAGACTACCGTCCAACTGAAAAGGTTTGTATAAAGCACGGTCATGAATATGAATTGGCACATATTTTTGACCCTAATGACAGTATTGTTATCAACGAAGATGGTAAGAAGTATTTCACTCCTCCTTGGGGCTCATACTACGTTACAAGAGTTATAAATAAGTTTAAAGAAGAAAGGGATCATGTTAATGCCGTAAGGCCTATCAACAAGTTCCTTATTAATGGATTGATCTACGATACATTTTTTACTATGAGATTTATGCTAGCAAACTTTTTTTACTTTGTTATGGTTAGATCTCTGTTCTTATTTAATCAAAGTAAAACCTTAAAAGATTGGATTTATCATATCTTTAAAGAAATAGAATTATTCCAAGACTTCGAGTCATTAACATACGACTATTTACAAAATAATGACGATACAGATGTTTTAATTGTAGGGCATACACATGATCCTATTTGTAGAACTTATTCAAATGGTAAGACATTTATAAACACCGGTACATGGACAAGAATGTTTCATTTAGATTTTGGTAAAGGTGGTACTAGTGAACAATTGAGTTTTGCTAAAATAGATGTTTTAAAAGGTAAAGATAATGAAAAAGAGCTAAGAGCAAAACTGAATATATGGAAGGGAGTAACTAAACTCCCTTACAATACATTTACTTAATTTTCTTAATCAGTTCCTTCGGCGTAACATAACTCAAGGAACATTTCCCCATGGGCCGACTTCATCGGAATAATGATAACCGTCGTTCCTTCTGGATATTTTATAGTATGACTTGGTCCTTCTATAATAGATGGAATTGCCATGTCTGAAGTATAGCCTAGACCACCAAGATCTCTCTTAGCGTTACCCATAATCATATTGCAGATTTCTCCTCCTACATCACGGATCTCTTCATTAAATTCAGTATATGTCTCCATTAGCATTGCACCAGCAACTTTAATGTAAGTATCATATGGAAATGAAATTACTAGCATCGCTCGATATTTCTTCTCTGCGCCTTCTTTGGTTAAGACACCGCTTAATCCAAGTACGGCCGAAACATCACCTTTTGAGCTATTATTCTTCTTTACAGAAGGTTTGCCTGGGTCGAGCTTTGTAAATACCATTGTTTCGAAAACGTTCTTTGCCGCTTCAATAAATGGTTTAGAGAACTCTAAAAAGTTTGCGTTTGACATTTTAGCTCCAATTATAATCCAAGACTAGACATGAGGTCATCAATAGAGGACTGGTCTAGTTCTTTTTTCGAATCTGCTGAGAATGATACCGATGATCTCTCAATGTTTTTAAACTTGTCTTGTAGCCACTTAAGTCGTGTTACAAAGGCCTGAGTATTCATTGCTTTTAGTCCGTTGTCATGACCAGTTTTTATTTGGTCAATCATTTTAACTAAGAGCTCATGTGAATCGAATAATACTCCAACAACAACCTCTAGAAGAGCAGGGTCTTTTGTTTGGCTGGATTTATAGCCAATGGCCTTTCCAAGTTCACAAAATGTACCTATCTCATCGGCCCCGATTGATCTTGCGGCACCCATTATTCGGTCAATTACTTGTCCGAATTTTTCTAGTAGTTCAACTCTTGTTGGGTCATCTTCAAGGTCTTCTAAAACAGTCTCTAGCTCATCTAGAAGCTCTTTTGATTCATCACAAAATTCGACAACAATTTCTCTCATTGAGGGATCGTCTAGTAGTCCCATTTAACAGTCCTTATTTATTAAAAATCTTATCAATTTTCTCTTTTAAAACTTGAGCAGAGAAAGGCTTAACAATGAAGTTACTTACTCCGGCCTTAACAGCAATTACAACATTTCCTTGTTCCGCTTCCGCAGTAATCATAAGAAATGGTAGTGCTTTGTACGTGTCATTTGCTCTTAGCGTTTTTAAGAGTTCTAGACCTGTCATTTGAGGCATGTTCCAATCGGATACAATGAATTCATATGGTTCACCACTTTCTTGAGCACTCTCAATCATTGGTAATCCTGTAGCTCCATCATCAGCTTCAGTGATATTTGTGAAACCAATTTGTCCTAACATGTTCTTGATAATTTTTCTCATGGTGGCCATGTCATCAATAACTAAAATCTTCATGTTCGCTTTTAGCGCCATTAGTAATCTCCCTTAAGCAGCTTTTGTGTTATTTTCTGTATCTATTAAATAAATTAAGTTCTCATATATTTTATCGCCAAAGTCGAATTCAAGTCCAGCAGTAAAGGTTTTATTTTTCAGGCGGTTAATGACCAACTCTAAAGGTAGGGCACTACCATTGATTCTACCTGTACTGAACTCGAATATATGTGAAACAGAGCCTAATATAAGTCCCAATATGTCTATAAATTCACCTCTTTTCTGTGAAGGATAACCTTGGCCAGCGTAGAGCTCATGGTGTTGGAATATAATGTTCTTGCACCTGTCGCTGAGTTCGACACCGCTTTTGACTAGCATGTGATGTGAGTAGCCTGGATGCTTCTCGTGCTTCTTCTTTTGTTTCTCATTTAGCTCGAGTTGAGCAGTATGAGATATTGAGTAGTCTAGTTGCGTATATCCTAGGTGTGCAAAGAATGCCGCACATATGATGTCGGCCAAGGTTTCTTGGTCCTTCATGTCCATATTCTTTGTCATAAAGTAACAAAAGGCGACGATTCTATTAGTAAAGTTGTCCTCTGTAAGAAGGTTTTCTCCAAGATATGCCGCCAAAGAGACAGTATGGGATATAGTGAGCTCGAAGATCTCAATTTCCTCTTTTGCAGCTAGAATCATAGGTAAGAAATTATCCATTTTTATACAATCATTTAATCCTGATTTGAGGTCGTAGACTTTTTCTCCTTCGTCCATAGCATCTGGATTTTGTTGCTGTTTTAATTCAAGTTGATGTTTCTTCTTGTTTATTTTTTCTAATCTCTTTTTTTCTATTTCACTTAATTCCTTTTCTGCTAAAGAGGGGATATCCTCTTCTTGAAGCGACATTTCATGTAGGAATGTTCTCTTTTGTTTTTTGTCGACAGCTATCTCACCGCCTTTTTCTGTAATGAACTGTATGAACTCCCACTTATCATTACCCATAGGACTATTTGCAAATAGGTAAGGAGAGTAGCTTTGAGATTGTGGGTTATAGACATAGATATGAAATGGAAAAATTTTTCTATCTCCAAGGTGTTCTATATCAATATGGAATAATTCGCTAGGTATACTCATTAGCTCGCCTTCTTCTTTTTAAATTTACCAAAGAAAGACTTCACAAAACCTTCTTTCTTTTCTTCGCCACCTTTTTTCTTTGTAAGGTCTACATTATATTCTTCAGTTTTTCCTGAGCTATGGAACTCTTCTAGGACTATTCCTCGAACAGTCTCTAAGATGATCTCTACACTCTTTGCTTGGTCTCTTTCTATTAGCTTATTAAAGAGAACAACTGCAAAACCTAGTTTGTTGGCACCTTCATATATTGGATAGAAGAAAATATTATCATCAGTAATTAGTTTTTCATCTGTCCAAACGGGGAGGTTCATTACTAACCACTCGTCATAGTTTTCTTCTTTGATTTGTGTCCATTTTTCTATGACCTCACTATCAACACTTTCATTTGTTTCATTTAGTGCAAATGAATTGAATAGTTCCCCGTTATCAGGGTTAATACTAAAGAAGAAAGTATGTCCGCCAAATCTATTGAGTAAAGAATTGGCAATATATGAAAAGATATCTTCTTTCTTTAATGACTTATTATGGTAGAGATTCATAACTCTTACCGCTTCATCTAGGCCTTGAGGCATAGGATTATATACGACTGTGTCTGCCTTCTTATCTTTTCTATTTTTGAGGTTCTCTGATATATCATCAAGTGCGTTGTCGTAGTCAGCGCCATAAACACCCTTTAGGTACTCTTCTTCAGTCATATCGTCAGAGTAGTACTTAGGACCAGTTTTCTTTCTCTTTCCACCAACTCTGTTAATAGTAATGGCGTCAAACTCATTTTGAAGTTTTCTATAGTCTATTGTTTGTTCACCAAGATCTACTTTCTCTTTAAATGAAATTTGAATATCAGATTTTTTCTTTGACTCTTCATCATGACCTTCTGACTTATTCTTCTTTCCTAAAATATCCCAATCTTGATCTGTATGATCTATGGCCTTACGGCTATCCATACGAGTGTCTATATGCTCTGTGTGGGCACTATGTTTTTTTCTTTGATCATCATCTTCTAAGTCTAAGTCTAAGCCAGATGTTTTAGTATTATAGTTTTCATCTTCATCTTCAGCTTCTTTACTCTTTTCTGCATCACTTTCATCATCGAAGGCGAGATCTAAATCATTATTGGACGTTCTTGATGACATTTCATCTTCATCATCTTCATCTTCACTATCAGAATTCTCGTTATTTCCTTCTTCTCCAATCAGTTCTAGACCATCGCTCTTTGGTTCTTGGTCTTCGTCATCGCTTTCAAGGTCTATGCCATTGTCTTTATCTTTTGCAGATATATCATCACTTTCTTCTAGTTCTAATTCGTCTTTATTATCATTTGAGTCTTCATCGTCCGCATCAAGATCAAGAGAGTTATCTATTTCATTATTATCGCCATCGTCTAAATCTTCGTCGGCATCGAGGTCGTGTCTATTTCTAGCATCAATATCTTCTTCATCTATAAGCTCTACAACTTGAGCAACATCACCTCTATAATGGGAGTCTTGCTCTTCTTCCTCTTGTTTTTCGAACTCAGGTCTATTTCTTTCTTCCTCTAACTCTAGTTCTTCATCTTTTTTCTTATTACTATCGCTCTCATCTTCAAGATCAAGGGAATGATCTTCATTCGTTTTATTATTTTCATCTTCTTCAAGCTCCAATTCTTCTTCACTTGAAGGTCTTTCTTCTTCATCTGCTTCAAGGTCTAGGCCTGTATCTCCATTTTCCTTTGTCGATTCTTCTTCATCCTCTAACTCTAGTTCATCTTCGTTTTTTTCAACGTCATCTTCTGCCTCGAGTTCCATGTCAATAAGGCCGTCATTAGTAGGTGACTCTTCTTCTTCATCATCATCGTCTTCAAGTTGAGCTCTCTTGTTTTGCTCTTCTGCTTCAAGTTCTAGATCTTCTGCAGCTACTTTTCCTTTGTAATACTTGTCATCACTTTCTAGATCGTCACCATCTCTATCTTTTTCATCGTCGTCTTCTTCTGCGACAAGATCAAGGCTTAGCTCTTTATTCTTTCCATAGAGATCTTCTTCCTCATCTTCATCGTGTCCGTCTTTATTTTTCGAACTAGTTTCATGATCAATGAGCTCATCAGTGTGTGAGCTTTTCTTTCCTCTCAGGTAGGAATCAATATAGTTTTCAGAGTCTTCAGTATCGCGTTTCTTTTTCTCTTCTTCATCAAGCTCGAGGTTGTCTTGCTCAACGCTACCTTTCCAATCTTTCTCGATGGCCTCTTCTGAATATCCATTCTTCTTACCTTCATCTTCTTCAGCGTCCATTTCTAGACCCTGATTAATTTTACCTTTGAGGTTGTAGTCAATGGCCTCTTCCTCTTCAGTGAGTACTCCTTTTTCTAGTCGTTGTTTTTCAGAACTAGACTCACTTGAATCAGAGCTTGTATCAAAAGAAGATTCTTCTTCATCTTCTTCATCCTTTGCTACCACAATTGATCTAAGGAGAAGTCTTACTTTGTAGAGTAGAGTCTTTGGAGCAACTGGCTCAACAATACATTCAGTAAGTCCAATCTTTGAGAACTTATCCAATGTCTTTCTTGGCATAGACTTCTTGGAAAGAAGTATTACTTTACTATTTAATTTTTGAATTACCTTTCTATTTGGTTGGAGAACAGCAGCGCATTTTTTTGGATTTCCAAAAATTGAAAGTGATTGGCCAACCGTAGGAATTAACTGAGCAACTTCTGAAGCATCTTCAACTTCGAAGACCTCAATCTTTTCTTCTTCTGCAACTTCTTCAATAACATCTTTTAGTTTTTGAAGTGATTCAGAAAGTGGTTGTATGAATATAAGTGGTTTCTTGGCACTCATGCTATTTTTATCGGTATAAGGATGGAATCTCCTTAGAAAAAAGAGGGGATAAGACCCTGTTTTTAATCAAGATAAAATAATTTTGAGAAAAGCTATATTTTTCCTAAAGATTCCAAATACTGCACCGAAAAAGTAATTGTCAGGACAAGAGTCCTTTCATTTTATAAAATTTAATCACAATAGCAGTAAGCTTATTGATCCTCACGGTTGAAGGGTCGAACTCCAGAATGGATAGGATGATCAAGGAGGCATCAATGGGTTTACGAATTAACACGAACGTTACATCACTAGCAGCACAAAGAACATTAAGCACTAACAACAAAGATCAGGCAAACACTCTAGGTAAATTATCTTCAGGTACAAGAATTGTACGTTCTGCTGATGATGCTGCCGGTCTAGCAATCTCTGAGAAATTAAAGGCACAAGTAAGATCAACTAATCAAGCAGAAAGAAATGCAAATGATGGTATTTCAATGATTCAAACTGCTGAGGGTGGACTTAATGAGATCTCTAATATTCTTATTAGATTAAGAGAGCTTTCGGTACAATCTGCATCTGATACAGTTGGAGATACAGAGAGAAAGTTTACTGATCTAGAATATCAAAACTTAAAGCAAGAAATGGAAAGAATTTCTCAGGTTACGGAATTTAACGGTAAGAAGCTTCTAAATGGTGAAGGTGACAACTATGATTTCCAAATCGGTATTAATAATGACGATTTTCAAGATAGAATTTCATTTGATACAGAACTTTTAAACTCTTCAATTGGAAGTTTAGGGGTAGATGGACTAGCAGTATCTTCTAAAGAAGATGCTCAAAATGGTTTATCAGCGATTGATAATGCAATTCAACAAGTTTCTGGTCAAAGAGCAGAGCTTGGGGCAAAACAAAACAGACTATCTTCTACGGTTCAAAACTTGCAGGTAAGTTCAGAGAACTTAAGTGCTGCAAACTCTCGTATTAGAGACACTGACTATGCAGCAGAAACAGCGAAGAAAACAAAACTAGACATCTTAACAAATGCTGGTACTTCTGTTCTTGCTCAATCAAACGCACAAGGACAAGCTGCACTAAAGCTTATCGGTTAATAACTCTTACGATAAAAAAATTACAAAAAGGAACACTGGCCCCGAGAATTCGGGGCCTTTTTATTTTATGAGATGCTAAATAAGCTCTCTCCACGAAAATAGTTTTCTATATCTAAGCTCAAAAGACCTTGAAATTGAATTTGGGAAAAATTAAATTCTTTATTAGCAATCGCATTTTGAACTTCTTTCATTTCAGAGAGAATAACTCTTAGGTGAGGCATGCTAACAACACCAGTTAAGGATTCTTTAATTATTTGAAGGTGTTCGCAAATCTCAATGAGATCATACTCATCAAGAATATTTATGAGGAAGTTTATTTTTATATGAATATTGTCTTGAACTACATACCATTCGAGATTATGTGAGAGTACATTTTCTATACAAGTGGAAATGCTTTGGACTCTAGCATTTGATTCACTAATCATATTTCGTTGTAGACTTTCGAAGTTCATGATTGTTTCCCTGTTTTATCTAGTTTATCAATTTCATTTTTTTTAAGCAGCTTATTTTGAATTAAGGAATATTAAGATAGGTGAATATTAGTAAATTAATCGACAGATTCAACTTCGATCCCGTTCTCTTTCAGTAGTTTTGCAAAAACTCCATCACCTTTCTTAAGGTTACCGCTGTAAGTACCATCATAGATTTTTCCACTACCACACATTGGTGATTTGC
Source organism: Bacteriovorax sp. MedPE-SWde (assembly GCA_001874305.1). GTDB lineage: Bacteria > Bdellovibrionota > Bacteriovoracia > Bacteriovoracales > Bacteriovoracaceae > Halobacteriovorax_A. Next base: position 51,926 of record MPCU01000002.1, on the reverse strand, counting down.
TCTTTAATAGTGCCTTCTTTACACCTGCTAGCTTCGTGATTTTAAGCGCCTCTTGAGCACCATGGTTGAATTGGTCTGTAACTTCAACACCTTCATTAGTGATTACTTTAGATCCAATGATCTCTGCAGGTGGCCTTGGTGTTGAAAGACCACCAAGTTGTTCAGGACAAATTGGGAGTGCTTCTCCGTTTTTGACCATCTCTACAATATTTAGTCTCTCTTGATGCTTACAGTCATACCTACAATTTACACCTGCGAGACACGCGCTTACTATTTTCATATACTTATAGCTATCACAATGACGCACAGTTGCAAGCCTTTTGTTATTTTTTCATTAGAATAGCTAAACCTCCTATAAATAGGCGCTCAAATAGGATTTGTTGTGATATTTATACTATGGAGAAGGGCAATACTATGAAGAAGAAGTTGATATATAAACTCCTTGTAATGGGAACACTTGTTGGTTGTGGAGCAAAAAAGGATCAAACAGATCCTCAGATTTTGCGCGGCAATTCAGGTCTTGAAACCCGTAATGTAAATGAACTTGCGGACAAGATACTTTTTGAATGCCGTGATAAGAACTGTCCAACTTCATACGGTTTAATTTTAAATGGAAAAAATAGAAGGGCCGAGAACTTTCATTGTTCAGGCTTCTTTGTCGCTAAGAATATAATAGCGACTAGTTCAAATTGTGTAAGAGACTCTTATGTTAAGGATAGTAATCTTTGTGGTCAAAATTTTGCCGTAAAAGACATATTCAATAATAGTGCTGTTTGTAAGAAGGTACTTTTTAAGAGTGAAGGTACATCAAGTAGATACAAAGTTGATTTTGCTTTAGTAGAGCTTGATCGTGAATTAGATGTAGAGCCTGTTAAGATTAATGTTGGTGGATTTAAGTCTCGTGAGAGCTATTCATTTTGGAAAGCAACAAAATCATATAAGAACGATGTTTTTACTTTAAAGAAAAATAAATACTGTCGAGTGACGAAGAGAAATATTCGATATCCTCACACTTCTCAAGGAAGCGGTAAAACATCTGCTTTTAAAAACTGTCCTGTAAAGATTGGTCATACTGGTGCTGGAATGGTTAATTCTAATGGAGAAACAGTAGGTCTTATTTGGGGTGGAGAAAAGCGTTCTTATGACTATGATCGCTATATGAATGGTAAAGCTGGTAGAAGTCTTATGTATGCTTCGCCGCTATCGTGTGTGATTAATTCTCTACCAACTTATTTTCCAGGCCACAAAATCAGTGAAAAGAACAAAAAAGAGTGTGAAAAAAAGAAGTCGACCCGATCGTTGAGACAATACTTCTCTTCTTTGACGAGAGTTTTCTATTCTAAGAAGAAGGCACTGACTAATAAAGTTTTCACAATTAAGCATAAGAAAGATTCAGTGAAGTCATTTTATAATGTTGAGCATGAGAAATGTGTCGCAGATACTTCGATAAATGTAAGGGTTTGCGAATTCTTCCCATCTTTAAATAGCTATTACGAGCTTAGAGATGGAAACCTTGAATATTGCTACAGCTCTAAAAGAGTTACTACTGGTATACAAGCTACACTTTGGGGTGAATTTAGCTTAGATGTTTTTGTAGACGGTAAATTCTTTACTCAGTTCGAACTTCCTGCATGTAATTAGAGACCCTTTAAAGAGTCTCTAATATTATAGCTCTCTAACAGTTCTTAACTGAGAGTGATACACCTTGACCGACTCCAATACACATTGAGGCCAATCCTTCTTTTAGAGATTTGTTTTGATCCATTATGTGAGTAAGAGTTGTTACTATTCTTGCTCCTGAGCAACCAAGAGGATGTCCAAGAGAAATTGCTCCACCGTTGAGGTTAACGATTTCTTCGTTAAGACCAAGCTCTCTAATGCATCCTAAACTTTGTGCAGCAAATGCTTCATTTAACTCAACAACATCAAAGTCAGATATTTTCTTACCAAACTTTCTCATTAGTGTATTTGTTGATTCTACTGGGCCAAGTCCCATAATATTTGGGTGTATTCCTCTAACTCCAGCTCCTGTTATTTCTACTAGGGGAGTTAAATTATGTCTTTTGAGGAATTCTTCTGAGACGATAGCTACACATGCAGCGCCGTCATTCATAGAAGAGGCATTTCCTGCTGTAACAGTTCCATCTTGTCTGAATACTGTTCGAAGTTTGGACATCTTTTCAATAGTCGTATCTGCCCTCGGCCCTTCATCTTTTGAAACAGTAAAGGATTCCTTTCTTAGTTTTACATCCACTGGAGTTACTTCGTTGTTAAACTTGCCTTGCTCCCATGCCTTAATCGCCTTTAGATGTGAATTAAGTGCGAATTGATCTTGATCTGCGCGGCTAATATTTAGTTTTTCTGCTACCTCTTCAGCTGTCTCACCCATACCATAGAGTGGAAACATTTCTTTCATCTTTGGGTTAGGAAAACGCCAGCCAAATGTTGTATCGTACATTTTAGAATCTCTTCCAAATGCAGCACTTGGCTTAGACATAACAAATGGTGCTCTTGTCATACTTTCAGCACCACCAACTAGAATACAGTCAGCAACACCTGCTTGTATGCGTGACCAGCCATCGACAATTGAATCTAAACTAGAAGCGCATAGTCTATTTAGTGTTACTCCTGGGACTTCGAATGGAAGACCTGCTAATAGTGAAGACATTCTTGCAAGATTTCTATTGTCTTCACCGGCCTGGTTAGCACAACCTGCAATAACATCATCAATCTCTTTCATATCAAAATCAAATGAGTCCTTAAATTCTCTGAATAGGTTGGCCAGCATATCATCGACTCTGACATGACTTAGTTTGCCACCTAAGCGACCTATTGGTGTTCTCTTTGCGTGTATTATATATACTGACTTCATTTTATCTCCTACATTTGCATTCTTAGAGATCTACTCACTCTATAGCGAGGATCTCCTGTTACTTGATACAGTTCATCGAGAACTAGTATTACTTTGTCGTGCCCAATCTTCTGTGCCCATTCAAATGGACCAAGAGGATAATTAACACCGAACTTCATTGCTGTATCAATATCTTCATTCGTTGCCATTTTTTCTTCACTAGAAAAATATGCTTCATTTATAATCATTGATATGACTCTTGGGTAAGTAAAACAGATACCAACGCTATTTGTATTTTCTACTTCCATTCCTATTGATTTAAAGAAATCTGTAACTTCTTCATAGGCTTCTACATCTTTTGAATAGACTTCAATTGTATTCTTTGGAGAGTAGAAGGCGGCTGCGAATGCCGCTGTTATTTGAGGATAGTGTTCTATGAAATAGTCTCCCCAATTTGTTGTAAGATCAGTCATTATCTCACCTTCATGGAGGTGAGAGATCTTTTCAAGTAAATCCAGTTTTGTTGCTCTATCAAAACAAGTGAAGTCATAGACAATATCTACATCTTCAAAGTCTGAGCCATCAAGCTCCCATATAGCTACTGGGTCTACCTCTATAGATTTAAATTCTTTTGTTTTAAACTTCTTTTCAAGTGGGTGATTACTTGATGTTAAAATTAGTCTAGTTTTCATATTTATAAAACCCTTCACTTACTTTCTTACCAGTTCTTCCACTCTCTACCATTTCGCGTTGAATTTGATGTGGTCTAAAACGTGGATCGTTATAAAATGATTTCCATACACTTTGAGTCACATCATAATTTACATCAATTCCGATTAGGTCCATAAGAGTAAAAGGTCCCATTCTAAAACCACCAACGTTCTTTAAAACATTATCAATCTCTTCAACTTTATCTTGATCATATGATTCAAGGATATGAAGAGATTCTCCATAGAAGTTTCTTGCTACTCTATTTACGATGAATCCTGGTGAGTCCTTACAAACGGCAGGCTTTTTTGATCTCTTTGAAAACCAATCAAATAAGTCTTTTGTTAGCTGCTTGTCAGTCCACGTCGTTTCAATAATTTCAACAAGCTTCATAATTGGAGCAGGGTTGAAAAAGTGAAGGCCGATGGTCTTTGTCTTTCTCTCTTGTGAAAGCTCTCTCGCTAATGTCGTTATTGGAATGCTTGAAGTGTTAGAAGCAATGATACATTCCTTCTTCATATTCATATCTATTTTTTGAAATAACTCTCTCTTTATATCGACATTCTCAATTATGGCCTCAATAACAAGGTCACAATCATTTGAATGTTCACTAATTTCAACTGGAGTTAAATTACTCTTAAAGGAAGCAATTTCCTTTTCATTAAACTTTGCTTTAGCGTGTAATTTATCCCATGAGGCATTTGCAAGTTCTTGTGCAGCTAGTGCAACTTCAAAGACAGCATCAACTAGTTCAACCTTTACTCCTTGTTGTGCAAACCACTGAGCGATTCCTCTTCCCATTGTTCCAGCACCAACAATTAGAACTTTTTTAATTTCCATGTTGAATTTTCCTTGTGTGTATAAGGATGACCAGAAACGGTCATCCTTTATCGATATGGTAATTTATTTATTTTATCTTTGTGGTTGATCTTCTTCTCTGTACTCAGGAAGTATAAGACCAGCCTCATCACACATTTCTTGGATTTCTTTTACGAACACATCTCTAACTACTGCATTAGTTCTCTTTTTAAGACCTAGATTCACATAGAGATCATTTGAACGTCCCTTCGTTGAACCAAAGATATTCATAACTCTTGGCCACCATAGGTTTAGTCTTTCTTGAAGGAATTCTTTCTTGTCACCGTTTGCAAGAATTTTGATCCATTTATCACCATGGGCCATATGCATGATTTCTTCTTTGTAGATTCCTTCAATTCCTTTCTTCCATGGAAGATAAGTTGATTCAAGAGTATCTTCAAGTTGGTGTCCTGCAGCTCTATCCATAAGAAAGTTAAATAGGATGAAGTCTTCCCAGTAGTTGATTCCATAGTAAAAGATATTTACTCGGTAATCTTCTTTTAATCTTTTGAATCCAATATTGGCTTCATCTTCTTCTGATTTAAATGCAAGGTCAGACTTTTCAATATGTCCAAGAACATTCTCTCCTAAACCTTCTAAAAGCTTATAAATTACTGAAGCATGTCTCATCTCATCTTTTACGATTTGAGCAACAATAACTTTTTCTTGCATTGTTGGAGCTTTATCAATCCATGGAGCATATCCAAGTGAACCTGAATACTCAGAGTCATGTTGCATCCATAAAAGGTTCTTTAGTGCTTTCTTGTATAGAGGTGGAAGCTCTTCGTCTTTTTCAAATGTTCTACCGTTTTTGATTTCTTCAAATAATTGTAGTTCTTCTTCAGTGTATTCTCTTACTGCCATAGTATTCTCCTTATTATTTTCCTAAAAATTTTGGTTGTCTCTTTTCAAAAAATGCACTTAGTCCTTCTTGGTAGTCCTGCGAGTTTCCAAGAAATCTTTGAGATGCAGTTTCACGATTCATTGTTTCTGTCGAAGTTGAGTCAGTTGCTACTGTGATATTCTCTTTTGTCATAGCTACAGATAGGGGAGCTAGACAGTTTACTTTTTGGGCCCAAGTACTTGCTACTTGCATATATTCTTCACTAACGGCGTTGATAAGACCGACATCTAACATCTGCTCTGGTTTTAAAGGCTCATTAAAGAGAAAGAACTCTAATGCTCTCTTTTCACCAAGTGCTTTTGTAAAAGTAAAAGTAGAACCAGCATCTGGGCATAGTCCTAGTTTAGAAAAACCTGATACAAATTTTACTTTTGGATGTGAAACAATAAGGTCACATGCAAGTGCTATGGAAACACCTGCTCCAGCACATACGCCATTTAGTGCGCCGATGACAATTTTCTTTGATTCTCTTATAGCATTAACTAGTGGATTCCACTCCGTTTCAAGAGTATTTCCTAAGTCTACTGAACTATCGCCACCTTGAACTGTTCTGTCGTTTAAGTCTTGACCAGAACAAAATGCTTTACCTTCTGAAGTGAGGATTATGCATCCTACTTCTTCGTCTCTGTTGAGTTGGCGAATTGCTTTTATAATTTCTAGCTTAGCATCTCTAGTAAGGGCACCATATACTTCGGGACGGTTGATTTTTATAGTACCGGTGAAGTTTTCTTTTGAGATGATAATATCTTTATATTCTGTAGAGTTTGTCATTTTAGTTTCCTTTGTACTCTGGACTTCTCTTTTCTAAAAAGGCGTTCATACCTTCTTTTTGATCTTGAGATGCAAATGTTAAGTAATAACTTCTTCTTTCAAAGTCGATTGAGTCGTTAAGGCTCATTTCATATGCTTTATTAACTGATTGCTTACAAAGCTTGACCGCTACAGGTGCTCTTTGAGCTATTGTATTGGCGAGATTATATGTTTCTTGTAATAACGTTTTTGCAGGCACAACCTTTGCAACAAGGCCCCACTCATCAGCTTGTCTTGCTGAAATCATTTCTCCTGTAAGTGTTAGCATCATGGCCTTACTCTTACCGATTGCTCTTGTTAGTCTCTGTGTTCCACCAGCGCCAGGTGTTGTACCAATTTTAATCTCTGGTTGACCAAATTTAGCACTATCTCCTGCAACAATTAAATCACACATCATTGCTAGTTCACAGCCTCCGCCAAGTGCGTAACCATTAACGGCAGCAATAATAGGCTTGCTGATTAGACCAATCTGTTGCCAGTATCTATATCTCTCGTTATTTAACTGATCAATAGGTGATGCTTCAACCATTTGGGCTATATCAGCACCAGCTGCAAAGGCCTTATCGTTTCCCGTAAGGATAATAGATCTCACTTTTGGGTTATCTTCTAATTCGAATAAAGCTTGAACGAGCTCTTTTATCAGATCTGTAGATAAGGCGTTTAGAACCTTTGGTCTGTTTAATCTCACAAGCGCTACATGTTCGTTGTCCATGTATGGGTATTCAACAATGATATTTTCCATTTCTTTGGCCCTATAATAACTAATTTAACATGTCATTTTAGGAAGATAGACACTTCTTGGATAGACCGTTAGTGTCAAACCCTCCATGTAACTTATTGTAATTAGAAGTGGCCATTACATTTATTCTACTTAATGACGAATTATGTTGGGTATTTTTACATGTTGCTATGCGTTGTGACGGTTTTCTTATATATTACGACCTCATTCGGAGGATTAATGTCTTATAAATTACTACTATTGTCGTTAGCTTTTTCAGCTCAGGTATTAGCTGTATCACAGGATTGCAGCGTTGAAGTCATTGAGAATACTAAACACGAAATCTGTAAAACTGAGAATGGAAAAGTCGTCACTAAGTTCTTTGATAAAGGAGAAGTCTCTTCAATCTCTTATTATAAAGATGGGAAAATTATTAAAGAGAGAAACTTTTCCTCATCAGGAAATGAAGTAACGAGAAGTACTTTTGAACATCTTTCTGATGGAACTAGGCTTGTGACTTACTATATGGGTGACTTTAATAAGCCACGCTCTAAGAAGAGAGTACAAGATATTTCTAATGTTGAAGTTGTATTAGAAGAGTATGGTTTTCATCATAGGACAGGTGCACTTGAGAGTATCGATGTCATTGAAAATGGAATCACTGTAAAACGAAAAATAATTGAAAATGATAAGCATGAATTTAGTTATATTTTTAACTATGATGGAGAACGAATTATAGGCTTTGAGGCCATAGACCTTAATGGTAAAAAAATTGGGGATTATTCTCAAAACTCTATAGAATCACTTCCTACTTCAACAGGTAATGAGAAAGTAAAGATTGCAATTATTGATTCTGGTTTTGACCATCAACACGAAGACTTAATAGATCATATTTCAATCAACTATGATGATCCTATTGACGGTGTTGATAATGATGGCGATGGGCTTGTTGATAATTATCTTGGGTCTTTCTATGATGAAAATGGTGATTTAAGTTTTTCTCACTTTGCTAGTTATTTTGACAGTGGAGACTGGGGGAGACCATCAAATATTATCGCCAAAACATACGGGATTCCTTTTGAAACGATTTCTCTAAATCGTCCAGGGAAAATAGATTCTCATGGGACACACGTTGCTTCTTTGGCGTTGAGAGACTTAGAAAGTACTTCCCTAATTCCATTTGCTGGTGATTATGGTGATGCAAAATATTTAAAACTTATTAGTCAGAAAATAAAAAGCGAATCAATAGATTTCGTAAATATGAGTTTTTCATTTCCTCACTATGCGACAGGAGATCTTCCAAGATCTACTCTTGATAATTTAAGGTCTTTGATTATGAATAATCCTGATACGGTGTTCTTTGTTGCTGCTGGAAATGATGGAAAACTCTTTGATGGAACTCGATTTAATTGTCTTTATCCAGCTTGTTACTCATTCGATAATGTCGTAACTATTGGAGCTACAGAAGATAGTGATTGGAGAAATGACAATATTTATAAAATGGCGAAATATTCAAACTATGGAAAGCGCTATGTTGATCTCTTTGCCCCTGGAACTAAAGTTGAGGGCGCTCTTTTAGGTGATATGAAAATTCGTTATACTGGAACATCTATGGCATCACCTATGGCCTTAAATATTGCAGCTAAGTTAAAAGAGTTGTTTCCAAATAAGTCAGCATTAGAAATAAAGGATGCAATGGAGCTGGGTGCAACTAAATTAGATGTTATTGATTCTGAGTTTGGGGTTATTAGCTTTGAGAACTCTCGTAATATTTTAGAGAGTATATAAAATAAAAGGCCTCAACTATATTGAGGCCTTTGGTATTTATTCTTTTAAGTAACCACGTTTAACTTGATCTCTCTCAATGGCATCAAATAGAGCTTGAAAGTTTCCTTCACCGAAACCGTTATGCTTCTTTCTTTGAATAAATTCAAAAAATAATGGTCCAACATATGTCTCAGTAAAGTTTTGAATGAGGTACCCTTCAGGATCTCCATCTACTAGAAGTTGTTTGTCTTCAAGATCTTGAATATTTTCTTCAACAGTAAAGTCTCTTTTAGGGATATCTTCATAATAAGTGTGTGGGATATCAAGAAACTTGATTCCTCTTTCACGAAGCTCTCCAACTGTTGTCAAAATATCTCCACAAGTTAGAGCAATATGCTGAACACCTGCGCCATTGTGTAGGTCTAAGAACTCTTGAATTTGAGATTTCCCATTATCAACTTCTGGTTCATTAATAGGGATGATAACTTCTCCTAAAGGAAGTTGAACAACCTCTGAAAGAAGACCTGTTTTAGCACCCTTAATGTCGAAGTATCTTGTAACTTTAAATCCATATACTTTTTGGTAGAAATCTACCCACTTTCTCATTTCACCTTTTGGAACATTATTTGTTAAGTGATCAATTCTAGCAACTCTAGCACTTAGTGGTTGTGCTTTATCGTCAGATTCAAGAGCTGTATAACCAGGCCTAAAAAATGTTCTTGGTCTTTCAACAAACTCGTTAACAACATCTCCAAAACCTTTGATCATAGCAGTTTTATAAACACCATGCTCTGTTTCTTCATGCTTTAGTTCTTGAACTAACTCACCACCTCGCTCAATAGCTGTTTTGATTGCATGTTCACAATCTTCAACCATAAATGATAGCTTTGATACTCCCTCTCCATGATTTTTGACGTATTGCGCAGGCTGAGAATTTTCGTCTTTTGATGCAATTAGAAGAAATCTTACCTGACCCTGTGTAAATAACTCAGTATTAAGTGTCTTGTGCTCAGCTGTCTTTTCAAATCCAAACTTGTAAAATAAGTCTTTAGTTGGAGTATTCAAGTCTGTACATGTAAACTCAAGATGGTCGATGCCTAGTATCCCTAGAGGGTTATCTTCACCAATTTTTGATCTCATTTATGCCCCTTGTCTTATATTTTTAAGAATCGTATTTTATTTGTGTAATGCAGTCTATTGCCTAGATCATACTTTTTTAAGGTGCGTTGTGTCGGACAAAGGTGACGAAGCCTAATGAATTCGCTAGTATGATGCGATTAGAACGGAGATTTAAATGAGTCATCAAATATTAAATGGTAATGAAATTATTATCCAGGGAGGCCTTGAAGCAGGTTTCTCATTATATACAGGTTATCCAGGTTCACCCCTGGCGGAATTCTTCAATATTCTCTATGCGAGAAAAGAAGAATTTAAATCTAAAGGCATCAGAGTAGTAATAGCTAACTCTGAAGCAAATGCTGCAGCTATGGCCTCTGGGTCTAAACAAGCAGGAAGAGATTGTCTTGTGGCAATGAAGTCTATGGGTCTTCATGTTGCTAGTGATGCTCTGTCTGTTGGTAACTTTGCTAATCCTGGTGTGCCGTATACTGACGAGTTAACAGGTGAAACTCTATATCCTGGAACTGTTGTAACTGTTGGTGATGATCCTTGGTCGATGTCAACTTCTACTGCAGCAGATTCACGCTATTTATATAAACATCTTCATATGTCTTTTCTTGAACCGTCAACTCCACAGGAGTTAAAGGACTGGATGAAAAAGGCATTATATATTTCTAAGAGAACTAGTCTTTATCAAGGTCTTCTCTTAACTACGTTTATGGCCGAAGGTGGTGGACGAGTAGAAGTATATGATGAAGCTAAAGTTGATGGGGACCTCGTAACTCTTGATCCTTCAAAGTTTGATCTTAGTAAGAATGTTATGGTTCCGCCAAACTCTCTACTCGCTGATATTACAATGATTAAAGAACGTTTTCCTCAGGTTAAAAAAGTTCTTAAAGAGATGGCACTTGATAAGACTTTTGGAAAGCTTGATAGCGAAATAGGCTTCATCTCTTCAGGTGTTATTTTTGAATCTGTAAAACAGATCTTTGAAGAAGCACAATATCTTGAACACTTTTCTCTATATAAAGTGGCCTCATCATTTCCTCTTGTTGATGACTTATTAGTTCCATACTTAAAAGGTTTAAAGAAACTAGTTGTTATCGAAGAGAAACGTGGTTTTCTCGAAACTGAGGTAAAAGAATTATGTCAAAAACATGGAATTGAAATAGAAGTTCAAGGGAAAGAGTTTGTCCTAAAAGATTCTGAGTCTGCTAGTGAAGGTTTTCCTGCCTATGGTGGATTAAGTTATGAAATAATTCGAGATAAGATGGAAATCCTTCTTAGAGACTGGGGCTTTCATGCTTGTGAAGAGTTAAAGTTTGAAGAAAAAGGTTATGATGGAGTACTCCCAAGAAGACTCCCTACATTTTGTCCAGGGTGTCCACATAGAGAGACTTTAAGTCTACTTAAAGACTTAAGAGCATGGCTGAAGTCTCAAGGGATAGAACTTATCACTCATGGAGATGTAGGCTGTTACTCACTGTCTTTTCTTCCTCCTTTTAAGGAGATGCATAATCTATCTGCAATGGGACAAGGTGGTGCTTTAGGTGCTGGAGTTGACCTTTTTACTGAAAACCCAAGTGTTGTTCTTATGGGGGATTCGACATTCTTCCATTCTGGTGTAACAGATATTTCAAACTCTGTTCAAATGGATCACGATATTACATATATTCTCCTAGATAATGATAATACCGCTATGACTGGTCATCAAATGACTGCAGCATCAGGTGTTAATGTCGAAGGTACATCTAGGCCTAGACAAAATATTGCTTCTGTCGTTAAAGGATTGGGAGTTACGGATATAACTGAAGTTAATCCTAGTGATCGTTTCTTCTATCAAAACCTTATGAGGGATTTTGTAAAGAGAAAGGGGACTAAGGTAATCATCTCTAATAAGGAATGTTCTCTAACTTTTCATGGTCGCGAAAGGGCCACTGAAAGAAAAGTAATTAAAGAATCTGGAGTAGTTCCAGAAAAGAATTTTTACCAGATAAATACACTAGCATGTGAAGACTGTCGTGTATGTGTTGATAATACTGGTTGTCCAGGTCTGACACAGACTTTTGATGCTTATGGACCAAAGGTAACAATTGATCCTCAGATATGTGTAGCTGATAGCTACTGCACTAAACTTAAGGCCTGTCCAAGTTTTGAAATGGTTAAGGTTGTTAATTATCATCCCTCAAAATATAAGTCGGACTTGGGAATTACTTTCAATTTTGATCATTTAGAAGATGTTAAACCGAAGAAAGACTTTGATGCCATTGCTTCTGATAAGACTTGGAGAATGGTTGTAACAGGAGTCGGTGGTTCAGGTATAACAACCATTTCTAAAATTATATCTAAGGCCGCTGTAGAGATGGGTGGCCGTGACGATCTTGACTTTAAGTTTATGGATCAAAAGGGGCTTGCCCAGAGAAATGGAAATGTGACAGGTCACCTGTCCGTTTGCAAAGCAACTAGGTCTATGGGGGCCGTAACTCCTCGAGCGACTGCTGATGTACTATTATCGCCAGATCTTCTTGATGGAACAGGTCAGTTAGGTTTCTTAGCAAATGATGGTGTTGCAATTTTTGATTGCGACTTTCAGGTACCTCTAACAATACTTCTTGATAAGGAAGTTGAATCTAAGAGTTTAAGTAAGGAAAGCTTAATTAATAATATAAAGAATTCTCATGACGATAGAATTGTGATGATTCCTCTAAAGAAGTGGTGTGATAAACTCCTTGGTAAGTCTGTATATGCCTCTACTATGATTTTAGGATATGCTTTTGAACTTGGATTAGTACCTTTTTCAAAAGAAGATATTGCTAAGGCCCTGGATAAGGCGATAAAGAAGAATGAAGTTTCTCAAAACCTAATTGCATTCAATCTTGGCCGTGAAATGTGTCTGCTCGGTGTAGAGAAATTTGAATCTAAGTACGAAATTAAAGAGAGCGCTGAAGGTTATCAAGCTTTAGCACAGCGTAGCTTGATTGATTCTCTTCTTCCTTGGGAGAGTAAGAAGAGTATTCTTTCGTCATTTAACTCTCTCTTAGAAAGTGCAAAAAAATCTGCTGATTCATTTGATCAGGAGCATCTAATTCAAATGTTACATGATCAATTTATTTATAATCGAGGTAAGAACTCAGCACGTTTTGTTAATGACCTTGAAGCTTTAAAGAACATATTTAAAGGTGAGGAACTTGAGATCGCTATTCGAACTATTGCGAAGACTTATATCGTTAAAGATGAAGTTTTAGTCTCTCATCTGATGGTTTCACCTATACTTCAAAATATGGATAATAAACTCTATGGAAATTTAGGTACAAGTTTTAAGAAAGTTCGAATTAATAGACCAGCTTTTGATATATTTAATAAGAAGGTTGAATTTGATCTTTCTCCTAAAAATTGGATGCTTAAAACAATGAGGCATGCGAGATTTCTTAGAGTCTTATTGCCAAAGTGGCATAGTAAAGAACGCCTGATAGGGGAGACTATAAGAAATTTCATAATGAATGAAGCGCAAAATTCTAATGATAAGAGAAGGGATTTAAAGCTTCTTGAAAATATTAAAGGGTATCGAGAAGTTCGTTATACGAACGCTAAAAGTGCCTTTGAAAAACTTGGAGTTAATCTATAAATGAGAGAATCTGTTTCTTCAATCCTAATTTCTGGTGATGAATTCTTTGTTATTCAGAGACAAAATTATCTCAAGGCCTTTCCTGGTTATTACTCATTTCCTGGAGGGAAAGTTGATAAGGCAGATCATGAGCACGCCATTGATTTAGAAGTTGAAGGAGTTGAAAACTATCTCTTAGTTTCGCTAAGAAGAGAAGTAGAAGAAGAGCTTGGTATAGATATAGTTGAACTATATAAATCGGGAGAACTCTTAGGCATAAGTCGGTGTGGCACAGCTATTACCCCTGACTTTAATCCTCATAGGTTTAAGAATCACTACTTTAAAATATTCTTGAAATCTAAAGTAGATTTGATTGTTGATGAGGGAGAAGCACAAAAAGCATTCTGGATTAATGCTAAGAATGCATTAGAGCTATATAAGTCTGGAGAAATGCTTGTTGTACCTCCAATGATTTCAATTTTAGATGACCTTGCTTCTAATATTGGTAACAAAGAAGCTATAGATCCTAACTTAAAGTATAATTCTTCTACAGAGGTACCTTTGATTAGGCCTCTCGGTGGAGTTAATCAGTTCCTACCTCTATCTAATACATTTCCTCCAGCAAATAGAACAAATTGTTTTTATATCGGTGATGAAGATAGCGTTAAAGTGGTTATTGATCCTTCCCCAAAATGTCTCGAAGAGTATGAAAAACTTAAGTACAGTTTGTCTCAATTTAAGGTTGATTTAATCTTCTTGACTCACCACCACCCTGATCACCATCAATTTTCTACGTCTTTAGCTAAGGACTTAAATATTCCAATGATGATGAGTGCAGATACGGAAGGAAGGATCTTACAAAAGTATGGTATTGACTACTTTGAAGGTATTTCTGTAAAGCTAGCTAAGGATGGTGAAATACTAACCACTTCATGTGGACAGAATGTGAAGATTTTAGAAACGCCTGGTCATGATGAGGGGCAACTAAGCCTATTGCGTACAGATGGAGCATGGGCGATTGTCTCAGATTTAATTCAGACTGTTGGTACTGTTCTTGTCGGTGATGAAGAAGGAGATATGAATAAATACTTCGCTTCTTTAAGGGCTGTCATAAGTCTTTCTCCTCGTACGATTTTTCCTTCACATGGAATTGGGATTGGCGGTACTAATAAATTAGAAGAGACTCTAAAGCATAGACTTGTTCGTGAAGATCAAATTCATAAACTACAAAATCAAGGAATGGGCCCTGAACAGATGCTTTTAGATATATATCCTGAGTTACCGGCCAGGCTGCATAAGTATGCTCTTCTCACTATAAATTGCCACCTTAAAAAGATAGCTGACTACGGTTTAAATTAGTTACTTAGCACTGTATTGCCTCAGTTTTAAGGCGAAGACCATGGCCTTTATTGTCTAGTAAATCTCGATTTCCTTCATGATCATCTTTGTTATTTCAATAGTATAGCTCAATCGACTTGCATTTAATTTGATTCTACCTATATATCGATTGGTCTATCTCCTGGATCGAGTGAAAATAGTATTGATAAAGACTTAATTACTCAAGTATTTGGCTCTTTATTCCGAAAGGACTTAAAGAACGGAGTAGATGTACTATGAAAAGAATTAAAATTTTTCCAATTATTGTTTCAGTAGCACTTACAGTTAATACCTTTTCTAATGAATCAGGTTTTAATAATGATGCTTTTAACAATAGCTTTTCTCAGAGCTATGGTCAGATACTAAGTGATGAGGGAGGGCAAGCATTCTCCCTAGAAACTGATTATAACGATCCTCTGCCAAATGCTGCTTCATATTTTAAAGAGGATGATGATATATCTGCTCCTGTTTCACCTGCTCTACTTAATTATGACTTTGGTATGACAGCTCCACAGTTAAGCAAAAATAATATCTATTATAAAGAAAGTCTTTTTAATTCTGGTTCAGAATCCTTTCTCTCTTTGCATAAAGGAGAAAAGGATTGTCGTAAAAGAGTTGAAGATGAAGCGATAGACTATTTGACGACTAATTTTCCCGATCAAACATGTCTTCTAAAGAAAGATGTACCTGCGGATTACTGTGGCTGTATTAAAGATGAGGTTAAGAAAACTGGTCTAAACGATAAATATGTAAATGCAGATAAAGAAACCAAAGAAGAGATGGTTATTGATGGTGTCGATAAGATGAGAAAAGCATATATGATGAAAAGGCTAAATGATGCTATTTTTTCATATGTAGCGACATCAGAAAAAGTTGCTTTTGGAATACTCTCAAATCCTCAGGCAAAGACAAATATTCTCGCGGCACAAGAGAAGTCTAAAAAGCCTCTTTGTGTACCTGGGAATCTACAAAGCCTTTTTGATCATGTTAATAATAGCGGTAAGAATAAATGTTTTTCAGAATCTGATAAGAAAGATATGAAAGAGACATTTTTAAGATACTACAAAGATAGAAAAGGACAGTTCACAAACTTAAAAAATGATTCATACATGAACTCTTCTAATATAGCTCAAATGAGTTTCGATGATGTTCTAAAAACTACCGATAGTACGATAATATCTGGTTTCAACAATGGTGTAATGGCATCTTCTAGTACAGGTGTAACAGACCTTATGAAGGCAGGCAATATTGAAAATTTCGCTATTAACTCTTCAAAGTACGGTAACGAGATTATTGCTAACCGTGGCTTGAGTATGATGAGTGCTTATAAGTTAGGTATGATGTTAAAGAAAAAGGAAGTAGGTGATCCACTAGATCACAACTATCAAGCTTTATTAAATGATGTAGAAGATATTTATGTAAAGGACCCACTCTTTAGAGAGAAGTTTAACTCATTTAGTTACGAGTATTATCAAGAGAATTTAAAGAATGCTCAGAATGAAAAATCTGATTCTGGAGCTCTAGGAAGTAATGGTCTCCAGTATTATGGTACATGGGACTATAATATTAAAGACAGCTTTGAAGTTACAAGAAATCAACTTGCTAGAAAGAATGCAATTGAGTCAATGGCCGAAGAAATGTTTAAAAAAGTTCAAGAGAGAAATGGTGGAAAAGAGCCAACTTTCACTGAATTTCAAGATAGTATTCAGTCACTTCAACAAGATGCTGTAGAGGTTAACTATGGGTATTGTGAAAAAGCATTTAATGATATTGAAAAGCTCTGTGCTTTATCTACCGAGGAAGTATTTGCTAAACATATCAAAACACCGGATAGTTTAATTGATATTTCGAATGAACTTGTAATTAATAAAGGTCAAAAACAAAAAGAGAAAAACTATAAGAACTTTGTTAGTGAGCACTTAACGAATGGAGCCCTTGCTTGTCATATGTGGTACAACAAAACTGCAAAAGGTCAGCCTACAACGAAATCAATTGAATGTTTAGAGTGTTTCGAACCAAGTGGAACGCATGCTGCATTAGAGACTGGTGAGTTCGTCACTGGTGGTTTTGGAGATACAATAGCTGAAGAAAGTCCTGATGAAATGAATAGTGAAGGATTTGGTGGAGAGGAAGCGAAAGAGTTAGTTGAAGCAACTGATTCAGAGTATAAGAGTGCAAATGGTTTATCTGATTCATCAAGTTTTGGATATAAGCCTAATACAACTAAGATAGCTGATTATTCTCGATCTAATGCAGGAAACTTTAGAAATCTAGCTTCTAGTTCATCTGAAGAAGATTCAGGGGATTCAACAATAACATCTAATTTAGATAATAGTGATACTTCTCAAGGCAACGCTCTTGTTGATAGCTATAATGCAAGAATTGAAGAGATGCAAAAGAAGCTAGATGCTATGAATAAGAAGCTTGAAGAAGCAGATAAGAAAAAACAACAAGACGAAATGGATAAGTTAAATGAGGCCATAGCGAATGCAACAAGTACTATTAATAAACTACAAAATGATAAAAAGGTTCTAGTTGAACAGTTAACTCAATCTAATGAATCAACCGCAGTTGCTGGAACAAAAGCACAAGATGCACAAACTTCATATAGTGAAGGTGACTTAGCACCATTGCCTGCTGCACCTTCTGCAGGAGCAAGTAGTCCTAGTAAGTCTAGTTCTGTTGGTAGCTCTGGCTCAAGTTCGTCTTTTGGAAAAAATGGTTTAGCAATTGGACCACAAGGAAGTTCTTCAGATGATGCTCTTTATAGGCTTCATCAAGAATCGCAACAGGGTGAAACGGGGACAGTGTTAACATTAAACAGTCTTAAAGACCCTAGTATTGGTGATCGCGTAAAAAATGCTTTTAATGCTGGAGACAGAGTTATCTATGCAAATGTGAACGGTGCCGTGTATAGAATTATTCCGCAACTTGACGATAATGGGAAAATTATTGAAGAGGGTGGAGAAGTTGTCTTTATAACTGAGATTGTTGGACAGAAATTAACTGATTCTGAGCTTGGAGATTTAGGTGAAGATAAAAAAGAAAGAGCTCCGGCCTCAATTGGAATTACTGAAAAAGAGACACCTGAAGATAGTAAGTACGGTTATAAAGATATGATGAACTTAACTAAAGAAGCACTTAGCAACGAAAAGCAATAATGAATAAAAAAAGCATAGCAATTATAATTTCTTTTATATTTTCAATGTCTGTGTCGGCCAAAGGGTATCTTAAATACTCTTCGGCCGCAGACTATTTTTCTATCGTTGATTCACTTTCTGACTTTAATTCTGGAAAGAAGAATGAACTAAGTAAGAATTGGATTCTCTCAAATAAGCTATCTCTAGAAGATAAAAATCATTTAAATAATTTCTTTGAAATTCGAAATAAATTTAAAAAGTCCAATTCAGAATTTGATAGGTTTTCCATATCCTTTTATCGTGCGAAGAGTATTGATGAAGCTATGAAGAACTTAAAGAAAGTTATTAAAAAGAATGAACTGAAGAAGGTCGTCTCTGTATTTAGACATTTTAAAAATAATGCTTCCAAACTTTTAAGTGAATCGATCGAATTTAGAGGAAAGGTATCACAACTTGATAAATCACTAAAAAAGAATAAAGTCTTTAAAGCCTATGAAAATGGTTTTAAATACTTTGGTCTAAAGAAAACTTATAAAACAAAAGTTTTCTTTTTGTGGTGGCCAAAAGGTAAAAGTCCTAAAGTTGAAGTAATACAAAATATTGTTTTCATAAAAATTCACCCTCAAAGTAATCTTAGTGAAGTTATCAACTCACGATTTATTTTAGATCAAATGATATCTTCACTATTCACTTCTATTTCACCAACGCAAAAACAGAACTTTGAAAAAACTATATTTGAGTCATGCGAAAAAGATTTGATATATCCAGTTCTTACTTTTGCTATGGGTGAATTAAGTTATCAAAGACTAAGAATGAAGAAGAAGTTTGATCCATTTGTGGATAATTTAAAATCAAAGAAAGCTAACTCACTAGCAATAATGTTAGAACATCTCTATCAACTAGAGCTTAAATCTAAGCGAAAATTCTATGGAGAGTTTGCAAATAAGGTTAAATTTGTTTGTTCTCAATCATAAAACTTATGTTGCGTTGCCGTAAGTCTTGGTAATTCTGTTAGTGTTGACCCAGGTATCCTTGTCAATTTATAAGCTAACCTAGTAAAATCCTTGAATATTTATACATATTTCAAGGAATACTAATGGACGTAATCGAGTCTAAAATTGATAAATCTTCAGAGGCCTATAATATAAATATGTCTCACCATAAAGGCTTAAGAGATGAGCTAAGACAAAAGCTAAGTAATGTAAAACTTGGTGGGGGTGAATCTTCAGTCGAGAGACATTATAGTCGAGGTAAATTACTGGCCCGTGAACGTGTAGATAAGATACTTGATGAAGGTTCTCCTTTTCTTGAGTTGAGCTCTCTTGCTGCAACAGAAATGTATGGAATGGATATTCCAAGTGCTGGAATTGTTTGTGGTATCGGAAGGGTACATGGAATTGAATGCATGTTTGTCGCTAATGATGCAACAGTTAAAGGTGGGACATATTTCCCAATGACAGTTAAAAAGCATTTAAGAGCACAAGAGATAGCTAAAGAAAACCGTCTTCCGTGTATCTACCTTGTCGATTCTGGTGGTGCTTTTCTTCCTAAACAAGATGAAGTTTTTCCTGATAAGGAACATTTTGGAAGGATTTTTTACAATCAGGCGCAGATGTCTGCAATGGGAATCCCACAAATTGCTGTCGTTCTTGGTTCTTGTACCGCTGGTGGAGCATACGTTCCGGCGATGGCAGATGAATCTGTAATTGTTAAGGGGAATGGTACAATTTTCTTAGGAGGTCCTCCATTAGTTAAGGCAGCAACTGGAGAAGAAGTTACAGCTGAGGAACTTGGGGGAGCACATGTTCACACTCATGAATCAGGTGTTGCTGACCATTTTGCTGAAGACGAAATGGATGCTTTAGCGATTACTCGTAATATTGTTGAGAACCTCAATTACCAATCAGAAGGAGAACTTTCTGGTGATAAGAAAATAGAAGAAGTTGAAAAACCTAAATACTCGATGGAAGACATTTACGGAATACTATCTTCTGATACACGTAAACCATTTGATGTCAGAGATATTATTTCTCGTTTAGTAGATGGTTCAAAGTTTCATGAGTTTAAAGAAAACTATGGCCCTACTCTTGTATGTGGCTTCGCTAATATACATGGAAATAAAGTCGGTATAGTCGCCAACAATGGAATCCTTTTTAGCGAGAGTGCTGTAAAAGGGTCTCACTTTATCCAACTTTGTGGACAAAGGAAAATTCCTCTTGTCTTCCTTCAAAATATTACTGGTTTCATGGTTGGTAAACAGTATGAGTCAGAAGGTATAGCGAAGCATGGAGCAAAAATGGTGATGGCCGTTTCTACTGTTGATGTGCCTAAATTTACAGTTATTATCGGTGGGTCATTTGGAGCAGGCAACTATGGTATGTGTGGAAGAGCATACTCCCCACGTTTCTTGTGGATGTGGCCAAATGCTCGTATCTCTGTAATGGGTGGTGAACAAGCTGCTGGAGTTCTTGCTACAGTTAAGCAAGATGCACTTAAAGCAAAAGGTAAAGAGCAGATGTCTGCTAGTGAAGAGGCCGAGTTCAAGCAACCAATCCTTGATAAATATGAAACTGAAGGTAGTGCGTATTATTCGACAGCAAGACTGTGGGATGACGGTATAATTGAGCCTGAACATACTCGCGATGTTCTAGGTCTCGCTTTAGAAGCAAGCTTAAATAAGAAAATTGAAGATACCAAATTTGGTGTCTTTAGAATGTAGGATTATATAATGACGACACTCTATCTTAAAGAAACTGACCAAAGAGGAGTTACAACAATAACTCTAAATAGGCCTGAGATACATAATGCCTTCAATGACGAACTTATTGATAGTCTAACTAAAGAGTTCTTAAGTCTAGAAAATGAAGAAACAACACGCTTAGTTGTTCTTACAGGTGCTGGAAAGTCCTTTTGCGCTGGCGCAGATTTAAACTGGATGAAGGCAATGGTTGACTACACAAAAGAAGAGAATTTTGAAGATTCTATGAAGTTGGCAAATATGTTTGAAGCGATGAATAGCTTTAGTAAGCCAATTATTGGAAAAATTAATGGTGCGGCCCTTGGCGGAGGAAGTGGATTAGTCGCAATCTGCGATCATGTCATTGTTCACGAAAATGCTAAACTTGGTTTCACTGAAGTTATGCTTGGCTTAGTTCCTGCTGTGATTTCTCCATATGTTATGAACAAGATTGGACATTCAAATGCTCGCTCCCTGTTCCTGACTGGTGAGAGGTTTGATGCAGAAAAAGCAGTTGCGATTGGTCTTGCACACCATATTTCTTTAGGTAGGTACTTTGAAAGAGATACTAATGATATAATTGAGAAGTTTTTAAAGGCCGGACCACAGGCGCAGAGAATGGCAAAGAAGCTAATTTTTGGAGTCGATGATAGATCGACTGACAAAGAGAAGGTTAAGACTTTTACATGTGAAACGATTGCTAAGATGAGAACTTCTGATGAAGGTCAAGAAGGTATGAATGCTCTTCTAGAAAAGAGAAAACCTAATTGGATGGAGAGTTAAGTGAAAATTAAGAAAGTACTAATCGCTAATAGAGCGGAGATAGCTCTTCGTGTAATGAAGACATGTAAGAAGTTTGGAATTTCAACAGTGTCACTATATACGTCTGAAGAGACTCAGCTGCCACAGAGATTTGAAGCAGACCAATCCATATTTTTAGAGGGCTCCCTTCTTAGTGAAACATATCTCAATATGGATAAGATAATATCTCTTGCTAAGGAGTATAATTGTGATGCAATACATCCTGGTTATGGATTCCTGTCTGAGAATGCAGAGTTTTCTAAGAAAGTAACAGATGCTGGTATCGTCTTCATTGGTCCTACTCCTGAGATTATTAATCTTATGGGAGACAAGAAAGGATCTAAAGAAAAAATGATTGAGATCGATATTCCTGTTATCCCTGGATATCATGGAGAAAATCAGGAACCTGCATTTTTAAAGTCAGAGGCCGATAAGATGGGATATCCTGTTCTTATTAAAGCTTCTGCTGGTGGTGGTGGAAAGGGGATGAGAGTTGTCTATGACACGAACTCCTTTGATGCTGAACTTAATTCTTGTAAGAGAGAAGCGCTTTCATCATTTGGCTCTGATATTGTTTTAATAGAAAAGTTTATTGAAAGTCCAAGACATATTGAAGTTCAGGTTATGTCGGATAACCATGGAAACCACTTTCACTTCTTTGAAAGAGAGTGCTCTATTCAAAGACGTCACCAGAAAGTTGTTGAAGAAACACCTTCTATGGCACTTGATAAAGACTTAAGAGAGAAGATGACTAAAACATCAGTGAAGATCTCTGAGGCCATCAATTACTCTGGAGCGGGTACCGTTGAATATATTCTTGATGGTGATAAATTCTATTTTCTTGAGATGAATACAAGATTACAGGTAGAGCATCCAGTTACCGAGCTTGTTACAGGATATGACCTAGTCGAGTTACAACTTTTAGCAGCTTCAAATGAAAAATTTGAATTTAAACAAGAAGACATAAAACAGAGGGGTCATGCGATAGAATTAAGAATCTATGCAGAAGATCCAGATAATAACTTCATGCCCTCTGTTGGTATATTAGAAAATATTGGCGATGTTGATCAGTCTATTAGACTTGATATGGGATATGAAAATGGTAATGAGATTACTGTTAATTTTGATCCTATGATTGCAAAAGTAATAAGTCATTCTACTGACAGAAATAGTTGTATTGATAAGATATCTAAAGGTCTCCACGAATTGCCTTTCTTTGGTTTAAATACTAATAGGAGTTATTTACTTCGAATTTTAAAACATCCAAAGTTTATTTCAGGTGATACATACACTCACTTTGTAAAAACATACGAAGAAGATCTGAAACCTTCTGAGAATACAGACAGAGACGTAGCTTTTGCAGTTGGAGCAGCGTTGTTAAATGATGAGAAACTATTGAATAATCTTTCAAGTAATAAGTCTTGGGAAAAATTGGCAGGGTTTAGAAATGTATAAGGGTACATCGATGGAAAGAATATATATGCATGGTGAAGATGACTTTGTTGTTTCTGTCATCTCTATTTCTGAAAACATTGTTCATTTTGAATTAAATGGAAAACGTCACAAAGTCGAGCTTACTGGTCGAAATAGATATCACTCAAATGGAGAAGATAGAACATGTGTTGTTTCTGATAAGATAGTTACTGTTGATGGCCATAATGTTGATCTTGAAGCATGGACACTATCTCGCGCATCAGGATCAGATTCTGTTAGTGGTGATATGCTTTCACCTATGCCAGGTAAAATACTTAAAGTTTGTTTAGATGTTGGAGCAGAGTTCAAGATTGGTGATCCTCTCATTATTATGGAGGCCATGAAAATGGAACACACTATAAAGGCATCTGTTGATGGTGTTCTAACTAACTTTCTTGTTAAAGAAGGACAGTTAGTAGAAGGCTCTAAAGAACTATTTGAATATGAAGTGGCTGAATAATGGATAATAAAGTAACACTCGTTGAGGTTGGTCCCCGTGATGGACTTCAAAATGAATCATCTATTGTAGATACAGATGTAAAGTTTGAATTTATTAAGCTTCTTCATGATGCTGGTCTTAACGTAATTGAGATTACGAGCTTTGTTAGACCAGATAAAATACCACAAATGAAGGATGCTTCTGACTTGTACAATATGGTTGTAGACAATATTGATCTAAGTAACTTAAGAACACCTTGTCTGGTTCCTAACTTAAAGGGACTTGAAACAGCAATGAAATTAAATGTTTCAGAGATTGCCATATTTACCGCAACCTCTAATACATTTAACATCAAGAATATTAATGCGACAGTTGATGAATCTTTTCAACGACTATCACTTGTTTCTGATAAGGCCCGTGAAGTATCTCTTGATATTAGAGGGTATCTCTCAACGGTTTTTGGTTGCCCATATGAAGGAATTGTTAAGAAAGAGCAAGTTATTAAGACTATTGATAAACTCTTAAAGCTTGGTGTTTACGAAGTTTCTTTGGGCGACACTATTGGTGTAGCAAATCCTGAGCAAGTAAGGTCATTGATTCTAGAAATAAAAAAGAATTTTGATTTAAGCAAAATGGCCATGCACTTTCATGATACTGAAGGTATGGCACTTGCTAATATCTATGCTTCATATGAAGAGGGGATTCGTGTGTTTGATTCTTCTGCTGCAGGCCTTGGTGGGTGTCCTTATGCTAAAGGCGCTACAGGAAATGTTGCTACAGATGATATTGTTAACCTATTTCATAAAATTGGTGTAAACACAGGTGTTGATCAGGACAAGCTTCATAAAGCATCAAGTTATATTTTAAACCATTTAAAGAAAAATAGTCCTTCAAAGTATTTCAATGCTAGAGAAGGAAGAAAGGCATAAAATGACAAACTTTTCTGCAGTCTATACACACCTTGATGTTCAGTTCGATGACCATATTCTTTGGATTACACTTAATAATCCTAGTATGAGTAATGCTATAACAAACGAGATGATCGATTCTCTTTGTGACGTTCTTACAATGGCCGACGAAGATTCAGAAGTTCGAGTCATTGTTTTATCGGGCGAAGGTAAATCATTTTGCGCTGGTGGTGACATTAAGGCGATGGAAAATAAAGCAGGAATGTTTGCAGGCGAAAGTTTTGAACTGAGAAATCTCTATTCTAAAGGGATACAGAGAATACCAAGAGCTATAGAAGCTCTTCAAAAGCCAATCATTGCTATGGTTAATGGAGCGGCCATTGGTGCTGGATGTGACCTTGTGGCCATGTGTGATATAAAAATTGCTTCTGAAAAAGCTAAGTTTGGAGAGACATTCACTAAACTTGGACTGGTTCCTGGAGATGGGGGGCCATTCTTCTTATCAAGATCTATCGGTTATTCTAAGGCGATGGAGATGTACTTAACGGGTAGTATTTACTCGTCTAGTGAGGCCCTTGATATGGGACTCGTTAATAACGTAGTCTCTGCTGAGACTTTATATGAAACAACTAGAGATATGGCCCTAAAGATAGCTGCCAATGCTCCAACAGCAATTCAATTAACTAAGACTGCAATGAAAAGGGCTTTAAAAGATGAACTAGAGGGGCATCTTAATCTTATGAGTGCTTATCAAGGAATTTCTCAAAGAACAGAAGATCACTTTGAAGCAATTAGTGCTTTTAATGAGAAGAGAAAACCTCAATTTAAAGGAAAGTAAGGTTGAAGACTGTATTACTAATTTTCATTCTACTTTCTGTGTCTTGCTCGCGTATGGTTTATACTGGAAAAGGACGTGTTCCTGTCAAAATTCATTCAATGAGTGTAACTGATAAGGTAACCTTAGTTTATGAAACGACGACTGAATCTCTATTTTGGGGTTTAGTTCCGCCATCAATTGAAGTTGATATTGGTGATGAGCTTTTTTTGGATAAGGTTTCTTCTGCTGGTAATATCACAATAACTGAATACCAGAGTCCATTAGATCAAGTCTTCACATATTTAAGCTTAGGGTTGTATGTACCTTATCATGTGAAAATTGAAGGTTGGGGTGACAAGGTAAAAAATGACTTTAATTAAATATTCTCTTTATCTTCTTTTATTATGCAGTTTATTTTCATGTGCTAGTGGAATCAAAGTTTCTTCTAAGTATTGTTCAGGAGATGGTATTTGGGCCGATAAATATCTAAACTCTGACAAAGTTGTAAAAGAGTATGAAATGGCCTTTGGTATTGAAGAGATTTTTATAAAGGATATCTTAGAAGAGAATGGTCATGACTGTCGATCTATTACTAATTTATCAGTTGGTGTAGAGAGGACTACTTTAGATGCTTTTCTTGGAATAATACCCGGTCTTAGCTCACAAACAATTGTTATCAAGTTTGATGATCGTGTTAAATATTAGATCATTCGTCTAATAGGCCCATTAAGTTAGAAAAGAAGTCTTTCTTGTATTCTTCAACTTCTTCTTTTGTATCAAATTGACCAAAACTTTCTCTATCTTGTTCTAAGTAGAATCCTTCTTTTGCGAGATCGATGATAAATCTTGATTTATGCCTTGGTGTAACAACTCCATAAATCTTTCTTTGTTTACAATAAGTCATGACAAGTTTTGATTGAGCTCTTGTAATACCTACATAGCAAAGACGTCTTTCTTCATCTGTTCCAAGTCCGTCAATAATACTTCTCTTGTGAGGAAGAATTTCTTCTTCGACACCAATTAAGTAGACAGTGTCGAATTCTAGACCTTTTGATGAATGTAGTGTCATCATCGTGACTTCATTTTTTCGAACATCATCGTCTTCTTCATCTTCTTCAGTATCTTGATTATCTTGAAGAAGTAGTTTTTCTAAAAATGTTTCTAGATTGGCATCTTCGCCATAGAACTTAGAGAATCTTTCAGCTGACTCTATAAAGTAATTAATGTCGTTCTTACGCCTATCGGCCTGTTTAACGTTGTCATAGTTTTTTTCAATATATTTATAGTAGTTTATATCTTCTACCAATGTCGTTATACAGTTTGCTATTGAGTGAAGACCGAACTCTGTCTTATGTTTAGATATGAGTTCAATGAACGGCCTAATATGTTTCTCTTTATTTGGATCAAGTGCTGGGTCACTATGCATTGCCTTAAATAGACTTATATTTTCATCTTCAGCTTTTTCTAGGTACTTTTCTAGAGTTCTCATACCTATTCCACGATTAGGAACATTGAGGATTCTTCTAAGGGCCATTTGATCATCAGAGTTTCTAATTACCTGAAGATAAGCAATTAAATCTTTTACTTCCTTTTTCTCATAGAACTTTTGACCACCAAGCATACGATATGGCACCTGTGATAGTCTTAGTTGTTCTTCAATCGGCAGCGCCTGTGTATTACTTCGATAAAGTATAGCGATATCACCCAAGTGACCACCAGCAGACTGGTGTTTTACAATATCTTCTACTACGACTTCAGATTCATGATCAGTATCTGCCATTGACCAAAGTAATGGTTTTGTATCAGACACTTTTTCAGACCAAAGTGTCTTTTCACGTCTATTCTTATTTTCTTTAATTACTCTGTTGGCCAATTCTAGTATTGGAGCAATTGATCTATAGTTTTGCTCTAGCTTAACAATCTTTGCACCAGGGAAGTTACTTTCGAAGTTTAAGATATTACTAATATCTGCACCTCTAAATGAATAGATCGCTTGGTCATCATCCCCAACAACACATAAGTTATTATGACACTTTGTAAGATGTAGAATTAAGTTAAATTGAAGTGTGTTAGTGTCTTGATACTCATCAATCATTATATATTGAAATTGTTCAGAGTACTTTATCGCGATATCTTCATTCTCATTAAATAGTTTAACTGTGAGTAGAAGAATATCGTCAAAATCAATTGCATTGAAGAACATGAGTTTCTCTTGGTAGTACTCATAGATGAAGTTGGTAGCATGATCGTAAGGATCTTCGTCATCAAATAGGTGACTGTCTGCAAAGTCATCTGGTTCTATTCCTGCATTTTTTAAATTACCAATTTTAGATAGGATTTGCTCTTTCTTAAAGCCTTGGCCAGCGTGATATAGCTTTAGACCTTCTCTTATAATACCTAGCTGATCTGATGTGTCATATATTGAAAACTTCTTGTGATAACCTAGCTTTTCAATTTCTTTTTTTAAGATTCGCAGACCTAGCGAATGAAAGGTCGCAAGCGTAAGCCCCTTCGACTTTCTTTTTCCAAGTAAGCCTATTACTCTTTCTCTCATTTCTTTTGCGGCCTTATTAGTAAAACTAACCGCTAGGATATTTTTCCCAGGAATGTGGAGGTTGTCCACCATATGAGCAATACGATAAGTTAAAGTACGAGTCTTACCACTTCCTGCACCTGCAAGAATAAGAACTGGTCCTTCAATTGTATCTGCTGCTACACGTTGTTTGTCATTGAGGCCGCTTAATGAAATCACTAATATAAATTGCCTTTTAACTAATCATTAGACAAGCACTAATCACTATAATGCGTTGCTCTGGTAAGTTACTTGACGTTTAAGCTCGGAATAGAGACAATTTTCTTTCGGGGAAGTATAAATGTTTAATAAGTTTTATTTGATATTGTTTTTGTTTGCTACATCAACTATTGCGGCACCGCTTAGCAGTAATACACATGAACTTATAAAGCTTCAATCATCTGTAAAGTCTCAAAAGAGTAGAGGGACTTGCACAATGTTTTCGGCCATTGGTCTTGTCGAACATTTACTTATTAAAAAAGGTGCATACCTTCCTGAAGATATAGATCTGTCCGAAGAGTGGATGGAATATATCATTATGAAAGATAAGCAATCAGAAGGCTCTTCTACTTCTCGAAACTTTAAGGCCATCAAGAAATATGGTGTTGTCCATGAACAAACTTGGCCTTATATCGGAAGAAAATGGGTTGATCTCATTGAGTATCCTCTCTCAAGAGAGAGATGTTCGCACCTTGAAGATCAGGCCCTACTTTTACAAAGTTGTCTCTTAGGTCATAGAGACCCAACACTGCTTAGAATTTCAACAGATGCTGTCGAAAAGATTGACCCTGCTTTCATCGCTATTCGTGATGAGGCCATGAAGCTTAAAGAGAGCATTACAAATGGTCTATTTAAGAGGAAAAAGTCTTATAAACTAAAGAACCACAATACAGTTAAGGATCTCCTATCGTCTGGAGAGTCATTAATAATGGGTACAAAGCTATATTATGGCTCTTGGAATAGTAAAAAGACAATTACTCATGAGATACAAGAGAGAGATAAGAAGAAATGGTATAAAGGGATTGTTAGTTACCCTGAGCCAGGCTCTCGTGACCGTAGAATTTCATTTGAAAAAGGTGGTGGCCATTCACTAATCCTTGTTGGCTATGATGATGAAGTTGTGGTTAACTCAAGAATGCAAATGGAAGATGGCAGCTGGAAAAAGTTCTCTTATAAAGGTGTGTACTACTTTAAGAATTCCTGGGGTGTTCGAGGTTTTGGAAAGCGTTTTAAGCTAGATGGAATTTCTTATCCTGGCTATGGAATGATCACTCAAAAATATGCCCATGAGATGGGTTCATTTTTTAGAATAAAATAAGATTCAATGATAATTAACGCATATTAAAAAGTTTGATTTAAAACATCAAAATTGGCATAATTGCGACTAAGTTAGAGAAATTAGAAACGACATATAGGGGATAATCATGGCAAAGAAGAAGGCCGCAAAAAAAGCGACTAAGAAAGTAGCTAAGAAGAAAGTTGCAAAAAAGGCAACTAAGAAAGTAGCTAAGAAAAAAGTAGCGAAGAAAGCAACTAAGAAAAAAGTAGCGAAGAAAGCAACTAAGAAAAAAGTAGCGAAGAAAGCAACTAAGAAAAAAGTAGTGAAGAAAGCGACTAAGAAAAAAGTTGCGAAGAAAGCGACTAAGAAAAAAGTTGCGAAGAAAGCGACTAAGAAAAAAGTTGCGAAGAAAGCAACTAAGAAAAAAGTAGCGAAGAAAGCGACTAAGAAAAAAGTAGCGAAGAAAGCGACTAAGAAAAAAGTAGCAAAGAAAGCGACTAAGAAAAAAGTAGCGAAGAAAGCGACTAAGAAAAAAGTAGCAAAGAAAGCGACTAAGAAAAAAGTAGCTAAAAAAGTAGCTAAAAAAGCAACTAAGAAAGTTACAAAAAAAGTAAATACTAAGGGGAACTTATTTGATTCAATTCTTGAACTAGTAAGAATCACATCGACAGTTATCCCTGACGATATTCAAAAAGTCGTTCTTGAAGCACTCGATAGAGAAGAGAAGGATACAACTGCAGAATATGCAATGAATATCATCAAAGCAAATATCGAACTTGCAAAAAAGAAGTCCCAACCAATTTGCCAAGATACAGGAACAATTATTTTCAATGTTGCACACCCTGTTGGTTTTAATCAAACTGAATTTAGATCGATTGTTGAGAAAGCTGTTGTTAAGGCCACTGAAGTTGGTTATTTAAGACAAAACTCTGTTGACTCTTTAAAGGGAACTAACGATACGATGAATCTAGGGCCAGGACACCCATCTATTCACTTTCATGAGCACAGTAAGAAGACTGTAGAAGTTAGACTTATGCTTAAAGGTGGAGGTTGTGAAAATGTTGGTGCTCAATACTCTTTACCTAACCAAGACCTAGGAGCAGGACGTGACCTTGACGGTGTTCGTAAGGCCATCTTAGATGCTGTACAAAAAGCTCAAGGGAAAGGTTGCGGACCAGGAGTTCTTGGTGTTTGTATAGGCGGTGATCGAGGTGCAGGTTATGTTGATTCAAAAGAGCAACTTTTTAGAAGGCTTGATGATTCTAGTGACATAGAAGAGCTAGCTACTTTAGAAAAAGATATTGTCGAAACAGCAAACAAACTTGGTATTGGGCCAATGGGATTTGGTGGAAAGACTACTCTCTTAGGTTGTAAAATTGGACACCTTAATAGATTACCAGCTTCTTTCTTTGTTTCAGTTTCTTATATGTGCTGGGCCTATAGAAGACATGGTGTGACATTAAAGTCAGACTGTAAAATTAGTAACTGGTTATATTAAAAGTTAAAGGTTTATATATGAAAAGATTAGATTATCCATTTACAAAAGATGCTATCAGAGAGTTAAAAGTAGGTGATATGGTTCTTATCACTGGTAAGCTATTTACTGGTAGAGATGCTGTTCATAAGAGATTACACGATGGAGCTGAATCTCCTGTAAATTTTGAAAACCAAATCATTTATCACTGTGGACCAGTAGTACTTGAAAAGGGAAATGATGAATATGAGGTTAAAGCGGCTGGGCCGACTACTTCCATTCGTGAAGAACCTTATCAGTGGGAAGTCATGAGAGACCATGGAATCCTTGGTGTTATCGGTAAAGGTGGTATGGGTCCAAAAACTTTAAAAGGTTGCCAGGATTATGGTTGTGTTTACTTCCATGCAATTGGAGGTGCAGCACAAGTGTTAGCAGAGAAAATTAAATCTGTTGATTCTGTAAACTGGAGAGAGTTAGGTTCTCCAGAAGCAATTTGGGAATTATCTGTTGAAGAATTTCCTGTTGTTGTAACTATGGATTCTCACGGAAACTCTCTTCATAAAGAAGTTCAAAGTAGTAGTGAATCTAAGTTAAAAGACCTAATTTAATAAGTTAAAATATATGGGCCCAGAAATGGGCCTTTTTTTATGGAGTATTAATGGATAAGCCGCTATGGGTTCCAAGTTCAGATCGTGTTGATCAAACATCAATGTCAAAGTTTATAAGTTATATCTCTAGTAAGTATGAGTTAAGCGACAATTCATATCAAAGTTTACATAAATTCTCTGTTGAATTTTCGGGAGAATTTTGGACTGAAATATTAAACTTCTTTGATGTCGAATATACTGGTGATACTTCAGAGGCATGTAATGATTTTGGTTTTGAAAGCTATGGTTGGTTTCCTAGTGTAAAACTAAATTTTGCTCAAAATTTATTAAAAAACGGAAAAGATAACGATGTTGCAATTGTGTCCCTTCTCGAGAATGGTAAACGATCTCCAGTTACCTATTCTGAGCTAAGGTCATCTGTCTCAGGTCTTCAGGCCTCACTAAAAGAGTATATTTCAGAAGGGGATGTTCTCGCTTGTTATATGCCAAATATATCTGAAACAATTACTGCTATGCTAGCAACTACTTCTCTAGGGGGGGTCTTTACTTCGACGAGTTGTGATTTTGGTATAGAAGGCGTTGTTGATCGATTTGGGCAATCTAAACCAAAGGTACTCGTTACCTGTGCAGGTTATGAGTATAATGGAAAATATTTTGATCTAACAGATAAGATAAATGAAGTTATAGCCAAAATAGATTCAATAGAGAAAGTGGTTGTTGTTGATTTTGTAAAAGGGGATTACGATATTTCGCAAATTCCTGGTGCTGTGCTATGGAGTAGTTTCTTTAAACCTAGCAAATCACCTATAAATTATAAATTAAGAAAATTCTCTGATCCACTTTATATAATGTACTCTTCAGGTACTACCGGAAAACCAAAATGTATAATTCACTCTACAGGTGGAAC
Source organism: Bacteriovorax sp. MedPE-SWde (assembly GCA_001874305.1). GTDB lineage: Bacteria > Bdellovibrionota > Bacteriovoracia > Bacteriovoracales > Bacteriovoracaceae > Halobacteriovorax_A. The sequence continues at coordinate 20,055 of MPCU01000002.1, read as the reverse complement.
TCTAGTTCAACATATAAAAGAACTTGGTCTGCATACAGACCATTCAAATGATAAGAATATCTTCTTTTTTACAACTTGTGGATGGATGATGTGGAACTGGTTGGTAAGCTCATTATATTTTGGGGGGACTACAACTCTCTATGAGGGCTCTCCTGCATACCCAAGCTTTAATGAATTTATTAAAATTATTGAAAAAGAGAAGTTAACAACTTTTGGAACTAGTCCAAAGTTCTTAAGAGCGCTTGAAGATAGTAGTACTGATCTTTCAAGTGTAAACATGGACTCTCTTGAAAATATTCTATCAACAGGAGCGCCTCTACTTCCTGATCAATATGAGTATGTTTATAAAGAATTTAAGTCTGATATCCTACTTGCCAGTATTTCTGGAGGAACTGATATACTTGGTTGCTTCTTTTTGGGTAACCCTATACTTCCAGTCTATGCAGGTGAGCTACAAAGTGTAGGCCTTGGAATGGACGCTGTGTGCTTTAATGATGAAGGTAAAGAAGTTGTTGAAGAAGAGGGGGAGTTAGTTTGTAAAAAAAGTTTTCCCTCTAGACCAATATCCTTTTTAAACGATGATAATAACGATCGTATTAATGAAGCTTACTTTAATAGATTTGATAATATTTGGCATCATGGTGATTTTATTTCTATCTCAAAAGAGGGTCGAATTAAGGTTCTTGGAAGAAGTGATGCAACATTAAATCCTGGTGGGGTAAGGATTGGTACCTCTGAAATTTATAGGCAAACAGAGTCTCTTGATTATTTGGAAGATTCAATTTGTGTCGGAAAACAAGTCGATGGAGATGTTGAAGTTCAGCTTTTTGTAAAAATGGTTGATGGTACAGAGTTAAGCACTGATAGAATTAAAGAAATCAAGAAGCTTATTAAAGACAATACAACTCCTCGTCATATTCCAAGAAGAGTAATTTCTGTTACAGGTATTCCCTATACAAGATCTGGAAAGAAGATGGAGTTGGCCATCACTAAGATTATCAATTCAAAAGAATTAAGCAATATCGAAGCTGTTGCTAATCCTGAGTGTCTTGAACAATACAAAGAATTTATTTAAAAAAGGCCTCTAAATAGAGGCCTAAACTTATTTATAGTTATTATGCCATTCTCTTTCTAGAGACTCTCTGTGATCAGGGTGGGCAATTTCAATTAAGGCCTTAGCTCTTTGATGTAAGGTCTTTCCATACAGGTTAGCTACGCCATTTTCTGTTACTACATAATGCATATGCGCTCTTGTCGTAACAACACCAGCTCCATTTTTTAAACAGGCCGATATTTTTGAGTATCCTTTCGCAGTCTGTGAAAGGAGTGCAATAATTGGCTTACCTCCTTCAGATAATGATGCACCTCTTATGAAGTCCATTTGACCACCTACGCCAGAATATATTTGATGGCCTAAGCTATCCGCACAGACCTGCCCTGTAAGATCAACTTCAATTGCAGAGTTTATTGCAACAACTTTAGGGTTTCTTGCTATGTTTCTAGGGGAATTAACATAGTCTGCTCCGAGAAGTATTGTTGAAGGATTATTGTCTACATAATCTATTAATTTCTGGCTTCCCATAAGAAAGCTAGATACTGTTTTTCCTCTGTGGAATTTCTTTTGACTATTGTTAACAATACCTTTTTCTAGTAACTCTATTGCTCCATCTGAATACATTTCAGTATGAATTCCGAGGTTCTTATGTGACGTTAGTGCCTTTAGAACTGCGTCTGGGATGCTTCCAATTCCCATTTGAAGTGTTGAGCCGTCTTCTATAATTCCACCTATAAATTGTCCTATCCTTTTTTCATCTTCCGTAATTTCTCTAGTTGCTGAAAATGCTAGAGGAGTGTCAGTGAAGACTGCATGGTCAATTTGGGAAACGTGTATTATCCCGTCTCCATGGACTGTTGGCATTTTAGTATTTATTTGAGCAATCACAATATCGGCCGTGTCTACACCCGCTTTCATTATGTCGACACTCGTTCCAAGTGAGCAGTATCCATGCTTATTTGGAGGAGAGACCTGTATCATTGCTACGTGAATTTTTTTATTTCCAGACTTTATGAGATATGGGATTTCAGATAGAAAGCAAGGTAGGTAGTCAACTCTCTTATAGTCGAGGTGCTTTCTAACATTTCCACCTACAAAGAAGTTTGTAACGTTGAATATACCTTCATATCTTTTGTCGGCATAGAATGCATCTCCATGCGTGTGTAGATGTAATAATTCAACATTCTTAAGACGTGTCGAATGTGTCTTTAGCCCTTCTAGTAATACTGTTGGAGTGGCCATTCCCCCGTGTATCAATAGTGATGTATTTGACTCTATGATTTCTAGTGCTGATTCAGCTGTATCGTGTACTAACAAGTTTGACTCCTAATATTTGATTATGAGTCATACTAATACCATGTCATGTATAAAAACATGATATGGCCCATATATTAGGTAATTTTATATTTGTGATTTTTTAGTTCGTAGCTTTGTAGAACATTATGAGTTTATCTTTATCTGCAGTATAGAGAATAACTAGGAAGAAGTTTTTAGAGCTTCCATTGATATGAGTTTGAAATTGACCTTTTTGTTTAAAGTCGTTTGAATCTGGTTCACCTAGAAAGCCTAGAACCTGGAGGATTTCTTTTTCATCAAGTTCAGTCTTTAGTGCTGTTACGACTTCATTTAAATTTGCTTGTTCAATATTTAATTCAGTATCCGTCGATACTGGTTTTCCAATAACTTCTGGAAGGACAGTTTTAAGATCTGTAAGAATTTGGTCCTCACTACATCCTTCAATATCAAAAACAATATCTTCAACACCTATGACAAGATCTAATGATTTTTCAATACATTGTGTTTCACTAATGAGTCCGATGTTTGGAACTTCATTTGAAAAAGTGAATACAGAAGTAAGTAGTGCTAGTGTGAATATAATTTGTTTCATAATTTCCTCGTATTTCTAATTTGCCTGAATGGCGGTCAATTGGCAAGCGGGAAAGAAGTATTTTGTTTTTATTTAGTCTGTAGTAAGTAGCTGAAAGTATAGGTAAATCTGACCATCTGTCTATGTTTTACGCATCATGACTATTTCTTACAATCGAGGATATTAAACCGAGTAATTTAGGCATAATACTAATTGTTAGAGTGAAAGTGTTACAGGAGGTTACACATGAGCTTATTAAAATTTTTATGCTTGTCCTTATTCATTGTCGGTCAAGTACACGCAGCATTCTTAATTGATCCATATTTTGGTTATAAATTAACGTCAGGTGAAAACGGATCTAGTCCAGCAACAACTTATGATTATAATTCTCCAACCTTTGGAACGAGATTAGGAGTGAGTCACTTAGGCCTTAGCTTGGGTGTCGACTATTCTTTAGCGTCAACAGATTTAGAGGCTGAAGCTTCTAATGTTGTGATTACAGAAAAACACTCTCAATCTATGCTAGGGTTGTTCTTGGGCTATGACTTACCAATTATGTTTCGTCTTTGGGGAACTTACTTTCTAGATGTTGAGTTTGAAGATAAAGATGGGGGTGACTCAGGTGATACTTTATCTGGTGGAGGTTATGGGCTTGGGGTTGGATATACGGGTCTTCCATTTGTGTCTTTAAATCTAGAGTACAAGAAATATGTAATTGATGAGGCGGTATCTTCTGGAGTAACAGCTAAGTTAACAGGAGCTTCAGAGATCGATATGAGTGAGATAATGTTTTCAGTTAGTCTCCCTATAAATTTATAGAATTGTGTAATAGGGGTAGGTATAATTTTTATATCTACTCTCTATTTTCAATAATGGTCCTTCCCCACGTTTTAAGAATTTTTCCAGTCTTGTTATCTACTAATGAACTAAAAGAATAACGCTTGCCTTGGGATATGCTCTTAATTATAAAAACACTTCTATTGGATTTTGAATCTTTACTTACAAATTCAAATTCTGAATTCTTGAAGTGTCTATTTCTCTTGATTATTGTTTTCTTGAGTTTGGTTATTTCTGGAGACTGTTTAACAGTACTCTTCTTTTTAGAAGGTAAATTTTCTTTGTTATCAGTCGGTGAAACTATTTTCTTTGTTTTAGTTTCTTGCTGGGAATCTACTGGAGACTTTGGTTTGATTTCTATTTCTTTAGAACTCTTGTCTTCCCTTGTTGATTGTTTTGGAGTTTCATTTTTATTGAGAAAGAAAAATAGAGCTAGAGCTGAAGATATTAATAATACTGTTAAAACTATTCTCTTCATTAATCTAGAACCTGGAACTTGATATTAATAATATTAAAAGGTTTCTCTGTTGCGTATTCCCAATCTTTGTAATCATCATTTGCATTAGCAGCGTCGTGGTAACAATCATCACAATTTGTAAAAGTTGATCTTAGACGACAGGTAACATTTGTACCTATAGGAATATTCTTATTTACCTCAAAGTACATAAATGATCCATCGTTAAAATCTGGACTACCATCTTCTTTCTTTATCGTTTCTAGCCAGTTTGATTTAGGGTTTATTACTGATAGGTTTTGGAAATCAGCTCCTGGGATAGCTCTAATCATACAATCTTTATAACCATTGGCCGCATCAGGATCTAGACAATCTTTTCCAAGTAATCCTGCATCTACTTTTAACTTATTAAAGAACTCTTTTTGTGAAAGCATTTTAGTAGATGTACCATCATTGTATTCGAGCATACAGACAGGTTGAAATCTATCTACATTTGAGTAGTTTGCGTCAGTAACTGCTGTACATGTAGTTCCGCCTTGAGGAATGCTTGGAAAGCCATCAGTTAAGTTCGCACAAGGGAGATCATTTTCCATATGTGCCCAGTCTGTAGCGAGAACCCTTGCACCTGCAATAACAGAGTTGGAGTCATTAAATGTATTCACAAAAATACCTACAATTTCTCCTGGGCTAACTTTTCCATTACCATTATTATATCCAAAGTCTGGATCAGATAACTCTGATAACCCTGTAATTCGACCTTGGAGTAGAAAGTTATCGATAATAGCCTTTATTGTTGCCTGGCTATCAAGAACGTCAAAAGAGTTATACTCATTTCTTACTTCAACTTGTAAGTGTGACTTTGCAAGTAACTCAGATCTTTTTCTATTTAATGCTGTAACTGCCGTAACCGCCGGAGCGAACGCGTATTCATCACCAGTTTTTCCATTACCGTTATCGTTATATGTTCTAAAAAGAAGAAGCCCATATTGATCTAGTAGTATCTCGACATCTTCTTTACTGTAGGGAAGTGGTGAAGGAGTTGGTGTTACGTTATTAGCACTACATAGTGATGTCTCACTATTTACAACTACGTTTAATAAGTACTTACCCATATATTGGGACAACTTTCTGTAGGTAATTGGATTATTTGCTCTAAGCCAATCCTGTGACATTGTACTATTCAAATTTACTGAAGTCTTACCTGTATGAAAATCATTACCTTGTGCCGTCAAATCACCTAGTTCGGCAAGGGCCTCTGTTAGAACATGAGAGACTGATCTAATAGCATCTGTTTTAGAAACACTACACTTTGATTCTATGTCTTCAGATAGCGCTGTTAAATAATGTGAGAATATTTGGCCTGCGTAGTGAATGTCTTCAGTAGGTAGTTTTGTATTATTCGGGTTATAAGTGAGATATGTTGGGTATGACAACCTAGAGTTCTCATCAACAGCAATCCCAGCAGCATGAATAGAGTCGTCCTCTTTCATTGCTCGAGAGAGATTATTAAATCTTCCTAGTGCCCATTCCCCCATATGTGGTCTTTGATTTACGTAATAACTAAAATAATCAGCGATACCTTCATTGATTGACCCTGCTTCGTCATATGCGCCATATCCAAGATCAGATCTTATTACGAAATCTGTTAGCATTGGGTTAGCGATAGTTCTAGCGTATTCAGCAGTGTTTCTCATATTCATCATGATATCTACTAGACCATGGCCTACTTCATGATAGATTACAGTATTATCTTGCGCGAACTTTACATCGTCTTTAAAGATTTGATCAAAGCCCATGCACAGTTCAAAGGTTGATGGTGAAAATGAAGCATTGTTTTCAAAGTTACAATCAGCATAGGCCGTTAGGGGACGCAAAGGACTCCAGTGACCTAGAGAAGTAAATAATGTTGAAGGTAAGCTTGTTGGGTAGTTTGACGTTGGTAGTGACGGATCTACATTTGGTGTCGCTACCGTATTATAGTGTGTTAGTAAATTTGAATGAAACTGATCTGCGATAATATTAATATGGGCAAAAGTATTTACTTGTAAAAACTCTGTTGTATTAACAGCAAAGGCCCACTTCGTATCACTATTTGTGAATGGCTCAATACTAAAATCTTCAGTTACTTGGATACAATCAGTTATTAGAAAGCAAGGTTCTTTAAGTTGAGTGTTATTAGTTATAAACGATTGTTCTGGACTTAGGAGAGTTGCGAGATTTGTCGTCTCTGATAGGTTTGCATTTCCAGAAAGGATGATAGGGTTATCCGCAAGATATCTTCCATTTCCTGCATCTACTGAAGCCTTTGAGTTTTCTACTCCCTCTCCACCTTTTCGTACGTTTCCAGGAGATTCTACGCATGAAGATACTAACGCTAGGAGACCTAGAGTAAACAAAATCATAAAACGTTCAACTTTCAACTTACGTACCAAAAGATCCTCCTGTGATCTTATTCTAAATTTGTACTCTTACCTTATCGGAACATTCCGAATGGATTTGAGTCACCACCTGCATTATCTGAGTCAAACATTTGCTCAAACATATTTCCACCAAATTGTCTTCCTCCAGCGATGTGGGCACAGCTTGTGCCGCCTGTTTTTTCGCCGATATCGGACCATGCGCTTGATTTACCACTATTTGCTAGCTTGCCAATAGAGTTATTAATCGCTCCAAATTTTTGGCTATTTAGGACACTTTTAACCGCTTTTGAGTGAGATTCATCCTCGTTCAGACAACTTGTCACTTTCTTTTGCGCCTCTGATTTATCATCAGATTTACTTAGCTCGTTTGCACAGTTTGATACTCTACGATAACTAATAAAGTCTCCGTAGTTTGAGCAAAAGTTAGTATGACCCTCATCACTTTCAGACAGAGATACTTCTGCATTTGAAGCTGCATTTCTTATAGCTGCTTCTCTTTCACTCTTAGTATTTTCATCAACTGAAGAACTTATATTCCCAATTTGAATATTGTTTTTTGAATTAAATGAATACATTTTCTTTAAACTCTTAAGCTTGTTAGCAAATGAAGACTTCGGTAGATCTTCGTGAATTGATTTTAGAGTAATATCAGAGTCTTTATCCGCTTTTAAATATTCTTTGATCTTATCTTCATAGTCTTCAAATGCAGCTGGAATTTCCGCTAGCATATTTGTTTCAAACTCTGAGATTACTGAACTTGCGCTATTTCCATTTCTAGCACATGCTTCTTTTATGTGGTTATTGCTCTTTGCTGAATCATCTTCGACTCCTTCGTTTTGAGATTCAAGACAAAGGTTTCTGTATTGGTCTAGCGCTCCAAATACATCTTGTCCTAAGTGACTTGAGATTTCGATTGCTTCTGAATAAAGAGCTTCTGGTGAAAAGTCTCCGTCACAGCCTGGTGCCGCAGTCATCGCAGCATACTTTTGACAGAATTGTAGTCTTTTTCCATCGGCTTCTTGTTGTGTCTGTGCCATTTCTTGCTGTTGTTCAATGGCGCCACTTTTCATTTCAGCGAGTGTACTCTGACATTCATTTCTAAAGTCTTTCCACTTTTCACTTTCTTCTTGCCACTGAGACTGATTTGCTTCAACAATCTTTTCAGCATAGGAAGCTTGATCCTCAACATACTTTGTAAAATTTCTTTTAAGTAATTCTTTATTTTTTATAAGTTGTTCTCCAATATCTTTCATTCCAACACCATTTCCTTTTATAAATAAGCCTGGAAATGCCTTGTCTTCAGCTTTGATGTTAATAGACTGAACATTTTGATCTTGTGGAAGTCCTGAAAAGGTAGGAATTCCATAAAGTGCTCTAAGCTCAGGTGGCATTGACTTCGGAAATAGTGAATCGTTCAATGATACGGCCATTTGCTCAAGTCTTGTATTCATGAGTTGTGTCATTTTATTAGCGTTATCTTCTAATACCTTCATTTGGGCATTGTACTGATCGGCCATAACTTTAAGCTCTTGTGTTTTCTTATCAACATAAGCTGTCGCTTGTTGGTTACATGAGTTAACAAGGCTTGAACATGTTGTAGCTCTTTTTACACAAAATGAGGGAGATGACTTTTCATAAACAGACTTCTTACTACAATCTGTTGCTTCTACTTCTACGCCTCCACAGTTATTGATAAGGTCATCAACGAGTGCTTCAATACTTCCATTTTGACCAGTTCCGTTTTTAGAAACTAGCATCTTATCCATATCATCTTTGATTGTTGTAAGTTGACTCTTTGCTTTTTCAGACTGTTGTTTATAATTTTCAAGAGCTCCAACAGAACCTGCTGGTTTCATATCTCCGTTATAAATTGATACACACTCTGATTTTATATCAGCAAAGTACTGATCTAAAGTCTTTGACACTTTTTGATTATTTTCATTTCTCACATTTACTTTGATTTGTTCATTTGAAAGTGATTTCATTTCAGATTCTAGGGCCGAAATTGTAGTTGATGTGTTAATTGCGCTATTTGCATCTGTTTTAAAATTATCAATTGTCGTACCTTGGTTATTGGCAACTCTATGATTAAAGTTTCCAATAATTGAGGTTAGAGGTGAGGAATACGCTGCTGCATTATTTCCTTTCATACAATCTAATACAAATTGATCTTTATATGAGTTTGATGCATTATTTAATATTGTATTCATCTTAATTTCAAAACTTGGGTCTTGAAGACTTGGAATTGAATCAGCAACTCCAAGCTCTGATAGAAGAGCATTTGCTTTTTGAATGTCTTCATTCATTGGAGTAACACTATCTTGAAGTGCTTTTGTAAATACACCTTTAAACTTTACACCTGTTAATAGGGTAGAACTAGATAGAGCTGAGAAACCGTTCTTTTTGATTTTATCTTGTAGTAATTTCTTATCTTTCTCAATTTGGCTTTTTACTACACTTAGAGACCGCCCTCTAAAGTTTGCAGCCTTTTCATCTGTATTTGAGAGACTATCCCTTACAGCAAGTAAACCGCCTGACTTTGCCGTTCCATTAAGAGCGCCTTCACCCATAATATCAGTACATTCTTTAGGGAACATTTTTCTGAAGTCCATATTCTTCATATCTTGACTAGACTTACCCTTAGTACCATTTAACATTGCATGGGTATCTGTTATTTTTCTCAGATTTGCTTGTTGTTGATTTTCGATTTCTTTTCTTTGTGCTTCAAAATCTGCAACCATTTTATCAAATTCAGCAATCAGAGTTGTTGCTTGATCGGCAAGACCTTTCATTGTATTTTGAATACACTGCATTCCACTAGGAGATGCGCTATTTTGAGCACGAAGATGACCGTCATACATTTTTATATATTCTTGTGCAATAAGCATTGATTCGGCCATGAGCTCTGGTGATACAGAGCTTGAACTACATATAGACACGGGCCTAAGTCCAGTGTCTGGTGGTACCGCACAATTTGTAAACATGTAATGCTTAGGCATCCCCATTTTACTCATACCTATTTTGTTTTTTGCATCTGTTCTAAATTCATTAAATGCACTCATTGCTTGAATCTGAGCTGGAGACATTTGCTGTGCCATATTTTGGTTAGCTACATTCTTCATTCCACCAATTATTGATAGGGCAGCGTTTGTGATGTCGCTATTTTTTTCAACTCTTGATTGAGCAAGAACATCTGCTGGGAGAGTTGCATATGTAAGTGTCATGCATGTTAAAAGTGCGTTTGCCTTTCTTAATGCCTTACCAATTAAGTTTGATCTTTTAGATCTCATTTTGCTTCCCTCTTGTTTGTTATTCAAAATATAATGCTTCACTTCCTATCCCCTTAATATGCCTCTTAGAAAGATTTCAATACTTTAGACGTATCGGAAATACTTAAGCTTTCTTTATTCTATTCGTGATTCTATTTCAGACCAAAAAAGTTAGGAATATTTGTCTATGACTTGAGAAAAATCGCTATTTCACGATAAAATTAGTCTGTAATTTCAATTGGTTGTATTAGTAATAGATAAATTCATTAGTGAGGCTCTGCTATAATGTCTAGTGACAAAAATTGTGGTCTCTTTAGGGTGTATTTACGAAATTTCAATGAGATATAGTTTATGACAGAAGCAACAGGATTTCGACGATTTACATCACTCTTAATAGACTTTCTTCTATGTTGGTCGCTAGCTTACGTATTTGTGAGTCAAGAGACATTACGCTCTTTCCTTGAAAGCTACTCTTTTTATAAGTCTCTTCCAGGACTCTTCTCTGAGCATGTGGTTGTATCAGTATTACTTCTCTTTCTATTGAGGTTCTATTCAGGCCTATTCTTTGCTTCTACGCCTGGGTTCTTCGTGGCTGGACTTCGTGTTAGGGGTCATAATTTAATACAAGAAAGGGTTTCTATGGCCTTTAGGGCACTTATTATGCCTATATTATTAATCTTACTGCCTATTGATTATTTTCTTAGTCAATTCGGTAAAGCTAGAATATCTGAAATAATATCAGGTACAAATATTGAACGTAGAGGTGGCATTGTTACTTTACTTTCAGCTGTCTTGTTTCTTTTAATTTCTCTGTTAACTGCTTATGCAGGACCGTTGTTTTATAAGAGTACATTCCTCTATAATCCAGTTGTGGCATTTACTCCTAAGATTGAAGTGCCTCTAAGTAAGGGGAGAGACTTTAATCTTTACCGTAACTATGGATCGAAGAGTTTTAAGATGATGACCTTTTCAGATTTAGATTCAGGTCGTTTTAAAGTTAATCCATCTTTTGAAATAAGACGAAAAACAGGCAATATCATATATAGACCTATTATGAGTATTTGGGACACAACACTTGGGGTGAAAGGTGTTTTTAAAATAAATAAACGCTTTGATCTTATGAGACTCGTAAAAAAAGTTAAAACTAACTATCCTTTCTTTGACGTATATTATCCTAATCTAAATAAAGGGTTAAAAGTAGCTCAAATGTTAGATGATGATTATGAATTAGACGATAAAGCAAAAGAAGAGCTCTTTGAGTTAATCTCTGTCTCGCTCTTAGCTAATCCTTTTTCGGTAACAGAGTTCTTTAAAAAGAAGCGTATATTCTTATTTCCTTATATTCTATTAAAAAGAGAATTGTTTTCATTACTTGGTGAGAATGATCAGCAGAAGATTGACTTCATTACTAGAGGGAGTGAAGTCTTTATAAGAACATTAACTTCTGATGATTTTAAAAATGAATACAAAGAAAAATTCTTTTCACTAAAACAACTTAGACCAATTGTTTATGAAACTGTTTGGCAAAGAAATCGATGGGACAGTAAAGTTAATGAAACCTTCGCTAAGAGTTTCTTTTATAAGTCTAAGTGGGGAAGAGTTGTCGAAAGAGAAGCAACGACATGGGAGCAAGAGTATATATTTAATCCATTATCTATTTACGATTTTCTTGGTTACAAAGACTTTAGTTCAGTAGGTTTAAAAAAGTTTGAAAAATATCTACGTAAGTATTACTTCAAAGAAGCGAGAAGTTCTTTTTCGTTTGGTGAAGATTATCAAAAACTTTTCCTTGCTAGCATGCAAAGGGTATTTATTACTTGGCAATTGATGATGAAAAGAGAGAAAATACCTTATAGTAAAATGACGATAAAGAATATTTCCGATATCATGAGAGCTCTTAAATCTCGAAACAAGGATTTCTTTAATGGAGAGTAGGTAAGAGATGAATGAGTTTTGGGCAATAATATATGGTATAGTACAAGGTTTAACAGAGTTCCTTCCTGTATCTAGCTCTGGACATCTTGCCTTGCTGCCACTTGTTGCCAAGTTTAAAGACCCTGGTCTTGTCTTTGACCTTGCTATGCACCTAGGAACGGCACTCGCTGTTTCCCTCTATTTCTACAAAGATTTGCTAAGAATAATTAAGAATAGCTTCTATCTCATTCTTCCTAATAAGAAGTGTGATGGCTTCACTAAGAACTTTATAGTTGCAACATTTGCAACGGGTGTATTTGCTCTTTTATTAAAGGATCATGCAGAGTCTCTAGGACGAAAAGGTAGCCTCATTGCTATAAACCTGATCATTTTTGGAGTTCTCTTATATCTTGCGGACAAGTGGGGGCGTATTGAAGAAAAGGTTATGGAAAAGGATTCAAGCTGGAAGAAAGGTTTAATTATTGGACTTCTCCAAGTACTTGCAATTTTTCCAGGGGTTTCTCGCTCTGGAATCACTATCACAGGTGGCCGTATTTTAGGTCTTTCCAAAGAAGAGTCTTCTTCATTCTCATTTCTGCTTTCTTTACCACTTATCGTGGCCGGGGCATTACTAAAGTTTAAGGATATATCCGAGTTTGGAATTAAATTTGACTACGGACTAAGCTTCATCGGAATATCTGTTTCATTTCTAACAGGATTTGTAACGATTCATTTCTTTTTGAAGATGCTTAAGAGAATAGAATTTTCATATTTTATGATCTATAGAATTATTCTTGGTATTGCAGTTATCGCGATACTCTAGTTACACTGAAATACTGGAATACCTGCATTTAGTAGGTTATTTCCAACTTCTTCAGGAACACAGTAAACATGAGAGTTCCATTTTAGTCCTTCTCTGTAAAGGTCTACCTTTCCTTCAAAATTATCATCAGTGGCATTTTCGATATAACGATTAACAAACTTGTTGTCTATATCTTCCGAAACATCTTTGTACTTATATTTTCCGTAAGCAATACCATAAGTCATGAAACCACTTGCACACATTTTCTTTTCACATGCTACTTGAATAACAGTCGCGCTATCTTTAATGAAACCTGTTTCTTCTTCAAATATAGTGTCAGGTAAATCCTTCGCTTCACTTGAAACATATCTATTCAGATAGACAGTAAGATCTGTGTAGTTCTTCATAGCACATCTGTTAGTGTTAGGATTTATATTTCCCGAACAACAAAGAGAAGGATCATCAGTCGCGGCCATTTGAGTATTGGCCGGTAAACAACAGCTAAAAGTATCTTTTGAGAATACTTGTTTTATATTTGCTTTAAAGTTGTCTGAATCTGTTGATTTTAAGTAAAGTTCACTGTCTGATGATCCTCTATATTCAGCATCTCCAACAACCGTATTATCCACTAGTCCTGGGATTTGATTTGCAGGGTTATCTTGGCAAAGATAATCACCACCGAATACGTTAGGGTCTTTAATGGCAGCATTAGGAATACCTGTCAGATCAAATGAACCAACCCATTTAAGGATATCTATTGCCTCTATCTCTGGAACAGATCTCGCATCACATTTTGATACATCATCTGGATCTGAACAGTCTTTTTTAAGTCCTATATAATTCAAACATTCTAGGCTTCCTATATCTACTTGTTGCATTTTTTCAGGTTTCCACTCATGTCCACCACCAGAAGTTTTTGAGAAATTTCTTACCCAGTTCTCACTACAACAAGTACGGCTGGCGACTTCTGTAAGTGTCTCGTATTGTTTTTGAATATCAGAAAGTGGCTTACATGAAGCAGCTAGAGACCCTGTTGTACAAGAATCGTTATTAGATACGATGAGATCTTTTTTAGCTTCTTGGTTACGTGCGAAGTGAGTAACTGAGTTTCTTGAATATCTCGACGCCGAGTTCAGCGCTACTTCTGTAGCTGCAGCATCTGTTACATTGACGACTCTTGAAAATCCCTCATCATTTTCAGGTTCATTATTCTCATTAACAGTAGGTATTGTTATTGTATTATTACTTTCTCTACAACATCTATTTTTTCTAACATCAAAGTCAGAACTATCTTTTGCTGCTGGTTGAGAACATACAAGCTCTTCTTGCCAAAAAAGAAGTTCGTATTGGTTAAGTAGTCCAATGTCTGTGGCGGTAATCGACTTCATGGCCTTAGCAACAAAGTCAGATGGTCCACAGTCAAAATCTGTATGACAAGTCGTACCCGGAACTCTTAAACAAGAGTTTTGATGTAGTGTCTTTGAGTCCGCCGTAATAGAGGAGAGATCATTAACTATTCCAGTTGTTAACAGACTATCAAATATATCTAGAAACTGTGTACTCAACGATTGTGAAGATGCAAAGTCTTTAACCGTTGCCGTTGCCAAAGTATCTTTAGGATTTTCAAAAGAATAGTACTGTCCCGTAGTATCAAAGGTAGGGCACTGTGATAAGTAACTAGCATCTAGTGAAGTTGTTGAGCTCTTCGTTTGCCCCATCCCATTAATAACGTCACTTATATTTGATGGAGCAGTATCCATTAAACTTTCAAAAGTATCTGTTGCTGGAGCAGTTGCTTGTGCTTTTCCTGGTAAACAAATCGACTTAACATTATTAGTTAATAGATTTCCTCTTGCCAGCGAATTCGCTTCTTCAGTTCCAATATGGTTTTCAGGCCTCCCTATTATAGGAGTCTGAATTCCAAAGCTAGGTACTTGAGTAACTGCAGAAGGGTCTGTATTTCTAATTGTTATTGAGTTTCCATATCTGTTTATTTTGTTGTTAAACTTTGTTGGAAAAGTTCCATCATTCAATAGTTGACAATAGTTATTATGAGAACAACCATGAGTTCTAGTTCCTAATATACCAGAATATGAGTTATTAACATTTGTTACTGTTCCATATTTCTGAGTACATGCAGCACCACGACCACGGTATACACATCTCTTACTTGTTCCGGAATAGCTTCCACTAAGTGAGATTATTCTCTCTAGTGTTTCTTCTGTAGGTACTTCAATGGCATTGTCATCAAAGTTAGGGTAGTTAGACTTTATACTTGTTACTGTTTCACAAGCATAATCCCAGCCAAGTGCTGATGCGCAATCACTATCTTTTTCACAAGCGTGAACTTGCTGACATTCAGCTCCATCTGTTTCAAAGTCTGTTGTAGGAAAGTTCTGCTCTCCATTGATGATAGAATCTTGGATTAGAACTTTAAAAGTATTATCAATAGTTAAATCTGAAAAGTATGAGTTTACTGCGATAAATAGTTTATTAGAATCTGCTTTGATCCTTCTCTTTGTTCCAATGGCAAACCATCTTACTCCATCAAATGAACCAATAACTGAACCATAATCAAACCCGTACCAATCTCTATTATAACCATTGGCCATAAAGAAGTGCTGAGCTGATAGTCGAGAAAGTCTTTGATCTTTTCTATTTGACTTAGGAGAGTGTGACCAAGGTAGCATTGTAGCAGGAACAAAACATGCTCTACCAAATGCTAGATCATCTGCTCTGTACTCAGTTGTTCCAAATTTTGAAGACTCCTGAAGGTCTGGTTTATAACCACCACCACTATGACTTAAGTTGTCTGGGAATATTTTTGCTAAGTTAGAGTAATAGTCTGCACCACATGAGAAACATGTAGAAAAGACACCATCGCTAACTGAAATGTCATAAGTTGTTCCCTTGTTTACAGTTACTTCTTTTGATGGAAGAGCATTACCAATTCCATAGTTATATGAACCATAAATTTCATTAAATCCTATATAGCTTGATATGTTGTTAGGTTTAGATAGGTCTCTATCGGTATATTCAAAGTTATTGCCTTCTTGTTCTAGATTAGGATTAGCAATAATGTCACTTACTGTTAGATCTGTTCTTGCAACACCGTTTGTATCAAAGTGTCTATGTGGTGAAGTTTTACTACTTAATAGTACTTCTTGTTGAAGAGGAGCATCTGGCGCCTGTGGTGCTGGGTAGCTACACTCGTAATTTATGACATTATCATTATCATCAAGAACTTCTTGTAGTGAACAATCGAACTTAGGGCAATTACATATGCTCCCAATTTCTTCAAGTGCTTGTTGCTTAGAAAGGAGTACTGGATTACTTCCAACGTCCACATAATATGTTACTTTAACTTTTTGAGTGTCGTATACGGCAAGACTTGCGCCTGTAAATTCAATATATCCAGGTGCTCCAGCTACATAATTCCAGTAGCTCCCTTGAGTTCTTACAGAATCATCAACTTCTACAATAATCTGTCTCGTTGAATCAATATAGCTAGGAAGCTTGAATTGATTTGATGCTGGGAAATGATCTGTCACTTTCCCAAGGTTTTGCCCTTGAACATAATGCTTTTCACATGTCGCTAAGACAGAATTTATCATCTTACAAGATCCATCTATGTTGTATCTTATAAGAAGATCCTTATATTTATTATCATTGTCCACAGCTTTAGTGAGAGTAATCTCCATTGTGTCATTTAGAGTATCGTTAGTGTCTGTAGGTGATTTAAATGTGAAGCCTGGAGTGCTAATAAATGCACCAGATTTAAATAAAGAGATTTGTTGAAAAATTACTTCATTTATAGTTTCAGAAAAAGGATTAGTACCTGTGTAAGTATCCGAAAAATCCCTATCATCTTTACCTGTTAAATATGTGGATCCTGTCGTCGCATTTTCGTACTTAACAGTACATATACTCATTTCTCCTTCAATAGGAGTTGTACACTCATAGAGGTGCTTAAGTTCTTGTAAAGCAAGCTGTGACTTCTCCTCTGGAGTTAATTCATTAGGATCGTCAGGCGTGTCTGTAGGTGGAATAACTTCTCCACAAATATAATAGAAGTCTGGATATTTTGATTTGTTTAATTCACTCTTTGCTACATCAATTATTGCTGCAATGTAGTCAGGGTATTCAGGCTCCATGGCCGTATAAGTCTTCTTTAAAGTACCGTCTTTAACACATTGACCACCTAGGCAACAATCTAGTCCTTGAGAGCTACATTGAGAATCAGATGAGCACAGTCCTCCGCTTCCTGAACTTGGAAGTCCAAAGGTAAACTTTATACCTAAACCAGTTGTAGCTAATGAAGTTATGTCATTACCAAAGTTATCGACAACAATGATACTATTTGATTGATGGCTTACATTTGAACAACTAGGGCATAGGGAGTCTAAATCGTAAACATTAGTTCCACCAAGCGCAGTTGCTTTTGCATTAACAGAGATATTATTACAGTAGGCTGCATTCTGTGCTGCATCTACTTTCTTATAATTAAAAGAAATGTAGTTCTCTTTGACTCCTGTATTGAAATCTATCTTACTTCTAGCAAAACCTGCTACTATAATATTTTGAATTCCTGTTAGGCTAGGAAAGTGTGTGATTGCACAGTATACCGTAGACGGATTTGCTTCCACATACGAGTTTACACCTTTACCTTTAAAGTAGAGATTGTCATCAAAAGAAGAAGACGTTGAAAAAACCGATGATATTTTAGTATTACTGTATTCAAAAAAGTTAAATGAATTTTCAAATTCAGGAGTAGTTGGTTCTTCGGTTGATCCACTTTCAGTACTACTATCTGTTTTTCTTATGGCATTTGGAGACTGAGGTACACAAGAACTTGTTATCAACAAGAAGCATAATAATGTTAGAAATGTTTTCAATTCCATTTTGTATACTTTCATAATCCCTTACGTGTACCTACTTGCTTATCGAAAATATCAATAACTACTTAAATTAATATTAAGTGGCGGCACATATTATCTAATAGTACTTTCTCTAAGATACTGAATTTATGAAAATGACTAGTGGACTAGATATAGGACGATGCCTCGAGATGTTGCCAAAGACAAATACTCAACTATTAAATGAGTTTATTATGAACATATCTCTGCTTATTACTTGATTTACTAGGCCGTGCCATCAATTGTGTGCAGCTTTTAAGAAAGTTGTAAAAAACACATAATTATCTAATTTTACAATAAGTACAAAATTTAAGTTCTTGATTAGTAAAGACTGACAATAAGACGATCAAAATACTCTTCTATGAATTCTTGAATCCTGTAGGATTTGATGAAACAGCGAGGGGCATATGAAAAAACGTAAAGAACATAAGGATGATGGATCTATTTGGAGTTCATATAGTGATATGTTCACTTCAATGGCCGTTGTGTTCTTAGTAATGTTTGTTTTCGCCTTAATCAAGGTTGGTGTTAAATCTATGGAGCAGGTCGCTCAAAAGAAAGCACATAAGAAAGAGCTAGAAGGTCTTGTATCAAAGAAACAACAAGAAAAGTCTAAAAAACGAACTGAAACAATCAATAAATCAATAAGTGAAGTCTCTCAATATAAAAATATCATTGATAAGAAAGTAATTGAGTTAAATAAATTTGTTAAGAAGCTTGAAGATAATAAAAATGTAATGAAAGAGATTGTTAAAGAACAGGAAAAGAAAGACGCTATTGTTAAGAGTGTTGGTGAGAAGCTAAGAAAGCAAAAGAAACAGGCCAAAGAAATCTCAGGTGTTAATCAAAAACTTAGAAAAGAAATAATGCAAAAAGATAACGTCGTTAAAGAAAGAATGGAAGAGATTAGACGTGCACAAAAAGAACTGGAAGATAAGAAATCTAAGCTTGATAGATTAACTAAGATGCTCCAAAAGCAAAAACAAGAAAAGAAGTCTATGGAGAGTAAGGTTAACAAGTATAAGAGTGATATCGATAATCAAATTAAAGAGAACAAAAATCTTTCTCAAGACATGAAGAAGAAACAAAGAGAAATACAAAAACAGCGTGAAGATAAGAAAAGAGTAATGGCGCTGCTTGAGAATCGTAAGGTCAAGCTAAATTCTCTACAGACAGAGCTAAAAGATAAAATGGCCATGTTAGAAAAGAATAAAAAGAATAAAGAAATGATGTTCTCAAAGATCGAAAGTCTAGAGAAACAAAGAAATGAAGAGAAGATAAAAAATAAAGAAATTAAAAAAGAGTTAGTTAAAGCAAGCCTAAAGCAAGAGAAAGTGAATCAGAGTAATAAAAAATTAAAAACAAAGGTTGAGAAAGTTCAAAAAGAATTGATAAGTAAGCAGAGTAAGGAAACAAAATTACTGCAAAATATTAAGTCATTAGAGTCAGAACAGAAAAATAAAGTGAAGAAGCTCCAAATGATGAACTCTAACATCGCAACTGTTCGTAAGAAACTAGCTACAACAATATCTGCACTACAAATTGAGAAGGAAAAAATTGTAGATCTCAAAATGGAAGAAGATAAGAAAGAAAGAAAAATTCTTTCTTTAAATGCTGATGTAAAGTCTGAATCATTAAGAAAGGAAAAGGTAAAAAAAGAGTTAGAAAAGACTTTATCCAAAGTAAAAGATCTATCTCATAAAGTAACTAAGAGAATTGAAGCTAATAAGAAGTTACAAGAAAGTATAGATAAAAAACAAATAGAAGTTAAAACACTATCTCAAGTAATTGTTAATAATAATCAGGAAATAAAGAGTGTAAAATCTGTTGTAAAGAACAAAGAAGCAAAGTTGAAAGAAACTGAAAAGTCCCTTAATGAGAAAATTACTAAAATATCAAAATTAAATATTGAACTTAATAAAAACACGAAAGAAGTTCAGGCCCTTACATCAAAAATTAAGAACAAAGATCAAACAATAAATAATAATAAATATCAGATCACTGGTCTAAAGAAAGATATAGGTCAATTACAGTCTGAAGTAAAAATTATTACTAAAGAAAAAGATGGTTTAAATGGTCAAGTTAAAAGCCTTGAAAACAAAATCGTAGATCAAAATAGTGTTAAGAATAATCTTAATGCGATGATACAGGAGCTAGAGGGTAAAGTTGCTAAGCTAAAAGATACTAAGAACAAATTAAATAAGAAATTGATAACAGAAAAACAAGCTACTTCTGTATTAGAAGGAAAACTATCTTCAGTAGAAGTTAAGTTAGGTCAGACTCAAGGTAAGAATAAAGGACTTGCTAAAGAAGTTGGTCAGCTAAAGGGTGATATTTCTGGATTAAAAGGAAAAGTAGGTAAGTTACTTGGAGAAAATGGTGGTCTTAAAGATAAACTTGGAAAAGCAAAAGGTGAACTTGCCGGTCTTGGAAAAGAGAATGGTGGTTTAAAAGAAGCACTTGGACAGGCCAAGGGAAAACTCGCAGGAATGGGAAAAGAGATCGGTGGTCTTAAAGATAAG
>MPCU01000015.1 GCA_001874305.1 Bacteriovorax sp. MedPE-SWde | reverse complement strand
AATAGCTGCTGTTAACGTCGTTTTACCGTGGTCAACGTGCCCAATCGTTCCAATGTTTACATGGGGCTTACTTCTGTCAAATGATTCTTTTGCCATGACTTACTCCTAATAAAAATTTTTAGTGACGGTATAATTTATCCGCATGAATTTAAATGTAAATTCCTCGTTTTTCAAGTATTACTTTCGCTAAGTCCATTGAAATCTCCTCATATCGGTCGAAATTCATTGTAAAATTAGCTCTTCCCTGTGATTTTGATCTCAGATCTGTACTGTAACCGAACATTTCTGATAATGGAACCTCTGCGTCAACAACTTCTTTGTCTTGCTTAGTACCCATATTTAAGATCTTTCCTCTTTTTGCATTGATGTCAGATATTACGTCCCCTGTATAATCACCAGGTGTAATAACCTCCAAACTCATTTTTGGCTCCATTAACTTTAAACCAGAATCTAAACAGGCTTGTCTAAATGCATGAGCTGCAGCTATTGAATAAGCAACATCTGAAGCATCCTCTTCGTTATATTCAGCAGAAACTAAAGTTGCTTTTATATTGATAAATGGATATCCGGCCAAGGCTCCACCCAGTGAAGAATCATGAATAGATTTCTCAATTGCCTCAATATATTCTACTGGTAAATCTCTTTTAGTTAACTCAGTCTCAAAAAGAACTCCTGCTTGATGATCTACAGGCTCTACCTTAATTGTGCAGTTACCAAAGACTACTTTACCACCTTGATCTTTATTAAAAGTATTCGCTGCTGACGCTTCGGCCTGAATACTTTCTCTGTATGAAACTTGTGGGTCACCAACTCTTATACCAACTTTAAATTCACGATTAAGCCTGTCACAAATAATCTCGAGATGTAGTTCACCCATACCAAATATGAGTAGCTGACCTGTTTCTTTGTTGTGTTTATATGTAAACGATGGATCTTCTAAACCTAATTGTCTTAGAGACTCCATTAATTTTTTTTCATCATTCGCTGTTTTTGCTTCAATAGCAACAGAGATTACTGATTCTGGGAATTCCATTAAATCAAAAATAATTGTTTTATTTTCAGCACAGAGGGTTTCACCTGTTACAGTATCCTTTAGACCAGAGATTGCTATAATATCCCCAGCAAAAGCTTCTTCTATTTCAGTTCTTTTGTCTGCATGCATTTGTAGTATTTTATTAATTCGCTCTCTTTTATTTTTTAGCGGATTGAATACCTGTTGACCGGTTTTAAGTGAGCCTGAATATATTCTAAAGAAAGTTAGCGTACCAACAAATGGGTCAGTTGCTATTTTAAATGCAATACCACTAAATTGATCACTAACATCTGGCTTTCTAATTTCTTCTTTGTCTCTTTTCTTACCGTTAACACCTTTAACTTCACCTCTGTCTACAGGAGAAGGTAAAAAGTCAATAACTGCATCTAAAAGTGTTTGAACACCTTTATTTTTAAACGCACTACCGCAATAGACAGGTACGAAACCTTCTTCAATTACTGCTTTACGCATTACTTTTTTAATTCTTTCAATTGATATTTCTTCACCACCAAGGTAATCCTCAGCAAATTGATCGTCGTAATCAGCTAAACATTCAATAAGTTCTTCACGAGCTAGTTCTGCTTCATCCTTTAGATCTGCAGGAATCTCTTCTACTTGAACTGTTTCACCAAGATCTTTTTCTTCAAATCTTATGGCCTTCATTTCAATAAGGTCTATTACCCCAGAAAATTGATCTTCTGAACCTATTGGCAACTGGGCTGCTGCCGCATTTTTACCAAGCCTAGTTTTTATTTCTTCAATACAATTTTGAAAGTCAGATCCAACACGATCCATTTTATTTACAAATGCGATCCTTGGAACCTTATATTTATCCGCCTGGCCCCAAACTGTTTCCGACTGAGGCTCAACACCACCAACGGCGTCAAATACCCCTACAGCTCCATCAAGCACTCTCAGGGCTCTCTCTACTTCAATAGTAAAGTCTACGTGTCCTGGCGTATCTATTATGTTAATTTTTTTCTTTTTCCAAGTACATGTCGTTGCAGCTGAAGTAATTGTAATACCTCTTTCCTGCTCTTGTACCATCCAGTCCATAGTGGCCGCACCATCATGAACTTCACCAATCTTATGACTTTTCCCTGTGTAATACAGAATTCTTTCAGTCGTAGTCGTTTTCCCAGCATCAATGTGGGCCATAATTCCAATATTTCTAATATTTTGTAGTTGATCAGAACTCATCTTAACAAACTTCCTTCATGTAAGATTAAACGTAAAAAGGGCCTCAGAAAACTTATGCCTTCTGAAGCCCCATTTAAACTCATTTTTTGCTAAATGTCGATTACCACTTAAGGTGAGCAAAAGCTTTGTTAGCTTCAGCCATCTTGTAAACGTCTTCACGTTTTTTAACAGAAGCGCCTCTACCTTGAGAAGCGTCGATGATTTCATCAGAAAGTCTATCGATCATTGTTCTTCCGTTTCTAGCTCTTGAATAATCTCTTAGCCATCTTAAAGCTAGTGATTGTCTTCTTGCTGGTCTTACTTCAACAGGAATTTGGTAAGTTGCACCACCGATACGGCGTGATCTTACTTCAACAGCTGGTTTAATGTTAGAAAGTGCTTTTTTGAAAATTTTAAGAGGCTCTTCACCTGTCTTAGTTTCAATTTTCTGTAGTGCACCGTAGAAGATTTTCTCTGCTACAGCTTTCTTTCCACCGATCATTAATGCGTTGATACACTTAGTAACAACGATGTCTTGGTAAATTGGATCAGGAAGGACTTGTCTAACCTGTGCTCTATGCTTTCTACTCATTATAAATCTCCTTCATCTCAGTCCAGCTTGTGGAGAGATTACTCACCTTGACTCCAAGCAGTTAAGTCAGGGTGTAAATTAAAGTTTAATTTACTTCTTTGGTTTTTTACAACCGTACTTAGATCTTCTTTGTCCTCTTTTATCAACACCTTGGCAGTCTAGGACTCCTCTAATTGTGTGATAACGAACACCAGGTAGATCTTTTACTCTACCACCTCTAATCATTACGATAGAGTGTTCTTGTAGATTATGACCTTCACCACCGATGTATGATGTAACTTCAAATCCACTTGTTAGCTTTACTCTACACACTTTTCTCATCGCCGAGTTCGGCTTCTTTGGAGTAGTTGTGTATACTCTTGTACATACACCACGTCTTTGTGGGCATGATTTTAGGGCAGGTGACTTCGTTTTTGACGTTTTGTCGACCCTACCTTTTCTAATTAACTGGTTAATCGTAGGCATTTCCGCTCCTTACTTACTTCAACAATATTACCAAGACATTGGTAGCCAGAATGATGTAACACATCATTACTGGCTACACAAGTTTTTTTAAAACATTAATGTAGAACTTTCTTCAGTATTTTCCGATTCTGCATCATCAATTACAGCATCAAAGTCACGATATCTCATAACACCTGATCCTGCTGGAATTAGTCTACCCATAATTACGTTTTCTTTAAGACCACGTAATGAATCACTCTTACCTTCTAAAGTAGCTTGTGTAAGTACTTTAGTAGTTTCCTGGAATGATGCTGCCGAAATAAATGAATCAGTTGTTAATGCCGCTTTAGTAATACCAAGTAATAATGGTCTTGCTCTAGCTGGTTCATAACCACTTGCTACTAGCTCTTCATTTTTAGATAGAAGATCATTCTTCGTTACAGAGTCACCAACAACAAATGTTGAATCACCCGGATCAGTAACTTCTACCTTTTTCAGCATCTGAGAAGTAATTACCTCGATATGCTTATCATCAATATCAACACCTTGAAGTCTATATACCGCTTGAATTTCATCAACAATATACTTTGCAAGTTCTTTAATCCCAAGAACTCTTAAGATGTCATGTGGGTTTGCTGGACCATCCATAATTGGCTCACCAGCTCTAATGTAATCACCTTCGTTTACAGTTACGAAACGTCCCTTAGGGATAGTGTATACAACAGGCTCTGTTCCATCTTCAGGTCTAACAAGTACACGACGACTTCCTCTAACTTCTGAACCAAATTCAATTGTTCCTGTTACATCAGAGATCTGTGCTGCATTAGTTGGCTTTCTAGCTTCAAAAAGTTCTGCAACTCTTGGAAGACCACCGGTAATATCTTTAGTCTTAGTTGTCTCACGAGACATCTTAGATAAAACACCACCAACTTCAACAGTATCATGCTCATCAACAGTTAGAGTTGATCCAACCTGAAGTCTGTATGTAGCTTGTCTCTGAGATCCAGGAACTATAATTGGGTTACCGTCAGCATCAACAATTGTTACTCTTGGTTGAAGAGATGGATCCTTATTCTCCATTACAATTCTCTGAGTAAGACCAGTAACAACGTCAGTTTGCTCAGATACTGTTGCACCAACAATCATATCTTCAAACTTAACTAGACCAGCAACTTCAGTAAGAAGTGGAATTGAGAACGGGTCCCATTCAATAAGAGTATCCCCAACGTTTACATCATCACCTTCTTTAAAGAATAGCTTTGATCCATAAACTGCTGGATATTTTTCTTTTTCAACTCCACGAGCATCTTTAATTAAAAGCTCTCCGTTCTTATTCATAATAATAAGACCGTTTGGAGTTTCAGCCGTCTGAACATTATCAAATGATACTTTACCTGATGTCCTAACAGTTGTTTTATTAACCTGTGCACCTGCTGTTGCTGTCCCACCAACGTGGAATGTACGCATTGTCAGCTGTGTACCTGGCTCACCAATTGACTGAGCGGCAATTACACCAACAGTCTCACCGATTGAAACCAGTGTACCTCTTGCAAGGTCACGACCAAAACACATTGCACAGAACCCGTGCTTCTCATTACAAGTAAGAACAGATCTAGCTTTAATTTGGTCTACTTCATTTTCTTTTAGCATTTCAAGGTCATGCTCAGTAAGCATGTGATTTGCTGGAAGAACTTCGTCACCCATTGCCGAAAGAACTGGAGATGCAGTTACACGACCCATTGCTCTATCAGCAACGTGCTCAACAACTTCACCTGCTTCAATTCTTGAAGTCAAAGTAACACCATCTGTAGTATGGCAGTCTTCATTTCTAATAATACCATCTTGCGCAACATCAACGAGACGTCTCGTTAAGTAACCAGAGTTAGCAGTTTTCAGGGCCGTATCAGCTAGACCTTTACGGGCACCGTGTGTAGAAGTGAAGTACTGAAGTGCAGATAAACCTTCACGGAAGTTTGAAGTAATTGGTGTTTCAATAATTTCACCAGATGGCTTGGCCATTAGACCCCTCATCGCAGCAAGCTGTCTCATCTGCTGTGCAGAACCCCTTGCTCCAGAATCGGCCATCATATAAAGAGCGTTGAATGAAGGAGCAAAAATTGGCTCTTCACCCTCTTTATCACTTGTAAATTCATCCGTAGAAATTCTCTCAAGCATAACCTTAACAAGTTTCTCTGTTGTTTGTGACCAAACATCAACAACTTTGTTATATCTCTCACCGTTAGTAATAGAACCTTCGTTATACTCTTCAGTAATCCCAGAAACCTCAGCATGAGCTTCAGTTAGGATTCCTTCTTTTTCTTCTGGAATTGTCATATCTACAACATTAATAGATATACCAGCTCTTGTTGCCATGTCGTAACCCGTTTGCATTAGGCTATCAGCTAAAAGAACCGTGTCTTTCTCAGACCCTTTTCTGTAAGTTGCATCTAGAAGCTTAACAAGTTCTTTTTTACCAAGAATTATGTTGATATCATCATATGTTAAACATGCTGGAACAACATCATAGATGAATGTTCTACCAACTGTTGTTTCATAGATCTTACCTTCAACACGAACCTTAATAGGAGCTTGTAAGTGTAAATTTCCAGAGTGGTATGCGAACTGAGCTTCTTCTTTAGAAGAAAACACTTTTCCGTATCCACGTGCATATGGTCTTGTTCTAGTCATGTAGTAAAGACCAAGAACAATATCCTGAGATGGAACGATAATTGGTGAACCATCTTTTGGAGAAAGAATGTTATTTGTTGACATCGCTAATACACGACACTCAACTTGTGCCTCTAGTGAAAGAGGTAAATGTACTGCCATCTGATCGCCATCGAAGTCGGCATTGAATGCTGTACAAACTAGAGGGTGAAGTCTAATAGCTTTACCTTCAATTAGTACTGGCTCAAACGCTTGAATCCCAAGACGGTGAAGAGTTGGTGCACGGTTAAGAAGAACTGGGTGCTCTTGAACAACTTCTTCAAGAATATTCCATACTTCTTCTTTTTGTTGCTCAACCATTCTTTTTGCAACTTTAATAGTTGTACAGTGACCTTTTTCAATAAGTCTGTTGTAAAGAAATGGCTTGAAAAGTTCTAGGGCCATAAGCTTTGGTAGACCACATTGGTGTAGTCTTAAACTTGGACCAACAACAATTACAGAACGACCAGAGTAGTCAACACGCTTACCAAGAAGGTTTTGACGGAAACGCCCCTGCTTACCTTTAAGCATATCTGAAAGAGATCTAAGTGGACGCTTATTTGCACCAGTAAAGACTTTACCTCTTCTACCGTTATCAAATAGAGCATCTACAGCTTCTTGAAGCATTCTCTTTTCGTTTCTAATAATGATCTCTGGAGCATTAAGTTCTTTAAGTCTTCTTAAACGGTTATTTCTATTAATAACACGTCTATAAAGATCGTTAAGATCTGAAGTCGCAAAACGACCTGCTTCTAGAGGTACTAGAGGTCTAAGATCCGGTGGTAGTACAGGAATTACATCCATCATAAACCACTGAGCTTTGTTATCAGACTTCATAATTGCTTCAACAACTTTTAGTCTTTTAACAAACTTAGTTCTAGCCATTTCAGTTGTAGCATTTGCTAAACCTCTTCTTAAGTTCTTGTTCTCTAAATCGATATCAAGTTTACTTAGAAGATCTCTAACTACTTCACCACCCATTCCAGCTTCAAAATCAACATTTTGAGCTTTTAGTTCGTGGTACTGTTGTTCAGTAATTACTCTACCGATTTCAAGACCACCGTCTAGTCCATCAGTTGCAGAATTAGTTACAACATATGCTTCATAATAAAGAACTTTTTCAAGCTCTTTAAGAGTTAAATTAAGAAGTGCTCCAAGTCTTGATGGAAGAGATCTTAGGAACCAAATATGCGCTACTGGAGCAGCAAGTTCGATATGTCCACATCTCTCACGTCTAACTTTTGAAAGTGTTACTTCAACACCACACTTTTCACATACAACACCTCTGTGCTTCATTCTCTTGTATTTTCCACAAATACATTCGTAATCCTTGATTGGTCCAAAGATTTTTGCACAGAATAAACCATCTCTTTCAGGCTTGTATGTTCTATAGTTAATTGTTTCTGGTTTCTTAACTTCACCAAATGACCACTCACGAATAGTATCCGGAGCTGCCATTTTGATCGATACAGCTTCTACGCTAATCGGATCTTTTGGCTTATCAAAAAAGTTTAAAAGGTCTTTCATTGTGTACCCTCAAAATATGCCCTGAGCTTTCACCCAGGGAAATTAAAATTAACGTAAAGATTCTTCTTCTTTCTGCTCATCTAACTTAACGTCTAGACATAGAGCTTGTAGCTCTCTAATTAGAACGTTAAATGATTCAGGAAGACCAGGCTCAAGTACTTGCTCACCTTTTACGATTGACTCATACATTCTAGTTCTACCAATTACATCATCAGATTTAACTGTTAAGAACTCTTGAAGAGTATATGCCGCACCGTAAGCTTCAAGTGCCCAAACTTCCATCTCTCCTAGACGCTGCCCACCGAACTGAGCTTTACCACCAAGTGGTTGCTGAGTTACTAGAGAGTATGGTCCAGTTGATCTTGCGTGAAGTTTTTCATCAACAAGGTGGTGTAGTTTAAGCATGTACATGATTCCAACAGTTACATCTTCCGCAAATGCGTCACCTGTTTTACCGTCGAATAATGTCGTCTTACCGTTTGTTTCAAGGTTTGCTAGCTCAAGCATCTTTCTTATATCTGCTTCAGAAGCACCGTCGAATACCTCAGTTGAGAATCTAACACCTGATGTAAGTTTTTTAGCTAATGCTTTTACTTCATCGTCGTTAGCTTTCTTAAGCCAAGTATCAACTTCTTCGTTGCTATAGATTGCAGAGATATAGTCTTTTAACTCGTGCATTTCTCTTTGCTCTTCAAGCATTAACTTGAACTTATCACCAAGACCTCTACCGGCCCAACCAAGGTGAAGCTCTAAGAGCTGTCCAATGTTCATACGTGAAGGAACCCCTAGCGGGTTTAGAACGATTTCAACTGGTGTACCGTCAGCAAGGTATGGCATATCTTCTCTTGGAAGAACGTTAGAGATAACACCTTTGTTACCGTGTCTACCGGCCATCTTATCACCTGGTTGTAGCTTACGCTTAATAGCAACATAAACTGTAACCTTTTTGATAACACCTGGAGGAAGCTCATCACCTCTGTGAAGTTTTGCAATTTCATCAGTAGTTTTTTGTCTTACTCTATTGATTCTGTTTCTAATATCAGCAAAGAATTCTGAAAGCTTTTCTTCTAACTCTGGTTCAAGAGGAAGATAACCAATCAGCTCAAATGGAACTGATGCAAGTGTTTCACCAGTGATGTCTGCACCCTTTGGAAGTAGTTCAGTTGAACCATCTTCAGATACAAGTTTATCAGTAGTTTTAGCACCTTTTAGCATTTCAGCAATTTTTAGAATTGCAGATGTTTGAATTGCTTTAATTTCAATTCTTTCATCTCTTCTAAGTAGTGTTGTTTCTATTTCAATGATCTCTTTAGATCTTGCACATAGTTCAACACCTTCTCTAGTGTAAACTCTAGCGTCAACGACTGTACCGCGAACACTTGAAGGTACTCTTAAAGAAGTATCTTTAACATCTCCAGCTTTATCACCAAAGATTGCTTTTAAAAGTTTCTCTTCTGGTGAAAGTTGAGTCTCACCTTTTGGAGTAATTTTACCAACAAGAATATCACCTGGCTTAATGATTGCACCAACTCTAATGATACCTGCTTCATCAAGATCCTTTAAAGACTCTTCTGAAACATTTGGAATATCACGAGTGATTTCTTCTTTACCAAGCTTAGTATCTCTAGCTTCAACTTCGAATGCTTCGATATGAACTGAAGTAAAGATATCTCTTGCTAGTAGGTCTTCAGTAATAAGGATTGAATCCTCATAGTTATAACCACCCCATGGCATGAACGCTACAAGAACGTTTTGCCCTAGAGCAAGGTCACCATTATCAGTACCAGGACCGTCAGCTAAAACGTCTCCCTTTCTAACAATATCACCTTCTTTAACAAGTGCTTTTTGGTTATTACATGTTGATTGGTTTGTTCTCTGATACTTAACTAGTGAATAAATATCTACACCAGATTCACCATCAGCAAACTTATTTCTTTGAAGAACAATTCTATTTGAGTCAACGAAAATTACTTTTCCGTCTTCTTTTGCAAATAGTACTGCACCTGAATCTCTGGCAACAACTTTTTCAGTCCCTGTACCAACGATTGGAGCATCTGTTCTTACAACAGGCACTGCCTGTCTCATCATGTTTGATCCCATTAGGGCACGGTTGGCATCATCATGCTCCAAGAATGGAATTAGAGATGTTGCAATAGAAATCATCTGTGTTGGCGAAACGTCCATTAGATCAACTTCTTCAGCACCAACAAGTGTGAATTCACCACTTGCACGAGCAGCAATCTGCTCTCCATCAACTTTACCATCTGCAATATGTGAGTGATCAACCTGAGCAATTACTTTTCCTTCTTCTTGGAAGGCAGTAAAGTACTCAACATCTCCTACTGTCTTATCTTCAGCAACTGTTTGATATGGAGTTTCAATAAATCCATACTCAGAAACTTTTGCATAAGTTGCAAGTGATGTAATCAGACCAATATTTGGTCCCTCTGGAGTCTCAACCGGACACATTCTACCGTAGTGAGTTACGTGAACATCACGTACTTCGAATGATGCTCTTTCTCTTGTTAGACCACCTGGCCCTAGTGCAGAAAGACGTCTCTTGTGAGTTACTTCCGCAAGTGGGTTAGTTTGATCCATGAACTGAGAAAGTTGAGAAGAACCAAAGAATTCCTTAACAGCTGCCGCTACTGGCTTCTGATTAACAAGGTCATATGGCATCATTGTATCAATTTCTTGAATTGCCATTCTTTCTTTAACAGCTCTTTCCATTCTTACTAAACCAACTCTAAATTGGTTTTCAAGAAGCTCACCAACAGCTCTTACTCTTCTGTTACCAAGGTGATCAATATCATCAACTTTACCTTTTCCATTGTTTAGTTCAACAAGGTACTGAGCAGTTATAATGATATCTTCTTTTGTAAGTGCAGTATTTTGAACAGGCTCGTTCATCTGGAACTTATAATTAATCTTCATACGACCAACACGAGATAGGTCATATTTCTCAGGATTAAAGAATAGGTTATCAAATAGAACTTCAGCAGCTTCTACGGCCGGAGGTTCACCTGGTCTTAATCTTTCGAAGATCTTAATAAGAGCGTCTTCTCTTGTATCAGTCTTATCAACAAGAAGAGTATTTCTTATTTGGTCACCAAAGTTAATCATATCAATGTAAAGAACTTTAACTTCTGTTACACCTGTTGCTGTTAACTCTTGGATTTTCGCTTCAGATAGGGCTTCGTTTGCTAATGCAATTACTTCACCTGTTTCTTCATTGAAGATATCTTCAGCTACAACTTTACCAACAACTTCTTCAACTGTTGCTGCAATTGTATCTATTCCTGCTTCTTGTAGTCTTCTTACTGATGCTTTAGAGAATTTCTTCCCTTTTCTAACAATTGTTTTTCCTGTTTTAGGATCAACAACGTCTTCACCAGATCTTGTTCCGATAAGAAGAGTTAGATCAAGCTTTCTAGAAAAAGAACCATCTTTTTCAACTTTAATCATTTCCATCTTATAGAACATCTCAAGGATTTGCTCAGTATTATAACCAAGGGCCTTAAGAACTACAGTTGCATGCAGTTTTCTTTTTCTATCAATTCTAGCGAAAAGAATATTCTTGTGATCAAACTCAAAGTCTAACCAAGAACCTCTATGAGGGATAATTCTTGCAGAATATAATAGCTTTCCACTAGAGTGTTTCTTTCCAGAATCATGTTCAAACACGATACCTGGAGATCTATGTAACTGAGAAACAATTACTCTCTCAGTTCCGTTATATACGAAAGATCCTGTGTCTGCCATTAAAGGGATGTTACCTAGGTAAACTTCCTGCTCTTTAATAGATGAAACAGTTCTTTGTTCATTTCCATCTTTGTCTATCGCCACATCGTAAAAAACTAGTCTTACGACTACTTTTAAAGGCGCTTCATAAGATAGCCCTCTTTGACGACATTCTTTTACAGTATACTTAGGTTCTTCTAAAGCATAGCTTACGAACTCAAGTGATACAGTTTTGTTGAAGTCGTGAATAGGAAAGATTGAAGTGAAAACAGCTTGCAATCCTACCTCTTCTCTTTTCGAAGGGGGTACGTCTCTTTGAAGGAATTCCTCGTAAGAACTTTTTTGTAGAAGCATCAGAGGTGGAGTTTCAAGAACAGCCTTAGTACTGGCAAAGTTCTTACGAAACCACTCATTAGGTCTAAAAACCTCAGTCATTTGCGGTCTCCTGGATTCTAATTATAGTAAGTGTACGGTTACACAGTTTTTTGTTTAATTTTTAAGCACAAAAAGGTGTGAAGGCTTAAAGGCCTCCACACCAAAAATATTTCTTTAATTTAATAGCTTATAGCTAAAATTGAACTAGAAGTAAAATTACTTAAGTTCAGCTTTTGCACCAGCAGCTTCAAGTTTCTTCTTGATTTCTTCTGCTTCTTCTTTTGTACAAGCTTCTTTAACTGTCTTAGGAGCACCTTCAACAAGTTCTTTTGCTTCTTTAAGACCTAGACCTGTAATAGCTCTAACTTCTTTAATTGCATTGATTTTCTTAGCACCTGCATCAACAAGAACTACGTCAAATTCAGTTTTTTCTTCTGCCGCTGCACCAGCCGCACCAGCTACTGCTACAGGAGCTGCTGAAACACCAAACTTTTCTTCTAGTTCTTTTACAAGACCAGCTACTTCAAGTACTGACATATTAGAGATGTGATCGATTAATTGTTCGTTTGTAAT
The DNA here is from genome assembly GCA_001874305.1 of Bacteriovorax sp. MedPE-SWde. Classification (GTDB taxonomy): domain Bacteria; phylum Bdellovibrionota; class Bacteriovoracia; order Bacteriovoracales; family Bacteriovoracaceae; genus Halobacteriovorax_A. The sequence goes on along the minus strand of MPCU01000015.1, from coordinate 4,004 downwards.
AGACATTGTTAACTCCTTAAAAATAAAATTTAAACTTTAAAATTTTTACTAAAACTACCTAAAATAGGTAACTAATTACTCTGCTGACTCTTCAGCAGTAGCAGCTTCTGCTTCTCCACCTTCTGCTTTGCTTTCTTGAACCGCAAATAACACTCTTGCAAGTGCTGAGATTGGTGCATTGAAAGTTGCAAGAAGAGTTCCAAGCATCTCATCTCTAGATGGAAGGTCAGCAATTGCTATAACTTCTTCTTTAGAAAGAGACTTACCGTCTAGTAGACCACCACGTAGCTCAACTAGATCGAAATCTTTTGATACTTCTTTAAGTGCCTTTGCAACACCTGGCGCATCACCAAAAGCGAATGCTACAGTTTGTGTTCCCTTAAGACCTGAAAGAAGTTCTTCAGCTGCAGTACCTTCAGCAGCTTTAGCAAAGAGAGTGTTTCTAGCTACAACTAGCTTTCCTTCATTCTCTCTTACTTCTTTTCTTAACGCGTTCGAGTCATTAGATGGAAGTCCAATAACGTTCGTAAGGAAAATCCCATTCGCGTTTTCGATGTCTGTCTTCAGACCGCTTATCAGCAAGTCTTTGTCAGCTCTTGTTAACATTTTTACCTCCTATTCACTGGAGAGAGATTTCAACAGGATTTATATGGCGTTAAACTCGTTCAGCGGCCAAACCGGTTTTCATCAACCTCAAGTCTATTTAGATGCTACTTGAGCAGCTTCTAGTGTATCAATTTTGATACCTGGTCCCATTGTAGAACTGATTGTTAGAGACTTAACATAAGTACCTTTTGCAGATACTGGCTTAGCCTTCATAACAGCATTAAGCATTGCGTCTACGTTCTTTTTAAGGTCAGCTTCAGAGAATGAAGACTTTCCAACTGGAACGTGGATAATACCATTTTTTTCAGTTCTGTACTCAACCTTACCTGCTTTTTGCTCAACAACAGCATTAGCAACGTTTGGTGTTACAGTTCCAAGTTTTGGGTTAGGCATTAGACCTCTTGGTCCTAGTACTCTACCAATTCTACCTAGTTTACCCATCATGTCTGGAGAAGCGATAACTCTATCAAAGTCAAGCCAACCACCAGCGATTTTAGCAACTAGATCATCTCCACCAACAAAGTCAGCACCAGCATCTTCAGCTTTCTTTACGTTGTCACCTTGAGTGATAACACAAACTCTAACTGTTTTACCTGTACCTGCTGGAAGAGCAATTGCACCTCTGATCATTTGATCAGCATGTCTTGGATCAACACCAAGTCTAAATGCTAAATCAACTGTTTCATCAAAGTTACCAAATTTAACTTCCTTACAAAGTTTGATTGCTTCATCAACTGAGTAAGTTTTTTCAGAATCAATTTTTGTAAGTGCTTCTGTATATTTTTTAGAATGTTTTTTCATCACGATACCTCTTAGTAATCAAGCTTAATACCAGCTGAACGACAAGAACCTTCAATTGTTCTAATTGCCGCTTCTTGAGTAGCTGCTGTTAAGTCTGGTCTCTTCGCTTCTACGATTTCTTCAATAACTTTTAAAGGTACAGTTCCAACTACTTCAGTACTTGGCTTCTGAGCTCCTCTTTTAAGTTTAAGCTTTTGCTTAAGAAGATAAGATGCTGGAGGTGTTTTCGTAACAAAAGTAAACGATCTGTCTGAATAAACAGTAATGATCGTAGGAAGTACTACTCCTGCGTCTTTTTGTGTTTTAGCATTAAATGCCTTACAGAATTCCATGATGTTCACACCTTTCTGACCAAGTGCTGGTCCTACTGGTGGAGATGGGTTTGCTTTCCCACCTGGAATCTGAAGCTTGATAAATCCTGTGATTTTCTTAGCCATTTTAACTCCGTTCGAGCTTTCGCCCTACCAACTATTATTAACCTATTTTTTCTACTTGAGAGTAATCGAGTTCTACCGGTGTTGGTCTACCAAAAATAGAAACGTTTACTTTCAACTTACCTTTTTCATTTACTGCTTCAACAGTTCCTACGAAAGATGCGAATGGTCCTTCAATAACCTTAACTTCTTCACCTTCTGCGTATTCAATATTCGTTCTAGGTTTTCTAGTCGAATCTGTTGCTTGACCTGTCATGTACCCAGCTTCTTCATCAGAAAGAGGTGCCGGATTATCAATAGTTCCACCTACGAAACCAGTGATTTTATCAGTATCTTTAACAAGGTGCCATGTCTTATCAGACATAAGCATGTTAATCAATACATAACCTGGAAATAGTTTCTTAGTTATTGTTCTCTTTTTTCCACCAGCGTGAGTAACTACTTTCTCTTCTGGCACAACAATCTCTCCAAAGAACTCTGTTAACTTATAGTTTACAATTCTTTCACGTAGAGTCTTTTGAACTTTGTTTTCCTGACCAGTAAGAGCTTTTGCAATATACCACTTAAAGTCAGGGTTCTTCGTCTCACCTTCAGCCGCTTCTTCAACTTCTTCAGAAGTAACCTCTTCAGCTACAACTTCTTCAACTGCTTCAGTTTTGATATCATCATTCTCATCAATCATTATAAGTTCCTTTAATTACTAAAGAATAAGTTCTAATATTTTTCTAAATCCAAAATCAATAAAGACAAAAATCCCACTTACAATACTTAATGCTATAAGTAGTCCGATTGTAATCTTTATTACTTCGTCTTTGTTAGGCCATACAACCTTTACAAGTTCAGCATAGACTTCATCCATATAAGAAGAGGCATTTCTGTTCTTAGTAATTGAAATAAAAACAACCAAACCAATTAATATTCCTACAACTTGTACAGTAATTGGAAAGTTAGGTATCTTTGCTTCTAAATCAAACCATTCGCCCATCTGCTCTGAGAAACGAATAACTATAATACCAGAAATAGCACTTACTATTGCTACAAATGAATTAATCCATTTTTTACTGTCTTCACTCTTGATGAGAGACATACCAAATCCTTTTGTTTAAATTAACCTTTTACACCGAGTAAATGATTATATCCCTCATTCAATGCGGTTTGTCTATAGATATTAATTTTTTATCAACAATTAAATATATTTACGGAAGAATTTATATGATTTTTGGGTATAAAAAAAGGGAATCCTAAGATTTCCCTTTTTTAATGGCGGGCGCACAAGGACTCGAACCCTGAACCTACTGATTTGGAATCAGCCGCTCTAACCAATTGGAGCTATACACCCATAATGAATGAGCTAGAAGTTACCTTAACTCTATTACCTCGTCAATGAATTACATATAATTATTTCAACTAGATTGCTCCAAATTCAGCCTCGATGTATATCATTTATATCCATCAATTTCAGGGGGTCATATATCAAGTTTCTATATTTAGCTTTATTCGTTTTCTCAATGAATGCCCATGGGATTGTAGTTGTTTCGAAGTGTGACAAGGATGAAAAGTCTCAAATTTTTAAGACCATGAAACTTGCTCGTAAAGATATGGTTACTCAGATCAAGGCCCTAAGAAGTTACAAGAAAAACTATGAACTAGAAAAGAAAGTTAAAAAGAAAGTTAATAGGTCAATCTCAGTTCTAAGATGCTCAATCGCTAGAAGTTATATGACTAGAGTCAAATGTACTGAGCCCTATGATGGTGCAATTGCTTACACTTTAGCTTTTATTGGTACAACTATATGGGTTACTCCATCATACTGGGAATTCGACAGTCATTCTCACAGAGGAATTATGATTCATGAGTTAACTCACAAGTGTCTTACAGGTGATGCTACATACTTTTGGGATGATAAGCCTAGAGATTTTGATGGCAGAGCATGGAGTGGAATTGCTGACACCTATAGATATTGGAATGAGAACGGAACTTGTATTCCTGAAATAGATTGCTAGAAAGCAAAAAAAAAGGGCCACTAGTTAAAGCGGCCCTTCCTATATCTTAGATTATCTAAAAGACTATTCTACGATTTCTGCTACTGTTCCAGCACCAATTGTTCTACCACCCTCACGGATTGCAAACTTTAGTCCTTTTTCCATAGCGATTGGAGTGATT
>MPCU01000014.1 GCA_001874305.1 Bacteriovorax sp. MedPE-SWde | reverse complement strand
TTATTATATTCAATATGATTACTACAATTTTAGTCTTTCTTATATTTTCCATAAATCTCTCTCTTTTGATATTTTATCATAGAGAGAGAAAAATTGGTGTTATTGTTGATTAAAAATACGACCTGTCTCTGTTCTTGTGATGTCTATTATAAGACTACCATTTTCATCAATTTTTATGAACTTATGTATAGTCGTAGGGTCTCTATCCTTATCAAAAGCATCCTTGCAAAGCGCATGACTCTCAACATCTGTTTTTTCAGTATCAAGAATAGTTTTTTGGTCAGTTAATACAATTGTTAAGATATCTTCATCTAGCCTAAGACGTCGTGCTTGATCTGACTTTTCTTCAATCTTACTTATTGTTGCTATTTTCTGAGTAATACATTTTTGACCAGTGATAAGTATTCGCTCTTTCTCTACAGTCATTGTTTTATCTTCAAGATCATTAGAAATGCTTATTACCTCTCGGTGATCGTTACCTTGGATATAGTTTTTACCGGCCAATTTACCCATTGTCTCTTCTGTAATATCTATTGCTAGAGAGTCATATATTTCTAATTCATAACTATCAAAATCAATACTAATAAGATCAGTATTAAGATTCTGAGATAGTTTAAAATCTTGTTTCATGATTATTGTATCATTTCCTCCAATTGGAGTGATACTTTGTTTTATATTAACAAACTGAGTTAACCAAGGGGACTCTAGATTAGGAATAATCTTTCCACTTAATTGTACTTCTCTTTTTTCGAATTCATATACTCCAGAATAGTTATATGCAATCTTATCACCTTCTAAAGAAGGAGAGCTTGTACAATCTCTTTTACATTCTGATGTTTCACCGTTCGCGAGTTCTTTAAGCTGTCTTATTTCTCCAGCGTGTGTTCTCTTTATTAACTTCTTTTCAACTGATAATGATTCTGGACAGCTTTCATCAGAGCTTTCTTTTTTTGAGTTGAATTCTTTAACCTCGTAAACAAAGATATCATCGATATCAACCTTCACTACAGTCCTTGTCGTTTTTAAATTATCAAAAAGGCAATTAATATTGAGATTGTTAAAGTTAGATCCTGAATAAAGACCTGATTCATTAGAAGTGGCCTCTTGACCAACTTCTGCTATTGCACTGGCCGTAAATTGATCAAACGAAGGATTTGTCGTTTTATTTTCAACTCTATTGCTATTTTGACCACAAGAAGTGATCAGTAGTGGAATTAGTAGTGCTAAAGCGTTCTTCTTCATAGTGAGGTCCATTAATTAGTTAATCTGAATGCTTTAATTATGGCCAATATGTCGAAATATATGTGTTTTCTGTAAAAGTTATCTAGGCCGTACCAGAATTAGACACATCGATATAATTTCAGCTAGTTAGCTTTGATAGTTACATTCTATTAGTTTATAGATTATAGAAAATATATTTTTCTGTGGAAGCCTACGATAATGGATTTAGTTAATAACTTACACGGAGGATATATATGAGTTCTAGTCAATTATTAAGATTACTTCAGGCGGATGCTCAGGTTTTTTATTTCAAGCTTCACAACCTACACTGGAACGTCACAGGAATGATGTTTGCTCCAATCCATGAGAAAACAGAAGTTTTCTACAATGAATTTGCCGTTATTTTTGATGATCTTGCAGAAAGGCAACTTCAATTACACTCAAGACCCGTGGTAACTATTAAGGACTCATTAGAAATGAGTAGAATCATAGAAACAAACGAAGAGAAGTTCACAGCAGAGCAAGTTGTTAATTATCTTATAGACGATCTTAATCATTTTCATAAAGAGTTCAAAAAGTTGTCAGATATTTCTGAAAATGATTCTACCACACAGTCATATGCTGACGATAAGTTAGCATGGCTTGAAAAGGAATTATGGATATTAAGAGCGATGGTTTCATAAAAAAGGCCATCTATACGTATTCTAGCAAATACAAAGACTATAGACCGTGGCACTCATTATTATTGTCATAGTGACTATACTCATCAATGAAATATTTTTCAGCACAAGGATCACTTGCAAGGTTCCTTGTGTTTCTATTTTCAGGTGTTGTCGAACATGATGTCACAATTAGAGTAAGAATAAGTAGAGTAGTTATTTTCTTTATAAGAGACATAGTGTCCTCCTTATAACTAGCATAACAAAAAAGGCCATTCCGTCTAAGCTATCAATTATTTCACTTAGCGGTTTGGCCTGAATCTTACAAAGCTTATCTTAGATTATTGTGATAAATCAAATGCTTATGATTGCTTTTGTTTATTCTTCTTTAAGTGACATTGTTTAGTTTTCTTTGCACATTTTGAGTCGCTCTTACACTCTTTTTTTGCACACTTTTTCTTGCGATCACATTGCTTCTTCTTTTTAAGGTGACACTGTTTTGCATCTTTAGAACATTTAGCTTCACTAGACTTGTGGCATTTTGATTGACCTTTATTAAAGTGCCCGCAAGATACTAATGTAAATAGTGACAGTACTGATAAAATTCTTAATAACTTCATAATTTCTCCTGAAATAGAAAGGGATTTATGAGTAATTATATCTGAAAATATGAAATTGGATGACCGTGGATTTTATCGCCTACTTGATTAAACATATTTTGCTCACTCTCTGGCAGCATAAGATGACCGAGAGTTCCTAATCCATGATGGGTATCAAAATTTGAAGCGAGATGTATTAAGAGATTAAAGGTTTGGCCCGTTTCGAATGAACTGCTAATAACCACTTTTCTATCTTCAAACACCTTATTGTTTCGAAGCCTTAGAATCCCAGAGACTGAAAGTGATAGTGAAGGTTTTATAATAAATGCCACTGTATTTGTCGGAAAGATATTACTTTCTATACAACTCTGTAGACCTTCATCAAGAGCTAGTCCAATCTTATGCTTTAATGAGAAGTTCTCCCATTCTTCGTATGAAGAAAATGGCTCTTCAATATATTCTATATTCTTAAGATTAAGCCCTTCAAGTAGTTCTTCAAGCTGAGGTGCTGATAACATACGATTACCATCAAGACGTAGCTTATGGCCTTTATCGAGTAGATCTTTTATGCGCTTATTCTCAGCTGAGATTGAATCTCTGCCAATCTTAAGTTTTATAACTGTATTATTTTTAAAGTTAGAGTTTAGTTGGTTAATTAAAGCAACGGGGGCATCACTACTAAACTCTATAGGACACTCTTTGATAATTGTAAGATAGGAGATAATTAATTGCTCAATAGAAAATACGAGGTTATTTGGAGCATTCTCTAAGGATATCTTTTGGCCAAATAGCTTCTGTTCTAAATCTATTGAATCTTTGTTAAATGATAACTCAAGTTTATTGAAATGATCTATTCGTTGATTTCCATAGAATAGAGGTAGAGCGGGAATCTCTCCATTTACTAATACTCCATTAAAGTCAGCTGTATACTTAAATACTTTGTAGTTTTCTAACTCATAGTCACCAACTAAGAAACTAGTTTTTAATTGGTAAGTATGTTCAGAAAAATTACTTAGCTTAACTTTCATTTTACACTTACAAGCATGGCCGAGTATGCCAGACAGAAGAGAAAGAGATACTTTCCTGTATTTGCGAGATAATCATTGAACCTTGGAGTAATAGGCTCCTTGGCAATAGCTATCCAAGTTTTAAAGAAGAAGTAACTTGTAAATGTCGCTATCATGATACGAGGATTCGCTCCAAATTGGGAAACATGGAACACAGGAATAAATGTTGAAAGAAGAACAAATGTTATCGGTAGAATTCTTGCTCCACGTGGGCCAGCAAGGATTGCTAGTGTCTTCTTTGTTGTTAGTATGTCTGTTTCTCGGTCTCTTAGATTGTTAATCGCCATGATCGCCGCAGAAATAAACCCTGGAGCTAATCCAGCGAATACAACAGTCAGAGAATGATCATTAATATTTTGAACTTGAATATAGTATGCGCCCCAAACAGCAACCGGTCCAAAAAATACAAATGCTAATAATTCGCCAAGCGCATAATAGGAGAGTGGAAACGGTCCACCCGTATAGATATAAGCAAATAGAATAGATAGAGTCCCAATAATTATAATAGGAAGTCCAGCACTTGCCATCAAGACAATACCTAATATGAAGGCCAGAGCAAAAGATGCTATGAAAGCATTTTTTACTTTTAAAGGAGAAAGCTCACCTGTGGCCGTCATTCTCTTAGGTCCAAGTCTATTATCACTATCTATCCCTCTTACACCATCGTAGTAGTCATTTACGAAATTAGTTGAGACTTGTAATAATACTGCACAAAGAAGTGTCGTTATTGCTAGCACTGGTTTTATTGTAGATTCTAAATTATAGGCAAGAGCTAATCCTAAGAGGACTGGACCAATAGATGCAAATAGTGTTTTTGGTCTTGCTGCCTGTATGAGATGTTTAATCATTATATGTAATACCTTATTATAATTTTACTGTTCTAAGCTTCGTGTAAACATCTTTGTTTAGCGCTGTATCTATCATCACTTCAATTATAGATATTCTATTTTTCTTAGTTTCTACAGAATAAGTCTCTTTAAAGTCTTCTTTTGTAGAACACTGAGAGTAGTTAATATACTTAAATGAGCTGATAATATCTTTGAATGTATCTTCATGCGGAGTTGTTAATAGAGGAAGAAAGTCTTTTTCTTTTGATACTGGAAGAAGTTCAAATATACCGCCTCCATAATTATTAACAACTACAATAGTGAGGTTCTTATCTATGTGATCTGCAAGCATGTAGAGAGAGTTTATATCATGTTTAAATGAAATATCCCCTAAGACCAATACCTTATTCTTAGAACTATGATCTGAGAGTCCACAAAGTGTCGCTACAAACCCTTCTATTCCACTAACTCCACGATTAGAGAATGTTGCAATCGGAAATGTTTGAGAAACACTGATATAGCTATCAAAGGATCTAATCGCAGTTGAGTTTGCGATGAGAAGCTCTGTCTCACTATCTGTTAATTCTATTATGTTCTTTGATATATAAGGAAAAGAAAGGTCATTCTCTTCAATTATTCTTCTCTTTTTCTCTGTGAAGTCACTCCAACAGATTGGAGAGTCACTACTTAAATCAAACTCAACCATATGTTGTAAAAATGATATCGGATCACAAACCATTTTAATATTATTTGAAAATCCTGGATCATGATTAGTGTCAACGTTAGTAATGTGAACTATTTGAATGTCAGGATTAGATTCTTGGAAGCGATAATAGTGCTTACTAACAAGTCTACCTCCAATATGAATTATCAGGTCTGGTCTATTCTCAGTATATGTATCAAAAACCTCTGGATGATCAAAAGTTGGATTTAGTTTATCTTCTAGTGAGAAATTAAATTTAATTCCACTTGTAATATCGAGGTATTTTGGAATATCTATTTTCTTTAGTTGTTTTATATATTGTGATTTATTCTGTTCTCTTTCTAGTTTTCCTACAACGATGAGTGGTCGTTTTGCGGACTTTATAATTTCTGTGATGTCACTTGATTCACGGTAGTTCATAAAGTGTTTCGAGATGTTCTTTGGATATTTTGTCTGAAAAGATTTTAGTGCCTGTGACCTAAACTCTTCTCCTATTTGAGCACTCGTACTATCGAGAGGTTCTCTTAGTGGTATATTGATATGTACAGGTTTATTGTGCATTATTGCTTTTCCAACTGCACTTGAGATTAGTGATCTCAGACGCATTGGAGAAAGAGATTCAGATGGCGCATCTAAAGTTAATGTATGACATGTGAATTCTTTAAGTATGTCTTTTTGGTTTATTGTTTGGTTCGCATCGATCTTTACAAGCTCTATTGGTCTATCTGCTGTTAAGATGATTAATGGGAGCCCCGAGCGATAGGCCTCAATTACGGCCGGAAGGAAATTTGCCATAGCTGTACCTGAAGTACAGGTTAGTGCAGGAATATTTCCTTGATATTTAGAATTTCCTAGCGCTCTAAAGCTTAATGCACGCTCATCTAGAAAACTATATGTTTTAATATCTTCGTGATGATATGAAGCGGCAAGTATTGGTGCATTTCTCATACCTGGAGCACAATAAACATCTTTAACACCATTTTTGGCGAGCTCATCTATTATGAGAGATCCCCAAAGACGAGAGATGTTTTGATCCAGAGGGAATGTCATTAGAATTCACCACCAAGAATATTATGGAAGTTTTTCATTTTATTCTTAGTCTCTAGCCACTCACTCTTTGGCATTGAGTCTTCAACAATTCCACAACCACCGTAGATATGAAGCTTTTCTCCGTGTGCAAGAGCACATCTAATAGCAACAGCAAATTCACTTTGGTCTTTTGCAAAATATCCAATAGGTGCGGCATAGAGCCCTCTTCTATATGGCTCTAACTTCTTTATTAGTTTGAGTGCATCAGTCTTTGGTTGCCCACCGACTGCTGGAGTAGGGTGAAAAGTTTTTAAAAGATCAAATGATTTGATCTTATCTTTAAGCTTTCCATCTAAAGTTGTATGAATATGTTGTACATACTTTTGCTTCAGGATTCCTTCTGACTTGTCAATATTTACAGTCTCAACAAGTTTTTGCATCTTGCTGCTTATATATTCTGTAACGACTCTATGTTCATTCATTTCTTTTTTGTCAGCAAGCAGTTCTTTTTCTAAAAGATTATCCTCTTTATCAGAACTTCCTCTCTGTCTTGTTCCTGCTAGTGAATCGAGTGCCAGTGTTCCATCTTTTACTTTAAATAAAGTCTCTGGAGTAAATGACATGAAGGTCTGCTGGTGAGAAAATTTAAAATAAACACTGTAGCTTTGTTGATTAAGTTTTTCATACATATCTCTAAAGATATCCGCAGTGCAGATTTGTCTCTTATAAGAGATTACTTTCTTTCTTGAAAGAACAATCTTATCTATCTTCTTTAATGATATTTCTTTTAGTGATTCCTTAACAATCCTATCCCATTCTCCATAAGTCGGAGATTCCATTTTTCCAACTTGAAAATTGTTGTGTTCTTGGAAAGAGAAAGTATTTGGATCAAGAGTGTTTGCCAACTCATGTAAATACTCTTTCCTTTTGAGATCAGATGTCATGAAGTCTAGTGGAAGTATTACATTTAGTTTTACGTTATTTGATGTTCTTTGTATTAATATTTGTGGGATAAAGAAGTTACAGTCTTGGAGACCGTGCCACTCTATTGAGCAGTCTTCTTGTTGAAAACGCTGTGCTCCTACAACCTTTATGAAGCTATTATCTTTTACTATTCTATCGATCTCATCAAATTCATAGAGGCTTGTATAAGTCTTCCATGAGCCTAGAGCTAAGAACTCAGTCTCTTTAGATTTGTTCTTAAAGTAGTACTTTGGAATTGGATGGAAATGGCCTAAAAGTCCTGCAATACTAGAAATATTTGTTTGAAAGTCTATAGAGACAAAGTCCTTGCCTTTGGTTAGGTCAAGTTCCGATATGTCACTACCAATTAGTGTGTTCACTACTTGTGCTTGTATATTTCCGAGCGTTAACAACACTTTTATTTCTCCCCGATATATAGAGTTGCAATTCCAAAAGTGAGCTCGTGGTATCTCACGTTTTTGAAACCAGCAGTCTTCATCATTTCTGCAAAGTCATTCCCATATGGAAAGTCTTCGACAGTTTCATTAAGGTAACTATAAGCATCTTTATGTTTAGAGATAAGGTTTCCAACGAATGGAAGAAGATATCTAAAGTAGAAGAAATATATTGCTTTAAATAGAGCGCTTCTTGGTATTGAAAACTCTAATACCATACTTCTTCCACCTGGCTTAATTACTCGAAACATATTTACGAGTGATCTTTGTGGATCTGGAAAGTTTCTAATTCCAAATGACACTGTCGTAACGTCAAATACTTCATCAGCAGCTGGAATTTCTACTCCATCACCAATTTGCATTGCTGCTTTATTTGCATAACCTTTCTTTTCGATTTTCTGTTTACCAATCTCTACCATGCCCTTTGACATATCTAGGCCTGTAACTTTTCCTACTGAGTCTTGTTTTGCTAGAACAATTGTTAGGTCACCTGTTCCACATGCGAGATCTAAACATTGAAGATTATCCCTCTTAGGTAAGTTTTTTATAACTTGTTTTCTCCAGTATATATCGATACCAAATGAGAGTAGGTGGTTTAAAAGATCATATGTTCCAGCGATTTTATCAAAAATCTTATAAGACTCATTCTTTCTTTCGGCGAGTTGATTGCTCATTGTGTCATTTCCTTTATATATTTTTAATGCACCTTATACCGAGGGGCATAAACTGACAAGAGACGAATGGTTGCTATGAAAAAGGGATATTATTATGGACAAGATATTTACAGAGTCGGGTCATTTTGTTAAAAATGCTTGAAATAATAAAGATTTATATAGGGTACTATGACAAATTTCTTTGCCGCCATTCCATCTGGAATCCTTGAAAAAATAGGTGATATGAACCTCTCAATTGAGAGCGAAAGCTGCCACGATGCAGTTTCAGATGTCTTATCTAAGACTGTTCTTTCTGGTGGAAAGAGACTAAGACCAATGCTCTGCTTTCTAATGGGAAGCTATTTTAATATAGATATTAATGAGTTAGACCCATTCGCAAAGTCTATTGAAATGGTTCACGCTGCATCTCTAGCACATGATGACGTTGTTGATAATGCAACACAGAGACGTGGTGAGCCTTCAATTAATATCGTGGCATCAAATAAGAAGGCCGTTCTCGCCGGAGATTATCTATTGGCCGACGTAATATACACTCTAGCATCTCAAGGTGATTTAACTATCGTTAAAGAAATGTCTAAGGTTATACAGGATCTAGCTCTTGGCGAGTGGATTCAGTCTGATGCTATTGAGCAAAGAGCTTATACTCAAGAGCTTATTGAACGTATTGCTCATTATAAAACAGCTTCTGTGATGAGTTGGTGTACTTGGATTGGAGCTTACGCTGCAAAGGCCCCAAGTGAGATCTGTGATCAAGCAAAAGAATTTGGTCACCGTGTTGGATTAGCTTTTCAGATGATGGATGATACTCTTGATTTTGCTTCTACTTCGGACAAAGATTTTCTCTTAGATGTTAAGAATGGAGTTGTTAATTCTGTTATCTTAGAATGGCTACTAATTCACCCTGCAAAATATGAAGCATATAAGAAAGGTGAGTCTTTAGAATCTTTATGGAATGAAGACAGAATCGATGAAGCAGTTAAAATTGTCGAGGCCAGAGCTCGTGAACATATGAATATCGCTTCTAATTGTTTGAACTCAATATGCGACTATCTTGTGGCAAATGGTATGGACAAAGAAGAGGCCATGAAGAAAATGGCCCCTCTTGAGTATATTATGTCATTTATCATTGATAGAAATCACTAAGATCTTTTTTTACTTTCTACAGTTCAAAACTTGCCCAGATAGGGAAGTGATCACTGGCCTGTTTTAGTTCAACGGACTTTTCATTTAGACATTTGTCAGCATCAACTTTTCTATGACGTGACTTTAGCCTAGATGGTAGGTCTGAATATTTGTGACATGATCCTTCATTTTCTTTTGGAAAGTAAATCCCCGCATCAACTATTTTTAGGCCCCTGTAGGCAATGTAATCTAGAGTTAACTTCGTTCTCTTTTCACCAAAATGTTGAGTCTCATGAGTGTGAATAGGCTTTTCAATCCATGAATCTACACTTTTGAATATTCTTCTTAGGACAGTACTTCCCTTGTTGTTAGCATAGATTGAAGTATTCCAGTCTCCCATCGCTATGAACTTGTCAGTTTTCTTAAGAGGTTTTATATCAGAATATTTCTTTGGAAGTTTTACTGGAATATCTGTTCCTCCAGTAAGATACCATTCTAAGAATCTTAACTGATCTTTGTTCCTTTCGTAATTTGGGGTCTTCTTATTACCAAAATGATATGAAGGTACAGTATGAAGTGTGATTATATGTACATCATGTCCATCAACTTCAATTACTGAATCTGTGAATGACTTGTCAAAAAGCTGAATTGTAGTAGGAATTCTTCTTCCGTTAGATCTTCTAAATTTAGAAAACGATACAGACTTGTTAAACTCACGCCACTTGAGATTCTTGAGAACGACTTCAGACTTAATCGGAAACTCTGAAATCATTGCTGTTGAATACTGGCCTGGAAAGAGGCCGAAGTTGTCCTGATCAGCAAGCTTGCGAGCTTTTATTGTCATTTTTGTAGCATAGTTATAATTAACATGCTTTGCCTTATTTCCAGTGTTGGCCTGAGTGAAGCTGATTGCATGTTCAAATGGATCTTTTCCAATTAACTCTGCAAATCTTTCTGCATTTCGTCCTACACTTTTAAAGCGTTCGTTTGGAACATCTTTAGTATCATATTGTAGCTCGTTTATAGACAATATATTAAATGAGAAATTATTTAATATTTTTCTTACTGCCTTTATTTGATGATTTTCTTTGTTGAGCTTACTTGATTCAAGCTCTTTTATATTCCAGTGAACTACATTTATTCTGGCCTTTTTATTTTCTAAGGTTGAGCAACTCAAGAATAAGAAAATTGAAAGTACTATTAAAGATATTGATTTAATCATTGAACTTCCTATTTGTTCTTGCATACATTAATTGCGAAGAAATTGTCTTGTAGCGCTAGCATACATCTCTCTTTGCCTTTAAATGTTTGACGTGGAAATTTTCTCTTTTTATTAGATTTAAAAACAACAGGATCACTCTTTATTGCGTATTGTCCTTTTGCTTGTTTCATCTCTAACTCAATAAGACACTCTTTATATACTTTTCCCAGAAGAGTTCTCTTCATCGTAATGTGAAACTCACCAGGTTCTAATCTCTTTAATTCATTAAGATCTTTGAGATTATATCCTTTTTCTAAAAGCATATTTGAAAGTCTCTTCAGGAGCTTACTGTCATACTTCTGCGTTTTATCAAAAGGATGTAGATAAACATTGCAAGTGGGGTGTCTAAATGTTTCAACCGCACTTGCTGTACCTGAAATTGTGATTAGAATTATACTAGTCCAAAAAATCTCTATAATCTTTTTCACAAGCTTCCTCTATTTCTTTTACTTCTTTAGGGATCATTGCTGAAAGGTTTTCATGCCCTGTCTCAGTAATAAGTATATTGTCTTCTATTCTAATACCAATTCCACGTAACTCTTCTGGCAGTGTTGCGTCTTCTTTTGGGAAATATAGGCCTGGCTCAACAGTAAAGATTACTCCTGGCTCAAACTTCATTGGTTCATCATTAGAATCTAGGTATGGATTTTGGTCATGAACGTCGAGACCTAACCAGTGACCAGTTCCATGTGGGAAGTATTTTCTACAAGTACCTTTTTCAAGGTTTTCGTCTAGTGATCCTGAAAGTACTTTGAGGTCAATTAGACCCTGTGTAAGTACCTTGCATGTTGTCTTGTGCATATCTGGAGCATTTCTATCTGGCCATGAGTGGCTAATCGCAGCTTTTTGAGAATCAAGAACGATTTCATATACTGCTTTTTGAGCACCCGTGAATTTTCCGTTAATTGGAAAAGTTCTTGTAATATCTGTGGCATAGTTATTTAGCTGACATCCAGCATCTATAAGTAAGAGCTCTCCGTCATTTAGTGCTTGGTTATTTTCGATATAATGTAGAATGTTGGCGTTATTACCACCAGCTACGATATTGTCGTATGCATTACCTTGACCATCACCTTTAGTGAAGATGTATTCGATAAGAGCATTAATTTCCTTTTCGCTTCTTCCTGGAGCTGTAAGTGCCATCGCTGCACGGTGAGCATTATTAGTTGCAACCATGGCCTTTTTCATTGTGAGAATTTCATTCTGATCTTTTACATAGCGAAGTTCTTCAATAAGTTGACCAACATTTAATATTGCCTGTGGTGGTTGAGCAGTATTCTTTCTCTTTTTATTAAATAGATCACCACATATCTTTTGTAGATTCGTAAAAAGATCAGCTCTTTCATGAAAGTGTACATAGAGGTTTTTGTGACCTGGTAAAAGATCTTCCATCTCTTTGTTAAAGTCTGAAATAGGGAAGGTCTTATCTGCGCCGATAAGATCTTTGGACTTTTCAAGGCCCATGCGTTTTCCCATCCACATTTCTTCTAATTCATTATTTGGTCTGATGAATAAGAATACTTTTTGTTCATCTGCTTTCTTACTAAGTATTAGTACACAGTCAGGTTCATTTATACCTGTTAAATATCTAAAGTTTGAGTTTTGTCTAAAAGGGAAGTCAGTATCGTTACTTCTTTGCATGAAGATATTTGAACCAATAACTGCTATTCCATTTTCCATTTTATCGAAGAGTCTCTCTCTTCTTTGAGCAAAATCTGTACTTTGCATAAACCTTCCTTTTAATTTTTTAATATTCTAACATTTGCTAAGTGAGATTTACAGATTTAAACTCATGCGCACTGCGCCTATATGGCACAAAAAAGGCCTTCTATTACGAAGGCCTTAGATATTTATTAAATGTCTTATTATTTCTTAGAATTCACCAAAAACAAATGAGTCTGATGAATAATCTGAGTAAAGATCAGTTTGCTTACATGTCTGGTATCTTCCACTGTAGCTAGCATCTCTTCTACACTGTTGCATTGCTTGAGAACAGGCCTGAGCTTTTACGCCAGTTCCTCTTCTTCCTGTTGCAGATCCAAAGTGTGTATCAACAACTCTTCCTCTTGGGTTTACTCTATCTACTGAACAAGATTTAGTAACGTAGTCATAGTTGTTACCGCCACCATTTGAAAATGATTTTTGGCAGTAAGCTCTCATATTTCTTCCGTTACTTTGTCTGTAGTCTAGTTCTCTTTCACACTTTCTTCTTGCTTTTTGACAAGCATTTTTCTGTGTTTGTCCTTTAGCTCTAAAAGACTCTATTGTTCTTCCATTATTTTTCTTTAAGTCAAATTCACATGTTCTTTTAACTGGTGTTGGTCTTGGTCTTCTTCTTTCTACTGTACAAGAAGCATCCCTATACCTTCGAGATTGTCCTGCCAATCTTCTTTTTTCGTAACGACATTCTTGTAGTGCTTCTTTACAAGCTTCTGAAGTCGAATACCCATATCCACTAAATGATCTAAGAGTCATTCCTCTTGTATCTTGTAGTTTAGCAGAACAAACTTCTGCAGCTGCTGTTGTTGCAAATAAAACTGAAACTATAACTAAAAACTTCTTCATACAAATCTCCCTCTCAAATTTGTTTTTCTGTTAAATATAGAATTAAGGCCCTTTAATTAAATGATCAAGGCAGTTGGTAGAGAGATGTTAGAAATAGTGCTGTATGTAAGAAAAAGTTTAAAAACTGTCTTTCAATGCATGTAAAAACTACAATTTAGCTACTCCATGGTAACAATTTGCCCCTTTTTATTATGTTCGCGAAAAAAAGATAGATTTTCATTATACCAAGTCGATAAGTAGGGCATGTATGAAAGAAAAGAAAAATATACATTACCGATAGATTTTGAAATGGCCTACACACTAGCAGAGACTGGTGAGTGGGACTCTTTTAAGATGAAGAATGGCAAGCTTATTCACAATGGTCTTCATGAACAAATTGTTGGTTTCTTGGATGCTTTTGATGAGGAACTTCTTGCAAAGTCTCTATCTGTTTTTAAGTTTCTAGAAAGAGAATGTCTTCAAGTTCGTCTTAGATTAATTGACGGAGAGGTTGTGTGCTCTAAAATTATCAAAGGTGAAAAGAAGAGTGTTTCAAGTACTAAAGAGATTAAAACAATTATCTCTAAACTTGTATTTCATGCAAAGACCCAAGGAAAAGAAATTGAGTATATTGAGGTTGTACATACTCATCTCGGTAGACAAAGTCTTACTGTAACTGATGGTAAGATTACTCATCTAAAAACACATGCTCTCTCTGAGCAAGATTTTAGCTGTATTGCAGAAGTTAAAGAATTTGTTGATTATCCAATAAAAATTAAAGCAATAACTCAAGAGAAAATGACTTACTCCAAGCTTGTTGCATAGCTTTGCCATCTGAGAAATACTGATCTAAAATTATCTTATGAATTATTCAGATTTTAAGAATCATCGCAATGTTGGCTATATGGCCTGGCTAAGGACTCAGAACTGTGTTGTAACAGGTTCTAAGGCCGAATGTGCACATCATATTAGGCTTGGTACAAATGGCGGCTCATCGCTTAAACCTTCTGATTATTTCTGTATCCCTTTAGAGAATGAATTTCATACTCAGGGTGAGCTTGCTGTTCATATGATTGGGGAGGAAAGCTTTCTGAATCATTTTAATTTAAATAAAGAAGATCTATTCTTAAAATACCTCAAAGGGTTTCTTCTCGAAACATACCAAATTGCTATAGACTTTGAGAAAGAGTCTATTCTTGAAAAGATATCCATTCTTGTTAATGAGATAGAGGCTCGTCGTCCTGCTAAGAAGGTTAGGAAGAAAACCCAAACAAAGAAAGACAAGGGGCCAGATTCTACAAAGAAGAGTCCTAAAGAGCTTAAGCCAAGCTTTAAAGGTGATCCCTACTATGAAAAGGCCAAAGAACTTAAAAGAGTAAGAGACAAAGAGCTTCGTGATTCTATGAAGTCAAATCAGACGTCATCTACTCAATCTGCTGAAAGTATTGATTACTATGCGAAAATAAAGGAAGAGCAAAAAATCAAGGCAAGAAACTATAGAAAAGAGCAGTATCGTAAATTGAAAGAGTTTAAGAGCAAATAATTCTGTCAGTAGAAATGAGCTATTTCTATTGTAAGTTGTTAAAAATACATTAATTAGCTTCTTCGAAACTATTCTGTTTTATAATTTATCTATGACAGATGAGCTACCTGAGTTTAAACCCAAATCTACTAAGTCGATCAATTCCACTCTCAAAGAGAATGAGATCTCATACGCACCTATTGCTAATAAAAAAAAGAAGTCTGATAAAATAATCATATTTAATAATTATGTAATAGCTATTTTACTGTTAGCGGTTGTTGTTGGAAAACTATCTCATTCATTAATTATACAGGAGCAAAAGTTGTCTCGTTTAGAGATACAAAATAATGAGTTACTAGATAAACTTAAAAAACAAAAAAATATAAATAGTAAATTAACTCAAAGTCTAACTAAGCAAGCACAAGGTCATATGTATGAGAAGTCTAATCATAGTATGACTAAGGGAGAGCTTAGTGATCTTAAACAGCAGCTAACTGATGCTAAGAATGAATTAATGAAACTTAAGGGACAGGTATCATCTAAAACAATGAATGATAGTAAGAAAGGTAGTAGTAATCAAACAAGCCCTTCAACACAACAGTATTCTAAACGATATTATAAAGTATTAAAGAAGCTAGGTCGCTATAGTGGAAAATCAGACAAGGGAGCTTTAAAAGAAGCTTCTAATAAGTACCAGAGCAATAAATCATCTTCTAAGAATCCATTTTCTAGTATTACTAAACAGCTTAGTGATATTAATAAAAAATATAGTCACATGAATAAGCTTATACAAACTTCTCAACCAAAAACTAAGGAAGTAAGAAAACCGGCCCAGACGATTGAGCAAAAAGAGTCACAACTTGTTGGAGGTTGGGGAGAGTAATTTTTATTCCACTAAGTATCTAATGTAGTTTTTAGGAGTTTTTGCTTCATGCTTTTTCATCTTACTTTTACTTATCATTATTTCTTCTTTGGGCCAAAGAGGAGTTATCTCTTTAACCCTAATACCCATTGTTAGCTTCTTTATCATTAGTGCAGCTTTCGAACCGATGTCTTTTAAAGAAGGTGAAATAACAGCAGTTGATCCCCATCCTTCATTAATATCTTTTATTGCAATTCCAATTAGTGGCTTATTTGTTATTGAGGAAACTTGTTTAGCAAATGGAGACTGTGTTCCCATTTGATCATTTGGAGCTAAATAGATATCTACCATATGGTCAATTTTCTTTACTTCTACTTTTGCAAGTGAGGCCATTCGCTCCTGGCCTCTCTCACTTTTAATAAATTGAACTTTTCTAAAATGTAGAGATATACCTTTATATTTTGGCCTTTTTATTGTTTGCTTTAACCATTTATTATAACTGTGGCTTTGTGGCATATCAGAATAGATTATGCCAATATTCTTTGTTTCGGGAAATAGCTTTAATAAGAAGTCCAATCTGTGTTCAACTTTTACAGGATAGCAAATACCTGTGAATTGCTTATTGCCTTCTTTGAAGTTATTTATTACTCCAATTCCAATTGGGTCTGTAGGTGCCGCAAAGACAACGGGAATTGTGCTATCTTTTATATATTTCTTTGCTCCAATTGTTGCGATTGTTCCAGATACATAGAGGAAGTCAATCTTATCTTTTAAGTAATATTTCCATATATTTTTAAAAGCTCCTACTTGATTTCCAATTGAATATTTCTTAATTTCAAGATTTTGTCCTGAGCTTAATCCTCTCTGATTTAGACTCGATATGAAATGCTTTCTAATTGTGGTATATGGTTCTTTATTTTGAGAGTCTACTATACCTAGGCGCCAAACTTTAGCGTAGGAATTAGCTGTTAGAATAAGAAGTGTAAGTAGTGCTAGGTTTTTCACTAAATAGTTATAACATTTTGTTTAGTGATAAGTAAGCAAAGAATGTTTAATGTATTTTATTATTTGTACAGAGTAGTACTGGGTCTCTATGAGACCCAGTATAGAAGAATTAGTTACATGTAAAATTATGTGTCCAATTTCCCCAAGCATCTGTTGTGATTTGTCTTTTCGTGAAACCGTATGGCCCATATCCATTAACATATTCATAAGTGTCTGAACCACTCCATCTCATATTAGAGCTCTCTGCATATGTATAATAAACAGTATTTCTCGTGTCTTCAATATATCCTCTTTGACCAGGAGCTAGTGTATACCATCCTGCAGTTTCCCAATCACCATAAAGGTTTTTGAAAATTAGAGCTGCTTGGATTGTTTCATAGCATTTGTTGTGAAAATGGATTTTATCAAAGCTTTGTTCTTGAGAATCCTTTTGCTCTACAAAATTTCTCTCGCTAGTTACTTGCCCTTGAACTTTTTGTTGAGTTTTATCAAACTTTAAAACTTCTGTTGTTAATTGAAGTTTCTCGGTTGCTGAAAATGCCTGTAGTGATAGTAGAATTAAAATTAATCCTTTGATTTTTCTCATATTCCCTCCGTGTGAGATGTGTTCGAAAGAAAGTGTATATGGCCTTAAATAAAACGACAATAAATATAGTTGTAGAGAGGTGTTAAGTTTTCTTTACTCAAAAAAAAAGGCCCTCACTAAGAGGGCCTCTAGATTATTTTAATAACTTTATGACTCTGTCTTTTCCAATTGTACGAATAAATCCTGCAAGCTTTGGACCTTTCTCTCTTTTTATAAGAAGTTGATAAATTGGTACAAAGATATCTGCTGGCTTTAATTCCATCTCATGCATGATCTCATACATTCTTTCATGAAGGTCTTTATCGGTAGTAAACTTGTCCCAGTCAGATTCTAGAACTTCAGAAAGCTTTGAAATATAATTTTGAGCATCACTTGAGATATCTAGGCTTGCTTTCTCTGTATTGATAGTAAACTTAAACTCTTCTGGTGCGTGATTTTGAATCCAGTAGATAGCTCTTTCTGAGCGTTCTTTAAATCTTCTTTCGTCTCTGTCATTTTTTATCTGATCAGCATATGAAACTCTTGCTTTGTCGATGTCCATGTCGTTGATTTGAAGAACGTTACAAAGGTGTCTAAGAGATGGCTGCATTGGACACTCTGTTGGCATCCCATGGATTTGAGAAAGCTCGATTACTCTCTTGGCCATTCTTACTTTCTTTTCATTTCCAGTTTCAACACCAAAAGCTAGCCTTTCTTGCTTGTCATAATCCTCATAAACCTTAAGAACATCTAGGTCAAAAGAAATAGAGAAATCAACATTTGTTTTATATGAAGCAAAGATCCATCTTACCATTTCTGGCTCATAAATTTTTAGGATATCATCAACAGTAACAAGGTTACCTTTTGAAGATGACATTTTTCCACCAAGACCTTTAATAGATACAAAGTCGTATTGAAGATAGACTGGAGTTTCCCAGTCAAATAACTTTACGATATCTTTGGCAGTTGTATAAGAACCACCTTGAGAAGAGTGATCTTTTCCACCTGGCTCAAAATCAACTTTTTCAAATGCCCATCTCATTGGCCAGTCAACTCGCCACGGTAATTTGACAAGGGACGTAGAGTTAAGATCTAGAACACCTTCATAGTCATGATCATTATGCTTATATGTAATCTTAGATTCACCATCCCAACCTGTTATAGTTGTATTGTCTGTTTTATACTTTTCACAGTAAACTGAAATAGGGTAGTACTCATCACCGTAAGGTGTTGATCTATATTCATTAAGAATATCTCTTATCTCAACTCTTTTATTTAAAGCGTTTTTTATATCTTCTTTGTAATCACCAGCTCTGTATTTTTTAGCTTGATAGATTGGTTCAACTTCAACTCCAACTCTATCAAGTTGTCTTTCAAAGTTATTTTCGTGGTGAGCGGCATAACTTTCGTGCTCTCCATATGGGTCTGGAGTATCAACGATTGGTTGAAACATATATTCTTTTAGTTTTTCTTGATTAGGGAGATTCGCAGGTACTTTTCTAAAAGTATCGTAGTCATCCCAGCTGAAAATAAACCTTACTTTCTTTCCACGCGCTCTTAGTCCTCGTGCAACTAAGTCAGTAGTAATAACTTCTCTAAAGTTACCAAAGTGAACTGTTCCTGAAGGAGTGATTCCACTTGCTAGTACATATTCATCTTTGTCACCTTTTTGGCGAATGATTCTGTCTGCTGTAATATCTGCCCAGTGCACCATAGGTGGTCTGTTATTATTTTCTGTCTTT
The DNA here is from genome assembly GCA_001874305.1 of Bacteriovorax sp. MedPE-SWde. Taxonomy (GTDB): domain Bacteria; phylum Bdellovibrionota; class Bacteriovoracia; order Bacteriovoracales; family Bacteriovoracaceae; genus Halobacteriovorax_A. The sequence goes on along the minus strand of MPCU01000014.1, from coordinate 103,527 downwards.
GACATTTTTCTAAGCTCCGTAAATATAGAAATCAAGTATTTAAGTCGTAAATAATACCAAAGCTATCACATTAAGAATAGGGCCAGGGTTGACAAATACAAGAAAAAAACCAACTTTTAGATATAACTCTTTTTTGGAGCAAGAAATGATTGTATCGGCCATTTTTAAGGCAATAATGTTCTATTTTCTCTTTATAACTATAAGAGGTGCAATTAGAGCATATAGTAACTATTCAAAGATTAAAGAAGGTTTGGCGGGCGCTAGACAACAGGCCGGTGGTCATGCCCATCACTCTCAACACTCTCATAATGATAAATCCCAGGGGCCTGGGGAAGTTGTTGAAGCTGAGTATCGCGTCATTGATTAATTGACAGTACCTAGTACTTATTGTAAAAACGCACCACATTAAAAAGGTTCTCAAATATGTCAAAAGCTGTGGTGCTTTTCTTTCTTTTATTCTCAATTAATTCGTATGCAAATCTCTGTGCGCATAATTGCCACGTTTTTTCTATTGATAATAGTGATAATCCTGTTTTGGCGATGCCAAAGTCTTTTCTTCCATTAGGGGGCCATACGGCGTCCAAGAATGAAATGTGTGTCGCTAGAATAAGCTTACGTGGTGAAATATTAACTCTTGCCGTCAACGATATTTTTGGAAGGGAGTTCGCTCTTTCAATAAGAAAAGGTAGCCAACTTCTGGCCTCAGGAAATTTCTCTGGTGCATATGGATCCCTTTCTCTCTATTCAAAGAAGATTCGTCTTACTTGTTCTCGCTGATTTGACCCACTGCATATCTCGAAAAAGTCATTCTTAAGTTATAATTTGTTATAGTGATTATTAGTGCTTCATGGAGGAAGTATGAAAAAGTCGATTTTACTTTTATCTGTATTATTTTGTTTTATTTCTTGTGAGGATGAGCAAAAAGATGACACCGCTATACGTGCTGGTGAAGAATTAAATGTCGGTGACAATCGACTTCTTAATGATGATGAATACAAAATTGCTCAGGATATTTGCTCAGCTCTAGAAGAAAAAAATATAGAAATTCAAAGAATGGTGGGCTTTAGTAAAAAGTTCTCTTTCTCAAGATCTAAGAAATATTGTGGCGGTAGCTCGTTTGATCTCGCTAGCTTTAGGGCCTCTTTATCTGCTCCAACTTCTTTCGGAGAAATTCCAAAGTTTAAATCAAGCAGTGATAGTAACTCTGACACTGACGACTTTGTTTATAATGTATTTGTAGAAATCGATCCTGTTATAAAATTAGTTTGTGACAAAGTTTTAAATCAAGGAAAGAAGCCTAATATCATCGAGCCGTACGGGAAGTATCAGGTTAAATATAGATTCTTTGGTCGAGATGATCTTGAGCTCGCACTTTATATCAATGATGATGGTAAGTGGATGCCATATAGGTTCGATATCTTCAATGTTAATTTAAATGAATCTAGTGAAAGATATGGAATGATAATGGATCGATATGCAGGAGCATATTGTCGCTCTAATCTAAATGATATTAGCTATATTCGCCAGACTCTACTCTAGGTAAGTAGGAGAGTCTAGGCCTTTAATAAAAGGTTTATCTCTCTTTGAATTGCTATAATTTCATTTGGCTTAATTTCCCTTTCTTGTAGAAGATCTATTTTTTCTTTTAATTGTTTTATAACAACAACACCCTTGTCTAATAAAAATTGAATATCTCTTCTCTTTAGTGTTTTTAAGCAAGTAATAGGATAGATTTTATACCTTATTATATGATCTACAAATGTGTTCTTTCTCGGGTAGTTCATTGAAAAAAGCTTTATCCCAACTCCTTCAGCATAAGTAATTGCATCTTTTGAAAATGTTGTATTTGAAAATATTGCATAGGAGTTGTATGCGCTCTTGCCATGGTGCCCAAGTATATCTAAAAACCTACTATGTATATAGAGAGGTACTTTAACATTACTCTTACCAGTGTTCTTGTTGTGAAATTTACATTCACATAGTAGTCTGGCATCACTCCTTTCTGCAATAACATCAACTTCGTGTTTTACGTGTTCACCCTTTAAGATTACACCTACTCTCGTATGAAAGCCCTTTTTTTTAAGCATTTCTGCGCAAAGTTTTTCAAACGGATAACCGGTTGGTCCTAGTTCGTAAATACCTCGTACTATGTGGTAATTCGCAGCAAGCACTTGTGACTTCTTGGCAAGAGTCTTACGTGCGAGTTTAAATAACTCGTTACTTGTTGAGCGATCTTTTATCTTTGGAGAAATTTCTGAAACGACTTCGTCACAAAGAGATCGTGAAGCTCCAGACTTTTGTAAACTTTTTCTTAACTTTAAAAGGTCAAGAGGTTCATAGTCACTACATCTTTTCTTTATAACAAAGTTCTTCATTATTCTTCTCTGTTTTTTTGATTAATTACATTTTCAATTGTCATAATTCCTAGCATGATCTTCTTTATAAAAGACTCTGAACTTGCAACAAAATGATAATTTGGATGCCTCGACCAAATTGACTGTAATCTCTTGTCGAGATCTATTGCTTGTTGATCAGACTCATTTCTAATAGGGTTGTTACTATTTATATCTAGACCACTACTGGCAGCAGTTTCAAAGAAAATTACAGCATCATATTTATTCATTTCTTCTTCAAATGTTGAGTCTACTAACTCAAAGAACTCTTCATCGCTTGAGGGCCAGTAGGCAAGTCCATCAACTGTTCCCCTGTCACATATTAATAATTTTTCCGGGTTTGCTTTCTCTTGTATGTCTTCAAGGTTGCATTGAAGTTGATATATCGCTTTTTGAGTGGCCTTGAGAACCTCTTTATTATTAGATCTTTGTATTCCACCACAAAAAAGAACTGTTGCTGATTCTGGCACTACAGCTACTTTCTCGTTTAGCTCTCTTCGAAATAAATCAAGCGCTGTAGTTTTTCCACCACCAGGTCCACCTGTTATAACTACTTTTATTTGCTTTTTCATTATTGCTCCACCTTATAAAATTATTTCTTCTTGTTCTTTTGCGATATGTATCTTGGCCTGAAAGTCCTGAGATATATATTCTTTAAAGCTCTTCATTGTTAGAAGTTCACCATGTAGTAAAAATATACGCTCTGGCTTCTTTGCTATCTTTGTTATCCAACTCTTAAGTTCAGTTCTATCAGCATGAGCAGATAGGGTATGTAGGTGTACTACCTTAGATCTTACTGGCATGAGACTACCTAGTAATCTTATTTCTTTGCTTCCTTCACTAAGTTGTCTGCCGATAGTTCCTTCTCCCTGGTAACCTACTAATGCGATAGTGTTTTGTGACTTTCGTCCTATTGTATCAAGATACTTTAGTACTCGTCCTCCAGAAACCATTCCACTTGCACTTATAATTATATATGTGCTCTCTTTCTTCTTCAGTTTCTTATAATCACTTTCCCATTTTAAAAATGTCGCAGTAGAAAATATTTCTTCCAGTTCTGATTCTGATGGTCTTAACTCTTGTGAAAACTTTGAATAAAGATCAGTAACTTTCTTAGTCATCGGACTGTCGACATATACAGGTACTTTTGTTTCAGGATACTTTGTAAATAGTTTATTGATATAGAATAATAATAACTGAGTTCTTGCTACTGCAAATGAGGGGATTAAAATCTTACCCTTATTAGTCTTTGTTTCAGTAATTATCTTTTTGAGTTGTTCAATAGGGTCTGCTTGATCATGATCCCTATCCCCATAGGTTGTTTCCATGAATAAGTTATCAATTGAATCTGGGACTGTTGGGTCATACTCCATGGGATCATTAAACCGTCCAATATCTCCACTGAAGTATGTAATTTTATCTTCATATTTTAACTCCAGTGCTGCTGCTCCGAGGATATGTCCGGCCGGTCTTAGAGTTAAGCTAATATCATTAACTTGATATTCACTATCATAATCAATTTCATCAAATAGCTCCAAACATGAATAAACATCTTTTTCATCATATAGGGCCTCAATACCTTTTTTATTCGATTTTTTTATGGTCTTATCTTTCTTGTGCTTAAGGTAATTACTTACTTGAATCCTAGCGGAATCTAACATAATTATTTCCGCAATTTTTCTTGTGGCCGGACTACAAATAATTCGACCCCTAAAGCCTTCTTTGTAATATCTTGGTATGAGGCCGCAATGATCGAGATGACCATGGGTTAAAATAATGTAATCAAGTCTTGTTACGTCAAATGAAATAAGTGAATGATTCTTGTCAACTATACTCTTAATACCCTGATACATTCCACAGTCTATAAGAGCACTGCATTTCTTTGTTTCGATATATGTCTTTGAGCCAGTAACTGTCTGAGCTGCACCGATGAACTGAACCTTCATAAAATTCCTTTGTTAATTATAAGTATAATGGAAAAAAGTGATTGTTCAAAGTTCACTTAACGGAGATAATGTTAATCTTATTATCACTAGGAGTTGGGATGATTTATTACTTAGACCTCTTTGGTTGTGTGATATTTGCAATTACTGCAATCTTTGTGGCCGCCAGTAAAGAACTAGATGTACTTGGAGTACTTGTTGCAGCATTTCTTACCGCAGTTGGGGGAGGAACACTTAGAGACCTCATACTAAATACTGATGTGTTTTGGACTCATGATGTAACTTATCTCTATGTTATTTTGATTTGTTCACTATCAACGTACTTTCTAGTTCACTTTAAAGACAATCTTTTGAAATATCTCTTTTATGCAGATGCATTTGGACTCGCCTTGTTTACTGTAATAGGTACTAAAAAAGCCCTTAAGTTTGGTCTCAGGGAAGAAGTTGCGATTATCATGGGTATTCTCACAGGGGTTGCAGGTGGAATAATCAGAGATATTATTTTTAATGATAAACCTATTGTTTTGAGACGTGAAATCTATGTTACAGCATCTATTTTAAGCGGAGGATCTTTCGTCATTCTAAATATGTTTGGTATTGATGAAATATTCTCGACAATGATTTCTATAACTCTAGGTCTTTGTTTAAGGTCTTATGCAATTTATTATAAAGTACACTTACCACTATTTTTCAAAAAATAGATATCCGGACATAAAAATGACAAAAATCAGCTTTCTCTTGGTTATTTCCCTCATGCTTTCTATTAGTGTGCAGGCCCGTAAACCATCTTATGCTCTAACAAATACAGGTGGGGTTTCACTTGGTGTTTATGAAGCTGGTTATCTACACTATTTAATAAGTTCAGCAAAAGAGAAGGGCAAGGTTAATAATCTTATTTTATCTGGGGCATCTGCAGGTGCAATTAATTCTTTCATATCCGTACTTGAGGCCTGTAGTGATAAGAAATATACCCCTAGTACTTCACTGTTTTGGAAATCGTGGCTTCCTCTTAGCTTAGAAAAGTTCTACGTTAAAGAGAATAATAAATCTCAAGGTCTTCTCTCAAGGGAATCTTTGAATGATATATTTAATGAACTAGAAATAGCTTGGAATGAAGGGTTAAGAACAGGCTGTACCTCATACTTAGGAGTTACAGTTACGAGAAAGTCACCTCTGTCATATTATGGTAAGGATGGCCTTAACTTTCCTCGTTCGCAAGAATTCTTTGCTGTAAAAATTGTTGGTAGAGGTAAAGGAAAAAGACCTCTTATAAGAAATCATAATTTAGGTGATGGGTCTGTGCAGGCTTTTTTACCTTTACAAAATGATATGAAGAACTTCTCTTATATCAAGAATCTTCTTCTTGCATCATCTAGTTTTCCCATTGCTTTTGAGCCGACTAGTCTAGACCATTGTCTTATGAAAAATACTGAGTATAAGGTCTGTAAAGGAGAAGATATTAGAAATGATCTCTTTATAGATGGTGGTATTTTCAACAATGCGCCAATAGATGTAGCGTATAAAATTAGTAAATCTCTTAAGAGAGAAGCTAGAGATCAGTTTCTTATTTTAGACCCTGGAGTGAAAAATTATCCCATAGAGACCGTTCGCGGTAATACTATCAGTGAGGGACTGGTATCAGATACTTTTAGTCTGTTAAAAAACTTTGTTAGTTCTTCTAGAAAGGGGCAAGTTACAAACTTTCTTGGTAACCATCCAGAGATGGTTGAAAGGGTTATTCCAATAATGGGATCCCTTCCTTTGGCAAGTGAGCCTCTCTATGGATTTTTTGGTTTCTTTGAAAGGGATTTTAGAATATTTGATTTCTATGTAGGTATGTTAGATGCATCTAATATTAGAAATCTAAATAATAGAGACAAATTAACACTTAAGAAATTTAAGGAATCTAATGCTGATATGCTTTACTTATATTGTATGCAGTCAGTTTTTAATGGAAAGACTGATATCATTTTGGAATGTCTGAGAATCAAAGAAAAGCGCGCCGTAAATAACCTTAAAACATTATTAATGGTATCCATTGAAAGATTGTTCAATCAGTGTCGCCAGGTATCGCCTGATGTCCAAGTCGATAATGAGCTGTGTAACTTGGCAATTGAGGGTAAAGGACCAGAAGACTTTATAGGACATGAATTAAAGGATTGGATGCAGTATGAAGGTGAGCCGCAAGTACAATATATTCTAAGAAGGCTTAGGTATCATGGTTTTCATTTTAAAGATCTTGGTCTCAAGGTGGATGAAGGCGATAAGGCCCTTTTTATGGTTAAAAAGAAAATAGTCGATGCATCCAGGCTTGCAGCAAAGACTCAACCTAAGAACGATCGTTTTGTACTTAATCAGTTCACTTCCCCGGCCTTAAATTTCGCTTTCTACGTGCCTAGTGTAAACGAGAGATCTATATTTATTGGAACAAATAGTAGTGATTTAAGTTTTACGAAGCTATTTGATCAGTCTTCATTTTCTTCTTGGTATAGAAAAGTTAATTACGGAGTCATGATTAATGGTCTGGAAACCTTAATGAAGCAAGAATCTTTTAATTTTGGTGCTCTTCCCTATATTGGGCTTCAGTTTGAAAAACGTACCGCTTCGTCTGCCATTCGTCAGTTTAATATGGGGGCCAGAATTGGTTACCAGTTCTCTAGTGAAAGGGATTTTAAAGTTGGTGCATGCGTAGATAAGGCCGACCATAATGAAGCATTCCTAAGTTGCTCAGATTTTGCAGGCCAATTCGTGGTAGGTGTTACATTTTTAGAGTCAGTTAAAATTCAATTTATTCAACAAGTGATGTTCTTTAGTAAGACAGCAAAAGAGTGGCCTCGATATTCCTCGCTACTATTTGGTTGGCAGTTTTAAATTTCTCGGTTTTGACTGACTTCATTTGGAGTATTATAGATTTGTTCTAAGATATACTCTTGATCTTCAGGTGTCGTTGTTTTATTAAACTTCTTTATAATTAAATCAAGTAATTTAATTTTTAAATTTACTTGTTGTTGGTTAACTTTGATTATGGATGCTTTTAACTCTTTAACAGTTTTACTTTTTCCGTTGGCCTTTGAACGACCAAGATTTTTTAAAATCGCGGCATAGAGTCTTCTCGTATTCATTTCCAGGATAGATAGTTCTGCAATATATACTTCTATCTCTTTTTTTATTTGCATTTTCTCATCTACAGGAATATCTGCGGCCTGAAGAGTGCCAGCAATAAAAATAGCAAGTTCCTTTCTTGTCATCTCTGGCGCTTTACCAATCTCGTATCTTGTATCTAGGCTGAGGTCATTCTTTGATGCGCAAGAAATAAGGGCAAATATTAAGAGTGTAGTAAGAAACTTCATAGACTTCCTTTCGTATATATAGGTACATATGTAATTATCGCCTATGGTGCTATATTAATGTGGTGAAACTAATTATGCAAATCCTTAAGCTTCTTATATTCGTATTTAGCTTTTCATGTTTTGCTGAAGGCCCTGTCCATGTAAAACATGATATTCTCGATTCTCAAGAGATTGTTACAGAGTCCAACGGTAAGGGTGTTGAAAAGCAACTTTTAAAAGTCGACTTGTCTCAATTCATATCTTTTGAGAGTGGACCGATTACTATTTTTCTAGATCTTCCTACTTCTGTTACAACTGAATTCTATCTTGTTGATAGAAAACATAAAGTTGTAAAAAAAGAGATCTACAAAGAACGAAAACGCAAAGTACGTTCTCAGGGGAGTGGGTTCGTTCCTTCAATTGAGATTTTACAACGGCATATAGTATCCCATGAATTATATATTCTGGTGGAAAAACCAATATTCTTAGAAATATCATTCTCTGTTCTAGATAGTAAGGAATTTCGCAGATTTGAAGGTATGAAAATATCAACTACATTGCTATTTCTTGGTGGTGCCACAGCTGTTGGTTTGTTTATACTTTGTTTTTCACTAATCTTGAGAGATTTAAGTTTTCTCTATTACTTCTTATTTCTTCTGTTTGTAACACCAAGTTCTGCTGATGTAAGAGGAGTGATTCAATTCTTAAGTAATGGATACATGGATTATGGATCAACATTTAGATTAATTTCAAGTAATCTCTCATTTGCTTTTTGTCTTTTATTCACAAGTGAGTACTTTAAAGTTAAGAAGTACTCCAAAACCTTATGGAGAGTTTCTTCTTGTATAACAATGCTGTTTTTCTTGAATGTTATTAGTATAGGTGTACTAAGTATATTTGATGTAAATATCTTGGCGATAGTTCAAAAGAGCTTTTTGATATACTTCTCTTTATTCATAGGTATTTCACTATTTATCCCTAGTTATTTCTTTAAAATAAGTAAGAGAGAGTCTCTTGTTTATTTCTTTACTTGGGGTGGATTTTTTTGCTTTGTTACAATTTGGGTTTTGGCCTTAATAGGGGTCCTAGAGTTCCATCACTGGATGAATGGTATATTGTATCTTGGATTTATTTTTCAATCTTTAATCCTTATGTTTGGTGTTTGGAATTTAAATGAAAAGGAGCTTGTTTCAAGTCTAAAGGCAAAGGAGTCATTAAAATTAAAGAATTTATTGAGAGTCGTTTGTCATGACAGTATAAACCTTCTTAATGTCGCTCTCGCTCAAAGTGATAATATGATTGAAGATAATCAGCAAGATCCTAATGTCAATCTTAAGGCCTGGAAAAAGGTAAACGATGCAACGAAGGACCAGATCGAGTTATTAAATCATGTTCGAAAGGTTGATGCGATTGAATCGGGGAAAATAAAGCTAGAGCTGTCACCAACTAATATTAATACTCTGATACTTCGCGCGCCAGAAATTTTCGAGAGTAATTTAAAAAATAAAAATATACATATAGAACTTGATCTTAGTGATGGCCTCCCTTTAGTTGATGTTGAACCTGTCTCAATGCTAAATAATGTAATAAACAACCTTGTTTCTAATGCAATTAAGTTTTCATACAAAGATGGTGTTATTCATATTTCATCTAAAGTAGAGGGGGATTACGTCATAGTGTCTATTAGAGATAATGGTATGGGGATGCCTGAGGAGCTTCTTGGGAAACTCTTTAGTTCAACGGAAAAGACTAGCCGTAAAGGTACTAACGATGAAGAGGGGACAGGGTTTGGTATGCCTTTAGTAAAAACTACTCTTGAGGCATTTGGTGCTGACATAAGTGTTACCTCTACAGAAGGGAGTGGTAGTGAATTTGTGCTAAGGTTAAATTACTCTAGTGAAATAGCTGAAAAAAATACACAAACAGAGTTTTTGAAAACATCATTTCCAAACCTTAAACTTATTGTCCTTGATGACGACGTTAATATTAGAGACCTTCTACGGTTATGGCTAAATAAACTAAAAGTACAATTTAAACTTTGTTCACAATACAGTCATTTAATAGAAGAACTTAAAAAGAATCATTACGATGTATTATTTCTTGATCAAAACCTTGACGGAGAGCTTGGTACAAATTTAATGACTGAGATTTACAATATTTCAAAGAATAAGAATATTATGATTTTTATAATGAGTGCTGATAATGCCTCTGTAAAAGAGCTCTCACTTGAAAAAGGGCCAGATGGATTTATTGATAAACCTATTACCAAAAAGAAGTTAGTACATTACCTTTCTAAGGTTCATTAAAATACAGTTGATATTTTTCCTATGAAGGCACGAGCGAAGTGGATACAGCTTTTTTAATTCTCTCTTTGTCTCTAAAGGTCATATATTTTATATAGTTTTAAATATTATTTTTTATAAACTCCCATAGAAATTTCTTTCCTGGTCCCATGCTCATTTCAATGTTTTTGGCGATACAAAATGGTGCCTCGCCCTTTTTCATTAGGTCTATTGGGATTAGTTTACCTGATTTAAGCTCTTCTTTAATTAGGTAAAGAGGAAGGTATCCATAGCCTAGGCCTTGGAGCATAAGACTTTTTTTTGTCGCAATATCTGTTACTGACCACTTACTATCACCTTTTTGAATACCGGACTTACCAATGTCTTCTTTCCTAAATTCACCTACTATAATTTGAGTTTTGGACTCTAGGTCTTTTATTTTAATATCTGAGGACCCTATTAAAGTTGGTGAAGCGACTGCGAGCATGTTTATTGTGTAAATTGGTAGATAGTCAAAACTCTCGTCTTCAACTTTTTTTTGAAATGTTATTGCAAGGTCTGCTTCCTTGTTTAGCACAGTTTGTCTTGGAAGGTCTTTACCTTGAACATATATATAGAGTTTTATTGTGGGAAACTTTTCTTTAAAAGCTACAAGTACATGTTCTATTTTACTAATAGGGAATAGTTTATCTATACAGATTCTAATCGAAGCCTCTGGACCATTTCCTAATGATTTTGTGTAGTCTTCTAGTGCCTCCACTCCTTCTAAAATTGGTCGGACTTTATTTAAGATCTCTTCACCTTCTCGAGTGAGCCTTAGTCTATATTCAGACCTATCAAATATTTGGACACCCCATTCATCTTCTAAATTTTTGAGATTCAAGCTAATGGCTGATGGAGAGCGAAGTAGTTTCTTGGCGGCCCCTGAAAGTCCACCTACTTCATTTATTGTGTCAATAATATATAGTTGATCTAGTGTCATAACATGTTTAGTATACTAAAACATGATGATTAAAACAATGTAATATTATATAAACATCTTTTGATCGATACTTACTAAGAATTAACAAAGCAGTTAAATACTTCGGAGGTATTATGAATAAAGTAAAAGTTGGATACTATACATTAACTGGTCTATTGACTCTAATGTTAACAATGTCTGCGGGAATGTATATTTTTAACTATGATGAGATTGCACCAGTTTTTTCAAAACTTGGATATCCGGTAAACATAATATATCCCCTCGCCCTCGCTAAGATTTTGGCCTTGATTGCGATTTGGACTAGAAAATCTAAGGCATTGCTTACGATGGCCTATGTGGGTTTGTTTTATAATTTCATACTCGCTTTCTATGCACATGTTGCAATAAGTGACGGAGAGTTTGCAGGTGCAGTCATAGCTACGCTCCTTCTTGCTGGATCATATTTTAGTCAAAATAAGTACTTCGCTAAAGTATAATCTAATTTATATTTATATTTGTTGACCCTGTACCATGGTACGGGGTGTATAGTTGTTCTATGAAAGAAAAAATAGATAGATTAACTATTGGAAAACTTGCTACGGCCTCTAACGTAAGCGTTGAAACAATCCGTTTTTATGAGAGGAAAGAATTAATAAAGCAACCAGAAAAGCAGGGTGGCTTTCGGTATTATCCCACTGATTTAATAAAGAAAATTTGGTTTATCAAGAGGTCTCAAGAGCTTGGCTTTACGCTCAAAGAAGTTAAGGAGCTGTTGGAGTTAACTGTTAAGAAGAAGTCTCGCTGTAATGATATCTTGATTAGAACGGAAACAAAGATAGATGAAATTAATGAAAAAATTAAAGACTTGAAGAGGATGAAGAAATCTCTTGAGGGGCTAGCGAAATGTTGTGATTCTCGTGAAATGCCCCTTAGTGACTGTCCTGTTCTTGATTGTTTTATTGATAGCAAATAAAGGAGAAATAATGGATTACTTGAATGAAGCTAGATTTAATACTGTCCCTAAAGAGTTACAGCAATCAACTCATCGCCCTAGGATTTTAATTCTCTATGGATCATTAAGAGATCGATCATTTTCGAGACTTTTAGCAGAGGAGTCATTAAAAATATTAGAGCATATGGGCGCCGATGTGAAAATTTTTGACCCTGAAGGACTTCCTATTTACGATTATGACAAATCTACAGAACACCCCAAGGTCAAGGAGCTTAGAGAGCTCAGTCTTTGGTCTGAGGGCCAAGTTTGGTCTTCACCCGAGCTTCATGGAAATATGTCTGGCTTAATGAAAACTCAAATAGATTGGATTCCTCTCTCTATGGGTGCTGTGAGACCTACTCAGGGCCGAACTCTTGCAGTTATGCAAGTCTCTGGAGGTTCTCAAAGCTTCAATGCAGTTAATAATATGAGAATACTTGGAAGATGGATGAGAATGTTGACTATACCAAATCAGTCCAGTGTTGCTAAGGCCTATCAGGAATTTAGTGAAGATGGGACAATGAAAGCATCACCTTACCGTGATAGAGTCGTTGATGTACTTGAAGAGCTTATGAAATTTACATATCTCACAAGAGATAATCAGAGCTTCTTAGTTGATAGATATAGTGAGCGTAAGGTTGAAGAAGATAAAGTTCGTAAAGAATTACCCGGAGTACTAAAAAAGAAAGGAGCAGGGTCAACTTGCTGCTAATAGTTGTAAATATTATTTTGAATGGTGCTTTGATTTCTTTCTAAGTTGATTGAAGTGTCCATTCTTTTTCATTTTCTTTAGTTCGCTAGAAACTTTGTTCGTGAGATGTTTAAAATTTGTACCAAGAAACATGTGAGCACTGTCGGCCTTTAAAATTCCAGTATTGAAAATCTTATTTTTAAACTGTTTCTCACTATTTCGTATTATTTCATCAGTAAAGAACTTTACGCCCACGAAGTAGTCATATCTCTTTGCAACGACGAGGCTTAGTGCTTTTTTAGTATCTATAAAAGATCGTACTCTTTGGGGTGTAGGGATGATATCGATAAGGTTTTGGACGACTTTCATTCCTCTTCTATATGAAATTCTAGCATTTCTTAAATCATCTGTACTTCTTGTCTTATTTGTTTTGTTTATACTATATGTTGAAATTGAAAACTTAAAATGTGGTTCATCAACTCTCGTTAGATATGGTTTCTTATAGCCAGACATTCTAACGAGCTCACCGTCTAGGGAGCCACTTTCAACCTCTTTAGCAAGACGAATTGGAGGTCTTACTATTACTTTTAGCTTGAGACCAAACTTATTAAATATTTCCGTATAGAGAACCTTGAGGAACTGACCTTGTTTACTTTCAAGGGTTGGTCTCGTCACGCCAAGCTTTATGACTTCTTGTGCCGAAGCATGGGTATATATAAGAAATAGGAGGACGATTAATTTCTTCACCTATTCATACTAAGGTATTTCTCTAGTTTATACTATATTAAATTATTCTTATTAGTAATCCGATTAGTTAGCTATGTTTCGTATTTGTTTTATATTATCGCTCATATTAGTTGTTTCTTGCTCTCAACTCAATTTGGAGAGAAGTCCGACAAGTGTAGTATCTGGTGATTTCTCCTGTGCTGAGCTTGTCCTACAATTTCCTTACGTTAGGCAATATGACCATGGTGATTTGAAACAAGTCTCTATATCTTCTTTTGATGACCATCTCCAAGTCACTCAATTTCTCTATGGTCGGCCAGGGGTTTTGAGTAGAAAGAAAGTATTAATGTCACTTAGCTTTGATGATTTGAGAGCATATATTAAAGAAAAACCAATTCCCTATGTAATGGGCGGCGATGGGAGAAAGTATATTGTTGATCGTCATCACTTTTCACTTTCACTATTCGAGTTAAAGGACAATCTATTTGAAAAATTTGGTGAGAGGGTAACAGATATCGAGGTTTATTTTCAAGAGATTCTTTTTGAAGATCTTGATACTGAGCTATTAGAAAGAAGTAGTTTTATTAAGTTAATGATGGAAAATAAGTTGGCCTATTTAAGGTCAGGTGAAGAATTCAAAAGCTTTGATGAATTACCGAAATCAATAGGAGGTCTCAAAGAGGACTATTATAGAGGCCTTTCCTGGCTTGTTAGAAAAAGTGGAGCCTATAAGAAAACTGATACACCATTTGCTGAGTTCTATTGGGCGGACTATTTAAAAAGTCAGTTAAATATCACTGATAACCAATTTTCCAAAAAAAATATAAAGAGGGCGATTCGTGCATCTATTATAAGTAATGAGTTTAATTCTTCACTTCCAGGATTTAGGGGAACTAATTCTCTTAGTAATGATGAGATTAAAGAATTAACCAAGAAATATATGAAGAAATTAAAAAAGAAGGGATTACTAAGTCTTAAAGGCATGTAATCCCTTTTTATTAATATTTTTTAAAAAGCAATTCCGATAACGAGATTTAATTGTTGTGATGATTCAATTTCAATTGATGTTACACTTGTCGAAGATGGACCTTCATCTTTATAGCTTCCAAAGTTATATGAAAAATCAGCACCTACATAGTATATATCAGTGAACTTATATTTATAACCAACATTTACACCATAAGTGATACCAGAGGCCTTTGGATTATCGGGAAAAGTAACTCCATTAGGACCCTTTTTTAGCTCAAATGATTGCTTCCCTACTTGTGCACCAGTGTAGATACCATTATCAAAATTATATCTATAGCCAAGAAAGATTGATTCGACGTCTGCAGCTTCATTAGCTGACTTAACTTCTACCTCTTGACTTGGATTATATTCCAAGTGAATAGAGTGCTTATCAATATATTTACCTGCTCTTAATCCGAAGTTTGTGCCTTTGAAATCACCTTCAAGTTTGCCAGAAACAGAGTTTTGAACTTTCTTGCTATATTCATCAGAAACACCGGTCCTTGCTTCAACAAAATACTCAGAAGACATTGCGACAGATGATAGTAGAGATAGGGTAAGTACTGATAAAATTTTCATAATTTCTCCTTTTCACTGAGTGTATAAATTATCTTAAAAGTTACATACTTTTTTATAATTTCATATATTTATCGTGTATTTTCTAATTCTATATAATTTGCGCCCAATATTTGAGACAAAATATCTTAGTTGTATAACGTACTAACAGCTACTTGAGTAAATAGATTCATTCTAGTTCATATATCCACGATAATATCTCTATGAAACATGAATCAGATTTTATCGACATTCAAAAGAAGGAGCATATAGAGAATCTTCTCTCTAATATATTAAAAAATAATTCTAACCTACAGATCTGGCAAAAAGAGTCTACCTTAAGAGTTAAGACTGAAGGAAGAATTAAGAAGTATGATGTTTGCGATTCCTACATTGAACTCGAGGCCGGTGCCCTTGATGGCTTTATGGACTTTGAAAAGGATGAAATTTACTTCTATTCAAAATTTAGGAAAACAATCTTCAAGTCTAAAATAATTAGGAAAGGTAAGAATAAAATTAGGATAGAATATCCAGACCTTATAAAAATTGAAGAAGCGAGAGTTGCTCCACGTACAAGATATGGCCTAAGAAGTTATCAGACTATAGATATCTTGATTCAAGATGCAAATAAGAATCAAATAGCAGTAACTGATTTAAAGTTATTAGATTCATCAGAGAGTGGTGCAGGTTTTCTCATTAATAAAACGATGGGGAAGTATCTTTCAATAGGATCTAAGTTTGTGACTCTAAAGTCCACCGTTGAGGGAGTTGAAAAAAAAGGTGGAATAGTAAGAAGTTTAACTCGTTTTCAAAATAGTCTGACAGGAGAGGAGTTATTTCGTGTAGGAGTAGAGCTCTTCTAATTAATAATGTCTGTTTCTATAACTCCTTGCTATCCATCTGTAATCACATTAATACTTTAGTAAAACGTTTTATCTTCCGATAAGAAAGAGATCTTATAAAAGGAAAGTATGTGTATAGGTCTCTAATTTTAATATTTATAACTTTAAGCTTAGTAAGCTGTAGTTCTTATAAGTCAAGAAAACCTGCTTCTAGTGAGGTTCTCTCATGTAATGAACTTATCTCTCACTTTAAAACTATAAATGATCATAAGGTTTATAATAAATATAAGAAGTATTCAAAATACAATGATCCTCGAACTTTTCAAAAATTTGAAAGTAAGTCTCATGCTAAGATTAAATTTTGGTCTGATACTGGAAATAGGAAAGTATCCGTCGCTCAAATGAGACATAATGGAGCATTCTCGGGCATTAAGACTGCTTTTGAGGTAGATACAGCTTTTGCTATAGCCAGGCAGTTCACATCTCTATTCTATGATGCAGAGACTGCTTATTTTATAGCTAATAGAGCATATAGAGAAACAAGTGATTTGCAACGTATTTTGAAAAGGCTTAAGGCCATCGGTGAGTTAACTCCAGAGATTAGACTTGAGCTGGAATCATATATATCAAACAACTTGCTTAATACAAAGAGTAAGATAAAAATGTCGATGCTTGATGGAGAAAGTACACAACTAATAAAGGCCGTTGCTTCTGATATGGCGATGTCTAATGAAGTCATGATCACCTACTCTTATAAGCTTACTGATATATTTGATCAATACTCAGTAGTTAGAAAGTTTATAGATCAAAAATATTCGCAAGGAGATCCAAAGGCAAAGATTGTACTGGAGAAGTTAAGTCCAAGTAAGCTCTTGTCTGGTTGTCATCTCTGTGGAGAAACAAGCTCATTAATATCTCCAAATCTTGCTTCTATGGAAGTACTTGCAAAGAAAGTTAATATTGCACAGGTCATGGTTCTAAAAAAGAAGATTCTTAGAGAGATGTGGCTTACTATTTCTTCGAGACTCCCAAACCAGTATGTCTATCAATTTATAGATAAGGTTTTACAATTAACTCCATGGCTAAATGATTCAGGTTTTAGAAAGTGGTTAAGAGTCTCATTTATAGACTTTAAAGATAGGCATCGATATTTTCCAAATATTGATCGAATAGTATTTTCTGAAGCAAGTGATGATGATCTTGTTTCACTTGTTTCTGATATCGTAAGTTCTGAAGGAAATGAGTTCCTCGTAACATTTGCACGACGAGTTGATGCACATAAAGATTGGAATAAAGTATATAAGTGGCTCGGGGAAAATCTTCCAGAAGATAAGAGGCATCACTATCATAAATTAAGAGAGCGAATGGATAAGGCCTGGAAAGAAGCTAATAAAAGAGGACCTGTCGCTGAATGGCATAACCCAAGTAACTCTGGTCTTATGAGGTTTATTATCGATATTAGTTTATATACTTCTGGTCTCTATGTAAGTTACAACTATTTTACTCTTCAAGAAATTGATGAGACTCAAAGTCGTGCTGTTGAAGTAGAAAATACTGAAAGAGAAATGATGTTGATAAATGAAATGATTAAAGAGCTAGATAATGCTCCTATAAAAGTAAGGCCAACTAATTAGTTGGCCTCATATTAATGCTAAAACTCTAAAAATTATAATTCTAATGTTAGACTTTCTACACTGTCCGCTAAGTCAATCAGAGAATCTTGGATGTCGTTAAGCCTAGAATCTTTTGTTGTAAAGATATCTAGATTTTCAATCATATTCTCAGTGTCTTTTAAATTGTGAATCGCTTCTGACACGTCAACTTTGTATTCACGATCAATATTTAACTTTTCAACAGTAGAGACTCTTTGTAAAAGCTCTAGTACTTGAATTTTCATACCTCTTACACGATTTTCTTTTTGAAGTAGCATCGCTGCCTGAATTTTACCTTCAGTATTATAAATATGCTCCATAGGAACGCTTGACTCTGCTTCCGCAGGTGCCTTGGCCCAAGTTGCTTGTGTACCGATAATTAGTGCTACTAATAGGATCATTTTCTTCATATTTACCTCGTCGTGTGTGTTGTGTAGGTAAATAATATCTCAAATTGTAGCTATATGATCTTCTATTGAAAAAAGGAAAAGGGGTGTCAAATAATTAGTCACTTTTGCATGATTTTATACTTGAGTATAATGCTTTAAAGGTTATAGATATGGACAAAAATCCATCAAGTCATTAAAATTGTAGCATGGTTAAAAAGAAGTCACGCCGTCTAGGCCTAAACCCTTTGGGTTGGATTGAGGAGTTCTCTGACAAGGAGAGTTTTGAGATCATATTTGATAAAGATAATGTCTCTGTTATAACAGGTATTGCTAAAGTAAGAGGTAGCTTAGTTGCACTCTACGCACATAAACCAAGTGTTAATCAAGGCTTTGTATGCTCTTTAGGAGCACAGGCAATTAGTGATCTCATGGATATGGCACAAGAAAAGAAAGTACCTATTGTTGCTTTCATGGCCTCTCCTGGGGTTTCTGTAGATGAAGGTGTATCAAGTGGAGATCTTTACTCAAAAGTTATTACAAGAAATATAAAGCTCTCTGGTGTAGTTCCTCAAGTTTCTGTTGTTATTGGAACGACCATGGGTGCACCTGCATATAGTGCAACTCTTAGCGACTTTGTTCTGTTTAATAAAGCCAGATCTACCTTGATGGTAACTGGCCCTTCTGTTATAGAAAAAGTACTCGGTCAAAAAACTACAATAAGAGAGCTTGGTGGAAGCGAAGTTCATAGTGAAAAAACGGGGATTGCTGATTTTGTTGATAGAGATATTCTAACTCAAATAAAAAGAGCGAGATCACTCATCACATTTTTACCGTCTTCTAATGTTGATAGTCCAAAGATTAGATATCCGATGACACCAAATGGGGAAGTCCCAATCATACCTAAAGACCCAAAGGTACCATTTAATATATTAGAGCTTGTTGATGGCATTGTAGATAACTCTGAATACATGAGTTTTAAACATGGTTTTGGTACTAGTATTTACTGTTTGTTTACATATGTTGGAGGAAGACCTGTTGGAGTTCTGGCCAATAATAGTTTTGATAGTGCTGGAGCTTTAAATTGTGATTCTGCAAGTAAGTCTTCTCGCTTTTTAAAATTATGTGATTCTTATAATATCCCAATACTTACTTTAATAGATGTCCCTGGTTTTATGCCGGGTCAAGAACAGGAACACTCGGGTCTTTTAAAGTTTGGAGCTCAATTATGTCAATCCATGCAAACGAATGTTCCTCGTATTTCAGTTGTTGTACGTAAGTGCTATGGAGCTGCTGCCTTTATTCTTATGCAAACAAAGAATCAAGGAGGCGATGTTGTAATGGCCTTGGAGAACTCTAGAGTAGCGATCATGGGTTACGACGGAGCACAATCTATGCTTCACGATAGAGGAATTGATGTCAATGAAGAATCTTATTTTGAAAAATATGAAAGACCTGAGATATCACTTGAAAAAGGTATTGTTGATGAAGTTATAGATTCACATAAGGTCAGAGATAGAATCATTGATCATCTGAGTGTTCTTAAGAATAAGAAGATATATACAGAACTTAAGCAAAAACATTTAATAATACCTTAGGAAGAGATATGAGTAGCTCACTAGATATATTTAAAAGAATAATTACCGATACCGAAGATATATTTATCAGAATTCCTATCACAGAAATTGCTGGTAAAGAAAAACTAAATGATGACCTTGGTATTGATTCCCTTGGTAAGGTTAATCTCTTCTACGAAATAAGTGATGAACTTGAAACAGGTGATGACGAGGATGTGGCAGTATCTTGGAGTACTGTAGATGATGTACTACGCTATATTGATGAGAATAAATCATGAAGAAGCTTAGCGTTGTAAATATCTCTAAAGACCCATTTTGGAAACTTCCAAAGCATATGTCACAAGCTTTAATAGAACGATATAGCAACAAGTTAGATATAGACTTTATTGATGAAACAAGTGGGATGAGAGAGTCCTTGAAGGACTCACACTTTGTTGTTGGAATGCCATTTTCAAAATCTGCTTTGAAAAAGAATCAAGTTCTTGAAAGGGTACATTTTTGGACGGCACAGGTTCCGCTTTCATGGCAGAACACTGCTAATATTCCTGTTTCAAACTCTATCGGAGTAAATAGTGATTCAGTAAGTGAGCATGGACTCTTCTTATGCCTAAAGGCCTTAAGAGGAGAAGTCTCAAATAAAGAATTTAGAAAGGATGGTTTCGCTATAGCTCAGAGTCCTAAAAATCTTTCTTGTGGAATAGTGGGGTTTGGAAATATTGGAGAATTATTGCTTAAGTCGGTGTCCCCATTATTTGGAAAAAAGAATATACTATCTCGTTCGAAGAAATCAAATAACAATATTGATAACTTCTTCCTTAGCGAGCAATTAGGAGAATTCTCAAAGTTAAATGATTATATTTTTCTAACTATGCCATTAACTGAGAAAACGAGACACTCTTTAGATCGTGAAAGTTTCTTTAGTCATTTAAAAAACAATGTAACAATCATAAACCTGTCTCGAGCAGAGGTTTTTAAAGAAGATGACCTTATTGAATTCTTTAAAGATAATGTCTCTGCAAGATATCTCACTGATGTTACGACACCAGAGCCCTATCCTGAAAATGGTGTTTTACGTGAAATGGATAATGTATTTATCACTCCCCATATTGCAGGACGTAGAGATGATATATGGGATCTACTATTTGAAAGAACAATCCAAGAAATGGATAAATGGATAAGTAATGAATGAATTTTATGAATACTTTGAGAAGAAGTTTAGCAAAAGAAGAAATCTCATTGATATTGTTGTTGAGGATGATGAATCCTCTGACTTCCCTAGAGAAGCGCAAAACCTTATAGATGATGGACTGTTAAAGTTTATAGTCCCCATTAGTCAAGGAGGAGAGTTAAAGGGAATAGATCACTTATTTACTCTTGGTAGATGTCTTGCAAGAAGAAATGTGACCTCTGCAATTGCTGTAGGACAATGCTTTCTTGGCTCCTTACCAATCTGGATTCATGGAAGTGATGAACAAAAGAAGAGGCTCACTGAAATCCTCTTTGAATCAGGTCTTAATTGTCTTGCTCTAACTGAAAAGGAACACGGTAGTGACCTCAGTGCATGTGAGGTTATTGTTAAGGATACAAATGGAAAAAGACTTTTAAATGGTCAAAAGTGGTGTATTAATAATGCTACAAAGGGCAAGGCCATGAGCGTTCTTGCAATGGGAGAAGTGGGCCCAACACTCATTTTTATAGATAAAGAAAAGCTTAAAGAAGAGCAGTTCTCTAATATTGAAAAACTTAGAACTCACGGAATTAAAGGTGCAGATATAAGTGGTATTAAATTTAAAGATTTAGAACTGGCCGATGATTCGTTCATTGGCAGGGAAGGTAGAGCACTTGAAACAATTGCAAGAACTATGCAAATTTCTCGTACTCTTTGCTCCGCATTTTCTTTAGGTGCGGCAGATACAACTTTCAGGGATGCGATTAACTTTAGCGGAACAAGAGTTCTATATGGTGAGACACTTAATAAAAGAGGAAGTGTACGTTCACTAACTTCAAAGGCACTTGCTTACATACTCGCTAGTGAAGCAACATCTATAAGTGTTACAAGAATGGCCACGTTAGCGCCTAAGTTTATGGCCCTGTATTCAGCGGTTGTTAAATCCTTTGTACCATATATGATTGATAAACAAATTGATATTTGCAAGGAGATCCTCGGTGCTAGATATTATTTAAGAGAAGATGACTATCCTATGTTTCAAAAGATGGTAAGGGATCATTCGGTTATCTCTTTGTTTGATGGTAGTATGGGTGTAAATCTCTCTATCATTGCTTCAAAGTTTAATAATATAAAAAAGCATCTTGATGCAGACGAAGAGTATGATTTTGAAGAAGTCTATAATGTAAAGTATGAGTCGATCCATTTTGATGGCTCAACTTTAAAGCTTTCTTCAAGAAGTCTTGATTTTGTGTTTTCGGCCTTTAATACTTTAATGGAAGAAGATACAAGAGGGGTTGTATTTCAGGTCAAAACTGAAATTGAAACATTAAGAAGTTATATCGAGAATGTAAATGATTATACTACTTATATGGCAAGGGAGACATCTCTTCGATACTGTCGAATTGTTACTGCAATAAACTACCTGTTATTTGTTAAGTTCAATCAAGAGTCGATATTACCGGCACTTTCAACAGACGATTCTGTACAGTTTGTTATTAGCACAATTCTTGAGCAATCTTGTGATTATCAATATGATGAAGAAGTTTTTAATCACTATAGAGATAATCACCTTATTTCACATTTTAATATCGGAGTATCTGAATGAAGAATGTACTGATATGTAATAGGGGAGAGATTGCTCTTCGTGCAATTAAGGCATGTAAGGATCTTGGACATCGAAGTTTTTGTATAGTTAATGATAACGAAAAAAGTAGTCTTGTGGCCAAAGAGTGCGATAAGGCCATTTCGTTTTCAGACAGTATTAACCCGTTTACTAGTATCGATATTATAGAGAAGTTAATTGCTCAGTATCAAATAGATGCACTGTATCCTGGTTATGGCTTTCTTTCTGAAGACCCACGTTTATCTCAACTTTGTAAAAATATGGGGATTACTTTCATTGGTCCAAATCCCAATGTTTTAAATTCTTTAAGTAGTAAGCGTGAATCAATTAATTTTGCTAAATCATGTCAGTTTAATGTTTTAAAAATTGATGATGTTAAAATGAGTGATTTTCCTATTATGTTAAAGGCCGCGCTTGGTGGTGGTGGACGAGGTAATAGTATTGTAACAAATAGTGATGATTATAATCAATGCCTCGATGAACTGAAGAAGAGATCTCAATCGCTCTTTTTAAACGATGATATTATTATCGAAAAATATCTTCCTAATGCTAGGCACATTGAATTACAGTTCTTTTCTACAGATAAGAAAGTTCACTTCCTAGGGACAAGGGATTGTTCATTACAAAAGTCTTATCAAAAGTTTATGGAAGAGGGACCTGGAAACGATATCTTTAACACGTATTTAGAGAGTAAATTCAAGTATATCGAAAAAAGTCTTTTAAAACTTGGCTATATTGGCGCTGGAACTATTGAGTTCTTGTGGGATATTGATTCACAGCAAGCGTATTTCCTTGAAGTAAATACTAGAATTCAAGTTGAACACACAGTTACAGAAGAATTATTTGAAGTTGACCTTGTAAAGGCCCAGATAAGATATGCTTTGGATGCTAAGCTGTGCTTTAAAAATCTAAAGTCTGACGGTCACTCTATATCTTGTAGAATATACGCTGTTGATTCGCGTCAAGGGTTTACACCTGACCCAGGGCCTATCCATTGTTTAAATCTAGACAAGCATATGCGCTGGGATACATATATTGGCAAAAGCGGAAATGTCCCTCATCAGTATGACCCTTTAATTGGAAAACTGGTTGTTCATGGAACAGATAGAGGAGAGGCCATTCAAAAGGCAATAAAGTGTCTTCGTGAGTTAAATATTCATGGTGTGAGAACTAACAAAGAGTTCTTATTATCTGTTTTAACAGATGAGGTATTTCAAACTGATAAGCATACTGTGAGTTGGACAGAGTCTAGCTTCTTAGAAAAATGGAGATCGAGTTGTGAAGATAAAGAACTAGATGAGTCAGAACTTGAGCATATCTGGAAGACGATAGACTCAAGCCCTGAAGTAGAGAATGGAAAATCTAGTTTTAATGGTCAAGATTATTTTTACTCTATATGTGGAAATACTCTGTGGATTGAGCGTTTGTCAGATGGTGTTATATATATTGGCCCTGTAGCGGCTTCATTTTGGACAGAAAGCTTTGCAAAGAATGATACGCCATATAACTCACCTATAACAGGAAAGGCCGTAGATGTACTTGTGAAGGTTGGAGACTCTGTCAATAAGGGAGACAAACTTGTTGTTCTTGAGGCTATGAAAACTCTGGTTGAAATTTATGCTGAAACAAGTGGTATGGTTAAGGTTTTAAATATTTCCAAGGATGGTCTAATTCAGAGAGGGGAAGTCATAATAGGAATAGAATAGCTCTCTTTAAAGAG
Source organism: Bacteriovorax sp. MedPE-SWde (assembly GCA_001874305.1). Taxonomy (GTDB): domain Bacteria; phylum Bdellovibrionota; class Bacteriovoracia; order Bacteriovoracales; family Bacteriovoracaceae; genus Halobacteriovorax_A. Next base: position 79,679 of record MPCU01000014.1, on the reverse strand, counting down.
AACTATTCTATGAAATATGCTCAAGTAATTGTGCTACTGTTTTAATTTCCATTGCTTTTTCTTGTTCAATAACTATTTCAAAATCCTCTTCTAAAGAAGATATTAAATCTGCAATGGCTATCGAATCCATTTGCAAGTCAGATTTAAATTCTTGATCATTACTAATTTTCTCACTTTCAATTCCTGTTATTTCTGAGATGAGGTCTTTTACTTCTTTTTCGCTTGCCATGTCTTCTCCTTATATTACTCTGTACAATCTTCAACAAGTTTATCAAGCATATATCTTTTTAGCTCGGCCGCTTCTTTCACTGTCTCTATAATAATTTCTTGTTCTTCTACTGATAGATCAGCTTTAAATAATATTTCCTCTTGTTCAGCAAGATGATCTTCATCAAGGTCACCATGTTCTCTAAAGAATGTGATGGCCTTTTTCTCTTTTTCATCAAGAGAGTCAACGATCTCTTTGACGATCTTTGGAGCAAGCTCTGTTGCCATTCCCTCAAGAAAATATAAGACACCAAACGCACAAAATGGATTATCTATTGCTACTTTATAGTGAAAGAAGCTTACCCAAGCTGTAACTCCTATTGGAGTTTTTTGCGCCATGACTTCGCTTTTGTGAAAACCAAACTTTTCTAGATCTTTTAGGGCCATTAATTCATGTCCCATTTCTTCTGATGAGTGTTCTAAAATCCACTTTCTTATTTTTAAGTGTTTTGATTCCATTCTTCTCGCTGCCAATGGAGTAAATGACGAGGTCATCGTTACATATTGATAGGCATATTGAAGATAGTTTATATAGTATGTTTTCGCGTTTTCACCGGCCATGATATCTTGATAGAACTTTGAGTCCTCGATCAATTTGATTCCTCTATTTAAAGCTTCTTTTAGTGAACTTTCAAAACTCATGTAATCCTCCTGGCAGGGTTTCCACCCCAAGTTTCGCCTTCATTGATATCGCAATGCTTATCTATGACTGTATGACTCTTTATTTTAACATTATCGGGTATTTGTGAAGCAAACTTAATGGAGCACTCTGCACCAATTTTTACACCGTCTCCGATTGTAACATCGGGGTAGACTATCGATTTTGCGCCTACAACTGTATTGTCTCCAATTGTACAACCAGGTGCTATCCCTGCTGAACCTCCAATGACGCTTTTTGAACCAATTTTTACTCTTTTTTGGACATGGGTCTTACCATTTGGTGAATAATGGCAGCTAATTATGCATCCAAGACCGAGGATAGACTTTTTACCGACTTCTATGAGCTCCGGTTGCCTAATTACTGTATTCATACCTACAAGAGTAGAGAATGGAAGTTTCATGCCCATCATTCTGTAGTAAATCCAGTTTAAATAGAAAATAAAGTGGCATTGCTTAGCAAATGGTGAGGCTATTAAGATTCCTTGAAATAGGGAGTTGGTAATCCATCCTGTGTACTTCTTATTGAGTCCAATAGGGAATTCACCAACATGAAGTTTGGGTTGAAAAACCAATCTGAACAAACCAATTAGGATGACAAACACGTTAAGAAATACAAAGTAACCACTTACAACAGCTATAGCTTGGCAGAGAAGTGATTCTGACCAAATCGTATTGGCAAAAGAGTAAGACGCTAGAAATGATAGCGAATATATAAGAAAAGAAAAAATAATATAGGCAATATCAAATATTAAAAACATAATTATCCATTAGTTTATCTAGGTGTTGTGGTGCCTCAATTGGCAGGTAGTGACCTACCTGATCATGGAGGTCAAGCTCTGCGTGATTAAGTAGTTTGTTAAATTTATTATAATGTCTCATAGAAAAGATTTTATCCTTCTTTCCCCATAGTAAATGTATCTTGTCTTGATATTCTACAAGAAGTTCTTCGTAGTTAACTTCTAGAGCATCTATTGCCATTTTCTTAAATGATGCCCCTTGAATTGTGTCATATTTATCTGACCAAAATGAACTGATAATAGGGTAGTACTCTTTAGCATTTTCTTTCTTATCGCTAAAGTGATCAAGAAAGTTAGCTTGTTGTTCGAGTCCTAATGCCTTTTTGATAAATTCTTCTTGCGCTAGATTGTTGATAGCGTGTTTAATCATCTCTTTTCTGGCCCTTGCTACTTTAAGACCACCAGGTGCAATTAAAACCAGTTTCTTAACTCTATTTTCTAAGAGTTGATTGATCTTTAAGCTAAGAGTCGCACCTAGGGATACACCAACGAGAATAATATCCGAATATTTTTGAGATTCTGCCATATGTTTAGTAACTGTCTTAGCGAAGTATTGAGCAAGGTAGTCTAATGAGTTTTCTTGATCAACTGTTTCTTGATTATATGGATAATCTAAGAAAACCATATCTTCTGTTTTCTTAATATATTTGTAGAAGTCCGAACTGTGACCCATGGGAGGGATAAAGAAGATATTTACCATTGTTGGGCCTCTCCTATTTCATAAATAACTTCTGGACAGTTTTGTGAAATAATTTCTACGCATTTTTTTGCAACGACTTCTATCTCAAGGAGATTGGCCTCTCCTACTTTTTTTATGACCTCACTTGATAGTTGCTTTCTGATTCTTGGAGTATCAATGAGTCCAGGGTGAAGTATGCTTATATTGACATTTTTCTTAGTTAGCTCATTTGAAAAAGCTAAGGCGAGTCCTGTCATAGCATTCTTCTCGGTAATATAGCTGACCTTTCCTGGGCCTCCCCTTCTAGATAAGAGACTTCCCAGTAGAAGGACTTTTCCACCATTTCTTCTGGCCATAGCTTTAGTAAAAGTCTTTAAAAGATCAAATGTTGGAACAATATTTCTTTCAAGAGACTTTGCAAATTCCTCAGTTTTAACTCCAAAAACTAAATTGGCCTTTGAAAAGATATGTGCGCAATGTATGACTATATCTGGAGAGTGACCTTGCTCTTTAAGAGCATTACTTAGGGACTTTGTTGCATTCTTTTCGGCCATATCCCATTTGTAGATACCTTCTTGATGATTGGCCTGTCTTGATGTTGTTCTAAGTATTGTAAACTCTGAAGGGTCGAGAAGGTTTGATATTTCTTGACCTAGACCTGTTAGTCCACCTGTTATTAGGATTGTTTTCATCACTCCTCCCATCTTAGGAGAATTACTCCTGCACTGAATCCCCCGCCTGTCGCAATAATGCAGACATTTTGTCCCTTTATTATTTTTTTAGACTTAACGCATTCATCGAGAAGAACTGCAACTGAAGCTGAAGTCATATTGCCTACTTGATCAAAGTTAATGACATATTGATCCTCTGCTAAATCAAGGTTATCAGCAGCGGCCTTTACGATATTTCTACTGGCCTGGTGAAATATAAATGTCCCAATATCTTCTTTACTAAGCCCCGTTTCATTTAAAGCATCATTAATGAGATTAGACATTTCCTTTATTGCAGATTCAAATATACCTGCAGCATCTCTCATTTCTATATGGGTACTGGCCTCTCCTGTTTTAGACATTGCCTCACTTCCGGCACCAGGAACGACTATTGAATTCCAAAATCTTCCGTCACTAATTGTCTTTGAATAGAAGATACCTATCTCGTCTTTTGAACATGGTACAAGTGTCACGGCACCGGCACCATCTCCAAAGAGCATTACAGTTCTTCTGTCTTTCTTTCTTAGGTAATAGCTTCTTGTTTCAGTTGCAACACATGCAACTCGCTTCATACCTGTTTGAATCATTCTTCGTGCCTGATCGATCGCAAATACGAAGCCTCCACAGGCCGCAGTGATATCAAATGCTGGATAGAGCTTTCCGGGAGTAACAAGAGATTGTATTATACAGGCGGTTGCTGGAGTCATTACATCTTGGGACACAGTAGAGACTATTAGGGCATCAATATCATCATTGCCATTGAGTGCTTTTTCAAGCGCCTTGGCCCCTAAATCAGATGCCTTCTCACCGTTCTTGCACCAATGTCTCTGTTCGATGCCTATGTTTAGCTTAACCCATTCGTCTTTGAGTCTTAGCGAATATTCATCAATTATATCTTGGTTGGTCATAACACCATCAGGGAGATGGGATGAGCAGCTAGCTATTTTTACGCCAAAGCTTTTTAACTTTTGAGACAAGTTATTCTCCTGAGAATAAGAATGATTACTTGTCTAATTTTAACCTATATTAAGGCTGAACGAATTAGTCTGTTAATTTTTACCTATCAAATATTAACTAATCAGACTTTGTATGTTCTTTCTTTTGATTTTGCCCATACTTGTTCTTGGAAAGTTTCTTAGGAAGACAATTCTTTGTGGATGTATTTTTGTAGATACCTCGAGGGAGAGCTTATCTATAAAATCCTTAGTTGAAAAGTCATTCTCATTCTCTTTAGTTGCCTCAATGACAAGAACAGGAATCTCTCCATACAACTTAGATGGCATAGCAATTAGAACTGAACTAAGTTCAAGTATTCTGTTTATGATAGGCTCCATTTCTTGGGGGTATATGTTTACACCTGCAAAGTTTATCGTGTTATCAGTACGGCCTCTAAGAAATGTATTCTTAGAATCAGAACTTGCTTCATCCATAGTATTAAAGAATACTTCTTGATCTATATTCGTATTTGTATAAATTGATTTTACATGAAGTAGCTTATCTTTAATTTGAAGTTCGACACCATTTAATGGCCTTCCAATAGGTAGGACTTCTTCTTCGATATTAGACATTTGGTTTTTGTCTAAAGTGCCACAATCTAGAGTTGAAACTCTCGGGCCGACTTCACTTAGACCATATGTATAAAATATCTGCGCATTGGGAAAGTGCTTCATAAGTTCAAGTATTTCAGATTTATATATATGAGCTGCACCAATACTAATTTTTATTTTTTTTGAGTTGGAAATCTTCTTTCGTTTCAAATGCTTTAATAGTAATCGAGTAAGAGTTGGAGTTAGGTATAATAAGTCAATTTCTTGATCATCAATGACATTTAATAATACATCATTGCGAGGGGTCTCTTGAAATGTATAAAGGGAATGACCCATTTCAACTGTTCCAAGCATTCCGATGACTACACCAAAACTGTGAGTTAGTGGCATTGGAAAGAGTACTTTTATAGGTTCATTTACCTGTAAAGATGCATAGTGAGCTCTGGAGTTTGATAATGGCCTTTGTATAGGAAAAGAGAATGTTTTAATTGGTCCATTATGTGACGTCGTGCCACTTGAGCAAGTTATATGTGATAATGATGAGTAGCTGTTAGAGTCCTTTTCTAATACATTTAGGAGACTATCAGTCTTTGAATCTGGAATTTCGGGGTTTAGAACTAGGGGAGTTATACCGCTGTTTAAATGATTAAAATATTTTTTAATCAAATTCTCTTTTTTCACTTCTTTAACTATTTCTATACTTTTCTTATTATCCTTTGGTAGTTTAAGCTCTATCTCATTAAATGATAGCAATGTACCATCTTGGTCTAAATGATGAAAATATCCTATTTTCTTATACATGCATCTCTCTTAATTTAACTCTATTTATTTTTGAGTTGTGTCTATCATCAACAGGAATCTTTGAAATTACCTTAATTTTAAATTCCTGAAGGCCACTATCTTTAATTATCGAAGAAACTTTATCTCTTAATGTGTTAACGAGATTTCCTTCAATAAATATGGTAATACCTTTGTTGTTTTGTATTATAGCACTTCTATTTATATCTTGAATACCGTCAAGAACTTCTTCAATAGGGTATGGATGGACTTCTTTACCAGCATTCGTAATTGTATCTTTTGTTCTACCAACTAGCCAAAGTCTCCCTCTTTCATCGATTCTGCCACAATCTCCGGTTCTATGCCATCTCTGTCCATTGACGGAGAGTATTTTGTTTTCCCTTGTTGCTTTAGGGTTGTCTACATATGTTTGTACAACATGATTTCCTTTAATGATTACTTCGCCAACATCTCCATTTTTAACTTCGTATGGAGTATGCTCTCTTTCATCGAATTCTGATATATGAGTTGGTAACTTCACTATTCCTAGTTGTACCCCGGTGTATGGTCTTCCAACTAGAAAGCCTTGTCCCTTAGAATTTAGTAACTCGTTTACTTCAACTGTTGAGATTGGTGCCACTTCAGTTGAACCATATATAATTTCACATTTGGAGTTAGGGTAGACTATCGATAAGTTTTCACAAAAATCTTTTGTTACTGGACAACCACCAAAAGCAAGGTTCTTAAGGCTTTTGACTTGTTTGTTATTTTCTTTTAAGTAATCGACTATCTTTTTGTTAAAGGCGAATGATCCACACATGCGTGTAATATTCCATTTTTCCATTTGGTGGATAACAACTTCGGCATTAAACTTAGCAATATTAGCAAAATCTACTGCCGGAACAACTGTCGTTATTCCGCAAAGAACATTCATGAATCCAAACATTGGAAAAGAAGGGAAGTCTACCGTGTCACTTGAACAGTTCCAATTCTCTTCTATACTCTTAATTTGTTCTTTAACATTCTTCATATTTCGATCAGATCCTTTTGAGCGACCTGTTGAACCTGATGTAAATGTAATAAGGGCATGGTCTAATTCATTTAAAGACTCGGGAGTGAACTCTGAAACTTCATTAGAATGAAGTTCGTCAAATGCACGTATACCGACTCTTTTCTTATCAACACTGTATTTCTTTTTAAACCATAACTGAGGAATCAGTAAGTGGTACTTTAGTAACTTATCGATACTAATGATCGCCTTTGCTCCCGAATCAGATATTGCATTAAGAATTTTCTTGATTCCTATTCCTGGGTCTAGAAAAACCGCAACCATTCCAAGGCTAAATAGTGCCAACATAAAAGCATATGTCTTTTCTGAGATAGGTGCTAGAATTATAACTCTGTCACCTTTTTTGTAACCACTCTCAATTAGACCGTTTCTGTATTTTGAAACTTCGTGATAAAAGTCTTTATATGTAATTTTTAATTCTGTATATGAATCTAGACTCTCAATACCTTTAGGTATAACAAAAGCTAATTTGTCTGGATGTTTTTTTACATTGTCTAGGAAGCGTTGGGCAAGGTTATAGTTCATATTATAGCGCCTTCTTATTCTTAGATACTAGTTTAGATTGAAAATTAGAAATTAGTGAAACGCCTATAATCTTTGATTTAATCTGCATTTCTCTTAATCTTCCCATACAGTATGCAATTGGGAAGTTCTGTTCTTCAATATTTCCACCTTCGTACAGAGTTCTCATTTTAGATCTTTGTACTTTTCCTGATGTTGTTTTTTGAATTGTTCCAGGTGCAACTATAGTAATTTGATCTTCTTTTATAGGAATAAATGATGATAATTCCTTCGAAATTTTATTTCTTAATTTAAGTCTTTCGTTTTCTTTAAAATACCTTATATCTTTTCGTGTTTCTATGATGATATGTACTTTTTCACTATCTGTATTAGAGTCTTTTTTTGCAAAGGCCGCAAGACGTCCGGCCCTAACTTCCTTAATCGTTGTCGCGTAAGTTTCAAGCTCTTCAGCGTTAATATTCATTCCATTTACAATTATGAGGTCTTTCTTTCTTCCTGTTATATATAGCTCACCATCGGCCATATAGCCCATATCTCCTGTAACTAAGTAGCCGTCTTTAAATAGGTCTTTGTTTAACTCTGGTCGTTGATAATAACCTTGTGTCGTTGACGGACCTGAGATTGTTATATTTCCTATCTCTCTCTCTTTTAGCTCTTCTCCAGTGTCAGATATTATTCTAATACATACGCCTTCTAGAGGCTTCCCACATGATACGAAGTGAAGTAGATCACTATCAGCTATTCTAGAGGCCTTTGAATTTTCTAACATCTGTCTCTTAGAGATAGAGTCTACTTTATATGGATTCTTATTATCGTGAAATGTTATTGCTAGCGTATTCTCTGCCATACCGTAACATGGAACCATGGCGGTTTTTTTAAGTCCTGTAGCTTTAAATGTTTCATAGAAAGCATCAAGAGTTTTATGGTTTATTGGCTCAGCACCACATAGAGCAATTCTAACTGGAGAAAGGTCAAGAGTATCAAGAGTCTTGCTTCTTACTCTTTTCGTCGCCATATGGTAGCCTGAGTTTGGTGAAACTATTATATTTCCTTTAAAATTTGATATTACCTTTAGCCACTTATTAGGGTTAACAGCAAAATCATATGGTGTCATAACATAGACATTGTATTGATTTATAAAAGGAGTCAGAATCCCTCCAATAAGTCCCATGTCGTGGTGTACTGGAAGCCATGATATAACATTATTGTCTTTTTCTTCACTATGTATTGCACTTGTTATCTGCCTAAGGTTAGCGAGTACATTTCTATGTGTCAGTACGACACCTTTTGGATTACCTGTACTTCCAGAAGAGAACTGTATAAAGGCCGTATCATCAAGCTTTGGAAGGTAAATTTCCATTTCTCTCTTTTTTATATTTTTCCAGTCTTCTTTACTTACTAGAAGTAGGTCAGCTTCTTTGATGAGACTTGAAATTGATGAGTCTCCAAGTATGATACTTGCCTTGGTTGTAGCTTTAATACTCTTAATTATTTCAAGATATCGTTGATCATTGATCCATAGGTTTGTAGTTACAGGAACTGGTGTGTTTCCACTCATCATAACTGCAAAGAAGTTTGTAACAAACTCAACTGTATTTGAACCTTCAATTAGGATTGGTGATTTATTAGAGATTGAAAGTAGCCTTAGTGCTTTCTCTTTTGATAGACGAAAGATGTCATTGTGAGATAACTCAGCTGTAACTTTTGTTCCATTAATAAACTTTAGAAATGGAATATCTCCATTCTTACAGTTCATCATGACGTCAATTAGTGAATTGAACTCTTGATCAAGGTCTCTCATATTCTCTCCATTACATATAATAGATAATATGTGCAAGAAGGAGACCAAGTAGGCCTTGTACTTTTGGGGGGTTAGAGAATGGCCAGTGTCTAAGATTTAGACACTGGTTGTGACTATGTTTAGAATAGTATTTCTATTGGATTCTTTATAAGGTTTGGATACTTTTTCTTAAGTTGCATATTGAACTTACTTCTCATTATCTTGAACTTTTGAAATTCTTCTTCTCCGAGTAATGCCTCAATTCTTGTCTCGTAAACGCTGTCAACTTGATCAGTAATAATCTCTGAAAGTTCTTCATCTGACATATTGGGATAGCTCTTTTCTATTTGTTGAGTGTCTTTCTCTGAGTCCTCTCTGAGTTTATAGTATTGGTTCAGAACCTTCTCTTCTTTCTTAAGCTCATGTATGATAAAAGACTCTAGTTTTTTTAACCAGATTTCATACTCTTTGTCTTCGTTCTGTTCTCTAACGTTTACACCGAGCTGAAGCGGCTGATTCTTAACAACAACGACTTCCTCTTCAACTTCTTTCTCTTCTTCAAGGTTGTCTTTAATTACAATTGCATTCGAAACCTTCGGAGATTTATCTTGTTTATTCTTAAGTGTATAAAGGTATCCGACTGCAATAATTGCAAGTACAGCAAGTGCTATGATTGGCTTTTTCATGTTCCTACCTGAGTCTAGTAATTAATGTTATTTAATTTAATTTTAAACCACTGTTTATTTGAAATCAAGTGAGGATGAGTTTTCCAATATTTAGCTAGTTTTCTTAGATATTGGGATATTTATTGTGATAGTTGTACCTGACTTGTCGTATCCATCTTCCTTTGCTGTACTACTAATGCTAATACTGCTTTTCATACTCTCTAGCATTGTTTTTACTATAGGTAGGCCGAATCCGGTTCCTTTTTCACCTGAGGTCCCATAGCGTGAAGTCGTTTTTGATGGATCAAATATGTCTGGTAATAGGTCGTTTGGTATACCTTGCCCACAATCTGAAACACTTATGCTTACAAAAGATGGGTTAGTCTTTATTTCGACTTCTATCGTTTCGTCATTTGGTGAGAATTTAATGGCATTTGAAATAATGTTATAGATAACTTGATAGCGAAGTGCTGTTGAGTCGGCCAGAATGTTTACTTTTTCCAATGAGTTTTCATAGTTTAGATTTAGTTGAATATTTTTATGATAGAGGTTTTCTGTATGGCAGTTGTTAATATATTCTATGATCTCACTTAATGAAACCTTGGATATTTGTAGATTCATTGATTTGTCATTGGCCTTCATCCACTGAACAATTGAATGAGTAATCTCTGATATTTGAGAGTTGGCCTTGTTTATAAGCCCAAGTTTTTTGAGAACCTTTGGTTCATGGTTAAATTTTTCTAAGCTTCTTGCCGTTAGAGTTGAAACACTTAGAGCATTTCCTATATCATGACCAATTATTCTCATTAGGCTTTCAATTTGTTCATTGCGCTTTTCTAACTCATTTTGCTTAGTTTCAGTAGTCATGATGAAAACCAATGTGTATGTCGCAATTATTATATCCAAACCAATTAGGGAACTTATCGTCATAAGCTCCGTTAGAGATTGTGATAATGAGTTGTCAGGAAAGTATCCCTGTTGTCCTAAATAAGTAAGAGTTGTCACAGTAATCATATTAAGAACAACACTAAAGAGTACGAGTCTTTTGCTTGCAAAGAATGATATAATTACAGGATGCGCAGTAAACCAAATCGCAGATGGAGAATGAATTCCTCCATTAAAGACAGCAAAGGTTATTTGAAAGGCAAGAGCGGTAAGGGATATGATTAATCCTGCAATTGTTAGAGAGGGACGAAACCTATAAATTATTGGAACCAGAGTGTGGATAAAAGAGAATATAAATCCCCCGATTCCTACTGTCGGGAAGTCGTATACAGCAAAAGAAAAGAAGACATAGAACCACATTATCAGAGTTGTTGAAACCCAGACTAATATAAAAGCTCTGATTCTTCTCTGTATCTCATCTGTTACGTTAGTATGCCCATAACTACAGAAGTTGACTAAGAGGTCTATCTTTTCACGCAAGCTCTGTTCCCTGTTTTCGCTCTAGGCTCTTGTTATATCTGTTTTTACAGAGTTAAAGAATAGATTAATGCTTTTTACCATTCCATCAAAAAACTGAGAAACAGCTACGGACTTATTTAAAAGCCAATGATCAGTAGTTGTTAAATATGTATATGACAATTTCGTCTTAGTCTTACTCACTTCTTCAATAGTATAAACAGACTGAATCTCCTTTAAGACAGTGGATCTTGTCTTTGGCCCATTGATAAATACAGATGCTTGTTTATCAGTTAGCATTTTTGTATAGACTGATGTCTTTTTACCAACTTTAAAAATCCTTAGTACTTCATAGTATTCAAATAATTCTCTGTTATATACACGTCTTTGTACAAGGTATGTCTCAATTTCATTCTTATCTTTCTTGTGAGGAAGAATTTGTTTGATTATTTTTGATTCGATAAGACCTTTATTATGATGAGAACATTTAAAGTCTTTAGAGTCATATATTCTCTTTGAACTCAGCTCATTATTACAGCGACTCTTAAAGTTAAGAACAATCTCGAGAATTTTTTCAGCTGTAGCATTATATTCCTGTTCTCTAACGGCCTGATAGAATCTGACACCATCATGCTTTCCTGACTTAAGGACTGTATTGTATTTTGAATCAGTTTCATTCTTATCTACTTGGTATTTATCTAAATTAAGTAGTTGTCCTGCATGTGTATATATATTGGTAATTACCAATGCACTAAATAATAAGCACTTAGCTAAATTCATTTATTTATTCCTTCGTATTTTATTGAATACATCTTCGTAGTTTTCAAGCTTTGAGACAAGTTAATTATTGTATAATTAACCTGATTATATCTTTCAAGCAAGAGTTCTGATATATAGAGGTTATGACTAGATTATTCCAAGCTGGACCTCACACACATATTAATGGTGATTCCACAAATATTGAAAATTACAAGAAAATCATGGGTAAGAATAAGGCGAAAATGCTCTATGCTGACCCTCCGTATTGTCTACTTGTAAGAAGGAATAAGAAAACAGGTCAGCTTAGAGACCCTAAAAAGGCCAAAATTAATCATGAGGCCGTTTGTCGTTATGAGAATATCAAGGCCTACCGCTACTTTACGGAGAAGTGGATGTCGGCCGCCTGTCAGTATATTGAAGATGATGGAGTTCTTGTTATTTGGACTAATTATCTTGGTATTGCTCCTATTAAAGCGACTGCAAAAAAGCTTGGGTATGAATACTTCTATGGTGAATTCCTTTGGGGGAAAATAGCTAAGGAGAAAAATAGTGGAAATGAGACTAACGTAAGACTCTATGAGGTCGCATTAGTATTTTCTAAAGTACCTCAAAAAGAGCTCTCGCCATCTGATCCTCCTATACAATGGTCAGTTATAACAAAGTATGATGAAGAAGGAGAGGCATCTAAGTGGGGAGATCATCCCAACCATAAGCCTTTCTCATCTTTAGAGCCATTAATTAGAACTTACACAAGGCCTGGAGATAGAATCCTGGATCCATTTACTGGATCTGGTTCAACACCTGGTGCGACTATACAATTAGGTCGAATAATTTCTGGAATTGAGTTGCGTGAACAATGGGCCCATATGAGTCAAAAGAGAATTAAAGAGCTTTCAAAAGATTCATGATACAATTCTAGCATGCTAAAAATTCTTATATTGCTGTTTTTAAACTTTAACTCGACTTTCGCTAATGAGACTTGGATGTGCTTAATGCAAACTTCTTATAGTGGTTATGATGGAACAGTAATGAGGCAAGAAGCGGTTTATGACTTGGCCATAACTGCCAAACCTTCTATTGAACAATTTAAATTAAAGATAATCACAAATTTAAGAACTGGGGATGTTGTAGAGTCCTTTTACAAGAAAGATCCCTTGGTGAATAAATCTGTCTTCCTATCAAGGCCAAATACCAATAAGGCTATTCTTAAGGAAGTTAGAAAAATTAAAGATCTAATTTTTGCTAAAGATAAAAAAGGGAAGTTAAAATATCCTTGTCCTTATTGGATTAAGGCCATGTACGACCAGCATGGCACTTAACTATCTCCCTTAATATCAGCTAATATAAGAGGTAGAACTGTGAGATCAGTAATAAGAGCTACCATAAGTCCACCAGACATAAGCATTCCTAGGTTTTGATTTGGAATAAAACTAGCAAGCATAAAGCTAGCAAAACTAGCAGAAAGAATAACGGTTGTTATAATAAGTGATGGTGCTGTCTTTTTGAATAACTCTATTAAGGCCTCTCTTTTATTCTTTCCTGATTTTCTAAGAGCAAAGAAGTTTGATGTAATATGAATAGTGTCATCCACAGCTATACCTAGAACAATTGATGCAATAACAGCGGAGCCAATATCTAGAGGCCTTCCTACGAGCTTTAAGATGACAGCAGTAAATAGTATTGGGATTAAGTTTGGTATTAGGCTAACTAGCCCAATTTTAACTGACTTTAAAAATAACATAAGAACAATAGATATTAAAAGTAAGGCATAACCAAGTGAAACTAGAAACGAGCTAACTACCTTCTCATTAATACTTTGCCATAAGAATCTCTTTCCTGTGAGCTTAAGATCGAGATTCATTTCTTTTGCTATTTCTCGAATTCTCTTTGCCATTACTATCGCATTCTTTGAATCTTGGTTTTTTATTAGCGCTGTTATACGCAGCTTATCTTGTCCTAGAGTCATTTTGTCATTTAAGTTTGAACCCTCTGGAACACTTAGTGTGTAGAGAAATAAGAACTGAGCTATTTCTTCTTTTGTATTTGGAATTGCATGAAAGTTACTATCTTCGTTATGTAGTACTTCATTCATTCTCTTTATGACGTCTACAATCGAAACGACTTGTGTAATATGTGTAAATTCATCTGTTATTTTCTTGGAAAACTTATCTACTTTCTTTAACAGTTGAGGATCCTTAATTCCGCCTTCTTTCTTAGTGTCTAAAGTCATCTCCATTGTGAAGACACCTCCGACTTTGTTTTCAACATATTCAAGGTCTCTTGCGATATGAAAATCTTCGCTAAAATACTTTAATGGATCGGAGTTAACTTCAAGTCCTGAAGCGATGTATATGCTTATAACAGAGAGACAGATATAGAATGAATATAACTTCTTTTTGTGCTGGAGGAGCCAATCCACAAGCCTTTCGTAGTTAATGTTGAATTTGATATCTTTTGTTTTTGTGTCGCCAGTTATTATTAGCAAGCATATAGGTGCAAGTAGGAAGTACGTAAAGAACCATGCAAGGAGAGTCCCCATTCCTGCTATCACGCCCATATCTCCGATATTCTGTATTTCAGCAGTTGTAAAACTTAGAAAACCAATAGTTGTTGTAATGCTTGTAATGATCGTCGGAAGGAAGTTTTTTGAGAGTGATTCTCTCATTGCTTCCTTCGCATCATTTGAATAATTAGTCTTAAATAAATAGAATGTCGATATAATGTGAATTGCATCAGCAAGGCCTATCGCAATTATAAACTCCGGTGCAATGGCGGTAAGGTTATGAATTGGTATATTGTAATATCCGCAAAAGGCCATCATTGAAACCATGCTGATACCAATTGTAAAAATACTGACACCTATAATTTTAAAGCTTCTAAATTGATAGTATATGAAAAGGCAAATTAGTAAGAAGAGAATTGGAAGTAGCAGCTTAAAGTCCTTCATGGCCGAAGTTTTAAATGCTGTGGTTATAACTGCGTTTCCTGTTAATCTTACTTCTACATTTTTAGGAGCAGGGTTTTTTTCTAAAAGAGAGTTTATTTGTTTCAGGATTACACTATACTTTATTTTTTCACCCATTTTTGGACGAAGCTTTATGAATATAAGTCCAACTGTAAGATCATTGCCTATAAGGTGTCCCATTACCTCGTCACTTGATCTTGCTCTTTCTTTTAAGTCCTTTAGAGATTCTTTATTTAATTGGAGGTCTTCATTTATAAAACTGTCAATTTCTATTTCGTCATTATTGGCTGAGATCCAATTGTGGTTGGTTATTGACTCAACTCGTGCTGCACTTGGGATATAGATAGCTTCTTCGGTAATTTTTTTAATGTATGAGATGGTGTCTTTGTTAAAGATACCTGTCTTGTCAGTGACAACGATTACTGTAGACTCACTTGAGCCAAAATCATCTTCAAACTTATCAATAGATTTAAGTAGAGGATCATCCTTTTGAAACCATACTCGATAACTAAAGTTTTGTTTAACGTTAAATAATCCTGGTACAGTTAGAAGTAATACGATGACTGATATTAGAATTGCGTACCAAGGTTTTTCTACAATAAAATTAGAAATTCTATGTTTCATGTTGTTCTCTTTTTAGTGCTATCGATGATGTCGTATTCAAACGTACGATATTTACAAGTGCGTAGAATATAGCTGCGCCGATGAGTAATTGCTTAGTCGCTAAATTGTTACCAATGATAGATATAACAAACGAAGCCGTAATATTTGTGAGTGTAAATATGAAGTCTAATACTGCATTTGTACGTGAGATAAAGTTCTTACTGACATAGTTTGCGAGGTAGTTGAATTGACCTGGCGCTCTTGTGAAAAAGAGAATTCCCCAGAGATAGAAAACAAAGAGTGATACATAGTAGTTGATTCCACTTGCCCACAATAAAAGTAATATTGGTTCAATAAGTGATGTGACAAAAAGAGTTTTTCCTAGACCGAATTTCTTTGTGATCTTCTTATTTATCAAGGCGCCACTTATGCCTCCTAAACCAAAGAGCATCATCATTATTCCGTATTCTTTTTCAGTCTTACCAAGGACCTCTGTAAGAAATGGCAATATTAGTGGAATAACAATCCCACTAAAAACACCAACTAGTGCATGTCTCTCATAGAGACCTCTTAAGTCCATTCTCTTCTTTATATATGTTACACCTTCTTTTAGGTCGTCTAAGAAATGTGATTCACTGTGATTCTTAGTTTTAATATTTCTTATGAGTCCAAGAAGAATGATGGATATAGCAAAGGTTGCCATGTCGAGGTATACTATTTCTTCAAGACCTTTAAAGTAAGAATAACCCCAAGTTCCTATAAGAGGCCCTAGTATATGTACTATCGCATAACTCGCAGAGAACATATTGTTGGCCTTTTGAATTTTGTCTTTATGAACAATATCTGTAATAAAGGCCCTTTTGGTTGGTGTCGATACTCCCGCAAAGAATGTCTTTAAACCGTGAGTTATTAATAGCGCCCAGATATTATTAGTCAGTAAGAAGACTATCGATAAAGGAAGTCTTACTGCTTCGCAGATAAGAAGAATATGTTTTCTATTGTGCTTTTCTCCAATTGGTCCTCCTGATATATTACCTAAGAGCATTCCGGTGATAAAAAATAGCTGCGTAAGACCCATATAGGTCTTGTCATGGTTAGAGATATTATAAATATGTGTCATGAAGGCAAAGTTAAATGCGTAGGATCCTAGCGCAGATACTATAGTGGCCACCATCATATATGTGAATTTCTTATTTCCTGAATTTTTCATTACTGGAATTTTACTATAAATGACTAATTTTATTTGCTAGCAGCACTTTTCTCCAGTATTTCGTACTGTTCAAGTTCTAAACAGTAGTTGTAAGTGTTTCACTTCAAGCAGCTAAGCTCATATATTCAAGTAGAATTGTTGATATGAATTATAAGAAAATATATGCGAGTATTATCGTTGGTCTTTGTTTTGTAATGAGTGCACATGCCACTGAAGTACAAAGCTATAAAGAAATAATAAATAAGCTGGAAGTTATTGACCTCTACTTATTAAAACAAGGCCGTAGTTATAAAGCTAACTTTAACTTTCTCAAAAATATTTACGACACTGAGACTGTTGATAGGATTATAGCTCACACGGAGAATTCTGATGAATATCTACTCTCGCGTGGTGATTTCAGGCATATTAATTTAGGAAAAACATTTCAACGTTTAAAAGAGGCCATGCTTACTCAAGAGGTAGAAGCTTTAAATATGACTTTGCTAATGAGGGCCGCCAAAGAAAAATACAATAATCTTCAAAGAGATCATGAAATCGGTGGAATGTTTACTATGTGCTACCAAAGTGGTGCTGGTTCACGGTTTGTAAATACATGTGAAGTTGTAGAGCTTTCGATTGATATTTACTTAGAGCTAACTTCAAATTTCTCTGACTATGATCATCTAAGTGCAGAGGCAAGAGAGTTATCTGAACTTAATGCACTAAAAGTTGCGACAGGTATTCTTGAAGAGAATACCTTTTACAAAAATGATAAAGCAGGATGGTTTGGTAATTTAAGAAAATCTATGAAGGACGGTAAGGTCTTAACAAGATGTGGAAACGAAACATTTACCTATAATTACTTTGTAAATGACCTTGCAGATAGTGGTCTTCTTAAAAGTGTCATGCTGTCTAGGGGATATGCTGCTCTTAGGGCCGAGTCTTTTGGACGTGAGCATCAGGCATCAATTATTATTGGAATAAAGAGTCGTCAAGAATACATTCTGGATTCATGGCTTGAAAAGGGCGGTGAAATGGCCCATATTTTAAAAATCCAAGACTGGAAAAAGAAAAAGAAGAACGATGTCGTTCCAGGAATTAGTGGCTGGACTCCTTAGAGTCCAAGCTTTTCATTTAACTCTGCTTGAGTTACTTCTCCACGCTTAACAGATGACTGAACAACCATTAGAGCTTTTTGAAAGTTCATTCTTTCTTGAGCGTTTGCAAGAGTTAAGTCTAAGTGCTTTTGATTCTTAATCGTAGAATATTTAACAGCTGTTTTTAATAATGTTACTGCGTCATCAAAACTCGGTAGAGAATTCATATAGGCCTCATTTCTAATTTATATGTGTAGATATTTTTTATCTTATTCCTTCGTATTAAAAAATGCCAGTATTTCTTTAATATATACTGCAAGGTGTCTAAAAAAAAACGACATAAATACATGACAACACGTTTTTATTTACCTTAACATTTACTTTCACACAAAAAAACACGCATAGAAGGAAGGGACAACTTTATGAGGAAATTGCTTATCGCTATGATGTCATTGATGGCATCGCCTGTATTTGCACAGGCAGACTTCCAAGGATTGGTTAACGATATCTTTGGAAAAATTAACGGTGCCTATGCACCAATTCTATTTTGGCCGATACCATTTATTGGTCTACCATTAATTTTATTTGTCATGGTTGCTGGTGGAGTTTTCTTCACTTTTAGATATGGTTTCATTAATGTGAGACTTTTTAAACATGGTATTGATGTTGTTAGAGGTAAGTACGATAACCCAGATGATGAAGGGGAGATTTCTCACTTTCAAGCACTGACTTCGGCCTTATCTGCAACAGTAGGTTTAGGAAATATCGCAGGGGTTGCTGTTGCCATTGGTGCAGGTGGTCCTGGTGCAATTTTCTGGCTTTGGATTGTGGCCTTTTTTGGAATGTCGATGAAGTTCAGCTCTTGTACATTCGCACAACTCTATAGAACAAAGGATAGCCAAGGAGCAATGCTTGGTGGACCAATGGTTTATCTTGCTGAAGGTCTTAAAGAGAAAGGTTATGCCAGACTTGGTGCTACATTAGGGATCTTCTTCTCTATTATGACTATTCTTGCTTCTTTTGGTGGTGGAAACCTTTTTCAATCAAATCAAACATATGAAATTATCAAGGCACAATTCCCTGCGGCTAATCCATGGGTGGTTGGTGTTACTCTTGCTTTCTTTGCAGGTGTAGTTCTTGTTGGTGGTATTAAAAGAATTGGTGAAGTTACTTCAAAGCTTATTCCACTAATGTGTGGATTCTATGTTGTTACTTGTGTCATTATTCTATTTTCTAACTTCTCTGCAATTCCAGGTCTTCTTGCTTCGATCGTAACTCAAGCATTTAGCCCAGAGGCCGCTTTCGGTGGATTCTTAGGTGTTATGATTCAAGGTGTAAAGAGAGCTTCATTCTCTAATGAGGCGGGACTTGGTTCAGCGGCAATTGCTCACTCTGCGGCGAAAACAAAAGAGCCTGTAAGAGAAGGTGTTGTGGCGATGATTGGGCCAGTTATTGATACTCATATTGTTTGTACAATGACTGCTCTTGCTATTTTAATTACTGGTGCTCACTTACAGCCTGAACTAGCAGGTAAGGGTGTTGAGATAACTGCAGCGGCTTTTGGATCTCTTGGTTCATATATGCCTTTCTTATTAATGATTGCGATTGGTGTATTTGCTTACTCTACAATCATCTCATGGTCATACTATGGTGAAAGAGCAACTGAGTATCTTCTTGGAAGAAAGATGGGACATAATGCGATTAGAATGTATCGCTTAGTTTATGTATTTATCATTATTCTAGGACCTGTTCTATCTATTCAAAATGTAATCGACTTTGCCGATTTATCATTACTTTCAATGGCCTTTCCTAATATTTTAGGGATGATCTATATGAGTAAACTTGTGAAGGATAAGGCCGATGATTATATTGAAAGATATAAATCAGGTCAGATGAAAACTTATAAGTAATAATTAAATATGAAGGGGAGAGCTTAGCTCTCCTTTTTTTTGACGTAAAAAAGGCCTAAGTAAACCTAGGCCTATATATTAAAGATACTGTTTTTTGAAATTAGCTTCCACAACCTACACATTCAATAACGCTTTCTGGTGGTCTTGTTCCATCAACCTTCATTTTAATATTATGAATTTTGCCTTTGATATCCATATCATCAAACATATTTCCAGTTAATTGTGTTTCTAGTTGTGCAATTTCTGCTAAGAGTTCGTTCTTTACTTCCTGTGATAATTCACTCATTAATGTCTCCAAAATGTTAACTTCTGTGTGTTGTGTGTAGAGATAATTATACTGAAATAAATGGGTAGAATCAAAATTAATCTGTGAAATTAGACATTATTTTGTATGCATGACTTACTTTAAAGGCATTGAAGTGAGGATATCGTTTTCTGAAGTCTATGTGTGTCATTGACTCATTTATGAGCGCTGCACCAACTTCACTAAACATCTCTTGAGGTGAAACTGTAGAGTATAATGATGGGAAGTTATCGTACTGGGTCAAAGTATTTTCAGTGTCATACCTCTGACTGTGCTCGTCAATTTTATGTATTGGGTAACTAGTATTTGCATTATGCTGATAGCTTATACTTTCATTATTTATTAGCCATCCTGTCTCCTTAAGAAATAAGTCATAGAAACTCTTGTTTTGGTTTTGTATGAAATGAAAATATTCGTGAGAAAGTACGAGTTGAAAATTTGTATTAGTACTTAGGTTCCTCTTGTATAAAGTTATTTGCTTCCAATACTTATCGTAAATACCTCGATAATTTGGATTGTCGTAATTACGATCTTTGATGACAATAACTTCTAGAGCTTTGTGGTTAGAAACAAGGTTTTTGCTTAAAACTGAATCAATGAAAAGTTTAAGTTCATTAGTCAGTTTAATTGTGCTTACTATAGTAATTCCATAATCTTTTTTTATAAGCTCCTGTAAGTCTGCAAGAGGTCTATTATCTACGTATTTCGTATAGTCAAAGTCTATATGATCCATTATTCCATCATTATCCTTGTCTACACCTTTTTCTTGTTCATTTAAAGGGGAGTGGTCGAGTAGATTGTGTACTCCATCCCCATCAATATCGTGGTCAAGTTTATCTGGGATACCGTCAAAATCATGGTCTTCAAAGAGGAAGTATTCCTTAGGTGTTGTTAACTTATTAACTTTATGAAAAAGTCCGTCACTGCTTTTAACAATTTTAGGCAATGAAGAAATATAGAAGTTATATCCGGTCGGTATGCTTTGACTGTCTAAAAACCTTGTATCACGAAATGATTTTTGACCATTTCGGGCATAGGTATGAATCGAAACGATACTTAGCAATAAAATCAGGGCAAGTCGTCGCCCTGAGTTCATTTTTTGAATATGGATTAAGGTACTTCTTACCAAGTTTGTTTTACCGCCCAAATATCTGCCCACTCTTCGATAAACCCTCCATGTCCACCTACTAAGATGTATGAAAGTATTGCTGCTGGAAAATATAGAGGTCCTAAAAGCGCTGACTGCTTTGCATGTCCTGCTTCATGATTAGTCGCAAAGCCTTGTGATGTACAAAAGTCTAATTCAAATAGCCCCGCAGACATCTTACCTGATACAATTCCTAGGCCACAGACGTCAGCATAAATTTGCATTCTTGATTCAGAAATTCTTATTGTAGGAAACTTTATTTCATACATTCTGAACATAAAACGTGGAAATAATGTATCGATTAATTTATTAACGACTCTACTAACTGGTGCAAGAACTGCTGCTGTTGCAACGAAGGCCCCTCCAACCATTGTGTTAATAAGCCCCCATGATAGATTAGAAGCAATAACAAATAAATGAATAAGTGGATGATCAGGATTAGCTGGATCAAATAGTAGGGACTTCTTATTGAATGTAGTTTCAAACGCCGTTAGCGCTTTGTCGAATTCTTCAATTTGTTCTTTTGTAAGTGCTTCATCTTTAAAGTCCTTAAAGGCCTTTACTTTCTTGGCACTTCTATTTCTTTCAGATCCTAAAAGTTGTGAAATATTATCATTGTAGTTATCTGGAAGAATACCTCTGTCTCTCATTCTTTTAAGTTTTGTAAGAGTTTCTTTTGCATCTTTGTCGACAATTTTAATCATACCCATGTATGCCATATACTGTTGCATGACTTCAAGTTTAAATTCATCTTCGGCGGCGTACTTGGCCAAACCTTTGGATGAAAGTTTATTCATATACTGCAATGATCTATTGATATAACCTTCACTTAAATTTCTTAGATATGTTAATGAATACAAAGTAATCATTTCATTTTGTGCTAGTTGAATAGGAGTGTTTTTTAACCTACCTTTTTCTGTCATCTTAAATGAGTTCTTTCCAGTCTTGTAGGTAATGCCATGAATCCCCATTGTAAGATTCTTTACATCGGCCATCCATGTGCGAATTTTATCTTTTGAATTATTGTATTTTTCGATGCTTTGTTCACGTCCAGGTCCATTCTTCCTGTCTTGCCATGTCCTAAGCTTAGGAGCTCTATTTATAAGCTTCTCAATCTTCTTTGCACTAGACTTAAGATTATTTGCTAGTAGTTGCTTTTGTTGAGACTCAAGTGTCTTCTCTTCAGTATCTAGAGTTCTAACAAACTGATCAAATTTCTTATTGATAGGTTTATTCGATACAACCTTACATGATGCTAGTTGAAGGCACGCAAGCAGGCATAATGAATGGTTTATTGCATTCTTTACAGATTTTTTCATTCTTATCCTATGTCAAAATTATTTATGTAATAATATCTAAAATTGATTTTGATTTGTATGAGATTGAAAATTATCTATATACTTTGTAAAAGTGTATAAACTTTGTACAGTCAGTGAAACCTTAAATAATACTGACTCTTGGGGAGATTTTTAAAGTATTCTCTTGTGTATGAAGAAGAAACTACTTTTACGATTAATCATTACTCACTTATTAGCACTCTTTGTTTTTAAAGTAGGAGTATCTGCTACGGCACTTTATTTCTTTGTTTTCTTCTTTGTCGTAAGATCACTTGGCCTAACGGTTTCGTATCATAGATACTTTTCGCATCGTTCATTTAAAACGAGTCGATTCTTTCAATTGATTCTTGCACTATGGGGTGGGTTAAGTGCCCAGCGTGGTCCTCTTTGGTGGGCCGCTAAACATAGAACACATCACCGCTACTCAGATAAGGACGGTGATCCTCATTCTCCACATCAGGATAGTTTTTGGAAGGCACATATTGGATGGGCGCTTAGCGCAGACAGTATGAAAACAGATTATTCAATGGTTAAAGATTTTAAAAAGTACCCTGAACTTATGTTCTTTAATAAGTATCACGACTTATTTATGTTAAGTTTTGCTGGCGCCCTCTACCTTTTTGGTGAGGTTATTAATCATTATAGACCCGAACTTGGAACAAGTGGCGCACAACTTCTTGTTTGGATTTACATCATTAATACATTAGCACATGTGCACTTGACCTTCTGTGTGAACTCTATAGGTCATTTATTTGGAAAGAAGCCATTTTCTGAACACGCCTGTGAAGATGAAGATAAGAGTGGAAATATCGCTTGGCTTGCACTTTTAACAGCAGGTGAAGGTTGGCATCATAATCACCATACTTTTCCATATTCGGCAAAGATTGGAATAAGATGGTTTGAATTTGATCTTGGTCATGTTGTTATATGTGTTCTTGAGTCATTGGGTATTATTTGGAATGTTAAAAGACCAAAGCTCAAGGTTGATGTTGAACTACCTCAAACTATGGCCTTGTCCTCTTTAGAGGATATCTAGTCTTCAATTGACTTATTATATAGATCCTCTAGCTTATTAAAGTATCCACTAAAAGAAGGTCTGCCTTGTTTCCACAAAAAATCTGGTCGATCCTCACTTAACCATTCACCTCCTATTATATCTCCTTTTCGATTTATTTCTAAATCATACTGATAATGTTTTGTACTAAAGTCTTGATAGTTGTCTCTGTACTCCCAATGTTGATTTCTCTCTACTACGTAGTGAAGTTCAAGATAAATACTGATCACTTTCTTAGTTCCATACTCTCTTTGTTTAACAGAAGGAAGCTTTTGTCCAATGACATTAGTTTCGTATGCAAAGACTGGTTGATTCCAAACTTCAAAATCTCTTGTCACGTCTGCTATAAAGCCTTCTTTTAATTTTCCAATTTGATTAGCAAGGACAATGTGAAATGATCCGGCATTGACGTCGAGACATTCTGCACTTTGAAGTTTTGCGATATATTCTTCTTGCGAAATCTCTCCATATTCTAGCTGCTCACGGATTTCTTCAAAGTTTATATTACATCTCTTTCCTAAGAATGAGCTTCTCACATTCTTTGAATAGTGCATATTGAAAGTCAATAGAGCTTTAATGTCAGAAGCCCCAAAAGGTATTTCTAAACCATCTGGATTCTTTAAAGTAATAGCACTTGGATTACTGTAGAGAAGAGTTGCTGGGGCCCAACCGTGGCACAGTCCTTCCCAAGTCGGTATATCATAATCAAAATCAAAATCTACATGACTAGGCATTGTTTTAAGGACTTGAGTTCTGTCTCTTTCATGATTTACGAGAGGGTAGCTATACTGTCCAAGAAGGAGATCATACTTTTCTGCAGGAGATAGTGACTTTAAATCTTTAAGAGTAGATTTCTTTACATCAGATTTTTTAAGTAACTTGTAAGCAATTTTCTTTTCGTCGTCATATCCCGATTGGTTCCAGCGATATGAGATACCACCTTTATAGGTCGGCCAATAATCATCAGACCAAGGGTTTTCATCTAGTGCGCCATTTAGAGGTAGGTTTTCAAATCTATTATCATAACGATATTCCCTAGACATGTAATCAATGCCAATGCGATAAGGATCGTTCTCTCTATCCCAAACTGATTTTTCGATATCAGCGTAAATTCCTGCACTTATCATTAGTAAAATTATCGTTCTCACTCAAGCTCCCTTTAAACCTTCGTGTGAACTATAAGATATTTATTTACTGTTTGGACCTGATTTAACTCAGTTTTTAATATGAAATAGGCAATGTCTTCAAAACTATATTTTTACCTATGTCTAAAACATGTAGTACAATAAATTAATGAAATTACTATTCTTACTATTCGTTGCTCATTTTACTATGGCCTCTCCAAACTTCTATAAGAATGGAAAATTAGTTGTTTCAACTCATTATAGTCCACCGTGGTCTTATAAAGACTGCAGAGGGGCCGAGATTGATATTATCCGCTTGGCCTTTAAAGAAGTTGGTATAGAGATTACGTGCAAATCATCTTCTTATGGAAGGCTTGTCGCCAATTTCTTAGCAAAGAAAACTCTTTTTGCTTCACCTGTCGTAAAGTCTGATGGAAATAAGGTCGGAGCTTTTTATTCTGATAGCTTTATCAGCTACGTAGACATTGCAGCAAGTTTTAATAATTCTAAAATCTCCTTTAAGGACCTTGAAAGTAGCAACCTTGTTGCATATCAAAATGCGAGTGATTATCTAGGTAAACGCTTTAAGCATATATCGAAAAAGGCTAAATCTTATAACGAAATTCCTGGTAGAGATGGTCAAGTTAGGATGTTAGGTATGTCTCGAGTCGATTATGTTGTTGGAGAGCAGAA
Organism: Bacteriovorax sp. MedPE-SWde; assembly: GCA_001874305.1. Lineage (GTDB taxonomy): Bacteria > Bdellovibrionota > Bacteriovoracia > Bacteriovoracales > Bacteriovoracaceae > Halobacteriovorax_A. The sequence goes on along the minus strand of MPCU01000014.1, from coordinate 54,623 downwards.
TATATTAAACTCTTTGGCCAAGAAAATTTATCCAAATAGAACGCTATATAATAATATGATCATAAAGAAATGGGATGTGAGGGCCGGCTCACACGATAAGGTCTTAATGATGAAATTTAATAAGGGTCTACGTATCATCAAAAAGAAAGGTAAGATTAAAGAAATCTATTCTAAGTACGGTGTAGTAAAGTAGTCTTTCCTACAACAACAAGACATTAGTATAGAAGACAACGTTCTCTTAGAGCTAAGAAATCAGCATTTCCATGTTTTTCAATTTCTAGAAGATCTGAAATCTTTTGGTTTTTTTCCACCCAGTGACGTATTGAAGAGCTGCCGTTAATTAAATCAATTGGTAGCTTGTCGTATTCATACTCGTAGGCCTTAGTGACCCATTCAAAATCTTTACCTAGAAAGTGGTAGAGTTCTCTACAAAGAAATTGTCCTAATCTCCACGAATGAAATTTAGTGGGATCTGTTACATGTATGTGAATACCGCCACAGGCCACATTTGCATGCTTTTGAAATGTTGGCATGAATACAGTTGGTCTTAAAACATGGCCTTCAGTATCTAATTCACTTAGTTTAGAACTTATATGCTCATGAAAAGAATACGCTTCAATAGAAGGATGTCCTATGACTTCTAGGCTTCTCGTTGTTCCTCTTCCTTCTGATATATTTGTACCTTCAAAAAGAACTGTTCCACAAAATGTTAGTGAGCCATCTGCCGTTGGGAGATTCGGTGAAGGGTTGAGCCAAGGAAGCTTTGTATCATTCCAAAACATGGAGCGCTTCCATCCCGTCATTTGAATGATATCCAAATCTATATCTAGCTGAAAGTATTCTCTCGCAAAGATTGTGATTTCTCCCATTGTCATTGCATGTCTTTGTGGGATTGGCATGCATCCTACAAATGAAGTGAAATTCTCTTCAAGAATATTTCCTTCAATGATCTCCCCTCCTACAGGGTTTGGTCTATCTAGAATGACAACTTTGATATTCTTTTTAGCGCAGGCCTTAAGAATATAGGTCATTGTCGTTATGTAAGTGTAGACTCTAGTCCCGACATCTTGGAGATCTATTACAAACGTATCAATACCTTCAAGCATTTCATCTGTAGGCTCTCTTGTTTCACTATAGAGTGAATAAACAGGGAGTTTAAAATAGGGATGTGTATAATGGTCGGTTTCAATCATATTGTCTTGAACATCAGAAACAAATCCGTGCTGTGGACCAAATACCTTGATGAATCTTTCACCGAAGATTTCTTTGAATATATTCACAGCAATATTAAATTTTGAATCAACACTTGCTGAGTGGCAAAGTAGTGCTACATTACCTTTTATAGCGTCTTGTAATTCTTTATTATTCTTTAAGTTTTCTAATCCGTTTTTTAGCATGAGTTAAGTTTAAAGATGATATGGAAACAAGTAAAGTCCTAAACTGGACTTTACTTGCTTGAGGATATCTGAGGTGTGCTTATTTGACGATATGGTCTTTGATGATGCTAGAGATTTGAGCGCGACCATTATCTGAATCATATGTACCATTAGCATTGAGCTTGTCATCTAGTGTAAATAACTTCATCCAAAGCTTACTTCCATATTTATTAAAATTAAATTTTATATCTTTTCCGCTGTAGAGAACCTCTTCCCAGATATCTTGAGCGTCATGCCAGAAGTCTTTATGTGCGTTCCACCAAACTACTGCAGGCATACACTTAGAGTCTGCGACTTTAGTGTAAGTGTTGTAACTTTTTTCCATTGAAATATTCTTTTCGATACCTTCAATAGATCTACTTACTTTAAGGTTGTTTTGATCATGTACGTGTCCAAAAGAAGTGAGTTCGTGTCTGTTACCACGTCTAAGAATATTATAATCTTCTCTTACGCTAAATTCTCTTCTTGGTAGAGGAGCGTTAGCATCACATTCCCAATAACTTTTCTTATCAGTGTGAATCCATGGAGCTGAACACTCATACCTTGGTGAATCATCAACTTGATATACTCTTTGTACCCAACTTCCCTTTGGGGAAGAAACTGACTTATTGGTCCAGTTTGCGAAACCGCCAAAGTCTAGAACATTACGAGATTCATAGTCCCACTTTTGTCTCCAGTGCTTTACAATGTAGTCTCCAGGAGTAATTAGAAGGTGTTGAAGATTGATAGTTTTACTGTCTTCTTCATCAACGAAGATCCACTCAAGTGCCCCAGATCTGTATGAAGGGTAGTGCTCATAGTTTCTGTCATCTGAAAAAGTCTCTGTACTTTGAAAGACTATTTCATAACAGCCTGTCATGGCCTTTATTGATTGCTTATCCTTTGAAAGATCTATTGTTAGACCTGCTTGTGTTGTTAGTGACGCCATTATTGCTGCGCAGCTTAGTAGCTTCTTCATACTTATCCTTGTTTTAGTTGTTGATTTATTGTTGCTACAAATGTTTGATAAGTCAAACATAAATATGCTGTTGCAAATAAATATGTTTTTCACGCGGTGTGAATGGCCAATTCTTTGCTTAAAATTCTATAATTATCAAACACATTGCACACGGAGAGTTGATGAAACAATACCTAGATCTCATGAAACATGTTTTAGAAAACGGTGAGAAAAGAGAAGATAGAACAGGAACAGGAACGACTTCTGTTTTTGGTTATCAAACAAGATATAACCTTCAAGATGGATTCCCTTTAGTAACAACTAAGAAGTGTCATCTACGCTCAATTATCCATGAGCTTCTTTGGTTTTTAAAGGGTGATACAAATATACAATACTTAAAAGATAATAAGGTTCGTATCTGGGACGAATGGGCCGATGAAAATGGTGACCTTGGGCCAGTTTATGGATATCAGTGGAGACATTGGACACGTCCTGATGGCTCGGAAGTTGATCAGGTGGCAAACCTTGTTAAGGGCCTAAAAGAAAACCCAAGATCACGAAGACATATTATTACTGCATGGAACCCTGCGGATGTTGATGATATGGCACTACCTCCATGTCATGCCTTTGTTCAATTCTATGTTTCAACTGATGGAAAACTATCTTGTCAGCTTTATCAGAGATCTGCTGATATATTCTTAGGTGTACCATTTAATATTGCGTCTTATGCACTCTTTACAATGATGCTTGCTCAGGTTTGTGGTTATGAACCAGGAGATTTTGTTCACACAATGGGGGACGCACATCTTTACTCAAATCACTTAGAGCAGGTAGAGCTACAATTAACTAGAGAGCCAAAGCCTCTACCAACTATGAAAATAAATAAAGATGTGAAATCAATTTTCGAATTTACTATAGAAGACTTCGAGCTTGTCGGTTATGAAGCTCACCCTCATATTAAAGGTGTGGTGGCAGTTTGATTCTATCTATGATTGCGGCAATGGGAAAAAATAGAGAGCTTGGTCTTGATAATAAGCTTCTTTGGAAAATTCCTGCCGATATGAAAAACTTTGTTAAAGTGACAAAAGGAAAACCTATTATTGTAGGTAGAAAAACTTTTGAATCATTTGGTAGGCCACTTCCAAAGAGGCTTAATGTAGTTATAACAAGAAATAAAGACTATAAATACGATCATGAAAATGTCGTTATATTTCATGATCCTCAAGCGGCCGTTAATTTTTTAAAAGATGAGGGCTACGAAGAATCTGTGGTCTGCGGTGGTGCTTTTATTTATGAAATCTACATGAATGAAATTGATCGATTGTATTTAAGTCGTGTTGATTGGCAAGGAGAGGCAGATACTTTCTTTCCTCCTTTTGATGAAGGTAAGTTTAAGCTTGATGAAGAAATAGAGTTTGAAGCGACTGATGAAACTCCTTTTTGGAAATATGAGGTCTATAAGAGATGAGAGTGATAATATTTTTTATGATTTGCTTATGTTCATTAAATGTACTTTCAGCAAAGAATGATATTATTGAGTATCGAGAGATAAACGATAAGACAGATGTTTTTTATTTTCTGTTTGCAAAGCATTCAATTTTATTAAACCCTGATTGTCATAGACGTGTCTTTGAGGGGCGTGCTGCAAAAGTGTACGTTGCTATGGGGTGTAGTATTCAAAAGCTTGTTTTGGATAAAAGTGATCGAGAGGAAACTATGGCCGCCATTCATGCGACTTATAAGTGTCAAGAAAAATTGATTCAATATACGGCACATTGTGAGTTAAAGTAACTCTATGATTAAGTTAGTTTTATCATTGTCTATACTGATCTCGACAATTGTACATTCAAAAGAAATTTCTATTGTGTCTGACTATTGGTGCCCAATTAACTGTAAACCTAATTCTATTCGTCCAGGTTACATGATTGAAATACTTCAAAATATATTTTCTAAAGAAGGTCATAGTATTAAATACGGGTTGATGAATTGGACGCGATCAATTCAATCAGCAAGACGTGGAGAGCATGATATAATTGTAGGTGCTTATAAGTCCGATGCTAGGGACTTTCTCTTTCCTGTAGAAGAGTTAGGTTTTTCTGGAGACCTATTCTATGTTAATAAGGAATCAAATTGGCGCTATAAAAAAATAGACTCTCTAAAGAAAGTACGATTAGGTGTGACTAAAGGCTATAGTTATGGTGACGAGATCGATTCATATGTTAAGACTAATAAAGAAAATGAAAAGAGAATCGATATAATCACAGGTAAGAATGTCTTTACTAGATCAGTTCAAAAACTTTTATTAAAGAGAGTAGATGTCATTATTGAAAATGAGTATGTATCGAATTACTTCTTCAAATCTAATAAGAAATTTCTAAAAAATATTAAAAGATCTTCCAGTGCAAAAAATCACCAAAAAATCTATGCTGCATTCTCACCTAATAAGGTCTCTTCTAAAGAATATATCTCTATTTTTGATAAAGGTATTAGGAGACTGAGAAAGAGTGGTGAACTTTCGGTTATTCTCAATAAATATGGATTAAAAGACTGGAAGTAGATTCTCTATATTAGTCTTTATTAACCTTTTCTTCTTCGATTCCAATGCGTTTTAAGTCTTCAGCTATTGTTTCACGGGCGTGAATGATGGGGTCACCGCTTAAATCTACAGGCTTTACCGGTCTTCTGTCATGGGAGGATCCTACCCTTGAAAAGTCATTATGGTATTCACCTTCACCAAATTCAACATCAATAACTTGTTCATTATTAGTTTCATGGGCCTTAGAGCTTAGGGATGGTGCTACAAAGAACGTAATTATAGTGAATAAGATAACTACGTACTTCAATGTTTCACGTTCTTGGTAGTTAAATAACCTTTCTGTAGTGAAATAGAAGATTACAAGGAGAATATTAATAAATAGAATTTTTTTAAGCATAGTCTATTCTAGCATAGAGATTAGTTTCTCTTTGTCAAAGGTCTGTTAACTTTACGGCCTATCTTTTCAAGTTACTTCCTATGGCATATCTATTCTTTAAACTTTTTAGGAAAAATTAGAAATGAAGAATCTTATCTTATTATTAGTGTTGTTTATATCAAGTCAATTCACGCAAGCGGACACGTTTTCTTATAAATTTAATAAGTTCTTAGTAGGTAGCGGAACTCTTAAGTATGAAATCCATGAAACTCTGTCACCTGTTGCTAGCTATACGATCAAATCAGAGACAAAAATATATCTTTTAGGTGCCCTAAAGAAAGAAGTTCAACAAATCTCTTTGAATCGAGTGGACTTAACTCCAATATATAATAGTTACTGCTCTTACCCAAAGGCAAAGAACTCAAAGTTTGATTGCTCTACATTTACTTTTGCTCCTAATGGGCAATTTTCTCACTACGGGTTAGGAGGGAGCAGTCTTAATAAAGAACACGCGCTTGAAAATTTTGTAGAAAAAATTGATCGTGATATTAGAGATGACTTTTCTGAATTCAATGACCTTGATAAAGTCTATGATTTAGCATCTTTTATAATGCTTCCTAGATTCTTCAACATGAATACATTGGTTGATACTGATTTCTATGTTGTTTTAGAAAATACGAGAATAAAGATTTCTATAAAAATTGCCAATCACAAAAGAGGGATGAAGAAGTTAATTATTCGTCCAGCTACTGGTACACCTAAGCATGTTAGAAACCAGCTTCCAAGTTTCATTGTCTATGATCCAAAGAGAAGAGTTGTTACACAGGTTGAACTTCCGAGTCCTCTGGGTAAGATAACTGTTAAGCTAGATAAGAAAACGAGTAACTATAAGTCATTAGGCCTATTTTAAGGCCTTATATAGTTTTAAGCTGACTTCTGAATCTGTAGCGGCATAGTTGATCTGAGCAGGTGTAAGCTTAGGCTGCTCCCAATTTGAAAGCTTGGCCTTCTTAGATATTCTCTTATCTAGGAAAAGTGCTGCTAGAGATCTAAGCCCTAAAGTTATTATTCCTTTACTCTTAGCTTGATCAGCTACGTCTATAAAGCCACCAGCTGTAAACTTTGCAATTCTATTAAGATGAATAATATCATCATGAATGGCAACACCAGTTTTAACAATATTTTCATCCTCTAATATATCTAAAAGCTCAGGTATAAGAGGAAACTTATTTATTCTAAAGAGATAATTCTTCTTTTCAGTAGATAGCTGAAGAAGTGATACACTATAAGATTCACCTTTATTAAATGATGGTCTTGTTTCTGTATCAAAACCAAGCTCGCTAACTGACTTTAACTCAGGGATAACTTCTAAACATCTTTGCTTAGATGTTATCAGTTCTGCTTCGTTTTCAAGCTCATACATTGGCAATTCATTTACTTCATCTTTTGATATTCTTTTTCTTTCTTCCATAGGCCGATTATAGACCTATGTTTGTACATGTTCTATTTAAATCTTTTTTCAATAATTTTGTAACAAGCAGATAGTGATATACACATATCTACAGAATAAATAAAAGAATTAATGATCTATGTGGCTGAAATGACACGTTTTTGTAAAGTACCTAAAAAAATAAAAAATCATTTAGGTCTCTGATACGTCGTATATATGAGAAAGCTTTTAACACGGAGAAAAATTATGAAGAAAGCACCATTATTTTTAGCAGCAGTAGCAGGAATTGTATTAACAACTGGTGAAGCTCAAGCAGCACCAAAGTGGGCGAAAAGCGGTGACACTATTGTAAAGTGTAAGGGTATTGCAAAGAAAGGTGCAAATGACTGTGGAGCAAATGGTCATGATTGTGCAAATCAGGCAGTTAAAGACAATGATAAGAAGGAATGGGTTTATGTTCCTCAAGGTGTATGTGAAAAGATCGCCGGTGGTGTTGTCTACAAAAAGAAAACGATTAAGTAATGATTGATAACTCTCTTGCTGGCGTAGGTATTAATCTGCGCCTAGATTATATTGATGAGCTACTAGAAAAGAAACCAAACCTTCCTTTTGTAGAAGTTATTGCTGATAACTGGCTCTCCTTTGGCCCTCATCATAAAAAACTAGAGAAGGTAAGAGAGTTATATCCTATTTCATTTCACTGCGTAGGAATGAACTTATGTAGTGATGACAAAATAGATTCAAAATATATAGACTCGATAAAGAGTTTAAGTGAGAGGTTTAATCCATTTCAAATCTCTGACCATTTAAGCGTGCAAGCTTTAGATGGAAACTACTTTCATGATCTTCTTCCACATCCTTTTAGTCACTCGATTATTAAGTCTACTGCTAATAAGATTGATGAAATTCAGAATATCTTAAAGAGGCAGATACTTGTTGAGAATCTTTCGTACTATCATCAGTTTGAAGAATCCGAAATGAAGGAATATGAGTTTATTAATCAACTCGCAGAATTGGCAGACTGTCATATTCTCTTTGATCTTAATAATATTTGGGTGAATGAAATGAACTATGGGATTTGTAGTGAAAATTTTCTTAAGAAAATAAATCACGACAGGGTTAAAGAAATACATATAGCTGGTGCAGAGATTATTGATGGGATCTATGTTGATACTCATGGTAGTTCTGTAAATGAATCGGTAAGGACGCTCTTGAAAAGGGCCGAAGCTGTTCTGGGTGATTGTCCAATAGTATATGAGAGAGATAATAATCTTCCTACTTTTGGAGAGTTTATCAAAGAGAGAGTACAAATCGAGGAGATGCTCTATGCACCTGCCTAGATCATTCTATGACGATATTTTAAAGCTTAATGATCTGACTAATGTCTATCAGAGAAATTATTACAATTCTCATTTTACACAAATTGAGAAAGTCTTTCTCTCCTGTGAAAAGGTTCTTGGCGTCGATAATTTTAAGTTCTTTATAGATCAATTTGTAAGACTTGCTAAGGCCGAAAGCCCCAACCTTGATATGTATGGACAAGACTTCGCAGATTACCTCTCTAGTAGAAATGAGCTCGAAGAAATGGGATACATTAAACATTTGGCAAAACTAGACTTCTTTTGGTTTGAGCAATCTTCAAAATCAATTGAGCTTCCATTTGGAATACTTGATTTTTGGGGTAAGTTAATAAATGAAAAAGAATTATCCAATATTGAAATAGATGAAGATATAATGGAGACAATATCAATTTTAAAAGATGAGCAGGGGGATTCCTACTTGTCGGCGAGTTGTCTTAAATGAATATATTTAGCAGGGGAGAGTTGAACGATCTCTATCGATATTCCATTTCTATTTGTGGATGTGAAAATATTGGTTATGACGTACTACATACCTCAATCGAGAAATTCTTAGTAAAGTCGGAGCAGATTGAAATTCAATATCCCCGACGCTACATAATGAGAATGATAAAGAATGAATATGTTAATACTATCAGAAGTGACTCGAGACTTGAGTTTAGTGATGAAGAGGTTGAGCTTGAAGTAGAAGACTTTGGGCAAGGTCTTGAGAAGTATGATGCTAAAGTTGTTTTAGATCATTGTAACTCAAAAGAACGTGAAATCTTATTTCTCTGGGCCTATGAAGGAATGAGTTACAGTGAGATTGCTAAGCAGTTAGAAGTTTCTAAAGGAACTATACTAACGAGAATTCACAATTTTAAGAAACGAATACTAAAAGTGTTGAACAAGGGAGGTAATGATGAATGATTTTAAAAGTAAAGTTAGAGATCATTACTCTTCAATTGAGTTGTCCAATGAGAGATTAGAAAAGCTCCAGTCTTTGGAAGGTAAAACGTCTAGGCCTTTATTTTCCTGGAATATCTTTGTGACTGGCTTTGCAACACTTTCTATATTGTTTGCTGTTGTACTTGTGGGCTTCCCTCAGGTCACGAGATCATTAGAAGATAATATTCTACATGAAGTAGTAAAGAACCATATTAAGAATATGCCATCTGAGATTGAGACTAGTAACCTCTTTGCTATCAGTTCAAAATTATCAAGACTCGACTTTGCAATTATAAACTCAACATATACGAGTGATAAGAGCTTAGTTGGTGCCAGGTACTGTTCCATTCAGGGAGTAACAGCGGCCCAGTTACAATATAAAGATACAGTTGGGACTCGCTACACTGTTTATCAAGTACCAGTTCCAAAAGAGTTTGAAAGTCGAAAAGGGCTTATTAAAGAATCTGATATTTCAGGTGTTCACGTACAAATATATGTTGAGAAGGGTTTACTCATAGGTAAGGCCTACTCTCTTAAATAGGAGATATTATGAAGAAGATATTATTGTTAGTTGTTGCATGCGCTTTGAATTTTAATTTCTCTTATGCAAAGGATAAGTCAGTTTCTGAGAAGTGGACTGTGGATACGGCCCACTCTAAAGTTGGTTTTGAAATAGATCACCTTGTTATTAGTTCTGTAGAGGGCTCATTTGATGCCTTTAGTGGTTCATTAGATTTTAATCCAAAATCTGTGAAGAGCTTAAAAGTTGATGTGAAAATATCCGCTAAATCTATTAACACAGCAAACTCTAAAAGAGATAAGCATTTAAGAAGTGCTGACTTTTTTGATGTTAAGAAATTTCCAAGTGTGACTTTTAAGTCTAAGAAAATTACTGACATTAAGGGGAAGAAATTTAATATTGTTGGAACACTGGAAATTGCTGGTGTAAAAAAAGAGGTTACTCTTAAGTCAAAGTTCTTAGGAACCGTTGAAGCTTATGATGTTAAAAGGGTTGCATTTAAGGCGAAGACTTCAATTAATAGATCAGATTTTGGTTTAAAATGGAATGATGTAATTGAGGCCGGGCCTGTTGTTGGTGAAGAAGTCGAGATTGAGTTAAAGATTGAAGCGAAGCGTTTAGCAGATTTATAGAAAAAGAATGAGGGATCCTAAGGGATCCCTATAATATATTGATTCCAAATTGTAATAGATTAGTTGTCAAAGAAATAAGAGGTAGTCCGATAATTGCAGAATGATCAGGGCACTCAATAGTCTCAAATAATGAGATTCCTAATGTTTCTAGTTTATAAGATCCACAGCTATAAAGAGGCTGATCAATGCTAACATATTTTTCTATTTGTTCTTTTGTTAGGTTTCTCAGTGTCATTTTAGATATCACTGATTCCACAATAACTTTATTTTTTGAAACTAGTGCATAACTTGTTATAAGTTCATGGGTCTTTCCTGAAAGCTCCATTAACTGCTCAATTGCCTTCTCTTCAGTACCTGGCTTTGAAAATATTCTACCTTCAAAATTTAATACTTGATCAGCTCCAATTACCACTGAGTCTTGAAAGTTTTCTAAAACTGCATATGCTTTTTTAAGACTTAGCTCCCTTGAGATTTCATATGGTGTGAGGCCCGAGGTCTTAATTGAGTCTTCATCTATATCGGGAGAAAAACTATCAAAGTCTATTTGTAATTGACTAAGTTGTGCTTTTCTAAATTTCGAAGAACTTCCTAAGACTAATTTCATGCTAACTCCTTAATTTTCTGTCTTATACCTAAACGAAATAGTCCGTTTTGGCCACAAAAAATAAGATTCTTAAGCCTTATTCCGATAGGTTGTACAATATCTGATGCTGGAGAAATTATGAGTGATGACATAAAGAAAGAAGAATTCCCCTATCTGCATGGCTTTGATGATACTGAACAAAATCGTCTAAGAAAGCAGGCCCAGTTCACTGAACACACTGTATACAAAGATATAAATCTTAGTGAAGTTAAGAACCTAATTGAAGTAGGCTCTGGTGTTGGAGCTCAGACAGAGATTCTTTTAAGAAGATTTCCCGATATGAATATTACTTGTATTGATAGAAGTGATAATCAACTAGGTTCAGCAAAGAATAGTTTAGATAAGTTATCTTATGCTAAAGATAGATACACGCTTCATAATATGGATGCGACCGATATCGAGTTTGAGTCATATAAGTTTGATGGTGCCTTTCTTTGTTGGATATTAGAACATGTCCCAAATCCAAGTAAGGCATTGAGTGAAGTTAGGAGAGTCTGTAGACCAGGTTCGACCGTATATATTACAGAAGTTCTAAACTCAAGTTTCTTTCTCGAGCCATATTCTCCAAATGTATGGAAATATTGGATGGCCTTTAATGATTACCAGTATGACATGAAAGGGGATCCATTTATTGGAGCAAAGCTTGGAAACCTTCTGATGCAGCAAGGCTATAAGGATATTAAAGTCGAAACTAAGACATGGCATCTTGATAATAGAAGACCTGGAAAGAGAAAGGAATTTATCGACTTTTGGACTGAGCTTCTTTTGTCAGCAAGTGAACAATTAATTAAAGAAAAGTATATTGATGAAGAGACTGTTGCTAAAGCAAGTGCAGAACTTAAAACTGTGTCAAATGATCCTAATGCAGTTTTCTATTATTCATTCATACAAGCTAAGGCGAAGGTCTTTTAATGAAGAAATGGGGTATTGTTGTTGCTATTTTAGTTATTATGGTTGGAGTTTTAAAACTTCGCCCTGCAATCTATAATTTGCGTAATCCTGCAAGTGTTGTAGAACATTTTTTAGGAAGCTGTAAGAATGCACTTAGCTCATTTCAACCTGATGTAAAATATAATCGCGTAAAATATAAAGAAGCACTTGAGAAGTACTCTAATGGACAGATCGAATCCGCTCAAAATAAGTTTGACTCAACTGAAGATTACTTGGCCTATATAGACACGATTATAGATGAAGAAAATATCTCTCTTGCAAATTATTTAATGAAACAAAAGGGACTGAAGTCTTTTTACCATAAACAAATGATAGACAGTACAAGGGAAGATAAGCTTACTCGTTTTATACTAAGAGGCTCATTAGAAAACTATATTTCTAAATCAGTAAAGATAAAGTCTATAACTCAAAGCAAGAGCTTTGCTTTAGAAAGATTGATTAGAGACCGCTTAACAAGTGAAGCATTGAAGAAGCTTTCAGATGGTGAAGCATCAGATCTCTCTATAGTCCTAAAGTATGGTTTAGAGTTATTATCCTATTCTCCAGTAATTTTTGGAATGCCTCCTTTAAAACTTCCAAACTTTAGACTTGATGCCGAAAGATCACTCTTTCATATTAAAGATATTACAGAGCTGAAGAATGCATACTATGCTCTATCTCGTGAGGATCAAGGTCTTCTCAATCTTAAAAAGAAGTATGAAGTATTTAGAAAATACTATAGCTACACTATAAGTGGGTTTTACCTCTATATTACCTACGAGCAAATTAATGATGTAAATAAGGAAGAGAAGACTCTAAGAGACGTGAATGGAGTTCTTGATGATACTATTACTGAACTTAAAGAGCTTTCAAGACCTAGTTGCGAGAGTGTATATAAATGTCTTAAGGATTTTAAAAGTGACTGGGAAGGTCAATCTGATGAGGTCTACATAGAATATAAGAATATTTGTAAGGATGTTTATGAAGTACCTGAAGACTGTTAACAATAATTATTTTGGTAACAGTCATTTTGGTTTTATTCACAGCTTACATCAAGCCTAGATTCAATCTCTTCAATTCTTAGTTGATCACTGATTATTCTTTCTTCTAAAATTGCGAGTTCTGGAAGATCAGCAGCAACGTCCTCAATGACTTCGATCTTTCTCTTTGCCTCTTGCAGTAATTGGTAAAGTTGGTACTCTTTATATCCAATATAAGCAGGCGCAGCTAGCATTAGCACTGTTGCAAGGTGTTTAATTTTCTGTGCTTTCTTTGTATTGTCTACGTCATCTATTATAAGTTTTTGAATTTTCTTCATGAATCCGGCCTTATAACCGTGAGCAAGTAATTTATTGATGATTCTAGCACCAACAAAATTAAAAGCTACCGTTGTTCCAAGAACTCCTGCCTTATATCCCATTTCTTTATAGATACCATCTTTAGAGTCATTTAGTAGATCAAGAAGTAATAAGATATCAACTTCTTTAGCAGTAAGTATTGAGCGTCCGCCTTCTTCTGATTCAGTAATAGTTGACCATTCTCCCCATGAATTTGCTTCTTGAAGCTTTTCACTAAGAAATACAGCTTCCTCAAGTTCTCTATACTGTGCTCTTGATTCCTCAAGCTTGTTATTGAGAACCTTAATCATTCTACAACTAGAGGCCATGGCCTGTGATGTAAAAGTTAATGAGAGGATAAATAGTAGTAGTGTCTTTTTCATAATTTTACCTTAGCAATCCTGGAAAACTGCTCGATTTCGTAGTTTCAAGTCCTATATCTAGTGTATTATTATTTTTGTATTCTAAAAACTTCTCACCGAGGCTGAAGTCTTCCATCTCAGCGATAACAGTTTTCGTATCTTCTTTTTCAAACATACTCCAAACTTGTTTAAAGTTCTTTTCACCTCTGATAATCTTTAAGTTAGTTTTCTCACCAACTTCAATTCCATCAGTTAGAACCCCATGGGTCTTGGCATCAGCTTCACCAATAAAGTACCATTTTTCTGTAACTAACTTTCTTCGTGGTCTATCTTCACATACGTGGAAGCTATTCTTGTTATCTTTTAGATTCTCTATGAGAAAACATCTCTGAACATAGGCAGGGAAGTTAACTGATATTGAGTTATAATTTAGTTTTACTGGTGTTAATGTAGAGAATGTTCTCGTAAACATCATGTGCATCTTCGCGTTAACTTTCTCATTAAAAGCTGAGTGTGATTTTGTTACACCTGCAGTCATCAAGAATACACTTGGTGGACCATCATAATATAAACTTGCTGAAATACTCTCTGTTGTGGAATCGTTTGTTCCCCATGCCTCAGATGCCCTATAGCCCTTTGCTGCCATGAAAGCGTATCCTCTGTTTATTGATCCGTCGTTCTCTTCTGATCCTGGAATTACTGATGCTTTTGAAACATCATTATCTCTTGAAAAATCATCAAGATTCACAGTTCCTGTAATGTGTTCTGCACCTTTTACTCTAATCTGTGAATAGAAGTTTTCCTTACATTCTTTTCTATCAAAATAGTTTAAAGTACCTTTGTTCATCATATTACAAAGTGAGTCTCTAATAGAACTTGGAACTTTGTCCTTTATTTGCATAAGAACTCTCATGCTCTTGTGGTCAAGTCCTGAGTCTTTTACTTGCTTAAGGTCTTTGAATTCAGAGAATGAAACTTTATTTACATCTTTTAAATTCTCTCTAAATAATTTTAATGAGTTGTTATCCTTTGATAGCTTCTTATCAAGGCCTTTAGAAAAGGCATGACCTTTTTCAATAAAGTAATTGATATGCTCTTGTTGGTCATATGTAACTTCGTTAGCAATAGAGAAAGCACTCTTTGAAGTTTTTGAATCTGTTCCAAAGAAATCTATTACAAATTTTCGAGATGCTAGTCCCTCAAGTCCCTCTGTTGGTATGACTTCTACAAGTAATACTGACTTAACAGATAGGTGTAGGGCGTCTGTTACTTCTAGTGGAAGCGTTGGCTCAATGTATAATCTTCCTGATAAATCAACCTTTGCTGACTTCTGTGTAGCAGAGAGAAGAGTTAACTTAGAAAAGTCTGTATCTTTTAATTCTGTCTTATCAGCACTTAGAGCGAAGAGTGATATCTTTACATTTAACTTTCCAAAGTTAAGAGACTTAAGAGAAGACTCTTCTTGAAAACTTTTTGAGTACTTAACAAATGGATAGAACTCTAAGAAGTATTTCTTCTTGTAAAAGAGATCAGCATACTTATTTACATAGTATGAGTCATCAACATTACCTAACTGTCCGTATGTGATTTTATCTAAGTGAATAATTGATTCGTTATTATCGATTAACTCACTTGTGATTTTTGAGTATTTCTTATCTCTAAGTACTCTTGATTTAGACCAAGGGTTAAGTTGAATATCTCTTTTAATTGACTTTGCGTTATCAATTGTAAAAGTGATCGTCTCGTCATTCCAATTTCTTGAGTTAAATAGTTTGTAGTCTACGAAAAGATCATAGTTTAAACAACCTGTCTCATCTGTTTCTGGATTGTTTTGTTGTAGTTTAACCTTATAATTCTTCTGTCCAATTGTTGCCTTTATAGATTTATTTGCTACAGGTTCACTAGCAAATTGTGCGAGATTATTATAGAAACATGTCTTAAGAGATAGCCTCTTAGTCTTTGCTTGAGAATAATCATTTTCACCAATATTTTCAGTCGAGACAACAATAATCTCTTTGGCCTGTATATGGTTTGATGTTCTATTAGTTGAACTCACTCCAATAGTCTTTGGAGATATCTTCTGAGATGATATTGATTCTTCAATTTCTACAATTTTCGTACTTTGTTTAAAGAAGATATCATTTGATTTGATAACACCTACAAAAGTCTTAAAAGCTTCATTTGCTAGGGGAGTTATGCTTAACTCCATCTGGTATTGAAGATCATTCGATGGAAATTCGATCTTTGGCATACTGAAAACTAGTGCTAACTTCATATTCTGATTAGTTAGAGAAGCTGTACTTTCAGTGCTCGTTAGTTCAATTTTTTCACCGTTTATTTCTGTTATTATTCTTGCTCTTACATTGAATTCACCAGCTGAGCTTAATTTGATATTATGAAGAGCTCCATCAAGTAGAGTTCTCTCAAGCATTGGTTGCATATCTACATTAAATTCAAGGTTCTCATTATTTTTTACTCTTGTTAAAGACACATTTGATATTCTAAATTTTGTATCATTACAATTATCAGCACTAAGCTTATTAGGTGTCTGGTATCTTCCATCAAAGAAAGACTTAGATGATATATTTGTTGGGTTAAAGTATAGAGGAGCTTGAATAGATCCAGAATAATTTCCAAGCCCTTCAAGTCTGAACTCTTCTTTCTTATAGCTTTCACATTTGAGCATTGAGTATGGGATATTACCAAACCAAGTAAAACATCCATCAAAGTCAGTTTTAACTGCTTGAGATTCACCTGCTAGTGTAGCTTTGAACTCGTGGTCTCTTATTGGATTTCCAACCGCCGGATCTTTAAGACATACTTTTAAAAAGTAGTGTGCAGTATCTTTAAGTTCTGATGGGCCTGATTTATTTGTAGATTTTGTGGTCTTTAGGTCTACTAATTGGATCTGATTAACTACGAAGTTCGCAGGCCTCTGCTCATCACTATCTTTCGAACCACATGACGTGATTACGACAGATAGAAATAGATAGAAATATACCGACTTCAGTTTATACATTAGTTCCCCTTTGGGGATATATGTTGCAATTGAAGTGCCAGACTTTGAACGTGTTATTAGTAAGATGTAGAGAAGAGGCCGTCTAATATTTAGACACGGCCTTGTTATTTAGCATAAATTTTGGTCAGGCCTAATCAGTTAGATCAAGCGTGCTCAATAGCTCTTCACGAGTTCCATTGCGAGACTTTCCATATTCGCCCTTTGATCCTTTTAGGTAGAGGACAAGGTCAAGCTCTTGATTTCCTGATTGCTCACGCTTAAAAAAGGTCTCAAGCACGTCAAATGCATACATTACTGGCTTTCCCATTACATAATTCATTTCCCAGCTAAGGCCCTTCTTACTAATGTTTGGGTTAGCTGCATATGAGTAGCTTACAAGCTCTGTACAAACAAATCTCTCATTCGTCTGTCCATTAAAGTTATAGTCATATGGTTTACCTAAGTTATCAAATGCTGTGGCAATCGATAGTGCTTTGTCACGTTTTGAAAGTTTTGGTCTAACTATCGCTAAGTTATCCCAGCCCATACTCTTTTTCATAGTGAATAAGATTACACCTGGCTTTAAGGCCTCTATTGTTGCAATTGGGTCTTTATCTGAATCAGATTTTATATACTTGGACATCTGTTTTGGGTGCTTTGCCATTAAGTAACTAATGAAGCTGTCACACGCAAGTTTTTCTGAAATACATTTATTCTTAAATGTCTCTTGCGTCTCTTCGTCTTTATTAAAGAAGCTCGCCATTTTTGAGTATTTACCAAGGTAAATTAAACTATGGGTCCAATTGCCTTTAAAAACTATATTACTAAGTTTGTTATATCTCTGAATTAGTCCTATATCACCAGGTGCCATTATTGGATCTACTTTCTTAAGTGTCTCTAGTGATATTTTATGCTTACCAGGAAGGGCAATATAACTAGCAGCTTTAAGGAGAAATACTTTTAAATGATAAAGAGGCGAGTAGGCCCCTACTTTCCAGTCTATATCTTTAATAGTGTCTTTTAATTCATAGATATTTAGCATGTAATCTCTTACATTATTTTCTAAGATTTCTTCTTGTTCATCTGAAAGTTGGTTATATTTACTTTCAAGCTTTTTAAAGCCTGAGATATCTTTTGATAAGTCTGATAGGTGAAAGAAGGCATTGTCATCAAGCTCTTCTTTGCCACTTCTGTGATCGTCAATATTACTTTTTCTATTAAGGACATCCCAACTTTGTCTTAGGGCCTTTCTAATGCTCTTTCTAAAGGCCTTCGCACTATGACCCCTTTCTTTGTCGTCTTCACTTAATACTGCGACATAAGGGTTCATTCCTAAAAATGAGAAGTTTAGATATTTTGCGAGATATTTATACTTAATTGTTTTTGCTAGAAGCCTTGTGTAGTTTCTCTGTGATCTTTTCTTCGAGCGAAGTCCATGTGACTTATCTGGTTTATAAGCTTCAACTTTCTTTAGCTCATTTAAAAACTCAGTAGTTGATTTAATTATCTCTGCTCTTTCATGTGGGATAAAGAAGAGCTTTGCATTTGAATTCCCTCTTTCTACAAAGGGTCTCATTTCTTTTATGTGCTTTTGCAGTTTGCTATCGAGATGCTTGTCAAGATCATTTAGCTTTGTCGTTACGCCTGCATTTGCAAGTGTTGTAAGCATAGTTATTGCAATGAATAATGACTTCTTCATAATCTCTTCCTGTAAAGCAAATTGAATTTTAAGTTATTAGGATGATTGTAATATAGAGAAGTATTATTTATGGCCGTTTTGTAAGAATTACCGTGGCCGTCTAAAAGGTACGCGCGTCCATATCGTAAATACAAAGACTTATTCACTTTTAAAATATCATTCTAATTAATTTTGAATAAGTTGATGTTGGTAATGAATTGTTGCAACATCGATCCATGCCAAGAAGAAAACTAATACGCCAAAATGATTTACCTTATCATGTAATAACAAGAACAAATAATCGAACATGGTTTGAGATTCCAGTGTCTGAAGTGTGGGACATATGCAAAGAAGCATTACTCTATGCACTCAAGAAAGTGGATGTCACTCTTCATAGTTATGTTCTTATGTCTAATCACTATCATATGCTGATTACAACTCCTGAGGCCAATATTGATCGCTTCATGATGTTCTTCAATTTGAGATTAAGTCAGCTCATTTCCAAAAAATCAGGTGTAATAAATCAAAAGTTTAGTAATCGTTATAAGTGGTCAATTGTTGAAGATCATAATTATCTTATGAATGTTTATCGCTACATCTATCAGAATCCTGTAAGAGCGAATATAACGAAGGACTGTTACAGTTATCCATATAGTTCACTACATTTCTCAAAACTTGAAGTTAAGCTTTTTAACTATAGGCCACATATAAACTATCATGAAGAAAAGAGTTGGTTTGAAGAAAGGTTCGGGAGTGACTTTGAAGACACTATTAGACAAGGATTGAATCGCGAAAGGTTTAAACCAAGTAATAGTAGCTCAAGTTTTCACTTGAGCATTTTGAATAGGTCTTTTAAGTAGTGGTATTCACGATACGGACGCGCGTACCTAGTCTAGGTAGTAATTTAGTCCAATTCCGATATAAGAGAGTTTACTTTTTGAAGAGTATTCTTCATTTGGTAGTCTCTCTTCGAAGTCTTTAGACTGTGTCCAGTTTTCTTCCTTGTACGCCACAAATAGAAATGGTTTTAGGTTATCTTTCCAGTGTAGCATAGTTCCAAGGTAGAGCCATTTCTGATAGATGTCATCTTGCCCAAAGTTCAATGGTATATAATATTGAACTTTTGTATAGATGTTGTAGATAGGCTTACCATTAGCAAAATGAATATAGGTAAGTGACGCCTCTGGCTTTAGCGTCATAAGCGTCTTAGTCCAGTTATTGTGAGTTTTAAGATTTATTGAGCCAACCCAGTTTGTACCAGGTAGAAAATAGAGGCCTCTTTTAAATTTTAAAAATAATGAAGTACCAAGCTCTGGTTCACTATCGTCTTCCCATGACCACTTTGCATCTTTCCAGACCCAGTCATCATCATGGCGCATACCTGTCCTAACATCTGCTTCTATTCCATAGGAAACGAATTTACTGACTTTTCTTCTTAAAGATAATTCTAGACCAGTTATATTTCTGTCGTTATCTCTTCTATAAAAGTAAGAACCAACAAATTTGTGTTTCTTATCGATATTTTTAAATATTCTAAAAATACCGTAAGGGTTTGCGTTCTTTTCTTCCGTCGCGGGAACTGCTCCGGCCAGAACGAATCCTGTTAATAGTAAACTAGTCGTAATCTTGATCAAGTATGTCTTTGTATGCATTGCTTATATCCACTTTGTTTTCAATATTCTTTTGAGTATTAAATTCCCAGTTGAGTCCTTGCGTCCATGGTAGTGGTCTAGGGTTATCAACCTTTTCTGTTCTTGAAAGTTTTACGCCTTCTCCTGTTTTTACTAGTACTGCTTTAGTCGACTTATGTCTTTTTGCCTCTACAATACCTTCTTTAACACACATCCATGTATCATAGTTCTTGTCTTTACCAGATGCTGATACGAAGAAGGTTGTACCTCGCACTCCCATTGCAGCAGTTCTGGTTTGTACTTTAAAACTAACTGGGTTTTTCTTGCCAACAGCTTTCTTCTTGATGATATTAAAGAAAACCGCTCCCTTGCTAATTTCAACTTTAGTAGGTGTTAACTTCTTTAATATTGAAGATACTCTCATTTTAGAATTCTTATCTACTTTTAAAGTACTCTTGTCTTTAAGCTTTATTACTGCAAGAGACTTCTTTCCTGTCACCACGATTTCATTTAATTGAAGCTTATGTCCTTTGTTTATCTTACGTGTATTTTTCTTATTTCCTACTTCAACAGAGACATCACCTTTGGTAAAGATAACTTCTCCAACAGAGACTGCAAAAATGTTAAAAGTGGTGATGATACAAAGTAATAATTTCATAAATTTATCCTCTATAAATATGATACTTATAGAGGACGTTTATTGGCAAATTTATTAGAGAGAATTCTTGCGATATCCGAAACTTATCCAGTTATTTAAGTCAGATTTAAAAAGCTTTGAAAGGGGACGATCATTAAGTCCTCCAGGTAGAACTGTGTAGAGATCTCCTGTGCTCATATCTGTAATGAGTTTCCATGATGGGCAAAATGATGATTTTCTACCATGTGCATTAAACACCTGTCCCTGAACTATCGTTGCTCTATTTCCCGGAATTTGCACATCTCTTTTATCTAGACCCATGAAGGCCGGAAGTTTTCCGTCAAGGAGTATATAGTTCATATCGATTTTATTAATCTCTCCCCAGAGTCTTCCTGATGATGTCATTTTATCTAGGGCCAGATCTATATATTCCTCTTTTTTACGATTAGAGAACCATAGCTTACTTTCTTCTTCCGAGATTTCTTCAAGAAAGAGGCGATCAAATAGTCCGTAGAAATCAGCGATAAATGATGTTTGGTCGAGGCAAAAAAGTATCTCTTCTTTATTCATTAAGTGTTCACTAAAAAACTTCTTAGTGAGAACTCGATAAAATTCTTCAAATACGACTGCTTTCTTTGAGTTTGTTGAATACGAGTAATCCCAATCGAGGAGAGTGCTGTACTTCGAATCTTTAAAGTTGTCCTTGTACTTGTTAAGGAATTTCTTTGACTGTAGTGACACTAAGTCAGATTGAATTCTTTTAAAGTCTTCTATAGTGTGGTTCTTTTTTTCTTTTAATAATTCTACAACTCTGTCGTGGCGATAATCTCCCATTGGTGCATTTATCGCTTTAGGAAATCCATCTCTCTCGATGAGATTATTAGCGGTTACTATTGAGTTTCTTTCGTTTTCTTTAAAGCTTAGAAGCTCATGACCTTCGTAGATTCCTGACCATCTATTTTCTTCAATCCAGCCAATTAAAGGAACGAGTCCTGTAGACTTTCGTTTTGGTAATAATCCTGATTGTTGATATGCCATTGAGCCATTATCGTCTGCGATAAGCCAATTACAACTGATACTTACATTAGACGTATGTTCAACTAATTGATCAACACTATTGGACTCAAAGATTCCTAGGATAGATTCGAGTGTCTTTGCTGATCCATTACTTCTACATGACCATGCAGTTGAAAGATAAATTCCATCCGTGAGTAGAGGACTATCACTTGGAGCATCAAGTACCCCTGATTGAGTTTTTCTTATTATGACCTTTACGTCATTTTTCTTCTTTCTCTTGATTACTTCTCTTCTAACGTCAAAGTTTATAAACTCTGATCCATCTCTAAACTTGTTGTCTTTAACTTCTTCAATGAAGAAATCAATCATATCCATAAAGCCATACGTGAATGAAAAGCTCAGTCCATCTTTTCTTCCCATTACTATTCCTGGAACACCAGGCATGGAGATACCAAATAATTTAGAGTTTGCTACAGTTGCTTTCATTTCATACCAAACTGCTGGCAATCTATTGACTTCTAGATGAGGGTCACTTGCATGGAGAACTTCTCCAGACTCATTCTTAAAGAGCCAGTTATTAGATGCTTGAACTTTTGGGATATTTTTTAGGAAATTATAAGACTCTGGTATGAGAGGATTATATAGGTTAACTTTCTTAATGAGGTGTATAATCTCCTCTGTTAAATCTCCCATTTGGTTTTGCGAAAGAGAGTTAATTTTATCAGAAGGAACACCATTTTTTACCATTTGAATAAAGAGCTTTTGAAGATCTTGCTGGCCTTGAGCTAGACCGAGGTACGCCATTGCTTTAATCGAAACAATACAATCTGCTATTTTCCACTTCTCTGGACGATGACCCATTATTGTAAATTCGAGTGGAATTGACTGAGAAATTCGAGAATTCACGCCGTCACAATAAGATGTGAGTAACTTTTTTCCATGTTCAGATAGTTGTTCTTCTTCAATAACTGAGTAATGATAAATACCCAGCTCTCTCATATGCTTATCTATTGCAAGATTGGCCTCAGTATCATCAAGCAGCTCACATATGCGTCCTTGAGAAACAATACGTAACATTTCCATTTGAACAAAGCGGTCTTGAGCGTGATACTTTCCTTGAAGAAAGAGAAAGTCTTTTAAGTCTTTGGCGTCGATAGAGCGTGTAACTCCATCCAAAATATCTGTTTTGAAATCCATATGAAATTATGACAGGTGTCTAAGCACGTGTAAATACATAAAGAATACAATCGTTTTCACTTTTGTGGGGAAAGTGTCAAATATAGCTATTATCTAGTGTTTCAACAGTCCTTGAAACGAGACCATATGCCTTATCTTTAAGTTCGAGAAGGTCATCCATTTCTAGGCCCTCTGCTTGAATTGGTGGAAGAACTTTGATTTTCATTGTACCCGATTTCCACCTTGTTAAATCTATATGCTTATCAAATGACGAGATACACACTGAAACGATTGGGCATTGTGCTTTAATCGCGGTAACAAATGCACCTTTTTTAAATGGGAGAGTACCTCTGCCTTTTGATCTTGTTCCTTCCGGCATAATCCAGATTGAGGCCTTTTTATTTTTGATAGCTTCAACTGCCTTGTCCATTACGCTCCAGGCCTTCTTTCTATTTCCTCTGTCTATAAGGATATTTCCGGCCAGCCAATACATTTGACCAAAGAATGGAAAGTATACGATACTCTTTTTTCCAACACTGACTGTACGTCTTGGCACTATTCTTCCAACATAGAAGATATCAAAGTTTGATTGATGGTTTGAGATGACTACAGCATGCTTATTATTTTTAAAGTGTTCACTTCCTTCAAGTTCAACTTTCATACCTAAGATCCAGCAGCCAACGTAACCTATTAGTCTTGCTGAAAGAAATGTATTTCCTGGGTGAGCAGGTCTAAAAAGAAAAACGATTGAGCAAAGAAAACTAATTATAGCGATGGCCAATGCGGCCAGAAAGTATCTTGTATATGCGAGAAGTATTCCCATTTTTAAACATCCATTGAGTATTCGAGAGATAGAATTTGTAGATCATCTTGGTAGATAGAACTGTCGATGGTATTCATTTTATAATAATCTATCGTAATAGTACTTGTACCCTCATTATAAATATAACTTGCTCGCTGACCTTCTCTATTAGTTCCACCATATGAAGGAGAAACAGAAATTGCAGGGAGTGTGTCAGCTTCATTTTCAAAAGTGTCGAATCTTAAAGCATGATTCTTCGTTAAAGAAAGTTTTGTTCCAAATAGTAGACCTGTGTCTTTTGACTCTGAATTATTTAGGTACTCTGCGAAGAACTTTATCTTGTGTAAAAGAAAAAAGAACTCAATCGCACCAGAAATATCATGACCTTTATAATCATTAAAGAAAGATGCCGAATCACCAGTACCTGTTACTGTGTTTCCTCTAAATCTTGAAGTTTCTGCTAACGGTGCTGATAATTTTTCATATGAAAAATAATTATAATCAAAATATAAGTTAAATGGTGAAGTCATGACTTTAGAGTGAATACCTCCGAGCATATAATATGCAGCACGGTCACCAATTTTTCCTGTTCTGCTTTGCGTGCTATTTACACTGACAACATTCTGTCTTGCAAATACAGTAAGTTCAAAATTGTCATAGTCTACAAGGTCTATAGTTTGGCCAAGTCCTAGAGAAGGTGCATTTATGAATAGTGGAGCATGATCGATATCTATAAGATGTACACCAATATTGAATTTAAAGAAGTCTAGAGGTTGCCATATTACTTCAGCTTCTTCGATTCCATATGTTGTCGCCGTAGCATATGAGCTATTATTGAGTGCTGTATGTGTACCTTCCTCAAAGAAAATATTCATCTTTCCATGATAGCTTAGCGTCTTCGTGATTTTTCCCTTGGCCTCTACACCAAAGCGCATCCCACCTTTAAGTGCGTAGACTTGTGTACTGTCCGCGCCAAAGCCATAGATTGACATATCCATATCTAATTCAGGTGTGTCGGCATATGTAAGTACTTGAAATATAACTAATATTGATAGACCAAGTCTTCTAACTTGTTGAATTTTCATAAATCTTCCTTTGATTATATCAAACTATTCTTATCAATTTTTCGGGATATGTTAAGTATTTTGTTGATACCCGACGATAAGATACTGAGATTTACTAAATGAGAGGAAATATGTCAGCGAATGAAATGACAGATGTTTTTGTAGATGAAGTTAAGCTTATTAAAGTTGAGCTTTCTGGCTACCTAACAGAGATGATGAAAACTAAGATAGATCACGTTGATAGAAGCTTTTTTGAAAAGTTTGGACAGGCCGTAGATCGTATTTACGGTACAGCTGCCACAATGGGGTATTCTGAAATTGCAGATTATTGTAAGGCAATTAAAGATGTAACCTACATGGCCAGTAGAAGTGACAATATGCAGGGTCACAAGAAAGTTATTCGTATGATGATCGAATGTATTCAAAATCTCGAGGAAATGTGTTCCTGGATATATAAACCCAAAGAGATAACTCTACATAAGAACAAGCTTATTGCTGAAGTTAGAAGAGCAGAGCGTTTAAATAAACAAGAGTTCTATTCAGTTGATAAGAAAAGTTGTGCTTAAAAAAAATATGGAGATAATATGAAGAAATTTTTCATACCTATGGTTATGGTTGCTTCTTTATTAAGTTGTACCAATAGTATTAAAAGACATCCTTCATCGCTAAAGAATTCAAAATTTATGGACATTCTTAACAATATCGATAATGCAGTTCAAGTTGGAACTACAGATGTTTATGAATGTTCTACGAAGCTAAATCAATTCTATAAGGATCTTTATAACGTTGATTCAAAGTCTATAGAACTTGCGAATTTTTCAAAAGAACAAATGGATGACTTTGTTAAAACATCATTTCTCATAAGACTAGAAATAAAAGAAAAAATGAAGGTTTTAAAAGTTTCTGATGCTGCTTCTAAGAGTTGCCTAACTAGCATTAAGAATATTGTAAGAGTGATGCGCTACCTTGAAGACTACTTTGTTGAACTTTCGCATCAAGGTAATAAGGCCGGTAATATAAATTACACAACACTCGAAGGAAATGACACTCACTTTGTCGTTAATCCAAATTTCAATTTTTCAAGTCATAAAGACTTAATGTCAGGGGACGTTATCCTGTCTAGAGGGAACGCATATTCAAGTGCTGCGATTGCACGAATAGGTGACGATGACTCTCAGTTCTCACATCTTACACTTGTATATAAAGATGAAAAAAAGAAGCTCTATACTTCAGAAGCACATATTGAAATTGGAAATGTAGTAGCTCCTATAAAAGTACATATTGATCAAAAGAATGCTCGAACAGTTGTCTTTAGAATGAAGGACTCTAAATTAGCACACGAGGCCGGAAAGTACATGTACGACTTTACTAAGGCCTATAAGAAGAAAAAGAAAAAAAATATTCCTTATGATTTTTCTATGGTCTATCAAGATGATTCTGAGATCTTTTGTTCTGAAGTTATTTACCATGGCTATAAACAAGCATCAAAGAAGCTTTATTCTCAAGATATGGATTTACCTTTGTATAAGACTAAGTTTAAACCTGGCCAGATTAAATTCTTAAATCGCATTGGAATAAAAGTTAATAAGAAAAATATCGATACTTTTGACACATTTGGTCCAGGTGAAATCCAGTTTGATCCCCGTTTTGAAATTGTTGCAGAATGGCGTAATCCTAATAAATTAAGAGATTCTCGCTTCAAAGATGCAATTCTGACGAAGATTTTTCAGTGGATGGAAGAAGATGGCTATAATTTCAGACCAACCTTTGGTAATAGTATCGGACATTCCTTTGCGTGGTTAATGAGGCGTTCAAGCTGGATAAGTTCTTTAGCAAGTCTAGAGGAAAAATTTCCAACGAATATGACGGTTAAACAAATGAATCTCTTTGTAACATTAGACAAAGTTGGTGAGGCCCTCTATGCTGAGCTCGACTCAAAAGAAAAAATCGCAAAAACACCACTTTCGTTTAAAGAGTTATTTGAAGTGTTGGAAGATTTTAAAAAGAGAGACTATGCTACTTACAAGAAATATAAAGCAGCAAAGAGATCTCTACACAGATTGAGTGGACGTGAACTTAATCGTGCGAGAAGAAAATTGGTGAGACCAAAGTTTCACATTAAATTTAGAAAGTAATTAATAAATAGGGAGAGATATATGAATTCAAAGATTGTGGATCACTCAAAGATCCCAGATCTCGAGCACCGTAATTTTAGAAACGATGACTTTTGGAAAGAGATTCCTGGTTGGTCTAGTGTAACTCGTGGAGAGTTCGCAGATCACATGTGGCAACTTAAAAACTCTGTGAGAAAAGTTGCACAAATTAAGAAGCTTCTTGGAGATACTGTTTCTAAAGAGTTCATTGCTGATTTAGAATCTGGTCTGCATACAACTCCGATGAATATTAGAATTACACCATATGTATTTTCTCTCATTGACTGGAAAGATCCTCTTAATTGTCCTTTAAGAAAACAATTTCTTCCTGTGGGTTCTCAGGTTATTCCTGATCATCCAATGCATATGGCCGATTCATTATCAGAAGATGATGATTCCCCAGTTCCTATGCTTACACATCGCTATCCTGATAAAGTTCTCTTTCTTCCTCTAACAATATGTCCTGTATATTGTCTTTACTGTACAAGGTCTCGTGTTATTGGTGGCTCTACTGAATCAGTTGAAAAAGAAACTTATGGTGCTAATCAAAAGTATTGGGATGATGTATTTGAATACCTTATGAATTCACCTAAAGTTGAAGATGTTGTAATCTCTGGTGGAGATAGCTTCATGCTCAATGCCAAGCAGATTAGTTATATTGGTGAGAACCTTTTAAAAATTCCACATATTAGAAGAATTCGTTATGCAACGAAAGGGATTGCAATTTTTCCACAAAAGATTCTTACGGACGATGCTTGGGTTAAGGCCTTAAGCGACGTACATAAGTTTGGACGCTCTCTTGGTAAACAAGTTGTAGTTCATACTCACTTTTCAAGTCCCCGAGAAATTACAAAGTGGACTCAGATGGCAATGGATAGACTCTTTAGTGAAGGTATCATTGTGAGAAATCAGGCCGTTCTTCAAGATGGAGTTAATAACCACGTTGATGAGATGGTTCTTCTGACTAGACAGGTCGGATATTTAAATATTCAACCATACTACGTTTATATGCATGATATGGTTCCTGGTTGTGAGCATTTTAGAACGACACTTAGAGAAGGAGTGGAATTAGAAAAAGCTGTAAGAGGAACTACTGCCGGATTTAATACTCCAACCTTTGTTTGTGACCTTCCAGGAGGTGGTGGTAAGCGTCATGTTGCTTCATATGAATACTATGATGAAGAAAATGGTATTTCTGTATGGACAGCACCATATGTTAAGCCAGGAAAGTCATTTACTTATTTTGACCCAATTCATAAATTGTCCCCTGAGGCGCAAGCTCGTTGGGCCGATATCCCGACTCGTGAGGCGATGATTATTGAAGCGGTTAAGAAGGCCGGATACTAAGTAGAGTTTTCGTATTTAATTAACAAGATATTAGTGATTTAAGTGCCATCTTCGTATGGCACTTTTTTTTTGGCAAATATGAGTCTCTTGCCCTGTTAACAAGTGGTTAGATGCTACCTACTGGCTTATTCTGCCAATGTTTTTTAAACTATTCATAAGCTAATAATTAAAATAGGCAAGTTTATGAATTTAAGAAAAACACTACTATTATTTGTACTTGCGAACTTATCAGTATTAAGTTTCGCACTCTCAAAATCTAATAATGATAGCGATGCTATTCATGGAAAGAGATTCCTTTCAAAGCAAGCAGCAACCGCTCTAGGTGATAAGGCCGATAAGGATATTAGAAGCAAGAGAGAAGTCGAGAGAGAATCTAAGAAATTTAGAAAAGCTTTAAAAAATGATTTAGTGATTAAGCTTAAAGAACTAGCACTTAAAAAGAAGTTTAATAAAGCAGAAGTGATTAAAACTTATAAGGCTTTTTTAGAAGACTGGAAGAAAGATGGTCTTGTAACAGATGAGTTGATTAAGGTTATTTTAGAAAAGGTTAAGAGACAAGGTATTAGTAATAGGGTTGATACTGTTGCAGAGAAACTTACTAAGTTAACTCTTCAAGAAGATGTTCGTGTTCTTAAGGCCAATGATCCTTGCTCACAAGTAATTGATAAATGTTCTAAAAATGCTTTCTGTCAAAATGTTCAAGGTAAATTTAAATGTGTTGAAAAAGTTGCACTTGAAAATAGATGTCAACCAGACTTAAATCAATGCTTAGATGGTACATGTCGTCTCATGTTACGTTATTCAGATGTAAATCTTTGCCAAACTTATGGTGAAAAATGTAGCAGTGCTAGTGAATGTTGTTCAAATACATGTAATTCAAATGGACGATGTGAAGCTGACTACAGATGTACCAAGTGTCTTGGTATTGGAAAGAAGATTACGGGAAAGACTGAAAAGTGTTGTAGTGGTCTTTATCCGAATGAAAAGAAAATATGTGAACCGATTATTCCAATATATGGCCTTTTAAATTCTATTCTCTCCGCATTTTCCACTGAGGCTCACGCATCGGTTGCAGATGATATTGCCAGTGTAAGATCAGAACTTTCATCAAAGGTATCTCAACTTAGCTCTAAGTTAAGTAGTGCTACAATAAGTAGTAGTGATAAATCACAAATTATAAGTAAGTATAATAGTCGTATAAGTAATTGCTATGATGCTGATAGATCCTCTAGTGCCGAATTGTCTTGTTTAAACGGAATTAAAACAGAGATAACAAGTGCTATTGCTCAAGTCGGTGGGATAAATGCTTATCTAAGTAACTTCGATAAAGAAATTGCAAACCTTAAAGAAGAGGCCAAGGGACTAGACAACCTTCGAGGTAATAGTACAGAGCTTACAAGACTTATCTCTCATCATCAGTCTCAAAGAAACAACTGTGTAAAAAAGGCCAATATGTGGCCTCGAGGAACGAGAACTTATACAGAAACGATTTCTTCTATAAAGAGCTGTTTAGATAATGTTAATAAGTATATTAAGCAACAGGCCTCAGAGATAACTAATAATGTTAACCAATTAAAAATGCAGCTCTATGATAAGAATGCAGCGTCTTTAGGAGCAATTCAACAAGGGATTGATATGAGTGATCACTCACTTTATGATCGCTACGATGATGCTGCTCCGATTCTTGGTAATATTGCGGTAAGTGATATGGAAAACTGTAGAGTAAATCTTTTTGGAGATTATCTTGTTAAGCAACCAGATGATTACTTCAATGTTATGATTTCTCTATTGGGGATGGATTTTGTTACTAGCGGTCAAGGTGTTAGTGATTACTTTACTCTGGATAACTGGAGAATGCAGACTCAAACTCAAGAACAAGATATTGAAACATTTGATGCTGATAATATTAAGGCCGATATATTTCAAACCTATGCCAATGATATCAAGAAAATTGTTCAAGACTATTATGACACTTTAGATGCAGATCAAAAGAAAATTTGGGGATTCCTATTTAATAATGGTTTTATTAAAGACAAAGAAAAGCAGGCAATCATGCGCTACTTTGTGGAAGGGGACGCTTCAAAATTAGATACGGATTTAGAGAATATGACTCTTCCTACTGTGTCTAGTTACAATATTCATAAGATTACAAGATTTGAAGCTGTAAAGTATAAGTTTCATATATTCCAACTATACGGAAAACTAAAGAAGAAAAGTCTTGAGATGACTTGTCGTTGTGTTGATACAATGGGTCCGATGAAAGGTGACGAATGGCTAAAGCCTGATGTGGAGAGTCTCTACATTAGAACATGTAACGGGCTAGGAAAATATGACAAGTTCGTTGTAGTTGAGGATGATAGCTGTACTAAAGTTGATGCGTCAGGAAAGTGTATTAATGCTCAAAGTAAGGATTATACAAAGAAAGTTCTTGAGGACGCTGAGCTAAAGCATGGGACAAAGAATATATCTGATGCAGACAAGAGCTCAACTGGTAGAGATACAGTTAAGTATAAGAACTCAGATGGCCGTGATGTTAAAGAAGAAATTGCATCTAGTACAGTAATCAATGATCTTAAAAAATTAAAGAAAACTACAGGTAAATATTCAAAGGCGGATAAGTTCATCCAAAATGGTAAGGTAACTTTTGAGTCCGAAAGAAAAGAAAATACTAAAGGATTAGGTGAAGGTGTTGTCTTTAGTGAGTTCTTAAGAGATATGGCCATTATGAAGGTTGAGGCACTTACTGATGCAGCAATGAATAATGTATTTACTATGTCTCAAGGATTGGCGCTAACTTCTGAGTTTGTAAGAACTTATAACTGGGGTTATCAAAAAACTAAAGTACACCATTACGACAAAGTTAAGAAATACTACTGGCACGAACTTCTTCTTGCATGGCTAGTTCAGCTCATAACTGGAAATGATTCTAATAATCAAGCAGGACACTTTGTGAGTGGAGCGACTGGTACGACTACTTTCCAGTATGATGGTGTTAATAAAACTATGCATAGTGCTATTAAGGATTCACTAACTTCTCTTCATTTAAGACCTGAGAGAATTTGTGAAAAGAGAAAGTACAGAAGTAGTACATGGAAAAAAAGTAGAATTCCTGTTGGTAAGAAGTACTACTATAAGTGTATTCGTAATGAAGTCTTAGCAAATGATGTTTGTAATGCAAAACTTCCTGTGGGACTTTGTATGAAGACTGTCTATGTAACAAATCATGAAGGTGATACGAGTTTTGTTATCGATCCTTTTATTCCTGAAGAGACGGGGCTTATAACTGATGATCGTTTCTTGCAGAGAAAGACGATTAGAACTCTTACTTCTGGAAATATTGATACAATAAAAGTTAAGGCGAGAAAGTATATAAAAGAGCAGTTCTTTGATTTTAGTGATGATGAAGCAGATCAATTTGCTGACTTTGTTTTTAAATACCATTTTTGGTACCCAAAGAAGTCTCGTCTAGTGAGATATATGACTCAAGGATTAATCCCATACTACGAAAGAATCACAGCTAAGGCATATAACGTTAATATGGCCATATTTGATGATCTCTTTAGAACGTCTTCATATGCCTTAAAGATGCACAACTTCTACTATAATGTAGATAGAGGGATTACAAATGGTCTCCTCTTAGGACAAGGCCAGCTTGACGCTCAAGAGTTTGATATAGAGTCTGGTGGAACTCCTGATATGGTTGCATTCATGGCCGACCTTAATAACCAAGGGGTATCTAGGGCCGGAACATTAGATTTCGCTAATAGTGATAACTTTAACGAATCTCTTTCTCAGGGGATTCAATCTGATAATAAGAGTGTAAAAGACTTTGCTGGTGCTGTTAGTTCTGCACTTGATCAAGGTTCTGCAAGAGATAGACGTAGAAAAACTCTCGATAAGTTCATGAGTGATAATGGGCGCTCTGGAGAGCTTGAAAAAATGAAAAGACTTCAAGATGAAAAATACAAAGAGTATGACCTTGTTTCAAAAAATCTCGCGGCATCTCTAAGAAGAACGGCCAATACACGTTCTCAATTTAAAGACGGAGGAGGCCTATTTGATTTCTCTAAGGTGGCAGCATCAAGTCTTGGACCAAGTTCTTATGGAAAAAGAGGACGTCGAGGAAGTGATAGTTCAGCATCTTCAAGTGATAGCTCTGATGCGCTGATTAATGCTCCTATTACAATAGCAAAGAAGAAGGGCAGTAAGAAGAAGGGCTCATCTAGTAAAGGTGGAAAAACTGCAATTGCTGATACAACTCTTGATGAATTGGACTTTTCTGATTTAGACGGAGATGAACTAGGAGAATATAGCTTTGGTGCCAATGGCCAGAAGATATCTTCTAAAGAACTTAAGAAGTATTTTGCACAACAGGGTATCGATGGAAAGAATGATCCAGATAGTTCAGCAATGGCCAATGCTATGGATGGAGACAACTGGGATAATGACGAAAGGTCGCTATTTGAAAAAGTCTCTAATAGATATAAGAAGTCGGCCTTTCCTAGATTTCTATTTAAAAGAAGAAAGCTAAAATAATCTAATACGCAATGCTAGATAGGATTTAATTCTTATCTAGCATCCATTTTATACGATCGCCCTTTTTTAAATATGTCCACACAAGTACTCTTGTAATTTTATTTCCCTGCTTCATTTCAATAACTCGAATATGCTTTGTTTTTACATTCTTTAGTACTTCATTTAGCGGCTTCAAGTTTTCTTTCTTTGATACAAGGGTGGTAAACCAAAGGCACTGATCTTTGTATATGAGACTTTCTTGAATCATCTGAGTAATGAATTTAAGCTCTCCGCCTTCACACCATAATTCAGAGTCTTGGCCTCCAAAGTTTAATACAGGGGACTTAGGTCCCTGATTTTTATTCTTTGAAAGGTTGGTAACCTTTCTCCTGCTTCCTTGTGTCGCCTCATCTCTAGAAGCATGAAATGGGGGATTACACATAGTAAAGTCAAAACGGTCTTCAGGACAAATTATCCCTTGGAATATGTGTTGAGGATTTATCTGTTTTCTACATTCAATATAAGATTCAAGTTCATTAGACTTGATATTTGACTTGGCCGAATTATAGGACTCATCATTGAGTTCCGAGCCCGTCATACGCCAACTATATACTTTATTAGCTATGAGAGGATAAATACAGTTAGCGCCTGTTCCAATATCTAGGCCTCTAATATTTAGACTCTTAGGGATTTCGCTCTTATTACTTTCACTCAGTAAGTCAGCGATGTGGTGAATATAGTCTGCTCTTCCCGGAATTGGCGGACATAGCTTTCCCTTCGGAATACCCCAGCTCTTTATTCCATAATGTCTTTTTAAGAGTGCTTTATTCAATACCAATACAGACTCAGGTCTTGAAAAGTCTATTGAAACACCACCATAACTATTTCTTATAATATGTTTTTCTAATTCTGGCAGCGCTTTGATTAATTGATCGAAATCGTAGTTTTTTGAATGTAAATTTCTAGGGTGAAGTCCCTTGCTCTTATTTTGTGTCATATACAATTATCCTAACATATCGGGTACTATATAAGAATGAAACTTACTTTGACCCTGCTAGTTCTTATAAATATATTCGCGTCGTGCAAAGGAGATGAGAAACCTCGGGTACCGACTTTTGATAGTTACGGTAATGAGACAAAACCCTGCAGTATTAGAGATGCCAAAGGCCATGGTCCCTATATTGAACTTGGTGTTTTTTCTAAAAGAGTATGTCGCTCAAAAATCTCTGAAAAATGCACAGAGGTAAAGTTCAAACAAAAACATAAGAGAAAGGGTTACTTTGCCAGAGGTAAGTTCGGTGACAAAATTCTGATTGGCACATGTGATTAATCTAGTGGGAATATTCTCCCAGAACTCTTTTTCTCATATTCTCAGTTAAAATCTCTTTAAAACAACGGAGATATTATGAAGAAGACAATCATGGCACTACTCATTGCCTCATCTATGAGTTCATTTGCAACATGTAATGACGATTTTAACGTTGGAATAAGTGAATATAACTATGCGGCCGGATACTTTGATAAAGGTATTAACTCATATAATACTGCTGTAGAGCTGTCTCGCTCAAGCAACCCTGTATTTCTCACAATATGTAATCATCTTGTAGACTCAGTGACTGGCTTTAGTGTTTCAACAAGGTCTTATGGTAATTGTAAGACTGCTTTTGAGGGCGCTATGAACTCTTGTACAGGACAAGATAAGGTCCAAGCATCACAGAATAGAGAAGTGTGTGTTGGAAATGAGGATATTGCATCTGACAACTTAACAACTTTGAGAACGCTATTAAAGAATACATGTTTCAAAGGAAGTGGAAGACTTGAATCTGTTGAGCTTCTAGATAAGATTCTCTAAAATTGACAAGTAAATTGGGCAGCTGTTTGGCCATTCTCTAATGTGTTTTCAGCTGCTTACATAAAATCCTCAATATATTCTCATAATTGCCCGATAATAAGACTAGGATATAACTTATTGAGGATTCAAATTATGAAATTTCTTTACCTAGCACTTTCTATGATTATTGTAAGCTCAGCTTCTGCTAAGTATCCAACTGAAGAGTTTAGTAGCTGTATAGTTACTCATAGATCTGATTTTAATCGAGCTAGTTTAGAGAGGCCTAAAGAATTCAAGCAGGAGCAAAAGGCGTTATTTCTATCCCGTGCAGCTGCTTTCTTAGCTCTTAATAAAGAAGTCGAAAAAAATAAGGGAAGTCGTCCTGGAAAAAAACCAGTTATAACTAATTTAAAAGTACAAGAAGACTTTGGATATAAAGAGATAGGAGATCCAATAGTAACTTTTGCTCCTAATAATCCAAACTATTACCAGTCTTGTTTTGCAGTAAAGTTAACAGACGAAGAAGGGGCAAAAAGAGCGGTATGTTCAAATGTATTTACAATGCATAATGGAAAGATAGATTTAAAAAATGATCAATGTTCAGGTGATGACTTTGATGGAAGTGTTAAAGTTCCTAGTAGCTTCGTTGCCTATACACCACTAAAGAAAATTGAAATTAAAGGAAGAGGTGTTTGTGAGATGATCTCTCCAACAACAGTTAAATGCCCTAATGGAAGAACCTATATGTTAACTTCAGAAGACTTAGATCTTGTTGTTGCTGATAGTAACACTGCAATTAATGATACCTCTCGAAATATAGCCAAAGCAACTGTTCCGCTAATGTTACGTGATGTTGATAGTAGTATCCCATCAACAATTAGTAGATAATGGAATATATATCCTTGGTAGACCAGTGTGGCCTACCAAGTAAATCTTTAGTTTCCAGCAATTGATAACGATGGGAAAATAATCTTAGGTGTAAAGAAAGTCTTGTCATCCGAGTGGTGAAGTTTATCACCTACAAAACTAATCGATTTTAGCATTTCATAGAAATTTCCATTTACAGTAACGTCTTTAAAATAACCCGTAACCTTTCCATTCTTCCATGTTCTACCAGATACACCTAGTGAGAAGTCTCCACTAATTGCATTGATACCACTGTGAAGTCCTTGCGCTTTAATTATTTCCACATACTCTTTAGCTTTTAAGCTTTCTTCGCTATCTGTACCTTCTTTTATAATAAAGTTGGAGAGTCCAACTCCAAGAGGGCTTTTTGAAGAGCGAGAAGCACAGAAGTTATTCTCTTGTCCAAGCTCACTTGCTGTTGCAGAGTTATGGATAAATTGTTCTAGCTTACCATTTTTAACAAGTGTATTTTCTTGCTTAAGATATCCTTCGCTATCAAACGGAGTAACACTAAAGCCTTCTTTATAAAGAGGGTTATCTATAAAAGTAATCTTGTCTGAAGCGACCATCTCTCCTAGGTTGTCACGCCAAGGGGATCTCTTATCTATTACCGCTTTCGCTGAGAACATCATTGAGTATGAATCAAAGATATTTTGAAAGAGGTCTGTTTTGAACATGACATCATACTTTCCAGTTTTAATCTGTTCAGCGTCAAGGAGGTGCTTTGCAACTTCAATCGACTCATCGATACAGCCTTCAAAGTCTAAGTCTCTATAGTCTCTTTTAAGGTCTGAATGAAAATGCATGGCATTCTTATCGTCTTTTTTTAGTAGGGCAGATGTATAGCAGTTGTAATAGCGTGACTTATGCTCACATCTATTTCCAAGAGAGTTACCCATAACAACGTGAATTTCACCTTCTGCAACACCGTTATATGGAGCATTATCAGCAAGAGGCTCCTTATCTAGAACACCTTTTTCCATGTAAAGTGCTTTGTCGATCATCTCTTCTACTTCAGGTCTAAATTCAACATTTGCCTTAGCATTTACGTCATTAAGATCTACACCTTTTGCAGTGATTTTTTCGTGAGGATTAACCTTTCCATATTTTGAATTCTTTTTGGCACTTTCTAAAGTTCTCTTAATAGAGTCTTCGTCTAGAGCTTCTGTAAAGCTTGTTCCTACTTTTTGATCAACAATAACTCTAACTCCAAGAGAGTGAGAGTTTGCTTTCTTATATTCTGAAAGATCACCTTTTTCCGCTTTTAAAGAAAAAGAGTTTTGCGCAGAGATAATGACATCAAGATCATTTATACCAAGAGACTTTGCAATCTCCATTGTCTTATCGATCATATTTTTCATTTTCCACCTCCAACAAGAATATTATCTACTTTGATAGCAGGTTGTCCTACTGTTACAAGAACACCACCTGAGACAGATCCACAAACACCGGCAGCGAAATCAAGATTATCACCTACCATGCTTATCTCTTTGAGAGACTTTGGCCCTGAGCCAATAAGCGTTGCACCTTTTACAGCTGTTGATACTTTTCCATTTTCAATGAGGTAGCACTCTTGAGCTGCGAAATTAAATTCTCCTGTTCCTGGAGAAACAGATCCACCACCCATCTTCTTACAATAGAGACCGTTCTCAACTGATCCAATCATATCTTCAATTTTAGAATCACCGGCCTCGATATAAGTATTTCTCATACGTGAGGTAGGTGCATATTTATATGATTCACGACGTCCAGAACCAGTTCTTTCATAACCTGTTTTCATTGAACCAAGTCTATCAACCATAAAACTTGTAAGCTTTCCGTCTTTTATAAGTTGAGTTTTCTCAGCTGGCATACCTTCGTCATCAATGTTAATTGATCCCCAGTAGTTTTCTAGTGTTCCGTCATCAACGGCTGAAACAACGCTAGAAGCAATCATCTCTCCAAGCTTGTCATGAAATACTGAAGCTTTCTTGGCCACAGAAGTTGTTTCTAAGAGATGGCCACATGCTTCATGAAAGATTACTCCACCAAAGCCATTGTCGATAACAACAGGCATATTTCCTGCTGGACAAGCTTCTGCTGTAAGCTTTGTAATTGCTTCTCTAGCTATCTCTTCAGAAATTGTTTTAGGATCCATCGCATTGATATAATCCCAGCCCATCATTGCTCCAGGAGAGTATGAACCTGAGTCTTGTATACTTCCATCTTTTGCAATTGTTCCCGCTCTAAGACGAATGTGGTTTCTAGTATCACTTGTTTGAAGACCTTCAGAGTTATAAATTTCTACTTCTTGAAGGTATTGTGAAACACCTGCAGTTACTTGCTGAATTTTATCTGATACAGCTCTTGTGTGCTTATCGATTTCTAGAAGAAAAGGAATTTTCTTATCAAGATCAACATTATTTAAAAGTCCATTACTCACGGCATGACGATCATCGTATTTCATATAGTCAAATGAAGTCATTGTGTTGATTGGATCTCTCATGTCTTTAGCACTAAGAGATTTTACAATATCAATAAGGTCTTCTTTCTTTGTTGAGTTTGTATATCCGTAAAGAACTTTTGTACCATATATTAATCTAACTCCAATACCAAAATTGATACCAGAAGATACGTCATCTATTTGAGAACTCTTCATCGCGAATGTTTCAAATGTTTGTTTGTCTACAAAGAGTTCTGCGAAGTCGGCACCTCTTATTAGTGCGTAATCGATTACGTCTTTTGCTGTTTGAGAATTGAGCATTCTAACCTCCATATATGAAGGCTAATGCTAGCAAAAATGGACTCTCTTAGCTAGTTAAGATTTAGAAGATGGAGTTCGTGGCGCACGTCTATCTGAAGAACGTTTGTTTGCAACTCTTTCAATACTATCAAGTAAATCAGGATGCCTTGCAATAATCTCTTCAAACTGGACTTTCTCAAGCCTGTAGAGGTCACAATAACTCTGTGCTCTAACATTGGCATTTCTTTTGGTTTCGCGAACAAGAGCGCCTTCTCCAAAGAATTGGTTTTCGTGCAGTGTGGCAACGGTATTACCATCTTTAAGGATAACTTCTACGATTCCATGGCCAATAATGAACATTTCCTGTCCAACTTCTCCAATATTGATGATCGTTTGTCCCGGACCATAATATTTTTGTTGGAGGGCACCGGCGACATCTTTTAAGCACTGCTGTGAGCAGTCTTTAAAAATAGGAATATTACGAATTAATTTAATATTCATATAGATCTGTAGTTCTTGTTGAAGTGCTTGAGGGAGCTCATTGATAATTTTGTTATCGTTATCTGTGAGTCTCTTTGTGATTAAATGCTGGTAGTAACTACTAACATTATTTTGAAGTCTCTCTGGAATATTATAGTACTTCATAAATGTCCCAAGATCTGTCATTCTTTCACGGGCCATTTCTTTGTGACGATCACCGGCCGCCATCATTCTTGTCACATTACCAATAACAATACCGTAGATACCAACTCCTAAAATCATGATGACCATTGTATAGAGTCGACCGATATTTGTAGTAGGGGTGATATCACCATAACCAATTGTTGTAAGAGTTGTAACAGTCCAGTAAACGGCCTTTATAAAGTGTGTTGTTTGATCATCAATTGTTTGTGGATTGATTAAAATCCATCCACAGCTTACCCATTGAACGATAATTACGAAGAAGATAATGTAGATATTAACTCTTACAGCTTTTGATACTATTGGGAGTTTTCCAAATAGCTGAATGATACGAATAACTCTAACTAGCCTAAATAGTCTAAGGAGATTAAAGAATCGAATACCTGATGCTCCGCCTAGACTATAACTTATAATATCAAATGGGATTGCGGCCATTACATCTACAATGAGAAGTGACCACCAGTTAAATTTCTCTGTTGTTGTATTTAATTGGGCCCTGCCCTTTACTCTCTGTCTTACCTGGTAGCAAATATCAATAATAAAGATTAATGAGATTATGAAGTCTGAGACCAATTGCCACTTTTGAATACGTGTTCCAAAAGTAAAGCTATATGGTGCCTCTAATGCTGTTAATATGACAGCAACAAAGATTATACTGTTCCAAGCAATTTCACCAGTTGTAAGAGATTTCTTTAGCATAGTTTCGATTTATTAAAAGTGAATATTCAGTACTTACATCGGTAAAATAGCTCCAAGTCTTTAGAATTAAATGTCAGTTTTTTGTTAAGTACCTTGACTATATTCCAATAGGTATCATTATATAAATATGAGTTAATTTTAAGGAGATTTCTCAATGTTTAGAAGAATGGGACTATTTTTAGTCGTTAATATTTTAGTTGTTTCAACAATTGGCCTTGTGATGAACTTACTTGGCGTATCACCTTATTTAAGCGCAAATGGTATCAATTATCAGTCACTGTTAATTTTCTGTTTGATGTTTGGTATGGGTGGATCATT
Source organism: Bacteriovorax sp. MedPE-SWde (assembly GCA_001874305.1). GTDB lineage: Bacteria > Bdellovibrionota > Bacteriovoracia > Bacteriovoracales > Bacteriovoracaceae > Halobacteriovorax_A. The sequence continues at coordinate 15,004 of MPCU01000014.1, read as the reverse complement.
TATATCACTGTCCATTTCTAAATGGATGGCCAAGAGGGCCTATAGGATGCAAGAGATTGCTCCTCATGATGCTGAGATTGGCTATATTGCAACTTCTGTTCATCAGTTTGCTAAAATGGCCGGCATTGAGAAAATGCCTGAGGTCTATATTTATGATAGTCCTGAGATCAATGCATTTGCTACTGGACCTTCAAAGAATAACTCTCTCGTGGCGGTATCTGCTGGTCTGGCTCGTAATATGTCTAGAGACGAAGTAGAAGGTGTTTTGGCCCATGAGGTTGCTCATATCGCAAATGGAGATATGGTAACGATGGCATTAGCTCAGGGTGTTTTAAATGCCTTTGTGATGTTTCTATCTCGTGTAGGAGCAATGCTAATTGATCAGGCCTTAAGAGGTGATGATGAAGAAGGTGAGGGAGGACAAGGGCTAGGTTTCTTTGCTCATATGATGCTTGTTTATGCTCTTGATATGTTCTTTGGATTTCTATGTATGCCGATTCTTATGTGGTTTTCAAGATTTAGAGAATTCAGAGCTGACGACGGTGGCGCAAAGCTTGCTGGACGTGAGAAGATGATTGCAGCTCTTGAAAAGCTTAAAGGAAGTGTTGAGCAAGTTGATAATAAAGAGCCTCATTTACAGGCATTTAAGATCTCTGATAAGAGTAGTTTTCTTGCTCTTTTCTCTTCACATCCACCGCTAGATAAGAGGATAAGTGCTTTAAGATCAAATACTTAATAAATTGGCGATTTATATAATCCTATGGTCAGGCGACTATCTTTAGTTTGCCCATAGGATTCTTTCTAACTTCTTTAATACTACATTATTCTTTAAAAAAATTAACATTTACCAGCTAAGCTTAAACCCACTTGAGAAACTAAATATGAAAGTGATCGTATAATTATATGGCCTTAACTTATTTGGAGCGTTCTTTGAGTTATATTAAAGCCATTGTCATTCTAATATGCTGTTTAATTTCCTTTAATGGTTTTGCTCAGAAGAAGAGCTTTAAAATCGGAGTGCTAATAGACTACTCTGGTAAAACCCGTGACGTGGCAAGGCCATACTTGAGGGGACTTAAAGACTATTTTACAAAGTTCAACAATGAGCATTCACATCCGTTTTTAGTAGAGCTTGTAATTAAAGACACCAAATACAATCCACTATTAGCTGTAAAATACTACAAAGAATTAAGGGACAAGAAAGTAAAAGTAATTCATGCATGGGGAACAGCATCTTGTTTGAAGATTATGAATCTTGCGAAAAAAGATAAAATCATAGTGTTCACAGCTTCTTATGATGAAATTCTATCTTCGCCAAAAAAATCCCCTTACACATTCTTTATGGGAGCGAGTTATACTGATCAAGCAATAATGGCGCTCAAGTATATAAAGAAAGAAAATCCAAATGCGAAAGTTGCTCTAATATATAACTCAACAAGTTTTGGAAAATCCCCGTTCTTTAATAAGAGGTTTAATACTGCGATAAAAAAGTTAAAGTTAAATGTAGTGATTAAGCAAGTCATTGCGCTAAACTCATTTGATAGTATAAAAGAGATGAAGAAGATTGAGGCGGCCAAAGCAGACTATGCAATTATTCAGGAGACAACCAAGGCAACGGTATCCATATTAAGTGCGGCAAAGAAGATTGGCCTTAAGACTAAGCTCATTGGACTAAATTGGGCATTTAATGAAAATATAATGAGACTTGTTCAAGATGCAAGTGATGGCTATATGGGAATACCTCTATTTGCTCATGGAAATGAAGTACAGAGTAAGGGAATAAGAGAAATTAGAGAACATATAATTTTAAATAAGAGGGCCTCTGTCATACCTTCTAAGTTTGTTGCCGGTTGGGCCACTGCAATGGTTATAGTTAAAGGTGTAAGCCTCTCAATAGAAAAGAATACTTCACTTCTTAATGGCTTTGAGTCAATTAATAATTTTTCTACTGATGGAATTTCTACTCCGGTAAGCTTTTCTCCTAAAGATCATAGTGGACTAAAATCTATTAAAATCTACGTTATGAAGGATATGAAGATTAAAACAGTGAATAATGAAATATATAAGGTAGATTGAGAGATATATGAAAAATATTGGAATACGCTATAAGATACTAGGCTTCTTTGTGGTCCTTATTCTTGGACTGACTATGTTGTCGACAAGCTATCATTCGAATCGCATGAAAGCACTTGTTCTAATTTCTGCTCAAGAAATTCAAACAAAGTTTACAGAACAAATAGGTTTCTCTTTAGCTGAACCACTAGACTACGGACTTTCTGATGAAGTCGAGAGACTTCTTGTGAGAGCAAAGAGCGAAAACCCAGAGATAAAATATATCAGAATATATAATAGAGATCATGGGATTATTCATCGATTTGGACATGCTCCAAAAATTGATTTCGCAAAGTACATAAATTCTAAAAAAGTGAGATTATTTGTTCCCGATAAGAATAATGAATTTCTAACAGAATATTTTTATAAAGTAGAAATTAATACACGCGATTTTTTCCATATTAGAATAGGGTTTGATAATATAAAGTATCAGACAGTGGTAGATGATATTGTTTATGACTACCTTAAAATCTCTTATGCTGTTGTTATCTTAGTATTAATTATTGGATTCTTCTTTTTTAGAAAAATTCTACTGGTACCTTTAGAGTCATTATTAAATGAAATGGTAAGCGTTAGAAGATCAATGACTGGTAGTCACCAATCTGAGATTGAATCCACAGATGAAGTCGATTATATTCGAAATTACTTTAAGACATTAATCGATAGCATTAAGGATAAGAATAATCAGCTAAAGGATTTAAATACAAATCTAGAGCTTAAGGTCGAAGAAAGAACGCAAGAGCTTAAGCAGGCCCAAAATAAGCTTCTCGATACTGCTCATATGGCCGGTATGGCAACGATGGCTGCAGGTGTTTTACATAATATCGGTAATATCCTAACCCTTGCAAGTAATAGTGCTGAAAGTCTAAAGAAGCTTGTTAAAGATTCTTCTATACAGTACTTTCCAAAAATAAAAGAACATGTAGATAGTTTAGCTCCTGAAAAGAAGAGCGATGAAGTCCAAAAGATCCTCAATGCTTATTGCCACCTTGCAGGTGAATTAAGTGCTGAACAGGAGAAGATACAGTCTCAGCTTGATACGCTTGTTGGTGCCAATAGAACAATGTTGAAAACGGTTCAGTCGCAACAAAAGTATGCACAGGTTGGTGACTTCAAACTCGAGGTTAACCTAGAAGAAGTTATTAACGATAGTATTCAATTAATGAGTGAGTCTTTGGGAAGGCATAGAATAAATATTAACTTTGAAAGTAGTGCCGTTCATTTAATACAGGCCAATAAGGCAAACTTATTAAATGTCTTTGTAAACCTTCTTTTAAATGCAAAAGAATCAATTCTACAAAGCGGCGATCTATCAAATGATATGAAAATAAACATTACTTTAAATGAGAATGATACGGGTGAAATTATAATCATCTACACTGACTCTGGAGTTGGTATCGAGTATGAAAGTATGGAAAACCTATTTAAGTTTGGATATACGACTAAAGATACAGGAAGTGGTTTTGGCCTTCATGATGCAGCTAATACAATTAGAGAGTTAGGTGGAGAGATCTTTGCTTTTAGTGAAGGAAAGGATAAGGGCGCGAGTTTTGAAATACGTATTCCTTAAGCTCTTTCTACCTTTGCTAAAATATAATTAGTCATTTGTTTCAGGGAAGTGTCACAAAATGGCTTTGTAATGTAGAGTACTTTATCATTTCTTCCAAACGTCTTAAATAACTCATTCCAATCATAGTTGTTAAAGGCCGTACAGATAATGAATTCTTGATCTTTGTACTTCTCTCTTGCCCTTTGAATCGTTTCAATACCATCGATTCCCGGAGGCATTCTAACATCCATAAAGACTAATGAGTATGGAGAGTCATCATTATAAGCTTTTTCAATTTTCTCTAGTGCTTCTTCACCTTGAAAGGCGTGCTCAATAATGAGTTCTTTCTCTATAACTTTAGACTCTGTTTTACAGTCTGCATTTCCTGCTAGAATATCATCAAGTTGATTCTCGACTTTCTTTGGGTTTACACACTTATTCATATCTTCGAGAATGAAGTCAAATAGCTCATGAATTTCTTCTGTATCATCTACAACAAGTATTCTATGTTTCATCAATTTCCCTTTGGTATATTATCTATTATCGGGCCGATCTTCATTATTTTAAAGTAGAATGTAGAAAAATTAACTTAAAATAGGTTAATAGTTTTCTTATAATCTAAGACTAAAGACTCAACAAGCTCCGCCACAGTCGGTACATCGTTAATACAGGCGCTTACTTGACCAACCTCAAGTTCTCCATCCTTTATATCTCCTTCAAGCATGCCTTTCTTTGCTCGTCCTTTGCCAAGAAGCTCAATTAGATCTTCTTTTGGAGCACCCTTATCTTCAAGCTCTTGTACCTGATCATAGAAGTTATTTTTAAGAAGTCTTACTGGTACATACTTTTTCATCATTAATTTTGTATCACTAGGGGATGCTTTTATAATGGCATCTTTAAAGTTTTGATGTGCGCTGCTTTCCTGTGTCATTAGAAAGCGAGTCCCAATTTGTACTGCATCAGCTCCGAGACAAAAGGCCGCAGCAATACTTTTTCCGTCTTTTATTCCACCAGCGGCTATTACAGGAATATTTAATACATTTGTTACCTGAGGGATTAGGCACAGAGTGGTAATTTCATCACGGCCATTATGTCCACCTGCTTCAAATCCTTCTGCTACTACAGCATCGACTCCTGCGTCTTGGCATTTCAATGCTAGCTGTGGGCTTGATGTAACGTGAACCACTGTTGCCCCGTTATCTTTTAAGTACTTTGTATACTTTTTGGGTGATCCAGCTGAGGTAAAGAATATTTTTATTCCATGCTTTAAAGATATATCAATTTGCTCTTGAGCATATTTATAAAGTAGTGGAATATTAACCGCTAGTGCATGAGGGTTATTTGATAATGAGATGGCCTTCTTTAAATGCTGCTCAAGAAGATCTGGCTTCATTGATCCAGCACCAATGATACCAAGACAGCCTGCATTTGTTGAAGCAGCTGCTAGTTTGGCACCAGATACCCAGACCATTCCTGCTTGAATGATTGGGTATTTAATATTAAACAGCTCAGTGATTTTCTTACTTGGAAATTTTGTCATTATTCTTTTACACTTTTCTTTAGAGTTTTTTCTAAAGCATCTATTATACTAATTGTTTCTTCACTCGTATATTTCTTTCTTAATTCCTCAATAACTGGTTTTGGGGTTCCACCCTTAACTTTATAAGACATGAGCTCATTAACAAACTCCACCGCTATTATAAATACAAGAGAGAGAAGATCAAACTTACTGTCTTGTCCCGTTACTGAAAATCCTTTTCCATTTGGACTACCGTGATGATGTTTGATTATATTATCAATGTCCAGGGGTGCTTCTGGGTAATGTCTAATTAGTACTGCACCTTCTAGTGCATGATTAAATACCATATCCCAATCTTCTTCAGAGATTGTAGCATTTTCTAGTTCCTCAAAACTATTAATCTGTGCAAGCTCTTCTCTGTCGGCGAGAGATATATCTTTGAAAAATGCTGCGTAGGACATTTTCTCATGTGATGCCGGATCATCTTCTCCGAGATTTTTAAGTATCTCGCTAGATACAACTGCAGTCATATGAGAATGTTGGTAGATGTAGCTTGTTTTGGAGTTTATAATTTTTCTTAATAGGGGAGAAACTTTCTCTTCATCTTTAAAAGTCTCAATCATATTATTTATAATTGTTTCTGTTAATTGTACTGTCGCAGAGTTAAATCCAATCTTTAAAATTTCTTTTGTAGCGATGTCATAGCTATTTCCCATAATAGATAGCTTTTCATCTGCCGACATACTTGGCTGATTAAGCATTTTTACCAAGTTATTTGATACGAAGTTTGTGAAGTTACTTTGTTGCTCTTTGGGAATATAGAGGTTTTTTAAACCCTGAGAGTGATACTTCTTTATAACATCTTGAGAGAACACATCTCCTTGATGAATTCTTTTTACATATTGATAATCACTCGGGCCTTTCTTAATTCGAATATAGACATCACAACAACTTGTGCTGAGATTGAAGAAGTAGTTAATTGTAATTGGGATAAAATCAGGGATTTTTCTCTTTGAAATAACGTCTTCGTTGATTCCAAGACTCTTTGCTGCAATCTTTATCGTATTTTCCCAATCTGATTCTGCAGAAGATGTTGCAATTTCTTCAATTCCTGCAGGAGTAGTAGGCATCTCTCCAAGAACTATAAGTGGAATATCATTATCACCATCAATTATAAATTGGGCGATATCCGAACAAGAGTTTTCATCTCCATTTTTGACTGATGAAATGACGAGGTCAATTTCTGGAAGTATATTCATAAGCTCTATTGCCTCTTGGGCATTAGTTCTTAGAATGACATCAACACCCAAGTAAGTTTTGATATTTAATGAGATCAGATCTCGAATAATCTCATTTGCTTCTACTAAGATAATTTGCATAAGTTCCCTATAGATAACAGACCAGTACTTCTATTATACATTATTAACTGATATCTCGTTTAGATATATCGGCTAGTTAGGGTCTTAACTTTAGCTATTTACTTGGTCTTTGTGTGTGTTTCGTCACTGATAGGGATTGATTGTGAATTAATGACTTGTTGGTGGAGCTTTAGTGACTCAGTGTCTTTTGGTGCTACTGCAAAGGCCTGTGTGCATGTTCTCTTTCTGCCAAAGCCTTGTCTGTTTGAGACGAAGAATCCACCGTTGACCATCGCTTTCTTGACCCTCATGGCCGAACTATATGTGGACATAATTACTTTGTTAGAACTAAAGCTACGCAGATCCCTGAACCATTCAATGGCCCATAAAGTTGGATTTTTTTGCGGAGAAAAGGCGTCCTGATAAATACAATCGAGTAGAGGATATTCTTTTAGATCTCTTATCGTTTCTCTGGCATCGCCAACTAATACGATAAGCTTTGCTCCTTGTATTGTTACATGAAAGTGACCATTGATTACTTGTATATCGTTTGGAGCAATACAAAACTCCTTGGCGAAGTCTGATTCAGTAAGTGCCCAGTAAGCGAAGTCACGATCAATTTCAGTGGAAATAAAAAGAAGTTTTTTGAGGTTGTCCGGATTGTCTTTTATAATTTCTTTAAGTGTTACATAGACACCAAGGCCGACACCAAAGCCGACTTCAAGTATTGTAAGCTTACTTTGTTTTCTAATCTTTTCTATTACATTACAGCCACTTATATAATTGTAGAGGGTTTCATCCCATGCTCCTGAGGTAGAGTGGCAGTTTTCATCGAAAAGGCCTGAATGTGCGGTAACACTTCCATCTTCAGTTTTTACAATCTTATATGTCGCTAAGCTTCCTTTAATGTCCATTCATAACTAATACAGTGACAAAGTAAAAAGGTAAAGTACTTAAGGTTTGACTAAAATTCTCCGATTAGAATGAGGATGAAAAGATTGTGGATTTTATTTATTATACTTTTGTTAACCTCGTGTGGAAATGATTTTTCCAGGTCACCGGCCGGTGAGTTTGTTGGTCCTGGTCAAAATATGGAAATTAGTCATGTTCTAACTCCAGAGCAGGTTAGTCAAGCGCGATCTATTTGTAATGCCTTAAGGTCTAAGAGAATTAAGTTGCAAAGTGCGACTAGGCCTCGATATATTGACTTTAATTTAACAGATAAAGGTTGTTCAACTGATGAAAGATCTTCTCGTTTCTTGGCTTCATTCGCTCCTGGCGCGGGTTCTAGTTTACTATTTATACCTTATCAGAATACAACAATGTATATCCAAGAAAGCTTAGTACAAACTGATACGGACGGTTTATTAAGCTCTGCATGTGATCAAGTTTTAAATTCAAGGGATATTGGAATAATTGCTTATGATTCACCAACAACGGTAAGAACGATTACTTTTGCGGATAAAGGGAAGTATTTTGTTTCCAATGGTGAGAGAATCGCAGGTGAAGATGAATATATCTTACAAGAGAAGATTACTTATACAGTTGAATTAAGTAGTAGCAGTTCAAGCTATGGCTATATTAAAGAAAGAGTTCAAGAGAAACTTTGTAATCCAACGAATTCTAATTCTACAGAAGTGACAACTTCAAAATTCCAAAGAAGGTTAACTAATCTAGCACTTTGAATAATTGCTGAGAGAGATGTCTCTCCCAGCAACTAAACACAGTAATTTATCTAATGGACCAATCTGTATAAATCATTTCCAGACGTGGTCTCACAAGGATTTCGTAACGCTTAAATAGATCCAGACGTGACTCGTCTTGTTCTGAGTGAATCGCAAGGACTCTTAAAGTTTCCATATACGAGAGTGCCTGACAAAGTGTTTCAGCATGAGTCATTAATTCTTCAATATTTGATTCTGCTGTCCAGGCCTTAGGGTTAAAGATATCCCCAATACTCTCTGGCCTTAAGCACTTCATAAGTAACTTGATCGTATTCTTTTTAAACTTATATTGAATCTTATTAAACTCTTTAACACTAAAGTGGTCGGCACTAACAAAGTTTGCAGTAGGGTGTTTGGCGAAAACACTTGAGAAGAATTTCTTTGGATCTTTCGCTGCATACTTCACAACATCTTTTAATGCCATGAGTGCTTGAATTTGACTTGTTCCTTCATAGAGAAGAGGTCCAAAGCTATCTCTGTGATATCTTTCAACAGGATATTCTTCCATGTAACCGTAACCACCAAGAACTTGAATTGCACGTTGACTTAGATGAGTATAGGCCTCGCACGCATAGTATTTAACTAGGGGAGTTCTCTTTCTCGTCCAAATCCATGCTTCATCATGCATCTTTGTTTCTTTCTTATTAAGTTCACCAGTGTGAGATTTCTTCTTATCGAGATTTTGATAAATATCAAAGTGAGAAACAGTATCAACCATTAGTGCTCTAATAGCATCTCTTTCAGTCGTAAAGTCACTTAGGTTTCTCTTCATAAGAGGAAGCTCTGTTAGTGGTCTACCAAACTGCTCTCTCTCTGTTGCGTATTTAAGAGCGTAATCAAGACACCCCTCAATTCCTCCAAGTGCTTGCATTCCAACAGCAATACGTGCTTCATTCATGAGGTGAAGCATATACTTAAAGCCTTTTCCTTGCTCACCAACAAGTGTTGCTGTTGAGTTTTCGTAGACTACCTCTGTAGTAAATGATCCGTGCATACCCATTTTTTCTTCATTCTTAGTGACACGGTAATTAAGCTTGTCTCCACCAATATTTTGCTCACAAAGGAACATTGATATTCCAGCAAGTCCCTCTGGTGCATCTTTTATTCTGGCAAGAACGAATCCAAGTCCGCCACCACCGTTTGTGATAAATATTTTTGCACCATTGAGTAGATACTTTCCATCATCTGTTGGTGTTGCAGAAGTCTTAATCATTCCAAGGTCTGAGCCACAACCAGGTTCAGTAAGACACATTGATCCACTCATTGTTCCGGCACAAATTTGAGGAATAATTCTTTGTTGTGTTTCATCATCACAATAGCGATGAACCATATCTGCCATTGAAGTAAAGAATGCAAACTGTGTACAAGAAGACATACATGCTCTAGCTAATTGAGAGAGTACAATCATCAATGGACCAAGTGGTAGTCCTAGACCACCAACGTCTTGTGGAACAGGGAGCCCAAACACTTGTAGTTCTGCAGCTTCTTTATAGAACGCAGCTAATTCGTCACTTGGAATTGTTATTCCATTTTCTACTTTTCCTGCACCGATTTTATCTAGTGCCGCGGCCCTTTCTAAAACAGCTGTTGAAGTCCAAGCGCCAGTTTGTGTAAGTAGCTCTTTTATAAAATCAATTATTTCGTCTTTATTTTGAAAACCATCTTCCGTTGGAAACTTAGGGTAGTAGAGAGGAATTATTCGGTCCCAGTCTATTGCATTGTCCAATAGCCACGGCCATTCTTTATCATCAGAAAAATAGTTCATATATACTCCTTTATAGATATTTTAATCTATTATAAGAGCATGCTTGACCGCTGGTCAACTAAATTTCTAAGGTGAATCTTTCTTTGTTTTAAAGTAGTTAAGGATGTGAGTATTGATATCTTTGATATCGATGGCCGTTGTGTCGGCATCTGTTGTTGAGCCTGGATCAAGATTAACTCCAGTTTTACTTAGGGTATTACTGACGTAACTATCGTAATCAGTTTGCTGATTATTCTTTAATTCAAATTCTTTGGCCTCTTTTAGGTTCGCATCTGTAAATAGGTTGGAATCTAGTTCTCGTTGAAGAGATGCGGTATTTGAAGATTTTTGTGCATCATCACCTTCGCCAGTTGTTGTATCTAGATAACCTGAAACAATATTATTGAAGTGGACAAGCTCGGCAAACTCTTGGGTTTTTCCTTTAAGTTCTGCTTCTATCTTTTTTAGCATTTTGAGATCTGTAGAGTCATTTGATAGGTCCATCTCTTTTCCTGCAATAGTATGCTTATCTAACTCATTTGCCATATTTCTTAGAAGGGCATCTTTCTTGGCCTTATATTTTTCTTCAATTTGCTGTTTAATGTCTTCAACAGAGGCCATCTCCTGAGCATCTTCTTCTGAGTACCCTTCTTCTAAAAGAAGCTCTTTGATTGTTTCTACATCGTCTTTCTCAATGCCCTCAAGCTTTGCTAATGCCGCTTCTTGCTTCAATTTAAATTCCGCCAACACAGCATAACTTTCTTCTTTGTTTGAATCTAAGAACTGTGAGCAAAGCTCTTTGTCTTTGGTTTTTATACATTCTTCAATTTGTGCTAACTGTTCTTGATTTCCTTTTGCGAGACCAGAGTCGAGAACCTCTTTTGAGGTAATTGAAGTAAGGTCATCTATAGTCTTTTCCTTTTGAGATGTACTATAGAAACTAATATTTGCAGGGTTTCTATTGGTTGCCTTGAGTTTGTCATATCCTTCAATAGTGCTGTCTACAACCTGAAGGTTTCTTCTTGCTTCATCTATGTATTGTGTAACAACACATGCTCTTGTTTGAGAGTATTCTATAATGTCGGTACAGTCTTTCTGATACTTTTTTGGTAGTTCAGTTTCACAAGTATCTATTAATTTATCTTTTGAAAATTGATTGCTCGAGCCAACCTCTTGTCCTGCTTCATCTCTAGTTTTTAAGCTAGTTGGTTGATGACAAATATATTGAATATTTTGAATACATACATTCCAATTTGCTGAAGCGGAGAGTGTCTCACCTGAAGCAGTAAGTTCATTCAAGTTTTTTAGATTACTCTTTCTTATTTGATCTTTATTTTCTTTATTAATTATTGGAAATTCACCCTGAAGGTTCTCTGCTTCAATACAGTAAGAAGATAGAGCTGCAATGATATTCTTACCAAGCTGACTTTTGTGTAACTCAAAGAATACTTTTTGATCAACAGTCTTTTCTGTTTTAATTAATTTGTTCTTATTGTTAGTGGCCTTGCCATAGAGAGCTTCATTGAGTTGTTTCTCATAATATTCTTGAAGTGCTTTTAGGCCTGGAGAAACTTTCTTTTGAACTTTAACCGACTGCTGATATCTAATGCTATTTACTTCTTTTCCTTTTGCATCTGTTTCCATTACCGCAGTAACTTGTTTGGCCAAATCTTCATTTTGAGAGACACCACTAATTCCTGCGGCCGTGTCTCCTTCCCAAAGGCATCCCATGAGTTTATTTCCACTAATAGAGCCATTACCACCATTATGATAATGATCAAAACAACTCTTGTAGATAGTGTTTACTTCATCAATTTCCATAGCTCTTGAAAGAGATGGGTTCTCATCAATTATCTCTTTGAGATAACGATTAGATGCCGAGCCTTGGTCTTGTTCGGCATATACGGATGATATGAATAGGAGAGTTGTAATTAGTCTTTTCATCATAAAGCTTATCGTCTTTATTCATTATAAGCTTGAACTGAAAAGTAGGGGGTTGAAAAACGTAGAATCAGATACTTAGGCCATAATAGCGATGACCTAAGTGCCTTATTTTAGTACCAGCGCTTACACTTGGTCTTTGGTGTAGTCTTTTCTCCCCAACGAACTTCGAGAATATCGTTTGGATGAGATGATAACTTTCCTGCAGAAAGTCTATCCCAAAGTTCCCCAAGATCAATTGATGTATTGGCCTTATATGAAATAGCACAAAGTTTTAAAAGGTCATCTTTATCACTCTGTGTTCTTTGACTATCAAAAATACTTCTAGCTAATTCAAACTTTGTACTACCTGCTAATTGATCAACTTCAAGAAGAAGTGTTTTTAAGTTTGTGAATGCACCTTTTAATGCTTTGTCTCTGGCAGGAGTTGAGTAAATGTCATAGTCTGTATAGTTCATACATTTATTTCTTTTTGATTCTTTAAACTTTACCCCTTGAGCAACATACTTAATTCTTGAAACTGCCTCATCACAAAGACCATTAAACATTCTATTTAATTTATCTTCTGGAAGCTCTGTGGAAGTACTTAGTGTCTTTTGAACATGGTTAAAGAATTTCTTACCTTGCTTTGAAACTAGTGAAAATTGCTCTTTAGAGGCATTCCACTCACTTGGATACTCTGACATTTTCTTGAGATGATATCCAGGCCAGATAAATCTCTTAAAGCCCCAAACACCGTGAGGAAGATTAACAAAGGTCTTATCCCATGTGTCTCTTAAAGGAAGCTTCTCACGTTTTATTGCTTGAGTTGCGTAGATAAGACGAAATGTTCCAATCGCTGAAATATCCTTAATATTATAGCTATGTCTTACGTATCCATTTCTCGATTTAATTTTATATGTATAAAGAGTACCTGGATTGATTGACGATATGGCCGTTGGATAAGTGTCGTTGTAGCTGAGGTTTTCAGTTCCAACAGATAATCCTATATAGTTGATGAATGCTATAACTTTCTTTACGTCGCTACCGTGGCGATCAAAACGATTAGTATCATTAGAAATTGTGGCATTCTTTCCACGTGAACCACTTGGGTTTCTAATCGCAAATGGGAGTCCATTTTCATATGAGTAGATAATTCTTAGACCGTAACTTGCATCTGCACAATCTGCAGATATCCCGTACCACTTACTTGTTTTTGATACGAACATGTCTTTATTTGTAGCTGAAGACTGCATCCACTCTGCGTAATCTTCTTCATCTTGCCATGTCCAGTCCCTTTGAGTTTGCCATACCGTGGCCATTGAACTTGCTGTAAGTAACATAAGTATAAGAAATTTCATTAAATATATCCTCTTCTTGAAAATAAAACTTAGTGATAATGGAACTTTAGGCCTAAAAGAGCAAGGGCTATGCGTAAAGCGGCCTAAGTGAGTAAAACTGACAGTTTTGTTGAATTAAACTCAAAAATTGGGTAGAAATAGTTATGGAAAATCAAAACAATCCTCAAAATTCAACAAAAGAGCAACTTGAAGACCTTGAGTCAGTTCTAGGTCCAATGTCTATTTTAAATGCTCGCTTTGATGGTGACTTTTTAAGCTCGATTATAGATATCGATGAGCCTGTTGAAGACCAAGAAACAATCGAAAATATTCACTAAGAATAATGGCAAAGAATAAACGAAGAGCGACACTTGCACATAGATGCCCGCGCTGTCGTATCAATACCCATTGGTGCTTTTGTGAGCACATAAAAACAGTTGAAAGTGACGTTCGCGTCTCAATTGTCATGCACCATACAGAAAGATGGCTTACTTCTAATACAGCTCACTTTGCTTCACTAGTTCTTCCTAGTTGTGAAATTATAGAAAGGGGAGTTCTTGATTCTCCAATACCTGAAGATATTTTTTCTTGTCCTGATACTGACTATCTCTACTTATTTCCTACTGAGGACTCACTTCCTATTAGGGAATTCGCTAAGACGAAAAAGACTGTTCACCTCGTTGTTCCTGATGGAAGTTGGTCTAAAGCTAAGAAGATTCATAAAAGAGAGAATATATTCAAAGCAATGCCAAAGTATCATTTAATTGATGTGGGAACTTCAAATTATCAGCTAAGAAAATCTCCTGGAGAAAATTTCTTATGTACATACGAAGCGGTAGCGAATGCTTTGGAGGTCTTGGACAATTCTGTTGTAAAGGATCAAATGCTTGAGGTCTTTGATGTTTTCGTTAAAAGGGTACTTATGAGCAGAAAGGGTGTCTTTGATCTCGATAAGCAAGAGTCATTTTAATCCATATCTTTTTCTAATATTTCTATCGTAACTCTTTAGTGATGATCCACAGTAAAAGAGAAAACCTAGTCTCTTATTTCCGGCCCATGGTCGAAACTTAATATGTTTGGGGCATCCCACTTTTACAAGTGCAAGTTTTAGGCTGCTTTTTCCATTCCAAAGTATTTGGTTTGGCCCATCACACCACCAAAGTTTTGCTTTATTCTTCCAGCAAAAGGCCAATGCTTCTGGAGGTGATTCTTTCTTAAATGTGTTCGATGCTACCTGGGTCGGTAAAATGATAAGACAGGATATCAATACGTATTTTATAACCCCTAAGATATTCATACTGAAATTTTATTCGAGTATGATTGATATAATATGAACTAGTATTAATTTATATTAAATATTAGTTATCTCTTTTTAATTCCGTATTTATTTCTAATATCTCTATCGTAAGAACTTAATTTCTTTCCACATTTAAAGAGTTGGCCGACTCTATTATTTCCGGCCCACGCTATTGGTCTTTTATATTTGATACAACCAACAGACTTGATGGCCTTCTTTAGAGACTTCTCAGGTGCCCAAAGTATCTGCTTTGGTCCATCACACCACCATTTGCCTTGATTATTCTTCCAACAAAAGGCCATAGCTTCATTTTCAATCTTCTTAGACTTTGCCTGAATAGAAGTTGATAGTGAAAAGATACAGATGATACTCAATAATTTTATAATAATATTTAATTTCATATAGTTATCCTTTTATTCTGAAGCCTATATAAATATTAGC
>MPCU01000013.1 GCA_001874305.1 Bacteriovorax sp. MedPE-SWde | reverse complement strand
AATCACTCCAATCGCTATGGAAAAAGGACTAAAGTTTGCAATCCGTGAGGGTGGTAGAACAATTGGTGCTGGAACAGTAGCAGAAATCGTAGAATAGTCATTTAGACAATCTAAGATATAAGAGGCTCCTTTTAAAGGAGCCTTCTTTTTTACCAGAAATTAAAAAATACTTGAAATGGTGTGTAATTTTTGGGCCGTGTGTAAAAAAAACTAGAAAAAGTTTGACAAAGGGCCCCAAAAAAAATAAAAACCAATTTCAAACTTAAAATTTAACAGGAAAGATAATGAAAGCATCTAAGTTAAGAATTAAATTAAGAGCTTATGATCACAAGTTACTTGACAATTCTGTGAATGAAATTGTTCAAACTGCTAAAGAAACTGGAGCAAGAGTTGCTGGTCCAATTCCTTTACCGACTGAGATTAATAAGTTTACTGTTCTTAGATCTCCTCACAAAGATAAAAAATCTCGTGAGCAGTTCGAAATGAGAACACACAAAAGACTAATTGATATTATTGACCCAACTCAACAAACAGTTGATAGCTTAATGAAGCTTGATCTATCTGCTGGTGTTGACGTAGAGATTAAGTACTAGTATAAAACAAGCACTTAATTAAATTTATTAACCATGCATGCATCTCTAAGAATAGAGTGATGCTGTGGAGGCAAAATGACAGAAGAGACAAATGCTGCTGAAGCTTCAGCAGAATCTACATCTGGATCTTTATCTCTTGACACTATTTATGGTGTTAAAGCAGGTATGACAAGAATCTTTGATGAAGCTGGTAACCACGTTCCTGTGACAGTTATCAAGCTAATCCCAAACCACATTACACAAGTTAAGACTCTTGCAACTGATGGTTACGAAGCATACCAGCTTGGTTACTACGAGAAGAGAGAAAAACTAGTAAAGAAAGCAACAAAGGGTCACCTTTCTAAAGCATCTGTAGAAAACAACTATGTAAGATTTGCAGAAGTAAGAACAGAAGGTGTTGACGCTGCTAACTTAGGGAAAGAACTTTCAGCTGAATTTGGAGCAAACACTTATGTAGACGTAACAGGTACTACTAAAGGTAAAGGTTTCCAAGGACAAATGAAACGTCACAACTTCGCTGGTGGGCCTGCTACTCACGGATCGAAATTCCACAGAAGAGGTGGTTCGATTGGTAACAGAGCAACTCCTGGTAAAGTTTGGAAAAACAAAAGAATGCCGGGTCACATGGGTGACAAGCAACAGACAACTCAAAACATTATGGTTGTAGAAGTAAACACTGAAAAGGGTTACATGCTACTAAGAGGTTCTGTTCCGGGTTCTAAGAACGGTTTTGTAAAAGTTGCAAAAGCCCTTAAGAAGTAATTAGCTAGGTGAGGAAAGAGATGACTGATATAACAGTTGTAAATGCAAAATTTGAGGACGCAGCGAAACTTGCTACAAATGTAAGTTTAACTGCTGATGATATTAATGTTCCTGCTATTCACCAAGTAGTTAAAGCAACACTTGCTGGAAGAAGACAAGGTAACGCTTGTGTAAAAGGAAGATCAGACGTACGCGGTGGTGGTGCTAAGCCATTTAAGCAAAAAGGTACTGGTAGAGCAAGACAAGGTTCTACAAGATCTTCTCTCATGGTTGGAGGTGGTACTGTCCACGGTCCATCACCAAGAGACTATACACAAAAAGTGAATAAGAAGATGATGCTAGTTGCTATTCAATCAGTACTAGCTGACAAACTTCAAGCTGGAAAACTTACTGTAGTTGAGAAAATTGAGTCAACTGGTAAAACTAAAGAAATGTTTGAACTTCTAAATGGAAAAGGTTTACTACCAGCTCTAGTAGTTACTGAAGATAAGAATTCTCCTGCTTTAAGAGCAGTGAATAACCTTCAGTGGGGAAAAGGTATGGCAGGTGAAGGTTTCAGTGTATATGAGGCCGTAAAATTCGAAAACCTAGTAATTGAGAAATCAGCATTAGAGAACCTATTAAATAAGTTGGTGTAACGATGAATCTAGAAAATGTACTAAAGAAACCACTTATCACTGAGAAGACTTCAGCAGCTACTGACAGCCATAATAGATATGGATTTGAAGTAGAGCTTAAGTCAAACAAGAATCACATCAAAAGCGCAATTGAAGCTTTATATGATGTGAAAGTTCTTAGTGTGAATACTAACATCACTCCTGGTAAAGTAAAAAGAGCTGGGAAGTCTGTCAAAAAAACTAGCAAGATCAAAAAAGCTTTCGTTACATTAGCGGAAGGTCAAAAGATCGAGTTTTTTAAAGGCGTTTAACTAGCTTAAGCTGAAGAGGAAAATATGGGTGTTAAAAAGTTTAAACCGACTACTCCTTCACTTAGAAGAATGCAAGTTCTTAACAGTGATGATTTGACAAAAGGTGTTAAAGTTGTAAAAAGCTTAACAGCAAAGAAGAAGTCAAATGCAGGTAGAAATAATCATGGACGCATCACTGTAAGACACAGAGGTGGCGGAGTTAAGAGAAGATACAGAATCATTGATTTCAAAAGAAATAAGTTTGAGATCCCTGCAACTGTACAAGCTATCTCTTACGATCCAAACAGAACGTGTAATATTGCATTAGTAGCTTATGCAGATGGTGAGAAGAAATATATTCTTGCTCCTCTTGGACTGAAAGAGGGTGACAAGGTTATTTCATCTGCTGACGCTGATATTAAAGTAGGAAATGCTAAGAAGCTTAAAGACATCCCAGTTGGTACATTAGTACACAATGTTGAGATGTACCCAGGTGCTGGTGGGCAACTTGCAAGATCTGCTGGATCATATGTTCAAATCATGGCGAAAGAAGAAAAGTTCGCACTACTTAGAATGCCTTCTGGTGAGATAAGAAAAGTTGAAGTTGAATGTATGGCTACAATTGGTCAGGTTGGAAATCTTGACCATGAGAAGAGAAATATCGGTAAAGCTGGTAGAAAAAGAAAGCTTGGTTTCAGACCAACTGTTCGTGGTGTTGCTATGAACCCAGTTGACCATCCACATGGTGGTGGTGAAGGTAGAACTTCTGGTGGACGTCATCCAGTGACTCCATGGGGTGTACCTACTAAGGGTTACAAGACTAGAAAGAACAAGAGAACTGACAAGTTTATCGTAAAACGTAGAAAGTAATAAGTTAGGAGAATAGGCATGGCCCGATCACTAAAAAAAGGACCTTTTGTAGACGTTAGCCTTATTAAGAAAGCCTTAACGGCTCAAGAAGAAGGTAACAGCAACAAGGTAATTAAAACTTGGTCTAGAAGATCAACAATCGTACCAGAATTTATTGGACTTACTTTTGCTGTACATAATGGGAAAAAATTTATTCCTGTATATGTAACAGACAATATGATCGGTCACAAGCTTGGGGAGTTCTCTATGACAAGAACTTTTTACGGGCACGGTGCTGATAAGAAAAGTAAGAGATAAAAGTAAGTATTGAATAAGGAGATGCCACATGGCTATCACAGTTAAAAATAACAGAGTTGGAATTGCTCCTAGAAAGGTAAGACAAGTTTGTGATCTTATTAGAAACCGTAAGGCTTCAGAAGCACTAAGAATCTTACGTTTTTGTGAAAAGAAAGAAATTTCTATTGTATTAACAAAGTTAATCAACAGTGGACTTGCTATTGCTGCTGATTCTGAGAAGTACGATCTTGATAATCTTGTAGTTGGAACTATCTTTGCGGACGAAGGTCCTACATTAAAGAGAATTCAGCCAAGAGCTCAAGGGCGCGCATTTAGAATTAGAAAGAGAACAAGTTACATTACTGTTGAACTAAAAGAAGCATAGGATCTAGCATGGGACAAAAAGTACATCCATACGGTTTTAGATTAGGTTATATTAAATCATGGCACTCAAACTGGTTTGCTAACGATAGAGAATACGGAGTAACACTTCACGAAGACCTCGCTATAAGAAAATATATCGACGTTAAAATGAAGAATGCTGCAGTATCTAGCGTTGAGCTTACTAGAACATCTGACCAAGTAAAAGTTACGGTTTACACTGCTAAGCCAGGTGTAGCGATTGGTAAGAAAGGTGCTGGGATTGAAAAAGTTAGAAATGACCTTGCTAAACTGACAAAGGGAACACTAATTTTTAATATTGCAGAGGTTAAAAGACCTGATGCAGACGCAAAGTTAATTGCAGAGAACATCGCTGCTCAGCTTGAAAAACGTGTAGCGTTTAGAAGAGCAATGAAAAAAGTGATGCAATCAGCATTTAGAGCTGGTGTTAAAGGTATCAGAGTAAGAACTGCTGGTAGACTTGGTGGAGCTGAAATGGCTAGAGCTGAAGGGTACACAGAAAGAAAAGTACCTCTTCACACACTAAGAGCAGACATTGACTACAATACTGCAGAAGCACATACTACTTTCGGAGTTATCGGGGTAAAAGTATGGGTTTATAAAGGTGAGATTTACAAGTAGTTGATAATAGTTATTAGAATTTTTTTATTGAGGTATATATGCTAAGTCCTAAAAAAGTAAAATGGCGTAAGCAGCAAAAAGGAAGAATGGCTGGTGTTGCCAACCGTGGAAATACTATCACATTCGGAGAATTTGCTATACAAGCCCTAACATGTGGGTATATAACAAACCGTCAAATTGAAGCAGCTCGTATTGCCATGACTCGTAAGATTAAGAGGGGTGGTAATGTTTGGATTAAGATTTTCCCAGATAAGTCTCTTACAAAGAAGCCAGCTGAAGTTAGAATGGGTAAAGGAAAAGGATCTCCTGATAAGTGGGTTGCTGTAGTTAAGCCTGGAAGAGTAATGTTTGAAATTAAACATGAAGATCCTAACTTAAGTAAAGAAGCTCTAAAGCTTGCAATGTACAAATTGCCAGTTAAGACAAGAATCATTAGTAGAGAATCTCAAGAGCTGTAGTAGCAAAGAGATTAAAGAGGAAATTATGCAGAAGTTAGAGTTCAAAGACATTAAAGGTTGGGACGCTAAAGAAGTTGATGCAAAAGTAGCTGAGATGAGAAGAACTATTTTCGATCTTCGTATGCAAAAAACAACTAGTGGGATTGAAAAACCTCACCAGTTGAAAGTTGCAAAGAAGAACATCGCGAAATTGTTAACAGCTAAAGGTACGAAGGGTGAATAACTATGAGTGCAAATAGTCAAAAAGCGTTTAAAAGAAAGTTAGATGGTGTAGTTGTTTCAGTTAAAAATGAAAAAACTGTAGTTGTAAATGTTGCAAGAAGATTTAAGCATGCAACATATAGTAAATTTATTACAGCAACTAAGAAGTATCATGCTCACGACGAAAGTGGTTTAGCAAAAATGGGTGACGCAGTAACAATTATTGAGTCAAAGCCATATTCTAAATTAAAGAAGTGGGAACTGTTAAAAGTAAATAATTAATTAAGGCATTAGGCCTATATATGGAGTAAACCATGATTCAGATGCAATCAAAGCTAGAAGTGGCGGACAACTCTGGAGCCAAAGAAGTCAAGTGTATTAAAGTACTTGGTGGTTCTAAGAGAATGAACGCTAACCTTGGTGATGTCATCGTAGTTGCTGTTCAACAGGCTCTTCCTGGTGGAAAGATTAAGAAGGGTGACGTTAAGAAGGCAGTTATCGTAAGAACTAAATATCCTGTAAGAAGAGAAGATGGTTCTTATATACAGTTTGATAAAAACAGTGTAGTTATTCTTAATAATAATAATGAACCAGTAGGAACTCGTATTTTTGGTCCAGTAGCTCGTGAGCTAAGAGCAAAAAGTTATACGAAAATATGTTCTCTGGCGCCAGAAGTTCTTTAAGGCTAAATACGAGGGTTATATTATGCAAAAATTAAAAGTAAATGATCAAGTAGTAGTTTTAGCTGGAAAAGACAGAGGTAAAACTGGTGAAGTTAAAAAAATTAACTTCAAAACAAACCTGGTTTATGTTGGTGGTGTAAATATTGTTAAAAAAGCAATGAAGCCAACACAAGAGAATCCAGCGGGTGGAATTGTAGATATTGAAGCGCCAGTTCACGTTTCTAATGTTGCTGTTGTTAGTCCTAAAACAAATAAGGCTACAAGAGTAAAATTTGAAGAAAAAGACGGGAAATTGGTTAGAGTAGCAGTATCTTGCGGTTCTGTTCTTGGTTAATCGGTAGAGGCGAATATGAGTAGACTAAATGATCATTATAAGAATGATGTAAAAAAACAATTAACAGAAAAATTTGGATACAAGAATGTACACCAAATTCCAAAGTTAGAAAAAATCGTAGTTAACTGCTGTACAAGTGAAGCTGTTACAAACTCAAAAGTTGTACAGTCTGTTGTTGCAGATCTTGGAGCTATTACTGGTCAAAAGCCTGTTATAGCGAAAGCTAGAAAATCAGTTGCTGGTTTCAAGCTTAGAGAAGGTATGCCACTAGGTGCTTCTGTAACTCTTAGGGGT
Organism: Bacteriovorax sp. MedPE-SWde; assembly: GCA_001874305.1. Lineage (GTDB taxonomy): Bacteria > Bdellovibrionota > Bacteriovoracia > Bacteriovoracales > Bacteriovoracaceae > Halobacteriovorax_A. The sequence continues at coordinate 134,852 of MPCU01000013.1, read as the reverse complement.
GAAAAGATGTACGAATTCCTTGATAGACTTATTAACATTACACTTCCTAGAGTTCGTGACTTTAGAGGTGTTTCTGCAAAAGGTTTTGATGGTAAAGGTAACTACACTTTAGGATTAAAAGAGCAAATTATTTTCCCAGAAATTTCTTATGATCAAATCGATAAGATTCGTGGCCTAGGTATTTCAATCGTTACTACAGCAAATAATAACGAAGAAGGAAGAGAATTGTTAAACCTATTTGGTATGCCTTTTAGCAAATAATTGAGGATAGGATAATGGCAAGAAAAGCAAAAATCGAAAGTAACAAAAAGAGAATTAAGCTATCTGAAAAGTATGGTCCTCTTAGAAAAGAGCTTAGAGAGAAAGTTAAGAATACTAATCTTCCTGAGGAAGAGAGATTTCAAGCTATGGTGAAGTTACAACAACTTCCTAAAAACTCAGCTAAGGTTAGAGTACGTAACAGATGTGAATTAACAGGTCGTTCTAGAGGTGTTTATAGCAAATTTAAGCTATCTAGAATTGCGTTTAGAGAACTTGCACTTAGAGGAATGATTCCAGGTGTAACGAAGTCAAGCTGGTGAGTTGAGGAATTGAATTATGATGACTGATCCTTTAGCAGATATGCTAACAAGAATAAGAAATGCAATCAATGCTGGACACGATAGAGTAGAATTTCCTGCTTCTAAGTTAAAAGCTTCTGTTTGTAAGGTAATGAAGGACGAAGGTTATATTCGTTCATTTAAAATTATTGCAAAATCACCTAGTGATATAAAAGTAAAAGTACTTTTAAAAGAAAATGCAATTGTTGGTTTAGAGAGAGTTTCTAAGCCAGGACTAAGACAATATAAAGGTTACAAAGCAGTTCCAAGAGTTATCTCTGGACTGGGTACATCAATTCTTTCTACATCTAAGGGTGTTGTTTCTGATAGAGAAGCTAGAAAGTCAAAAGTTGGTGGCGAAGTACTTTGTAATATTTGGTAGGAGTTGACGATGTCACGTATTGGTAAAAACCCAGTAATAGTTCCTGAGAAAGTTCAAGTTAAAGTTAACGGTCTTACTGTTAGCGTTAAAGGACCAAACGGTGAACTAGAATATACATTTTGCGATAGAGTATCAATTGCTCTTGAGGGAAGTGAAGTAAAAGTAACTCCAGTTGATGAGTCTAAAAAGGCACGTTCAATGTGGGGAACTGCAAGAACACTAATAAATAACATGGTTACTGGTGTAACTACAGGTTTTGTTAGATCTTTAGAGTTTAATGGTGTTGGTTATAAGGCCGCTGTAAAAGGTGATACTTTAAACCTAAACCTTGGATATTCTCATCCAATTAACTATGTTCTACCTAAAGGTGTTTCAGCTAAAGTAACTAAAAATGTTATTGATCTAAGTGGATGTGATAAAGAGCTTGTAGGTTTTGCTGCAGCGAAAATTAGATCATTCAGACCACCTGAGCCTTACAAAGGTAAAGGAATTAGATATAGTGATGAGCACATCATTAGAAAAGCTGGTAAATCAGCAGGTAAATAATTAGTAGCCTGGTAATAGCGAGAGCTTAGGGTGAAGAGGTAATTATGATTAGAAAACCAAAAGGTAAAGTAAGAAATGCAAGTGAAGGAAGAAGACTTCGTAGAAAGCTTGCAATTCGTAAAACAGTTAGCGGTACATCGGAAAGACCACGTCTTTCAGTAATTCGTTCAAACAAGCATCTGTCTATTCAAGTAATTGACGATGTTGCAAGTGCTACACTATTTAGCGTTCAAACATATGGAAAAAATGCAGTTGTTGCAAAAAACAATGTTGAAGGTGCAAAGGTAGTGGGAACTAAACTTGCGGAAGCTCTAAAGGCGAAGAAAATTACAACAGCAGTATTCGACAGAAATGGTTTTAAGTACCATGGTGTTATTGCAGCAGTTGTTGAGTCTGCAAGAGAAAACGGTATTCAAATTTAGGAGTGGATATGAGCGAAGAAACAAAAAATGTAGAAGCTACAGCAGAAGCTAAGCCACAGGCTAAAAAAGATAAGAAGCCGGCACAAAGAAGAGCTCCTGCAAAAAAGAAAAACCAAGGAAGTATGGACGTAGAACTCGAAGAGAGAGTTGTTGCGGTAAATAGAGTTGCAAAAGTTATGAAGGGTGGTAGAAGATTTTCTTTCTCTGCTTTAATGATTGTTGGTGACAGAAAAGGTAGAGTTGGTTTTGGTTTAGGAAAAGCAAAAGAAGTTCCTGAGGCAATTAGAAAAGCAACACAAGCTGCTCAAAAGAGTATGATTAGTGTACCTGTTGAAGGTGGAACTATTCCTCACCAAGTAATTGGTGCTTTTGATGCTGGTCGTATCCTATTTAAGCCTGCTGCTGAAGGTACAGGTGTTAAGGCTGCTGGAGCTTGTCGTTCAATTCTAGAACTTGCTGGAATTAAAGACGTTCTTACAAAGTCTCAAAGAGGTAATAATCCTCACAACATTGTAAAAGCTACTTTTGATGCTCTTAAGCAATTAAGATCAGTTGAAGAAGTTGCTAAAGCTAGAGGAAAAGACGCTAAAGGTCTTAGAATCAAGGGTTAGGTAATATGACTGCTAAAACAATAACTGTTAAGTTAGTAAAAAGTACAATTAAATGTAATGATAAGCAGAAGGCAACAGTAAAAGGTTTAGGTTTAAGAAAGACTGGTTCTTCTAAAACTCTAGAAAACACTTCTGCTGTTAGAGGGATGATTAAAAAAGTTATCCACCTTCTTGATATTCAAGAATAAGGAAGACGAGGCGATATATGTTAACGTTGAATAACTTAAAAAGTCCAAAAGGTGCTCACAAAAACATCAAGAGAATTGGTCGTGGACAAGGTTCAGGTCAAGGTACTCAAGCTGGTAAAGGTCATAAAGGTCAAAAAGCCAGAGCAGGTGGTGGTGTAAGAACTGGTTTCGAAGGTGGGGCAATGCCTCTTTATATGAGATTACCTAAAAGAGGTTTCTCAAATGCACCTTTTAAAACTATCTATGCTGAAATCAGTCTAGCTCAGCTTGAAGCTAAGTTTGATGGTGGAGAAGTTACTAAAGAAGCTCTAATTGAAAAGGGTCTTCTAAGTGGTATTAATAAAAGACGCCCAGTAAAAGTTCTTGCAAATGGAGAACTTACAAAAGCTTTAACTTTTGTTAATATTGAAAAGTTTTCAAAGTCTGCTCTAGTAGCGATTGAGAAAGCTGGCGGAAAAATCGAAAATAAGTAAGAAAGGATTGTCTGAATGTCAAACGCTCAAGGAAAGTTAGAAGAGCTTAAAAAGAAGATTTTTTTCACTTTTTTATTATTAGTTGTATATAGATTGGTTGCGCAAATACCCGTTCCAGGTGTAGATGCGCAAGCAATCACTTCATACTTTGCAGAGTCTGCAGGTGGTGGAATATTTGATCTCATCAACACATTTAGTGGTGGTGCTTTTAAAAGGTTCTCTGTCTTAGCTCTGGGGATTATGCCGTACATTACAACTTCTATTATCTTTAGCTTACTTGGGGAAGTAATTCCTCAAATTCAAGAGCTTCAAGAAGATTCAGAAGGTCATAAGAAAATTCAAAAGTGGACAAGGTATGCAACTGTTATCCTTTGCTGTGTGCAAGGTTACAGTATGGCTGCTGTCTTTGAAACATTTGTTAGTCCAGGTGGAGCAAGGGTTATTCCTGATCCAGGAATGCTATTTAGAGTAACGACTATGATTACTTTAGCAACAGGGACAATGTTTTTACTATGGCTTGGTGAAAGAATTACTGAGTTTGGCTTAGAGAATGGTGTTTCACTAATTATCTTTGCAGGTATCGCTGTAGAACTTCCATCGGAAGTAATTCAAAAGCTTACACTGTACAAGAATGGTGAGATGGCCGGTATTTCTCTACTTACATTCTTTGCTGTAATAGCAATATCATTCTTTATTGTAGCGTTTATTGAAAGAGCATTTAGGGCCGTACCGGTTCAATATGCTAAAAAGGTAGTTCATAATAGAGTATATGGTGGTGCTCAAACACTTCCAATGAGAGTTGATACAGGTGGTGTAATGCCTCCTATTTTAGCTTCATCTTTATTAGCTGCACCTGCAACATTTACTACGTTCATTCCTCAGGAAAGTGCGTTTAGACCATATTTTGAAACTATTCAACAGTCTCTTTATCCTGGTCAAATGTTGTTCAATATCATGTTTGCAATGCTGATTGTGTATATGACTTATTTCTATGCTCCAATTCAGTTCAAAACAAAGAAGATTACTGAGATGCTTCAGAAAAACAACGCGTTTATTCCTGGGATTAGACCAGGTGATAAGACTAGAGAATATTTAGACTTTGTTCTCAATAGACTTTCATTCTTTGGTGCATTGTTTCTAGTTGTTATTTGTATTCTTCCAACAATCATAACTGGAGCTCAAACGAGATTTGGTGGTACAGGGATGCTTATCCTCGTATCTGTTTCAGTTAGGGTTATGATGAATATTCAATCGTTTATGTTTGCTGACAAGTATGAAATGTCGTACAAGTCTAAAGGTAAATATAACGGTAATAATAGAAGGTTCTAATGAATCCACAGTTGATACTAATAGGTGCACCTGGTTCCGGAAAAGGAACACAGGCCAAAAACCTGATAGATAATATGGGTTACAAGCATGTCTCTACAGGAGACTTGCTTAGATCCGAAATTGCAAAAGAGTCAGAATTAGGCCTAAAGGTAAAGTCAATTTTAGCTGATGGTAACCTTGTGGACAACGATACTGTCCTTGAGTTGCTTAATGCAAATTGTGAGCTAGATGGATTCTCGTACATTTTTGACGGATATCCAAGAAATTTAGAGCAAGCAGAGGCCTTGGACTCGCATGTACTAAAGGGTGCAAACTCAATTGCTGTATATTTTGACATTGATCTAGAAATTCTAATTGAGAGAATTGTAAATAGAAGAACTGCTCCAAAAAGTGGTGAGATTTATAATCTTGTTACTCGACCACCTAAGGTTGAGGGAAAGTGTGATGTTTCTGGTGAGGATCTTGTTCATAGAAAAGATGACAATGAAGATACTGTTAGAAACAGAATGAACATCTTTAAAGATAATGTTGACCCAGTGTTAGCTTATTATGAAAGTCTTGGTAGGCTAAAAAGAGTTGATGCGAAAGCTTCTGCTCCAGAAGTTTACGAGTTAATTGAAAAAATTATAGATATTAAATAGAAAATCAGTGATTATTTCTTGTCTTATGGCCCTGAGTCATATATATAAGCATATCACTTATAGGTGAAATTTATGAGTAATCAAGAGACTATAGAGGTTGAAGGCGAGGTAACTGAGCTTCTTCCAAATACGAAGTTTCGAGTAAAGCTTCCAAATGGGCATAGTGTAATTGCTCATATAAGTGGAAAAATGAGAATGCACTTTATTAAGATCCTTCCGGGAGATAAAGTGTTGGTCGAAATTAGTAAGTACGATCTTACAAAAGGTAGAATTACATATCGTAGTAAAGGACGATAGATAATTAATAAGAGGTAGTTATGAAAGTTAGAGCATCTGTAAAGCCAATGTGCAAAGATTGCAAAGTAATTAAAAGAAAGAACGTACTTAGAGTTGTATGTAAAAACCCTAAGCACAAACAAAGACAAGGTTAATCACAAAAAAGGAGTGTAGCTATGGCGAGAATACTTGGTGTTGATATTCCTAGAAATAAGGTAATGAGAGTTGCCCTTCAATCAATTTACGGAGTGGGTCCGAAAGTTGCTTCTGAAGTTCTAGAAAAAACAAACATTGATTTAAACACAAATTCTAATGAAATTACTGAAGAGCAGGCTAATGAGATTAGACTGATTCTAGAAGCTGATTACACAGTTGAAGGTGATCTTAGAAGAGAAGTTGGACTAAACATTAAACGTCTTAAAGACCTAGGTTGTTACAGAGGGATTAGACACAGAAGAGGTCTTCCAGTTAGAGGTCAAAGAACTTCTACAAATGCGCGTACTCGTAAGGGTCCTGCAACAGCAATCGCTGGGAAGAAATCTGTTAAATCGATGAAGTAAGGGCAGGAGTAAATAATGGTTAAGAAGACAGCTTCAAAGAAGAAAGTTAAAAAGAATATATCAAAAGGTATTTGTCATGTTCAGTGTTCATTCAATAACACGATCGTAACTTTTACTGATACAAGTGGAAACGCTATTTCATGGGCATCTGCTGGGCAACTAGGATTTCGTGGTTCTAAAAAATCAACTCCTTTCGCTGCACAGACTGCTTCAATGGAAGCGGCAAAGAAAGCAATGGAACACGGTCTTGCAAGTGTTGAAGTTCGTGTAAAAGGTCCTGGTGCAGGTAGAGAAAATGCTGTACGTGCATTATTAGCTGCAGGTTTAAAGATAACTTCTGTTGCCGACAGGTCTCCAATCCCACATAATGGTTGTAGAGCACCTAAGAGAAGAAGAGTTTAATTTTTAAAATACTGGAGAGTTATAAATGGACACATTTATTTCAAAAAACTGGTCAAGCATGATCAGACCTATTGCACTTGAACTAGACGCTGAAAAGCAGAGTGCAGTATATGGAAAGTTCGTTGCAAAGCCACTTGAAAGAGGTTACGGGCAAACTCTTGGTAACTCACTAAGAAGAGTTCTGTTATCATCTTTACAAGGTGCTGGGATCGTAGCTATTAGAGTTGACGGTGTTGAGCATGAGTTTGGTACAATTAATAATGTTAAAGAGGAAGTTTCTGAAATTATCCTTAACTTAAAAGAAGTACATTTTAAGTTAAAAGATAAGGAAGATGTAATCCTTACTCTTGAAAAGTCAGGTGAAGGTCCTGTTACTGCTGGTGATGTTGCTGAGCACGCAAATGTTGAGGTTTTAAACCCTGAGCATGTGATTTGTAATATTTCTTCTGGTGGATCGATTAAGATGGAACTTAAAGTTGCTAGAGGTAAAGGTTATGTTACTGCTCTAGATAACAAAGAAGTTCAAGATCTTCCAATCGGTTGGATTTACCTTGATTCACTTTTCTCTCCTGTTAGTCGTGTTAACTACACAGTTACTAACTCAAGAGTTGGAAAGAGAACAGATTACGATAAGTTAACTCTTGAAATCTGGACAAACGCTGGTGTTAATCCTCAAGATGCTGTTGCCTATTCGGCAAAGATTCTTAGAGATCAACTTGCTGTTTTCCTAAGTTTTGAGGATGAAGAAGAAATAACTAGACTTGAGTCTAAGCCACAGCAAACACAAAGCCCGGCTAACTCTGCTCTTCTTAAACCAGTATCTGAGCTTGAGCTCTCTGTAAGATCTGCAAACTGCTTGCAAAATGCAAATATCAAGTATATTTACGAGCTAGTTTCTAAGACAGAAGGTGAAATGCTGAGAACTAAGAACTTTGGTCGTAAGTCACTTAACGAGATTAAAGAAATCCTAACTCAAATGGGACTTGGTCTTGGAATGAAAGTTGACAGTATAATGAAAGATCTAAAGACCGAAGATAAAGGTCAGTAGTAAAAAGTAGGAGTAGATCATGAGACACCAAAAGCATAAGTATAAATTAGGGGTTAGCCCTTCACATAGAAAATCAATGGTTAAGAACCTCGCTTCAGAGGTAATTGATCACGGTATGATTAAGACAACTATTACACGTGCGAAAGCTATTCAGCCAATGGTTGAGAAGTTAGTTACACTTGCTAAAGTTGACACTGTTGCAAACAGAAGACTTGCTTTCAAAAAACTTAACGACAAAGATGCTGTTGCTAAGCTTTTTACTGAAGTAGGACCAAAGTTTGTTAAAAGAAACGGTGGTTATACTAGAATTATGAAGCTTGCTGATACACGTGTTGGTGACAACGCTAAAATGGCATACATTGCATTCGTAGATTAGTAATTAAATTACATAATTTAAAAGAAAGGGCTTCTCATTTCGAGAAGCCCTTTTTATATTGGGCGTATGTCTACTATTAATAAATTTACAATCATATTTCTTCTTATTGCTGCATCTGTTGGATATTCTCTTTATCACAAGAGAAAGCTTGATACCTACTTTGATGCTAGTATTACCCCTATCTTGAAAGAGCTGCCTGAGAGCGCTAATTTGACTTACTTTTCTACAGGTAAGCCGTTAGACCTAATGGAACTTACAAAGAGCTCAAATGGGCTTCTCGTGCATTTTTGGGGTACTTGGTGTGCTCCATGTGAGTATGAGCTGCCAGAGTTTCTAAAGTTCTCTAGTGAATTAGAAAAACACGATATTAAAGTAATTTTATTAGCTGTTAATGACAAAGATGCAAAGATTAAGAAGTTTATGAAGAGATTTGGTAAACTGTCTAAAAATATTATCCTAGTTCATGACAAAGCAGGCCTTTCGATGAAGGAGTATGGGGTAGTTAAAGTACCTGAAACCTTCCTTTTTAATAAATCCGGTAGAAATGTAAATAAATTTGTCGGTCCTCAAGACTGGGGTCTCCCTTCGTATATCAAAAGAATAGTCAGTTACCTGGGTCTATAATATCCATAAGTTAGTAATTTAAGCTTTTTGTCTAAACTTTCTGCATTCTTGTATAAAGTTTAGGCCATGTATTGCCGAAAAGTTTGACAGTATGACCTTCCAATGTGGAAGTTTTTAAAACGGAGACTGTCAAATGATTAACTGGAAAGAGCTTAACGGACTACATGTTATCTCGAAACTTGAAGAAATATTGAGCAAGTGGTTTGGTGTAGAAGTGTTCTATACTGACATCCATTATAAGATAAGAAGTTCACATGTCGAAAAAGGGCATGAGTTTAAGAATCACTTCTTTAAGGTTCAAATGGAGATGCCACATGGTTATGACTTCGTATCTAGTGATATTGAAAAGTTCTCTGATGAGCTACATGATTCTAAAGAAAGTGTAATGGTCTTTGACTCTCACTTTCATGGTGCAAAAGTTATTGCAGCGAAAATAGAAGTCGATGGTGAACACCTAGGTAATGTATTTGCATATCCTTTTGTTAACGATTCATTTACTGAGCATGAAAGAGAAGAACTTATAGCACAGCTTGTAGAAAGTGGTGCAACACAGACAGATGCTGAAGGTGCAGTCTCACACCTAAAGGCTTTATCTCCACATGAAGTAGAATATTTAAAAGAATTAGTTGATCTTGTTTCTGATGAAGTTGAAACTTTCCATAGTGAAATTTCTAAAAGGGAAGCTAGAATTCATATGCTAAATTCTGAGCTAGGTGAAAAGTTTCGCTATCACAATATGATTGGTAAAGCGAAGTCTATGCAGAAGATTTATAGTCTTCTAGAAAGAATTTCGAGCTCGGAGTCATCAGTATTAATTCAAGGTGAAAACGGTACAGGTAAAGAGCTTGTAGCAAAGGCCGTGCACTTTCATTCTCCAAGAAAAGACTATCAATTCTTAGCTGTAAACTGTTCAGCATTCAATGAGAACTTACTTGATTCAGAGCTGTTTGGGCACGTTAAAGGTGCATTTACTGGGGCAATGAAAGATAAGCCAGGTCTATTTGAAGTTGCAAATGGTGGAACTTTATTTCTCGATGAGATTGGTGATACATCACTTAGTATGCAGGTTAAGCTACTACGTGTTCTTCAGGAAGGGACGTATCTTCCGGTAGGTGCTGATAGCTCAAGAAAGACGGATGTTAGAATTGTTGCGGCAACAAATAAAGACCTTAAAACGATGATGGCAAAAGGTGAGTTTAGAGAAGATCTTTACTATAGAATTAATGTTCTAAATGTAAACCTTCCTCACTTAAGAGAAAGACAAGAAGATATTCCTATTCTAATGGATCACTTTCTTAAAAAGAAGTGTGATGAGTCTGGAATGGCAATGAAGCAATACTCTAAGAAATGTATGGAGAAAATGCTTGATTATAAATGGCCTGGAAACGTTAGACAGCTAGAGAATGAAGTAGAAAGACTGGTTGTTCTTGCTGGAGAAGACAAGACGATAACTCCAGATCTACTGAGTCCACAAATTCTTGACTATGGAGCACCAGCTGCTGGAGCATCAAGTAGAGGTGTTAATACATCTGGTAAGCTAAAAGATGCACTTCAGGAGCTTGAAGTCATTATGATTAGAGAAGGTCTAAAAAGATGTAATTTCAATAAATCTAAGCTTGCAAAGGAGCTTGGAGTATCTAGGGCCAGCTTAATTATGAAGGTGGAAAAGTATCAACTAGATAAGAGAAAAAAGGCCGCTGGAGAGTAGTAATTTAGCTGCTTGAGCCTGTCATAAATCTTAATCGAATTTGATGACTACTGGTCAATATAAATCATAACAATTTCAATACTTTGAGGGCTCTTTTGGGCCCTTTTTTTATTCTCATTTATTGACGCAGGGGTAATAGCCTTGTTGAATTTTATCGGTGTACAATGCACGGATATTTTTACACGCCTTAATAAGCGCTAAGGCCCTCCATGGCAGATAACAAAGACCGTGGAGTTAGATGGGAGGTTTGATATGACCAGTGAAGAAGTACAAGAGCAAAAACGCGCATTGCTTTTAGAGAAAAGAGAATTAGCTGAACAAGGTGGTGGTGAAGCAAGAATTGCTAAACAACATGACCAAGGAAAATATACTGCCAGAGAGAGAATCGAAAGACTGATTGATCCTGGTACTTTTATCGAGTTCGATAAATTTGTAACACATAGATGTGAAAACTTTGGAATGGAAAAGAAGAAGTTTTACGGAGATGGTGTTGTAACTGGTATTGCGGAAATCAATGGTCAAAAGATCGCTGTATATTCGCAGGACTTTACTTGTTGGGGTGGTGCTCTTGGTGAAGCTCACGCAAGAAAAATTTGTAAGATTATGGACTTTGCTCTTGAGAATAGAATTCCAGTTATTGGTATTCAAGATTCGGGTGGAGCACGTATTCAAGAGGGTGTTGATGCTCTTGGTGGATATGCAGAAATCTTCTGGAGAAATGTTAAGTGTTCTGGTGTTATCCCACAAATCTCTTTGATTATGGGTCCATCAGCAGGTGGAGCTGTTTATTCTCCAGCTGTAACTGACTTCATCTTTATGGTTGATAAAACTTCATACATGTTTGTAACTGGTCCAGATGTTATTAAGACTGTTACACATGAAGAAGTAACGAAAGAAGATCTTGGAGGAGCAACTGCTCACTCTGAAAAGTCTGGTGTATCTCAATTTAAGTGTAGAGACGAAGATGATTGTTTTGAAAGAGTAAGAGAGCTTCTTTCTTATATTCCAGCTTCAAACTTTAGAGATCAAACTGAAAAATTTAGTTCTGATCCAGTATATAGAGACAACTCAAAGTTAAAGACTGTTGTACCTGCGAACCCTAAGAAACCATATGACATGAAAGAAGTAATTCTTGATATCGTTGATGATGGTCACTTCTTAGAAGTTCATAAAGACTATGCAAAAAATATTATCGTTGGATTCGCAAGTATCGGTGGAATTAAAATCGGTATCGTAGCTAACCAGCCTGAAGTATTAGCAGGTGTTTTAGATATTGATTCTTCTTGTAAAGCTGCAAGATTTATCCGTTTCTGTGATGCTTTTGATATTCCAATTGTTTCTCTAGTTGATGTACCAGGTTTCTTACCAGGAACAGTTCAAGAGTACGGTGGTATTATTAAGCACGGTTCTAAACTTCTATATGCATATGCAGAAGCAACAGTTCCACTAATTACACTTATTACAAGAAAGTCTTACGGTGGAGCATATGACGTTATGGCGTCTAAGCACATTAGAGCTGATGTTAACTTAGCTTACCCAACGGCTGAGATTGCAGTTATGGGTGCAGAAGGTGCAGTAAATATCGTATTTAGAAATGAGCTTAAGGGTCTAACTGGAGAAGAGTTTGATAAGAAAAAAGCTGAGCTAGTAGCAAATTATGAGAATAACTTTGCTAACCCATATGTTGCAGCTGAAAGAGGATATGTTGACTCTGTAATCTTCCCAGAAGAAACAAGAAAGAGATTATATGAGTACCTAAGAGTACTTAAAGATAAGAAAGTTGAAAGACCTAAGCGTAAACACGGGAATATTCAGTTATGATGATAAGACAGCCACAGAACGAAAGTCGAAGAATTATGATTGCAAACCGTGGTGAGATCGCTTCACGTGTGGCCAAGGCCTGTCGTGAACTAGGTCACACACCAATTGGTTTGTGGACGGATAATGAGCCAGAAGCTACTCATCTACAATTTTGTGATGAGTGGGTACACCTTGAAGGTGCATCCAATGCTGAAACTTATTTGAATCCGGAAAAAATTCTTAAGATAGCAAAAGAAAATAACGTACATGCAATTCACCCAGGATATGGATTTCTTTCTGAGAATGCTGACTTTGCAAGAACATTAGAAGCTAATGGAATCACTTTCATTGGCCCTAATACTGAAGCTATTAGAGTAATGGGTGATAAGGCCATCTCTAAGAGACTAGCAAATGAAGCAGGTGTTCCAACTGTTCCAGGTACAGATACAGCAGTTCCAACTGTTGAAGAAGCTGTTAGGATTTCTAATGATATTGGATATCCAGTTCTTCTAAAAGCTGTTGCCGGTGGTGGTGGACGTGGTATGCGTGCATGTGAGAGTGAAGCTGACGTAAGAGCTAACTTTGAAGCTGTAGGAAGAGAGTCTCTTGCTGCATTCAACAACGGTGATCTATTAGTTGAAAAACTGATTTTAAATCCAAGACACGTTGAAGTTCAGATTCTTGCTGATAAGAAAGGGAATATTTTCCATTTCTTTGAAAGAGAATGTTCTGTTCAAAGACGTCACCAAAAAATTATAGAAGAAGCTCCATCTCCATTTATTGGTAATGATGAAGCTGTTAGGCAAGATCTTTGTGAAACAGCTGTTAAGCTTGCTAAGGCCGTTGATTATGATTCAGCAGGAACTGTTGAATTTATTATGGCCGAAGATAAGAGTTTCTACTTCTTAGAAATGAATACAAGAATTCAGGTTGAGCATCCAATTACTGAAGAGATTACAGGAATGGATCTTATCGTATGTATGATTCAATCTGCTTTAGGTGATGAGTTAGGGATTCCTTCTCAAGAGTTTATCACTAGAACAGGTCACGCAATAGAATGTCGTATCTGTGCAGAAGATCCAATAACTATGCTACCAGCTCCAGGGCTAGTAACTGGTTTTGAAACTAACTTCCCACAAGGAACACGTTTTGATCACTGTATGTATAAAGGTCTTGAAGTTACACCAGACTTTGATCCAATGGTTGGAAAGCTAGTTTGTAAAGGTATCGTTAGAGATGTAGCCCTTCGTAAAATGAGAGCAGCACTTGATGGTCTATTTATTGAAGGTTTAAAAACTAATAAACCACTTCTAAAAGAAATTCTTAAAGAAGAGAAATTCTGTGAAGGTGATTATTCAACTAGTTATATTAAGGAGATTGCTCCTCAAGACAAAGTTGATACATCATTTAATCATCACCGTTTCTACACTGTCCTTGCAGGTGTTGAAGCACGTAGAATGGGAATATAGGAGAAGGGATGAGAACTTACTTAATTGATGATGAAGGAAAAGAGATCATTGTTGATCTGACTCGTTCAAAAGTTCATGATTATAATCTTGTAGAGTTTGATTACCAAACTCTTGAAGATAATAAGCAAACTAATAAAGAAACAATGTGGGTAAAGAAAGTATCTGGACAGTACTTTGTTTCTAATGATCAGAAGAATTGGGCAAAAATCCCTAGACAGGATCTTCCATCTCGAATGATTAATGTTAATACGACTTACAGTATTTTTAGAGGTTTTAAGCCTTCTGGACTAGCTGGAGCTGACGAAGGTGAGCTACTTACTAAAATGCCAGGAAAAATTGTAAAAATTATTGCAGAAGTTGGACAAGAGGTTAAGAAAGGTGAAACACTTATCATTCTTGAAGCAATGAAAATGGAAAACGAAATCAAGTCAGGACTTGATGGAGTAGTAAAAGCTATTCACGTATCAGAGGGTGATGCTCTAGAGCAAAATGTTCTTATGATGGAAGTGGAAGCAAAATAATTCGAAGGAGCGGATATGTCTTTTAATCAAGGACAACCACAGAATGATTTCGAAAAAATGAAACAAGATTTAGACAAGGCCCTAAAGTTACTAGGGCCTTTTTTAATTGTTGCGATCATTTTTGTGGTTGGTTACACGTCATTTTACACAGTAGAACCAGATGAAGAAGCGGTAGTTATCAGATTTGGTCACTATCAAACAACAAATTCATCAGGATTACATTTTAAAATACCAATGGGTGTTGATGATGTAATCAAGGTAAAAACAAAGAGAGTACTTCAAGAAGAGTTTGGATTTAGAACTGCTAGTACGAGAGGAAGACGTTCTACATATTCAAAGCAAAACCTTGAAAATGAATCACTTATGTTGACTGGAGATCTTAACGTTGCAGACGTTGAGTGGGCCGTACAATATAGAATTAGTGATCCATTTAAGTATATCTTTCAAACTAGCTCACCAATTCAAAATGTAAGAGATGTTTCTGAATCTATTATGAGGAGAGTTGTTGGGGATAGGTCAGTTTCAGATGTTCTTACTATTGGTAAGGTTGAGATTGAAACTCAGGCACAAGTATTAATGCAAAAGGTTCTTGATAGATACGATATGGGTGTTCAAATCATCTCTGTAAAGCTTCAAGATGTTAATCCACCTAATGTTGTTAAGGCTTCATTCAACGAAGTAAATGCTGCAAAACAAGAGCAGGAAAAGGCCATTAACGAAGCAGAAGGTGCATACAACAAAGTAATACCTGAAGCACGTGGTAAGGCACAAAAGAAAATCTCTCAAGCTGAAGGTTACGCATCTGCCGTAGTAAATAGAGCAGAAGGTGATGTTGCAAAGTTTAAGGCGATACTTAAAGAATATAAGAGAGCACCAAAAATTACTAAGAAGAGAATCTATCTTGAGACAATGGAGAAACTTTACGGAAAATTTGAAAACGTAATGGTTATCGATCCTAAGGTTAAAGGTGTTCTTCCAGTATTTAATCAAAAAGGAGCTAGGAATGAATAAGTTAGTAATACTAGTTGTTTTAATAGTTGGATCAATGATCTTAGGAAAGAATACTTTCTACATTCTTCCTGAAGGTAGACAAGCAATCATTACTCAGTTTGGTAAGCCTGTTGGAAAACCAATTACTGATGCTGGACTACATTTAAAGAAACCATTTGTTCAAGATGTAAGATACGTAGATAAGAGAATTTTAAGTTGGGATGGATTTCCAAATCAAATCCCTACCAAAGATAAGAAATTTATTAAAGTTGATACTACAGCACGTTTTAAAGTAGTTGATGCTCTTAAGTTTATCCAAACAGTACGTAATAAGTCAGGTGCTAAAGCTAGACTTGATACGATTCTAGACTCTGCAACGAGAAATGTAATTTCATCTCATAGTCTTGTTGAAGCTGTTAGAAACTCAAACGGTATACTTGATAAGATAAAAGCAAACAATGAGAAGATCAAAGCAGATGAGATTGATGAAGAAATCACTGGTGAGATTGAAAAAGTTCTAGTTGGGCGTGAGAATCTTAGTAAGCTAATCGTAGAGAAGGCCGATAGTGAATTGGCTGAGCTAGGAATTAAATTAATTGATGTTCAATTAAGACGTATCTCATATGAGAGAAGTGTTGAAGCGAAAGTTTACGAGAGAATGATCTCTGAACGTAAGAGAATTGCTGCAAAAATTCGATCAATTGGTTCAGGTGAAAAAGCTAAGATTGAAGGTCGACTTGAAAAAGACTTAAGAATGATTGAGTCTCAAAGTTATAAGACTGCTGAGCTTGTTAAAGGTACGGCCGATGCGAAAGCGACAGCAATTTATGCTAAAACATTTTCTCGTGATCCAAAATTTTATGAATTCATGAAATCAATGAGTGCTTATGAAAAGTCATTGAAAACTGGAACAAAGTTTATTCTTTCTTCAGATAATGAGTTCTTAAAGTACATGAGGTAATGAATGATTGAATATGTAATCGCAGGTAACCCTGACGATAGAGTTCTAAAGAATGCTTCAGAAGTAATCAAAAAAGGGGGGCTTGTATGTCTCCCTACTGATACTAGCTGGGTTGTTATAGCAGATCCTTTTAGTAAGAAAGGTGTTGAGAAGATTTATCGTCTTAAGAAAGTTGATAGACTTAAGCACTTTTCCCTACTGTGTGACACTATCTCTAGAGCAAGTGAAGTTGCAGTAATTGATGATTCAGTTTTTAGAATGATCAAAAGGAAAATTCCCGGGCATTTCACATTCATATTCGACGCAACAAAGAAAATAACAAGAGCAGTTCAGGCCAATAAGATGGATAATCAAGTTGGTCTGAGATTTGTGCCTTCTACCTTAATTGAGAAATTACTTGAGGCACATGGAGATGTGGTTATCTCTACTAACCTAACAAATGAGATGATCTCTCTTGGTGAAGATGAAGATCTTTATAGCTATCAAATTGAAGAGGCCCTGTCAGGTCAACTAGAAATGATAATTGACCCAGATGAACATGAATTCGTAGGCTTAAGTACTATTGTGGACTTTACTTCTGGTGCACCAGAGGTCGTTCGCCAAGGTGTTGGGACTCTTTAAATCTGACAATTAGCGTGATATGTACGCTACATGAACTTTATTTCATTCCCAAAATTAATAAGTAAGAACGAGGAGATATTTTCTCCTCATTTGCTTGTGCGTGCACGGTGGGCACTTGTCTTTTTCATGGCCATCGTTCTCATGTTATTTGTTGAAGTTCAGGCAATAACATTTCAGCAGTTTTCAAGTTCTGTTATTATTCTATTGTTAGTAATTCTATTTAATAATTTTCAAGAATCAAGGAAGGTTAGAGTATTAGGAAACTTTGGCCAGTTACTGATTGATTTATGTTTTATATCTCTGATTATTTTTATAAATGGTGGAGATCGAAATCCATTTTCATTTCTTCTTATACTTACATCACTTTTTACACCACTTTTTCTAGAGTTTAAGCAAAGTGTAGTACTTTTACTTCTTTCTATCTTATCTTTATATATTCAATCATTTTCTACATACCAGTTTTGGCACACTAGTGAGTTCTTAGATATTAACTTCTTAATAACAACAGTCGTAATGTCATCTCTTTGGACTTTTATGAGTTGGTTCTCGTATATTATTTCGAGGTCACGTGAATACCTTGAGGAAGTGGTAAAGAGAGACTTAAGGATTAGTAGGCTTCAGACTATAGGAGCTCTTACGAGTGGTTTTTGTCATGAACTAGGTACACCTCTAGGATCTATGCGCCTATGTGTTGATAGGATTAAGTCAGGTAGAGGAAATGACTTTGACATAAAGGTATTGGAGGAGTCTCTACAAACTTGTGAGGTTGCACTAAAATCAATGGTTATGCAGTCTCAAAATGATGAAAAGCTTGAGTTTAACGAAGTCGATATTTCTCAGGTGCTACAAGATGTTGCATCTTCTTTTAGTGAAAACCATAGTAGTGTTGAAATAGATACGAGTAATGCCAAAGATATTTATGTACTTGGGTCGAGGATTTCTTTTTATAGATTATTTTTTGATCTATTTGAGAATAGCGTTGATGCAGGAGCTAGTAATATAACTGTTAGAGTAGATAAGAAAGTTGATACTTATATAATGAGTGTTAATGATAATGGTGCCGGCTTTCCTGAATCTGTCGTTGAGAACTTAGGGACTCCATTTAACTCTACTAAAAAGAATGGGATGGGTATTGGACTATACAATGCTATGACTTATGTTGACCTTCTCGGTGGTCATATGGAAGTGTCCAATAGTAATGGTACCATTATAAAAATGAGCTTTAAAAGATAGTAATGAATATATTAATAGTAGAAGATGATTTTAACTTTGCGAGAATGCTTCAAATTGAATTTGAGGAGGTGGGTGATACTGTAAAGATCCTAGATGACCCTGATGCAATTAAAGATGAGGTTGATAACTATTCGCATGTTCTACTTGATTTAAGATTACAGACGAAGAGTTCATTAAATTACATAAAAGAAGTCAGAGAAAAGTATCCTCAATCAAAAATATATATTCTCACTGGGTTTGGTAGCATCTCAACAACAGTGGAAGCGATAAAGCTCGGTGCAGATGACTATTTAACAAAGCCGATAAGTTTTGATGTCTTACGATCAGTATTGCTTGGTGAGAGAAATAAAGTCACAGATGCAATCAAAGAAGAAGGACTCTCTTTAGATAGAAATGAAAGAGAATATATAGAGTTTGTTCTTCAAAAATGTGGTGGGAATATCACTAAGGCCGCCAAGACCCTTGGTATTCACAGGCAGAGTCTCCAAAGAAAGCTAAAGAAATACACACCTAAAGTATAGTTAAATCAGTATGTTGGGTGGTGCAACAATGTGTTGCTTTGACCAGTTTGAAAAGATTTTGTAGAAATCCTCTATGAAGCTAATACTAATGACCATTCTATTTTTCACAGCATGCTTTGTTGAGGTTTTGGCCTTAGAGGTAAAGGAATTTGAAGGATATAATTTAGTAACAAAGAAAGAGATATTGATAAAACAAACTAAGAGAATTAGTGTGTTCTACTTTCTTAGTGCTTCATGCCCTTGTTCAAAAAGTACATTTGACTACCTTAACGAATTACAAAGAAAGTATCCAGATTTTCAATTTATGGGTTTTCACTCTAATAAGGCAATTTCTCGTGGGGTAGCGGAAACATACTTCTCTAATTATGAAATTGATTTTCCCATCTTGCTTGATCGAAAATTAAAATTTGCAAACATGTTTAAGGCCCTGAAAACGCCACATGTCTTTGTTGTAAATAATAATGGCGATGTTCTTTACCATGGTGGAGTTACAAACTCGCGTTTCTTTAAGAATGCGAAAAGCTTCTTCTTAGAAGAGGCCCTAAAAGATATTAAAAATGGAATAAACCCCAAACGGTCACATGCTCGTGCACTTGGCTGTTATATAGCTAGATAAGGAAGTATATGAAAATTATTTTAACTTTGTTTATAACTTTAATGTCATTCGGTGCAGTTGCACATTGTCCTCTGTACTTTGCTGATGAGAATAAATGTGCTTCATTAGAGTGGACTGATGGTCCTGTTCTAAATGCAAACTCCTCTTTTAGAGTTTTCTTTTGGGAAAAAGGAGACGCTGATCATAGCTATGTATCACCTGAGCAGAGTGTAGAAATGAAGACATGGATGATAATGGCAAATGGTCATAGTCATGGTGGACCGACAATAACTTGGGATGAAGTTGAAAATGGTGTCTTTGAAGTAGCTGACGCAAAGTTTTTCATGGGTGGTATGAATGGACATTGGCAAGTAAAAGTCATTGTTGGTGAAGAAGAACAGTCAGTAAATGTAGAGTTTTAGATATATGTTTCGGTCACTAACTCCAATTTACTTTTTCCTCTTTCTTACTCTTATCGTCTCTTGTGGTGATTCACCATTTTTAAGTAATGAAGAACCTTCCAAAGCTATTTCTGGAGTTAGTGGCATTTCATCTTATCAGGGTAAATTATTCCTGAAGGATATTGAGATCATCCCTCGATATACAAAGAAGGTTGAGTTATACGATAGCAACTCGCTAAACTTTATTCTGATCAATGGATCTGGTGAGCTTGTCGATCCAGAGTATTCGATAAAGCTAATGCTTTGGATGCCTGATCATGGGCATGGTTCTTACCCTATTGTTCTAACAAAAATATCTAAGGGCGTTTATAGCGCTTCTGAGATATATTTTACGATGCCTGGCAAGTGGGACTTACACTTTCAGTTAATTGATGAAGGCCAAATCGTAGCAGAGGAACTATGGCCTATAGCTCTTTAAAGATCTTCTTTCTTGTAGCATTTTCTGTAAATACTTATGCAGCTTCTTGTTGTGGTGGTGGAGGTGGATCTTCTTCTGTTGTAACTTCTGAAGATAGAGCAAAGGTTTATCTTAGCTATAGAAACGCAGCATATGTTTATGATGTGGATACTTTGGGAAATGCTTCTAAGCGAACAACTGATGAAGAAGAGGTCCTCGAAAGTATGAATATTGGAGGAGCATATATCTTCGATAACTACTTTCAATTAGCAATGAGTACAAGTGTTAATAAAGTAACTAAGAGGACATCTAGTAAGGAAGAAAGTACTTCTGATATAAGTGACTCAAAAATTTCGATTGCTTATGAGTTCTTACAGGAGAAGTATTATTCAAGGTGGAAGCCAAGAGGCTTTATTTATTTCTCTCAGTTAGTTCCAACAGGTAACTCTCGTTATGACGCTGAAAAGCCTCTTCAGACTGATATTACTGGAGGGGGATTTCATAAGTCTCAGGTGGGATTAACTTTATTCAAAGTTATTGATAATTTCGATGTAACTGTTGATTTAAATTCTGCATATTATCATAGCGAATCATTTAATGATGTCTCAGTATATAGATTTCCTTCAACTGAATTCTCAATTTCGGCAGGAGTAAGTCCTGGCTACTCACCTGTGAGAGTAGGATTGAGTTATTCCTATAAGTATGATGGTCATAGTGAATTAGAGTTTACTGATGGACGAATTAATCACTCCAAAGGAAGTCGTGTATCAACAATCGGCCTAGGTGTTAACTATCTTGCAGGAGACATATCTTATGGAGTTAATTACTTCGATCAGACATTATTGGCAGGTTCTAGGAATAGTTCTCTAGAAAAGTCTCTTCTTCTTAATATATCAAAAGCATTCCCGCTATAAACTGTCTAAATTATAGACGGCCACTATAAGTTCTTCCCATTCGCACCAAAAAATAGCTGTTTATCCTATACTTCTAAGAAATAGACTCAAGGAAGTATATGAAGAAAATGCTACTGACATTTGCACTAATGGGCTCTTTTGCTGTTCAAGCGGGAGGGAATTCTATGAATTTCCTAGAGGTTGGAATAACAAATTGGAACTATAAAAAGCCTTCTAAGAAAGGAAGTGCAGGTATTCTTGATTTTACAGAAGTGAAAATGTCTCGTTCTGATATGGCATTTAATTTAATTAATAAAGACGATATTTTTAAGGCCGAAGTTACTTATGAAAAAGATAACTTAGGATTTAAAGCAAACTATTTAAAATTTCAATTTGATATGGGTAAAGATAGCTCATTCAACGATATTCTAGAAATGAATACGACCAAGTCTCTTGCAATTGTAAACCCAGGTTTCTTTTCATTTGGTGGAAAGAAGTTTGAGATATCTATGAGCGATATGAAATTAGGTTTTGATAATTTCTATATGTACTGCACATCAAATAACCCTGATCTTGATATGGCAACAGCTGAAGGGATAGAGCAGGGATGTATGACAGAATTCTATATTAGTCCTGAATTTGAAAATGCTCCAATGAATGTCGATATAGATGTTGATTATGAAGATGGCGATAAAATGAAGTTTCATGCCCAATTGGGAGATATTAACTTAAATGGAGGGTCTCTTCTTCAAGTAAATGCCCTGAATTCTTCAATGACTGTAGGACAGTATTTTATGGAAACCTCTGAGCTACATGCTTCTTGTATGAAGGATGAAGATCTCCTTGTTTTTGATAGTGAAAAGATAAAGAAGCAATGTGAGAACAGCTTAAACATTAATATTCCAACAATATTATTAAGAAATGAAAAAGACGAAACTAAGTTCTATTTAAAAACAAAGAACTTATCTGTAGCAAATGAGAATCTTTACTTTGTTGCACCAGTTATCCAATTTGTTGATAAAGAAAGTTCCGTTACAACTAAAGACTTAACTATTAAATGTCAGAAATCAGAAGACTCGATTCTCTATGATCTTCACTCCATTATTGGAGAGTGTGTTCAGTCGGGATCGATCAATATTAAGAAACTTATTTCAAGAGATGAATACGACCTATGGTTTAAGTACGAAGATATAATGAAGAAGGGATTTAATCCTTTGGCGCATATTTCTTCTAAAGAAAAAACGGCGGGAAATATCTCTATTCAGCTTGATGACCACAGGGCCTTAATTAAAGCCTCGGCCTATAAGAAGGTCTTAGGGAAGTACATAAGATTTGATGTTTATATAAAGGGTACAGTTGACCATAAGCCAGCTAAGGATCAAATCGTCTTAAATGTAGACGAAGTTAAGGTCCCAATTGGTTGGTTTAAGATCAAATGGAAGAAGTTTTTATTAAAAATCATTAAAAAAGCACTAGTTGGTGAAAATATTCAGTTTGATGATGATAAAATAATTATACAACTCTAAGGAGAGTTTATGAAATTACTAAGTACTATATTATTACTTATGTTTACAGCAAGTTCATTTGCTGGAGACATTACTTGTACGGATGCTATGGAACAATATAATGTTGTTGTTACTGAGTCAGGAGACTTTGAGTTAAGTACACCGAAGGGTATCGCTAAGGGTGAAGTTATTCGATCAGGAAGTTATCTTTCTGGAAAGAACTCCGTTGGGGGAGCTGTAAAATCTTTTACTCTTGATGTTGATTCAGGTGATATGAGAGTTTTCTTTCCTCGTCCGAAGTCATTTAAAGTTGAATGTTCGGGTGTTAAGTAAAAAGTAAATCTATCATTTTCTTAGCTGCGGCAAATGGAGTTGCCTGGTTATCTTCTATATTTGATTCAGCCTTTTTCCATTCTGTTTGTAAGGCGGGATTATTATCCACACGATTCTTGATAAACTCAAAAAATAAACTATTAAGCCATTTCTTATTTTGATTAACTCTTTTATTATCAAGAAAGCCAGACTCTTTAGATTGATCAATAAATTCATTTACTAGAGACCAGTAATTATCAAGGCCTGCTGACTCTATCGCAGAAATCAGTTCAACCTTTGTATTCCATTGGTCATCATTATGCATAATATGAAGAGCACTTAAGTACTCTCTTTGAGTTGTTTGCGCTCTATTTAGGTTTTCACCTTCAGATTTATTAATAAGTATGCAGTCAGAAATCTCGATGATTCCTTTCTTAATTCCTTGAAGTTCATCACCACCTCCTGGCAGAAGAAGAACAGTGAAGAAGTCTACCATATCGGCAACTTCAAACTCTGACTGACCAACTCCAACTGTCTCGATGAGAATAATATCAAACCCTGCTGCTTCACAGAGAAGCATTGCCTCTCTTGTTTTTTGTGCAACACCACCAAGAGTTCCTGAGGTAGGTGTTGGTCGAATAAAAGCATTCTCTAGTTGAGAGAGTTTCTCCATTCTTGTTTTATCACCTAGGATACTTCCTCCACTAAGAGGTGAGCTTGGATCAATAGCAAGAACGGCCACCTTATGGCCCTTGTTTATTAAGTGAACTCCGAGAGATTCGATAAATGTTGATTTACCAACCCCAGGAGTTCCAGATATTCCAATTCGAATAGATTTACCCGTATGTGGTAAAATAGACTCTATTAAGCTTTGGGCCTCGGCCTGATGCTCGACTTTCTTACTCTCTGAAAGAGTAATCGCCTTTGAGAGAGTTCTCATTTTGCCAGCAAGTAAATTATCCAAATCGATTTTCATTACTTTATCGCCTCTTTAATGTTTTTGATAACATCTCTGGCTGCATCAGGAATTGGTGTTCCAGGTCCGTAGATCCCTTTTACTCCTGCTTTGTATAGAAAGTCATAGTCCTGTTTAGGAATCACCCCTCCCGCAACTATGATGATGTCATCAGCACCAAGCTTGTTTAATTCTTCCATGAGATCTGGAATTAACGTCTTATGTCCTGCAGCTAATGAAGAGACTCCAATAACGTGAACATCATTTTCAACTGCTTGTTTCGCAACTTCTGCTGGAGTTGAAAAGAGTGGGGCAAGGTCAACATCAAAGCCTACATCAGCGTAAGCTGTTGCTACTACTTTAGCTCCACGGTCATGACCATCCTGTCCCATTTTTGCAATTAGGATTCTAGGACGACGTCCATTTTCTTTTTCAAATTCCTTGATGTCATTCATAATGCTCATCCAGTTCTCATCCTTTTCAAAAGCTTTTCCATAAACACCAGATACCGTTTTTGAATTGGCATTATATCTTCCCCAGTGTTGTTCAAGGGCATAAGTTATTTCACCTACTGTACATCTTGCTCTAGTTGCCTTTACTGCAAGATCTAGGGCGTTTCCTTTTCCTGTCTTGGCGTATATAGAAAGATCTTCCATACACTTATTAACTTCATCTTGGTCTCTTTCACTTCTTATTTTATCAAGATTTTTTAACTGAGACTCAAGTACCGCCATATTATCAATTTCAAGGACGTCAATATCGTCTTCAACTTGTGGCTTGTACTTGTTAACACCAACAATGACATCTTCTCCACGATCGATTCTAGCTTGCTTGGCAGCAGCTGCTTCTTCAATTTTTAGTTTTGGAAGACCTGACTCAATTGCTTTTGCCATTCCTCCGGCCTCAGCAATTTCTTTAATCATTTCTCGTGCTTTTTCTGCAATCTCTGTCGTTAAAGATTCCATCATATAAGAGCCACCCCAAGGATCTACTGTATTTGTAATTCCAGTTTCTTCTTGAAGAATGATTTGTGTGTTTCTTGCAATTCTTGCACTGAATTCAGTTGGAAGTGCAATAGCTTCATCAAAAGAGTTTGTATGAAGAGATTGAGTTCCTCCAAATACAGCGGCCATTGCTTCAACTGTTGTTCTGATAATATTATTATAAGGGTCTTGTTCTGTAAGAGACCAACCAGAAGTCTGGCAGTGAGTTCTTAACATTTTAGACTTAATATTTTGTGGGTTATACTTAGATACAATTTCAGACCATAGAAGTCTTGCTGCACGAAGTTTAGCTATCTCCATGTAGAAGTTCATTCCTATACCAAAGAAGAAAGAAAGCCTTGGTGCAAACTGATCAATTTCCATTCCAGCAGCGATTGCAGTTTCAATATACTCCTTACCATCAGCAAGAGTATAAGCAAGCTCAAGAGCAGCGTCTGCTCCAGCCTCTTGGATATGGTATCCCGATATTGAGATTGAGTTAAACTTAGGCATATTTTGAGATGTGTACTCAAAGATATCCGCGATAACTTTCATCGAGGGAGTTGGTGGAAAGATATATGTATTTCTCACCATGAACTCTTTTAAAATATCATTTTGAATTGTTCCTGATAGTTTGTCTTGAGATACACCTTGCTCTTCAGCTGCAACGATATAACCAGCAAGAACTGGAAGTACTGCTCCGTTCATTGTCATTGATACTGAAACTTTGTCTAATGGGATCTCGTTAAAGAGAACCTTCATATCCTCAACAGAATCAACTGCAACACCTGCTTTTCCAACATCTCCTTTTACGCGAGGGTGATCAGAGTCATAACCTCTATGAGTTGCTAAATCGAATGCTACAGAAACACCTTGTCCACCTGCCGCTAATGCTTTTCTATAAAAGGCATTTGATGCTTCAGCTGTTGAGAAACCTGCGTACTGTCTAATTGTCCATGGACGACCAGTGTACATTGTTGCTCTTGGGCCACGAATGAAAGGTTCAAAACCAGGCATTGTATTTTGGTGTGGAAGACCATCTGTATCTTCTTTTGTATATAGTGCTTTTAAAGTAATTCCTTCAGGAGTTTGAGTTTCTTTAGGACCCTTTCCTTTGGTTTCTTTAGTTGCTAACTCTTGCCATTGAGAGGCAGTTTTAGTTTCTGGAGAATACTTACTCATCGCTATTACCTTTGTGCTGAAAATATTTTATGACTCATACCAAGTGACTTTTACGGTATCAATATCTGCTAGTCTTGCTGCTTCGATACCAGTCGGAGAGTCTTCAAAAATAAGTGATTTCACTTTCTTAGTTTCTAGCATTTTTAGGGCCAAGTTGTAAGGGTCTGGGGAAGGTTTTGTTTGTTTTGTGTCTTGGCGCGTTAGTATGATATCAAATAGCTCAGAAAGCTTGCAATGGTCTAACAAAGCATGGGCAATAACTCTTTCACTGGCCGTGACAAGCGCTAACTTCTTAGTTTTCCTAAGCTCTAGTAGTAAATTTCTGATTTCGCTAATAAAGATTGAATCTACAGAAGCTTTAGGAATCAAGTCCAAAAGTAAATCATTCTTGGCCTTTAAGAACATTTCTAAATCATGTTCTAAGTGATCTTTAATTAAGGGATATACATCTGTATCTGATAGACCATAAAGGTCATCAAGCTTGTAGGTACTCTGTTTATTCGTCAAAATTTCAATAGCGTGAAAGTGGAGTGGCTCACTATTTAAAATTGTGCCATCCATATCGAAGAAAACGGCGTCCTTATCTTTTGTTAAATCTCTAATTTTTTGGATATCCACGAGGCTTAACTCATTGATAATACGGTTACTAATCATTCTGAAGCTCCACTAATTAAGTTATTTATTAAGATTATAGCTGATTTTTAAAGATAAATTTCGGTAATTCCTTACCTTTTGTGTGTTGTGTCGTAATTTGGTAGAATAGTATTAGAGAATGGCCGAGGAGGGTGAGTGGTTAGTAATAACTCTTTAATTCTAGAAGCGAGTCTACAAGCATTTTTCTTTGAACAGTTAGCTTCTGCTAATGATAAATCTCAATTGAAATTACCTAAGGAAACAATTTATTACTCAAGTTTAGTAATGGATAGGTTTGGACACTCACATGAGTACTTTGAAATGGTTGATGGCAGGGTAAGAGAAAAGGTTCTTGGTATGAAATTATTGGAGAGTGGACATCTCTCCAGACGAGAACAAGAAAGATCATTAAAGGATATTGGAGACACTGCTCTATTTCTATGTGGTTTTTTCTCAGATTCGATTAATGAAAGAAAACTATTAGATATAAAGTACTATAGAGATGTCGGCCAAATGGCATATCAAAGATTGGATAGCTTTGCTCCTTCATTTTGTGATGTTAATTCATTTTATAAAAAGCTTTCAGGTCAGTTTGATATTCTTACTAACCTGATGCAAATTGTTCAACAAACACATTTGAGCGGAGAAAATTCAGATGATGTTTTTCTTATACTAGGGAAGTCTTTTAAAGCATCTTAAATTACTTAAACAATATTCTGAAGATTATAAACAGTGGGCTATCTACCCACTGTTACTGTAATCCATTTCTTACTAAGTACTTTTTTAATACCAGTTTGAAAGTCTTTATAAGATAAGTTCTTTATTTGTTCATTAGACTTGTGAAAGTAATCTAATCCCTGTCCTTGTAGTGTTGGAACCGAGTACACATTTGCGTAATCTTCATTAACTTGTAGATTAATCTGGTTCTGTCCTTCAATCATTATTTTAATTCTATTAAACTCATCTTCTGAAAGTCCATTCTCTCTAGTCTTGTCTATGATAGATTTAATCGCTTCAATTGCTTGTTCTACCTTATCATGACCACTGGCCATGTATATTCCCCAATACCCTGCCTCTAGAGCATTCATATGAACAGGTTGAGCAACATAGCAAAGGCCTTTTCTGTCACGAACATCAACAAATAATTCTGAAGATTGTCCTGAAAGATGAGTTGTAAGCATTTTTAAAACAGTATTCTCTTTCTTATTTAGTGATGGAGATTGAGTACCAACAAAAATTTGAGTTTGTTCTCTATCGAAGTCTTTGTGAAAGACTTGCTCTTTCATTGTATTTACTTTCTTAGCTTTTAGAGGCTTAACAGCTCTCTTTGGAAGAGTATTAACATATTCTGAAATATGATCCATTACTTCTTCTAGAGATAGATCACCACAATAAGTAAGAAGCATTTCTTTTGATCTCACATTTTTTTGATGTAGTTTTTCAAGATCAATTCTCTTAAGAGACTTTACCGTTTTCTCTGTACCTATAACACTTCTTGAATAAGGGTGCTTTTCAAATAGCGCTTCTGTTGCTGCTTTAAAGCAGTGTCTAGTTGCGTCCTCTTGTTGAGCTTCAATATTTCTCATTATCAGTTTCTTTTCATGTGTAAGAGACTTGTTAGGAAATGAAGGAGTCAAGAGAGTTCCCATAAAGTGCTTAACTAAATCTTCAGTATGTTCTGATTGTCCATGAAGAGTTAATCCATAAGCATTCTTTCCAGAAAAGTATCCTAGCATCGCTGATTTATTTTCTAGGTCATGCTTAAGTGCTTCTTGTTTGATCCCTTTATAACCTTTATTAAGCTGTGAGCTCGTAAGGTTATAAATACCATTGTTCTTGGTAGTTTCTTCAGTTAGGCCACCTTTAAGGTAAGCATGCATAACGAAAGTTGGTGTCATTGGATTATGTCTATAAAGAAGTGTAATACCTGGCTTTAGCTCTACAGTTAGGGCACTTGGATCAAACTTAGACTTTGTAACTTTAAGCTTTGCTTTCTTTTCAGCAACTGCAAACTTAGTAAATGACTTTTGAAACTTTTCAAGGTCTGACTTGTAGTCTTTGGACTTGAGTCCTTTTGGAAGTTGAAGACTTAGGTGAATAGGTCTTGAAAAGATATGCTTATAAGCATTATTAACTTCTTTAAGACTTGTCTTCTTTACCTTCTTAACGAACTCATTTTCATTTTCAAGATCTTGAGTTTGTGCATAACTATTTCCGAGTGAAAAAGAGAATGATTCAATCGATTCTTTCTCGTATACCTTTGAAGAAACATACTGATTTTTTATTTTAGTAATATCTTCTTGTGTAAGACCATCTTTAATAACTGTAGTTAAAGTCTTTTGAAGTTTAGACATAACTTTCTTATGATTTTCTATTGGGTAATTAACTCTAAGAAAGTGAATTCCACCTTCTGAAAAGAACATTGTTGAAGATGAACAACTATTGGCAATAGAGCCATCAAGAACAAGATCCTTGTGTAGAGGTGAAGTTTCTCCGTGACCTAAAGTGTTGTAGGCAAGGTCTTCAGCTGCTGCCATTGCAGAGTCCGCACTTGGAGATTGAATCGTAAGAGTTAGTTGGCACATTCTTACATCTTTATTATGAATTTCAATTGCTGGTTTTTTCTTAAGTTTAAAAGCTGGTCTTGCCGTTGCTTCACCTTTTGGTAATTCAAACTTCTCAATAGTTTTAAGTATTGTTTTCTTTTCTCGCATATCTCCTGCGACTACAAGAAACGCATTTGAATTATTATAGTGCTTATTTCTAAATTTTCTTAACTGGTCTTGAGTAAACGATTTAATTGTTTTTTCATTACCTAGAATCGGATGTGCGTATCCACCAGAGAAGCATGACTTTTGAATTTTTTGAAAAGAGAATTGGTTAGGATTGTCCTGGCTTCTTCTATACTCTTCAAAAACAACTTCTCTTTCTGGAATCAGTTCTTCTTCTTTAAACATTGGGTTTGAAACCATATCTAAGAGAATATCAACAGTTTGATTAAGGTGAGAGTTTGGAGTGTTTATATAATAACAAGTATAATCAAAGGAAGTGAATGCGTTAACTTCACCACCAAATGATTCAACTTCATGTGCAATCATTGCACCTGGTCTTGTTGGAGTTCCTTTAAAGAACATATGTTCAAGAAAGTGGGCAATACCATGATCTTCTTTATCTTCGAGTGTACTTCCTGCACGGAACCAAATTTGAGCAGTTGCAGCAGAACTCCCTGGAAGATCGACAAATATAACTTCAAGATCATTATTTAGTTTTTCTATTTCGTATTTCATTTACAAGAACACCTTTTTATTGAGATATACTACTTAGGATAACCCTCTAAGAGATAAAAAGTAATGCAAGAAAAACTGGCCGTAAAATCACTTTATTTACATTATCCATTTTGTAGACATCTTTGTAACTATTGTGACTTTTATAAGAATGTTCCTAAGTCAGAAGCGGACGTAGATAACTTCGAAGTACTCCTTAGTGCTATGTTTAAGGCGCATGACGAAAAGTTTAGCGAACTTGCATACGAATGGGCCGACCTTGAGACACTATATATTGGAGGAGGGACACCATCTCTTTGGGGTGAGAGAGGAGCGAGTAAACTGAGTGAGCTACTCGGAGAATATGATATTAACTTATCACAAAACGCTGAATTTACTCTAGAGGTTAACCCTGGAAGCTGGACTGAAGAGTCATTGTTGGCTTGGCAGAACCTAGGAGTGAATAGATTCTCTCTTGGGATACAGGCCCTCGATTCGACATTTATAAAACTATTAGATCGAGTCCATAATATCGATGATGTATATACAACTCTAGCGAAGTTCTCTGAAATAAAGGCTAATTTCTCAGTAGACTTTATGTTAGGTCTACCATTCTCTGAAAAATATAATAGAAATATACTAAAAGAGTTGGATGAAATTCTTTCATATAGCCCTAAACATATAAGCCTCTATATTCTGACTGTTAAGGATCACTATATTCATGCAAAAGATTTACCTGATGATGAATATATAGAGAAAGAGTATATGGAAGTTTCAAACTATCTACAGTCAAAAGGTTTTCTTCACTATGAAGTTTCAAACTTTGCTCTTGAGGGACATGAGTCTAAACATAATAAAGAATATTGGAAAATGAATTCAGTTGCAGCAATAGGTCCGTCGGCTACAGGCTTCTTAAAAGAAGAGAAGTTTAGATATAAGTGGAAGGTTAAATCTGCTGAAATTGTTGAAGAAAGGCTAACTGAAGATGAGTTATTTCTAGAAGAGGTCTATATGGGTCTCAGAATAAATGATGGACTTAGTCTGAACAAGTTCTCTGAATCTGAATTTTCAACTATTGCAAAAGAATGGAGCGAACGTGATTTAGCGACCTTAGAAGACAATAAGGTTAAGCTTAATAGTAAGGGATTCTTAATATTGGGCTCGCTTATGGATGAGTTATTTCTCAGACTTAAAAATAAGTTTTAGTTAATAAAACTAATACTTTAGCTAAGTAATATATGTGCCGATAAGTTCATGAGGTAAACTTATGAAAATAGCATTTATATATTCAATTATGATTTCAACGCTACTCATCTCTTGTAGCGAAAATAACCACTCAAACAAATCAAAACTAAGAACTCCAAGTTCTGTTACTGCCCAAGTAAGAGAGGCCGGTGCTATTGCTTGGGAGAACTTATCTCCAGAGAGAAAGGCCGAAGTAAATATTGTAAGAACAAACCTTATGAAATACTTGCTTGAAGCAAGCTTTAAAACAGATGATGAGAAATTTGAAATATTTAAAAATGCAGAGTCGTATTTAGAAAAGAATACTTCAAAAGTAGTTTTAAATATAAAAACAGAAAAGCTTCCGATTAGTTCTTCTAAGTTTTATAAAATACAGGCACCTCCTCCTTGGACACTAAAGGAAGAAGTTCGATGGCTAACAGAGAAGAATAAAGTGGAAACGGTTCCAGTTTCAGTAAGAGCAGATACAATCTATGCAACATTAGCGTCAATGAATTTTGATCAAGTGGATGCTGGTAATGAACTATCAGCTGTTGTAAATGATGATATTTCCAATTTTATTGCGGCAGTTAAATCTTCTGGGTCACAAAGAGATGTAGCCCTTCTTGTAGTTAATAAGTTTGAAGAAAGATTAAATGATTATTTTAAGAAAATTGAAAAACTAGGAACAGAGTTAAAGTTGTCGGGACAACTAAATCTAGGTAATGAAGAGGCTGAGAAGTTTTTGGTTCTCTTTCTTGATTACTATTATTCAAATGTAGATCGTGATGTAATTAAAAATATTATAAGTGATATTCTTGTCCTTGGACGTGAGCCTGAAAAAATGGAGCTTGTTACATTAATGTTTCAAAACTCTGGGCCTGGTCTTGGTAAGACTCTTCAGCAGCTAGGTAAAGAACCTAGTATGGGCCAAGGTCTTCAAGATGTTATCGAAATTCTAGAGGATGATGGAAAAGCCGTTCCATATCACCTTGTGAAAGAGATTGTAGATAAAGATACGGCTGGATTTAAAATTACTAATATTAGCCATAACCCACTTGGAACAGGGACAATGGCACAAGTTAATAAGGCAAAACTACAAAGAGAGAGCGGGAAAATTGATATCGCTTTAAGGTTTTTAAAACCAGATATTGAAGCAAGAGCAAATGACGATATAAAGATTCTTGGAGACTTTATTGAGACAATGGCCGAAAAGGGAGAACTCTCTGATGACTTCCTACCAACAGCACGTAAATTAGTTGAAAGT
The DNA here is from genome assembly GCA_001874305.1 of Bacteriovorax sp. MedPE-SWde. Lineage (GTDB taxonomy): Bacteria > Bdellovibrionota > Bacteriovoracia > Bacteriovoracales > Bacteriovoracaceae > Halobacteriovorax_A. Next base: position 102,881 of record MPCU01000013.1, on the reverse strand, counting down.
ATTGCGGTATTTCTTAGATCTGAATTAGATATTGAAGATGCAATAAAGAAACAAGAATTTGCGGCTAAAGCTTACGAAGGAACGATAAAGGTTAAAACAGGAAAGAAGAAATACTATAATGTAGAGATTGATGTTCCTGATGTATACAAGCCTGCAAAAGGAAAGAGAACAACTCTACACCTTCAAGAGTTTGTAAAATTTGGGAAAAAGTTTTCTGAATTAAATGATCTAAAAATGAGAAGAAATATTGCTGAAGGAATTATGAAGACCTGGTTTCAGTCTGGATTAATAGATACTGGTTTTGTTCATAGTGATCTTCATCAAGGAAACTTTACCGTTAACACTGCGACAGAAAGTGCAGCAAAAGTAACGCTCTTTGATTTTGGAATGAGCGAAAAACTGAGAATGGATACACGTAAATCTTTCTTATTAATTGGATCTGGCGCAAAGTTTCACAATGCTGGATTAATTGCAGATGGTATGATTTCTGAGAGGAAAGTATCAAGGCAGCAGAGAAGAAAATTAGTTAGAGATATCGAAAAGAAGATGAGTGAATATTCAAAAGCTGAAGAATGGATTGTTTGGGGTCTTAAAGAAGGGCATCTCGATAACGATCAACTTGGAACTCTTGCAAGAGGTGGGAGCTTAGTTTCACAACTTGGTAAACTCGCTGGGGAAGATGAGTTGGCGGAAGACGTCGTTGAAGAAATCTTAAAAGATAATATTAGACGTGGATACTTTAAGCTTGGATATGACTTCCCCCTATCACGTACGGAAGTATTAAGAGTTGGAATGGCTTCGTTAAGTGACTCTTGTTCAGCTGTTGTAAAGCACTTTTGGAAAACTAAATAAGTTTAGAAAACATTTATTTGCTACATTAGAATCAATTTGGCTAGAATAGCTGAATGAAAAAACTAATCGTAGCAATTTTAATAAGTACATTCGCAATGGCCTCACTTCCTGATGGAGAGTTTCAAGGCTTAAATGCACAATATAAATCACCTGTTGGAACGGCAAGCGCAGACTATCTGAATATTGATGGTTTTGGTAACTATCGTAATCCTACTCTTTCTGTTGAAAATAAAGATGGTCTTCTGTCGTTTGGTTTTGATGGAAAAGAATTTCAAATAGATTTAACTTTATTTGCTGTAAGAGATGCTGACTATATCAATGTCGATGATATGAACTTCGTTAATAACAAGCGAAAGATTGAACTAGATTTTTACGGACTAAATGCAAGCAGTATTGGTTACTCAACAGACATTAGAAGAGGGTCTGCAAACTGTAAAAGAACAAAAACTTATACAGATGCTACACAAGATCTCGTTTTAAATTGTTTGAGCAACTCAGAGCTTTCTGTGTACAGTTTCTCTTTTCTCTCTGAAACAAACTCATTTAAGAGCTTAGTTGAAGATGGTGTAGAGACTTCTGAAATTATTTTAAATAATATTCAACTTGATATTTCAAAAGGGTATGTTGAAGGATCATTCTCAAGTAACCTGTCTTTTGGTTTTGATGTAAGCTTCAATGGAAAAATTGATTACGATGTAGCGAGTGAGCTAGTTGTAGTGAGAGTTGATGATGTTAGGGCCGGATTCTTTAGTGTTAGATCGAAGTTATTTACGGAATTAGCAGCAAATGCACCAGACAATATGCTGGTTGATGAACCTTATATTTATATTGAACTTAAATAAAGAAAGGCTCCTAATGGAGCCTTTTTTATTTTCTTTCTTCTATTTTCTTAACGATTGTCCAATTCATACTTGCTAAGAATAATGAGATTATTGGACTTAATAAATTAAAGAAGCAATACGGTGCGTATGTCAGTGTTGGAACCCCAAGAACTGAAGCATTGTAGGCACCACCAGTATTCCAAGGAAATAGAACAGAGGTAACTGTTCCTGCATCTTCTAGGGCCCTCGATAAATTCTCCGGTTCAAGTCCATATTTATCATAAGCACTTCTAAACATTCTTCCTGGAACTACAATAGCAAGATACTGATCTGAAGCTGTCGCATTAAGAAAAATACAACTACCTAATGTCGCACCTATTAAAGATCCTGTTCCACGAACAAGCTTTAATATTGAAGAAGCAATACTGTGTAACATTCCTGTCGCCTCAAGTGTTCCACCGAGAATCATTGCAGATAAAATAAGCCAAACTGTCGTTAGCATTCCTTTCATTCCACCTCTGTTTAGAAGTTTATCTATAATCCTGTGACCAGTCTCAATATCAAAACCAGAAAAAGAGACCTTGGTAATAACTTCATAATAGCCTTTCATTCCACCAGTAAAGTTTGTCATCTTATATATTAGATCTTGTTGAAAGATTAAAGCCGTAGCGACACCAGCAAAGACTCCAATGGTAATTGCAGGTAGTGCTGGAACTTTCTTTCTTACTAAAATAAGGACTATGATAGGGGGGAAGAATAACCAAGGACTTAAGTTGAAATTACTTGCTAATGTTACTCTTAAGTTTTCAATTGATAGTTGATCTATTGTTGTTCCAGTATAACTAACTCCGATGATGGCATAAATTATTATGGCAATGATTATTGCTGGCCCGGATGTATAGGTCATATGTTTAATATGTGTAAATAAATCTGTTCCTGCCATTGCTGGAGCTAAGTTTGTTGTGTCAGATAATGGAGACATCTTATCTCCGAAATAAGCTCCTGAGATAACCGCACCGGCGACAAGTCCAGTCGGTAGACCAAGAGTTTCACCAATTCCTAATAAGGCGATACCAACAGTACCCGTTGTTGACCAACTACTACCCGTTGCAATAGAAACGATACAGCAGATGATGCAAGAGACAGGTAAGAAGACAGTAGGATTAATAAGTTTAAGGCCATAGTAAATCATTGCTGGAACTGTTCCTGCAAGAATCCATGTTCCTATGAGAGCTCCAACAATAATTAAAATTGTAATTGCCGACAATGAACTCGTAATAGAGTTAACAATTCCGTCTTCAATCGTCTTGAATTTTACCTTGAGTCCATAAACACCAATCAAGCCAGCAGCAAATGCAGACAGTAGGAGAGCGGTCTGGTTTGCTCCTCCTGTTGCGTCATCTTTAAAGATAATAACGTTCACTATAAGGAGGAATACGAGTAAGCAAATGGGGATCAATGAAACTAAGAGACTAGGTTTCTTCATAAAAAAGGTCCTTCCTTGGATATTATATGAGTAATTTTAAGTGTTTATATAATAGTATATTTTTTTTTGGCCTTGTGCCATTGACATTAATCTATATAGTACCACTTTATATAGGAAAGGATAATTTGTTAAACAAAGGAAATTGAGTAATGTCTGGTACTGAAGTGAACAATGATGCAGCTGAAAATTTAGAAGAAGTTAAAGCGACAGCAGATGAAGCAATGGCCGAAGCTGAAGAGGCGATGGCAGAAGTAAAAGAAATTCACGAAGAAGTAGAAGAACTTAAGGAAGAAGTCTCAGCTGAAGCGAAAGAGTTAGCTGAATTTAAGGATAAATTCTATTATGTGGCAGCTGAAATGGAGAACATGAAGAAGCGTCACGAGAGAGATATGCAAAGCCAAGTTAAGTATGGAAATGAGAAAGTACTTAAGGGTCTTTTGGATGTTGTTGATAACTTAGAAAGAACTGCTACAGCTATTGAAAATGATGAAGATGAAAAAGTTAAGAATATCTTCACAGGAATTGATATGGTTCAAAAGCAATTCTTAGAAGTTTTAAAGAATAACGGATTAGAGCAAATCGATGCTATTGGGAAAACTTTTGATCCTAACTTTCATGAGGCACTAGCACAGCAGCCAGTTGAAGGAAAAGAAGATCAAGAAGTTATTCAAATATATCAGCAAGGTTATATGTTAAATGGAAGACTGTTAAGAGCAGCAAAAGTAGTAATCGTTAAAAACTAAAAAATAGAGACAATAAATAAGGAGAATTAAAATGGGAAAAATTATCGGAATCGATCTAGGTACTACAAACTCTTGTGTATCAGTTCTTGAAAATGGAAAATACAAAATCGTACCAAATGCAGAAGGACACAATACAACTCCATCTGTAATCGGGTTTGCAACAAATGGAGAAACACTTGTTGGACAAGTTGCTAAAAGACAAGCAGTAACAAACCCAGGTAAAACACTATACGGAATCAAAAGACTAATCGGTCGTAAGTTTGATACTCCAGAAGCTAAGAAATTCTCAGGTGTAGCACCTTTTGAAATCTATGCTAATGACAATGGAGATGCATGGGTAAAAGTTGGTGACGAATCAATGGCACCACAAGAGATCTCTGCAAAGGTTCTTCAAAAGCTAAAGAAAGCTGCAGAAGACTACCTTGGTGAATCAGTTTCAGAAGCTGTAATTACAGTTCCTGCTTACTTCAATGATTCACAAAGACAAGCTACTAAAGACGCAGGTAAAATTGCGGGTCTTGAAGTTAAAAGAATTATAAACGAGCCAACTGCTGCTGCTCTAGCTTACGGACTTGAGTCTAAGCAAGATAAGAATATTGCAGTATTCGACCTTGGTGGTGGTACATTTGATATCTCTATCCTTGAAATTACTTCTGACGGAGTATTCGAAGTTAAGGCGACAAACGGTGATACTTTCTTAGGTGGTGAAAACTTTGATGAAGATATCATCAACTTTTTAGCTGAAGAATTTCAAAAGACAGAAGGAATTGATCTTAGAAAAGATCAAATGGCACTTCAAAGACTTAAAGAAGCAGCAGAGAAAGCTAAGCATGAGCTTTCAAATGTAAATAGCACTGATGTAAACCTACCATTCATCACTGCAGATGCTTCAGGTCCAAAACACCTTAACGTAAACCTTTCTAGAGCAAAGTTTGAAGACCTAATTGGTAACGACCTTCAAAATCTTGCAAGACCATGTTTAACATGTCTTGAAGATTCAGGTCTTGATAAGAATGAAATTGATGAGGTAATTCTTGTTGGTGGATCAACTCGTATCCCAGCGGTACAAGCAAGAGTACAAGAAATCTTTGGAAAAGAAGCTTCTAAAGGTGTTAACCCTGATGAAGTTGTTGCTGCAGGTGCTGCAATTCAAGGTGGTGTATTAGCTGGAGACGTTAAAGACGTTCTTCTTCTAGATGTTACTCCACTGACTCTAGGGATTGAAACTCTTGGTGGTGTATTAACTCCACTAATTACTAAGAACACAACTATTCCAACTAAGAAATCTCAAACTTTCTCAACAGCAGTTGATAATCAACCAGCGGTAACAATTCATGTATGCCAAGGTGAAAGAGAATTCGCAAAAGATAATAAGTCTCTAGGTAGATTTGATCTTTCTGGAATTAACCCAGCTCCAAGAGGTGTTCCTCAAATTGAAGTAACTTTTGATATTGATGCAAACGGAATCGTAAATGTATCAGCAAACGATAAAGCTACTGGGAAGTCTCAAGAGATTAAGATTACTGCTGGTTCAGGTCTTTCGGATGAAGAAGTTGAAAGAATGGTTAAAGAAGCAGAAGCCCACAAAGAAGAAGATGCAAAAAGAAGAGAAATTGTTGATAACAGAAACAACCTTGATTCTCTAATTCTTGGATCAGAAAAAATGATCAAAGATGATACTGAAAATAAAATCCCAGCTGAAATGAAGGCAAAGTTAGAAGGTGCCGTTACAGAAGCAAAAGGGAAGTTAGAGTCTGAAAATGGTGATGAGCTTAAAGCTGCTTTCGAAGCACTTCAAGCTGTAGCACATGAGATTGCTCAAGCAACTCAACAAGCTCCAGGTGATCAACCAGGTCCAGACATGGGTGCAGGTCCTCAGCCAGGTGCTGATGCTGGAGCTGAGAAGAAAGACGACGACGATGTTGTTGATGCTGACTTTAAGGAAGTTTAAGTAAATTTATCTTTTTAAAAGAAAATAACTAAGGTGTTCTATGGCTCAAATCATAGAACACCTTTTCCTACATAAGGAAGCAACATGAGTAAAAGAGACTATTATGAAACCTTAGGTGTTGCCAAAGGCGCAGGTAAGGACGAGATAAAAAAAGCATATAGAAAACAAGCTATGAAGTATCATCCGGATAGAAATCCGGACAATGCTGAAGCTGAAGCGAAGTTTAAAGAAGCTTCGGAAGCAGCAGAAGTTTTACTAGATGATAATAAGAAACAACGTTATGACCAATTCGGACACGCTGGTGTTGATGGTCAAGGCGGAGGTGGATTCGGTGGTGGAGGCTTCAGTGGAGACTTCGGTGATATCGGTGACATCTTTGGAGATATTTTTGGTGACATGATGGGTGGCGGTGGCCGTCGTCGTGGATCAAGAAGAACAGGAAGACCTGGTAATGATCTTCAAATGGTTCTCAATGTATCTTTTGAAGAAGCTGCATTTGGAGCGAAAAAGAAAGTTTCTGTTACAAAACTTGTGAAGTGTGGGACATGCCACGGTTCAGGTGGAAAGAACGGAGCTAAACCAACAAGCTGTGACATGTGTCACGGTTCAGGTGAGATTAGAAGACAGCAAGGTTTCTTTACAGTTGCTTCAACATGTCCAAAGTGTAGTGGTTCAGGACAAATGATTTCTGACCCATGTGGAACTTGTCATGGTGACGGAAGAACTAAGAAGAAGGTAGAACTTGAAGTTACTGTACCAGCAGGTATTGATGAAGGTCAGAGATTAAAGCTTTCAAATGAAGGTGACTCTGGTGCTCAAGGTGGACCTGATGGTGACCTTTATATTGTAATCGAAATTGAAGAGCACGAAATCTTTGAAAGAGATGGATTCAATGTTCATTATACAGTTCCAATTAGCTTTTCTCAGGCAGCTCTAGGAGCTGAAGTTGAAGTACCAACTCTTGAAGGTAAGGTAATGGTTGAGGTTCCAGCAGGAACTCAGTCTGGAAAGAAAATGAGACTTAGAGGTAAAGGTGTTCAAAAGCTTGGTGGTTATGGCCAAGGTGATGCAATCCTTACAATTCATGTTGAAACACCAACTAAGCTTACATCAGATCAAAAAGAAGTATTTGAACAACTTGCTACAATGGAATCAGCTGCAAAGTGTAACCCAATGAGTAAGGGATTCTTTGATAAAGTAAAAGATCTATTCCAATAAGTCTGACTAAAATATTTGGTTATTAAGAAGAGGGAGCAATAAGCTCCCTTTTTTTGTATGATATATTCAGCATTTCCATCTACTGGAAATTCCTTTAAAATGTTAGAATTGAGTTTAATGTTGCTGTTTATATATCAAGGAAGAATATGAAGAGGTTATTGCTTTTCTTATCACTATTAGCGCTACTTGGATGTGGTGGAGTATCTCTTATTAGTAGAGGTACTGAAGACTTATACACGAAAGAGTTTATTGCTAAAATTGAAAGAGCAAAAGGCGTTTACTCTCAAGGTAACTCTAAAGAAGCAATTAGACTTCTCAATCAAATAAAAGAAGAAATGATTTTGCCTTCTGAAAGATCAATGAAGAGAAATCTTCTTGGTGTTATTCACTTTTCTAAGGGTGAGTATGAGCAGGCAATATTTCAGTTTAATCTAGGTCTTTCATCATCAAGCCTTGATCAAAAACTTACGGCACAAATTCATTTAAACTTAGCAAGCAGCTATTTTAAACTTAACGATATTGATAATACACTTTCAACACTTCTGCTATGTGACTTTAAGAGACTTAAGGGAAAAGAGTTTACAAATTTTCATAAGCTTAGAATTAATGTTTCAAAAGAACTAGGTAAGAAGAGAATAGTTGTAGAATCTTTAATGTGGTTGTTGTCTGATAAGTCAGACCTTGTGTCATTAAAGTCAGCACCAGAATTTAGTGAGCTTGTTGCTCAGTACTTTTCATTAGATCAAAGTGAAAGACTTAGAATGGTTAAGGACTTTAATTCTGACAACATTCTTATTTCGGGTTACTTAACATACTTAGAAGTAGAGCAGCTACATGCAATGGCAAAAAGAGAAGATGCTCTTGAGCTTGCAGAGTGGATTGAGGATAGATACGAAGACAATAGTGAGCTAATGGGAATTGTATTAAATTTTAAGGCAAGACTTCAAAACTACTCTGCTTTAAATCAGTTCTCTATAGGTATAGTACTACCTTTAAGTGGAAAGAAGAGTGTTTTTGGTAAAAGAGCTTTAGCGGGTATAGACCATGCTGTAAGAACATATAATTCAAAGAACCAAGGTAAAGATGACTTCACACCAATCCAACTACATGTCGCCGACAGTAAGGGAAGTGCAATAGTTGGAAAGAAACAAGTTGTAGATTTAATTGAGAATAAAAATGTAGCAATACTTGTTGGTGGACTCTTTTCAAACGAAGCATCTGCAGAATATGAAATTGCAAAAAGGTTTGGAACATTCTTTATATCTCTTTCTCAAATATATTCAGATAAAGGAAAGAAGGACCATTTACTTGTAGAGATACCTGGCTCAGTTGAGTCACAGGTTGCAGTTCTTTTCTCTGATAAATTCTTAAATACTTTTGGAAATAATGGAGCAATTATTTACCCAACTACAGATAGAGGCCAGGCCTATGTTGATGAGTTTTGGAGAATTGCTAATCTAAAAGGCGTTAAAGTTTCTAATATACACTCTTATGAAAAAACTAATACGGATCATAGGGAAACTGTTCAAAGGCTCTTAGGATTAAGATTTAAGAGGGAGAGACAGGAAGAACTAGATATCCTAAAAGAACTTCATGAGCTAGAAGGTGCGACTAGTATCCGTAGGATTCAAACATTAAAACCTGAAATTGATTTCGATTGGACATTTATGCCATCATTTCCTTCAGAAGCACTGCAGCTCATTCCATCTTTTGGTTATTATGATGCTTTCAATATTCCATTAATTGGTGATCCAAGTTGGAGAAGTAATACTGTTTCGAGAGAGAGTTTTAAACTTGGAAGACTATACTTTGTTGATAGTGATGTACCTAAGGGTGAATCTGAATTCTCGAAATCTTTTACAATGAGGTATAAGAAGAGACCAAGATTGATAGAAATATTAGGTTATGAAGCCTTTGAAGTGGCAAATAATATACTTAGAATGGGGAAGTACGAGAGTAGATCTGCGCTTGAGAGTAGTCTTAAGTCTTTAGAATCATTAAAAGGTCTAACTGGAAATTGGACACTTAGTGATAATGTTTGGTTGAAATCAATGAATACGATGAGCTTGTATAGAGGAAAAACTACAAGAATGAAAATGAGTGAAATAAAAGCAGAGTAACCTGCTTTTATTTCTTTGCGTTAATTCTTGCAAGAATTCTCGTTTTCTTTTTAAGTTGGTTCTTTTTTCTCTTCATTTTCATGACGTTTTTCTTTCTTCCCATACCCATGGTGAATCCTTTTGCTAGGTGTTAAAATAGTTCGCTTATACTAGGAAATATTAGTCAAAATGGCAAGTAAGAGTATGTGAGTAAAAAAAATTGATATAAAGTATTAATAGTTGTTAATAATAATCCGTAAATGGTACATTTTACTGAATAATAAGCAAAATGGATGCTGTAAAAAAGGTGTGACGGAATGTGCGCTGCAAAAAAAACTAAGAAAGTTGTAAAAAAAGCAACGAAGAAAACTGCTAAAAAAGCTTCTGCGAAGAAGAAAACTACTAAGAAAAAAGTAGTGGCAAAAAAGAAAACATCAAAGACTGCTAAGAAAACTTCTCCAAAAAAGAAAGTGATGAGAAAAGTAGGAGCTTCAAAAGTGAAGGGTATAGACTCTGCATTTGTTGATGACCTTGCTATTGATCAAGCTGGTATGGTTAAGAAGACTTCTAAGAAAATGGCAGCTAATCTTGAAGCTAAAAGAGCAGCTTTAAGAGCGAGAAGAATTCATTGGAATGACGATAAAAAGCAAATCGCAATTGATATGCTTGAAAGATATACAGGTCATGACTTTGAAGATTTTCAAGAGCAAATAATTCTAACTAATTTTCATTATTATATCGAAAGGTTTAATCACCTTTTAGAGGATAGTCACTATACTCAAGGTTCTGCCTTTAAAGCTTCTTCTTCAAAGAAAGCTAAGGTTACTATTATTGAGTTTGGTGTAGGTGCAGCTATGGCAGCACTTATTGGAGAGTTAGTCGCTGTTGTTCAACCGAAAGCAGTATTATTTTTAGGAATGGCCGGAGCAGTTCATCCATCTCTAAAAGTAGGTGACTTTGTTCTACCAATTGCTTCGATTAGAGCTGAAGGTGTAACAGAACACTTCTTACCAAAACAAGTTCCAGCACTACCAACATTTAAGGTTCAAAAGTTTGTGTCTCAAATTTTAGTAGAGCATGGTTATGACTACAGAACTGGTACAATCCACTCTACGGATTATAGGTTTTGGGAGTTTGATGAAAGATTTAAAGAGAAGCTCATAGAAGAAAGAGTTATTGCTGTTGAAATGGAAACGGCAGCACTTTTTGTTTCGTGCTTTGTAAGTAAAGTAAATATAGGTGCCTTATTGTTAATTTCAGATTGTCCAATGACAAAAGATGGAATTAAAACAAAGAAATCTGCTAAAGGTGTTTTCAAGGATTACACTGATCGACATATTGAGCTTGGAATTGAAGCTATGGCCGATATCGCAGATAGAGGTGAAAACGTTAGACACTACCACTGGTAATATAAAGAGGAATTTGTAATGTTTAAAAAAGTCTTTGATTGGTTTTCGAATGATTTAGCAATCGATTTAGGAACAGCAAACTGCTTAGTTTACGCTAAAGATCGCGGAATTATAGTTAATGAGCCTTCTGTTGTAGCAGTACACCAGGGTTATAAAGGAGCTAATAAAGTTCTAGCCGTTGGTAAAGAAGCAAAGCAGATGCTTGGTAGAACTCCTGGTTCAATTAAAGCAATTAGACCAATGAAAGATGGTGTAATCGCTGACTTTGAAGTTACTGGAGCAATGTTAAAGTATTTCATTGGTAAATCACTTGCAGGTTCTAAACTTGTAAAGCCAAGGATTATAATTTGTATTCCTTTTGGAATTACTCAAGTTGAAAAAAGAGCAGTAAAAGAATCAGCTGAACAAGCTGGAGCTAGAGAAGTATATCTCATTGAAGAGCCAATGGCAGCGGCAATTGGTGCAGGACTTCCAATTACTGAACCTTCTGGAAATATGATTGTTGATATTGGTGGTGGTACTACTGAAGTTGCAGTTATTTCTCTTGGTGGAATTGTATATTCACAATCTGTAAGAGTTGCAGGCGATAAGTTTGATGAAGCAATTTCTTCATATATTAAAAAGAAATACTCTCTTCTAATTGGTGAGAGAACAGCTGAAGCGATAAAATTATCTATTGGTAATGCATATCCATTTGATGATGAAGTAAAGACTTACGAAGTTAAAGGTCGTGACCTAATTGCTGGTGCACCTAAAATTATCGAAGTAACTTCTGATGAAATTAGAGATGCACTTTCTGATCCAATTGCTGAAGTTGTTGAGGCGATAAAAACTTCTTTAGAGAAGACTCCTCCTGAACTTGCAGCTGATATCGTTGATAATGGTATTATCTTAGCTGGTGGTGGATCATTACTTGCTAACTTAGACGTATTAATTAAAGAGAAGACAGGTTTACCTGTTGCACTTGCTGAAGACCCACTTACTTCTGTAGTAAGAGGATGTGGAACTGCTCTTGAAAGCATTGATCTTCTAAAACAAGTTGCTACTCTTTCATAAAATAAAATGAGGAGAGTCTTTGACTACTCATAAAGATTTATTCTTAAAATTAGAGCTCCCTGATATAGAAACAAAACTAAGGGAGCTTCTATTTTCAAAAAAATCTTTAAAAATTTGGCAGGATGCTGATACATTTATTTCCCAAAAGATACATGATGTAGACGGATATTCCTTAAAATTAGATCAACCTGATTTCGCCAATGATGAAGATATTTATTTTGCCTCGTTCTGCTTGAGGGGTATGTCCTATTATCTAAGAGGAACCTTTGACTTGGAAGAGGGGTGTCTTTTTAAACCAATGGGAGATATCTACCGAGCAGAAAGAAGACAAGATGTTCGTTATCTCATGTATCCACGTTTTGAATCATATATTTACTTCAGCCTAAATTTCACTGAAGAAAATGATGAGGAGAATGAAAATGTGGTTTCAATAAATCGCTTTCAAGATGCTGAAAAGAAAATATTTAAAAGTTTTAACAAAGAACTAAGAAAGACTCCTGAGTTGGGAGGCGAGAAGATTCTCGATCTTTCAAGTGGAGGACTTTCCTTTGTATGTAGTGAAAGTGAGCTACTCTTTATTAAGAACTCTAAAGAAACTACGTCAGTTATAATCATCGATGGAAAAAGCATCGAATTAAATGGTATCGAAATTGTTTACGATGTTGATTACCTCAATGCTCGTATAGAATCAGTTCCAATGAAGAAGGTTGGGGCAAGCTTTGAGGATTGTGAAAAGCTTAATGTTTTACTAGATGAATTTAATGATAACTCTATTGTCTTAACTTCGTTAGATGAGGATTTTCAAAAATTCATTGATACTTTAAAGTAGAAAATATGATCAAGCTAATACCTGTTATTTTAATTCTGCTGAGTAGTTGCTCAGTATTTAAAAGTAAAAAACTATCCTTAAGTAATGATAGTGCAGAGTTTACACAGAAAGAAGAGCAAGGTGAGTTCATTACCTTACGTGAGTCGGGTTTTAATAAAGCGAAAGAATTCATTGTAAAATCATCGACGAAAAGTGATGAAGAGAAAAGTTTAAGTATCGAAAAAGGTATAACTTTTTCCAAGGTACATACAATTGGAAAAAGGATATCGGGTCTCATTCCTGTTCGTTCTGAAGTTATCTATTACCTCAATGGCCAAAAATATCTAAGCCAGATCTCTTATAATATAGAAGATAGAAGTATTCTTGTTAGAATGGAGAGTCCTGAGGGGCAATGGAATGGTGAAAAATCTTTTTCACTACCAAAGGGTAATGGGAATATTTGTTATTACTCAACAGTGATCGAATGTGCAATTAAAACTGGTTTTGCCAAAAAGTCCATTCGTAATGGTGGAGGTAAAATGAATTTTTTCTTAATATGGGAAGGATATCCATACTTTCATGAACAATTTATTAATGTTCCTGGCCGTCCATTTTCAAAGGCAAGTCTTACTTACGATGGAACAAATAAATACGGTGAGCATAGGTTCACATTAGATGCTGGCGGACAAAATCAATTTTACTTTGTAGATAAATCTTTCAAGATAAAAAAACATATCTGGGCGTCTCAAGGTTTCACAAGAGAGAGAAAATAATATGCGTTTCTTAGGAAAATCTTTAATAACACTTATCTTTGCTATTTCTACGATATTCTTCGCACTTCGTCTGACTCCTGGTGACCCAGTTGAAAGACTTTTAGGACCTGAAGCAAAGATAGAAGAAGTGAATAAATATAGAACGCAACTTGGGCTTGATCAAAGTCTTGTTAGGCAATATGGAAACTTCTTAAAAGGAGTATTTGCTTTTGACTTAGGTAAGTCCTTCTTTAAAAAGAAAGATGTTGTGGAGTTACTTTCTAAAAGAATGAAGCCAACTATGACTCTTGCTCTGTTATCTATATTACTATCGACACCAATAGGTGTATTCATAGGTGTCGTTTCCGCACTAAGGAAATCAAAACTTACCGATAGTGCAATTCGAATGGCAACATTAGGACTTTTGTCGTTTCCTATTTTTTCGCTAGCACCTCTTCTTGTTCTTGTATTTGCAGTAAAGCTAGGATTATTTCCTGTTTCTGAATGGAGTTCTTGGAAGCATATGGTCCTACCTGTTATAACATTGGTCCTACCGTTGTCATCAGTAGTGACACGTGTAATGAGAAATAAATTCTTAGAAGAGAATAACCAATTATGGGTATTAGTCCTTCATGCAAAGGGAATGTTTAAAAAAGATATTGTTCTAAGAACTGTGAAAATTTGTATGCCAACAATATTGAATGTCGTTGCTATTCAGCTGTCAGTTGTTCTCGCAGGAACAATGATTACTGAAACTATTTTTGATATTCCAGGTGTTGGCTCACTTCTATTTGAAGCAATTGGAAACAGAGATTATCCAATTGTTCAGGGAGTAATAGCTTATTCAACAGTTATCTATATGTTGATATATTTCTTTGTTGATTTTTTAAATGAAAAATTAGATCCGAGGATTGCTTAATGATGAAACGACTTAATAAAGAAATAATCTTTGGTGGAGTCATTCTTGGTGCATATGCTCTTTGGGCGATCGTATGGTTGCTGACAAAAGGGGCTGCATTTGATCCTGGATCGATGATTGAACACGAACTTGTAGCACCATTTAATAGTGGCTACTTTATGGGAACAGATGTACATGGAAGAAGTTTGTTTGAAGTTCTAAGTGTTGGGCTACTTTATACATTTACTCTTTCATTAACAGTTAGTTTCTTTTCATGTGCGTTTGGAATTATTATTGGATATATGTCGGCCCTTAATATTAGATTCGTTTCAGAATTCATGGACCTTGCAACAAATCTCATATTTATCTTTCCAAGTATTTTGTTGGCAATCTTAGTTATGTCATTTTCCGGTGCATCAACTACGGGGTTGATTCTCTGTTTGATTTTTACATCATGGCCTGGTTACGCTCGTATCGCTCGTGGCGAGACAATGAGAGTAATGAATTTAGGCTTTGTTGAGAGTGCTAGAGCGATTGGTGTAAGTCAGACAAGATTATTTCTAAAGTCTATATTACCTTCAATATTGCCAGTTATCACTATTCACTTTGTTCTTGGACTTAGTGGAGTAATAATTTCGGAAGCAAGTTTAGGGTTCTTAGGCCTTGGTGCCAGTGATTATTCATGGGGAGCTATTCTTTCAATGGCCAAAGTAGTTTTATTGGAAGCACCTCATGTTGTTATAGTAACAAGTATTCTTATGACTGGATTAATTATATCTTTAAATTTATTTAGTGATGGATTAAGAGATGCACTAGATCCTAAATTAAAGAAGTAAGAGTGACGATAGGTTAGAATATAGAAAAAAGCAGAAGGAATTATAATGAGAGAATTAGGACAATTATTTATTACTGGAATATCTGGAAAGTCATTAACTGATGATGAAAAAAAGTTTATTCAAGAAGAAAATATTGGTGGTGTAATCCTCTTTGCAAATAATTACGACAATCCTGCACAGCTGGCTGAGCTCGTGAATTCTATTCAGGAGCTACGTGATCATTATCCACTTTTTATAGCTGTAGATCATGAAGGTGGTAGAGTGATTAGGTTTAAGCAGCACTTTACACAATTTCCTTCAATGCTAGATATCGCAAAGACAGATTCTCCAAAGCAAAGCTTTGCAGCTCACCAGGTAATGGGAAAGGAGCTTAAGTCTTGTGGAGTAAATATAAATTTATCTCCTGTTTGTGATATCTTCTCTAACCCAAATAATAAAGTTATCGGTGATAGATCATTTGGTCAGGATAAAGAGAAAGTATCACTATTTGTATCATCTGCTATAAGAGGTCTTCAGACAGAAAATATTATGGCATGTGCCAAGCACTTTCCTGGTCATGGTTGCACAACTAAAGATTCACACTTTGATTTGCCAATAGTTAAAAAAACGATGGAAGAGTTACGTGCAGAAGAGTTCATCCCTTTTGTTAAAGCAGTAAAGTCGCGTGTTGAGTTTGTCATGATGGCGCATATGCAAGTCGACTCTATTGATGAAGAGCTACCTTGTACTCTTTCAAAGAACGCTTATGATTTACTAAGATCAGAGTTAAAATTCAAAAAAGTAATAATTACAGATGATATGGAAATGAAGGCAATCACTGATAACTATAGTTATGGCGAAGCTGCTATTATGGCCCTCAATGCAGGAGCAGATGTACTTGAGTATAGAAGTATGGATACTTGTAAAGAAGCATACTTTGCGGCCAAAGAAGCTTATAAAACAAAATCTATAACAAAAGATTCAGTAAGTGAAAAACTAGAAAGAGTTTATGAGTTAAAGAAGCAATACTTGAGTGAATATAAACCTCTTTATATACCAGATGTTGCTAAAACTATCGGTACAGAAGCACATGAAAAAGTACTTAAGGATCTTACTCAAGCAATTAATATAAAGTCTGAAAATTCGAATACTTAAACTAGGATATTCTTTCCGTATCGTCGTAACATACGAATAATTTGTTATTCTAATGTTATGACGAGAAGTATCATAAATTCACTACTAGTAATATTTTTGACCCTATTCTTAGGTGGTCAAACGCTCGCCCAAGATAAGTCTAAAGTGGGCGGCTATGATGATCTCGATAAGAGAGAACTAGCGAAACTTTTAGATGAGTCCTGTAAGAAAGGGATGAGTGCTAGTTGTTTTGAACTAGGGCTTCTGTATCAAAATTTTAAAGAAGCAAAATTTAAATTTGATGGAATAAATTATTCAGCACAAGGTAAGAAACTAATTGCTGAAGCGTGTACCAATGGTGACCAAAATGCTTGTGACTATTTAAAAGGAGAGGATCGTTTTAAAGGGTCTCAACTGCTTTTGTGGTCGGCAATAATTCTGATGGGGATAGCTGTTCTGATTGTCACAAAAATGATGTTTCAGGACAATGAGCAATTCCAGGTTTCACAAAAATTAGAAGATGGTGAAGATCAAAAAACTGCAGAAGTAAAAAGTCATGGAATTATTCTTCAGTATTCACGTCCATTCTTTAAACGCTATGTCTCTCCCATAGTATCCCAGATGAAAGGGAAGAAAAAAATAAAAGAGAAGTACAGAAGGAAACTCGCGAACTCAGGTCTAACTGAGGTTTTAACAACAGAGGACTTCTATGCATTTAAGCTATTTCTAATCATAGGTTTCCCTGTCGTATTTATTGCTTTGAGATCTTTTCTTGAAACTGATTGGCCGCTAAAGCTGGCACCAGTTCTAGGGATTGTAGGTTTTGTTTATCCTGATATTTGGATTAAAGGTAAAATTGATCAAAGACAAAAAGAGATTGTAAGTGGAATGCCATTCTCTGTAGATATGTTGGCGCTTTCTGTTGAAGCGGGGCTGGACTTCGTTGCGGCAATGACAAAAGTTGTTGAGAAAGCAAAGCCTGGTGCACTTACTGAAGAGTTTGAAATAATGATTAAAGAAATTAAGGTTGGTGCTTCTCGTGCTGAAGCTCTTCGAAATATGGCATGGAGAATTGATATGGTTCAAATCTCTTCGTTTTGTGCCACTTTAATTGCAGCTGACTCTGTTGGTGCTTCAATTGGACCAATTTTAAAAGCTCTATCTGCGGAGATTAGACAGAAGAGATCAGCGCAAGTTGAAAAAGAAGGAGCTACCGCCGCTACTAAAATATTATTCCCTATGATGATCTTTATTGTTCCCGCCGTATTCTTAATGGTTGGTGCTCCTATTATCGTTGAGTTTGTGGCCGGTAGAAATTAATGAAAGTTAAGTTTGATGAGTATTCTATTTGTGAAGAGATGAAGGTTGCTAATAGTTTCTTTTCGAGACTAATAGGACTTATGTTTAAAAAAGAAATGAAAGGATATGACGGACTTTTGATTAAAAGATGTAATTCAATTCATACATTTTTTATGATGTTCAATATCGATGCAATCTTTATGAATAAAGATAACGAAGTCATTAGAATATATAAAAGTATAAAGCCGTGGAGAATGACTCGAATTGTTTGGAAAGCTACACAGGTCTTAGAGTTAAGACCAGGTACTACTCCTGAGAATTTGAAGAAAGGGGATGTTTTAACAATATGTACAAGTTAGTTGTTGTCGGCGGGAAGTTACGCGGAAAAGAATTTATTTTATCAGAAGGTGAAAACACTGTTGGTCGATCTGATGAGTGTGATATTCATTATGCTGTAGATGGAGTTTCTAAGAAACACCTTTCTATAAATGTAACTGGAAAGGTTGCTTATGTTAAAGACCTAGGCAGTGCTAATGGAACATTTGTTAACGGTAAAATTGTTAAGAGAGCAACGGTCAAAAATGGCGATAAAATAGCTCTACCTGATTCAATTGCTCAAGTCGTTTATGTAAAAGAAAAAAAGAAAGTTATAAAGAAGAAAGTTAAAAAAGCTGACGATGACGATGACGATAACTTAGACTATATGACTGGAGGTGAAGCTCCTGACAATATCGCAGGGAAAGTTCTCTGGTTATTTAAATATAGGCTAATGTCACTATTTCATGGGATTAATGAAGAGTATGAATGGAAGGTACTTTTAGGAATTCTTCTATCGGCATTTGTTGTATGTGCTGTAACTCTAACTATATTTCCAGTTCTACAAACCAGCCGTGGATTACTACTTTTAGAAGTCGCTAAAAGAGGTTCACATTATGCAGATGAAATTAAGAGAGTAAATAGAAAGGCCCTTGCCGTAAAAGATTTAGATAGGGTAGATACTGTTTTCTTGGAAGATAAGAAAAATGGAATTGTTTCTTATGATCTTTTCGATATTGATGGAAGAATTGTAAGACCATTAACTAGGCTTAATCAGTATATTGATGACCCATTTTCAGTAAGAGTAAGAGAGTGGGCAGATAAAACGAGGAGATCATCCTCCGCTAGAGGCCTCGTATTAAGACTTGAAGGTGGAGAAATAGGTATTGGCCAAAAGATTAAGGCTACCAATATCAAAACTGGTGAAGCTGATGTCGTTGGGGTTATAGCCATTCGATTTAAACCGGCATCTCTAACTGAAGAGGCGTCTAAAAGTCAGGTTGCTTATCTCGAATCACTTATAACTTCGTTCTTGGCTTCAATCGTATTCTTTGCAATCGTCTACTATCTGACCTTACGTCATATTGATGAAATGAAATTCCAAATTGAAGAGTCTCTTCGTGGAAAGCGAAAAGGTCTTGAAAGTAAATACTTATGGGAAGAGATGAGTCCGCTTCGAAGTTCAATTAATACCATCTTGCAAAGGTTGCGAGAACTTCAAAAAGATGGTGGTGATGATGAATTTGCAGAAGTAGAAAGTGATGAAACATATGTCGCAAACTTATACGAGTTTATGCAAGGGGCACAAGGACCAGTAATGGTTATGTCTTCTGATAAGAACTTATCTCATATCAACCCTGAAGCAGAAGATATTACAGGTATACGTGAATCGGGATCGCAGGGGATGAGTCTTCTTGATGTTGCAAGAGAGAAAGGTTTTGCAGCAACTATTATAGAGTTATGTGATAACTCTGCAGATAATGGTGGAACGTCTCAAAAAGGTGAGTATGAGATATCTGGTCACAGTTATGATATTTTTGTAACAAGTCTTATGGGAAAGGATAATTTCGCAAAAGCTTTTTATGTAACACTGGTAAAAGAAGATTAGTAAATTATGAGCAAAGCAGCAGTTAGAATTACGAAAGATCTTTCACATCCTGAAACAGCAGGAAAGTATCATCGCGTAATTTGTATGACCGGAAAAAATAAAGGTCTTTGCTATTATCTAACTAATAAACGAGTGATAATGGGGCGATCTGAAAAGGTCGACATCCAAATAATAGATACTAAATCGTCTCGTGAACATATGGAGTTAGTAAAGGTTGGTAAAGACTATGTACTAACTGATTTAGGCTCTCAAAATGGTGTTTATGTTAATGATCTAAAAGTAAAACAACATAAGCTTAAAAATGGAGACAAAATAATCGTTGGCTCTACTGTTTTTAAATTTAGTTTTATTGACGTTATGCCACTTGTTGTCGTCGAAGATGATGAGGATGACGAAGACGAAGATGATGAATATGAATTAGAAGAAGAATTTGAAGAGAAGAAAAAACCTTCTAAGAAAAAGAAGAAAGCTAAAGAAGATCCTGCGGCTAAAAGGAAAAAGCTGATATATGGGGTTGTTGCTCTGGCAGTTGTAATGATGATGTTACCAACTGATGAAAATAAACCTGTCGCAAAGAAAAAGACTGAAGCATCGACACCTTTTGTTGAAGGTGAAAGGGCCAAAAGGATCGTACGATCTACATTAGAAAAAGAAATTGCTAGCAAAGTAAAAGCATATATTCATAGGGGCCGTAGAGAGGCGCGTGAAAAAAATTATTTTAGAGCAATGGAAGAGTTTAATTTAGCATTAATGCTTGATCCTACAAATGGGGATGCTGCCTTTCATATGAATAAAGCGAAGCAACGTTTAGATGAAAAGGTTGAGGCCATGTTTCTTCAGGCCACGAAATCCAAAGATGCTCTAAAGTTCAATCAAGCACTGGGTACTTACTGTGCAATATATAAACTATTAAAAGATTATCCAGAAGACGAAAGATTTAAAGAGGCCGATAGTAATGTAAAAGACATGGCCTACAAAATAGGAAAAGAAGAAAGTGAAAATCACTGTTTCTAAGAATAATAACATTCTAAAAGTCGTCGATCTTGGGGAGATGGTTTATCTTGGTGAAGAAAGTAGTTTTCTTATAGGTAGATCTGAGTCTTGTCATATATCTTTAGATGACAAAAAGATCTCAAGAGAACAAGCTAAGATTGATTTTAATGGTAAAGCTTGGGAGGTATCAAACCTTTCAGACTATGTACTAGTCACTGTAAATAATCAGCAATTAACTGGAACAAGATTACTCTTGGATAATGATGTTATTAATGTTGATCAATATGTTCTATCAATTTCTGATTTGGCGATTGAGGAAGAAGTTATTGCTACTCCGGAAGTCGCGCCTGTTGAAATTGAAACAGAAGAGCTTGAACCTGAGACAGAAATACTTCCAGGTACAAGTACCGAAATTACACCTGAAGATGAAGATATTGAGACAGAATTACTAAATAGAGAAGAGGCCGAAGACGTTACAACAACAGAGGCCGGTACACAGTTTACATCTATGGATGATCTCGCTGAAGAAAGCGGAGATGGAGAAGGTGAGGAATTTTCAGATGAAGGCTTTTCTGAAGAAGGTGAATACTCAGATGAAGAATATAGCGATGAGTACGCTGAAGGTGACGATTACGCTGTAGATGAATATGATGATGGAGCAGGAGAAAGTACTCAACTATTTTCTGGTTTTGCGAAATTTTCTTTAGAGCTCTTTGGAGAATATGTTCCCTATGATACATACCATATCAAAGATGCTGAAACTTTCATTGGTCGAGACCCTGAGAAGTGCCAAATTGTTTTACAAGATCCAGAAGTTTCAACAGTACATGCAGTAATTAGAAAGAATAATATAACTTGTACGCTAGAAGATTTACAGTCAGCGAACGGAACTCTTTTAAACGGAAAGAGAATCAATTCTAAAGAAGTTACTAATGGTGATGAATTTGTTATTGGTGGCTCTACTTTTACAGTAAGAGTTGGAAGTGAATTTCTAGATAGTCAGCAAGATAGTCTGATGCCAGTTGAAGATAATCAAATGGTTGAAGTTGAAGAAGTTGTCGAGATAGATGAAGATTCTGATGAATATGATGACTTAGAAGGAGATGGTCTTGAGGATGATGGTGCTTCAAGTGGTAACCAGTCTCTATTTTCTAAAGAAGCACTTAAAGATCCTGTAAGACGAAAGAAACTACTCTATATCGCTGTTGGTGTAATGATGGCATGGGTAATGTTAGGAGATGACGAAAGTGCCTCAACAGCAAAAGATACCGGAAAAAAGAAAGCCGCTGTAAAAAAAGAAAAAGTACTAAAGAAGGGAGAGAAGAAGCTTACTCCTGAACAAGCCGAGCAGGCCGAAGCTCTATATCAACTAGCACAGGCATTTTTTAGTGAAGAGAAGTTTCCTGAAGCTATGGGAGAATTTGATAAATTATTCCTTATCAAAAGAGACTATAAACAGGCACAACAACTATATCAATTAACGAAAGATAAATTAAAAGAGTTAGAGAAAATAGAAGAAGAAAAGCGAAGTGAACTCAAGAAAGCTCTTCGAAAGAAGAAAGTTGCAGATCTCTTAAAGAAAGCAACTAAGGCGGTTGATGAAAGAAATGTTACCGTGGCCGAAGCTTTATTTACACAGATTAGATCTATCGAACCTGAAAATTATGATGTTACTTCTCTCGAGCTAGATTTAAATGCTTGGAAAAAAGAGAAAGCTAGAAAAGAGCTTGAAGAAGCACAAAAGAAAGCAGAGCGACAGCGAATGGTTAGCTCTCTTGCAACAGGTAAGAGCTTTTATTTAAAAGAAGAGTGGTTTTCAGCGATTGGTGCTCTTGAGAAATTCTTAACAATTAAAGAAATGGATGAGGATTTAATAAAGAGTGGAACAAAGATGCTTAAAGACTCTAAAAAGAGACTCGGAGAGGTTTTAGATCCACTTCTTGGGAAGGCCCGTTCTCTTAGAGAAGGGGAAGACCTAAAAGGTGCTTACTCTGCATATAATGAAGTTCTCGTATTTGATCCAACAATGTCTGAGGCCCTAAGTGAGCTGGACGACATTAGGCAGACGCTAACGAAGAGAGCAAGGACGACTTATAGGGAAGGACTTGTTTCTGAGTCTCTAGGACTATATGAAGAAGCGAGAGAAAAGTTTCAAGAGGTTCAACAAATTGCACCTTCTGATAATGAGTACTATAAAAAAGCGACAGATAGATTGAGGGATTTATGATTGATATTCAAAGTTACTTTGCAAAAACTCATCAAGGTCCTTACTTGAATTTAAATGAGGATGATATTCTCGTTGATTTAGAAAATAGAATCTTCGCTGTATTTGATGGCTTTGGTGGAAGTGGTATTGGAGACCAAGCAGTAGATCTTACTAAGAAGAAAGTTGAAGGTTTCTTTGCAAAAGTATCTTCAGACCCAGATTCGACTATGCCTTATTACTATAGCCATAAGTATCTCTTGGAAACAAATGCGTTAATTAATGCAACTCACTTAGCTCACGAGTCTCTAATTAATGATAATAAAAATCGAGAAATGAATGAGAGAGGTGGCGTGGCATCCTTAGTGGCAATGCTTTCTGAGAATATTCTCTCAATTGTATCTGTTGGTAATTGTGCAGCGTTTCTGTACCGTAATGGTAGGGTATCTCTTATTAGTTCCCCTGATTGCATATCTCCAATTGGATCTATCGAGCAAAATCTAACAAACCGAACTTTCCCTCTAAGTGGTCTAGGTCTTTATGACGATCTTTCCCCGAAGGTGTGGGAGGTAAACTTATCAGCAGGAGATAAAGTTATACTACTTACAGATGGTATATACTCGCGTCTAGGGCTTGATGATATACGTTTATGTTTAGACTCATCTCTCGTGGACGAACATGAATCAGTGCGATCGCTAATTGTTCAAGCAAATGATAGAGGAAATTTAGATAATCAATCGGCGATTATCGTAAGTGTTTAATTCTTAGTTGATTAGACGGCTATTTTGCGTAACAATATAAGTTGGAGAAACTAACTTATGACGACGAAAATCATTGTTGCTGATGATAGCCAAACAATTCAAAAAGTTATCAAAATTACATTCGGTAATAGAAAGTACGATTTAATTCCTTGCCTTAACGAGGCTGAATTAATGAATAATCTATCTGATGATATATCATTGGTTCTATTAGACTTTAGCTTATCTGAGACTAAGTCAGGTTATGAACTTGGACGTGAAGTTAGAAGTAAAACTTCAGGTGTACCAATTATGGCACTTCTAGGAACTTTCGATACAGTTGATGAGGATAATTTCAGAACAGCAGGTTACTCAGATAAAGTTGTTAAACCTTTTGAAACGGAAAAATTTATAAGTAAGTGTGAAGATCTTGTCGCAAATGGAGCTTCTGCTTTAGAGGCGAGCACTGAATTCGAAGCAGATGAAGATGATGATATTTCTGGTTGGGATATTAATTCTCCACAGGCAGAAGAAGTATATGAAGAAGCTGAAGTTGTAGAAGAGTATGATGAAACTCCAGTTGAGAATAATAATGAGCTATCACAAGAGTTAGGTGGTTGGGGATTCTCTGGACCAAACTTAAAGGGCAGTGATGTAACTAGTGATTATGAGGAGTTTCCTCCTGTTATAGAAGCTAGTTCGGAGCAACCTGTTGAATCGACAGAAACTGGTTTTGCCTCTAAATTTCTATCTGCAGAAAACCTTATCTCTGAAGCAGATATTGATTCAGGTCTAGATAGTGCATTTGATGCTACATTCGATGGTGACCATGTTGAACAAACTCCTGAGGAGGTTATTCATGATTCTGTTTCTATTGATGAACTAGATAGTGGGGCGGAAGTTGAAGCTGAGATTGATGCATTCTGGTCTGTTGATGATGTTGATGAAGACATTGTTGATCAGGAAGAAGTAGTGCAGGCGCAAGAAGAAGTTCAAGTTGAAAGTCCTATAGTTGAAGAAGTTAACTTTAGTACAGAAGAAGTTGATGAAGTTGTCTCACCTGAAACTGCAACCGTTAGTATGGTTATGCCTGAAGAGTTAGAGCAGAAACTTAGATCAGACCTTGGACCAATTGTTGAAAAATATGTACAGGAGTACTGTAAGGAAAGAGTTGAGAAAGTTGTTTGGGAAATAATTCCAGACCTTGCTGAAAACTTAATCAAAAAGGAACTTAAAGAAATTAGCAAAAAAGTTCTAAGATCAATGGATAATTAAAGATCCCGCATAAAACTTTTGAATATTACCATCTATATCTAAATAGGCTTCTCCAAAGGGGCCTATTTTTTTAAATATTCCTTTAGCTTCAGCTGTATCAATTATAGAAACTTGTTTGTCTTTGTGTGAACATAAGAGATTCCATTCCGTGATTATTTCAGAGTCAGTTAATCTATTATTTGTAATATATTTATAGATATCACCTGGAATATTTTTGTAATCATCTTCAGAGATGGCTTCATTAAAAATATTTCCTTTTGGAGTTTTATAACTATCGTTATGTTTAGATATTCCCCAATTAAGGCCGATACCGATTACTGGTATATTGTTGATAAGTTGAATTAATATTCCACCACACTTTTGACCTTCAGAGTTAATAATATCATTTGGCCATTTCAAACTTAATTGAGAGTTTTTTGCAAACTTACAAATTAATACTCCGATCTCAAGTGATGTTAGGGTCGGTGTAGTTGCGGACTCAGCGATAAATGAGAATGCCAATGAGTTTTCATAACTATCCCATGTGTTGGAGCTTCTTCCTCTTCCTGAAGTTTGTTCTTTAGCACTCACTAATTTGGTATCTGAGCCCTGATTAAGTAACTCGATTAAATGTGACTGTGTTGAAGCTATTTCATTGAAATGTAGATGTTCCATGGGGTACCTTTTTATGATATTATCGTTTCAAATTAAACAACCTTAAAGGGGACCTGTCCATGTCTTTGATCAAAAGAGATACACCAAGAGAAATTAAATTCACTACAAATATTAATCCATATACAGCTGGAAGTGTCATTGCTGAATTTGGAAATACTAAAGTTCACATTACAGCAACAGTAGAAGAAGACACTCCTCGATGGTTAAAAGGACAAGGGAAAGGATGGGTTACTGCTGAATATTCAATGCTACCAGGTTCAACACACTCACGAAATAGAAGAGAGAGAAGTAAAGTTGGTGGTAGAACTCAAGAGATTCAGAGATTAATTGCAAGAAGCTTAAGAGCTGTAGTCGATCTTGAAAAGCTAGGTGAGAGAATGGTTACAGTTGATTGTGATGTTCTAGTTGCTGACGGTGGAACGAGAACAACTTCTATTTCTGGAGCTTATGTAGCACTTGAAATGGCACTTAAAAACCTTGTTTCAGAGGGTGTGCTAGAAGAAAGCCCAATTAGAGAACCTCTCGCGGCACTTAGTGTGGGTGTAGATAAAGAAGGTCTAATTATTGCTGACCTTAACTACGAAGAAGATTCAAGCTGTGAAACAGATATGAATATTGTAATGACTAAGTCTGGAAAGTTTATTGAAGTTCAGGGAACTGCTGAAGGTATGCCTTTTAGTCGTGAACAACTAGATGCCTTAATTGAATGTGCTGACATCTCTTTAAAGTCAGTATTTAAGGCACAAGATGAGGCCTTAAAAAATGCATAAGTTTATTTTGGCCTCTGGAAATAATCATAAGGCCGAAGAGTTCTCTAAAATATTTAACAAAGATATTCTGTCTATATCAGCAGCTTCTGAGAAATTAGAAGTTGTTGAAGATGGAGAAAGTTTTAATGAGAATGCGTTGTTAAAAGCAAAAGCCTACTTTGATAAATTCAAGGTTCCTGTTCTTGCTGATGACTCTGGTCTTGTTGTTGAGTCATTACCTGGGGAACTTGGAATTCACACAGCTCGTTTTGGTGGTGACAATCTTGAAAGTCGTGAAAGGTCTGAGCTTCTTCTTGAACGAATGAAAGGTGTAGAAAATAGAAAGGCCTACTTTGTATGTGTTCTTTGTTTCTATCTCGGAGAAAATGAAATTTATTTCTTTGAGGGTAGAGTCGATGGGAATGTTTCAAACGAATATAAAGGCGAATTTGGTTTTGGTTATGACCCTGTTTTCGAACCCTTAGGCGAGCATGATGGTAAATCATTGGCAGAGCTACCTGAGTGGAAAGACAAGAATTCTCATAGAGCTAAGGCATGCCTACATGCTGAAAAGTTTTTTAGTGAACGAAAGTAGAAAATGATTGCCAAAGCTTATTAGATACAATATAAATTTATTCACCAGAAAGTATGTCGGAGCGTAGCGCAGTTTGGTAGCGCACTTGCTTTGGGAGCAAGGGGTCGGAGGTTCAAATCCTCTCGCTCCGACCATTCTTTTTTCTTCCCAATTTTCACAAAAATAATAAAAATATCCTACAGTAATTATCAATTATTTTTACATTCGATTTTTAATTTTTATCTAAGCGAAGACATTTAAGCTATTGGAAATACTTAAGTACCTAAGTTATTTGGGTGAGTACTTTTACAAGCGAGGGTACTTGGCCGAAAGTTTAACCTTTCGACCAAGTTAATCAAGAGAGAGGGTGATAATTAACAACATTGGCGCTGTGCCTGTAGAGAGAGGGAGTTGTTAACTATACGTTCTTATTAGTTGAGAGATTTTTCTTTTGCTTCTGTTCAAGTCTCCTTTTTTGTTTATCGATTTTGGCCTGTTTACTTTCGGCTCTAAAGTTTTGCATTTGAAATTTTATTTTTTCTCGACATAACCTAAGGTCTTCCTTTGACCCAGCAGAATTAATACAAGACCTACCGTCTTGGAGTATAGCTATCTTCTTATCCATGAAAGTTAGCGTTCTGCTTTTGAATTCTTCAAGGTGTACATCTTTAGCTAATGCGAATGTAGAAGCTATCGAAACGATTATTAATTTATTCAATTGACCTCCAATTGTTCCGTCATAAAAGTATACGGACGAGGTCTAAAAAAGTTTCTAGATAATTTTAAAAGTAAATTTTGTTAGTGATTTTAGTGACTTATGCTGCTTTTTTCTTGCTTGGACCTTCGGCCTTTGTAAAATCACTGCTGATTTTCTTAGGTTTTACTTTTCTTAGAGGTAGAACTTTGTGTGCACGTTCTGTATCAAAGTCCTCTGGAAGTTCAATTGATGCCTTTCCGTTAAGAACAGCTTTGGAAACTTTCTCAACAAAGAATTTAAAGATATCGGGATCAATTTTCTTAGAAGCTGTTCTCTCCATAACAACAAGTGCATCTTCAATTGACATTACATCAGAGTAAGAACGCTTTGTAGTTATTGCATCAAAGAAATCAGCTATAGAACAAACACGAGAAAAAAGGTGATGTTCTTTTTCTTTTAACTTATTAGGATAACCAGTTCCATCCCAGTTTTCATGGTGCTCCAAAATCACTCTTCTTATTGCACTAGAGTCTGCTCCTGGAAGATCTGGGGCCGATTCATCAAATAGTTTTGCACCTAGCTCCGGATGAGTTTTGATTACATCAAATGCTTCATCTGAAAGTTTTCCTGTATTATTTAATATGTCGGTGGGAATTTTTATTTTACCAAGATCGTGTAGAAGACCGCCTAAGCCAGCTGTAACGAGGTCTTCATTTTTAGACTGTGGCTTATAGGCCTTAAGAATCATAACAGTATACATACTTACATTTATAGAGTGGTCATATGTATAGAAATCATGAAAAGAAAGATCCCCAATTAATTTTTTTAAATTATTGATGTCATAGTCTTTGATCACTCCGACCATTGACTGCATAGATTCATGGCAACCTTCTATAGCATCACCTAAAATCTCTGTATTAAACTCTTTGCTTGGATCAAAAATATCATCAAGATATTTTATCGCCGAATCCTTAATAACTGAAACTCTCTCGATATCGGGTGCGTGAGTTGCATCAACTAAACTTCTTAGGTACTGGTTCCTTTCAGTCTCTAGAACATAGACACGATGATACTTTTTGAAACCTTCGATGAGGTCACTATTTAGGACTTCGTCTTGACCAACAATTTTTACAAACCTGTCGCGGGACTCGTGCTTAGACGAATTTACGTAAATTGAATACGGTAGAGGCTTACCTTGTAGGATAAGTCCAAAGTCTACTGTGAAATAACTATTTAATTCGTGATTTGCGTGAGTTCCCATACCTAGTTCTTATCGGACATATGGCCTGGTTAATTAAAATTTCTTTAAGATTATGAGTAATATTATGCATGATGCTATAATAGGACTTGGAATTACTTGAGTATTTTTGTATGAAGGATTTATGAAAATAATAATACTCCTTATGATGCTACTTCCAGTGTTTGCATGGGCTACATGTGATGATGCTAAGATATACCCTTCCGATGAAATACTGTCTCAAGCCGATTGTAACTCATTGAATTTTAAGGGGTGCATGATTAAGGCTTTTACTAGAGAAGGCCGAGAATATGTAGGAGTGAGAGTTGAATCATCTGGTACGAAAGTCGTACAGGTATACAAGTGGCTTGATACTCCAAATAATCAGTCAGCGAAGTATTGGGAAGCAACTCAAATGAGTAAGCTTACGAATATGTCGTCTCAATATAAGGGGAGACTAACTACTGCCAAGTTTTGGAGAATCACTCAAAAACTTGAAGTATCAGTTAGAAATTTCCTTAAGAATAAGAAAATCTTTGAAGCAACTCTTCAGTGTAAATAAGTCCTATCTACTTGCAATATATTGTAAGATTGCGAGCTCGCTAACTAGTCGTTTTTACGTTTGGCTCTAACTGTCCATTTTCAATTTTTATTGTACGAAGCCCTTCTGTTAATGGTAGATTGAAGGCCTAACACACAACACACAATGAATTAATTTTTATAGAGAAGACGGAGTTTATTAATGCAGCTCAAAAGACTTGTTATTCAGGGGTTCAAATCTTTCAAAGATAGAACAATCATTAATTTTGATGACGGTATTACTGGTATCGTTGGGCCAAACGGATGTGGAAAATCTAATATTGTAGATGCACTCTTTTGGGTAATGGGTGAACAGTCTGCAAAACACCTTAGAGGGAACTCGATGAAGGACCTTATCTTTGCAGGTTCTTCTAAATATAATCCAGGTGCATTTGCCGAAGCGACTTTAGTTCTTGATAACAATGATGGAAAACATATTCACATTGGTAACAAGGTTGCTAGTCCATCGGAGATTCAGCTAACTCGTAAATTATATAGAAATGGTGACACTGAATATAGAATCAATGGTGAACCAGCTCGATTAAAAGATATCCAAGAAGTGTTCATGGATACTGGAGCTGGAGCAAAGTCTTACTCAATTATTGCACAGGGTGAGATCAATAGGCTTGTTCAGGCAAAGCCTATTGAAAGAAGAACAATGATTGAAGATGTTGCAGGTATTACGAAGTTTAAAGTTCGTAAGAAGGAATCGATGAGAAAAATCGAGGCCACTGAACAAAACCTTAATCGTTTAAACGATCTAACTATTGAGATTGAAAAAAATCTTAAGTCTCTTCAAAACCAGGCAGAAAAAGCTGAGAAGGCAAGAACACTAAAAGATAAAATCCAAAGAACAGAAGTTTCTGTAAATGCTCATAAAGAGTTTGATGCACTTAAGGAACTTCGTGATGGAAATATTAGTCTCAATGAAAAGACAATTCTTTTAGAAACGTGGACAACTGAAAAAAATAATTTAGAAGTTTCTCTAGAAGAAGAAAGATACTTAAAAGATGAAAAGTCTGAATGTATTGAAAACCTTCAAAAAGAAAGAAATGAAGTATCAAATAAGTTAGCTGCAGCAGAAGAGAGATTAAACTCTCTATGTAACTCTCTTACTGATAAAGAGAAGCAAGCAGAGCTTAGAGAAAAAGAAATTGAAGATCTTAAAGCAGACATGCTTGAAAGAACTGAGAAAAGAGAAGCACTTACTGAAGAAATGACTTCTGTAATAGAGAGTGCAAAAGAAGAATATGACTATGAGGCTGAAGAAGAAAGACTTGAAGATATTAAGTCTGAGCTTGAGCTTAAGAAAGAATCTTTAACGGATATTGTTGAAGAAGCAACATCTAAGAAAGATGAAATGCAAAAAATGGAACAAGTTGCGTTTCAAAATAATTCTAAACTAGAAGAATACGCAACTTCTCTTCAAGATCTAGCAACTGAAATTGAGGCCCTTGAGAAACAATACTCTGGAGTTTCAACTGAAATTGCTAAAGAAAGAGATGCTGTTTACGCTGCTGAAAAATTAGTGACTGAGTTAACTGAGAAAGAATCAGATCTAAAAACTAACTTAGAAGAGAAGTCTCAAAGAGATAAGAACTCTGAGATGGAGCTAAGAGCAAAGTCAAAAGAGCAAATCACTGTTGAGTCTAGACTGAACTCTTTAAAAGAGGTTGCTGCATCACTTGAGGGAGCAAAAGAAGGTATTTCTGAGTTTCTAAAGAATAATGAAACTGACTCGTACAATGTATTAGGAAGTCTTGTTAAGTGTGATGATAAGTACACTTCAGCTGTTGGCTCACTTCTTGGAGAGTTCTTCGATACTCTTGTTACAACTGAAGATGACCTTTCGCTATTAAAAGATTGGATCTCAAAAGACTCTTCAAAAGCACTAGAAGTTCTACTTGGAGACAAACAAGCTGACCTAGTTACTGAGGAAACCAAAGAAAGATTAAATGTAAAACTTGGACAAGAACTATTAAGTGTTTCAGATGTAGTACAATTACCTGAAGAGTATAAGTCACGTCTTATGCCATATCTTAATGGACTATTTATCGTTGAAGATCTTGATCTAGAGAAAGCTAGAGGAATTTCAAGTGCGATAAATTTCATTGGTATCTCTGATATTTCTGGAAAAAGAATTCTCAAAAATAGATCAAAAGCAACAAGCCTAATTATTAAAGGTGATGAGGACGCAACTCAATCAGCTGTTGCAAGAAATAATAAAATCGAAGAACTTACTGCAAGTCTTGAAGTCTTAAATGCTGAAGTATCAACGCTTGAAGAAATCGTTTCTACAAGTAATGAGGAATTAGTAATTGCTGTTGATTCTCATGATCAGGCCAGAGAAGCTCTTGCTGACTCTAAAGCAGAATATGCTTCAAAGAAGTCAGCACTTGATTCTAAATTGGCAGGAATGGAATCGGGTAATACAAGATTAGATATTCTAAACAATAGAAGAGATGAAACTTCTAAACTTAGGTTTGAGATTCTAGAAAAAGAAGAATCTTTCATGAAGCTTAAGAGTACTCTTGAAGAAGAGTTAGAAGATCTTGCTAATAGAATTGAAGAAAATACTGAAGAGTATGAAACTTTGAGAGGTAGTTACGATCAAGACCGTGAACTACTAATGGAAAAGCAAGTTGAAGCGAAAACATTTCAGCAAAGAGTTAATTCATTAGAAGCTCAGGTTGAAGATATTGCTAACCAACTTGAAAAACAAACATCTAGAATTCAAACGAATTCAGAGCTTGTAGAAAACTTACAAGAAGAAATGAATAATACTCAAGAGGAAATTGAAACTCTTGAAGTCTCTAATAGTGAGATGGCAGAAGTTCTTTCTGATAAAGATGAAGTTCTAAGTATGATGAAAGATGAGTTTTCAGAGCTTCTTCTTGGTATGCAAGAAAGAGAAGAAACTGTTAAAACTCTTACAAAAGACATCAATAAGACTGACAAGGAAATTACAGAAAAAGAACTTAGACTTGAGCAGTATCTTGTAGAAGAAGAAGAGCTTACAAGAAATATCTTCGAGAAATATAGAGTAGACCTAAGAGAAACTCTTGGAAGATTTTTAGAATATACAGAAGAAGACTATCAACGATTAACAGATGTTTCTGGAATGTACTTCATGGAAACAGAGAATGGAATTGTTGAAATAGAAAAAGAATCTTATGAGTTTGTAAGAAAATATGGTCAAGAACTTAAAGACCAATCTCAAAGACTTAAGCAATACAAGTCTGAGTATGGCCGTTTAGGAGAGATTAATTGGCAAGCTATTGAAGACTATGATCGTCAAAAACTTCGCCATGACTTCTTAAAGGTTCAAGAAGGTGAGTTAAGACAGTCTCTTGAAGACCTTGAAAACGCAATTAACCATATTGATGAAAAATCTAAAGAGAGATTTAAAGTCGCTTTTGAAGAAGTTGATGTGAGATTTAGAAAAGTATTTCCAATCATTTTTGGTGGTGGTGAAGCACAACTTAAAATTGTTGGAGATATTGATGACGCTGAATGTGGTGTTGATATTATAGCTAAGCCGCCAGGTAAGAAAATGCAGAATATCAACTTAATGTCTGGTGGAGAAAAGGCGATGACTGCTGTTTCTCTTATCTTCTCTATCTTCCTAGTTAAGCCTTCTCCATTCTGTTTACTGGATGAGGTTGATGCTCCACTTGATGATGCAAACGTAGGTAGATTTAATGAGCTTCTAAGAGAGATGAGTTCAGAGTCTCAATTCATTCTTATTACACATAATAAGAAGACGATGGAGCTAAATGATACTCTTTATGGTGTTACGATGCAGGAACCAGGTGTTTCTAAGGCACTATCAGTACAATTACATTAAAATAAATAGAATTAAATATAAGGCCCACTATGATTCTCTTAGAACATAGTGGGCTTTTTTCATTTTTGGTTTATAATAAGATAGTTATAAGGAGACAAGAATGTTTAAAAGTTTAATACTCGTATTTTTATCCGCCAATATTCTGGCATTTCTACCAAGTTCATTTAGAACAGAATATATTCAAGAATTTAAGAGTAAGGTTGATAAGGGACATCGAAAGGCATCAGGTATTTTCGAGTATAAGTATCCAAGTAACTTGAGACTTGATCAGTCCGCGCCTGAAAAGCTGCTCTATGTTTCTAATAGTAAAACGACTTGGATTTATAGAGCTCCATTTTTTGAAGATGAAGCTCCAGAGGTTACAGTTCACAAGGGACAGGAGACCGGGCTTTCAAACTTCTTTGATATACTAAAATCTGGATTAAAGACTAATGGGAATTATAGGGTTGAAAATAAAGCGCTAGTGACGAAGATCTTTTTTAATAAGAATGCTAAGAAGAGAACTGGTGTGAATGAAGCCATATTATCTTTTTCTAAGAAAAAGAAGAGCTTTAATCTACTTAACCAAATTATAATAAAATATGAAGATGGTAGAAATGTTAAATTAGATCTTAAAAATACTAAAGTAGATTTAAAGTTCAAAAAGAAATACTTTATATTCAAAATTCCAAAAAATGCAAAAATTGTAAAACAATAGAACTCCATTTAGGAGTTCTATTTATATCCACCTCTAAAAAAGTTCTTTGTAATATGAAACTCTTTGTCTGATAAGAGCCTCTTGTATACAAGAATGTTTCTCGCAACAAGTTTTACATATTTCCTTGTCTCTGAATAAGGAATCTCTTCAATAAACTCCATATCACTTAATTTCTTAAATGATTTCTTCCACCTATTAATTGGAGTTTCTCCAGCGTTATAACTGGCTACAAAGTGAATAAAATTCTTCTTTTGTCTTCTCATTAGCTGATCTAAGAGTTTACTAGAGAGAGCTATATTCGTTTCAGGTGAATAGAGATCATTATAGTTTTTAAATGGTATCTTATATCTCTTTGAGAGTTCTTTTGCCCTGATAGGGATTAGTTGCAATAATCCAAATGCATCTGCCGGGCTTCTTGCGTATTTATTAAACGCTGACTCTTGTCTTGCTATGGCCATAAGAAGCTCTGTTGGAACATTCTTAGAGAGATTAGACTTTATAAAGTCAGCCTTATAGGCAAGAGGGTAAGCGTATAATGGAGATTCTTTTAATATTTCTTTTCTCTTTTCATAATCAAAGGAGAAGTACTTAAAGATTAACTTGTCGAAGTACTCAGCATGATAGAACTCTAGTAAATCAATATCTTTAGTATGATCAACGATCTTATGTGCAAGATCAAAATTATTTAAGTAGATTGACCACGAAAGAGCATCTGCTTTGAATTCATGAGACTTCGTGTCTGAGTTAATAGGTTGAAGAGCGACACTATCGACGTGGGCCATTTGACCATAGAAACCATACGGATCTTGAGATCTAAGACTCGACATAACTTCTTTAAACTTATCTTTATTTCCAAGTTTTTTATATGAAATTGCCTTCCAATAAGTAAATCTAAACTGTGGAGATTCACCTTCTTTAGGCATATAATTGTTGAACCAGTTAATTGCTTGTTGATATTTCTTTCGCTTGTAGTAGTGCCATCCAACATTCCATAAAATGGCTTCTTTATGTTCATGATCATCTTCAATTGTTTGATATGCTTTTTTGTAATAGTGAACAGCTCTAGAGTGTTGTCTTCTATCGGCGTGAATACCTGCAAGATGGTAGTATGAGTTAATTTTATGTTTTAATGGAATCTCTTTTAATATAAGAACATCCCTAATAACTCTCTTTGCACGTGTAAGATTTCCTTTTGTCCAATATATTCTTGCTAGGATATTAGAGAACTTAGCATTCATTTCTCGGGCATAGTCATCGTTCTTAATACTTCTTAAAAAGAGAACCAGCTTTCTTGTTTCTTTTCTGTAGGACTCTTTATCTCTATCTAGTTTATATGAGAATCTTAGCTTATCCCAAGCAAGAACCTTTTCTTTTAAAGAAGTTGTTTGAGATTTAATTATTTTCTTATATAGAGTTCTAGCTTTTTTAAACTTCCTATTTCTATGAAAGTCCTTTGCAATAGTAAAAATATTTGAAGCGTTTATATCTTGATTATAAAGAGGAGATATATCAATGAGCATAGATTTGAGTTTCGATAAACTTCTATTACTCTTCTTTGCTAGCTTGATTGCCGCCTTAATATTTTTTACCTTCTCATCTTGAGTCTTAAGATATTTTGTGAGAAGTGAATAGGCCTCTACCTTTGAATCAATATTGTCAGACTTCTTAATCACTAAATTATATAGGTCTTGCTTGACCCATTCTTTTAAGTCGTCACGACTGTCAAAGAGTGATTGAAGCTGGTCTTGTGATGTATTGCAATTTGCTATGTGCTGAATCTTAATCCATTGATTTAGTGGATTATTTTTATTAGTTGCAAGGTTTGAAAGTTTAGAACACTCAACAGAACCATTCTTTAAGCTATAGAGGATTAAGGCTTGTTGCTCAGAGGTACTCTTGTCTGAAGTCTTAAGGATCTCAGAATGTCTCTTGTCTGGAGGTGCCACGAGACGAGAGCATGAACAAAATATAGTTATAATAAGTAAGAGAATAGAGTTTTTCATAGTAGTAATAGGATATTAGAAGAGAGCAAGGTAAGCAACTCGTTGAAAATACGTCCACATAGATACAAAAAAATTACATAAGCTCTTGATAAAATTAGGGAAGCCACCTATAAAGGGGTAGTTTTTCTCAGGAGATTAGATATATGGAAACCACAAATGTGGATGGGGCGAAGAAATTCGTTGATAGAACAGTTTACTTTACCTCACTTGGTTGTTCAAAGAACCTTGTAGATGCACAGGTTATGTTAGGTCATATGGGCCTAAATGGTTTCGAAGTCGTAACTGAAGAAAATAAAGCAGAAGTTATAGTTGTAAACACTTGCTCATTTATCGAAGCAGCAAAGCAAGAATCGATCGAGATGATTCTTGATCTTGCAGACTATAAATCAGAAGAGCATGGAATCTGTAAGGCACTAGTTGTTTCAGGTTGTATGGCACAGAGATACTCAAGTGAACTTGAAGAGAGTATGCCAGAAGTCGATATGTTTATTGGAACTGGTGAGTACAATAAGATTGTTCCACTATTAACAGCTCTTGAAGATAATAAGCTTGAAAAGAAGTCATTCGTAGAAGTCCCAAGATTTATTCATACAGAGTTTGATCCTCGTCTTAATACATCTCCATTTTATACAGCATGGTTGAAGATCTCAGAAGGGTGTAACAGAAATTGTACATTCTGTATTATCCCAACTCTAAGAGGTCGTTTAAGATCTCGATCAGTTGAGTCTCTAGTAAAAGAAGCTCAAGCCTTATCTGAAACAGGAGTAAGGGAATTAAATCTTATCTCACAAGATCTTTCTGATTACGGAGTTGATTTAGATGATAAGAATAATGTATTTGAATTACTCTCTGGTCTAGAGTCAGTCGAAAATATTGATTGGATTAGGTTATTTTACTTTTACCCAGATGAGTTAACTGATGAAGTTATTGATAAAATGGCTTCTTCTGAAAAAGTATGTAAGTACTTAGATATGCCAGTACAACACTTCTCTGACTATGTTCTTAAGAGAATGAATAGAAAGATTACTGGTGAAGAAATAATGAATAGAATTCAAAGGCTTCGTGAGAAGATTCCTGGAATCGTTCTTAGAACTTCAATCATTGTTGGATTCCCTGGTGAGAATGATGCTGACTTCGAAAAGCTTTTAGAAGGTGTTAAGAAGGCACGTTTTAATCACTTAGGTATATTCAGATACTCAGATGAAGAAGGAACACCTGCTTACCGTTTAAAAGATAAGGTTCCTCAAGAAGTTATCGAAGAAAGGTTTGATAGACTATTTGAAGCTCAAAAAGAAATCGCTCGTGAACTTAACCAAGATTTCCTTGGGAAGACTATTGAAGTATTAGTTGAGGGAACTCATGAAGATACGGAACTTCTCATTGTTGGTCGCCATTTTGGACAGGCTCCAGATATTGACGGGAAAGTTATTATAAATGATCTGAATGATAGAGAGTTAAAACAAGGAGACCTCGTAAATGTCGAGGTCTCAGATGTATTAGATTTTGATTTAGTTGGTCGTTTGGTTTAGAGGTTTGGTCCTGGAAATATCATTCCTGTTCCTATCGTTGCTGTAGCATCAGCAGCGTTGGTTGAGTTAAAGTAACCAGTAATTGTTGCTTCAGTATTGTTAGCAACACTATCTATAATGACAACTTGTCCTGAGCTCAGAGTAATTCGGGCCCCTGGAGTAAGAGTTGATAAGAACCTTGTGTTTGTTCCATCAAGGGTATTAGTTCCAATCGTATATGATAGTGCTGGTGCTGCTGATATACCGCCTGTCGCTGTTAGAGAGTAAACACTTTGTGCTGTCATCGTATTGTAGAAAGCAGTGTTAACAGTAAAGCTTCCTGCTACAAGTCCACCAGTCACTCTTCTTAAAGAAGATCCAATTGCAACCCAATCTCCGACAGCTAACTCTGTATTAAAAGTTGTTCCTGTTCCAGTAACTGTAGTAGAGCCAGCTGTTGTCGCTGCAGTTCCAGTCGCTGCAATATAGTGAAATGCATTAACTGGAGCTGTTACAGTTGCACCACCTTCTCCAGCCGTAAGTGGAGAGACTGTGTCTGTACAAGCTTCATAATAAGTTGGTTTATAATCGTCCCAGTCACCTCTGTTATTATAAGAAATTCCGAAAGGATCTGTTGAGTTATCATCTAAGAATGATGCAAAGTAGCTATCAATACTTGAGCTCTTATTGAAGTTTCTATTCCAGTCTCTTACTACTACTCTAATTCTTGCTTTTAGGTCATATGCACCATCAAGGCAGTTAAAAGTATAGTATGGACTAGAGTCAAGCATAGGAGTGGAGATAGCATTCGGCCCAGTCGAGGCGTTGCCAGAGTTTCCTCTTACTTGTAATCCTCCGTGAGTATACTCCGTAGGTGAACTTTCGCTAGAGCATGAGCTATTTCGTACATGGTTAACTATGCTTCGGTTTGAAGCAAGTCCATTTACTATAGGTGCTTTAAATGTATATGTTTTTTCAAGTCCATCATCTGAAGGTACAATTTCTGAATTGACCCCGGAGTCTTCAATTTCTGAAGTAGTAAATAACTCTCGAATTGGACCTTGAAGACAAGCTCTAACTTTTCCGTTACAGTCTACAGTCGCAGTATTCAAAATTTGATAATCGCAAGTTGCATCACCATCTGCTCCATCATCCAAAATACCGACATTTTGTATTGTGTAAGACCCTGAGTCACAGTTAATGGCACCTGAATCATATAAGCCTTCACATATATTGTCTTTGCTTATTGTTGAGGGGAGAGTTGTAGGAGCAAAAACTCCTGTCCCTAATAGTCCAGTGGCAAATGACCCTTGAACATAGAAATCGCCAACACTTCTAACAGCATCCGTACAGCTTACTTCTGTAACCTCAGCAATTAAGTTACTATCTGTTTCTGCCGGTGGGTATTGCCAATATGAGAATGGCTGGAAAGATACAAATTCACATACACCTGGCCCAGCATCAACTTTTAAATTAAGACCAAGGTTGTAAATGTCCGATTCTCCACCATCCATAAAGCACTCGATATCTACAATTTGCGGATCTTGAACAACCGCGAACTCGTCAATATCCTCTTTTGTGACTCTACACTTTGCCGCAGTATTTGCCTGCTCTGTCTTATGTAGAGCGTACGTTGGTGCATTAGTGACTTCAGTAATTTCAATGTAGTCAATAATCTGAATATTAATTCTTACTGTTTCACTACTAATAATATTTTGTGCAGTAATTTGGTATTCACTATCTGTTGTTGTCTCTTCTGGAGTACCAGAAATAACTCCAGTCTTTTCATCTATAGTTAGCCCTTTAGGTAGGTCAACATCTGTAGAGTAGTTAATATCTTCACCTTGAGCAAGGAATGGCGTAAGTAGAACTTCCTCTCCACGCTTAAGCTCAAACTTAAGGTTAGTTCTGACAGCTGTTGTTGTTTCTTGAGTTCCTACACCGCCACTATTGTATGGTCTCGAATAATCTACAATATCACCAGAGTCTATAAAAGTTGCACTCGTTGGTGAGATGTAAAAATCTGTTGCAGTAAGATCACTTATGTATGCTGTTGCAAGGTTGTTAGTTATAAGATCATAACCATCCTTAAATCCTGTTGTGGCCGTACCTGTAAGTCTCATTGAAGGAGACCAAACTGAAGTAACACCAATACCAACTACTGGAGCATTTACATTTAAGGCATCACATGTAGTATTTAAAAATAGACTTTCACCAATACCATCAGCAAATTCTCCATCCCAATCCGTTCCTGCAAGTGCCTTTGTTTGCGTTACAAATATTAAATCGATATCAGCATCATCTACACCGTTACCATCACCATCTTCGATGAGTTTTGTAATTGTACCTTTCGCTTCATTATTACCACCATCTTGCTGACATACTACAAAATTAGCTACTGCTGAATTGTAGTCACCTAAAGTTGCGACAGTTCCATCTGCTACAGAAATTACGGATGTAACCTGTTCAGGGGTACTCGCAATTTTCGTTTCCTCATCAATGTAAGAAGAAAAATTATCAATGGCTTGTCCATTCTCAAAAGAACCGGAGATATGTCTAATTATTAATGTATTACCTTGTTTAAATAAAACTTCACCAAGTCCTCCTGCTGTTAGAGGAGGTGTGAAGTTTGCAGATATAGCACTTCCTACTTCGAAGTTTGAAGGATCACTTACCTCTAATACCAATGAATTTGTATGAGATAGAGCTCTTGGAGCTTCCGTAATTGCGAGCGAAAACTTGTAACTTTGTGTAAACTGAGAATTACTAATCTTGTAAGTGTGTTCTGTTGATGCAACCGATGTAGCTACTGTTCCTGTGATTGCACCAGTTGAGGTATTTAAAGTTAGTCCGGTTGGTAGATCTGGAAGAATTTCATAGGTAACACTATTTTGTGTTGAATCAAGAGAAGATGTACTTGATGCCATTGGTATAAGGTCAACCGTTGCATTAGTCGCAAAGAAATATGTGAGTGTCGAAACAGTTGATTCTGGGGCAATATAAGTCCCATTATTATCAATCTCGTCAGCTATTAAAAATTCTCCGGCAGTAACATCGATAAATACTGAGTTTGATGCATCTGCTAGAACAAGAGTACCAGTGGCACCATTCTTTGAAGATATAGTTGTAACACCGGATAGGAAATTTTCATTAGTTCCGAGTTCTAGTCCAAGCTTCTTTGTTACAACGGCAGCATTATAAGTGATTCTAAAATCTGCAGGAATTTCTTCCTCGATTGTTAGGTTAAAAGTGTCATTAAGTGTAACAGTTGCAAGCGACGTTGGGTCTGTATAAGTGAGTGTGATTGTATAGGCTGCAAGATTAACTGGTGCAACTGGTGCCCCAAAAATTACTCCGGTAACTGTGTTAAGTGTTAACCCTGTTGGAAGTGCTGGAACAATTGTATAGTTGGGAGAGTAGTTTGTTTCCATATTCGCAATTAGTTCATATGTGTCATTCGGAATATCTACTTGAACTTCAAGGTCATTTAGTGATCCCCCTGGAACAATGTCGACATCAGCACCTGAGACGATTATCTTATCATCATAGCTAACTGAAACAGGAGCGACTAAAGCGTCTGCTTCAATGGGATTTCCATCACCATCGAGAAGATCTGGAGCTTCAACACCTGAGGCTACTTCTTCGCTTTTTGTTTCGGCTTCTTTGAACTTAGTTAGACTATCGGGCATACAACCCTGAAGGAGTAAAACTAAAACTATAAATGTGCTAATTCCCTTTAACTTTCTCATGAACAAATTATCGTCAAAAAAGCGTTTAATGTTTAAGGAAATATTAGAGTCATTTAATTTCAGTCGGATAGGGCAATATCTTCCTCCCTACTTAAAGAGTAGTTGACTCCCTTTGTTGGCAATAGATGGTCAAAATTCGCTTATCTACTCAAAAATACGTAAAAGCGCATATAATCTTTTTATGAATATCTTATTACTAGAAGACGATGAAATTGCACGGATTGGCTTTTCTGCACTTATAAAGAATAAGTCAGGAGAAAAATCGAACCTGTTTGAGTTTTCTCAAGCAAAAGTGCTCTTGAGTGAAATTGATTCGCTTCGTCCAGATATTGCATTTATTGACTTAGATCTTGAAGAAGATCTGATAGGTCTCGAAGTTTTAGCAGAATTTGTGAAACGAGGAATTTATTGTGTTGTACTGACGGGTCATGATGAGGATGAGCATATCATCCAGGCCTATGAGCTTGGAGCTAAGGATTACTTAGTTAAGCCAGCTGAAGAAGAAATGCTTGATGCTGTCCTTCATAGGTATGAAGTTGAAAAGAAGCTGTCAAAAAAGTCTGAGTTCCTAAGAGGAATTCCGAGATCAACAGTTGAGGAATTGAAGGCCTATTCTTTTTGTAAGCAACCGATACTTCTGACTGGAGAGACAGGAGTTGGTAAAACTCGTATGGCGAATAATTTACATCAATTTTTTCAAGATATTGAAGATAGAGAGATTCCCTTTGTTTCGCTCAATTGTAATGAGTTGAATGAGTCGTTAATTGAGTCGGAAATATTTGGCCATGTTAAGGGAGCCTTTACTGGAGCGACAACATCTAAGAGCGGACTACTTGATAGAGCAGATGGTGGGATACTCTTTATAGATGAAATAGGAAGTATCTCTGAATCAGTACAAAAGAAGCTTTTGACGGTTCTAGAAAAGAAATCATATTTTGAAGTTGGTGGTGAGGTTGAGAAGAAGGTCGACTTTATACTAATCTCTGCTACATGCGATAATCTGAACGACGTTGGTTTTAGAAAGGATCTCTATCAGCGTATAAAAGGGATTGAAATTGTAATTCCTTCGTTTAGAGATTTATCCTTAATCGATAAGAACTCAGTCTTAGAAGATATACTAAAAAGCTCAAAGCGAAGAGTTGTTATTACAAATGATGCAAGAGAGCTGATCTTTGAAAGAAGCTGGGATGGAAATATAAGAGAGCTTCAAAGATATATTGAAAAACTAATATCTCTTGGGATTGGAGTTATTGATCGTAATTCAATATTGAGTAAAGAAGTTCAAAGTAGTAGGGAGCGACTCAATCTCATTAAAACGAGTCGTGAAGAAATGTTTTTTAACTTTATAGAGCTCGTGGAAGAGAAGGGATTACCTGAAGTGGTAAATGACTTTGAAAGTTTTATGATTAATTATTTCTATGAGAAGAATGAAAAGAAGGCACGAAAGACAATAAGTATTTTAAAAATATCTAATAATCAATTTTATAAAGTAATAAAGAAGTAGTGAAAGGAGTTCACGTGAAAGTAATTATATTAGCTTTAGCTATTGGTATGTCTCCAGTATGTCATGCCGCAGGTTTTGCAGATAAGTTAGTTAGCCTAAGACCAATGATTGAAAAGTATTTGGGCGCTGATGTTGCTTCAAAAATTTGGGGTGTAAAAGAAGAAGAGTTATTACTTCCTGCAATCCCTAAGGTTGTGAACGATGTAACTTCAACTGAAATTTATGAAAGGAAGGCTAAGGAAGAGACTGTTAAGATAGATCCAGCTAAAAAGCAGCAGTATGATATAGCATTTGTTAGCGAACTGATTGAGCAAACACGAGAAGTTAAGGCTAATAGAAACGAACTTGCGAAATGGATGGGGACGCTTAATCAAGGAGCGACTAGAGAAGGAATATATAGAGCGATGGTTCTCGACTCTTATTATGCACGCTTAGAAAACTATGACTCTCAACTAAGTAAGAGTGCTGAAGCATTTTCGATTTATTTCATGAAGAGATTTGTTGGAAAAGAAGTAACTAAAGAAAAGCTTTCTAAAATAAATATTTACTCTGTGAAGAGAATTGTTACGGAAAGATCATTAGATGTAATTGACGTCTACCTTAGTACTGATAGAGAAAGTTTCTATGACTGGTACGGAGTTTTTTCTGGCGAAATGGCAAAGAAATATCCTGTTTGGAAAAATAAACTTAGATCTAATACAAGTGCGAAAATGCATAAGAAGTGGGCAAAGAGAGTGCCAATTCAGTTTGTAAAGTCAGAGATAATTATAAAGCTTCATAAGTTATTTAATACTCTTCAAAAAAGAAACTAATAAAAGCAGTCTTTATTTCCTGTAAGTGCCATTAGGAGTCTTTCTACACCAAGAGCGATACCAGCACTTTCAGGTATTCCTTTTTCAAGGGCGTCAAATAGCAAGCTTGCCTCTGGAAGAGAATAGTCATATGTCGCTTTCTTTTCTAAGGCTTGCTCAGAAAATCTTTTTCTTTGTTCTTTGATATCGGTTAATTCATTAAAGCAATTACAAATTTCAATACCACTGGCATAGATTTCAAATCTTTCACAAACCCTTGAGTCAGCTTCTTTAATTGTTGATAGGGCCTTTAATGGTGCAGGGAATTCATAAAGTAAAAGAAATTCATACTTTTTAAACTTTGGCTCAACTTCATTTAGCATGAGTAAAAAGAATAAATCATCCCACGTTAGAAGAGACGAATCTTCTGGAAGATGGATATTTGGAAAGTCATTCTTTATGAGGCTATATAATGAATCCTTGTCATCTATA
The DNA here is from genome assembly GCA_001874305.1 of Bacteriovorax sp. MedPE-SWde. Taxonomy (GTDB): domain Bacteria; phylum Bdellovibrionota; class Bacteriovoracia; order Bacteriovoracales; family Bacteriovoracaceae; genus Halobacteriovorax_A. The sequence continues at coordinate 59,327 of MPCU01000013.1, read as the reverse complement.
TAATTAAGAATATCAACGTTGATAATTTCTAAAAATATTTCTTGTACAGTTTTCTTTGTAAATGAGATCTCTTCTTTTTGGGTTTTGATATTTTTAGCTTTGAGATAATTATTTGCTGATTGAAAAAGTTCTTCACAGTCGGTCATTATTTTTTCGTAGCGGCAATTTGCTCTATACCATTCAAGCATGAGAAATTGTGGACGATGTGTCTCACTATTTGGTTCATCTCTAAAGCAGTATGATAGCGTGAAGATTTTTTTGAATCCTTCACTTAAGAGTTTCTTCATATGAAACTCAGGAGAAGTGTGTAGAAATTTTTGAAGCTCACTCTTTTCATTTATTGATTTAAGTTGGAATGGGTGAATATGGACTTCCATTCCTGGGTTATTTACGACGGGTGGCGTAAGAATGTCGAGGAATTCTTGTTCCGTGAAGTGATTACGAATTGCCTGCTGTAAATGAAAGAGTGGTAATTTTGTCTTCATGCATCGAACTTAACCTAATAAGGTCCCTTGCATCAAGAAAAAGTTGATTTTTGAGCTTAGCCATCATAAGTCTAAAGCTACAAAATCTAAAAAAAATAAGGATATATAATGGTTCAATTTATTGCTGTGCTTCAATCGTGGGTTGATGAGTTAGGAGTTAAACTTCTTGTAACTGATGTACATGCTTACATCTTTATAGCTGTAACCTCTGTTGTATTCCTTACTGGTTTATCATTAATTTTTAGATCAACTGATGCTGTTGAAGCTGAAGAAGCAAAAGAAATAAAAGATAAGTCTGAAGCGGCTGCTCCTACACCTGTAACTCCTGAAGAAACAATTTCAGAAGAAGTTGTTGCAGAGAAAATGGATGAGGTCGTTAAAGAGGTCTTTAAAGAAGATCCTGTTGAAAAGGTAGGGCCTTCTTGGTCAGAAAGACTGAAGAAAGGTCTATCTAGATCTCGTAGTGAAGTCTGGGGAAAACTTGGTGGAATATTTACTTCAGGAAAAATTGATGATGATGCGCTAGAGGAGATTGAAGAGATCCTTTACGGTGCTGACATAGGCCCTGCAACGGCTCAAGAGCTTATTGATGCTCTACAGGAAGAAGTGAAAAAGGAAGGCTTTGGTGAAGACCAGTTTAAGGCCTTTTTAAAGAACTTCTTAAAAGAGAAAATGAAATCTGTTCAAGAAAATATTGATAGCTCTTTATTTGAATATAAAAAAGCTGAACCGGGATTACCTAAGGTCATAATGATTGTGGGTGTTAATGGTGCAGGTAAAACGACTACAATTGGAAAGCTGGCAACAAAGCTGACTAACCAAGGTGCCAATGTTGTTGTTGGTGCTTGTGATACTTTTAGGGCGGCAGCTGTAGATCAGCTACAAGTGTGGTGTGATAGAGCGGGCGCTAAAATGATTAGAGCGAAAGAGGGAGCTAATCCTAGTGGTGTTGGTTATGACGCACTTAGTGAGGCAATGAGCTCTAACGCTGATTACTGTATCCTTGATACGGCGGGAAGATTACACACAGCAGAAAATTTAATGGTCGAATTGGCCAAGAGTAAGAATGTACTTAAAAAGTTAATGCCAGATGCTCCTCATCAAGTTTTATTGGTGATCGATGCTATTACTGGTCAAAATGCAATACGTCAGGCTGAAGAGTTCAATAAGGCGCTCGATCTGACTGGTTTAATATTTACAAAATGCGATGGGTCATCAAAGGCAGGTAGTGCTGTTGCCATCGTTCAAAAACTTCAAGTTCCAATTACATATATTGGTGTTGGAGAGAATGTAGAAGATCTTAATGAGTTCGCGTTAAATGATTATATTGACGCGCTGGTAGGTAACTGAGACGTTGACGTCAATTCAGGCAAGTACTACAATTAAGAACTATGGATATGCAATTAGAAGTAAAAGAATACAATGTTTTAGGGCAAAATATTAGACTTAAAGAATCTAATGATGAAGATACAATTTCTCCAGATGAAGTAGTAAGTTTTCTCACCGAAGAAATTGATGCAATTAAACAAAGTGTACCTAATTTAGCTGACTCACAAGTGGCAGTTCTCTTGGCCCTTAAAATGGCACAAGATAAGTTAACTATAGAGAAAGAATTTAAACATAATATTAATTCTCTACAGAAGACAGCACGTGAAGCTTTAAAGCTTGTTGAGGAAGTAGCTCCTACAACTCATTAATGAGTAAGCAAGAGTTACGAAGATTTATAAAGCAGACAATGCAACAACTAGATGCAAATCAAAAGGTTACACTGTCTCGTGAAATAAGTAAGAAGCTAGAATCTTTTCTTTCAAATCCTTTGTATATCCAAAAAGAAATTGGGGCGTTTTTCCCTTTAGAAGATGAAGCCGATTGGACTGTTGAATGTCCTATCGTTGACGAGGACCTTTTGTCCTTTCCTCTTATGAGGTCTGACTCTATTGAGCCCAAAATGATTTTTAAGAAATCGAAAATCAAAGAGCTGACAGAGACGAAAGCTTTTGGAAGAACATTTAGACAGCCCTTGGAGATAGCTTCAGAGGTTGATCCTGAAATTATCATAATGCCTGGTTTGGCATTTGATAGAGAGGGTAACCGACTCGGAAGAGGTAAAGGTTTCTATGATAGATTTTTAAGTGAAGGCAAATATATTAAAATCGGAATCTGCTTTCATGATCAACTTGTTGATGAAGTACCCGTTGATAGTTTTGATATCCCTGTGGACTTTATAATTACAGACAAAGAGATCCTGGAAGTTTGAAATAGGAGAGAAGAGTGAATACTGAAGTAATACTAGCATCATTTCTTTTCTTGCTCGTTGGAGCTGGAGTTGGGTTTGTTATCAGAAATTCTCAAGCTAAGAAAGAAGTAGCTGAAAGAGAAAGTAAAGGTGATGAAATAATCAACAAAGCTAAAGAGCAAGCGAAAGACCTAAGCTATAAAGCAAGAAAAGAAGCAAAAGAGATTGCTCAAGAAGAAAAGCGTGAAGCTGATCGTTATGTAGAGAAAGCTAAGCGTGAAGCTAATGACCAAGAAAAAGAGCTTAATAAGAAACAAGCTAAATTTGAAGCTAAAGTTGATGAGCACGAAGAAGGTGTAAAGAAACTAAAGAAGAAAGAAGAAGATCTTAAGGACAAAGAACTTCAAGTATTCAAAGAAAAAGAAAAGTACGTTGTAAGACAAGAAGAATTCGCAGCTAAGTTATCAGAAGTAGCTTCTATGACTAAGGAGCAAGCGAAGGATGAATTGATCAGTACAATGGAAGAAGAAGCTAAAGTTGATTTCTCTAAAATGATTAAGAAAATGGAAGAGGAAGCTAAAGAAGAAGCTGAAACTAGAGCGAAAAGAATTGTTGGAATTGCAGTTCAAAGATTCTCTGGAGAGTATGTAGCTGAAAAAACAATTACAACAGTTGACCTTCCATCTGATGATGTAAAAGGAAGATTGATCGGTCGTGAAGGTCGTAACATTAGAGCATTCGAAACTATCTGTGGTGTAGATTTAATTATTGATGATACTCCTGAGCTAGTTGTTCTTTCTTCATTCAATGTTGTGAGACGTGAGATTGCAAAGAAAACAATTGAAAAACTAATTGCTGATGGTCGTATTCACCCAGCAAAAATTGAAGAGTTTCATGACAAGTCAAAAGCTGAGTTTGAGAAAGCTCTTCTTACTCTTGGTGAAAAAGCACAGATGGAAATTGGAGTTCACGGAATTCATCCTGAAATCCTTAAGTTAGTTGGTGCTCTAAACTTTAGAACGTCATATACTCAAAACCAATATCAGCATGCAATTGAAGCAGCGTTTGTTGCTGGCGCAATGGCATCTGAAATGGGTCTTAATGTAAAACAAGCAAGAAGAGCTGCTCTTCTACATGATATCGGTAAAGTTCTTGATGCTTCTGCAGAAGGTTCACATGCTGTTATTGGTGCAGACTTTGCTAAGAAATATGGAGAATCTGCAGATATCGTTCACGCGATTAGAGCTCACCATGATGATGAAAAGCCAGAATCAATTCTTGCTCACATTGTTGCAGCTTCTGACGCAATCTCTGGAGCGAGACCAGGTGCACGTAAGGCACTTACTGAGTCTTATGTTTCTAGACTTAGTGATATTGAAGAAATTGTTAACTCATTTGAAGGTGTTTCTAAATCTTACGCTATCTCTGGTGGTCGTGAAGTTAGAGTATTCGTTGAGAATGATCAAGTTAATGACGAAGAGACAATCATGCTATCTCGTGACATCGCGAGAAAGATTGAAGAAGAAATGTCTTATCCTGGAACAATCAAGATTACGGTTGTTAGAGAGACTAAGTCTGTTGGTGTTGCAAAATAAAAAAGAATATATGAGAGGGAGCTTCGGCTCCCTTTTTTTTTGAGAGTAGGTCTAAATTGAAAAATAGAATTACTAAATATCATCTTGCAACTCTTCCAATTATTTTCTTGGCCTCAATACTCTTGCTCTTTACAAGTATTTCTATAGACACGCTCTTACCTTTCTTTATAACCTACACATTTGCGGCCTTTTTTGAGCATCCTAATATTAATTCTTATAAAGAGAACCCTCGAAAGAGACTAGCTTTTGTATCAGTGCTATTTTCTATTTGGAACTTCTTAAACCTGAATATAAAAGAAGGTATTAGGTATAGAGAGTTAATTTTAACTCATGCAACTGGGCTATGTTATGGCCTTGTTTTTGTTCTAGTTGATTTTTCAGTAGGGTCGCTGATTGCTTTATTTTTCGGGGCAATTCTTTTTGAAGTTTCTTTCAGATTATATTCTAGATTAACTTTTGAAGATGAGACTTAAACTCATCTAGATGCACGGATCTTAGAAATCTTCCTCTTACTACTTCATGATCTTCAAAATCATCAAAGAGATAGCGTGAAAACGACTTAAATCTTTTTAGAATATTAATATCAGGTAGATTTTCTTTTCTATACTCTTTTTCAAGCTCATAGAAGTACATATCAAGTCCCTTCTTTCTTTCTTCAAGAAGATACTCATCACTTAGAAAATCTGGATTGTTCTTGTGCTCATAGTACGTTGTTGCAAGCCAGGGTGTTTTTAGAGCGCCTCTTCCGAGCATAATAGCGTATGGGTCACACTCGTCGTATATTCTAATAATATCCTGTACCGTCCAGATATCACCATTTCCAATTACTGGAATTGATGTGCTCTCTACGGCCTTCTTGATATAACTCCAATCTGCAATACCGTTATAAAGTTGATCACGAGTTCTAGCATGAAGAGTTATCGCATCAACTCCTTCGTCTTCAAACATTTTTAATAGATCAAAGAAGAGGTTGTCGTCTTTATATCCAATTCTAATCTTAACAGTAAATGTTCTCTTAAATGATTCACGAATTGTTTTAATTATTGGTCTAAGTGTTTCGATATCACTTAGTAAGAATGCTCCACCTTTGTGAGCATTAACTTTCTTAGAGGGACAACCAAGGTTAAGATCCAAGTGTTCAAAACCTTCGCTATTAATAATTTCAACTACATCTCTGGTTTGTGCCCTTGCCGAAGTTAGAATTTGGTAACTAGTTTTACTCGCGAGATTCTTTTTTTCTAAAGCAGAGTGACCATAGTGATTGAGAATTGCCTTCTTTTGAATGTTCCCAACAGTCGGAACTCTATAAAAATCAGTACTAAAATAGTCCCATTCTGGAAAGGCCCTAGATATGGCGATCCTGTAGGCCGCATCAGTAACTCCTTCCATAGGAGCAAATAGTAGAGAATGTTTTTTAAACGGTAGTGACGTCACGGGCATGTTATAGACGAGCTGCGCCAAATTGGCCATGTATTTGAAAGCAATGTAGAAACTCTATATGTTGAAATCAATCTCTATTGTTATACCTACGTCATTTCATAGTGACGGAATTTCACTCTTTGTTCAGTTGAGAAAGGAGAGTGGTCCACTTGATGGAATGTGGGAATTCCCTGGTGGAAAAATAGACACGGGGGAAGCACCAATAGACGCTGCTGGTAGAGAGTTTGAAGAAGAAGTTGGTATCTCCGTCGATCAGCAGGACCTGAAAGCGTTCTCAATTTATCCATTTGAATATGATGATAGATCTTTACTCTTCTATATTTACTATATTGACGCATCACTCTTAAATGGTAAAAAGCATGAGCTAACTGAGCAAAAGATTTCTTGGGAAACTGCGAAAAATGATGTAAAAAGTGCAAATATCCCAGAGGCAAATAAGAATTTCTTAATGCAATTTATTGAGTTTAAAAAGACTCAATTAGGAATACTTTAATGAACTATATAATGGAAATGGCACAGTTCTTTCTTCTATCACTTGGATTTGGTGTATTTATTTTTGCACCAGTGGCAAAGTCCGAAATGACTGGTGGAGGTTTTCAAAAACTACTCACAACAGTGTGTCTTGTTTCACTTTTTATTGCTCAAATTTGTCATGTGGTAGCAGGAAACTCAGCTTCAGACCTACATAGTATTATTCTCTATACTTCAATGGTTTCAATGTTATTTCATCGTCAGCTACACGACACTTTTGATAAGAAGAATGTACTGCTTTGGATCCTTTATTCAGTTCCTGCGGTATTAACATTTGTTGCGTTCTATACATTTCAAAACTCTCAAATAACTAATTACTTATTTATCTTATCGTCGGCACTTTACTTAGGGGCCGTAACGTACGCTATGATTCTAGGACATTGGTACCTTGTTACACCAAAGCTAAGTGAGAAGCCTTTAAAGATTGCACTCATCGCTATGTGGTTAATTGTCATACCTAAACTTGTTTGGAGTGGTGTTGAGACTATGCAAGCATCTGAGTATCTCGAAGTCGGAACTCGTCTTGGTGGCGGATACGCTTTTAATTGGATGATGGTTTCTATGAGAGCTCTTTGGGGATATGTTGTAATAATTGTAATGTCGATATTTGGTTGGAAACTTGTAGCAATGAGATCAATTCAAAGTGCTACTGGGATTTTCTATGCCATGACAATATTCATTTTTATCGGGGAAATGATTTCAAGCTTTCTCTTTTTTAAATACGGATTACTTATATGATTGAAATAACTTTGACTTGTCCTGAGTGTGGTTCAGGGATTGCTTTTACTCCGACAGCTGGTGCTACTGAGGCACAGTGTAAGGTATGTGATCATGTTGAGCCTGTGAAGTTTACTCCTGAGCACCATGAAGGGGTTTTAAAAGATTGTCCTTCTTGTGAAAGGAAAGATTTTTATAAGCAAAAAGACTTCAATAGAAAAATAGGTGTAGTCTTATTTGTAATGGCCGCACTAATGACTCTCTATGTAGCAACTACTGAGTATGCTCCTTATTCTGTAGCTCCATTTATCATTCTCTATATTTTTGACTTCATTTTATTCAGAAGACTTAAGCAAGTAGCAATTTGTTATAAGTGTAACGGGATCTTCAGAAACGTAGCAAATATTGAGGAAATTCACGACTTTAACCATGAAATGAACGATAGAATTGTTTATTCTGACCATGATTTTAAAGGCGAGCAGCTCGACCACCACTAAAACCAGTCATTTAGATGACATGTCGTGTAGTATATACTTGATTATCTGTGTCATATAGACTAAAAACGTGAACTATAGTAAAATTGATCTAAACTTAATTGGTTTAAAACTTGACCAAAAAAGTAAGATCTTAACAAGGAAAAAGAAATAGAACCTCCGCTTAATTACCCCCAGTCTTTTACATCAGTAAATTTATTCAATCATATACTCGGATCGAAATCATGGAGATAGACAGTCTCGAGCTAGGATCACTAGCTTTATGTTTTATTCTTTCTGGTTTTTTCTCAGGCTCTGAAGCTGTTCTACTTTCAATTGGACATGACAGAGCAAAACAACTTATTGAAGAAGGTGGATCAAAAGGAAAGGCCCTGTCTTTCATGGTTGAAAAGCCAAGTGAGATCCTAACTACAATCCTAGTTGGAAATAACGTCGTAAATATTTTTGCATCATCTTTAACAACTGTATTAGCACAAAGAGCTTTTGCTGATGATGCTATTGGTATCGCTGTTGGTATTACGACATTTATCATTCTAATCTTTGGTGAAATAATTCCAAAAACATTTGCAAGAACACACGCAGAGAACTTATCTCTATTTGTTATTCGTGTTCTTCAAGTTTTCTACTTTGCTTTATACCCAATCATTAAGTTAATGGTTTGGGTGATTCATACTGTGCTAGGTGAAAATGCACAACTCACTGGACGTCTTATAACGAAAGACGACATTGAATATATGATTCAAAAAGCAGAGAAAGAAAATACAATGGACTCTAAGCAAATTGATATGCTTAACTCCATTCTAGAGTTTCCAAAAATTAAAGTAAAAGATATCATGATTCCTAGAAAGGAAATCAAGTCTATTCAAGCAAAGTCTAACTATAACGAAGTTCTGGATGTTGTTAGTGCAGATACGCACAGTCGTTATCCTGTTTGTGACGGTGATATCGAAAATATGAAGGGCTTCCTTCATGTTAAGTCTCTAGCTCTAGTAAGTGCTGAGAATAAAGGATCCTTTGATCTACTAACACACCTTAAAGAGCCATTCTTTGTATATGAGCATATGAAAATACAGGCCGTATTTGATCATATGAATAGAAAGAAAATACACTTAGCACTAGTTAAAGATGAAACTGGGTTGATTGTTGGTATCATTACAATTGAAGATATTATTGAAGAAATTCTTGGGGAAATTCAGGATGAACATGATATCGAAGAAGATGATGTTAGAAAAGAATATGAAGAAAGTGATCTTGAAGTAGGAATTGTCGTTGAAGGCTCAACTACGTTAAGAGACCTCTATTCTGAGTTTGATATTAAGATCCCTCTAAATGATAACTACTCAACTCTTGCAGGTTTTATTTTAGATATGCTTGGTAATAACTTTCCAGAGTCAGGACAGATTATTGTTTGGGAAGGCCTAAGCTTCTCATTAGAGCGTGTTGACGACTATGAAATACGAGAAATAAAAATCAAAGACGTTGACGGTGAAAAGCACATTTTCTCGAAAAGAGAAGCAAATGAGGCCCAAGACTTTTCAGCAACTGAAGAATAATTTAATTTTTACCTAAGGATTGAGAAAGCTATAAACTTGAGCTGTAAAATCCTTAGGAATCCAAACTTCCAAATTAAAAATACCTAGATCACATTCTAAAGGTACTTTCATGACAGCACAGTTATGAAAGTACGAATATTCTTTTCCTGCGATAGACATCTTCTCTGTTGGGAATTTGTCATATGGATGTGTGAGGTAATCGTGTATCTCAACTCCTGTCAAAAGAGTCTCGGGTATTTGTGATGCAATATGATTGAGTATTGGTGTTAGTTCATTTTCTTTTAAGGCATCGAGAAATTCTGAAAAGAATTCTTCAGATGATCCAATGACAAAAGAAAAGAACGAGTCATTTAACTGAAATGTTTGAAAGAAGTTCATTTCATTGAGAAAGTTTTCAGGATCACTCTCAATGGTAAGTTCACCTCTTCGAACAATAAGACCTGACTTTGAAAATACGTGCTTCATAGTATTGTCGATATATGACTTGAGTAAGCTTTCAACTCGTAGCTCTCTTTCAATAGCATTCAACGAACTAATAAAGTGTGAAAGGTCTTGGATCTCGGGTAGGTTCCTCAATCTGTGCGACTTGAGCTTTCCTGCAACTGAATCGGGGCACGAGAAAATTTGAAGAGAGTAGTTATCACTTTTTAAAAGTGTTGAAAGAAAATTAATTTGATCGAGAAACTCTTCAGTAGGGTCTTCGGCCATATCAAGGTTAAAGACAAGATGTTTTGGCTTTTCTAAGTACTTTTCTACTATCTCTCGTAACTCATCATGATTTTCACGAATCATAGTTATACTATCAAAGTTGTTCTTCTCTACAATATGGAATGCTTTATCTGTAAACATATCTATCCGGCCTTTCTCGATTCTATAATTTTCTTAAGAAGAGCATAGGCACGCTTTTGTCTTGAGGCCTTTGCAATATCTAGAGAGGTCTTACCTCTGAAGTTCTTTTCTTTAGGGTCATGTCCAAGAAGTATAAGAACCTTTATGCATTTAACACTCCCCATACTAGCGGCATGCATAAGTAGTGTACTTCCCTTTATCTTTGTTTCAGAACTAGCTCCATTATCAACGAGGGCCTTTAGTACATCTGACTGATCTGCCTCTATGGCAAGAGTGAGGGCCGTTTGACCATCTCTTCTTTTTTCATCGATATTTCTAACTTTATGCGCGAGGTATTCAACAACTTCTGTGTGACCTTTCATTGCTGCTGTCATAAGAGGAGAGACACCTTGGGTATCTTTGATTTCGTAGTCAGCACCTTTTTGAATTAACTTCTTTAGAAGAGTTGCTTGTCCTTTGTCAGCAGCCAGCCAAGAAAGAGTCTGTCCTTTTTTATTCTTCTGATTGGCATCAACCATATTTGTCATAACTTTTTGCTCTTCGACAGTAAGGACTTCTTCTTGTTCTTGTGTATCACTTCCTTCAACTATAGTTTGTTCATCTGCTGTATTTTCAGTGCTACCAGTAACTTCTGTCACTTCTTCAGATAGCTCTTTAGGAGATGTGAGTTTTACTGTTTCATTTTCCTTATCATTCTCAGAGTTCGTTGAAGAAACTCTCATTGACTCTTCGGTCACATTATCAGGAGAAGAACTCTTAACTCTTTGTACTTCTTCTTTTTGAAGTGTATCAGTATTTAATTCTGGACGCTTTTCTCTCTCTTCTCTTTCAAGAGGAGTGACTTCTTTTTTTGTGACCTTAATACTTTCAGATGCCTCTTGTGTCGGATCCCCTGTAGATTCAACTCTTGAGTAATTAGTTGAAAGGTTTTCTTCTGGTGCTTTCTCTTGAACTTCATAAGAGCTTTCAACGGCCTTGTCAGCAGACTTAATCTCTCCATATTCAGTTTCAGCTATTTGTTTATCTACACTCTTAATTTCTCCTGGAGCATCTTGTGCAATGGTTTTATCTACACTTCTAATTTCTCCGTAATCATCTTTATATTCTTCTTTATATCCGTCTTTAATGTAGTTGAGTTCTTTCTTTTTAACATATACAGTTTCTTGTTCTGTTGATGAATCTAGCTTCTCTTCTAAAGACTGTTTCGCTTCTTCTTTGGCCTCAGCTCTTTTTAGCTTAGTTATTTCATAGTCTGTTGTATTATCAACACCACCTTTAGATTCACCACTCCATTGTTCTTCTTGCCTCTTTTCACCTTCTAGGCTTTTTATAACCGAAGTCTCTTCTTTAATGTGATCAACACTGCCTTTTCCTGTCATGAACTCGGATTCGTCTTCTGTTTCCTTGTTGTCAGCTACAGTGGTCGAACGATTATTTGCTGTAAGTGAACTTTGCTCTTCGTTGATTTCCCGAGAATCGCTTTCATTTTCTGAACGAGACCTTTCTGTTTCTTTCATGACCTCTGAATTTACATCTAGTTCAGGCCTTTTGATTTTCACAGTTTCAGACTCTAAGACCTCAGGGGATTTACCAGAAACTCTCTGTACCTCTTCACGTTCTAATAACTCTGGAGAAGAAGATTCTGGACGCGAGAGAATTTCTTGTCTTTCAAGCTCTTGATCATTATTTGCTCCTGATCCTCTAATAATTTCCATTTCTTCTTTTGGCTCAGCATCACCAGTTACGGTTTGTAATATAGCTTCTTCATCTGTCGTCTTTCTTGAAAAAGATTCAATGCTTGAGTCCGTACTCGTTTCTTCACCCCTGATACTTGATGAATCATCTTCAGGGTATTCCTTTTTTTCAAACTCTGGCTTAATGGCCATCTCATAACTAAAGCCTTCTTGTTCTGCTTTTACTTTAAGTGACTCGATATGATCAGTAATTGAGTAAGGTGCGAGATGTTCTTCATTTTCAGGCTTTGTAATCATTTCCGCTAAAGGGTTTGGAAGAACTATTTCTTCTTGTTCCGGTTTGTCCGCTGCTCCATCTTCTGCTAACTGTTCATTGGCCTGATCAATTATTTCGTCAGATACTTGAACATCTTTTCCTTGTTCTATGCACTCCTGAATATGGTTTTGGATTTCCTCGTCGGTTGACTGTGACATCATTTCTTTTAGTTCTGCTGGATCTAAATGTTTAACGGCCCACATGAGAGAAGAGTAGCCATTATTATCTTTGAGATCAGTATTACTTCCTTTAGACATCAGTATTTTAACGAGAAGCATTTGTTTAAATTTAATTGCATGCATGAGCGGTATACGCCCTTTGTGATCCTGCTGGTTAAGGTCATTTGCGAGAAGAGTGTAGAGGAGCGTGCCTTCGTAGAAGCCTGACCTGGCGCCAATATGAAGAGGTGTTCTATTTAATGAGTTTTTTGAAAATATATCAACACCAAGAAGTACGAGATGTTGGGTTAGATTGTATTTACGAGTAGCAAAGCACTTGTGGAGAATTGTCTCTCCATCTGGAAATTTTGCGTTAATGTCTAAGTCTTGCTTGAGCTGTGACTTTATACTTTCAAAGTCGTCATTCTCAACAGCATCGAGCAAGAACTCTTCTGTTTGTTTGTCTATGGCCATTTCTACTCTTCTCTATAGTAAAATCGGCTATTTAACAGTCGATGTTTATCAGGGCATAGAGATAATTGATTGGCGGCAAGTTTTACCTTTGCCTATACTAAGTTTACAATATGGTGAGGAAAAGGAGCCAAAATGAGTACTAATACTGAAGAAAAAGAATATGAAATAGCTGTTATCGGTGGTGGAGCTGCTGGGGTTATGGCGGTTTTAAGAGGTGTCCTAAATAATGATGAAGTTCTCTTTTTTCCAGGGACGCCAAAAGACAAGAAGAAGTCCCGAGAGTTTTGGGTTGCTAAGGTTGAGAATATGCCAGGCTTTGCACATTATAAGAAAGGTATTGTTAACCCAAATAAAGATACTCTTGAATGGATTGCAGAGAGTGAATTTAAAGATAATCTTCATACGATCGCAAAGACTGGGGTTACTGAGGTTGAAAAACTAGCTAACGGTAGTTTTAAGTTAACTGACTCCAAAGGTGAATCATATAAAGCAAAGTATGTCGTACTATGTACTGGAATTATGGATGTGCAACCGCACTTTAAAGAGTCTATTCAACCAATTCTTCCCTATGCGAATGCCCAGACTGTTGATTACTGTCTTCGTTGTGATGGACATCATGTTATAGACAAGCATACTTCAATAATTGGACACGGAAATGGAGCAGCTTGGGTCGCAGTTATGCTCAAGGAAAGATATAACACTCCAAGTATGAGTATCTTAACAAATGGTAAGCAGCCAGAATTTAGTGATGAAGTTAAAGAGCTTATTGAACTTTATAAAATTGAAGTTTTTGACAGTGAGATTGTTGAAGTTATCGGAGACAAGAGAGCTGGTCAATTACATGGTTATAAGTTTAAAAGTGGAAGACAAATAGAGAGTTACTTTAGTTTTGTTTCCCTTGGTACAATTATTTATAATGAGCTGGCAAAGGCGGTAGGTGCGGAGCTAGATGACCGTGGTTATGTCGTTACAGAAAAAAGTGGTATGACAAATATTGAGAACTTCTATGTTGCCGGTGATATTAGAGCAGGTTTTAAAAAGCAAATTTATACTGCATGGGATATGGCCGTAGACAGTCTCGATGATATTAACAGAAAGATCAGATCAGCAAAAAGAAGTAAGCTACTTGAGCAAGCGAGAAATAAGTAATGAAAACTGTTCTACTAATCCTCACAATACTTTCTTCGTTAGTAATAAACGCCAAGAACCTTAGCGAAGATTATAGTAGAACAAAGAAGTCTCTTTCTAAACTTCATGAAGTAGAATTAAAGAGTCGTTTAAAAGATATGACTGTCGTTCTACTTCCTGGAATACTTTCTGAGACAGTTATTGACGGTTCTAAGCAACCTCTAAATTTTTCTTTATTATTAGGCGATTATTTTAAAGATTATATGACTTGGCTAGACTCCGTTGGAATTAAAAATACTCGAATAATTGTTGAGTCTGAAGATACCGTAGAGAATAATTCGAAATTTATTGTAGATCAGCTTAGAAAGATTAAGGGCGATATCGTTGTTGTGACTCACTCTAAGGGTGGTAATGAATTCTTAGATGTCCTTCTTTCTGAAAAAAGTATTAGAAAGAGAACGAAAGGATGGATTGCAATGCAAACACCTTTCTATGGAGCCTATATCGCGGATTTTTTTGCTAATACAAGGGGATTAAGAATAGGAACTGAGTGGGTATTTACTTTCTTTGGTGGAAGCTTAGATGGACTAAAATCTGTCGGCACTCAGAAAATGAATAAGTATCACAAACTTAACAAGTCTAAGATTAAAAAGATTGTTCAAGATATTAACCTTCTTCAATATGTGACTTATATAAAGAACGAGTTTGGTCCAGAATCACCATTAGAATCATTACGTGACTTAATCTTGTCTAAGAGAGGTCGTAACGATGGACTCGTTGAAGTTGGCTCAGCCTACTTACCTTATGGTAACTACATCGTTGATGATGGTGTTGATCACCTGGCAACTGTTTTAAATTTTAAACACCTGCGTCTCTTACCTAGTGTTGTAAACCGTTACAAAAACTGGAACTTCAATAGAGTAGAGCATATTAAGACTCTACTCTATTTAAATACTAGTAAGCTAAAGTAGCCTAGGCCTTGAGTGCACCAATTTTTATATCACCAGCGCTAACTCGTGCACGACATGAAAGTCTAAAGGTTCTACCTTTAGTAAACTCTTCGCCTTTATCTTGTTTATAATCTTTGACGATATTCTCTATAGTATTGGCTTCAATCACGCTTGTACCTGCAAGGTTTTCAACACCTTCTAAAATAAGGATTCGACACGATCCACAAGATCCCGCAAGACAACCATGTGGAAGTTTGTATCCTTGATTGTCTAGGGAGTCATAAATGAGATCACCTGTATCTACTTGAAATTCCTTAGTTGTTCCTGCTATTTCATTACCAAAATTGTCTAATTCAACGACTGACACGGTGGGCATATTACTTTTACCTTTGTTTGAGTAAAGTTCATCATATTATTTTACAACTCTTATCGGAATTTGCTGATTTTTACTTAAGCAATGCCGGTATAAGACAGGAGTATTTATGTTAAGTTTCGAAAGACTATACAAAGACGGACACGAAGAAGTTGTTTTCTTTAGTGATCCAAGTTGTAACCTAAAAGTAGTTGTAGCGATTCACAACACAATTCTAGGGCCAGCTCTAGGTGGAACGAGAATGTGGCAATATGCTTCAGAAGAAGAAGCTATCGACGACGTACTAAGACTTTCAAAAGGTATGACATATAAGGCCGCTGTTTCAGGTCTTAACCTTGGTGGTGGGAAAGCTGTTATTATCGGTGATCCAGAAAAAGATAAATCAGAAGCACTATTTAGATCTTATGGTAGATTCCTTGAGTCTCTAAACGGTAGATATATTACAGCTGAAGACGTTAACACAAGAGTAGAAGATATCGAGCATATCTTCACTGAAACAAGTAACTGTGTTGGTGTTGCTGAAGTTCACGGTGGATCAGGTAACCCTTCTCCATGGACTGCAAGAGGTGTTTTCAGAGGAATTCAAGCTTCTTGTCAAAAAGTATACGGAGACAAATCTTTAAAAGGTAAAGTTGTTGCTCTTCAAGGTGCTGGATCAGTAGGTAGATTCTTAGGAGAATACCTATATAACGAAGGTGCTAAAGTTTATGTTTGTGACATCTCTGAAAAGAACCTTGAGTTATTTAAAGAGAAAGTTCCAAATGCTGAAGTAGTTGGTATCGACGAAATCTACGATGTTGATTGTGATATCTATTCTCCATGTGCTCTAGGTGCGACGGTTAACGATAATACTATTGATAGACTAAAGTGTAAGATTGTTGCAGGTGCTGCAAATAACCAACTTGCAGAAGATAGACATGGTCAAATCTTAAAAGATAAAGGCGTTCTTTATGCACCAGATTACTTAATCAATGCTGGTGGACTAATGAACGTTTCAATTGAGTTCGAAGGTTGGTCGGAAGACAAAGCTGTGAGAATGGTAGACTCAATCTTTGATACAACTCTGGACGTGTTCGCTATCTCTGATGAACAAAATATTCCAGTGAATAAAGCGACTGACGTTCTTGCTGAATCGAGAATTGAAGCAATTAGAAATATCAAAGGTAATTACCTTGGTAATCTTCCTCATAGATTCCCAGGAAGAAAAACTCGTCACTAAGAAATCGATTAAATATCTAAGAGGGCTCCAAAAGGAGCCCTTTTTTTTTACCTAGACCTAGAGTAGAATAAGGCTATGAAAGCACTTTTATTAAAATATATTATCATTTCGTTCTTTGCTGCGAGTGCTGGTAGCGCATTTACGATTTATACAAATGAAATCAAAAAAATTAACACTCCTGACAATGCAGGTCCTTATAATAAGTTTCTAAAAAAAATAGAGAGAAGAACATCTTTTAATTTTGATGTGGAGTTTCTACCTTTTGGAAGAAGCTTTAAGAAATTTAAAAAGAACTCTGGAAGTTGTATCTTTCCATTCTCAAAAGATGACGCAAAAGAAGTTGATGAGAATATCATTCTTTCTAAAGAGCTCGGTTCTATTGAGCTATATGCAATTAGCCTTAAAGGTGATTTTAAGGTTACTAAGGCGAATCATCATAAAATGAAAAATGTCGCAATTAGATCTATGTATAAGAGTGGGATAAAATTCGTAGATGATAGGAACTATTTCTTTGTGACAGATGAGAAACAATTATTCTCAATGCTTGAAAGGGGTAGAGTTGATTATATTCTTGAAAGTGTTCCTGATATTTATCTCTACTTTAAAAATGGTAAAGCTGGTTTTGATAAAACCTACCACTATGACAATTCATACCTGATTAAAGAAGTTAGAGAATATATGGCCTGTCATAAGAAGAATAAAAGTGCTGAAGTCCTCATTAAGTATCTGAAATCACTATAGGTAAAAAGTACCTCGTATATCGCACCGTGGCACTAGTTAATATACTAGTTAGGTGAACAAGCTAGCACTATTATCACTATTTCTATTTTCGTTTTCTTCATGGTCAATTGAGTTTGAGGACGCAGTCTTTCCAGAACTTGCAACATCTTCGCGTGGCCTTGCTATGGGAAATGCTTTTATCAATAAGGTAGATGATGCTTCAGCTGCGTTTTATAATCCAGCGGGCTTAGGCTCTGTTCGCTTTACACACTTACACATATCTAATTTTCAATTTGAGTCTAATCAAGGATGGATGAAGTCTGCAACAAGTGGGCAGGCTAGCGATGCAGCAACAAAATTTCCAAAAGCATTCAACCTTGAAGGAACAAGAGAGCTACTCCTTGATCATAAAGGACAAATCTCTCATTCTAGATTTCATGCGCTTCCAAATTTTACGACAAGATACTTTACCCTTGGCTACCTATTCTCTTTTCAACAAAGAGCGATGATAGGTCAAGCTGCCGGTGCAGACTTTGAATATGCACAAAGAAGAGACCATGGTCCTTACGCGGGATTGAACCTATCTCTATTCGGTGGGGTAATTAAGGCTGGTTTTACAGCGGTCTTATTAAATAGAAAAGAAGTCATTGGAACATCTGCTCAAACAACTAAAGTGGACCTTAAGGACAGTAACTATGATCAAGGGACTGCTCTAATAATTAACAGTGGACTCAGATTAACTCTACCAATTACATTCTTACCTACATTCTCAATAGTTTCCCACAATACTGCTCAACAGACATTCTCTGAAACTTCAGGAAGTGCAGGAGCACCAGATGGTATTAAGAATACTATAGATGCTGGTTTTTCTATTACTCCTCAAATAGGAAAAGGAGTTAGGATTCACTTTGAAGCTAACCTTAAAGACATAACGAATCTCTACCCTGATGTTGCGGCCACTAGAAAGATTCTAGCGGGAATGGAGCTAGATATTGGAAGAATATTCTTTATTAGAGCTGGTTATGGAGATGGTTTTGGTTCCGGAGGTATTGGAGTTAAGGCCCAAAAGTTAGAATTTGACCTAACAACTTACGCTGTTGATACAACAACAAGTGAGTTTAGAGGTAAAGAAGATAGGCGTTTCGTACTCGGATTCTCTTCCGGTTTTTAGTTTATATATAACTCATTGAAATTACGCATCTGATGTTGCGTTGCATATCCACGTCCACAGTTTAAATTGATAGACTTCCCGAGCTAATTCTACGAGGCAGACATATGTTAGATAAGACAAAGGGAAAGTCTATGAGTAAGAAAAACGAATCCCGTACAAAGATTATTGAAAAGAAAATGAAACTCGCAAAGAAGTATGATCTTTCAAAAGAAGATCTTGTTGCGATGCTTAGAAATATTTATGTATCAAGAAAACTAGATGATGCTGAAATTTCAATGAAGAAGCAGTCAAAGGCATTCTTTCAAATTTCTGGTGCTGGACACGAAGGTGTTTTAACAGCTGCAGCGAAAGTACTGAAGCCAGCATATGACTGGTTCATTCCATATTATAGAGATAGAGCTCTATGTACAGGACTTGGTGTAACTCCATACGAAATGCTATGTCAGGCTAACGGTAACGTAGGTGATACTGCAACTCACGGTCGTCAAATGCCGGCTCACTGGGGAAATGTTAAATTAAATATTGTTCAGAAGTCATCTTGTACAGGAACACAGTTCCTACAAGCTTGTGGTGTAGCCGAGGCCGGTTTATATCTTGAGAAAATGAATAAGAAACATGGTCTTGATGTTTCAGAATTTAAACTGAATAAGACAGAGGTAACTTATACATCATGTGGTGATGGTACGACTTCTCAAGGTGAATTTTGGGAAGGTATAACAACTGCTTGTGTTAATAAGCTTCCAGTTCTTTTTCATGTTGAGGATAATGGTTATGCAATCTCGACTCCTACATTTGTTCAAACACCTGGAGGGTCAATCTCTAAGGCAATGGATGAATTTCCAGGTCTAAAAGTAATTGAATGTGATGGTAACTGCCCAATTGAATCATATGAGGCTTTTTCAAAAGCTGCGAAACATATTAGAGCAGGTAAGGGTCCAGCTCTTGTTCATTCACATGTAACAAGACCATACTCTCACTCTCTTTCTGATGATCAATCAATGTATAGAACTTCAGCTGAACTTGCTGAAGAAAAGATCCTTGATGTTTTCAACTCATACCCAAAGACTTTAATTGAAGCTGGGATCATGACTGAAAAAGAAGTTAACGATCTTCTAGAAGAAGTTAGCTCTGAAGTTAGAGAAGCTATGACTAAGGCGATTGATACACCTTGGCCAACAGTAGAATCTTCTCTTGATCACTTATATTCTGAAGATGTTGATATGACTTCTTCTGATTTTGATAAGGCCGGAATATTTGAAGGTAAAGATGATATTCCAATGGCGACAACAATCAACAATGTTTTAAGATCTGAATTCTCAAAGAATCCACTTCTTAGAATGTTCGGTGAAGATGTAGCTGACTTTTCTCAAATGGAAAAAATGGATAACCCTGATCTAAAAGGTAAGGGTGGAGTTTTTAAAGTATCTTCTGGAGTACAAAGAGCTTCAAAAGATGACCAAGTTTTTAACTCACCACTGGCTGAAGCAAATATCATTGGACGTGCAATTGGTATGGCAATGAGAGGTTTAAAGCCTGTCGTTGAAATTCAATTCTTCGATTATATTTGGACTGCTTATATGCAACTAAAGAATGAAATGGCGACAACTCGCTATCGTTCAGGTGGAGACTTTAAGTGTCCAATGGTTGTAAGAGTTCCAATCGGTGGTTACCTAAGAGGTGGATCAATTTATCACTCACAATGTGGAGAGTCTCTCTTTACACATGTTCCGGGTATTAGAGTTGTATTTCCTTCTAATGCAGCGGATGCTGCAGGTCTTTTAAGAACTGCAATAAGAGGTGATGACCCAGTTATGTTCCTAGAGCATAAGCATTTATATTATCAAGGTTACAATAGAACAGCTGAGCCAGGGGATGATTATATGATTCCATTTGGTAAAGCGAGAATAGCTAAAGAAGGTGCTGATGTAACAGTTGTTGCATGGGGAGCTCTTGTTCAAAAATCAATTGATGCAGCTAAGAAAATAGAAAATGAAACAGGTAAGTCTATCGAAGTTATCGACCTTAGAACTTTAGCTCCATTTGATATGGATGCAATTAAAGAATCTCTAGGTAAGACAAATAGACTTCTAATCTGTCATGAAGAGACTAAGACTTCTGGTTTTGCTGGAGAAATCGCAGCAAGAGTTAATGAAGAGTGTTTTGAATCTCTTGATGCTCCAATTCTAAGAGTTGCAGCAAAAGATTGTCATGTACCATATTGTCCTCAGCAAGAAGACTTTGTTCTTCCTCAAGTTGATGATGTATATGAGCAATTACAAAAATTGATAAATTACTAAACGAATAAAAAGTTACAAAGGGTGTCTTCATGGCACCCTTTTTTTGTGCCTATGAAAATTGAATCTAAGTGGAAAGAAATTTTAAAAGACGAGTTTAGTGCTGAGTATATGACTGAGCTGCTTTCATTTATTGATACTGAAAGACAGAGTGGAAAAGAAGTCTACCCTTGTGATGATGACCTTTTCGCGGCCTTTAATGAAACTCCATTTGATAAAGTAAAAGTTGTCATAATTGGCCAAGATCCTTATCACGGCCCTGGACAGGCACATGGTATGTGCTTCTCTGTTAAGCCTGGAGTAAAAGTTCCACCGTCTCTGAGAAATATTTATAAAGAATTAAATAGTGATACAGGGTCGCAGATTCCTGAACATGGCTATCTAATGAAATGGGCACAAGAAGGTGTTCTTCTTCTCAATGCATGCTTAACTGTGGAAGATGGTAAAGCGGGCTCTCATCACAAGAAAGGATGGGAGAAATTCACAGATAAAGTGATTCAAGAGTTAAATGATAAGAAGGAAAACTTGGTCTTTATTCTTTGGGGAGCACCAGCTCAAAAGAAGGCAAAGAAAGTAGATGAGTCTAAACACTTTATTTTAAAATCTCCTCATCCATCTCCACTTTCATCATATAGAGGCTTTTTTGAAAGTAAGCCATTCTCACAAACAAATGAATTTCTATCGAAGAAGAAATTAGGTGTAATCGACTGGAGCCTACCTCTATCAGTAGATGAATAAGTTAATCGTTATTATCCCAATGCAAAGATAGAGTGTTCTTCTATTTATAATGATGGCCACTATAATTAGAGGCCAAGTTATATCTATCATTGAAAATTTAGACAGCCATATATTTAAAAAAATAACTATGTCAGAAAATAGTCCTACAAAGTATTGCGAATAATTAAAAATCTTAATGAAGAATAGATTAAGAAAGAGAAGAGGATAAGCAAGGGTGAATATCCAAGTCAGTATTGGTGACACAACTACTGATAAGTATGAGATCTGCTGATCATTAATTGCAGCTATGAGAACCTGACCTGAAAAAAAGAGAAGTGAGAGTTTTATAAAATTAAGCTTTCCTCCTAGAAATATAATTCCCAAGAAGAGAACACTATAGGCGAAACTAATTTTACTATATTGAAAAGTTCCAAACATGATATCAATGATCAAAAATATCGAAAATATTTGAAGACTTTTAAAGTGATTTTTAAAATAGTTATTTGCAATAAATAAAGATCTAAGAAGGGCAACTCGCTTTAAGGAATAGTAGCCGGGTAAGAAGAAGTAAATTGATAAGCATATAATTAATTCGACTCTCTTGGGCCATGGGCCTTTGAATCTCTTTCTCATTAGAGCAATAATAAGTAGAAGTGAGCTTAGGTGAAGGCCGGATGGTGTAAGTAGATGAAGAAGGTTGAGATTTGTTAGGGCCTTCTTTAGATCTTTTGAAACACCTCTTTTACGTCCGGTAAGAAAGCTTCGATAGATATAGAAGTTGTGCTTCTCTTTAAATGCCCTCTTGATGCGTCGCGAGAAGTTAAACTTAAAGGGCTTTGATCTATTGTATGAATATCGTTGGTGTTTCATGTTATTTTGAACACTTAGAGTAAGAACAAAGAGAATGAGAAGAAAGAGAGATCGTTTCACGATTGGAAGCTAGTCAGTGAAGCATAAAAAATCACCAAAAAAGGGTAAGTCTCTAATTTTATTTCTATATTGAAAGTGATACAACAACCAGCACTTAAAAAATGACGGAGCACGTAAATATGTCGAATACGTTAATTTCGAATGCTGTTAGAGCGACGATTGAAAACTATTTTAACGAAGATGATCTTTCTAGAAACCTCTTCTATATAAATTCACTTCCAAGTGATCTCGTAAAATGTAAGCTCAAGCTTAAAGATGATCTAGTATTAGCTGGACTTCCATACTTCGTAGAGGTCTTCAGATACCTTGGTGCTGATATTGATTATAAGACCTTTGAAAAATATGAAGGTATCGAATTTAATAAAAGTGATAAGTCTGAAATAGAGTTTGAACTTCCTTTTAGTATTGCGCTAACTGGAGAGAGAATTGCTCTTAATTTATTACAACATGCCTCTGCAATAGCAACACATGCTAGTCAGTATATGAAAAAAGCAGAGGGAACAGGAATTGCGATTCTTGATACAAGAAAAACAACACCTGGCCATAGATCATTAGAGAAGTATGCTGTGAGAGTTGGTGGTGGTTATAACCATAGATTAGGACAAACTGATCTATGGATGGTGAAAGACAATCACAAGAGCTTCTTTGGTGGTGTAAAGGAAGCAGTAGAGTTCTTTAGAAGCATGAAGGGATTCTATACACCTATTGAAGTAGAGGTTCACGACATCGCAGAGTTTGACCAAGTCCTAGAGATGGGTGTTAAGCATATGATGTTAGATAACTTCTCTCCTGAAGATATTAGAAAAGTAATTAATAAAAAACCTGAAGGTGTAACGATAGAAGTATCTGGTGGAATAAGACTTTCTACAATTGATGACTATCTTATCGAAGGTGTAGATGCGATCAGTGTTGGAGCAATAACTTATGGAGCTCCTCCTGTTGATATCTCTTTAAAATACGCAAGAGAGTAGATTGTGGCAGATTATCAATTTGATGTTCTTATTATTGGTTGTGGTATTGCGGGGCTTAGTGCTGCCGCTAAGCTCGCTGAACAAGGAAAACAAGTTGGTATTGTAACAAGAGAGAAAGATCCAAAACTTTCAAATACTTTCTGGGCCCAAGGTGGAATCATTTATCCAAGTGAGACAGATAAATCACTTGAAAGTGATATTTCTAAAGCATCTTGTGAAACATCAAACCAAGAAGCAATTGATGTTCTTCAAAGATTTGGTCGTCAAGCGGTTGATGATCTCTTACTAGATAAAGCTCAAACAGATTTCAAGAGAAGTGAAGATGGAGAGTTGCTCTTCACCAAAGAAGCAGCACACACAATTGACCGAATTTTATATAAAGGTGACTTCACCGGAAAAGAAATTCAGATCTCTCTTTTAAACTACCTTAAAGACAATGATAAATTTCCTAACGTAAAGTTTCTTCAAAGCCATACGGCGATTGACCTTATTACTCCTCAGCATCAGGGTGTAAGTATTAAACAAAGATATGAAGAAAATAAAATCGTTGGGGCCTACCTATTAAATCAAGAAACAAATGAAGTATATAAGGCCATCTCAAAAATAACAATTCTTGCTACAGGTGGAATTGGCGCACTCTATCTCCATCACTCAAACTCTGAAGGAGCAAGAGGAGATGGACAGGCAATGGCAAAGAGAGCTGGTGCTTCAATTATTGATATGGAATTCATTCAATTTCATCCTACAACTTTTTACGATAGTTCAAGTCATAGAAGGTTTCTAGTATCAGAAGCTGTTAGAGGAGAAGGTGGTGTCCTGATCAACTCTAAGGGTGAAAGATTCATGGAGAAGTATCATGTTGATATGGAACTTGCTCCTCGTGATGTTGTTGCCCGTGCAATTGTAGAAGAGACTATTGAAACACATCATGAGTGTGTTTATTTAGATATTTCTCATAAAGATGCTGAATGGATAAAGAATCGTTTTCCAACAATTTACAGCCACTGTAAATCAAAAGGGATCGATATAACTAAACAACCAATTCCTGTCGTTCCTGCCGCTCACTACACATGTGGTGGAGTGAAAGTTGATATGGAAGGAAGAACAAGTCTAAAAAATCTCTACGCAGTAGGCGAGGTTTCTTGTACTGGTCTGCATGGAGCAAATCGCTTAGCTTCTACTTCATTACTTGAAGGTCTAACTTGGGGATACTTATCAGCGGATAGTATCTCAAAAAATATAGACTCAATTGAGCATTATTCTCCTTTTGATATTAAGAACTGGCGAGATGGACATGAAAATGTTGATAAGGCGCTTGTTCATCAAGACTGGATGACTCTTAAGCAAACAATGTGGAACTATGTTGGTTTATCGAGAACATCGAATCGTCTTAAAAGAGCGGAAGCGATGTTCAGTGAGTTAAGTGATGAAATCAATCGATTCTATAAGAGATGTACATTAACAGATGCACTAATTGGCCTTCGTAACGCTGTTGAAGTGGCCACTCTTGTTCAGAACTCTTCTAGTCGAAATAGTGAATCTGTTGGTTGTTTCTACCGTAAAGACTGAAAACTAAAAAGAAATTGTAAACCCCAATCCATAACTTCTCTCGAACTCAAGATGTTTGTAACCGCCTGCGATCAAAAGTGTCCCAAAGGACAGTTTTGTCTGCAGAGTGGAACTACTTCAAGTGATCCAGGCGAAGCCGCGAGATCACGGTTACTTCAATTGAGAAATTAAAAACTAAAAAGAAATTGTAAACCCCAATCCATAACTTCTCTCGTACTCAAGATGTTTGTAATTAACATCAATATAATTGCGAGGTGTAGTTTCATAATATCCTCCTTTGCTCTTAAATGTTGGGAGTGGGATGCTAAAATTCATATCTTCTTTTATGTTATTAATTACATGATCTTTTGTACTTGCAACTCGTCTATCTTTGGCCCAGCATTCTCCAGCAAAAAAGTGAGAGAATATAAAGAGTAGAAAATAAAATCTCATTGATGGCCCCTTGAAAAAGAAGTGAGATGGGGCCGAAGCCCCAAGCTCGATAGATGTGTTCAAGATATCCTAAAGAGATTTTCCGTTTTCTTCAGTAGGTTAGAAATGTCGACTTCGGGCAAAGATGTGTCTCTGGCAAATATAATCCATGAAGTCGTTGAGCCAAATATGCAGCCAGTAAATTTAATTTTCTTTTAAGCAGCCGTTTTCAAAAAGTTGAGAAGCGCTGTACCCCATTCGTTTGGTGATACATGAGTTTCCTCTTCCTCTTTTTGCTCTTTATGAAGAAGCAATACTTCTGCTTCTTCCCAGCTTGTAGGTAATGGGCAAATACAGTTTTCCTGTTTGTTCGCCGCCTTAGTTATAAGATGCTGAGTTTTTGCATCAAATCTTGAGTGATTGAATTGGTTGCTCTTTATAGTTGAGAACTCCCAATTGCAATCTTCAAATACTGTTGTTTCAAATTTGCAATGCGTAATGTGCGAAAATTCAAATTTGCAATCGATGAACTTGCAACCAATGAAGTTGCAATTTTCCAATCTCGTTGCAAAGAACACACAAGACTTAAAGGTAACACCTGTAAACGTCGTTAGAGAGAAGAGAGAACCAGAAATCGTTAACTCATCTAAATCATTAGCCTTAATGACTTCGTTTTCAATAACTTCGTACTTAGCCTGATCTAGTTGAGCGTCAAATACTGGATTGATAAAGCGAGTTAGTGTTTCCATTTGTTACCCCTAAGTCTTGTATGTGTTGAGCTATGTTGCAAGCTCATATACAGAGTATAATAATTGACTCTTTGCGTCAAGCAATAAAATTGCATAAAGAAATTTATTTGCAATCCGATAACAATATTAAGCAGCTATGGGCCTTAATATAAGGATCAAAATTGCTGCAATTATGTATTTTCAGTAAGTTGTATAATATTGCAATAGAATCAAAGCTGAAAAAACTTGCAAGGAGAATGTCATGGCGGAATTTAACCGTGAAAAACTAGAAGATTTCTTGGCCGTAGTAAGGAAGTATATGCAACTTAGAGGTCCCATGTCCCAAAAAGACCTCGCAGAACACACTGATACAGGTGTTTCTACTATGTCGCGCTTTCTTGCAAGAAAGACTGCTGATATTAATCCGCAAATAGTAGCTAAAATATGCTCATATTTAGATATTCCCCTCAGTGAAGTGGTCGATTTTGTCGAAGAGGAGTATTGGGAGCGCTTTAGAAGATTAGTTAACTTCTATAAAGGAGATAAGGCACCAGGTGAAAGCCCTGCTACCCCAGAGCCAACAGTGACTCAGCAAACTCAACCAGCAGCTGCGACGGGAGATACGTTAGGAGATGCGCTCGTTGATTCTTTAAGCACTGGGACTGCGCAAAGAAAGGCAACTGCTACAGTTAAGATTGGTAATCAGACGAGAAAGATTCCATTCAATGCAGACGCTGGCGGACCAAATTCAGAGACTGACCTTAGAGATAAGTTTGCACAACTATCTCCAAGACAGAAAGCATATATGACTGACTTTTTAAGTTTAGACATGGAAGCAAAAGATTTAATTGTAGACCTAGGTAACGATTTATTCCGTTACTTCAGACAAAAGGGAATGATTGCTTGAGAATATTTTTAATAACAATAGCAATTCTATCATTATCAAAAGTAGCGGCCTTACCAAAGAAGGTTGATATTATCTTTTTGTCTGCAAGCAAAACAGCGGACCTCAAAATACTAACAAATGAAAAATATCCAATAGTCTTTAGATCAATCGCAATGAATAAAGATAACTGCGTTCCTATGGGAGATGGATGCTTTCATCCTCAGTTAGGCTTTATTGAAGGCAAGAGTGAAAAAAGTTTAGAAGATCAAAAAGATGAGAAGAAAGCAAAGAAGTTAAAAACAATCAATTCAATGGATACTAATATGATTGATTGTAAGGAAGGAAACTACTGGGATATTTTCTGTGGTAAAGCGAAGCCCGAAAGTCATGGACCAGTAGATTTTGAAGTATGGATAGATACAAGCTCTAGTCTTAGAAATGTAGACTGGTCGAAAGATAATACAAATTGCTATAGAAGAAGCTTTGTTGAGAGACTTAAGAATAAATGCTCTATTGAAGTACAGACTTTTGATACTTCAAAAAAACAAATGGGTGGTCTTCCTGGTCTTTGTATTAATTACGGACTTAATGATCAAAAGCGTTTAATGAATTGGATAGATGAGTCCAATGCAAAACATCTCATTCTTGTTACCGATATAGATGAGGGAACACTACAATTTAGAGAGTATTTGATGCGCATAGGCGCGAATCTCTATGGTGCTGATACAGGGGACTTTGATGGTGATAAGTTACTGAATCACGTTGAAACACTTTCCAAAACTTGCCAAAATCGTAAGAAGTAGCTACTTCTTAATCTATGTTTACAAATTTAATAAATTGGTCGAAAGACAACTATATCAATCTCCCATGGCGAGATGAACGCTCTCTTTATACAACACTTGTATCTGAAATAATGTTGCAACAAACAACTGTCTCCACAGTTCGCAATCACTATAATCGATTCTTAGAAACATATCCGACAGTAGAAAAGCTTGCACAAAGTACTGAAGATGAAGTTTGCATGGCCTGGAAAGGTTTAGGTTATTACCGAAGAGCGAGAAACCTTAGAAAAGCTGCAATTGATATTAAAGAGAAATACGAAGGTATTATTCCTCTAGATTATGATGACTTGGTTTCAATTAGTGGGATTGGTGATTATACTGCAAACGCAATTCTATCAATTGGTGCCGATCAAAAAGCATTGGCCATTGATGCTAATATCGAAAGAGTTGTTTCAAGGATACTTGGGATAAAATCTAAGAAGGGTCCAAAGCTTCATAAAATTTTAAAGCAACGATTTGAAGATGGTGATCTTAATATCAAAAAAACTGAAAGCTATAGAGATCTTAATGAAGCCTTTATGGATCTAGGTAGAAACTTCTGTCAGGCTAGAAAGGTTACTTGTGAGCTATGTCCAATAAGAAAGAGCTGTGAAGCTTTTAAGAGTGGAGAACCTCTGAGTTACCCTGAGAGTCCAACAGTTAAGACTGCTAAATACTATGATTTAAAACTATTAAGAGTTTTTATAAAAAATAGAAAGAGAATAAAAGGTTATAGTAAGTCTGAAAAGGAATGGCTTGCTGGTCAAATTGAAGTACCAACTTTTGTTATCAATAGTGAGGATGAATCTCTAAAGCAGTATCCAAAACTAACAAAGAAGATTGATTTGGAAAAACTTCCAAAATTTAAAACAAGTATTACGAAATATAAAATTACTAACTACATTGTGACTTTAACAGACAAGGAATTTGAAAGCTTCTCTAAGAGTAAGAAGTATCAATTCTTTACGCAAGATGAAACCAAGACAAATTTTGCGACGTCGGCCACTAAGGTTTTTAAGAAACTAAATGAAGCATAGGATTTTAGATTATATTAATGAAGTATTAATAAATTTAGAAATCAATGAATTTAGTACTGCAAATATAATTGATATTCAAAACAAAACCTTTAAGACAAATTGTTCAGGGATCATAAAGTATCTACTGAATAAGTGTGATCGAAAATTAGCTTCATCAAAGGCCTATGAAATATTTGAAGAATTAAAACCAATTGCTTTTAGTACTGTCGATTCTCTACGTCCAGGCGATATTATAATGTGGCGTAAAAATAATATCCCTCAAAAGGGGAGTACTGGGCACTTAGCAGTTTTCCTTGAAGAGATTAGTAAAGATAAGGATAGTATTACAGTTAAGGTATTTGATTCTTCAAAGCGTCCACACGATAATGACTCCAGGTCGTCATCAGGCATTGGTATTGGTTGCATGAGAATATTAACTGAAGAGGGAAGAGCGACAGGCTTTATCTGGTCGAAAGTTGAGAAGAAAACAAAATTTACTGAAATACTCTTTGTCACTCCTTAGGGCAGATGGTAGCTTTATTTGGCTCTGCGCAATTAATAACCTAAGGAAGAAGAAATGAAATTTCTATTATCTTTATTAGCAACAACTCTTATATTTGCTGCTCCAGTAAAGTTAACAACTTTTAATGCGGGACTTGCTCACACTTACGTTCCATACGCTACACAGAGAATAGCACCAATTATCGATGCTCTATCTTCTCAAGATTCAGATGTTCTATGTCTTCAGGAAGTGTGGAAGAAAGAAGATCGAAATCTAATTATAGAATCTCTAAAATCCCAATACCCTCATTCTCACTTTACGAAGATTGAACAAGAGAGAGCGAGTAAGAAACCAATATGTAAAATTAAAGAGCTCTTTGGTAAGGATCGCTTTGTTACCTGTACATTAAAACAATGTAAGAAGCTAGATGGAGATGACTTCACAAGTTGTGTCATCAATAAGTGTGGAGAGTCTCTTGTTAGGCTTAAGAATACAAATCGTCAGTGTGCCGCATCTCTAATGGCACAAGTTGGTAAATCATCAACGGCATCTATCTGGGCAGTTATTAACCCATTTAAAAAAGCAGCACTTTTTACTTATGAAGGAAGTAATGGGTTATTGCTTCTCTCTAAAAAGAAGATGACAAATAAATCTCTTTTAAATATGTCCGATATATCAACTTTAAGTAGAAGATCTGCGCTTAAGGCGTCAGTTGAAGACGTAGGAAATATCTACTGTACTCATTTATCAGCAAATCTTGAGGATGAAGCACCTTATGCTGGAAAGTTTAATTCATGGGGCGAAGAGAATTATGCACAAGCTGAGAAGCTACTTGAAGATGCCCTTGATGCAGATGAACCTACTGCAATGATGGGGGACTTTAATTGTGGTCATGCTGTTAGTGGTACAAACCTATCTTCTGAGTTAGTAGAAAGCTGTGACCTTTTAAATAGCTTCTTTAAAGACGCAATAGAAGAAGAAAACCCAAGTTGTACTTTCTGCTCTGAGAACGAAATAGCTGGAACAAAACTAAACAGACTCATTGATCATATTTATACAAGAGGGCTCTATACTTCTAGCGAAGAGGTCGTCTTAAAACAAAAGGTAAGAGTTACTATTGATGGCAAAGAGAAATTAGTAAATTTATCAGATCACTACGGTGTTTCGATCACTGTTGAGCAATAAAAAAAGGGAGCTTGGAGCTCCCTTTGTCATAATAAATTAATTTATTCTTTTATTGATTTGAAATTACTTCCATTACTTCAATTGTTTCTGGGCTTACGTATTCTTTAAGGTCGGCCCACGCTTTCTTAGCATCTTCTTGAGTTGAGAACTTCTTCATCTGGCTAGATACTTCAGATAGTAAAATATTTGCTTCATCAACTTCAGTATTAAAGATTGCAACAGATGCTGGATCTAGTCCAAGACGTTGAGTATCTTCTTTTGTAAGAGTTGAAAATTCTGCTTTACCCTTTTCTTCAAGAAGAACAAGACCTAGCATTCCGCCAAGAACTAAGCCAACCATGCAAGCCCCTGCGTCACATCCATCTTCTTCAGAAGTGGCATATGAAATAACTACACCAACTACTGGTGATGCAAGTCCGGATAGCGCGATATATGTTGCAGTAACAGGATTAAAGAATGCCGTTATTCCAGCAACTAGTGCTTTTGACTGTTGAACTGGTAGCGCAATTAAAAATGTGAATAGTACTAAGTTTCTAAGGTTTTTCATCTTCTCTCCATGAATATGTTTTTATAAATAGAATTAATAGTGTGTCTGAATTCTTTACTTAGTTATTTTTCCCTGCGTCACACTAGATGTCAAAGCTAATTACCTTACATTTAGTGTGATTTCAATATGTTGTGTAAGTTTCACAACTTTATTACTCAACCTTAGTTACATTGAAGTACTCTTTTTAGCATTTGATATCAAATTGCTTTAGTACAAAACTGTAAACCATTGCATCTTCTTTGAGAAATTCAAACCTTCCTGATGCGCCAGCATGGCCTGCTTCCATATTAGTATGGAGTAGTTTTGGATTACTATCTTTTGAGAAGTCTCTTAATTTATATGTCCACTTCATTGGCTCCCAATAAGTAACTCTTGGGTCATTGAGGCCGGCAATGGCAAGAACCGCAGGGTAGTCTCTTTCAACTAAATTATCATATGGAGAGTAGGACTTTATGTAGTTGTAGTATTCTTCATCATTTGGGTTTCCCCATTCGTCATACTCAAGTTCAGTGAGTGGTAGGGAGCTATCAAGCATAGTATTGAGAACATCAACAAATGGGACGTCTGCAATAACGGCCTTTAAAAGACCTGGTCTTGAAATATTCATCGTCGCTCCAACAAGAAGGCCACCAGCACTTCCTCCTGAGATAACAATCTTACCATCTGAAGTATATTTTTCCTTAGAAAGGTATTCAGCAGCAGAGTTGAAGTCGATAAAAGTATTTTTCTTATTCAAGAATTTTCCGTCTTCGTACCATTGTCTTCCAAGTGTAGAGCTTCCTCGAACATGAGCAATCGCATAAACAAAGCCACGATCAACTAGTGAGAATATTCTTTTGTTAAACCAAGGCTCAATACACATTCCGTAAGATCCATATCCATAGAGGTAGCATGGAGCTGTTCCATCAAGTTTGGTATCTTTCTTGTAGAGGATACTCATTGGAATTAAAGTTCCATCCTCAGATGGATAGCTTATTCTTTCAACCTTATAGAGTGATTCATCAAAGCCAGGTACTTCTTTAGTATAAACTTTCTTGCTAGTTTGAGATTTAATATTGTAATCAAATGATGATAGAGGTGTTGTCAGAGAGTAGTAGTTGTAGCGAAAGTTCTCTGTCTCAAATTCTGCATTATCACCATCTTCAATATAGTATGCGTCTTCTGGAAAAGTTATTAGTTCCTTAGAGTTGTCGTTGAGAATGACCTCTAGTTTATTTAGGCCTTCTTCCTTATAGTTATTGACGAAGAAGTCCTTATAACAGCTAAAGTCGTTGATATACTTCTTATCAGATGGAGCAATGAACTCTTCCCAGTTTTCTTTCTCTGTTTTTGTAGAAGGAGTAGTACAAACGCGAAAGTTTATGTGAGTGTCATTTGTTACAACATAGAAATTATCGTCCTTATGCTCAACGTGGTACTCAAGACCTTTTATTCTTTCTTGAAAGAGCTTTACTTCAGACTGAGGGTCATTACCTTTCATAAAGAGAGTCTCATTAGTAATAGAGCCATCAGAAGAAATTAAAATGTAATTATGATCCATTGTCTCTGATACACTTACAAAGAACTCGCCAGACTTCTCTTCGAAGAGTGTTCTATCGTTACTTTTACCAAGTTCATGAGTCAGTACTTTGTATGGCCTTTGATTATCATTTTGAACAACATAGGCAATGCTGTAAGTATCTTTAAACCAACAGACTGATTTAGCTGTATTTTTAATTTCATCAGAATAAATTTCACCCGTTTCAAGATTTTTAAACTTTAGAGTGTAGAGCTCTGAACCATCTGTATCCACAGAGTAAGCAAGTATCTTGTGATCACTAGATAAATCAAAGATCCCGAGGCTGAAGTAATCAAGTCCTTCGGCCATCTCATTTTCATCAAGACAGATTTCAACATTATCAGAGTTTAAGCGCCTTCTACAATGTATAGGATATTCCTTTCCGGCCTCATACCTTTCAAAGTAGTAATACTCACCGTGCTTGTAAGGAAAGGTTTCGTAACTTTCAAGTTCCTTAGACTTTAGTTCTTCAAAGATAGACTCTTTTAAATCATCTACGTCAGTTAAATATTCTTTAGTTATAGAATTCTCTTTATTGAGTAGCTCCATAACGTCATTGTCTTTCTTAAGATCTCTCATCCAAAAGTATTGATCATTAATCTCGTCATTAAATTTTTTAGTAAGATGGTCAACTTTCTTAGCCGCTGGGTATTTCATATATTTTCCTTTTTTCTATAATATTTGATTTATTAAATCCGATAAGCTGCTCACATGCAAATGGGAAATATATAAGGAGAGATGATGAAAGCAGTTAGGATTCTTGAAAAAACTAATGAAGGACATAGAGTAATAAACTACGTTTACGTTCAAGATGGAAGCGTTGTGAATCAGGTTGTTCACCTTACTCATGTAAATGATGACCTTGAAAGAATTTTAAAGGAAGGTATCTTTAATCCTTCTCCGTCTGTATCAAAGCATATATCAGCTTCAAGCGATCCTGAGTTATTCTTAAGTAGTTTATCAATGAGATATAATGGATCTTCGTTCTACTGGGCCACAGCACCAGAGGAAGTTGAAATTGAAAATATGAGAAGAGTGGCTTAAAAATCCGAGTTAAGGTATAAGCCGGGTCCTGTATTGGACTACCATTCGTCTAGGCCTAACGTTACCGTTAGGCTCAAGCGCTCAACCCGTCCACGAAAGCTGGCCGCTCTCATAATGTGGACCTATTTGAACTTGCACCGCCTAGAGTTTACCTGTTTTCACTACAGCAGGTGAGCCGAAACTCTCATTGATTGGACGGCCGAAGCTACCCCAATCTAATTCAGACCCCTGTACATTCTTTCTGTTGCACTTGTCCTAGCCTCACGGCCGACGGGCGTTACCCGCTAAGCTGCCATTTGGTGCCCGGACTTTCCTCCCGAAACCTAAGTTTCCGGCGATAGTCTCCTTAACTCGGACGTTATTTATGCTATTTGTGCTGCTTTAAGTCAACGAAAAAGAAAATCTAGTCTTTCTTTGTCAGTTTTATGTTAGTTGCGTCAATGAGAATGGTCATCTCCTAAACAAATGTGGTAAAAAACTATCAAATTATGCACACGTATTGAGATAGGAGATATATATGAAATATTTGTTACTTTGCCTGATGGCCATTAACTCACAAGCCAGTCTAAAAGATTTTGTTAGAGAGTATTTAGGTGAGTCAAATGAGGTTAAGCAATCAAAGTTTTCATATGACAATCAAATGCTTCTAACAGAGCTTGAGGAATCTAAGCGTCCTTGGACATTAGCTGCTTCTAGTAGTTTTGAGGATTCAACTTTAGAGACCTCTCCATTTTCTCTAAATACGGGAAATCAAAAATCGAATACGGAAGCAATCTCATTATCAAAGGAATTTGTGTGGGGTGGAGAGTTATCGTTTACTGGAACTTTATATGACTTAGAATCTTCGTCGAATGTTAAGAGCTATACTCAAGCACTTACTTATTCTCAAGACATAGGTCAAAATTTCTTTGGTCGTAATGATTTTCTAAGTTCAGATATTGCTAAAGAAACTGAGGATTATCAAAAACTAAAATTTGACGGAACAAAATCTCAGTCAATAGTGAATCTAATTAGTGACTACCTTGAGGTAAGAAGACAAAAGACTTTATTAAGTCTTCAAGAAAATGCTTACAAGAGATCTTTGAAGAGATTGAACTTAGTTAAAAAACAAGTAAGAGACGGAATAAAAGAAAAAGTAGATCTCTATAGTTCACAAACAGCACACAGCTTTCAAACAGAAGTATTAGATGAAAAGAAAGCTACGTTAGCTAATGAGCTAAGAGATTTAGAAACAAGAATGGAAAGAAAAGTAGAGTTATCGAAAATTAAGCCATTTTCTATCACTAAGGAAGACTTAAAGGACATTCCAAGTGGTGAAATCAATTCTAACCTTAGTGTTAAAGCAATCAAGAAGAAAATTTCATACCTTAATAAAGAATTAAAGAAGTCTGATAACACAATGTTTCCGTCTATTACTTTAAAAGGTACTTATGAGACTAATAATTATGAAACATTAGATAATCCTGTATCTGATGGGACATTTGGATCAGATAACAATAATAAAGCGGTCTCGTTAACAATATCAATGCCTCTAGGTTTTCAAGTTGAAAAGAATGCTTACAAAAGAGCGAAGCTAACTAAAATGGAAGCTGAATACTCTCAAAGATTAGCACTGGTATCTGTAAGAAATAATATCTTAAATTATAAGAGAAATATTAAAAGACTTGATAAGAATATTGCAAGTGTTGCAAATAGATATGATCTCGCAAAGAAAACTGTTCGTGAATATAACAGACTCTATAATAAGGGTCGCGCAAGTCTCGATCAGGTTATTAGAGCTGAAGAAGATCTTATTAATACTGAAACATCATTCGTAGAATATAAGCTAGCAAGAAAGAAGCAATACTATGGGCTACTTGATATTTACGGACAACTAGAAAACTACATGAGTAAGTAATGAAAAAAATTATAGAATTCTTTATAGATAGATCACTTGTAGTAAACCTTATGACCTTTATCATTATTGTGGTTGGGATTGTTAGTGCCTTTACGTTGCAAAAAGATATTTTTCCACAGGTTGATTTTGATACGATCCTAATTAGGACATCTTATCCAGGCTCTTCATCTGAAGATGTTGAAAAGCTTGTGACATTAAGTGTTGAGAGATCTCTAAAAGAAGTTGATGGGTTAAAGGAAGTTAATGCTCTTTCATCTGAAGGCTTCAGCATTGTATATGCTACTGTTGAACCTGATGCAGTAATTAAAGATGTTGAAGATGATGTAAAGACTGCTTTGGATAGTATTGATGATTTTCCTGAAGAGGTTAAAGAACCAATCGTTACAAGCTTAAATAATAAGAATAGACGTGGAGTCATAAAGGTTGCCGTGAAAGGTGCTTCTTATGACCGACTAAGAGAAGTCTCTAAAAAGCTACGTGATGAGCTAGAGCAAAATAAGAAAATCTCTATTGTAGACATAGAAGGCTATCGTAAAGATGAAATCATTGCTTTGATGGACCCTGCAAAGCTTAGAGAGAATGAAGTTACTGTATCTGAAGTTCATAATGCTATTGCAAAAAGTAATACAAATCTATCTGCAGGAAAGATTGAAGCTGCAGAAGGTGATGTATACATAAGAACTTTAAATGAGTTCACTGGTCCTGCTGATGTTGCAAGTGTTGTCATTCGCTCTAATAGTGAAGGGAAGAGAGTCACTGTCGGTGATGTTGCTAACGTTGTTCAACGACCTGAAAAAAACTCTGTTTTTGGAAGATCTAATGGAGTGGAAGCACTATTCTTAGATGTTAAAATTAAAGGCTCTGCAGATATTCTTTCAGCAAGTGACAAAATTAAGAGTACAGTTGTTACATTCTTTGAAGACCCTGCATATAAAGATGTTACTTATAACTTCTTAGATGATTCATCATACTTTGTTAAAAGAAGATTAAATGTTCTTAGGGACAATGGAATTATGGGAATCATTCTAGTTTTTGGGTGTCTCCTCTTATTTCTAAACTTTTCTTCTTCTGTAGTAACCTCTATGGGAGCTCCACTTGCATTTATGATCGCATTTGCAGGGATGTCTATGATGGGGCTTTCGATGAACCTCATCTCAATGTTTGGGCTAATATTAGTTCTTGGGATGTTAGTTGATGACTCAATTATTGTTTCAGAGCACTTCTATCAAAAACTAGAGGACGGCTATGAACCTAGGGAAGCCGCGAGAATAGCAGCTCTCGAAACTATTAAGCCAGTAACAGCAACAGTAGTAACTACAATGATTGCCTTTGGTGCCTTATTCTATATGGGTGGGATTATGGGAAAATTCCTGTGGCCTGTTCCTGCTACTGTTATTATATGTTTGGCCGCTTCACTCTTTGAGTGTTTTGTAATCTTACCGGCCCACTTAGCTGACTTTGTTAAATTGAAAAAGAATAAAAAGAAAGACCCGGCCAAGTGGTATGCGAGACTATTAAAGTACTATGGAAAAATGGTAAAGCTTTGTACAAGATTTCCTGTTAGTACTGTGAGCTTCTTCTTTCTTCTCTTCTTTGCATCAATCTTTATGGCCTCTCGTATGAACTTTGAGTTATTTCCTGGTGATGACGTAAGGACAGTTTTCTTACAGTTCAAAGGAAGAGTTGGTGTTTCTCAAGATAAGACATCTCAAGAAATGTTAAAAGTTGAAAGAATGCTAGTTAATAAATTTCCTAAGACTGAATTACAACAAATTCAAGCAAGAATCGGAATGCTTGTTGGAGAACATGGAAACAAAGTTGGTAATCACTATGGCTCTATTGTCATGTACCTTACAGACCCGGCAGAAAGAGAAAGAACCACTGATGAAATTTTAAATATTGCGACCGAAGAAGGTCGAAAAATAATTGACCCTGAATACAGTATTCTTGTTAAAAAAGTACAAGGTGGACCTCCAAGAGGTAAGCCTGTTGATATTAATTTAAAAAGTGATTCAATTGCTGACTTGAAACTTGCCTCTAAAGCAGTGGAAAAGGCCCTGAAGGAAGTGAAGGGTATAACAACAACTGAAATTGATTTTGAAGAAGGTAATGATCAAATAATTTTCAAAGTAAACGAGTCTGAGGCGACAAGATTAGGTTTAAGCATAAGGCAAATCGCTTTTGAATTAAGAAGGTCTTTAGCTGGTGATATGATTACTGAGATTAAGAATTCTGATGAGGATATCGAGGTAAAAGCTAAGTTTGATGAATCGTGGATTAAAAACGAAGATCCACTCTTGGGTATGAGTGTATTAAATGCTCAAGGAAGAAGAATTGAGTTAAGAAAAGTTGTTAATATTGAGAAACAACCTGGTGCCTTTGTCATTAGAAGACTTGACGGTAAGAGAATATTTTCAGTTTCAGCTTCAATAGATAAAGCAATAACAAACCCGCGTAAAGTAGCAAAAGATTTTAAAGAGACTGTTGCTGGAATCGTTAAATCCCACAAAGGAATGACATATAAGTTTGGTGGTGAAAATGACGATACAAAAGAGTCGATGTCTGGTTTGATGAAATCTTTTATGATTGCTATGGCGTGTATCTTCTTAGTTCTTGTACTCATGTTTAACTCACTTGAACAACCAATTGCGGTAATGTCTGCAATTCCTCTTGGGATGATTGGAGTAATCTGGGCATTTAAAATGTTTGGTATGAGCCTCGGATTTATGGCGATGATGGGTGTAGTTGGATTAATTGGTGTTGTTATTAACGACTCCATTGTTCTTGTTAACTTTATAAATGTAAAAAGAGAAACAGAGCCGAACCTTTATAAGGCCATATTTGAAGCATGTCTTTCTAGGATGAGACCTGTTCTACTAACTACGATTACAACTGTTGTAGGACTACTACCAGTTGCCCATCCTGAAGTGAACGTTATTATTCCTTTTAGTGATGCTAGTGGTGGTGATCCATTTTTAAAACCAATGGCCATGAGTTTTGCTTGGGGACTTGCATTTGCAACTGCCGTGACTTTAATTTTTATTCCAAGTCAGTACTTAGTTTTTGAAAAGTTAAAGAACTTTTTAAGAAAGAAAGAAAATAAAATTGATCTAGGAAGTTATAAAGATATTGATGAGATCGAAGAAGAAGTGGAATCTCATCTTTCACATACTGAAGTAAAAGCTTAATAAATAATTACTTTAAGAGCAGGGTCTAAGGCCTTGCTCTATTTTACATTGTTAGAAATAATCAATCTTCCACAACCACTACAAATTCTATGCTGATATGAGTTGTTTACCTCAGTTGCTTCACCTGATGAGATTTGCATACGACAAACAGAACATGCAGTACCAGTGAGCTGAACAATAGGAGTTTGAAATCTAAACTTCTCCCTTATTCTTGAATATGTAGATAGAAAACTTTCTGGAATTTCTTTAATTAAACCTGATATTTGTAATTCCAGTGCATCTATCTTTTCTTTGTTTTCATTTTCTATTTTTGTTACTTCAGTTTGAATATCTTTAATTGTGTCCTCTATTCCGCTGAAATATTCTTTGTTATCTTCAACGTATTGTTCACACTGCTCAACTTTATCTAATGTAGCAAGGATCTCATTTTCTACTTCATCAATTTGTGGAGTTAGAGTCTCGACTTCTTTATTTAGGGCATTGATCTGACTTTCAGAGTTAGCTTGCTCCATATGAGATTTAGACTTAGATATTTTATCTTCTAGAGTAAATAGCTTCTTCTCAAGTGCTGTTAGTTGATCTTTTAGATCGGTCTTCTTGTTAATCATTTCATCGTTTTCATCAATACGCTTTTGCTTTTGTTTTTGAAGAAAATCGATTCTTTTAAGTTCTTCTTGAGTTTGGTCAAGGTGTCTTTTGATTACGAGGTCTAGTGATTGTATGTCGAGTAAATATCTATAAAAATCCATAAGTTCATTGTATATAAGAGTGGTCAAATTTGCAGTAGCAAAAGAAATAAAACTCTTTTTGATACAATGAGTTATTAATTAAATAAAATAGGGGCAGTATGCGCGGAAATTCATTTGGAAAGTTATTTTCTATTACATCTTTTGGGGAGTCACACGGTGTAGCCTTAGGTGTTGTAATTGATGGCGTTCCCCCTGGTCTTGAGTTTAGTTTAGAGGACCTTCAAAAAGCATTGGACAGACGAGCTCCTGGACAATCAAAAGGAACGACTGCCCGTAAAGAAGCCGATAAGGCTGAGGTACTTTCTGGCGTTTTTGAAAACAAGACGATGGGAACACCGATTGCTGTAATTGTGAGAAATACTAATCAAAGAAGTAAAGATTACGAAAAACTAAAATCTGACTATAGACCAGGTCATGCTGATGAAACATATATTCAAAAGTATGGAGTAAGAGATCATCGTGGTGGTGGAAGAAGTAGTGGCAGAGAAACTCTATCTCGTGTAATAGGTGGCTATTTTGCATCTCTGTTTATACCAGACATAAAAGTTAAGGCCTATATCTCCAAGATGGGTCCCTTCGTCTATGATGAGGATGTATTAGATAATATTGATAAAGACCTTGGTCGTTATAATTTTGGGCATCCTGAAAAGGATCAAGAAATAGAGGACTACCTTGTGGGGCTCAAACGTGATGGAGATTCTGTTGGTGGACAAATATCTATAAATATAGAGAACTGTCCTGCAGGTCTAGGTGAGCCGGCATTTGATAAATTAAAAGCAGACCTAGGTAAAGCACTATTATCAATAGGCGCGTGTGTCTCATTCTCATTTGGACTAGGTGAGGAAATGGCGAACAGAAAGGGTTCTGAAGTTAGCACTGATAGAGCAAACTTTGGTGGAATTGAAGGTGGAATTTCAAACGGAACTTTAATTACATTAAAGGCCACATTTAAGCCGACATCGACCGTAGGGGATAAGGCCAAGGCCGGAAGACATGATCCATGTATTCTTCCTCGTGCTGTTCCCGTTGTAGAGGCAATGATTCAAGTTGTTTTAGCAGATCATTATTTAAGACAGAAAGCATATAGCTAATAGGATATTACATGAGTAATTTATTGAATGTTAAATCGTTGGAAGTTCTAAAAAAAGAATTTGAAAAACTAAATACTGACACAATTTTGCTAGTAGTAGATGCGAATGTATATAATCTATATAGGAAGTCTTTTGATTTTTTAAATATCAAAGGTAAGAAAGTACATATCTGGAAGTGCTTAGATGGTGAGGAAACTAAAGATTATGATGAATTAAAACATTGTCTTGAGTTCTTTCTTTCAAAGGGTGTTCATAGAAGATCACATTTGATTGCATTTGGCGGAGGGGCCTGTAGTGACTTCGCTGGTTTAGTTGCCTCAATGCTATTAAGAGGAGTTCACTGGAGTGTTGTTCCTACAACTTTATTATCAATGATAGATGCGTCTATAGGTGGTAAAGTGGCCATTAACTCTGAATACGGTAAGAATCTCGTGGGAGCCTTTCATCTTCCTGACAATATTTATATTCACCAAGATTTTTTAGATACACTTGACTCATCTAATATTAACTCAGGAAGAGGTGAGTTATTAAAGTATTGTTTCCTAGATAAAGAAATAGGAAAAATGATTCTTGATGAACACAATTTCAATGAAGTTATTCAATCGTGTGCAAAATATAAGCAACAAATCGTTGAAGAAGACTTTAAAGAAAGTGGAAAGAGAAAAGTATTAAACCTTGGACACACTGTTGGCCATGCTCTTGAAAGGATCTTTAACCTTCCTCACGGAGTTGCTGTTGCTTGGGGAATTCTTGTAATATTTAAAATGTATGATGATAGTAAAAATCTCATAATGCTTAAAGAGTTTAGTGGTAAATTATCAATAAACTTAGAACAACCGCCGTGGCACAATAAGAGTTTTCCAATTGATGATATTATGAATTACATACGAAAAGATAAGAAAGCTGTAACTAGTGAAGAGCTAGATATTATTAAGATCCAGGAGATTGGGTCACCAGAGATTGAAAGAATAAAATTTAGTGAATTTGAAAAAAACTTAAGTGAGAAAATAGATGAGCTCAGAAAATTTATCTTATAATACAAAAAGGACTCCAGTTTTAAATAAGACTCTTGTCGTTCCGACATCAAAGTCGTTTGCTAATAGAGCGTTAATACTCGCAGCTATTAATGACAGTCCTGTAACTTTAAACAATATGCCTGAATCTACAGATGTTGTTAATATGAAGAAATGCTTACGTGCCGTTGGGATTGAAATAGTTGAAGAGGCTGACTCTATAACTATTGTGAATTCATTTCCAGAGTGTGAAGTTCCATGTGAAGATACGGTTGAACTAGTTACTGGTGACGGTGGTACTACAAATAGGTTTATTATACCTTTACTTGCTTTGGGCTCTAATAGATATAGTTTAAAAGCCTCTGAGATGATGATTGAAAGGCCTATGGATGAACTAGACGAAGTAATGACTAGTCTTGGCGTTGATGTTATTAGAGATTCGAAGACATGGTTTTCATTAAAGGGTCCTTATAAAATTAATCGACATGTTGTTGATGTTGATTGTTCTCGATCAACACAATTTGCTACAGGCCTTGCGTTAAGTCTTTCAAAACTAAATGTTGATATAACTCCTGTAAACTTAACGACTTCAACTCCTTATTGGGAAATGACAGTTAATATAATTGATAGTTTCAAAGATGGAGATGTTTTTGATATTCCCGTCGACTTTAGTTCTCTATCCTATCCTCTGGCGATGGCCAGTTTTTCGGGAAGAGTTCTTGTGAAAAACTGTCGTGGAATAGATCGTTTTCAAGCAGATAGTACACTGATTTACTTACTAGAAGAGCTAGGGCTTGATTTAGAGTTTTCAAAAGAGGGACTAGTTGTTGCGGGTAGAGATGATATTCCTGGATTTGAAAAAGACTGTAAAGATTGTCCAGACCTTGTTCCTACACTTTGTTTTATAGCAAGTTATAGTAGAGGAACGACCAAACTATATAATGTAGATGTTCTAAAACATAAAGAATGTGACCGTTTAGCTGAAATGCAAAGAATGTTAGAAGCATTTGGAGTTAGTTTTTCATATGATTTAGAAAAAGATATGCTTTCGATTACTGGTCGAGATCCTCACGAGGACATTGTAAATTATGATCCTCCTGTGGATCATAGAATGGTTATGGTTGCATATTTGTTTCAAAGATTTAATGGTGGTGGAGTCCTTGGTAACTCAAGTTGTGTAGCTAA
The DNA here is from genome assembly GCA_001874305.1 of Bacteriovorax sp. MedPE-SWde. Classification (GTDB taxonomy): domain Bacteria; phylum Bdellovibrionota; class Bacteriovoracia; order Bacteriovoracales; family Bacteriovoracaceae; genus Halobacteriovorax_A. The sequence continues at coordinate 16,922 of MPCU01000013.1, read as the reverse complement.
GTCATTTCCGAGCTTCTTTACAGAGATGGAATAAAGAGAGAAAGAATGAATATTCTTGTTACTGGTGGAGCTGGTTATATTGGCTCACTACTTATTGATAAACTATTAAGTGATGGTCATAATGTCCGTGTCCTCGATATCTTACGATTTAAACAAAACTCACTAGATCAATTCTGTTATAATGATCGATTTGAATTCATATATGGTGATGTGAAATGTGAAAAAACCTTAATTACTGCTTTAGATGACGTTGATGTAATTTTTCCTTTGGCCTGCCTCGTTGGAGCACCTCTTTGTGATAAATTTCCAGAAGAAGCACAAGCTGTAAATTTAGAATCGATTAAAACACTAGTAAAAAATGTTAAGTATAATCAAAGAATAATTTATCCAACAACTAATAGCGGTTATGGAACAAAGTCTGGTGAAGAGTTTTGTACAGAAGAAACGCCTCTTGATCCAATATCTTTGTATGGAAGAACTAAGGTTGAAGCAGAGGAAGTATTACTCGCTTCTAATAAAGCCGTTACTCTTCGACTAGCAACAGTTTTTGGTACATCATATAGAACGAGATTTGATCTCATGGTAAATGATTTTGTCTACCGTGCAGTAAAAGAAAAGAAACTTGTTATTTATGAGGGACACTTTAAAAGAAACTTTATACATATAAGAGATGTTATTGATTGCTTCATATTCATAATAGATAACTTTGAAAAGCTAAGAGGGGAGGCCTTTAATCTTGGTCTCGATTCAGCAAATATTTCAAAACTTGAATTAGCAAATATGATCAAATCTGAATATAGCGATGTTGATATTTCTTGTGATGAATATGCGATTGATCCCGATAAGAGAAACTATATTGTAAGTAATAAGAAACTGGCCGACAGGGGATTTATCGCTAAACGTGATTTACGTTCAGGTATTCGCGAAATGATAAAAGCTTCACAAATGACAATCGTTAGAGAGACAAATATCTAAGGACCTTATAGGCCCTTAGTAATATCTGCTAAAATTGATTCTTCTGTGATTCCATAATATTTAAGGATTTCGTCTCTTCCACCATATTCATAGCAGAATCCTTTTTCGATAGGTATACCTATTCTCTTAACAGGTATACTTAACTCATGATCATTTAGAGACTCAAGAACTGCGGAACCGAATCCACCAGGAAGAAATGTTTCCTCAATCGTTACAATCCTTTTATATTGAGAAGCAACTTCAACTAATTTCTTCGAATTGATAGGAATTTGGTAAATATCGAGTAGACCACATTTAAGCTTATGTTCTTTAATGAGTTTATGAGCTTTTAATAGCATAACACCATTAGCTATAACTAGTGTATCTTCACCTTTGAAGATCTCTGTCATACCATCTTCAAATGATATATCCTTTGTCTCGTTATATATCTCACCAAGAGGTTGTCTTTCGAGTCTAATATACTTTGTATTTGTGTAGGAACCGTAGTTTTCAGCAACAGCTTGTGCCATTGTCGCATCAGTTATGCTTAGAGTATCTATATTTGGCATAGATCTCATCACGGCTATATCTTCAAGGAGATGATGTGTTGGCCCTGAATCAGGATAACTAAAACCTGCTCCAACACCGACTATATTTAATGGAATATTCATCATCGCATTTTGAACTCTAATTTTTTCCACACAGTTTAGAGTTAAGAAGGAAGCTATCGCATATACGAAAACCTTCTTACCTTCTTTTGCTAATCCAGATCCAACAAGAATTGTATTTTGTTCAGCGATACCAGTATTTATGAATTGATGTGGAAGCTCTGTTCTAAATTTATCCAGAGATGGAGCACCCATATCAGCACTAATAACAATTATATCTCTATCTTTTTTTGCGAGTTCAAATAATGTATCCCAAAAAGTATCTCTTTGAGTTTTCATATACCTAATTCCTTTTTAGCTTTTTCTGCATCTTCACCTTTTGGTGGAATCCCGTGACATAGTGGTTTGAAACTCATAACATCAAGTCCCTTGCCTTTTACAGTGTCACATATAATCATTGTTGGCTTTCGAGATGGTCTTGATCTTAGGTTTGCAAAGGCCTTATCTAGTTCTTCAAGATTATGACCATCAATGCGAATACAATTCCAACCGAATGCTTCAATCTTGTCCGTTAGTGGTTCTAGTTCAACTATATTTTCAGTAAAATCAGTTGTACAAAGATAATTTCTATCAATAATTCCAACGAGGTTATTTAAGTTATGATGAGAAGCAAATTTCATACTTTCCCAAATAGAGCCCTCATATAATTCTCCATCACCTAAGAGTGTATAGGTAAGATATAACTTTCTATCCATCTTTGCCCTTAAAGCAATACCGGCAGCAAGTCCAAGTCCGTGTCCAAGTGCCCCAGCAGTACTTTCTACACCTGGAACTGTATGTTGAAGGTGAACTCCAAATATTCCATCTTTTTGTGCAAACTTATCAAGCTCTCCAAGGTCGTAATAACCAAGATCTGCTAGAATTGCATAGAGTAGAGGACTCGCCTGAGCTTTACTTAGTATGAACCTGTCACGGTCATCGTCATTAGGATCATTTGGATTTTGTCTAATGTAGTTTTTGTAATATAAAGTGATTAGTATTTCTATGCATGATAGAGATGAAGTTACGTGGCCAGTTTCTGCACGTAGGCATGTTTCGAGTACTTTCTTTCTATGAAAGACGCACTTTTCTTCAAGAGTCTTAATATCCATATTATCCTCAATTAAAGCTAGATTTTATAAAAAATTATAACATGTTATATTAGTATTTATGAGTATTTTAATAAATACTTATACTGGAGAGCAGTTTTCTTTTAGAGGTAAGTTAAATGAGAGTTTTAAAGACTAATCTTGACGGTGTACTTGAAGTATTTCCTGAGAAATTTGAAGATCACAGAGGTATCTATATCGAAACTTATAATAGAGATAATTATAAGGAAGCGGGAATAGATATCGAATTTATTCAAGATGATTACTCTAAGTCTCATAGAAATGTCTTAAGAGGGCTACATGGAGATAGTAAAACATGGAAACTTGTTAGTTGCTCTTATGGAGAGCTTTTCTTAGCTGTAGTAGATACAAGAGAATCAAGCTCTGACTTTGGAAAGAGCCAAACATTTATATTGGACTCCAAGAGTTGTAATCAGGTTCTTATTCCACCGGGGTTTGCTAATGGGCATTATATTATTTCAGATATTGGAATTTTTAATTATAAGCAATCAACAAATTATGATCCGGAATCTCAGTTTTCATATAAATATGATGAACCAAAGTTCTCAATAGAGTGGCCATTTACAAAGGAGCCGATTCTTTCTACTCGAGACTCACAGGCCCCATTTATCTCTTAATACATTAATCATTTTCTCTGGTGTTAGCTCTAGATATTCGAAGATTTCTTCTTGTCGACCATATTGATCAATATACTCTGTACCAAGATGAAAGTGATGAAAAGACTTTGGAGATATACTACTTTCAATTAGCTCCTGACAAACAGAAGTTCCTATTCCACCATTTTTTAAGTGTTCCTCTATAACAACAATATTAGTACTCTTATTAACATGCTCAAGAAGTAATTTCGTATTAAACGGCTTCACTGTTGAGTAGTGAAGAATATTGACGTCTAGCTCTTTGGCCATATCGAGACTTCTTTGGAGCATTATCCCTGTTGTTATAATGAGGTTATTAGAGTCAGGATTCTTTTCATAATATAAAGGCTCACCAATTTTAATATCTTTCTTTTCTGTTACCAGTGGGTCTCCACCTTTTCCTAAACGGATATAGATAGGTCCCTCATATGTCGCACTTTGCTTTATAAATTCTCTCATCTCGTTGGCATCTGCTGGAGCGAGAACTACGAGATTAGGGAGTGCTGCAAGTAGAGCAAAGTCATCAACTGCTGTATGGCTATGTCCAAGTGGCCCATATACAAGACCTCCTCCATTGCCATAAATTGTCACATTGAGATTTTCTGCACATATATCTAAAGCTACTTGTTCAAGACTTCTACGAGTGAGAAATGAAGCGATAGTATTTACATAAACTCTATCTCCTTCCATTGCCATACCTGCCGCCATACTTATTACATGAGCTTCTGAAATACCCTCCATGTAAAACTGTGAAGGCATCTCTTCTTTAAAATTGTCCAATGTTCCAGGACCTAAGTCAGAACCAATGAAGACAATATTCTTATCTTCCTTTGCACATTCATAGATCGTATTAAGACCAGTCTTTCTCATAGCATGGCACCTTTTAGAAGTTCGATATCCTCTTTAGAGACTTTATTCTTGTGATGCCACGTAATATCACTTTCTAGGATACTATTTCCTTGGCCTTTCTTAGTATGACAAATAATCGCACGCGGACTCTTTTGTTCTTTATCCAATATTGCTTTTAATTCTCTTGGGTTGTTAATCATATCTACTTCGTAGGTTTCAAATCCAAAACTCTTCCATTTGTCTTGAAAAGGCTCCAGGGGACAAACCGTTGCCACAGGTCCATAGGATTGAATTTTGTTGTAGTCAATGAGAACAGTGAAATTATCGAGATTGTTCTTATTAGCAGATAGTGCTGCTTCCCAAATCGATCCTTCATTGCATTCACCGTCACCAACTATGACTGCTACTTTCTTGTCGAGGCCCTTTCTTTTTAATGAAATGGCCTGTCCAATACCAAGAGACATTCCATGCCCAAGGGAGCCCGCAGAAATTTCTACTCCTGGCACTTTCCCTCTTGTTGGATGACCTCCAAGAATCCCACCAACTTTACAAAATTTATGAAACTCGGATTTATCATAGAAATTTAGTCGATATAAAATTGCATAGAGGGCCAAACAACCGTGGCCTTTACTTAAAAGAACTCTATGTCTATCTTGTGTCTTAAAGTTTTCAGGTATCAGTTTGAATGTATCAAAGTATAGTGTTGCAAGTATTTCAACAAGTGAATATGCTGAAGGAACATGCCCTCTTCCACCTTTTTCAAATATCTCTAGGATATCAAATCTAATGTCTTTACATAATTTTGAGAATTCTGTCATAGATCTCACCTTGCCATGACCAAATGTTTTTAGAATTGTTTAAATTATATGTCATTTTATCTGTTAATTGGTGAACTAAATTGAGTTTTTTTGCGTCATTAAACATCTCTGCTTGGTTTGCAATTATAATTAGCCATTCAAGTGCACTACAATCAAAAAATGTTTTGAACCTGTAGTTGAAGAGCTCATGATTATGCGATAGTTCTCGTACTGATAGATAAAGGCTTGTTGCCTCATCTAAAGTTATACTGTGACCATTGTGATGAATTGCATTGAATATCATTCTGACAGGATCATCGGATCCAAATGATTCAAAGTCATAGAGATATAATTCACCGTCTTTGTAAGCAAAATTATCTTTAAACATATCTGGCTGGCAGATAATAGTTTTAATATCTTGATCAGTGATTTTTTTGGACTTTAAATGATCAAAAATATTTGTGAATTTTTCTAAATAAGCTCCACTATAAGAGCTGAGTCTATTCTCTATATTTAATAAATAATGAGAAATATGAGAAACACAGTGTGTGGCACTATTAAACTTATGTTTCGAAGTATTTAGCTTTCTTAATGTATTTGTATAATCAGCACAGAACTTAGCGCTAAAATCTTTGATAACTAAAGCTTCTGTGTCTTTATAAATAAAACCATTACTTAGCTGAGCTAATGGCCTAGGGTGATATATTTGTTCTTTATCTAATATATCTAAAAGAGTGAGTTCATTTTGAAATCGAGTTAAATCTGTGAATAACTTAAGAAAATATTTTTGTTTTTTTGAAGTTAGTTGATAAGTTTGTTTTCCAACCTTCTTAATATTTTCAATAGGGAAGATATCTGTAGGGATTGCCGATATCAGCTCATCAACTCTAGTCCATGATAAAAATGATAGATGTTGAGATAGAGTTTCTTCAGTAAAGTGTAACCTTAGTATATTCGAATCCACAAGATTTAAAACAGTACTTAAGTCATCAATGACAACGTCGAAGTTATTCTTGTTAACGTAATTTACTTTATCTTTAAGAGTGTCAAAGAACATTATATTTGAAAAATCTCCATCCATTCTTTCGAGACAACTCGTATGAAGATTGTAGTTCTGACAAAGACTTAATTCTGTTTTATGTGAAATTATCTGAATATGATGACCTAAATCTATCCATTTAGAAATAGATTCAATTGCGTTATTAAAGTAGGGGGCATTCTTTATCAAATCTCCATAACAATGGCCCTGGATTCTTATCCACTGCTCTGGCCACGATGTCCCTTGCTCTCTTATATACTCTTTGATGTCATTCTTTTTAAAGGAATTAGGTAGATCTAAGCCTTCTCTTTTTGATGCCTCAAGAAAAAGGCCTTCATAGTTTATTAATGTGTTATCAATATCTATCGCAATTTTCATAATAGCTTAGAGTAATGAGTCCTTAACGAATTTAACATTAAAGTATTTTGGATCGCTCAAGGAGTCTTTTAATAAATTATTGTCGAAAGAACTTTTAAGATCAACAATTGCATCCTTAACAGATTTTTGTGCTTTAAATCCAATAGCATTGAAAATTTTCTCAGATGAAATATGGTAAGAACGTATGTCATCAGTTGGTAGTATATCTAGAGTTTTAACTCCAGTGACTTCCGATACAAGCTGTGCAATTTTCATTACAGGTAAATTTTCTCCACCTGCATTAAAGATTTCACCATTGATAATTGAAGCTTCAGCATTAAGTAATTGAATATAGGCCTGGCACATATCTTCAATATGTATATTGGGCCTCTTTTGTTCACCACCAAAAATCTTTATCTTACCGTTATTTATTGCATGGTTAGTAAGAATATTAACAACAACATCAAGGCGCTGTCGTCTAGAAGGACCACAAACAGTCGCAGGTCTAACTGATACAACAGTGAAGTTATCAGATTTATACTTATTTAATATCGTTTCACAAAGCGCTTTGTACTTAGAGTAATCAGTAAGAGGCTCAAGGGATAAGTCCTCTGTAACATTTGGCGTTTCTTTTACGCCATATACACTTGATGAGGATGCATAAATAAATCGAGAAACTCCCATTCTTTTAGCTTCACTGACTATATATTCAAAGCAGTCATAATTTATACTCTTTCCTAATTCAGGATCTAAGTCAAAGCTTGGGTCATTTGAGATACAAGCAAGGTGAAACACGTCAGTTATATCCACAAGTGATGAAGTAATGATTTCTTTATCTCTTATATCACCTTTAATAAGCTTTAAATTTTCTGATGATTTAAACAAGCTCTCGTCACTGTACCAAAATGTATCGAGTACTGTTACTTTGTGACCTTCATTTAAAAGTTTTGGAACTAGCTCAGCACCAACATATCCTGCGCCACCTGTTACAAGTATATTCTTACTCATGTGTATTTCCTCTTAAGTCTCGTAGAAGACATGGCAGTAATACTATCTCTTGTTTCTTTTCCAAATTTCTTTTCAATATAGCTAAGATATCTAGGGTGAGAATAATATGAATGAAAAGCATCATCTCTAAAACGTAGTACATCAACTCCACTTATATGATTTGTTGGAAGAGGACATGTATTGTAAGAGTGTTGTGAATAGCCTTGCCAATCCTCTGGTAGCTTTTGCCCTTCATTAACTGCTTGTTTGTATAACTCTGAGCCTGGATAGGGCATAGTGCAATAGAAATTTGAAAAATCAAGATCCATTTCAATTGCTAGATCTAGAGTTCTCTGCATTGATTCCATATTATCTTCTGGTAAACCAAATATAAAATTACCAATAATATTGATATGATGATTTTTTAATATCTCAATTGCCTTATCAATTCGAGTACCTTTAATTGCTTTGTTAACACTCTTTTGTGAGTCTTCATGAAATGATTCAATGCCAAGACAGATCCACTTTATTCCCGCCTTATAAAACTTTGAGGCAACTTCATCTGTAATAGTGTCAACTCGAGAATAGGCCCAAATATTTAGGTCATATCCTCTCTCAATGAGTCCATCACATATTTCATTAACGTGTGTTCTATCTAAAACAAATATTTCATCTGCAAATTTGATATTCTTTATTCCAAAATCTTGAACCAATATATCAATTTGAGAGAGAATTGTTTTACTAGACCATTTGCGATAACTATTTTTAGTTTGATTAGAGAGGCCTTCGCCTTCTTTAAATGGAGCTTGAATACAACAAAATGTACAAGTAAATGGACATCCTAGTGTTGTATAAATAGAAGCGTAGGGAGATCTGTCTATTCCACCAAAAGCATGCCAGTTATGGCAGCGATAGTTCTCCATAGGAAGTAGGTCCCAAGGAAGTCCTGGCATCTCTTCGTCTAAGTTTTCAACGAGAGGTGCTGGAGAGGATTGAATAATTTGCCCAGAATGATTAAAGCAAATTCCCCTTACTTGATTCAACTCAATCTTACCTTTTTGAAATTGAATAAAATCATCTAATGTGTATGGACCTTCACCTGTACAGATAAAGTCAACATCTTCTTCTTCTAAAGATTTCTTTGGAAGGGAGGCGACATGACCACCGACGAGTATAATTTTGATATCTTGAGAAGACTTTCTAATCTCTGTCACTATTTCACGAGTTGATGGCATTGTTTGAGTAGAGGCAGATGGATTATGTCCATATACAACTATAACAACAAGTTTAGGTTTTAAGTCCTGTACTCTCTTTGCTGTTTCACTCGGATTCAGATAGAGGCCATTGGTATCTAAAATACCAACATGATGACCTTTCTTCTTTAGAAAGCTTGTAATTAACCCTGCCCAGATCGGTGGCTCAACTGCAGTCAGGCCATTGTTAAGGTTTTGATAAGTCTTATCTCTACCCCCTGGATTTATTATTAGCGCATCCATTAAGACTTCACTGCCTCAATAAGTGAATTAGCTGATCGCTCTATTTGTTCAGGAGTTAAGGCCAAACCACTAGGAAGATAAAATCCTAATTGAGATAACTTTTCTGAAACGGGGTAAGATTCATTTTTAAATAATCCCATTTCTTGATAAATTGGTTGTTTATGTAGAGGCCAGAAAAATGGTCTTGTACCAATTGCTGAGTCTCGAAGTTTACTTACTATATCATCGCTACTTTTATAGAACTCATTTTTTAGTGTAATTGCATAAACCCAGTACACATTCTTTGCATACTCTGTTTCTACAATTGGGATATCGAATTTATCAGAGTCGCTTAAGATAGAAGAGTATAGTCTTCCCATCTCTCTTTTCTTTTCAATATAAGTATCAAGGCATTCTAGTTGGGCCAACCCTACTGCTGCCTGTAGATTTGTCATACGAAAATTTCCACCAATATCATCATGTAAGAATCTTCTTCCTTTCATAAAACAATGGTCTCTAAGGGACTGGGCTTTCTCGGCAATCTCTTTGTCGTTAGTTAAGAGCATTCCGCCTTCACCTGTAGAGACATGCTTATTAGCGTAGAAGCTAAAAATACTTACATCACCAAAAGTTCCACAAGGACTTCCTTTATAGGTTTGGCCATGCATCTCTGCTGCATCTTCAATTATCTTAATACCTCGCTCTTTAGCGAACTCAAGAATTGGGTCCATATCAACAGGAAGTCCATATATATGAACAATCATGATGGCCTTTGTTTTATCAGTGACTTTCTCTTTGATTGTTTCAAGAGTCATATTAAATGTTCTCTCATCACAGTCTACAAGAACAGGAGTGCCACCGGCCTTTATAACAGAATTTGAACATGAAATAATTGTCAGTGCAGGCATGATGACTTCATCACCTTCTTTTATACCTAGGCACTTTACTGCAATCTCTAATGCAGCCGTGCCACTTGATACTGCTACACCATAGTTTCGCTCACACCTTTTAGACATAAGTTCTTCAAAGTCAGTTATAAATCGACCTGCAGATGAAATCCATCCTGTATCGATACACTCATTTAAATATTTCTTTTCATTACCAATGAATATAGGTTCATTAACAGGAATAAAGTTATCCACATAATCTCCATTTATATTCGACGAGGACCTCTGTCCATAATCTGTCTTTTCGCATTCCAGCCAGGCCAGAATGGATCACCATCTTTTACAAAGTGCATATAGATTTTCTTTCTCCAACGACCTTGTGTGTTTTCATTCTTATCTGCACTGTGAATTGTGTTTGTATGCATGAGTATGAGAGCGCCCTTCTTATACGATAAGGTTTCGCATTTAAGACCTTCTGGAATTTCTACTTCACTTCCAATAGGGTAGTTCTTAGTCATATTCCCATTTTCATCAAATTCAAAATTCTTTGTATCCTTATAAGGAAGTTCACCTAGCTTATGAGATCCGGGATAAACATTTAGTGCACCATTTTCTGAGTCAGCATCATCCAGTGAAACTGCTGTCACAAAGTAACTACCAATCGGTGCTTTCGCTGCATAATTATCCTGATGGGCAAGAGATCCATTTTCCAGAGGATTATTTGGTTTACCAAAAAAGAATATAGAACCTATAGGAATCATTCTTGTATTTTGTAATTGATCACAAATGTCATGGAGTTGTGGGTGTAGGATCAGATCCTTAAATTCTTGGATCTCTCTATGAAAATTAAGATGATTGTGAATTTTATCACCAGCATAATCAAACGCAGCTTGTGCTAGTGAATCACATTCTTCAGGACTTATGAAACCTTCAATAACTAGAAAGCCATTCTTATCATAGAATTTCAACTGCTCTGAAGTAAGTGCAAGTGTTGGTAATTCATTTTGAAATAGCTTTAATCTTGAGTTCATGTTGTAAAAACCGCTGATATTATTTATAATTTAAGATAACATACCTCATTATTATAAACCATCTTTAACTTATTGGGATTACGATGTTTTTGGCCCATTCACCTCTTAGAGTTTCATTTTTTGGTGGTGGCACGGACTATCCATCGTGGTTTAATAAATATGGTGGAAGGGTAATAGGTACTTCTGTTGATAGGTATTGTACATGGGCATTTAATATTAAGAGCGACTACTTAGTTGATATCAATTGCAAAGATATTGAACTAGTGAACTCTTTGTCTCATTATTTGAATCTAGAGATACCTGAAATAGATTCCTTATCAACAAATATACACAGCTATTTAAATAAAGGAGCAGGGGCGAGTTCAGCAACGATTAACTCCCTTATTGGACTCCTGCTTAAGTTATCTCAAAAAGAATATACTCCTCTAGAAATCTCTAAACTAACGACAAAGTATGAACAAAATATTCTCGGTAAGAATGTTGGTTGTCAGGATCAGTTACTTTCAGCGATTGGTGGATTTAACCGGATAGATTTTGAGAATGATGGTGGTATTAAAGTTGAAAATTTAAACTTTGGAATTGTTGAGCAGTTAAAAGAAGATCTTTATCTTATTGATACTTGTGTTCGAAGAAATGCCAGGGATGTTATTCATGATTATACTCAGTCATGTAATACTGTTAGCCCACATCTTCATGATCTTATGAGTATTGTCGATGAAGTAACTAGTGTGATTAAGAAGGATCTAGATATTGAAATTTTTGCTAAATATTTAGATGAGTCTTGGAAAATAAAAAAAGAAATGTCATCAAAAATGACTAATGCTGATATTGACGACCTTTATAGTGTTCTAAAGAGGAATGGATGCCTTGGGGCAAAGCTCTTAGGAGCAGGCGGTGGAGGGTACTTTGCTGCTATCATTCCAAAAACTGAAATGCCCAAAATTCAAATGGCCCTTCCAAAATTGAATATTGAAAAAGTTTCTCCAGAGTCCAATGGTCTCTTTATTCAAGGTGAAGAATCTCTTTCTAATATAGGTTTAGTGTGAGAGCTAAACTCAGGGAAATTGCAAAGAATGCCATTGTTAAATCAACTGAACAGGTTGAGTTAAGTAAGTATTCTAATTCAATCTATTCAAAAATCTATAAGAGTGGAATGCAACTTCTCATTGATAAGAAATTCCCTCTACAGATTAACCTCGAATTATCTCGTGCTTGTAATTATGATTGTCCTTTTTGCGCTAGAACAGAAGCAGAGAAAGGGACTCATATAGATGTTGAACTTGCGAAGAAGATAATCGATGAGGCAAATGAGAAGGCCAAGGTTACTGTCTTTGCTCTACATATGTGGGGTGAGCCTCTTTTAAATCCTAAGTGGTATGAGATTGTATCTTATATAAAAACAAGTAATCCTCGAAATGGAATCACCTTAACCACTAATGGATTTCTGTTAAATAGTAAGAATAGACAACTTATAGTTGATGCAAAGATAGATCAAATTATTGTCAGTCTTCATACTATTAATGCTGAAGAATATAAAGTTAGAGTTGGTAAAGATATAGATGTTGAATTTGTTATTTCAAATATGCTTGAGCTCGCAAAGGAGCTGTCTTCTGATCAGAGTTTAATATGCAGGTTATTTGATACTGTTGATGAGCAAAAAAAATACGAGACCAGACTCGACGACCTACGAAGTGCTGGAATTGTTATTGAGAACGATCACTATGATAACTCTGCAGGACTTAGAAGTGACTGGAGTTCCACAGAATCAAACTCAAAGAGATGGCCCTGCTATCATCCTTGGTTAACTACAACTATTACAGTACATGGAGATGTCTCAATTTGCTGTGTAGATGCTAAGATGGATTTAAAAATTGGAAGTGTAAACAAAGATACACTTGAGGAAATTTGGCAGTCAGAGCTTGTTGAAGAAATGAGAGATGAACATCTTTCTGGAAAATTTACCAATGTGTGTAAGGCCTGTGAAGGCTGTGATACCTGGTCAACAAAGCCTGATTTCTTCTTTAATTTTCAAAAGAAGAATAGGCCTTAAAAATAATATTTAGGATGTTTTGAGCATCACTAATATTAGGATATATTGCTTTCTTCTCTATAATCGCCTCAGAAAACTTAATGAGTTCATTATCAATAGAAGGAAGATCTTCATCACAAGGAATTGAGCTACTCTTTCCATCGTTAAGAAATATTACTTCATCATTGAGAACATTAACTTTTAAAGAACCAAGGCTACCTTTAACTTCTATCTCACAGTATCCATCTGTTTTCTTCCAAGTACTTTCTATTTTAATACTTGGACATTGAATTGATGAAAGTTGTAGCTGCGCAACTGATTCAACTTCAAAGTCCTCTTTAATCAAATTTGATTCAATTAATTGAAGATCATCAAAGATAGAGTTGAAATATGTAATGAGATGAACACCATTATCAATTAATGATCCACCTCCTGATACCTCTTTAGATGTATGCCAGCTGTTTTTAACATAGGCTCCATTATGACCAATTGAAGACTTTACTTCAACGAGCTGACCAATCTTATTAGATTCAAGAAGTTCTTTTAGCTTGATGAGAGCAGGAAAGTAAGAGAGGTTAGATCCCATTTTCAAAGTTAGTTGAGGGTTTTCAAGTACTAAAGTTTTTAGCTTGAAAACTTCATCATTACTTATTCCAAGTGGCTTTTCGCAAAGAATATTCTTTCCATGTAATAGTGTTTCTTTACATATATCAAAGTGCGTATTGTTTGGAGTTGAAAGAATTATTGAATCTACATTTGAATCATTGAAAACTTCTTTTAATGAAGAGTATATTTTCATGTCAGATGAAAGTTCTTTAAATTTTTGATCTAGGTTAGTATCAAAAACTCCAACGAGTTCAGAATTCTTCAGATTCTTATTGAGTGAGTTAAGTCTTTTTCCGCCATATTTTCCAAGACCAACAATTACATATCTATTCTTTTTCATTCTTATAATTTAGCACGATGCGAGCATTAAATGTCTCAATTTATTGTCAATCTCATTAAATATGAGTTTTAGACTCCTTAGTTGAGGACTTAACTCAAGATTGTGAAAAGTGAACCTATTATTAGTAGGTTAGCTGCTATATTGGGCCATTTTACTACGGTAAATCCTACTAAAATTTTTTAGTCCTAGTGCGAGGTTAAGGGTTGGGGTTATAATTTTAGAATCTATGTATTTTTAATTACTTATTAACTTAAGAGGACTGTAGTGAAAGACTATCGTAGCTTAAACAAATTATTAAATCATGTGTGGGGAAACAAGAAAGGGTTCACCCTGGCCGAGGTTATGGTTGCGGCCGGACTTGTTGGTATCCTCTCGCTTGCACTTGTTAACATCATGTCAAACCTCGGTAAGACATCGAAAAAGATGCAGCAAGATGCTGAGCTGATTCAAGTGAAGATGTATGCGACACGACTTCTTAATAAAGAAAGTGCTTGTACACGAAGTTTGAATGGTATTGCTCTTTCTGTTGCTGGAACAAATGTACCGGCAGGACTCTTTCCAAACGATGTTGCACCTAATGCAGTATTTGTTGCGGGTAGAACTCTTGGTCAAGGTGCATCTTTGATGCAGATACAATCTGTTGAGGTTCAAGGATTTAAGGATTTAGGTGCTGCTGCTCCTACCTTTAATCTTGGTGCTAATACGACGGCTTGGGGAGTAGGGGTTAACGCAAGAAAAAGAGGTACGGCTAGACTGATAATTACTGTTGAGAAAGGTCGTGCAGCAGTAGCTGATGATCAAAAGAAGAAGTCGAGTTACGGTAATATTGTAGTTCCAATTATTGTAGAGATCGAAGTCGTAACAGATAATGCTAACGTAATACAGAGTTGTTATGGAGAGAGTTCTGAATATGTAGAAGCAGCATGTAATGCTTTAAATGGACATTTAGACGATTTTGGTAAGTGTGTCGAAATCTCTTTGGCTGCAGATAACATCGCTGGGGAGAGAGTTGGACCTGCGATTGTTGCTGGTTCAGCGAATAGTACAGATGTAACTTTAACAGATGCCTTTTCTCCACTTGTTGTTAGAAATAATGGAGCACTAACTGCTGTATTAAAATTCGACTCTGATGAAATTCAGGCGATTGCAGCAGCGGCAACCTCTGGAACATTAAATATAAATACACTTGGTGGTACCGTAAATATTGGTACTCAAACTGAAAATGCTGTAGCTGTGCCGTCAACCGTTAACGTAAATGGTACATTTAATGCAAACTATAATGTTGCATTAGGGGCGAATGCAGGCCAAAACACGATTGATATTGGTGATAAGTCTGCTGTTTATAATGACATTATTGATATAAACGGAATAACAGCATTTGAAAATGGTTCAGTAACATCAAATGATGCCGTAAACATTACACTAAATTCGAATAGTATTATCTTGGGAAATGCTGCCGGAGATATCCTTGAAACAAGAGGGCTTATTAGAAATACAACTGCTAATAATGGTGGTTATGTTTATGTTAATGATAGTTTAAGAGTCACTAGTAATACTCAGATTGACGGTAGTGAAGTTGTGACAGGAAATTCAACAGTTAATACTAGAATTTACCTACCTAATGTTGCAGGTACAACAACACTAAGTAATAAGATGGTACCAAACGTAGAATGGATAAAAACTATCATTGCCAATACTCTTGCACCTGCTGCTGGAGATGTCGCAGGAATCTTAACTGACATTATTGCCAATAATACTTCAAACGATACAGCAGCTAATGTTATGCGTGAGTATGTATGTGATGCTATCAGAATTAGGAAAAAGAGAAGTTTAGTTAGTAGTACTAATGACCAATATTGGGATGTTACTAATGGTGGAACTGGATGTAACTTTGCCCTGAGTGATACGAACTGTTCAAGGCAGCAAACATGTAGCCAGGTTTGTATTGGTACTTCATGTAAAACAAGTTGGGCCGTAAGCGTAAGTCAGACAAGTAGATCTTCTTGTCGCTATGTAGGGTATAACTATGCCAGTCATAATGTTAATCCATCAAACTCTACTGCAGGATCTTCTGGTTACTATAATAACCTTTGTGCGGCCAATGAAATGGTTAATGGTGTAGCAAGACGTTACCTGCACTTCTCAAGTGGGTCACATGGTTGGCGAAGTTACTTATACTGTTGTCGCCCTGTTATAAACTAGTGAAGTATTTAAATTACTTTATATATACAATAATATTTACAATTATATGGGGGCTTCGGCCCCCTATTTCGTCGGACAGTCTTCATGGTGTATTAGGATCCAAGCCTAATGTTGCGACTTCAATAAACCCTCTCAAGGTTAACTCGAAACATAGCTTTCATAAATTATCCAACAAAACAGGCTTTTATAAAGAAAAATCAGCCCCCGTTTTCTACTATAAAAGTGAAAATGACCTCTATCCTATAATGCTTGAAAATAAACATGGAGGAGGCTCTCTAGTATTATATAAGGCATTCTATGGTTTATTTGGTGAGAAGTATGGTTTCTTGATATGGCACTACCTGAGTGGCTTACTTATTCTCTTCTTACTAATCAGAATCATAAATAAGTTATTTAACAAGAAGATCGCTAGTATATGTTCTAGCATAGCTGCTCTATCACCATTTCTATGTTTCTTATATGTTTTCTTCATTAGTGAGACACTTTGTTTAGCAATTTTTCTGGTTGTTATAGATAAGTTACTAAACTTAAAAAGTGATACTAAAGAATATATTTTTATCGGCTTACTTCTATCATTAGGTCTCTATATTAGAGTTAACTTTTTATGGCTAATCATGGCGGTCATTCCATTTTTACCCAAAGATATTAAGGTAATAAGGGTGATGGTCTTAAGTGGATTTCTATCTTCGCTTCCTCATATTTTCCTTGTCGATTGGAATACTTTCTTTAGTGAAAGTCTTAACTATCAAATGGAGACAGATTTAGCAGGAAATATTTCCTTCTTTTTAACGAGTCTTGTTAGTTCTCCACTTACATTCAATTTTCTATGGAGTGAGGCTTATCAGGCAAAAATGTTAGGAGGTCTATCTTATTATCTAAGCGATATTCTTTCTTCTGTGCTGTTAATTGCAGTGACATCTTTCTTAATTTGTTTCTCAAAGATTAATAAAAATCAAT
>MPCU01000012.1 GCA_001874305.1 Bacteriovorax sp. MedPE-SWde | reverse complement strand
AGCGAGATTCATATTATTATTTAAAATTTAATTATATAAAAAAAGGCCAGTCGAATATGACTGGCCTTTCTTTTTTTAAGTATCAAAAAAGTAATGTCTAAAAGAAGAATCTAATATTTCCACCATAGTAAGTAGAGACTTTAATTCCATCCATTTCTGCAGTAATTGGAAACTTTCCAGTTAGGTCTGCATGCATGAACCAAATCTTAGCTCTAAAACCAAGAGTGATATGCTCTTTATCCATTTGAGTTTTTAAGTTTAAACCAAGACGATCTTCCCAAGCATACATTCCCCAGTCAGCACCAAGGTAGTAAGAATCACCAAGACCATATCCACTTCTTGTATGAAAACCTGCATAAGGAGAAAGTTTAAAAAATGACAGTCTATAATCTGCTTGTCCATGTACTCTAAATAGAGCAGAGTCACCAAAGTTTAAAGTTCCTTTATCTGACTTAGACATCTCAGCAATTTTCATTTCTTCAATTCCGGCCTTAACCTTATAGTTTGAATTCTTATAACCAAACATATAATCCGTAACAATATTTACAAGACCATTTTCAGCGTAATCAAAACCACCACCTCCACCTAGGAGTAAGATAGCATCTGCGCGTTTTTTAATATCGATTCTTCCAAGAGCGTAGAGATTGAAATCTCCAAAAAAGTGATCTCCGTGGGTATACGTATTAAAGAAACCGGCCTTAATTTCTGCTTTTGCATAAATATCAACAGCGGCACCATCTACAGATGTATTTGCATAAGTAGAGTTGTAAGGAATTGAATCAATTCCATATGTATCCTTCAAAAGATCTGCTTCTGCTTGCGTTGCATAACCATTATCAACACAGAAAACAATCAGGTCATCACCATTACTTGCTTGTGGGTTTGAACCATCTGAAGCGTCAGCTAGACAACTAGAAAGCTGAGACTGAAGAGCAGGATCAATCTGATCCAGGTTATTAATTAGCTTGGCCAGAGAGATTTTATCTTGTTCAGGAGTTAACATTGCAAATAGTCCAGCATCAACTCTAAAGTTAGGCTTTATAGCGGCATCAAAAGCAGAGAATGATGGAAGTGGAAAACCAAAGCCAACATTTGCTCGAACGATCTGCTCTTTATCATAATACTTTTCTAGAATCTTATTAATCTCAGTGATATCTGTTGCAGTATCTCCAGTATCTACTTTTCCTGCCTTATCTGCATCATCTTTAAGATCTAGTGTTTCAGGTGAAATATAACCTGCAACATTGAAATAAAAATCATGGCCAATAGGTCTCGTCATTTCGAGTGTTTTAAATCTGTCATCAACAAGTGTTGCTCTTTCAACGATATCATAGGCCGCTACAGTTGATGTAACTGAAGCAAGCGCTAAACATAGCGAAAGACGTCTAAATAATTGTCTCATTTCTCATCCTTTTAAAGTTGTGTCGTGAGTCAATTATAGTAAATTTTAGTTTATTTCTATAGTCGGTAGATTCTATCGACTAAAAGTTTTGGACTTGCTCAACAAGCTCTGGTCTTTCAATAAATGGATTGAGATTACCTTGGAAGTGCCTGATTAAAACATTTCTGTCAAATTCTCTTTGGTCAACGGGATCAAACGTATGCCACTGTCTAAGAACTTCTTCTTGATCAGCATCAAGTGGCATTTCATAGCGGATTGAAAAATAGAACATTGCTCTTGCAACATTACCTTTGTGTTCATCTCTTGGCTCAAAGCAATCTTGAGAGCTCATGTCTATACCTTGAAAACTTCCACCAAGCTCCCAAAAGATTGAAGCGACATCACAAAAAGGAAGATTCGCTCTTTTACTATTAGACTCTTTACTCGTAACAAATAAGTGGTGCATGTCACTATTTGCAGGAAGCTCTTTTGCACCTTTTGATTGAGGCCATGTGTGCTCAATATTTAATCTAAAACCTCTAGGCTTTTTCTTAAGTGTTTTATTAATTGGTTTGTGCGATCGTTTTTGACATTGGCCTTCTGTATAAACAGAACAAACTATTCCATCTATATTTTCAACTGTATAGAATAGGGCCTTCTTAGCATCTTGATAAGTCATCGCGACATGATTCTTCTTTGCCATAAGACGAATTGATTTCTTTATCGACTCAGCTTTAACTGCAAACGAAAGGGCAATAAGACTAAAACAAACTAAGATAAATTTTTTCATAATGACTCAATACAATAGATGAAGTAATTCGTCCAATATTGAGACTCATTTAATAGAGGTTAGATATCACCCTAGAGAGTCCAACTCCCTGATTTTTCAAGTCATCAATACTGCGATCATCTCTTAGAGAAATATTTCTAATTGTTTCATGAGTCAGTCCATTAATTCCAAAGTCTCTTACAAGTTGTATTCTGGCCATATTTCGATGCCCATTAGACACTTGGAAGTTTCCATTTTGCCACTTATCAAATGAAGAAAGCTCATTAATAAATTCTTGCTGATGATCAAAGAAGTCCTGACCAGAGAAAGTTTTTGAAACACGATAGAGAAAGTCTTCAGTGTGAGAGCCATGCATATCAAGTGCCACGACAGGTTTGTTATATTTTAAGAAGTTTCCTTCAAGGTGTTTTTGAATTATACGAACTTCATCTTTAGAATTCATAAAAGACTTATGCCATGATCTATTTAAGTCATGACCATTTTTATTATAGCGAGACTTTCTCTGTGCTCCATCAGGATTAATCATTGGATAGAGAACAAGTTGAAACTCATTAGATAAAGCTTGATTGCTTAAGAATTCTTTTAAGAAACCTTCGATGATCCAGTTAGCAGTTCCTTCGTCGCCATGGTGTCTACCAAACATTAGAATAGTTTTCTTTTTAGGATCAAAATCAACTGGAGATATACTATAGATATTTCGACCTTCAATACTTTTACCAATAATAGATGACTGGTAACCTAGTTGAGTTAAGTCACTTGATACGGACTGCATGAAGTCTTTCATATGCTCATAAGAATAATATTCTAGATAGCGATCATTATATCCTTTTTGATCTTCAACCTTTAGTTTTTGAATCGTATAGGTTTTAAGTGGGTTTAAAAGATCAAGATCTAGTTTCTTAAAGCTTCCATCCTGACTCTTAACAAAGACATTGGAAGATTGTTCTTCAAAAAGAGAGGCCCCATAAACTTGTGATTCATCAACACATGTAGCGTTAGCAGTGTTTAAGTTAAAGGCAGTAATCAGTAAGGCAATAATAAGTCTTTTCATCTCACTATTATCTCAAACAGCTTTTTTTAAAATAAGAGAGAAACATCTGCTTATATTTCCTATCTCCCTTAAAACCTAGTGCTTTGATACAATTTAAATGCATGTAAATAAAATAGGGAATACATATGTTTGATTTTATCAAAAGGGAAGTTAGAGCTTACCCAGAACTCGACACAATCAGATTCATCTCAGTCACACTTGTCGTGTGTCATCACCTCTTCTTTCAAAGTGGAATGTTTCTAAGTTGGGCCCATGACTATGCTTGGGTTGGAGTTGATATATTCTTCACTCTAAGTGGTTTCCTCATAACAGGTATCCTTATTAAAGAAATAGAAAAAAATGGCAAAATCGACTTTAAAAACTTCATTCTAAAAAGAATTATAAGGCTATGGCCATGTTGGCTAATCGCACTCCTTCTTAGCTTTTCTTTAACATATGCCTTTGCCTCAAAGAACCTAGATATAATGCATGACCTGAAGACGAAGTTTATTTATTACATACTTCACTTTGGTAACTACTCTCATGCATTTTCAGGAAAGCTTCATACCCTATTTTCACACTTTTGGTCACTAGCAGTTGAAGAACACTTCTACTTGATATGGCCTGCGACAATGGCAATAGTATATAAGTTTAAAGGCCTAAAAAAGACAGTTCTCTTTTCACTAGTACTACTTCCCTATCTATTTCGAGTTATGCATCACTACCTAGGATGGGATCAGGCCTCAATCACACTATCAACACATACTAGAATTGACTCTATTGTCTGGGGATGTATCCTGGCCTTCGTGTTCAACAAAATTAAAGACCTCACAACTCTCCAAGAAGTCTTTCAAACAATCCTAATGTTCGCCCTCTTCTTCGTATCCCTACACTATATAGCAAGAAATGAAGCCATCTCACCATGGATCTCAGAGCTAGGAAGAACAACACTTGCGTGGTCAACATGTCTTCTAATAATAATATCTCTTAAAGGCTCAAAGAAAGGTCTAAGAAGAGTCCTCTCAAACCCAATACTTTCATGGCTTGGAATTATGAGTTATGGAGTCTACCTCTTTCACGTTCACACAAACGTCGTGCTCTTTGCTCTAGTAAAAAAGTACGCCCCAACAATGAACGAAACAAGTATCGCACTCCTATCAAATATTCTCCCTTACGGGCCTGCGATCATCACATTCTATCTAATAGACAAGAAACTCAATGGAAAAAGATCTGCAATTATTGCCAAAATAAGAGGCGTTTGATAAATTTTAACTACTCAATGCGGAGAATTGGCCGAGTGGTCGAAGGCGCGCCCTTGGAAAGGGCGTAAACGGCAACGTTTCGTGGGTTCGAATCCCATGTTCTCCGCCATCTTTATTTTTACTATACTTTGATTTTCAACATGTATTACTAGTAACGTTCGTCGCAGCGCTAACGCTTGGACTCTCTCGTTGCATAGTAAGCAACTAGTTACAGAAAGAGGAAGAATAAAAAATTATAGAAATCTTCAATGTAAGTATCAATCCAGTCTTTTGAGTTCCAAGTATATTCAGTACTTTTTACAATATTTACTTTATGTATCTCATTTTTATAATAAAGGTATAAAACCTTGTTATCCCTAACTGTCTCCCAATAATAGGAAGATTTTTCAATATTGTCATAAGAGTAAACATTTAAAGCGACGCCACCTTCAGCACTAGAATTCAACCCTACATACAATTCGTCTTCACTTCTAACATATTGATTGGCTAGAAGATCCAAAGAATCATGAAAGATTACCGCCTTTCCAACGAAACCTGAATGAGAAATCATCGAATATCCTCGAGAAGGATTCTTTCTTAAAATGTAAAAATCTTTCTTTGACTTGAGTGACAGCAGGACGTTGCTTCTCCCCTTAAGACCGAAAGTTCTATTTGATGCTCTAACTTTAAAGAACGGATTAGAACTAACCTCAACTTTGTCAATTGCTCCCTTTTCACCACGCTTTAAAAAAATTCTTACCTTGCTGATCTTCCCTGAATGATAGACAAACAAGTCAATGTTAACTTTTATATTATCATCATATATAGTTAATGATCTGCCTTCTTTTATTTTCTCTAAATAATGGGGAATATCTTCTAAACGAATGTGTCCAGAGTTAAAAAGATAGTGATCGGGCTTTGAACCATAGTAAAGCTTCTTTAGTGTTTCAGAGTAAACTGTATCTACAATAAAGTCATTTTTGATATTAGAGTTGATTTCTCTCTCATAATCAGACATCTTCTCTAGCAAAAAGACAGGACCATCACCCTTTTTGTATCCAGCTAGCATGCTCTTTATATTTTCTTGAGTAGAGTAAGTAACCCTAGGCTCATAAAAGCCTCCAAAACTGCCAAAGTGTTCTGGAGTAAGACACAATGTCCCACTGTTCGATTCTCTCTCCTTGTGCCAACAATTCCATTTTTTAGATATTGTATTTAAATAAAAGTTACCATCTCTCTCAGTGTCATGCTTAAGACAGTAGGGATAGCGTTTTTTCAAAGATAGCAAGTCATTAACATTATCCGTAATTAGAATTGGTGATTTATCTTTATAAAGACTCAAGTAACTAGTCTCTAGTTTTTTAAAACTATTTTTACACTTAGAATTAACAAACTCTGATATATTCTTGATGTTATCATAATCAAAAACTAAATACCCAAAGGATAAATAATTGTCAAAATCCTTATACCCACTAATTCCTTTTCGGTTTCTTAAAGACTTATCACGAAAAACCACACTTTCGAGTTTTACAATATCTTTAAAATCACACTTAAGAATAATGTTCTTTTTTCTATAATTATAATAGTCAATTGACCTAAGATAAGGATGAATATAGGGTTTACATGCAAAACTGCCAGATGCATATAACAGCATAACGACTACAGCTCTATAAACGTATACGATATTAATTGATAAAATGTTCATTTTTTTTTACTCCATATAAATGCACAAATTTCCTTACTCAAAATTAGTTATTAAAGCAAAACTAACTCAAACCTATTCAACTATATAAACAAGCATTAACTAAGCACAATCATAAGAAGGTAAAAAATCATTAATAACAGAAACATCTTCTTTCAAACTAAAATACGAAGACCTACCAATGAATATTTGAGAGCAAACAGACTCTTCAGTAGGATCTGAGTAGAGTCCTAAGTATGTAGCCATATCTGCTCTAGCCGAAACAGTCATAATGAGACGATTTCTGATCCAAGGGCTATTTTGAATCAACCAATCTCTCCCCTTAAACTTTCTTAAATCTTGAAAAGAAATACTTCTCGTTCTTATTCCAAACTCAAGTAAGTAACTATCCATTCTCTCTTCAGGATAAGACTCAGGTACTAAAGAAGCTGTT
The DNA here is from genome assembly GCA_001874305.1 of Bacteriovorax sp. MedPE-SWde. GTDB lineage: Bacteria > Bdellovibrionota > Bacteriovoracia > Bacteriovoracales > Bacteriovoracaceae > Halobacteriovorax_A. The sequence continues at coordinate 154,721 of MPCU01000012.1, read as the reverse complement.
GACTCGACAATTCGCTTTCGTAAAAAGTCGATTAACTTATCCCAACGAGAAGACGAATCATTTTCTCTAGCGATAGCACAAAAAGAAGCAAGAATACTAAGCTCAACACTCTCAAAAGTTAGAGAGATCTTCTTCAGTGCATCAGTTCTTAGAAATCGTGCATTGGTTTTTATCCATGTTCTAACAAGAGAGTGTAATCTTGCTTCTCTCTTGATCAACTTTATACCGTACTCATTAATAATCAATGATAGAAACATTTCAGGGGATACATCATGACATTCATCAGCCTGAGCAAATGTAAAACCAAAGCCATTAGCAATGTCATATATTTCATTACTCATCAAATAGCTCCCCTTTGATAATTTGGATATCTAGCTCTTGCACATCGTCTAGGTTAAACCCTCTAACAAAACATACTGCTCGTTCAAACTCTTCAGCTGATGGAGAAAGATCTATTAGATCTTCCCTATCAAAGTCTCTATCAATGAAGGCCTTTAACTTACTCGATATAGAATCTTGTCGCGAAAAGCCAAAAACTCTCAAATATGATAGTTCTAAAAAACTTATTACTCGTGATTCCCAACCTTCAGGCAATTGGTTCATATAGACTTTAGCATTATCATTTAACCAATTTCTTTCATAACCAAGACTTTTAGCTACAGCATCTTTCGCCTCTTTAAGTTCGTTACTCATATTTGGAGTTATAAAATCAACATCCTTAGTAACTCTAGAAGGCATACCTGTTAGAATCATGAGAGCACCACCGCATATGGTAAGGTCCACAGAACAATCTCTCTTTCCAAGCTCTTTATTCAATTCATTAAACGCTAGTTTTATATCAATCATAACCTTTTCCTTATATATACTATAACACAAAGTCCAAACTATTTGGACAAAATTCTCATTGAGAGTTGTTCCGGTGAAAATCTTAATAAACATGAAAAGTGATGAGAAGACATGAGAAACTAGCAGTGTAAGTCACTGTTTTTATTCGTTACTTATTAATATTAAAAGGAGAAAATGTGGTTTTTAAAGGCCCATGTTCTCCGCTATATTTTGATTTTCAATAAGATTTACTAGTAACGTTCGTCACAGTGCTGACGCTTGGACTCTGCTTAGTTTGTCTCAAAGAAAGAGATTTCTATTAAAAACACTCTTACTTAAGACAAAGAACAAAATACCACTTATTTTCAAATATCGCCGCAGGAAACGCCTTTCCAAGTCCATACAATTTTTTATCGGCCAACGTATCCAGTTGATACTTTAAAGACACTTGCCTACTAGGCGCTACTTTATAATATGAAGATTGAGCCTTTGAAAGATTAAGGTTTTGTATATGAACTTTATACTTTGGAGGCAACTCTCCACTGATCATTCTAGTTAGATGTTGTGGGCTAATATCACTTTTTTTACATTTGGGATGAATTATTTTCATCAAGTTAACTTTGGACTTTGATTTAATCGCCTCTACCCAAAGCTCAGCCAACTCTTCTGGAGTAGTTTGAGAATAGCTCTTATTTGAAAATAAAAGTAATAATATTAGAATTCTTTTCATCAAAAAATTATAACATCAATGATCGAAAGAAATATACATTTTTAATTAATGGCGAAGAAGAGAAAAGACAAAAAGACAATACAACTAAGTGAAATAAGTTGCTGACCTTATAACATCGATAATTTTTCATACTTGTCCAAACGGCCAGAATGCAAAATAATAGACTTTGTTATCTCTAAAGGACTATTTCTATGAAAATTCAAGGTTTCATCCTCATACTATTATTCGTATCTTGTGCAAATAAAACTATAAAATCAAATGCTCCGATGGTTAGTATCTATCGTAACGATCAAGTTGTTTCCAACAAATGGAAATTGTCAGATAAGCACTCTCCAGATATCTACTTTGAGAACTTAAAACCAAATGAGACGAAGAAAGTCACTTTTAAAACTAATAAAGAAGAAGTTTCATATAATGTTTCGGATAAAGACGTTTTTGATTTTTCAATTGAGTACAAAGGTCAAAAATACAAACAGAGAATAGTTGGAGAAGTCCTCAAAAAAAGAGCAAACTTCACGAAAGAATACCAACTAGGAAAGCATGAGAATATAGATGTATCGATTCCTGAGGTCTATGAACTTGTAAATGTGGCAATTGCTATTTCAAAATATGGGAAGATGAAAGAAGGCCTAGTTGTTAAAGACTCAAAATACTATAAGAGAGTAATTAAGTGGTTTGAAAAATATAGCGACCATAAGTTTGTGAAAGAGATAAACACTCTCTTAGAGGCCGACACATGGTCATATTTCAATGTAAAGATGAATGGGCACGCCTTTATATTTGAAAATGGTAAAATCGCTAGAAACCCATTTTTTGGAAGTACTGGGTTTATGAATAATAACATACTAGCTCCTTATATGAATCTTATGCAGGACTTTAGTGATAAAAGTAGCTTTCAAAAATTTTATAAGGATGAGACTCCTTTCTATGACTCGCAGATACGCTACTTCTCTTTTAATATTGGTTTAAAAGATATGATGAAGTGGCTTAAGAGAAACTTTCCAGGAAAAGGAAGTTATGACTATACCCATGTAATATTCTCACCTTTAGTAGGATCTAATCAGTCATTAATCAACTTTGAAGATAATGGATTTAAAGAACTACAGCCTCATGTAAACTATCCACATAACTACCTCTACGACAATCTTAGAAAGAAGGGAATTAGAGAAACCGCAATCAATTCATATAGAGGAACAATTGTCTTCACTGAACTAAATCATGGCTTTGCAGATCTTGTAAGCGAGAAATATAAGAAGCGTATTGTAAAAGCGACTAAGGACAAAGAAAACTGGCTTAAACCTGAAATGCAAAACTTCTATAAAGGTATTAAGGTTTTTAATGAATACATGAACTGGGCACTTGTAAGCCTTAGACTTGCAGATCTAACTAAAGGTAAGGAACAGAAAGAACTCTTACGTCAAGTAAATCACACAATGGTAGAAAAGCGTGGTTTTTATAAATTTGAGAAACTTATAAAATACCTTGTACCTCTTTACAAAAAGAACAAGAATAAGAAAACCGTTGCTCAACTATACCCAGATATTGTGAAATGGTTTGAGAAGAATTAACCTTCAAAATTAAGTGGCCTTAAGAAGTTGAAGAAATAAATAAAAAACACCGACAATAAAGCAAAGAACAACTTAAGGAATAGTATGTATCAAATGGTTTATACCAGTAAGGCCTCTGAAGATATTCTCATTGACTCTGAACGACATATATCTAATATTTTAGATAAGGCGAAAAAGAATAATTTAGATATGTCAGTGACAGGGCTACTTATATATAATTCAGGTTACTTTCTACAATTACTTGAAGGGAGTAAAGAATCTGTAAACAAGATATATCAAAAAATTGCTAAAGACCAAAGACATTCCACTATAAAAGTCATTTTAAAACAAGAGGCCAACTCAAGAATATTTGAGAACTGGGCAATGGCATCATGTAACTTGGACATTGTGTCTGATCATCATTTCTTTAAAAATGAAAAGGCCAAAAAGATTCTGCAATCTTGTCTAGAAGGAGAGATTGTAGATGAATTTAAAATTCTTGATCTATTCGAATTTTTTCGTATAAATTACAAATAGAACACAAATTTTTGAAATTTATCTTTAGTCTGAACTATCTTCAAAAGTACTATAAGTTATATCTGCATACTTTTGATTATAATCTACTTCTAAACTAAAAAGAAAGTTATCCTTTTGCTTAATAAGCTCAATACCTAAGTTTCTTGCAAATTTCCTGATTCCCCTATAGTGATCAAAAGAAAGTTCATCTGCTCTTCCTGAGAACTCAATTGAACTTAATGAAATTTTCATCGTATTTTCATCATCATAGATTTCTACATCTAAAGGTATACCTTTAAGGTAGCCAAGCTCTCGAAGTAGCATAGAAGTAATCAGGGATATTTGCCCCCAAGGAACAAGAAACTTTTTATTCGTATTATCTTGTATTTTTAAACTAACATCACCTTCCATGTAATATGAAATAAAATTAGAGATTTCTTTAATGCCATCTTTCCCATAAAGATGAGCATTCGAAAGTAATTTAGAAGATGGAAATTTATGAAGATAGGTTTCAATATTACTAACAGAGTAAAAATCTTCCATTTTTTTATTAAAGTATTCGGAAACAATCATCTCTAAGAGATTGAGATAGGTAGAGCACTTTTTTTCTATTTCACTGTAGTAACCGACATCATCAGAATTTAGAAAGAGGTACCCCTTTAAAGCTCTAGTCTCAAGCTTAATAGTTAGACCACTTCTAACCCCCATTTTCTTTAAATAATGTAAACTTTTTTGAACAGGTTTATTTTGCTCTATAAATTCATCTACAATAATATCGATATCATCATAAACTCGAACACTCCCCTTTTCTATTGAATTTAAACTTGATGTTCTACTTACGTAACAAGAGTAATTCGCTCCCATCAAGTTTTTTGCCTTTGTTGTCGCAGACGAAACAATTCCAATTTTATTACTAAGAGGATAAGCAATTGCGATACAAGCACGGGTTGTTTTATCAAACATAGGGTGGTTTCTTAATACATCTAAGAGTTTTTCAGAAAAATCCTCATCTTTAATTTGTCCTAAATTGTATTCATTTCTAAAGTTTAATAAACGAGATAGGTAGTAGTAATCTTTGTCAGTAGTTTCTTCATTCTTATTGCCTCTAAGAGCATTATACATATACAGAGATGCCATTATTATTCCTTAATTAAGTTCTTATGGAATATATCTTACCATCTCAACAAAATTTAAATAATAGGCATTTTCTGTGCCATTCGTGAAACTTCTGAGTTTTAAATTTAAATCCGACTCGAAAAGTATGAGATGACTCTTAGGGTTAAATATAATTATAGATTTGAAGACAGCTTCGTATACATCTCCATATCCTTAGTCGCTAAATCAAACTATTTAAGTTCAATATAAACTAATCAGTAATCAGTATGATTCTGCATATAATACTCACAAGGATTCAACCCAGACTTGTTAATAAGAGCAAGCTCATCGAGACTTTCAAGATTCTCGTAATATCTACGCTTCCTATATATATCAAGCATCCCCTTTCTTTCTCGTTCATCAAAAGGGAGTTGAACTAAAATTCTATTTTCAATTATACCAAGAACAACAGAATCCACCGCTTCAACCATACCTTTTTCTGGTTCATGAAAAATAAACTCGGCCCGATCTTTAACTGTGTATCTGAATATATCTTTTCTCGTATCATTATACTTAGGAGGAGAATTTAGATAGTTTTTAGCAATTTTAAGGATTTCCTTAATCTTATGAAACCCTGGTTTATCCGCGTAATGTTTAATGAGATTATCTACTCTCTTTTCAAGAACTGTCATCCTCTTAGACTCTAGCTCTCTAATCTCTTCATCCTTTATAAATTTCTGTCTTCTCTTTTGCCTTTCATATTTAGAAGGTCCACTGCCAGATCTCTTAATACCTGTATCATACGGTTCTCCACTAGCAATATTTATTATCCCTTTTCCGATATTAGCGAGAACTTGTGGTGAGCCTTGATATGAAACATGGAATGCTGGCTCTGAAAAATTATCATACATTCCACCAGTGAATCTCAGTTCACTATTTTCGAACTTCTTAGTCACAGCGAGGTGAGCTCCAGGGCCACTTGCTTTTCGAGAGCCTCCGTCAAAGAACTGTGCATCAGGGTCAAGAAGATCTTTATCAACTAGAGATGTCGTTAATGGCATGTGAACACCCCCAACTACACTAAGATCTCTATCTTTATTTGTATATGTTAAATTTAAATTTGCAGTCGTCGGTATTGACTCTACCTTAGTTCCAAAAGCACGAAGATCTCCTTCAAACTCAATACGACTATCACTTGTTAAGGCAGTCTGAACACCCCATACATTATCCTCTTCTGTGATGTACTTTATTGCCAGGCCATAAGAGTTGGTTGGTTTGTGGAATGTTTTAAACGTATCTGGTGCTCTAAAAGCGAACTTGTCATTAACAACCATAAGCTCCATTGCAAAACCCTTATCTTTTGCACCAGCAGTAAAAGTTATCGCTCCACCATCACTGACACCAAAAAAGTCATTTACTTGTCTTATTGAAGCTGTTTCAGACATTATAGCAAGATGATCTTGATAACTTTGTCCTTTTAATTTTATTTTTAAAGCAGAAACAGCATCATTACCTTCTTTATGTGACTTAAGTTTAAAGAAAAGAAACTTAGTTTCTAACTTATCTCCATTTTTATAAACACCTCTTAGTTTTATAACACCTTGAGATTTATCTATTTCATAAGAGTAGCTAATTGACTGACCATTCTTACCAACGGCCTTAAACTCAGCAAGATCTAAGAAACCAACCTTAGTTTTGAATTCTAGTTTTTCTAATTTATCGGCGTGTATAGTTAACTTACCACCGCGAACTCTTCCATCCTCACTTTCATAAGAACTAGAAGATGTAGTAATATTCTCCCCCTTAATCGCACCTGATACTTTTGCTTTTATATTACCTAAGCCTGTCTTATATGAAGCAACTGCCTTAAAGTCTGCATCGGCCCTGAGAATTGTATTCTTTCCTGTAACTTCATCTCTAACAAACTCAAAGACTCGAGCGTTTAGATTTACCTTTGCAGTAATATTATCTTCTTTAGCGTTGATTTCACCACTACCATCTTTAATAAGTAGGTAAGAACTAGTGACATCTCCTTCATCATTCTTTGTATCAACCTTTAAAAATCTCTTACCTTTAAATACAGCATCAATATCTCTATCAAGAGAGTTTAACTCAAGTTTGTTTAAGTCTTTAATATCCACGACAGTCATTTCGTCACTGTCAAAATAAGATAACTCTCCTACGTCCCCAGAAATCTTGGCCATATTGTCATAGTCAGTAGCAAGGAAGTTCATATCTTTTACTTTTAAATAACTCAACTTCTTACCATCTGGGTTTTCAATATTCGACGCCACTAGGGAGCCAAAATTTAACTGCGCATCAACTTTATTATACTCGGCATAGTTTATAGTTGCATCATACGCCTGAATATTTTGAGATATCGTTCCAAGATAGTTTGTTTCTGTAAAACTAGCATTTCCTACGTTTACACTGATCTGTGCCTTACTTTTCTTGTCTAAGTGGCTTATCGAAATATCATCTGCAAATACATTTCTATAACTTCCATCATTAAGTTCTTGGCCACCTATTCTGGCAGCATTGAAATTAAGAACGGCGCCTTCTCGACCTGTTTCAAATTCATTAACATCTACTGACGATTTAAATTCCGTCACCAAGAATTGCTTAAACTTTTCATTCTCATAATAATCGGCCGTCCTAAATAGAACATCTCCAAAATTACCATCTTTATCTTTACCTGATAGATTAACAAGTTTACCTGATTCATCAAAGACACGTACTGACCTGTCTCCATTCTCTTCTAAAAAGAACATAGTAAATTTACCCGGTGTCCCGTCTTCACCAATAGCACTTATATTAAGTTGATAGTCAGCATTAGAGGCTTCAATTGAAGTAGAAGTCAGCTTGGCCTCTCGATTGAAAAGGTCATCTTCTTCTGTCTCGTAGAACATCATACTTCCATCAATTAATTTCACTCTTTGATCAATTTCTTTACTTCCCGTCTTCTTCTTATCTATAGCAATTTCATCAAAATTAATCAGACCGTACTTAATAGACCCTTTTTGTATACCGTAGGCATCAAAGCCAATCATAGTCGCTGAGATTGCATCATTATCTTTAGTGCTATTAAGCCTTAAGGCCGATCCAGGAGCAAGAGAGATACTTGATTCATCTTTACTTTGAAAGAGATCCATCTGTCCTGTCTCTAGACTTCCCTGAACATTCTCTTGAGTACTTTGTCCAGACAAGTAAAGTTTCTGAGCTTGTAGAGCTGTAGTCTTATTTCCATCGGTAGTACTTTGTTGAAATATATTTAAACTATCAAATGTTGCAAGAGAGGATAAATCACTCTTACTACTGTCAGTGGACTCTCCAGTGAAAACGCCATTTTCAAGATGAGCTGTTGTTGTTTTAACAACTCCTGTATTATCCTCTTGAAAAACACCACTCTCAACGGCAAGATCTCCACTATACTTATCTGTTACATTATTAAGAGAGAGTTTTCCGTCCTCAAACATATATTGAGAAAACTTCTTGTCATTAGTTTGATAACCAGAGATTTTAGCAGCTGAAAAGTCTCCAACAATCTCACTGTCACTACTTAGCTTTTTAATATTTCCTGATGCCTCGGCCACAGCGAAAGAAGAAAACTCTTCATTCTTATAATACTGGGCAGTTTTAAATAATATATCTCCAAAATTCTCATCCTTGCCAACTCCATCAAGTTTAACAAGGCCACCATCTTCTCCATAGACTTGAACTATAGTTTCCGTTCCTTTTTCTAAGTAATATATTGTAAAGTTTTCTTTTTTACCATCTTTACCAATAGCAGTAATATCTAAAGCAATATCCTTATTTTTTAAATTAATGTCAGATGCAATAAAACTTCCTTCTTTGTGTTCTTTTTCGGGATTACTCTCATCTGTATAAAATAGAACCGTACCATTTTTAATGGTAACTTTCTCGTCAAGACCTTTAGTATAGTCGGCCTTATCAAAGGTCATCTGACCAACTCTAATATCATCAGTATAAGAAGTATGAAGCTGAGAACCTTTTACATTAAGATCTTGATCGTCTCTATTAATATCTACACTAGAATTACTATGGAGAATTGTCGTTAGATCCTCTCCTTTGTCATTCTTACTTGTTACCAGAAATGTACTAGAGTCTTGAACTGAATATGTGTCTTTTTCTTTATAGGTCCCTGCAAGACTAGATGAAATAAGCTGAGATGAAAGAACTTCATTTTCCTTATCATAACTTCTAATAAACTTTGCACCATCATTAAACTGGACCGTTGCATCCTTTCCGACAAGATTCCCAGTTTGAGCACTTGCAACTTGAAAGGTCGAGCCATCTTTCAGAGCAGCTTGATAGAACTGCCCACCTCCTATAGTTGCTTTTGTGTCTTCATCTTCAAAAGTAATATTATCTGCCTTGGCATATAACTCTTGATTAACATCTTTTCCAAGAAGTTTATCTTTTGGGTCGTTCTTATTCTTATATGAGATTGTTACATTTCCATCAGTATTTACATTGATGTCATCATTTGAAAAAACTACATGATCCGCATTAACTACAGCAGTCTTGGCTTCATCATTAGCGACGGCATAAGCATTAATATTTCCAAAGAGATTAAGGTCAAACCCATCATCTTCATCATCACTTACCGACATCGTATCTGCTTTGAATGCTACATTACCTGTTTTAGTATTTGAATTCACACTTCCAGAAATATCAGAATTGGTGAGACCAAACTTTTTAGTAACACCATCTTCTTCATTCACAACATTAAGAGATTCACTGGCTACAGCAAAATTAGTATCTCCAAGACCTCTATTTTCCCCGGTAGAATCAAACTCTTGATCGATAATAACTGAAGTTGCTCCACTAGTAGTAACTGTATTTTTTATTCCCTTATCAGATGTATCAGTAATTTGTAATAGAGACTTCTCTCCTGCGCTATTAGATTCAGGGATTGAAAGAACAAGAGTCCCTCTAGAGTTCTTTCCGGCCTCGACAAAGCTTAAGTTGTACTCTGTTGAGCTATTTGATGTCGCCAAGATTTTTTCATCAGAAAACGGATCTGAATCATATTTCAAAGGTCCATTAAGTTTCCCACTAGAAGTGACACTAATATTTCCTTGCTCGTCCTGAGCTGTCTGGATAGTTGTTTCTACACCTCCAGGAATTTCTAATTTTACTCTTTCATCTTTTGGGTTATTTGGATTTGTGACTGTATGAATAAGAGTTGATGCACTTGCAGAGACACTTATAGATTCAAGGCCATTAGGATCACTATCATCCGATTCTATTCCAGGAATTGCACCTAAGAGAAAACCATCTTTATTCTTACCTTTTACATTTAGGCTTATACTAGCGACACCTAAGTCTGTTTGATTTTTCTTTATCTCTGTCTGCTCATCTTTATCAGTAATTAAGAGATTGTTGGAAGTCACATCTAGCTTTGAAACTTCTTCACCTTCAACGTATGAAAACTCGGCCGAATCAGCAGAATAAGTCGTTCCCTTATCAACAACATATAAAGGCGTTACTGTACACTTCGTGTTCTTAGACAAAGGTGAAAGGCTACACTTCATATTATCTGAGCCCTTTAATTCATCGGGAGTAATTGTCAGATCATAGTTACCGTCTTTATCAGTGATAATTGTAATATCACCTTGGCCTGGGATAGTTATTGTCTGTGTTCCGCCATGCTTGTCATAGATAACTTCAACAAGCTCATAAACCCCTTCTTCATTCTTTACAGGAATCTTCACGGACTCTTTTTCAACAAGATCTTTTACTTCTTCAACGTCGACATCAGGTATCGTAATAGGAGGCAATGATTGAGCAGCAGAACTGAACGCAAGTAGCCCTAGTATCGTAATTGCGATACTGCTCATGGTATTTTTTAATAAAATACGACTACTAAACATTCTCTATCTCCAACGTGTCCTTTTGGGACTCCTTACCTATCGGACGATTGGACTCAAGTAATTAGCCCTTCAGGAATCTGCGTACTAGCCATATTGCGAGTAGTCCGGAATTTTTTCAATCCCCCTTTACATATATTCAATAAAAACAGTATCAAGGCACTGAAACTAATCATTTAGGAGAGAGTATGAAGATACTAATAAGTTCACTACTTTTAATTGCCTTTAATGCAAACGCGAGTAAATTATCTGTATATGCAGAGAAGATTGAAGCTAAAGCAGTTTGTTTAACAAAGTTATCTTGTGGTTATTGGCAAGGTGAATACGAATGCGAAAGAAGTGGGACGAGGCTTTTTCTTGAAACTGAAATCAAAGAGAAGATTGATATTTTAGGAAGTGAGTACTCTTATAAAACCAGTAAGTCTTGCAATGATATTAAAAGCACTGGTGTTTTTAAAACGGGTAAGGCGCCAAAAGACCTTAACAAGCAGTTAAAAGAAAATGGGGAGAGCGTTGAAGTCGTGATTTACCCTAATGGAAAGTACTTTCAAAATAACCTTTAAAGAATTCTTTAAAGTAAAAATACTAATGGGGATGATTTAAAAGTTATCCCCTTTTTTAATTAATACGAACACCATATTTGCTACGAATGTCTCTGTCATAGGACTTCATATTTGTACCACATGTAAATAAGTGTCCAACTCTATTATTTCCGGCCCATACAACTGGTCTTTTAAAGTTCTTACAACCAACAGTGGCCACGGCCTTCTTTAGTGACTTTTCTGGTGACCAAAGTATTTGCTTAGGTCCATCACACCACCATTTACCTTGTGTGTTCTTCCAACAAAAGGCCATTGCCTTTTTAGCATTACTCTTTGGAGCTGCCTGTGTTGAAACTGAAAGAGATACAGTAAGTAGTAAAACAATTAATTTTATAGTTATTATGCTTTTCATATACTTACCTCCGTTTCCTTTAGCTTAAGTAAATAATACATCGAAAAAATGTATTTATACACTTAAGAAAGGTAAACTTAGAGCTACTGAATATTAACAGTGAAAATTAATTCAAGAACTTAGAGGTCTAAGCCCAAGATGAACAATAGTTTCTAGAGATATTATTTATTGAAGTATCTGTTTAAAACTGTGATTTTAGTACCAGTTTCACCAGAGGCCTTATCAACAAGAGGGTCAATGCACTCTCCATTAACATCTACACAGTGATTTACCATATAGCAGCTTCTTTCCTGATCAAGTACATAATCAGTTTCACCACTGACAAGGATTCCAATAACCTCTGCATTACTATTAAAAATAGCTGAACCAGAATTACCAGCAAATGTATCTAGGTTTGAAGTAAAGAAATGTTTCTGTGAAGAGTCTGAGATTTGAGCTTTATTAGAAATTTTTGTTGGAAGACCCGATGGATTACCCACAACAAAAACCTCCTCTTCAGAAGTATAATCAAAGTTTAAGTTTAACTTTACAGGAGTTTTCCCTACAACCTTTCGACCCAGCTTAACAATCGCGTAATCCTTAGTATCTGTATAAGCACCATCAACGATCTTGTCACAATTATAAACATCCTCAGAAGAGACAGTAACCTCGTCTTTAGCTATAGAGTCTATGCCGTAATTGAATACCCAAAAATTTTGAGAGCAGCTACCTGTATATGTGTTATTTGCATATTGTCCGTAATTTAAAACACAGTGTCCGGCCGTCACGAGCAGTTCATCTGAAATCAAAAAACCTGAGCAAGTTGCCAAAGTTGTTTGCTCTCTAAAGCGCATATCACTACAAGTTTTCCCAGCTCTATACTCTGTTAAATCAGAAGATAGGAAACTAGAGATCTCTTCATCATAGTCATAGCGTGCGCTCTTATAAACCATCGACGCTACAGAGTTGCTAAGGTAGCTAAAAGGACTTTGAGAAAGCTCCTCTCTATTATCTAATCCATATATGACCTTATTCATTGACCATACTTGAGATGTGGAAATCAGTGCGATTAGAAGTGCTAGAGTTTTAATAAGCTGTCCCATGTTGTTGTCATTAACTAGTAGCATTAATATTTCGAGAATACAAATAGTTAGCACGTCTAACTCTAGGTAATGTTTTCAATACTTTGCTGTGTTATCTCAATTTAAGGTAGAACAATGACTCTCTGCAAAAGGACTAAGTATGCTTAAGAAACTCTCTCTTTTACTCCTAAGTACTCATGTACTAGCAATCCCATGCCCTGAAAAAGAATTCAGTATAGATGAGTTTGGCTATAAGACACAATATGTATGTAAGGATGGATCTCTCTATTTAGAAAATGAGACACACCCACGAAATGGTAACTTAGTTGGAGAGAAGATATATGACTCCCCATATGGTGTAACTGAAGAGAGATCATGGAGTTCAGACGGAAATTATACTTATCATGCAATCTATAAGTACCTCTCACCGGTCAATGTAATTAAAACAGTCTTAGATACAAGAACGGATAAACTAAAATCAAAAGAAGAGTATGAAATTGTTAATGGTGAAAAAGTATTAATTAAAGAATGGAAGATCCACCTGGCTTCACTTACACCGTTAGCAATTCGACATTTTAAACCAAACGAAGACTACCCATTTAGAATCGATAAGATAGATAAGAATGAAAAACTAGAAAAGAGTTTTCTAATCTCACTAAAAGAAGATCTTGAATATACAGGCTATGTAGAGAGTTTTACCTCTATCGATCCTGCAGGAAATGTACTTGGTAACTATCATGAGTCAGCGCCATTTAGTATTGTTGAAACATTGAGAGGACAATCTCAAAATGAAGATGAATTTAGTGAAGCTTATTCATTCTATAAATCAAAGAGATCGCCTGTTGTTGTCATTGATACCGGTTTTGATATCACACATAAGTCTATTACAAAGTATCTCTATAGTACTGGAGAAGATATTCCATTTGATGGCATTGATAATGATGGAAATGGAAGAGTAGATGATAGTCATGGCTGGCATATGCAAGACGATGCAGGTCTAGACTTACTTAGAGATGATAATAATATAAGAGAAACACACTTTCTGACACATACTCCCTACCCTGTTTCCCATGGAACACATGTTGCCTCAAAAGCAATGGAAGGAACAAAGAACTATGGCCTTGTAGGTTTTGCAGGTGATGTCGCAATTCCAGAGCATCTCGCAAAGGCCTCAAAATATATAAAGGCCAACAAGGTAGGCTTTGTTAATATGAGTTTTGCCATTGGTAGCCCAGGGGCCATGATGTCAGCACCAAAGGAGTCCTTTGTTGAGTTAGAAAAACTAATTTCATCAAATCCAAAAACTCTTTTTACTATTGCCGCCGGTAATGGAAGATCAGGTCTCAATCTTGATATTCCTGGTGCAGCAAACTACCCAGCAGCATACGAATTTGAAAACATGCTAGTTATAGGTGCATTAAATACAGCAGACTATAAGAATGTAAATAGAGCAGACTTAAAGAAAGCATCTTTTTCAAAATACGGAAATAAGAATGTGGATATCTTCGCACCAGGAAAAGGCGTTATCTCAGCGCATTCTGGTGGTGGAACACTGGCCCTTAATGGAACATCAATGGCCGCACCATTCGCATTAAATATTATATTAAAAGCTCATGAAATAAATCCAGATCTATCTCCTCTTGAACTTAAGAAGCTCGTCATTGAGACAGCATTTGTTCCAAAGGAAAAACTGCCATGTTTATCAGGAGGCATGATAGACCCAGAAAGATTATACGAAGCTGTAAGGCTTACAGTATCAAAATAATTATTTAGTTATATGGATAACTTGATCACCATCTTTTCCATGTTTCACACTATATTTCCCTGCAGGAACAGTACTAAATACAATTTGATTTAGTCGCCTTGCAACGGGGATATAGTCAGTCATAGCAGTACTAATTGCAGTAGTTATTAGGTCTACTAAAATAAAACCAGACGATTGCTGTTGTGTTGGAACGGATAGAGTCCTTTTTTGAGACCAAAGTGTTTCTCCAGTTCTTGTAGACATAATTTTAGTTTCTAACTCAACTGTAACGTCACCAGCTATAACAATATAATTAGTATCCCACTTATTGATTGTTACACTTAAGACAGAATCTGTTCCAAACATCTCTCCATATTTCTTAATCGGTACACTTTCTAACTGTCGCCCACTAGTGATTCCTTCTTTAGTAAACATCTGATTTGTAATCTCGATTGGAAATACATAATAACCATTATTTGCCAAAGGCTCTGCAACTGTAGAGAGATAAAGTAGTGGCGCGTCCGCTGCAGTACTGTTATTAACAACAGGGAGGACAGTTATACTTGTAGGTTTTTCAGTATACATCTTCGAATATGCTTTATTTTTAGTTGTTGTAGTACTACAACTTGTAATCATTAATACTGATAACAATATTCCAAATAATTTCTTCATTACTTTCTCTTTGTTTTAACTTGTTGATAAATTTTACTCATAAAAAATTTTGATTCAGGGTAAGTCTCCGATTCACTGTTAATTAATCCAATTCCTAAATCTTTATTTCCCTCGTTAAGATACATAAACCCTAGTTCTGCTTGAATTCCAGGAGGTGCCAAGATATTCAATTCCTTAGACTTCTCAATAATACGTTGAAGTTCACTTTTATGAGCAACAAGTGTTGCTTTATTAGGATTCTTCTTTAGATTATATAGGGTATTAGAGTAATTACCCCAATACAGCTTTGAAGAACTCAGCTGCGCACAACTAGACAAAAATACAAAAGCGCTAGCTATCAAAAAAAGTTTTCTAAAATTCATGGTAACTCCATCTCGAAAACATTCCCTGATGAAACAAAGAATGTTCTATTAATAATTATTTCGTTATTTCTTGTGATCTTTACAATATGCTTCCCTCTCTCAATTCTTATCTTAGTAACAGTCCTACCATTCAAGTCAAATGATTCAGTAGACTCACCTAATTTGATTGCTGTCCCATTATCCAATATAAGCTTTTCCCCATTTACTTCACCGACAAGTTGAAGATAAGAATACTTATCAATTTGTGTTTGAGACTTATAGGTTCCACAGCTAATAGTTATAAACAACAAGCATATTAATGGGATTGCGATTTTCATTTTTGGACCTCTCTTACAATGAGTTTAGAAATTTTCAATGCTGATAACTTCCCATGTTCCAACATACAAATAGAGATTTCATTTCTTCCTTTTCCTGCAAGTTTAATAACTTTAAGTTTTCCAACAACAGATCCGGGCAACACTATGTCTATTCCAGTTTGAGGATTTTTAACCTTACGCCCTGGAGAAACAACAGAAAAGATATCCCCTGTCTTAACACCTTGTTTTTTTCCACCTGCTAGAATATACATTCCATTCTGCTTTGATATAATTCTAGACTCCCATGGTTTATCCATAAGGTTTTCAATTAAGTTACTTACAAGCTTTGAAATTGAGGCCGACAGCGCCTTATCATTTAAGGACTCATCATATCCAGCCTTAGCACCTACACCAAATACTGAGTTTGCCTCAGAAAACGCCTCACCTTCACCTTCTTCAGAAAAGACTATTTCTCCGGTCTTAACATCAAGCAGTCTCACATTAACCTTCGCATATACTTTCTGTTTTTTATTTCTTGAAAACACACCAACTTCAGACACTGTACTGCGACCAAACTCAGACACTGAACCAACAATTAGATATTCCGCATCAAGCAAATTAGTTTTAATATTAGATCGTTTTCTCTCATTCTCAATATTTTTCATATCGCTTCTTTCCATCATGATAAATTTCCCAGTAGAGGAAAGACGTGCAGAAAGAATATCCATAGCTTGTTTGCCGACACGGTTATTATCCTTATCGAGTAAGAAGCTTGATCCATGTCTTGTTTCATTAGTAAATCTTGCTATCGCAACCTTACGTTTAAGACCCTTATAGTTTTCATTCATAAGAGTCTTAGAGATTTGACCCTTTAGAGGTATCTTGTTAACTTTCTCTTTAGTTACAGTTGAGCAACCTATTAATAATAAGCTTATAGCTCCTATCAAAATTCCATTCATAATATCTCCAATGTATATTGTATTGATCGGGCATATATACTTATACATGAGTCAAGATTTCTTAACTCAAGATAAAGAAGTGCCATGATTATCAGGAGAAATGATAGACTCAAAAAGATTATACGAAGCTGTAAGGTTCACTCTAGATAAGAAAAACCAACAGTTATAACGTAAACACATTCACATGCTATACTTACCTGAACCAACTCAGTTAAGGATACTTGTGCCAAAGAAAATACTTTTGGTCGATGATGACCCTGACATAATTGCTCTCCTAAAACAGGTTTTGTTAAAAGAGAAGTATCAAATCATGCAGGCCTCTAATGGACGAATGGCCGAGGAGATACTTGACTCTGCAAAGGTCGATTTATTAGTTACCGATATTGAGATGCCAGAAATTGATGGAATTGAGTTAGTACATTGGTTAAGGGAAAAATCAAAAATACCAATTATCGTCATGACTTCATATTCTCATATTCCAAAAGTTAAAGAGTTATACGAAGAAGGGATTTCTCATTTTCTTAGTAAACCACTTCGAAGACTTGAATTCTTAGATCTTGTTGACAAGCTTATTCACGCTAAAGAAGGTGAAGTAATAAATACGAGAAGCTTAGAATATGTTTCAGTACCAATAGATAACTTTCTTAAAGATGAAGTATTTGAATGCCCCATCTTTGTAAAACTGTCAGATATTAAATATGTCAAAATTGCTAACAACACAGCAACATTAAATCAAGACCAGGTCGCTAAGTTAAAAGACAAAAATATTCTCGAACTGTACCTCACTTCAAAAGACTATGAAGCGCGAATTAATAAATCCCTTACACAGGCCAAGGCCATATCGAATAAAAAACTAGTAACGACCCCAGGTGCTAGCGAACATATAATTCTCAATGCGGGAAAGATCATGGCAGAAAAGATCTATCATGAGAGCTTAAGTAGAGAGAATTTTGAAATGGCAAAGGATTACGTTACTTCATCCTTAGATATAATTTCTGACAATAAGCGTGCAATGAATCTCCTAGAGGAACTTAATAACCTTGGCGATCATTTCTTCTCTCACTGTATGGGAGTAAGTATATACAATATATTGTTAGCAAAACAGCTCGATTGGACAAGTGAAGAGACCTTTAAGCTTCTATCTCTTGCGGGTGTATATCACGACATTGGTTTTAAAGATATTGATGTTAGTATCGCTAATAAAGATTTAAGTGAACTTGATGACGACGAGTTCAAATCACTTAGAAATCATCCTATACACGGCGCTGATATAGTAAGTGATCTTAAATATTTCCCGATAGAACTTTCACAAATAATTCTACAACATCATGAAAACTGTATTGGTGAAGGATATCCTTTTAACTTGAAAAAAGATTTCATCTATCCTCCAGCGAGAATCGTTTATATAACTGACCTCTTCTGTGATCTAGTGCTTACTAGAGAGGGATATGACCCAATCTCCCCTAAAGAAGCACTAGTAATCATGGAAGAGGATCATATTAAAGAGTTCGATTCCATTTTTTTTGAAACTTTCAAAACTCTCTTTTCATAATTCTCTAGTACAATTTAAAGTAAACCTAGCACCTGATACGGGGTAAGATCCTTCAATTCTATCTCCATCCATCATAGAATTATGAATCAAGACATTACCTAATCTTAAGCTTAGATGAGTTTTTCCTACATTTGCATTATCAAGATCACCACACTTCTCTTTAGCGACTTCTAAAATTCTATCTTTGAGATCTTTTTCTACGTCAGAAAAACTTCCCACATAAAGACTTGGTTGACCTAGAGGAAGAAAGATTTCTTCTGCACGTACCCCATTAAAACTTATAACAAACATTAAAATTAATATTACTTTCATAATTTCTCCTAATTTAATTCACAAACTGTTGTGAATATACGGTTTCTTGTACTAATACTTCCATTAGTATCAACGACATTTCTTACTAAATTAATTTCAACTTCAAATTCTTGCACCTCATCCATATTTTCTGGAAATTTTATAAAAGCTGTAGTTATATCCTTATCAAGAATACTACTGCTATGAATCGCAGCTCTATGGATTTGCTCTACTCTATGCGCGGAAAAACTTTTTGTAGCTATTTGCCCATCAACCTTGAATCTCTCTCCTATATAGTAGCAGCCTCTAGCAAGTTTAATATCTATTGAGATTTGTCGAAATTTTCTAAATGGCACCTCACCAAATCGAGGCAGTGCCATCTCTCCAATAGAGAGGTTTACAAAACTTCTCTCTCCAAAACCACAAGATTGTGGACCATTGAAAACATTACCTTTTCTACATTTCATTTGTTTTATTTCTAAAACATCAGCATTCGCAATAGTCGAAAAGCTCGCTAATACAATTGCTCCAATAAATAATTTTCTCATTTCCTCTCCTCCTCTCTTTGAATACAACTTCAAAGCTATGAAAAGGTTATAGTTTCAATTAGCTCATAAATAAAATGACTTAAATTTGTTACTGTGATAAAATATTCTTATGTCTTTATCTTTAGATGATATCAAATATTTTATAACTGTTAGTGAAACTGAAAATGTAACTCGGGCCTCAGAGATTCTAGGCATTTCTCAACCTGCTTTAAGCTATGCTATTAAGCGTCTCGAAAGAGAACTTGGCGGAGATCTGCTTATACGACTTAAAAGTGGGACGAAGCTTACAAAACTCGGAGAAGAGTTCCTAAAACGATCCAGAAAGTTGATTTTTAATTGGGAGCAAGCACAGAACCTTGCAAATTCAGAATCTGGACATATTGAAGCAAGTTATACATTTGCGATTCATCCCTCAGTGGCCCTGTATTCGCTCAAAGAGTTCCTACCATCAATAACAAAAGAGTATCCTGATCTTGATATCAACTTTATGCATGGACTATCACGAGAAATGACAGAGAAAGTTATTAGTTGGGAAGCTGACTTTGGTATTGTTGTTAATCCTGTAAAACATCCAGATCTCGTTATAATAAAGTTATGTACAGATGATGTTACAATCTTTCATAGAGCAAAATCTTTAAAGAGACTTATTTTTGACGAGAATCTTCTTCAGTCACAAACAATCATTAAGAAACTCAAAAAGAGTTTTAGCTTTGATAGACAGATAAAATCAGCAAACTTAGAAGTCATAGCGAACCTTACCTCAGAAGGTATGGGTTATGGAGTTCTTCCAACCAGAGTAGCAAAACTTCACAAGGGGCTAATTCCTTTAAAAGGCGCGCCAATCTTTAAAGACGAGATCTGTCTTATATATAGGCCAGAGAAACACAAGAGTATTGTCAGTAAAAAGTTAATTGAATTGATTAGAAAGTCTAAGATTTAAATATTTGAAAATTAGAAAAAATATTGGTGCTGCAAAGAGGACTTGAACCTCCACGCCTCGCGGCATACCCCCCTCAAGGGCACGTGTCTACCAATTCCACCACTGCAGCTTAGATATTTAAGTATAATTTAAAAGAACTTTTCCCATATGTAAACCCGAACTTAGCACCCCGGAGGGTGCTTTTGCCCGGTTAAGAGCGTATAACTCTTGGGGGGATGAAATATTATATAGAAATATATTAGATGGCAATCATTTTTTTGATAGCTCAGTTTCGAGATCGTCGAGATAGAATTTGAGTCTATCGTGGACCTCTTCTAAGACATTGAGGCGAACTTCTAGGGAATGGCATGCCTGGGTGAGATTACTCATCTCACGAGGTAGCTCAAGCCTAGTGCGTTCATTAAAGGTGAGACGTTTTTCAACTTCTCTCTTTAATTCAGGAATTGGATTTTGGTTTTGTTCAACCTTTTCAAAATTCCTGCTCGCCGGAAACATTACAATGACATCGTCATTTTCTGGATGTGCTCTGTTCTTGCTCATTTCTACCTTTGGTTAACGTATTATCTCTTAACTCTCCCACTATACTGCACAGAGTATGCCAATGAAGAGTAGGGCCAAGCTATCGAAATAAGACTCCTACACAGTGGTGACGTTGTCTAAACTTTGGTCGCACTGACAGGTAAATGGACGGTCTAAATATCTATATTTTCAGGAAGTTATACAGATTTTATTTTGTGTTATAATATAATGGTATCAAGGAGGATACATGGCCAGAGTAAACTGTATGCAATGTAAACACTATCAAAACACGTGGGATAAATATGCTCCAAGAGGCTGTTCTCTATATAACTTAAAATCTATGCAAATGCCGTCAATTCTTGTGAAGAACGAAAGCGGAAAGGACTGCATGTCCTATGAGCAACGCGAGCACTTTAAAAACAGAGGCAAGAAGAAAGATGGAATGGATTTAAACGATCCTAATTTGTGGTAACTTCTCTTTTAGACGTTACCGCTTTATTCATTTCAAAATAGCTGGCGCCAGGGTTTTCAATCATCGCTCCACCAAGGCAAACACTTTCTCCATCCATATCAACGTAGAATACAATTGACTGACGTTGTGTTACAGCTCTTTGCGGTTCATCAAAAACGACTTTAACTCTATCCTTTGAATACTCCACAATTGTACAGGCCTGATCCTTTTGACGATAGCGAACTTTTGCCATTGCTTTAAATGGAGTGCTCGGAACAAAATCTTTTTCAACCCAAGATAATTCAGTTGCAGTTAAATCATCACAATAAAGAGCAGGGTGAAATTCACCTCTTTCAACGATGACAACATTTCTCTCAATATCTTTAGCGACAACAAACCATGGCTCACCTGGACCGCCAAGCCCAAGACCTTTTCTTTGACCAAGTGTATAGTAAGTCGCACCTTGATGCTCACCTACAACTTCACCATTTAGAAGTTCAAACTTACCTGGCTTAATTTGAATATAGTTGGACAGAAATTGTCTAAAGTTTCTCTCACCAATAAAGCAAATTCCCGTAGAGTCTTTCTTATTAGCAGTAATGAGATCGTACTTTTTTGCAATTTCTCTAACTTCAGATTTTGGAATATGTCCGATAGGAAAGAGAACCTTTGCCAGTACTTCTTCTCTCATCGTGTAGAGAAAATATGTCTGGTCCTTTCCTGGATCATTTCCTTTTACAAGTCTGTGCTTTCCATCAATGAGGATATTTTGGCAATAGTGACCTGTTGCAAGATAGTCTGCTCCAAGCTCCATTGCTTTTTCAAAGAAGACTTTGAATTTAATTTCTCTATTACATAGGATATCAGGATTAGGTGTAAAACCTTGTTCATATTCAGAAACAAAGTGAGAGAAGACATTGTCTTTATACTCTTTAACAAAGTCGACTGAGTAGTAAGGGATATCAAGCTTCTCACATACAGTTATAACGTCTGCATACTCTTTAGAGGCCTCACAAACACCATTTTCATCGAACTCTTCCCAGTTACGCATGAACATACCAATGACGTTATAGCCTTGCTCTTTTAATACAGCGGCACAAACAGAAGAATCAACCCCTCCTGACATACCAATAATTACTGTTTTACCTTTTCCAATACTCATTCCACCTACTTACCAAATACACAGTAATTAGTGAACTAAAAGCTCAGATCTGGGAATTATTTATCAATATTTAGCGCCCAGCTCGATATGGCCTGGGAAACGAAGAGAAAACTTCCATAAAGAGTATCAAAATTGAGGGTTTCTACGAAGTCTCTTGAAGTATGAATACGCTTAGAATTGAAGTCATCTTCCCAGTTTTGCGTGAACGTGATCGCTGGAATACCG
Organism: Bacteriovorax sp. MedPE-SWde; assembly: GCA_001874305.1. Taxonomy (GTDB): domain Bacteria; phylum Bdellovibrionota; class Bacteriovoracia; order Bacteriovoracales; family Bacteriovoracaceae; genus Halobacteriovorax_A. Next base: position 132,378 of record MPCU01000012.1, on the reverse strand, counting down.
TTCTCGACAAAAGAAACATTATCTCCATTTGAAAAGCTATTTTCTTCGGCCATAAATTTAACTCTAGTTCCAACCTTTTTTCCCATAGATGCAAGCTTTGTTGCAACAGTCTTCTCTACAGCATGAGTTTCCGATCCAGGTCTAGAATAGTATAGCTTCATATTTCCATACTTTTTGGCCTTATCTTGAATCTTTGAATCATGTCCAAGCATTAAGAGATTTACGTAGCTGGTAACTTTTAGGCCTTTCTTTTTTTCTTCTTTTAACTTCTTAGCATAATCCCAAGATCCTAAAAAACCAAACTCTTGAAAATCAAAGAATATAACTCTCACAGTTTTCTTTAGCTTTAGTTCCGAAAGAACTTCAATTAGAGCAAGACTTATTGAAACTCCAGAAGCGTTATTATCTGCTCCAGGTTGGGGAACATCAGGAAGGACTTTAAGTGTCTTCTTATCATAGGCAACAGTATCGTAGTGAGCACCAATAACTATAACTTCTTCAGGAGATACTGAGCCTTTCTTTTCCCAAATAATATTTCGCCCTCTTTGTTTTCTTAACTTTTCAAGGTGTTTATTTCTAGTCATTGTAAAGTTTGAAAGTCTTTTAAACTCAGCAGATTTCTGATTAAGACCAGATTTTTTGATGTCTTCAAGGTCAGCGTTATACATCTTTATTGCTTGATCAATATCAGGAGTAAAGTCATCAATAACGACTAACTCTCCTTCTTTATTTGTTTTTGTAGAGATATGATTGAGGACGTAGTCTACAGACTTGAAATGCCCCTTACTTCCAATAATACGAGTTGGTCTGGTTTCTTTTACAAAACCTCTGAGGATTTTTATAAGCTCCTCTTTTTTAAATTTTTTAAGTGATCTCGAAAGGTGATGAGAGCTCTTTGGGTTTCTATCATAGTCACGAAGAACATAACCAAATACATCAGTTGAAAGAAAGCTAAGTACAAAGCATAAAAATATTACTAATCTCTTCATCTAAAACCCTAAATCCTTCTTCTTTTGTTTTTCTTGATTCTCTAAGTCTTCTTCTTGGTCTTTAGTTTTAGGCAATGTCATGAAATCACCATCATCAAAGTAGCCAGAAATTCTTACGACTCCTCCACCGACAACACGTGCTCCAATTCCTTTTTTATTATACAGAACAACATACTGTCCTCTGGCCAATACACCTTGAATTTCATCAATAAAATCGACTAAGACAGATCCATTATTTTTAAAATAGAGAGTGCACTTAATAACTTCTTTTCGAGGTCCTAACATTGCGTAGCAATTCATTGGTAGTGACCTATTAAGATTTTCATCAGCATTGAATTGAATCAAATAAGCATGAGAAAACTTCAGTCTCTCCTCTTTTTCCATAAGGACTGTACCTGTTGACGGTACAACTCTTAGCACTTGAGACTCTTTATCACGAGCAACTTTTCCTTTAATTGGTACATTGTTCTGGCCAATAAAAAATTGATGTATTCCCTCGTGATCACCAACTGTTCCTGAATCATAATAATTTAAAACGATCCCTTCACGTCTTAGTTTAGGAGCGGAATACTTTTCAACTAGCTCTTTAACGCCTTCATTTTGCATAAAGTTCAGTCTACTTTCTCTTCTGGCCTCTTTATCAATATTAAACTTTGTAGGAATAAGGGCCGCCACCTTTAGCACCTCTTGCTCTCTTAGCTCAGCAAGAGGAAAGTGAAGATACTCGAGAAGCTTTGTATCCATCTTTGTTAGATAATAACTATCATCCTCTTCTAAATCATTTCCTCTATAAAGATTAAGCATTCCTGTTGTTTGATTTTTTAATATCTTACAAAAGTGTCCCGTCGCTACAACTTTTGCACCAAGGGCATCTCTTTTAGAAAGCAGGGTATTAAGAACAGCGGATGTTCTATCAATCATTGGCTCATAGGCCTGACCTGACAGTCTTGCTGCTGTTATCTTATCGACTACAGTATCAAAGTAAAGATCGCTGGCATTTGTTGCATAGAACGGAATCTCCAAGACTTTGCAAACTTCTTTTACGTGCTCAAGATCATCCGGTAGCCAGGATGAAACAAGCTCAGAAAAATCGTCCATATCATCTTCATGAAAGATGACAGAAACACCAATGCAATTCATACCTTGCTTCTTTAATAAATATGCAGCAACAGTGGAGTCAATCCCTCCATCCATGCCAATAATAACAGTATCACCAGTCTTTAAATCCATAAGAAAATTATAGGCCTTCTAGCTGCTTTATGTAATTACAGGCAATTTACTCTTGTATTTAAGTTGATGAAATTTAAGTCGATAAGAAGATGTATTTAGGAGATAATTTATGAGTGAATTGAAGAGACTATTTCAAAATGGTGGACTATTTCGTTTCAGTAACAACTGTAGCGTTAATCCTTTAAAAGAATTTATGACATTCTCAAAATATGCTGGTTATAGAGGGAGATTTCCTTTCACTTACGTTGAAGATAAGATTCATTTCGAGTCAGACATCACTATTAAGGAATTCCTCTTTCGAGAATTAACTAATGATTTAGAAAAGTTTGATTGCGCTAAAGCACTTGAAGAAAGAAATGCCAGTCATCTCAACGAGTTCTTATTTAAGAGATATGATCTTGAGGACCCTATAAAGCAAGTCGATTACGAAACAGCTAAATTATTCTCAATTCTAAAGTCATTTCTATGCTCTCCACAGAAAATGGTATTTATTCATATGGATAAAATCTCTTTCACTCCTGGACTAAACGAAAGAATGGCCAGAATTATGAAAAGAGAAGTAACTGACAAAAAGAGATCAATAATAGTTTCAGGTGACATCCCTCAACAATGGGAATCTTTACTTGTTGCACAAATTAAACAAGGACCAAGGAAGAACTTCCATATAATTTCAACTTCTGTTGATGACTCACCACAAGATGATAGAAATTATGTCGAAAACAGCAACAAACATGCCGCGTAATATTTGACAGTTTACCCCTGTTAAAATGATAATAATTCCCTACACTTCACAAAATTACAGGGACGATATGACAGGAAAAGGAAAGCTTAATTTTATCGACGTCTTCAGTGGCGCTGGTGGTTTTTCATGTGGTCTGGAAATGGCAGGTTTTAACTGTGTCATGGGAATAGACTTCAACAAACACGCAATGACAACATTTGCAAAGAACCACAAGAATGCTCATCCATTCTGTGGCGATGTTACAAAGTTCTCAAATAAGCAAATTAAACAGATCTTGGGTGATAGAAAAATCAACCTTGTTGTTGGTGGCCCACCCTGCCAAGGTTTTTCAACAGTTGGACCGGGTAACCCAGAAGATATGCGTAATAACCTCTTTATGGAATTCGTTAGAATCGTAAGATTAACTAAGCCAGAATTTGTTGTAATTGAGAATGTTACAGGACTTCTAGCAAAGAAGAACGAGAGTACCCTAAAATCGATCTTTAAAAAGTTTGGATCTCTTGGTTACAATATGGATGTTCAAGTCCTCAGCTCACAACACTATGGTGTTCCGGAAAAGAGAAGACGAACTATTTTTATTGGAAGTCGAGTAAACGAGAAAGTTAACTTTCCAAAAAAGACTCACGACACCATTATTGCAAAGACCTATAGAGCTCCTTATACAGTGGGAGAGGCCTTCGCTGATCTTGAATGTAAAGATGGAACAATTCACAATCACGATTTAGAATCTGCAAAGGTTAAGTCTAAGATTGATGAAAGAAGACTTAAAAGAATTCCTGAAGGAAAAGGAATTAGATATGAAAGAGATGAGAAAGCTTATCTCACACCATCTTTAAAATTGGGTGTCGATTGGCAAACAATTAGAGAAGGAAGATTTCGCCAAACTAAATTTCAAAGACTTGATAGAAATAGTGTGTCACCAACTATTATGACACATAGACATAGCTACTATCATCCTACAGAAAATAGATATCTCACTCAAAGAGAAGCTGCAAAAGTACAGAGCTTCCCAAATGACTTCATTTTTGAAGGTCCACTATCTGCTCAATGGCGCCAAATTGGAAATGCTGTTCCACCAATGATGGGAAAGGCAATCGGACAAGCAATTAAAAAGATGTACAAAGAATATTTAAAATCTGCCGAAGAGGGAACTAAGAAGAAAGTTCAAGTTTCTAAGATCATAGAAAACGTCAGAGGAGATGCATTTGTTTATCGTTAGAAGTTTTATTGCTCTATTTATACTATTAACAATATCAAGTTGCGCAATCACTCAACAATCTGAGCATACTAATAGCTCATGTTTTGAAAAAAGAGGGGCCATAGACATTGGCTCAGGAACCTCTAAGTTAGTAGTTGCACTTGTTAATACATGTCAAAGAACCATTGATCATGTTGTATTTGAAGCACAACGAGCAATACCTTTTAAAGAAGCACTCCAAAGAAACAAGAAAAATTTATTTAATAACGATATTACCGCCAAGGCCATTAAAGGTCTAAATGAACTTAGATTCTTAGCGACATCTCAAGGTGCTAAGAAAATTAGAGCTGTAGCAACATCAGCTTTTAGAACAGCTTCTAACGCTACTGAAACTAAGTCAAAAATTGAGAAATCAGTAAAGTTTAGAATTAAAGTAATCACTCAAGAAGATGAAGCTCTGTTTGGATATAACTCGGCCATGTCTATGGCCAAAACATCTGGAAAGATTACTTCTAAGCCTATCGCTGTCTGGGATATTGGCGGCGGAAGTATGCAAATAGTAAAACCATCTGAGGGAAAAGAAAAAACAATCTACCTAGGAAAACTTGCTTCAGTAAGTTTTAAAAATAAGCTCTTAAAAAAGTTCTATAAGAAGAAAAGAAAGTCACCTAATCCTCTTGGAAAGAAAACTGCTGTAAACTCAATGTCTATGGCAAGAGATTACGCAACAAAAGATGCAAGACCTCTACTTGGACAGCTTAAGGGCCACCAAGTTATTGGAGTTGGTGGAGTCCACTATTACTCAGTTAGAGGACAACTTGGTAAGAAGAAGTATAATCAAACCAATCTCTTAAAGACCTTATTAAAAAGAGCAAAGCTTAATGATAAGAAGATTGACTCAAAGTATGCTGCGACAGATGTTACAAATCTGGCCTTAGTACTTGGTTATATGCAGGCACTTTCTATTAATGAAGTTACTCCGTTAAAAATTAATATGGCCCATGGAGTTCTTACAACAGAATCACTTTGGTAATAAAGGTGAAACTAAACTTCATTTCATCCCTGGATAAGTCTACAAAATTTGGTGGTGCACATCTCAGAATTACGGCCATAAGAAGAATCTATCAACTTCTAGGCCTAGAGTTATCAGATAAGTTTAATGATGATGCTACTGAAGTATTTAGTGTTAAGAGCTATCTTGAACTACTACTCTTTGGTAAGAACCCATTTATCCTATTAAAACGAAAAGAAATAGTTGTTGAGGACAATCCCATTGTTCACCTTGATAACCTCAGACAATTTAACTGGAAGTTAAAAGGAAATACAAAGAGACCCTTCACAATTTTCAATGCACACAACTTAGAATTTGAAAACTTCTACGGAAGAGAAGATAGTTTTTACAAGAAGAACTTTGAAAATCATGAAATGAATATGATTCAAAATAGTGATTTAACATTAGTTTGCAGTGAAAGAGAAAGGTCTATACTAATCGCCAAGAGACCTAAGCTGAGAGAAAAGGTAATAACGGTACCTAACCTTATAAATAAAGATAACTACTATACGGCCAAAGATAAAAATAAAATCCTCTTTATTGGTACTCTAGATTATTTCCCAAATGTTGAAGCTGTTAAATACCTCTGTAATGAATTTAACTCAGTTATAAATACAGAGCACCTCAAAAGCTTTGAGTTTATTATCGCAGGTAGAAATCCGAGTAATGAACAAAGAGAAATGATAAAGAAATCAAACTTCACTCTTCGAGAAAATCTCGACCACAATGAGGTATCGGCCCTTTTTGCAGAGTCATACTTACACCTTGTTCCTCTTCAACATGGAAGTGGTACAAGACTTAAGATAGTTGAAGCTCTAATGACAAATGGGATAGTCCTTTCGACACCTCTAGGAAGAGAAGGAATTGAATCAGTAAATATTGTAGAATCTGACTTAGAAAACTTTACCCGAAGCTTTTCAAATATTATAAATAACAAAGTTAGCTTTGACAGTTCAGAAAGAGAAACAATTCTAAAGAACTGGGACACAGATACTTGGTTTCAAGAGAATAAAGAGCTCCTCAAAGAGAAAATCCCCCTCAAATGACGCAAAGTGATTTTTAATCAATGCCTAGTAATGATATAACTTCTGCTTAACTCACAGGAGATTTTATGAGTATTGATTGGAAAAAAGTAAGTTATATTCTAGGACAACAAATTGGTTCTGACCTTAAGAATCAAGGTATTCAAGCAGATATGGAAACATTCTGTTCTTCACTTTCATCAGCATTTGCTGGAGAGCCAAGTGAAATGGGACAGGAAGAAATTCAAGAAGTAATGACTTCTTTTCAAACTATTATGCAAGCAAAGCAAGCTGAAATGATGAAAGAAGCGGCATCTGCAAATGTTGAAGAAGGAAAGAAATTTCTTGAGACAAACAAAAGTGCAGAGGGAGTTCAAACTCTTCCAAGTGGACTTCAGTATAAAGTACTTACAGAAGGTACAGGAAATAAGCCAACTGCTGAAAATGAAATTGAAGCACATTACGAAGGTCGTCTTATCAATGGAGAAGTTTTTGATTCTTCATACCAAAGAGGAACTCCTGCAACATTCCCAGTAAATAGAGTAATTGCAGGTTGGACTGAAGCTCTTCAGCTAATGACTGAAGGTTCAAAGTGGCAACTATTTATTCCTTCATCACTAGCTTATGGTGATCAAGGTGCACCACCGGCAATTGGTCCAGGAGCAACACTTATCTTTGATGTAGAACTTTTAAATATTAAGTAAATAAATAACCGGTGTCTGTTCAGGACACCGGTCTATTAAGCTCCCCACAATTGCCAACATTCACTACACATGATAACTCTAAGCAAACAATTTATTGGAGCATTCATGTCAACTAAAATTACTGTAATCCCAGGTGATGGGATTGGACCAAGCCTAACAGAAGCAACAATTGAAGTACTTAAGAAACTAGAGTGTGACTTTGAGTATGAATATGCGCAAGCGGGAATAACTTCTCTTGATAAGGGGAATGACCTTCTTCCACAAGACACAATCGACCTGATAGCAAAGAATAAAATTGCTCTAAAAGGTCCATTAACAACACCTAGTGGTGGAGGATTCACTTCTATTAATGTAACTCTTAGAAGAAAGTTTGACCTCTATGCAAACGTAAGACCTGTTGTAACTTATGAAGGTACAAAAGCTAGATATGAAAATATTGATATTCTAACTATCAGAGAAAATACTGAAGGTCTCTACTGTGGAGCTGGACAAGTTGTATCAGAAGACGGTGAAACAGCTGAGTCTAAATCTGTAGTGACTAAGAAAGGGTGTGATAGAGTTTTAAACTTTGCCTATAACCTTGCAAGAAAGAAAGGTAGAAAACAAATTCATGCATTTCATAAGGCCAATATCCTTAAATCGACTTCAGGATTATTTCTAAGCATGGCAAGAGAAGCTGCTAAAAAGAATACTGATATTGAATCAAAAGAAATGATTGTAGATAATGCTTGTATGCAATTAGTCATGAATCCTAATCAATTTGATATGATTGTAACCACTAACCTATTTGGTGATATTGTATCTGATTTATGTGCAGGACTAGTTGGTGGACTAGGAATGGCGCCTGGTGCAAATATTGGAGACGATGTCGCAATATTTGAAGCGGTACATGGATCTGCTCCAGACATTGCAGGAAAGAACCTAGCAAACCCATCATCACTTATGCTAGCAGCGGCACTTATGCTAGATCACTTAGATATGGCAGATAAAGCAGAAAGACTAAGAAATGCTATTGCAGATGTAATTAAAAATAAAGACAGATGTACAGCAGACCTGGGTGGTAACTCGGGAACAACAGATTTCACAGCAGCAGTTCTAGAAAGATTATAATATAGAGGCCCTCAAAAAAAAGAGGGCCTTTTTTTTGCACATCCCTTCCGTAAAAATTAAGAGTAAATATAGCTTTAGCCCATAAGTCTTTCAAAGTTCATAAAATCACAACCAAGAATATAGAGATGCTAAACTACCCATAACCGAGAGGGTATTATGAGAAATGGTTTTTATGGAATAACTTTTCTAGTGCTTAACTTCGTTATGACATCTTGTGCAACCTTAGACATGAAAATGTTAAAGAAGACCCACTCAGGTTACCCCAAAGCATCAGAGGCCTTATTTTTAGATTCATATGATACCTATAAAGATGGTAGTCAAGAGACGCTTGTCTATCTTTGTCTAAGTCTACTTTACAGGTACGAGTTTGATAAGCTCAACGAATGCTTCGACGCTCTACAAGATGAGTCAAGCGGTAAGGACCAATTCCATATTCTTCATAATCAAAGAAGTGCGTACTTCCTAGAGACAAATCAAAACGAAAAGCTATTAAAAGAGGCCCAAGAGTCAGAAAATAGAGGAAAATATATTATAGGAATAATGATGTGGGAACTAGAAGCACATGCCCTATCAAACTTAAAAGAAACTCCAAAAAGGAAGAAACGAATAAACGACCTTATTAAAATGATTAACGATTATAGATTTAAAGCATTCTTTGGCCTCATGACAGTTGGAGAACAATGGTTTGGTCCAATGAGATCGGCCGCAACTACGAGGATATATTTAAGACAGAATAAAATAAAAGAAGCGAGGCTAAAGTTACAAGAAAAACTTCCGGGAAAACATTTTAGTGAAATTCTATTTGAAGGAGTTTTTAATTATCTTCAATCAGGAATAGAGAGAACTGCTGAGGCCGTCATAGACAAACTTAATGCTAAAGAAAACAAAGAGATTGAAGACATGAAATACCTTTCAGATATGCTAGATATACAAATGATAGCGACTCTAAGCTTGAAAGAAATGAATATCAAAAACTCTATCCAAGGTTTTAGAAGAATCTTAGACGACAAAAGAATCTTTGATCATAAACTATACTACCTTCCAAGCCTCTATTATATATCACTAGCATATTTAGAGAATGACGAAGCAAAGAATTCAAAGGTATTTTGGGATGCCTTTCTAAGTGAGTTAGATAAAATAAAACCTAATTATAGAACAGGGGTTATTGCAAGCTACCAAGCACATATTAAAAGAGATTTTAGAGATTTAAAATTTAAAAGTGCTTCAAAGTTCTGCAAGAGATGGAATAAATCCCTAAAGAACCACAAAATCAGATGTTCTAAATAGCTAGATTTACAGCAGTAATTTGTAATATTGACAATTCTTAGTGAATTTCGTCAACAAGTTCAATTGAATCGACCAAATACATTCGCTATAACTCCCCTAGATAAAAACCTGGAGGAGAGACCATGAAGAATATATTTCGCACAATATCACTTTGCTTATTAATGATGACAATTCCGGTTGTAAAATCTCACGCAATTGTTGGAGTTGCCACAGGTAATGCTCCATTAGCATTAGCAGGACTAGCAGCACCAGGAGTTGGATATGTAGGAGTATTTGTTGGTGATGAAATTGGTTTATGCCACGAGTTTGCTTGCCTTAATATTTTTGGAATAGGAATTATCGCTGGAATAGTAATGTTAGACAGTGAAACATCAACAGTAACTTTTTCTGAGCTAGGCCCAGACCAGGCCGTTGAGTTAGGAGTTTCAAAACATGATCTGAATATTTATAATAGTGAAGTTGCAGAGGTAAATGCATTATTTGAAGAAGTAACTCACGAACTAAATGCCAACTCAACAATTGAAGATGCCAGAGCAATATGGGATGAATATAGTGAGTACCTATCCCCTTCAACTTATAAAGTAATCAAGTCTTTTAAATAAAAATAAAATAAGGCCTAAGACTCAACAAACTCTTGGGCCTGCGTTAATCCAAAGAAAACACCCTTCTCATCCATAAGTCCATCTGGACTACCAACTTCGACAAGTTTACCGTCAGAGAATACAAGCACTCTATCACACTCTTTAATTGTATCTAGTCTGTGCGCAATTATAAATGAAGTCTTATCTTCCATGACATTTTCAACTCCATCATGAAGGATTTTTTCATAATAAGGATCTACATGCGCAGTTGCTTCATCAAGTATCAAGATATGAGGATTAAGTAGACAAGTTCTTGTTAAAGAAAGTACCTGTTTTTCACCCGCACTCATATTGGCACCACCGTCTTTAATAAGATCGTTTAAGGCCAAGTTATTTTTCTTCATAACAAGTGATAGACCAGTTATTTCTGCCACTCTTAAAATTTCTTCATCGCTAAGAGCGGGGTCTACAGTTAAGTTATCTCTAAGAGTTCCTTGAAAAATGATAACATCTTGAGAAACTAATCCTATTTGTTCCCTAAGGTTTGCAATATCCCAATCCTTTATAGATTGACCATCAATGAGCACATCACCTTTTTGGAAGTCATATAAGCGAGAAAGAATTGAAATAGTTGTAGTTTTCCCACTACCAGTCGTTCCGACAATTCCTATCTTCTCCCCTTTTTTAACTTTAAATGAAACACCTTTTAAAGACCAAGAATCTTCATTATACCCCATCCAAACATCTCTAAATTCAATATCACCATAAATGGCCTTTCCTGGATAGACTTCACCTTTCATAAAAAGATCAGCTTCACTATCTTCTCTTAAGAAATTTGCCACCCTCTGGGCTGAAGTAAAGGCCTGTAGGATCACGTGAACTTCTCTAAATAGCATCATCACGGGACCAAAGAATCTTTCAGCATATCTAACAAAAGCGACAAAGACTGCAAGAGTAATAACACCTTCCATTAGCTTTAATCCACCAAACCAGACAAGAAGAACAAGAGGCATACTACAAAGAAATGAAACTAAGGGTCTCGACCAACCATAGAAGGTATTCGCCTTTAAAGTAATATCAACATGATCTTGAACATTTTTAGAAAAAATTCCTTGAGACCATTTTTCAAGTCCAAAGGCCCTGATCACATAGAGACCATCAATATATTCGCTTAGCTTTGAGTTTATTTCAGATGCAAGCTTACTCATCTTTCTATTAATAATATTAACTTTTGTTCTAGTTAATAGAACGACAAGAAGTGCAGGAATCATTGATAAGATTAAGATGGTGCCAAGTTTAAAATCACTACTTAACATGGCAACGGCCGCGGCCATGGCTAGAAAGAATGCATTGAGCATACGTCCCAAAGATGCAGTAAAGAATTGTTCAACCCCTTCTACATCATGGGTCATCCTCGTAACGATACGACCCTGAGGCCATCTATCAAAGAATGACATAGGTAGAGAGGACAATTTTTTAAAGAGAGTCTCTCTTATATTCAAGATTACGAAACTTGCATTACGAGTAAGTATTTTTCGACCATAATAATGTAAGCTAAGAGCGAATAATTCAGCAAGAAGTACAATAGCAGACCATTTATATGTCAAATCCCAGTTCTTCTTGGCAAGTCCCTCTCCTACCAATACACCCATGGCATAACCAGATAGCATTGCCATCACCGAGTATATAAGAAGTAGGCCCAGTGCTACAAAAAGTCCAGTCCTCAGACCTTCAGTGAATTTCATTAAAAATAAAAAAGATCGCCATTCAGCATACTGCTTCTTGTTTACGACACTTTCATCTTGATCATCTATTGCAATATAGTTTTTTCCAGACATGGTCCATCCAAATCAATTATTTTATCACAGTACTTTAAAGTAGATTTCCTATGGGCCACCCATATAATAGTCGTATCTTTAAGCTGCTTATTTAAATTACTTAATATCTTTTCTTCTGTTACTGTATCAACAGCAGAGAGGCCATCATCCAAGAGTAGAACTTCAGGCTTTCGAGACAGGGCCCTAGCAAGAGTTAGTCTCTGCTTTTGTCCACCTGAAAGATTAATTCCCCATTCACCAAGTTGAGTATTTAGTCCATCTTCAAAGTCTAGAACTTCAGGCCCAAGTCCGGCCATTGATAAGAAATGCCAAACTTGTTCATCAGTCATATCTCTATCCATTGCTACATTAGATTTAATAGAGTCAGCAAAGAGAAATGGCTTTTGATGTACGCACACGATATGTTCTCTAAGATCATGATGAGAGTACTTAGAAAATTCTTTATTATAGAAGTTAACATCACCTCTAAAGTCTCTTTCAAGACCAGATAAAATATTAACAAGAGTAGACTTTCCAGAGCCAATTTTGCCAGTCACACCAATTCGATCACCTTTGCTTATTCTAAGGTCTATTCCATCGAGAATAACATTATCACCATAGTTAAATTTTAAATTATCTATTGAATAAACTGATTGCCCAGAGATATCTGTTGAATCACTTTGTAATAAATAGTCTTCTTTAGGGTTTCGATAGATATTTTCTAAACGCTGTAAGCTAGTACCAGATTTTCGCCAGTCAGAGATAATATACCCAAGCTCAACAAGAGGATCCTGTAGTAAAAAGACAAGTCCTTGCATTGCTACAAACTCACCAACAGTAAGTTGCCCTGTTATATTGAGATAAACTCCAAGAGAGAATAGAACGACATAGGCCAAAATAGAAGTCATTCCAATATATGGAATATATTTAAGAGAAGTATAATGAGCGCTTAATCTTCTTTCTCTATATTCACTGGCACTCGCATAGAGTCTTTTAAACCAAAATTTTGCAGTCTGCCCTAATTTCTGAAGCTTTACCGTTGCAACGGCCTGTGAGGAAAGATCATTAAACTCTGAAAGAAAGTTTTGTGCTCTTTCATAGTTTTCAACTTCGATCTTTGATAGTTTCTTAATAGCGATTGGAGTAAATCCTAAAAGGAGAAGAGATGCTAAAGTTAATAAAGCGTTAATTTGAAACATACTCACTAAGGTAAAAATACCCAAGAATATAACATCAATAAGACCTACTAAGGTAAACCCAAAAATAAATCGAGCTTGGCCAACATCACTATTTGCAGCGTTCATGAGAACACCTTTAGGATATTTATCCACAAGGTCTGCAGTAGAAAAATATTTAGCATTCTTCCAAATCTTATCTTTCATATCTCCTGCGGCCTGATGAGTTTGCCTTGCAAGAGTTAACCTCCACCCCATTCTGCCTAACATTAGAAAAACTCTAGATATAAGAATTGTGAGAAAGAGAAAAATAAATGTCGATTTCTTATCGTCTTGGACTAGCCAACCAGGAATTGCATTATCGCTGAAAAAATCAACAATATGTCCCATAGCTCTAGCAAAATATACCTGACTAATATTACAAACAACGACCGTTAGTACACCAAGACAGTACATAAGTTTATGCTCTTTTAAATAGCTCCACCAGTACTCATATTTTCCATGTCTAGACATAGTACCTCCGCCAGAAATTATAGACTGCTTTAGCGAGATTGTAAGAATAAATTGTCATTAATGATGCACTAATCTACAATTATTTTATGAAGAAACTAATCTACGCTTTTACACTTTTATCATTCTCAATACATGCTCTTGACACCTTCAATGGAGCCGATGCTCCAGGTGGCGGAAAGTATAACAGAATTGGACACATTGAAAAATATCTCACATCGTTCACCTCTGAGTATAAAACAGATCTAGAGACTAAATTCTCAAAACTTGAAAAGAAAATATCATCACTAGAATCAAGGATTAAATCACCTAAGAAAAATAATTTACTTGATCAAATAAGAAAAGAAATGAGAGTTATCAAAAAAGAGCTATCTGATCAGCACGCAGACGATCTCAAAAAAGTCAGAGAAGAAATAAAAAAGGCTATTAAAGATCAAGACACTAAACGTGAGGCCCTAGCAAAAGGCCTCTTAAACAGAATGTTAACAGTTGAAAAAGTCTTACACGGTTTTGGAAAAGTAAAAAGTATCTAGCTTATTTTATTTCCAATCCAATTAGAAAAGTCTTTCACATACTCTTCAATCATAGGTAGCTCTAGCACTGTTTCATGACATGCCATAGAAATACCTTGTGCATTGTATTCCTTACCAACAAGATTGGTACTTAAGAGCTCAATCATCTCAGGATGTAAACTATCTGAAAAGATTCTCACATCTTTAATCATTCCCTTATGTGAATCGATATGAACTTCCATACCACCCCACTCAAATCTCTCATCAAGAGTATGGGTAAACTTCGGTGTCTCACCAAAGCGCCACTTCCAATCTTTTAACTTTTCGTAATATTCATTTAATGCTGGAACTGTTTTGAGATAGTCATAGTCGAGGTACTCAACATCACATTCAGATTCATAGAATTTAAAGAACTCTTTTATTATTTGATCACATAGAGCATCATTAGTAATATCGCTTTTAAATTCTGTAAGATTAGCTACACGGGATCTAACAGATTGAACCCCCTTAGATACGAGTTTCTTCTTATCAGGGTTTAAATAATTTGCCAGTCGAGATAAATTTGCATCAATTAATAATGTCCCATGGTGAAACGCTCTATCTTTTGTTTCTTTAAAAGCACTACCAGAGATCTTTCTAGGGCCATCTTCTTTTTCGACACATATATCATTTCGACCTGAGGCGTATGCCTTAACTCCAAAATGAGCGAGTGCTCTTATAATTATTTCATTGTTTTCAGTCTTGTCATAACTACTCTTACCAGACATGAAAGTGAAGTTAGTATTTCCTAGGTCATGAAAAACTGCACCACCACCACTTTGTCTGCGGGCCAACTTAACATTGTCTGCATCCATTTTTGCGGTATTACATTCTGTGAATGGGTTTTGAAACCTGCCAATTACAACAGTATCTGAGTTTCTCCAAAGAAAGAGAACCTTAACCTCTGGATCCATGTCACGAAAGATCCAGTCTTCAGTAGCAAGGTTAAACCAAGGATCAAAAGTATCGGCAATTAAAACTCTTATTTTCTGACTCATAGCACATATCTCCAATTAAGGGATTTTGCCATAACTACTGCTGTTGATCAATATAAAGGTTAGTTAAACCAATAACACCCTGTGAACAAACATTCATCATTGACGCAAGCTTTTCAGAGCTGTCTTTATATTCTTCGTCAGCTCCCTCAATCTTTGCGATAGAAGCGATTACTGGACGACAAGAATTCTTAAGAACTTTATAACTTAGATACTGAGACAGAGGTAAATCACTAACACTTATATTGTGTTCAACATATGTTTTAACTTTAACCGTTTTATCGAAATTTAGAAGTACTGACTTCTCTCTTATATTAAGATCTCTCGCGTGTGATTGAAACGCGAATGAAATGAAAAATAGACATAGTATTGCAAAAGCAACTTTCATTTTGACTCCCTTCAAAATACAGTCCAATCCCTGGACAAAAGTAGTTTTGTCAAATTTTGTCAGGCCTGACGCGAAAAATCAAGAACTATTTTACTAAGTCTTTAATTTGACTAAAGTTTTCAACTACTGGTGCGGTAGCGTTACTGAGATCATAACTACCATCGATATGAACAAAGTTGAGTAACTTCATCTCAAGATGGTCACTAACCTTGTCTCCAATCATCCAAGACTTCTCTAAATCCACTGGAAAACTATGACAAATCTTTAATACCATTCCAGGAAATGGTTTCCTCGTAAGAGAGTGCCATTTAAACTCCTCTATACCTTTATCAAAATGGTAGGGAGCAACTTGAACATCTAAGAAGTTAGCACCTAATGACTTAAAGTGATCTGTTATTGCTTCATTAAAAATTCTCACATCTTCAAGAGTGAATTTCTTTCGTGCGACACCTGATTGATTCGTTACAATGAATTTTGAATAATCTTTTAATAGATCACTTGTCATAAACTCATTAATTCCGTCCTTATAATCAAGATCCTCTATTTTGTGAACATATGAATGATCTACATTGATGACTCCATCACGATCAAAGAAGAATGCAGGTTTATACTGATCAAATGAAATATAATCTTCTACAGTAAAAAGTAACTCTTTTTCAAAAGTTGGAAGAGCTCCAAAATCACCATCAATAACAAAGTATATTCCGCTATCTTTATAAAAGTCCTTACATAGAGTGAGTTCACTAACGCCTGGAAAGTGTCCATCTCCTGCTTCTACTTCCTCACAATAATGATGAAAAGCAATATTGGAATTAAACTCAAGCTTTGAGAGATTATAGAGGTCTGGTTTAATTGAAGTCTTATCTGTTATTAGTAGAATTTTTTCTCCATCACTTATAAGCTTCTTCAATTGCTCATCAGAATTCCATTCAAAAACATTACAGATGTGACCAACAACTGCGGTAATTTCTTTAAAGTCTCGTTGACATAGAATTGTAGTAAACATTATTCACCATACCTCATTGAGCAATTAATTTTATAAGATGCTGTTGTAAATTTATTCATAGGTTTAATACGTATCTGCAAGATATCCTCACCCATTTTAATTTCAAATGAAGATATTAACTCATTAAACTCTAGGAATTCAATATTTGAGCAATACTCTTCAAATGACTTTACTAATACTTTATCAGATTCATAGCGAGATTTGTTTCCGTTTTTTACAATATCTTTATGAAAACAAATGGCCTGTATTACACGATGATCTCCCTGCCCAATAATTGGCATAAGAGACTTAACGAATGTAACTTTATCTTTTGAATGAAGGTCTTTTAAAATATTATAGAGGTGATAGTTTAAGCTTCTATAGAATTTATGAAGGATTTCCTTTTCAACATCATTTAACTCACCTGGAAGATCTGGTCCCTCCCACAAAGAGTCAAAACGACCACAGAACTCAAGGTCATGAAGAGCATATAACTCCTCACCCATTTTTTGAAAACCATCATCAATGATATTGCTATACGTCTCTTGAAGTAAGGCCGCATCTTCAAAACTCTCAAAATACTTACCAATAAAACTCTTTGCACCACCACTCTTTGTATTAACGAATGCATTCTTTTTACATAGTTTTAAACTGATAGGGACTTCTTTATCTGTAAGCAAGAGTATATCTGCTTCTTTATAGAGATCATTGTGAAATCCACCACTCATCTTTCCAATGACAAGTACTTCTGAAATATCTTGTGGAATCTTTTCACAGAGTTTAGTAGCCATTGCCTGCGCTAAAAGAGGTAATTTATGAATAAGGTCACGGTCATTCTCCCTTAGCCAAGACTCGTATCGAGAGAACATATCTTTCATTCCCCCAGAGAATCTTTCGAGGAATTTTGCTTCAACATTCTTTTCTCTCGCTACACAATGGGCAACAAGATATTCGAAGAGATTCCCTTTAATTTCATTAACTAAGGCCTCTTTTTGAACATTGTTATGAATAGTTTTAAAATCACCGTTTTTTTTCATGGCCAAAAGCTTTCTCTTTCTTTAATCTAATAAAAAATCTAAACCAGTGTTAGTCTATACAAATCACAAAGGATTGTCATGGTTGGTTTTCCCTCGATTCTTGAAGGAATCAAAGACCTTAAAAAGGGTCATATTCTACAGCTCCTTGAAAGGGCCGAAGATTTAAAATCCGGCTCACCGGCCAGACTCCCCCTTCAAAAATCTCTAGCAGTCGCAACATCATTTTTAGAACATTCAACAAGAACAAAACATTCATTTGCCATGGCCATTAAAAGGCTCCAAGGTTTTCATATAGATTTCCAAGCAGAGAACTCATCACTTAAAAAAGGTGAATCTCTTGAGCAGACACTTTTGACTCTACATTATCAGGGAATTGATATTTGTATAATTCGAACAAAGCAGTCTCATTTACTTGATGAATTTAAAGAGCATCCACCCATTAAGATAATAAACGGTGGAGATGGCTCAAACCAACACCCTACTCAAGCGCTACTAGACTTATATACATTAAGCGAACAGTTTGGAGGAGTAGAGAGCTTAAAAGGCAAAACAGTCGCAATTGTTGGAGACTGTCGCCACTCTAGAGTGACTCACTCATTAATGGATCTCCTTCCACAATTTGGAATCAATGTGATTCTAAGCGGACCAAAGGAATTTATTCCACAAAATATAGAAGATGAAACAAATAAGTTTCAAGTCTCAAATGATATTGATGAAACGATAAAGATGTCAGATGCTCTGTATTTACTAAGAATCCAATCTGAAAGACATACTAAAGGTTTTGAAGACACCCTTACCTCATATAAAGACTCGTGGGGGATTGATTTTGAAAAGCTGAGAAAGAATGAAAAGTCCTTACCTATCTATCATCCAGGGCCTGCGAATATAGGTGTTGAAGTATCTCAAGAGATCGTAGACTCTGAAATATGGATGGCACACGAGCAAGTAAGAAATTCAGTATATATGAGAATGGCGATAATAGAGGCCATGATAACAAACGAAGACCAAAAAATCGGATCAATCTATAATAAAGTACCAGGAGATATTTGTGCAGGAAACTCACGCCTCAATACTAAATAGTGTTGGAGATAATTGTAGTAGTAACCATATCAGTGATGAAGTATCCTTTTCAAATTCCCTTAAACAAACCCCCATATTTATACATTTTCAAGACGGCACTTCCTTTAAAGGATATATTAACAAACCTAGCTTTGACGGTGAGATTTGGGGAGAATCGGCCTTTACAACAGGAATGTCAGGCTATCAAGAAACCGCAACTGATCCTTCCTTCTTAGGCCAACACATCATATTTACTACTGCCCATGTAGGAAATTACGAGTACGATGAAAGAGTCTCACAATCTCAAAAGTGTCATGGGACATCAATCATCGCAAGAAACTTTTCTTATAATAAATACTTTAAAGACATAGAGACACCTCTAATATCTGGAATTGATACCAGAGCACTTACTCTCTATCTTTCTGGTACATCTAAGAATCATATCAGTGCCATCACAGCTCATGAAAAAGCTCCAGCAGCAACAGAGTTTACAAAAAACAAAGTCCACTGCAGTAAATTAGAGAAAGTCACTCAAGACAAGATCGAAATAGTTACCAAAGGCGAAAACCCAATAGTACTTGTAAACTATGGCGTTAAGAAGTCAATTACCGACTCACTAAAAAAGCTCGGTCATCCATTAGTTACAGTTCCTTATAATACAACTGCAGAAATAATTAAAACATATAACCCAAAAATGGTATTTCTCTCTAATGGTCCAGGAGACCCAAGAGATTACTCACAGCAGGTAGAGATTGTAAAAGAACTCTTAGATACAGATATTCCAATACGTGGTATATGCCTAGGACATCAACTCCTTGGTCTTGCTATGGGTATGGATATTATAAAACTTCCATTTGGACAAAGGGGTGCAAACCATCCAGTCTTTGACCACAAGACACAAGATCTACTTATCACAAGTCAAAACCACGGCTATGCAATCTCCACTCCTTCCTTTGACGAGGTAGCAAAGTCCGCACCATATGATCTAGGTCTCTATATTGAGTTTACTTCACTCTTTGATAGATCTCTTGAAGGAATGAGAAGTTATAACAACCGCGTAAGATCTGTTCAATTTCACCCAGAGGCCAATCCAGGACCTCTTGATGGAGCAATATTCTTTACAGAAATTCAAGATTTTCTCGAAGGAAAGTCACAGGCCAACAGCGCTTCAGATATTTCGGCGATCCCTGATTATCACCAAGGAAAACTTGATACTAAAATATCTAAGATTCTACTAATAGGATCGGGACCAATTAAAATTGGTCAAGCATCAGAGTTTGATTACTCTGGAACACAGGCGCTAAAGTCCCTCAAAGAACTTGGTATAGACGTTGTCTTACTCAACTCTAACCCTGCAACGATAATGACTGATAAAGATATGAGTTATAAAACCTATATCGAGCCAATAACAAAAGAAGTCATTAAGAAGATTATTGAGACAGAGAAAGTTGATGCTGTTCTATCAACAATGGGCGGACAGACGGCCTTAAATATGTGTATTGAACTTGAAGAGGAAAACTATCTTGCTTCACAAGGAGTTCAGCTTCTAGGAGCAAATGTAGACACAATTAACAAAACAGAAGATCGAGAATTATTTGCACAAGAAATGAAGAAGCTTGGCTACAAGTCGGGAAAGAGGTTTCAAGCACAGAGTGAAAAAGAAGCAATTGATCTGGCCCACTCAAGTGTCGCTTTCCCATTAATTATTAGACGTGACTTTGCCCTAGGAGGTAAAGGTGCGGCACTAATATACAATGAAGCGGAACTACTCGATATTCTTAACACCAGTGATATTAAATACCCTATCACAATGGAGAAATCACTCCTTGGGTGGAAAGAAGTCGAACTAGAAGTCATGGTTGATAAGAATAGAAATGGTGTTGTCATCTGCTCTATTGAAAACGTCGACCCATGTGGAATCCACACTGGAGACTCAATAACTGTTGCGCCGGCACAGACAATTTCAGATCGTGCTTATCAGCAACTAAGAACAATGTCTTTAACAATAGCTAAGCATATGAATGTTGTAGCAGGTGGGGCCAATGTACAATTCGCCATCAATCCAGCTAATGAAGATGATATAGTAGTAATTGAAATGAACCCTAGGGTATCAAGATCATCAGCACTTGCCTCTAAGGCGACAGGATATCCAATTGCAAAAATTTCAGCAGGACTTGCCCTTGGAATGTCACTCTTTGAAATAATGAATGATATTACAAAAGTCTCACCAGTGGCATTTGAGCCGACATTAGATTATGTTGCTGTAAAGATCCCTGTATTTCCTTTTAATAAGTTCCCATCTTCCTCACAGACGTTAGGTCCATCAATGAGATCCGTAGGTGAAGTTCTCGCTCTTGGGGGAAGCTTTAACGAGGCCTTTATGAAGGCCTTGCGATCAACTGAACAAGGTCTAGAAATACCAGATTTAACTCAGCTGAAAACAACTCCATTTTCAATTGATACTGAATATATAAGAGAAAGGCTTAGCTCTGCCAGAGAATTATCCCTACTCACTACTCTTGTAGCTCTAAGACAGGGAATAACAACTCAAGAGATTTGTGAAATAACAAAAATCACTCCTTGGTTTGTAGATCAAATGAATCTCTTTTATAAAATGGAGCAAGCTTTAAGTACAAATCAAAACCTTCTTGAAAATAGAGATACATTTATAAATTACAAGTACAATGGTTTCTCCGATAAATACTTAGCTCTTTTAACAAACCAAGGACTAAGGACAATACTAGATAAGAGATTTGAATTAGACATACATCCAGTATTTAAAGCAGTGGATACATGCTCTGGAGAATTCGCAGCAACAACGCCATATTACTATAGTACATATGCAGATATACAAGAAGTAACACCTATCAACAGTCAGGGTGAAAAGGCCGTAGCGATATTTGGATCTGGGCCAAATAGAATAGGACAAGGAATTGAATTTGATTATTCATGTGTAAAGGCCTGCCAGTTACTAAATACACAGGGTAAGAAAAGTATAATGCTTAACTCCAATCCTGAAACTGTAAGTACTGACTATGACAGCTCCGATAGACTTTACTTAACTCCACTTTTTTCTGAAGACCTCTTTGATATATTAAGGTTTGAAGACCCAAGTGGCGTCATCACATCTTTTAGTGGTCAAACGGGTATCAATATAAGGGCCCACCTGGAAGCTGACTTTAGAAGAGATCATCATGACTTTAATTTTTATGGACCGACACTTGATATCTTAGATCTTGTGGAAGATAGAAAGAGATTTGATAGACTAACAAGATCAGCTCCTTTAAAGAGAACTGAATCAAGAGAGATAAGAGGTCATAAACAACTCATTAGCTCAATTACAGAAATAGGGCTTCCGGTAATCATCCGTCCAAGCTATGTGATTGGCGGTGAAAGTATGTATATCTTCCGTGATCATAAAGATATTGAAGAACTACCCGAGTCTATAAAAGAAGGACTCAACAACTCTCAGGTTGTTTTTCAAGTAGAGAACTATATTGAAAATGCACTAGAGTTTGATGTGGATCTTGTTAGAGATAATAAAGGAAATACAATCTTTACGATTTGTGAACATATAGAACATGCTGGAGTTCACTCTGGAGACTCAGGTATGGTCAGTCCTCCAGTCCATACTGCAAAAGAAATTGTTGCAAGAATGCGAGAGATAGCAATAAAACTCTCTAACGAAATGGAAATAGTCGGTCCAATAAACTTTCAATTTGCAGTAAAAGGAGAAGATATTTATTGTATAGAGGCCAATCCTAGAGGTTCAAGAACCCTACCATTTCTAAGTAAAGCATCAAATGTAAATCTTCCAGGAGAAGCAACAAAGGCGCTTTTAGGACAAGAGATAAAACCTATTAAGGAAATTAAATCTTCACACTATGTGGTCAAACAATCGACATTCCCATTTGATAGATATATCGATGACAGCATAATTCTAGGTCCGAAGATGAGGTCAACAGGAGAAACATTAGGTATCGATAAAGACTTAAAGATGGCCATGTTTAAATCATATTTAGGAAATTATCCAAGAATATCTGAAAAAGGAAAAGTCCTAATTTCTCTAGCAAATAGAAGTAAGGACATAATGACTGACTACCTAGAATCACTTTCTAAGATTGGAATTAGGTTTATGGCAACGAAGGGAAATTATGACTTTATCAAGTCAAAAGGTTTCGAGTGTACACTAGTTGCTAAATTCCATGGCGATCAAAATGGTCTGGCCATGCAGGATGCCATCAAAGACGATGAGCTAATAATGGTTCTAAATACTCCTCTAAATATGGGAACATCAAAATCAGATGGTGAACATATACGAAACGCAGCAATCCAATACGGAGCACCTTGTTTTACAAGAGAAGAGAATATCAAGGCCATTTTAGATAGCTTAGTTTCATATCATGAATCAGAGATGTTACCAGTAAACCTACAAGGAATAACAAATGTCTGATAATAGAAAGAGAGTAATTGTCGCTCTTGATAATATGGATAAGAAAGAGGTAGATACATTCCTAAATGAATACTCAAGTGATATTTCAATAGTAAAAATAGGAATGGAGCTTTTTTATCGCTATGGTAGAGAATACATTTTGGCCATCGCCCAAAAATATAAAGTTGAAATTTTCCTAGATTTAAAACTTCATGACATCCCATCCACTGTGTACAAATCAATTAGATCACTAGAAGGTCTCCCCATAAAGTTTCTCACGATTCACCTCTCGGGAGGAAATAGTATGGTTAGAGAAGCTCTTCGAGCGAGGGACAACTATATAAAAAATTGTAAGATTCTTGGAGTTAGCGTACTAACATCTCTGGATCAATCAGACTGTAATGACATATGGGCCAACTCTTCTGAAGAAGTATTTAAGAACCTATATAAAATTGCACTGAATACTCATATCGATGGAATAGTTTCATCTGCCCACGAACTTGAAGTCGCCCAGCATCTCGATAAGAACGACAAGAATACTCCACTTAAAGTATGCCCTGGAATCAAGTTTGCAACAACGAATGATAATGATCAACAGAGAGTGATGACACCTTCTCAGGCATTTGACCAAGGAGCAGACTACCTTGTTATAGGTCGAGCGATAACTCAAGACCCACAAGTACTAACTAAACCAGAACTTTTTGTCTGAGATTGAAACAAATTTTATTTTTGATAGAATAACTTTGATGTTTATATCAAGGAAGTCTAATGAATCAAGCTAATGAGATTCTCGAGTTAAAAAGAATGAATAGTGCTCTAAAAGAGAGTAATAGAATTTTAAAAGAAGAGCTTGAAAGAAAAAATACCCTTATAAATCACCTGCCTTGTACAATAAGCTGGATTAATGACGACTTAGATTACCTTGCTATTAATAAAGAACTTGAAGACCTACTTGATGTACACAATGAGGTATTTGAGGCGCAAAAAGTAGGTTTTATAAAGGCCGAAGGAAACCCCTTCTATGATTTTATTAAGAACTTCTTTGATAAAGAACTAGATTTTGACCAAGTGGAATATCTCACAGAAATCAGTGGAGAGAAAAAACACAACTTGGTTATGGCGCAAAAATACAAAGGTCAAAAAGAAGCCGTGATAATTGGCTTTGATATTACAGATAAGAAGCAAATGGAATCAAAGATTCTACATGATGAAAGACTACGTTCGATAGCTGAATTATCAACAGGAATAATCCATGAGATAAAGAACCCTCTGGCAGTAATTAAAGGCTCCGCTGAAATAATGTCCATTAAGTGTGAGGAAAAGAAGTATGACAAACTAGGCCAGTTTATATCAAAGATTGATAATATGACAGATCGAATTCTTACTATAATTGATGGCCTAAAGAATTTAGCAAGAGATACAAGAGAAGATAAGAGGGAGCTTACTCCTTTATCAAAAATTATTGAAGAAAGTTCATTAATTATAAAAAATAGAGTTCACTCTAATGGCGTTAGCTTTAATATGTCTAATGAAATAGATTCATCAATAATGATAAATTGCATCGAAGGGCAGATCATCCAGATACTTGTTAATTTAATCGGTAACTCAAGTGAAGCTGTTGCTCAGAATGCAGAAAAATGGGTAAGTCTTGATATAACAGAAGACCCACAGCATATCCTTATTAGGGTTAGCGATAGTGGTCATGGAATCCCTCAAGAAATTTTGGAAAAAATGTTCAATCCTTTTTTTACAACAAAACCAAAAGGTGTCGGAACAGGAATGGGTCTTGGAATCTGTAGAGAGCTCGCAGAAGAGAATCTAGGCTCTCTAAATTACGAGCTCTTCAATGGTCACACTTCATTCGAGCTTAAGCTTCCTAAAAATTAATTGAGTCTTACTTTGTCCAGTAAGACTCTTCCAGACTTTCCTCTTTGATAGGCAGTCCGTGAGACAAGCGAGGAGATCTTTGTTTAAGAACTTCATAGCTCGTTCTGTTTGCATATTTACAAATCTGGTGAATTGAAGAATATGTGAGATAATTGCTATTATGCTTTGGAGAGCTAGGCGAAACACCTTTATGATAATCATTAGCAGCTATATCATGCATTAACGCAGCAAGCGCCGCATCTCCGGCTCCATTAGTATTTTCTATTTTTATAGGCCCACCCATGAATGGATTAATGTGTGAGAAAACCTTTATAGGCCTCTTGCAATTCTCTTTAATCTGCGCCCTTGAATACTCAAATTTATTATATTCTGATATCGACTTAGAATGAATTAAGTCACTTGTCTCTCTTGCATCCTCAGTGTCGGCCCATGCGCCGATATAAAGTCCTCTCTCTCCCACCGTAACAAGTGCGAAGTCCGCAATCTCTAAAATTGTTTCTGCCGCTAAAAGAGGATCACTTAAATTTGTTAGTGCTTCTGCTTCATCAATATTCATGGCCACAATATTTACGTTTTCTTTAATAAAATCTTTGAAGAAACTTACATCAGATGAAATTAGTGCACTTGTTCCTAAAGCAAATACAACTGGAACATTATTTTCTTTGGCAATTTTGACAGCTCTTAGTGTTGATTTATACAAAGGAGCAGATTTATCTCGCAATAAAAACGCCGTCACAAGAAGCGCCGATGCATTCTTAACAACATCTTCTGGTATAAACTCCTCTCTCAGCTCATTCATGATCCCTTTACCAATCGCAAAGGTTCTTTCCTTATCTGGAGTTACAAAGCACATCGCGCGTCCCATATGGCCTTTGTGGGGCTGAAGGTGACCAAAGTCCACCTTGGAACTAGTATTACAAATATACTTAAAGGCATAGTCACCAACTTTTATACTTTCACAGATTGTCCCGAGGGCGACAGACTTATCATCGGACAAAGTAGAGTAATTATGTAAGGTATTACCAACGGCACCACCGGCAAATTCTCCAATAATTGAGCCGTTATCCTTACATTCAATATAAATTTTTTCAATTATTTCATCTGAAAGAACTACCGATTGCCCTTTTTCAAGATCAAATTTTTCTAGGAATTCAAATGAAGTGTCTATTTCAATATCGACCAAGAGTTGGTCTATACCTACGATATAGATATTTTCCTTGCTATCAAAGTTAGTTTCAAAAGGTAGCCTTCCAACCTCTTCTACTGGAAAATAATGCTTTGATTTTCTCTTACCTGGAAATTTCATGGTTCCCCCAAAATACTAAACTGGTCAAAAATTACTTTTTGATTATAATAAAAGTATGAAGAAAATATTAGCTTTATTTTTTGCCCTACTTATTTCCACCAATATATATGCATTTCGCTATGCTTATACTCTTTCAAGTAAAACGATTGTCTACGCTGATAGAGCTCTCAATATACCGATTGGATATATAAAGGCCGGAAGGAAGCTACAGGTTGCTGATAAGTCTTTCAAAAGAGGATCAATAGTTGGCCTAGTTGTTACTGGACGTGTTGCATACGTTAAGACAAAAGATCTGAAATTTGACTTAGACGGTGAAAAACTAAGCGGAACTCCTACAGTGAAAGAACATGATGTTCAAATCCTCTTCATGACTGACGAAGATAAACTAAAAGAAAATAATTTTCTAGCTCTCGAGATGTCTCAGACAGACGGTGGAGAAGAATGGGACGAACTCAACTCAGATTTTGATGATACAGTGAGCTCCGATCTCACATCATTTCAAATAAAGATAGAACACAGATCACCAAAGAAGGACTATGGCTTTTCATTTGGACTCTCCTATCTAACATCTACAGCTGAAGGTGGAGAAGTTAAATCCATACTAGGTGATGCTGAATACCAAAAGAGGTTTTTTCAATCAACACTATTCTCTTTGGAAGCATATGGTGGACTCTCACTTTCTGGAGACATCCAAATAAAGGCTAAGTCGGGTGAAATAAGTAAAGGTATAGCGGTAGGTTACAATATTGGTGGACGAGTAAGACTTTTTCCTTTTTCAAAATATGGACTATATGCAGGATTCGGTCTAAAAAGTTTATCACTTAAGTCAATGACACCAATTGAAACACCTCTCTCTGAAGTTACTTTAAGGTCTCTAGGAGGACCTCAGATATCAGTAGGTGTTCACTATAAACTTTAGTTTTCTATAACTGAATCAGAAGAGGGGGAAGGCTTCTTAGATCTCTTCTTTCTCTTGGCCTTCTTAAGAAGGTAGTCGAGCTTCTCTTCTTTAGATTGAAAGTCTAATTCACTAGAGTCAAAATTATCTAACTCTTTTTCCTCTTTCTTTTTTTCGCCCTTAATACCACGAGCGAGCTTATTCTTAGCATCTTCTTTCAAGTAGCGATCTCTTGTAGAAAAAGAAGAGCCCCATTTCTTCATAGAAAAGTCGTATAGAGGAAAGAGAAAAGACTCATGTCCCTTACCCCTTTCCATAAATTGAATAAGCTCTCTCATGAATGCTTTATTTTCCAATTCATGTGACCATGCAGAATATAAATATACTAGTCCATCAACAGATATTCTTTGAGAGTATGGAAGTGATTTAAATTGGGAGTAGATTTTTTGAGAGCTAAACTCGGCCCTTGAATCCTCTACTCGTAATGATTTAAAAATTCTCTGTTGAATTAAATCTGAAAAAGTATTACTTCGAGAAATATTCAAATGATACGTATATACCTTTCCATTTTTTAAATATCGTCCAATCCCTAGTTTACCTTCTGTTTCTTCATTAGAATCTTTAGAATCAATGATAAATACAATATGTGATGCATTGATAAAGTGGGTTTTAATTACACCTTTTGGAAAGAATCTACGTCTCATCTTATAAATATAAACATTATATGCAAGATCAAGTGGCGTTACATATTTCAACATATTTTTAAAATTAGAAAAATCAAATATGGAAACATATTTTACGTTAAGATTTCTATTGAACATATCCGCCCAAACACGAACTCTTCCTTTACGTTGTATATACTTTCTAACTAGAGGCAACTTAAACAACTTATCTGTTGGAAAAGTAAAGTCACTCTTTTTTACATCTACGCTTTTAAATGAAATAAGGTCTTCATTATTATTGTCGACATACTTAAATTCTGCAAAGACCTCTTTACCTTGAATTCTTGGAGTGGGGACAATTTTTACACTTGGATGTGAAATTGGAAATGGAAGGAGATAATCTCCAAACTCAAGTTCCTGCCATAGACTATCAGTATCAAGTACTGGAGTTTTTTCTTTAACTACAAGATTTCCAGTAAGGAGTCTCTTATTTGGTGCTTCCACTTTTAAAAGATCACCATTGAACCCCTCTTTAACAAAAGAGTGATAAGCATGATAAGGCGCCTGAACTAATAGTCCAACGCCAAAAACACCCGAAAGTGCGAAAATCAAGAGTAAAATAATTACCTTCACAATTATCTTTTCGGTAACTTATAAAATCTCTACACGAAAAACTTAACTTTTTAGTAAAATAATCCGTAAAGTTCTTTAAGAACGTAACGGAGTTAAAAATGAATTTATTAAAGACCCTCGCATTATCTATAATTCTAGTATCTTGCGTGGCACCAAGAGATAAGAAATCTCTATATTCAGACCCTTTCACAAACTCTTCCAACGGAAGTTCAAGTACAGGATCAGGTTCTGACTCTAGTGGTGGCTCAAGTATTATCGTAGACGATGGGAACTCTTCAGGTTCAGGCTCAAGTGGACAGGTAAACGTACCTTCAGAAATTGCACACTGTAAGTGGTCATTTGATGGCAACTCAGGCTTTGATAAAACTGGAGACAAGCACCTAGGTGACTATACAATATGTCAAAGTAAGACAAATAGCAGTGAAGTCTATGTTCAAATGAAAGAGCCTAAATCTAATGTTAGAGTTTGTGTTGTACCAACACATGAGTCTAATGGAAGAGCAATCTTCCTTGGCGAAGCTCGTTGTCAATTTATGGATTCTAACAAAAAGGCCTACCGCTTCCCTCTAGTGAAAAATAGAGACTATGGTAGATATCAAAATTTCTCTATCAATGGTGTTATGGTTATGAAAGAAGAAACTTACTTCTTTGACTCTCCTTTTTATAGAGATCAAATATCATATGATGCATTCTTCATCTGCTCTATTAACTTAGACCTACATGGCGACTCATCATACTGTGATGCCTTCAAGTCTAAGAATGAATATGTATATAAGAAGTTCTAAATATTAAATAGATTATCAAAAGATAGAAAGGAGCTTTATGCTCCTTTTTTAGTTTTTAAGGCCGCCAGAAACCTGCTCACCTCTTCTAAAGTATTCACATAGCTTACCGTCTACAGTTGGAAATGACAGTATAGGAAGGACCATCTCTCGTCCCTCATCATCAGGCATGTGATAACTAACAACGATAAAGAAGAATGAAACACCATCCTTAACTTGACCCTTAATAGAGGCCTGGAAAGTTTCATCCTCATCATCTTTAAAACGATAGACCTCGTCTGCTGTTTCAATAGTATCAGTCATGTAATCCATATAAAGGTCAAAATTTTCAAATGGAATGTCTGCTTCACTACGATGTTCCATTAAATCAGCAAGAAATTGTGATTTCTTAAGCTCTAAATGCTCAAGTATTTCAGGATCTATCATATTCTCGATAGCGAGTTGTTCTTTATAGAACTCTTCAAGGGACTCAATCTGCTCCCCCGTTTGGAACTGCTGCAAGAGATATTCATTCTCAGTCGCTGTTAATGTAAGAACAAAAGACGGAGTCTTATTGAAGACAAAGCAAAGCGCCATCATATGATAACTCTTTTCACCCTTCTTTATATGAGTAATGAAAGAATAAACTTCTTCTTTTATCTGATTTTCAATTCTCCAAATCTCATCTGGTCTTGAAAGTGTTTTTTCAACAAGAGCAGGATCATCCATTAAAGATAGAGCGAGTTCCTCTTCTAAATTTAGATCTTTTCGAAGCTTAAAAACCTTTCCCTGAAAGTAGTCAGTTATAGGTGTATAGTACTTTTCTATACAAACTTCACAGCAAAATGATAAAGGAGAACCTTCTTCAACAAAGAGAAGGTCTTCAAGATTATTTACAACTTTCTTACAATTTTTACAGTAGTAGAACTCTTTATTGAGAAGCAAACTAAATCCTTATTAGATAGAAATATTTAAACCTGCTGAGAGCGAGTTACCGTAAAAACCATCAAGTGACCATAACTTGGCATCAGTAGATACGAGACCTTGCTTTGGTCTTCTTGTTAAGAATAGCGCCATCATATGAAAGTCGACACCTGGACTTAGAGTTAGAACAACCTCAGGCTTTATATAGGCATATTTAACGGCCTGATCAAGTCTTGAGCTTCGACCAGCGTCTGTAGATTCTGATATTTTTACATTATTTGCGTTTAGAATAAAACGGATATCATTCGATACTAACCATCCTATTTGCGCTTTTAGCTGTTGAATATTTCCAATATCTTGTTCTAACTGATCTTTAGAAGTCCCTGTTAGATTCAATTCATAGGCCAAACCAAAGCCAAAGTTATAGAAACGCTTAGAAGTACTAATTCCTACAATCTTATCTGTTCTCTGTGTTGCAAAGTCTGATGAAGAAGAGAAGATTCCTCCACCATAAATATCAAGAGTAAGCGCCCTTTCAGCTGAACCAAACTGTAGCCAATTTAAGCCTAAGATAACCTTCGGGTTTCCTTTTTGATAAGAACTTCCCACCTGGTCTTCACTTAACTTTCCTGAGTGCATAGGAATTGAAAAGTCGAGATAGAGGTCATAATTAGTTTGTATGTGCCCATCAACATTAATAGTGGAGACTTTCGCTTCCCCAGTATCAGACTTAAACGATTGACTCTTAAATGTGGCCATCAACTCTAGAAATTTTTGAGAAGATTGTCTTCTTGGTGCCTTCGTCTTCTTTGTAATTCTTGCGGCCTTTCTTTGTACAGGGGCAGCTGGAGAATAACTAGATGGCTCAGTATAATCAACGAGCGCAAAGGTATTTAAACATAATAATATAGGGAGAATTTTCTTCATACAGCATCCTTGTCTGTCTTAACATCCATGTCCAAAGAAATTGTACAAAAACATGGCCCCAAGATCAAATATTTGTGGCAAATACCAGTCTTTTTTACTCAGTACCAAAATAATTTTTTATAAAAATACCTTACATGGTGATTAAACTACTAATAATACGATCACGGAAACACTTGCCTGCTGTGTATCTGCCTCAAGCTTGTATTAAGATTATTGTTGTGAACAGGAGGATACAAGTTGATAGAATTAGGATTTTTAAAAAGATACGACTCAATAAAGAAATTAATCGATTTTGGTGCTAGTGGATATTATCCATTATTTGATCAAGATATTGATCATCAAGAAGCTGCAGTCACAAAGATGACAAAAGCAGATCGATTAAAGGCCAAGAGCCTTCTTAAGAAAATCTCAGGGCACAACAATCTTCAAAAGCAGAAAGTTCTATTCTCTAGTTTTCAAGATGTAGAAAAACTAATTGTCGCCAAGGCCCTTATGGAAATGGTGGAAGGAAAATTATTAGATGCTAATCCGCACCTGCAGTAAACTAATTTTAATACTCTCTTCCGTTTCAGTTATGGCGGAATACAGAGTCTACCAGTACATGGTATCTCCTCGCTTTCAAGCAAGAAAGCCCTCAAGTGTGTTAGTAACATCTACACTTGATCCTACATCATATATTTCATATCACGGTGGACAGGCCGCTCTGAGAGTAAACCTACTTAAAACATGGACTTGTAAAGGTCACACTGGAAGAAAGTCAGTGTGTCAGGACCCAATGGCAAAGCTTGTC
Organism: Bacteriovorax sp. MedPE-SWde; assembly: GCA_001874305.1. Taxonomy (GTDB): domain Bacteria; phylum Bdellovibrionota; class Bacteriovoracia; order Bacteriovoracales; family Bacteriovoracaceae; genus Halobacteriovorax_A. Next base: position 100,727 of record MPCU01000012.1, on the reverse strand, counting down.
ACGGGTAAGACACTTAGGGAATAAAGTTGAAAGTAAATCAAGATACACAAAATGCTGAATACCTTAAGAAACTGAATAATACTCAGAAGCACCTTGTTATAAAAAAAGAAGAAGAACTTAAAAGTCTCCAATCACTATATAAAGAGAAGTCAAAGCAGGCCAAGATCCTTGGTGAAGAGAATGTCTTTAACCAGCACGAAATGAATAAGATTAACGTAGCAAAATCTATTCAGACCAAGGAAGATCATCTCGATCGTATCAAACAGGATATGTTGGCATCAGCAAATAAATTAACAGAACAAAAAAAGACTCTTACTGAATCACTTCAAGAACAAATAGAAAATAAGAATGCTGTATTTGAAGAGAAGATAAAACATATACACAACTCTAATATGGCCGCCAGTAAGGACCTTACAGACAGAACAAAGACAGAGTTTAAGGATCTTCAACATAAATCTGATCAACAAGTAAAAAACCTTAATCAAGATGTTAAAAGTCGAGCAAATAGTATTTCTCGTGACAACAAAAAAAGCATGAGACAGATGGAACTCAATCAAAAAGCTCGTGAAGATCAGCTCAAGTCAATTCAAGAAGAACAGATGGGATCACTAGAAAGAGATCACAATGCTAAGGTTTCAACTGAGAAAAAGAAGCACCTCATAGATTACAATCAAAGGGTACGAAGTCAGCAAGTAGAACTCACTAATGTTGAACTTCATCACCAAGAAATTCTCAAACAAAAGAGAACTTCTTTTAAAGAGAAATTTAATCTCTTAGAAAAGAACCATACCGAAATTCTTGATCGTATAAAAACTAAGTTTGATACAGAGATAAAAGATATTGTCGGTAAGTATTCAGAGTTTAAAAATCAAACAATGACCAAACTTCAGGATAAATTCTACAATATAAGCAAATTAAAGCCTACGGTAGAAAATAAACTAGATCATTATATAGTGAAACTCACTGTGCCTGACCACGAAAAAGAACTTGTGAATCTAACTGCCCAAGACAGAGATATTAATATAACTCTTACTCGAAAATTTAGTGAGAAAATGCAAGATCAGTCCGGAGATAAGTTCAACACAAGGCGTAGCGAAGTTATGAACAAGACTTTCAACGTTGATAAAATCATGGACTCTACCAGCGTTGAAAGAAAATATGAGGACGGGGTTCTTTCTTTTAAAATAGCAAAAAGATAGTCTTACTTTCTAAGGTGTATTTTAACTTTATCAACTCTAATAAGTTGACCTAGCTCTTTTTTGAGACTTGGAACCCATCTAGGGTGTAACTTCAAGTAAACTTCAAGGTGTCGCGTGTCTAGACTAGAGTCAATAATATCTTCTTTTAAATCATCAACCTCATCGACCTTATTATATAGTATCTCTTTGACTACACCACGAACACGTCCGTGAGAGACAACTTCAATATGATAATTTCTAAAATGTTTTTCTGACTCAAGCATCTTATAAAGAGGGCTAATTAGTTTAAGAACTAATAGAATTGTTATCGTAATAACTGTGGCAACCACAGGATAACCAAATCCAATAGTCATTCCAATTGCTGCAACAACCCAAATCGTGGCGGCAGTAGTTAAACCAATAACATTGCCACGTCCCTGAATAATTGCACCAGCACCAAGAAACCCGATACCGTTAACAATTTGAGCGGCCATACGATTAGGATCGGCCATTCCATTAGCACCATCAAGCATCAGTATAGACATTGAGGTGTAAACAGCGGCCCCCATACAGATCAGAATATTAGTCTTAATCCCGGCCGACTTCATCTTTTGTTCTCTATCAAGACCGATAAGGCCCCCTAGAAAGATTGAAAGAAGAATCTTTATTCCCATTCCAAGATAAAGAGGAACATCCCCGAGCATTTCAATGTGAATCAATTTCATGTAATTCCTAAAATAATATTTGTATTAGATATAATTATGGGGGATTATACATAATATGAAAAGAGCTCACTTAGTAAATTTTTTGGCGGTTAAAACAGATGAGGATCTTGCGATACGAGCAAACCTCACAATGAGAGAGAATATTTACTCTTCCGCAAGAAAGTATGAGCGCTTCGCTCCTAAGTTTCCTATCCAGGCGTACAAATTACTCAATGCATATCAATTTAAAATTAAAATAATTGGTCGAGATGATAATCATCAGATTACTTTTTCTCGAGAGTTTGAGTCAGACTCATTTGGTGGTCTAAATATAAAAATTGGAGGCCAGGAAATTTCGTGTGCAGAGAAACTTGAAATCTTTGAAATAGGAAAGTCTCCAGGCCTAGAAATTTTACTTGGTAACTTTATTCCAATTAAGATAACCGGTGAAAAGAAGAATCTTATAATTTGTGACTTTGATAAAACACTTGTAGATACTAAATACTCAACTCCAGAAGAGATTTATAAGTCACTCACAAGCCCTATTCAAAACTTTCCAACAGTTACGGAATCAGTGGAAATGGCGAAGGGTTATATAAATAAGGAATACCATCCTTTCATTCTTTCGGCCTCTCCACACTTTTACGAAGAAGCAATGAGAGACTGGCTCTACTCGAATGATATATACTCTGCGGGAATATTCTTAAAAGACTATAGAAAGATATTTTCACTTCTCGAAGGTGACCTCACACCAAAAGATCTTAAAGTTCAGGGGATCTACAAATTAAATCACCTCTTAGATATAATTCACATGACAGGTATCCCAGATAAACTTGTTCTTATGGGAGATAACTTTGAATCTGATCCAATTATCTATCTGACATTCAATGAGCTTCTTCAGGGCAGAACAGAGCCTCGTGAGCTTTGGAATAGACTCAAAAACTATGAAGCATTTAAATTGAGCACAAAACAAAATAGCATGTTCTTAAATAAAATTTTTCAACTTAGTGACATAATAAGAAAACTTGAAAAGAAAACAGAAGTTACAATCTATATTAGAAAGAAAGCTAAAGAAGACGAGTTACGAGTCCCTAAACAGTTCTCTTACCAAATAGATAGAGTGAATCTTTACGAAACACCATCAACCCAAAAGTAGCTCTGGCGCCCACAAGACAATCTGACCGATACAGATATAAAGGCCATACTTATGAAACTTTGAAACCTGCTCTTGCCCGACTCTTTTGGACAGTTTCTTTGAAAGAGGCCAATTAGCAGGGACTAACGGTGTCATTTCAAGAAATACCCTAAGCCCTGACAGCGCAACGACTATGGCAATAAATGTTTGATTGCTAGGTTGAACGAATGAATTTACAATATCATACATGAGATCAATGCTCCTTACAGACAAAGAATTACCTGTTATTAAGCTTTTCGGCGACCAAGAAGAATGTTTTTACCAACTCGGTTTAAAAGACAGCGAAACTGCAAAAAATGCCAGTCATCATATAAAGAACCTCATTAGTACACCATGGGACCCCGTTAATATTGTTGCTCATAAAGCAATTGAAACTCTTTTTGATAAAATTCTTTTAAAAGATAGAGAGTATGAAAAACTCCTCAAGGCCTATGCGTCAGGAACTGGGATAGAGTTTAAAGAGCTCTCCCATGCAATGTTAGTACCTGAAGTTTGCGCATTTCTTGGTCAGTGGTTACCCAAGCTCTCTACGCTACAATTTGGTTGCTCATCTGTATTCACTCTTAATAATGAAGGCAAACCGACCCATACTAGGATTCTTGATTTTCCTCTAAAGGGAACTTACGACAAGAATGAAAGGATAATTTCTTCAAAATTCAAAGAAGGTTATCAGGTCTTTAATTTTTCAACAGTTGGTCTTCCATTTTCAGGGTTAACATCAATGAATGATCAAGGCTTAACCTTGGCCGTTCATCAAAAGTTTACAAATAAATTTAACCAGCACGGTACTCCAGTTTTCTACTTGGCCCACCAGCTTATACACAACTGTAAAAATGTAGACGAAGCACTTGAGTTCTTAAAGTCTTCACAAACTATTACCTGCTGGAACTTCAATTTCATGGATAAATCAGGAAGAGTTATTGAAGCAGACCTTTCTGGTACTGATCTACACTACAGAGAATATAACTTACATGAAGATGGACCTCTTTATGTATGTAATGAACTTGTAAATCAAGATATAGATCAAGAAGCAGAACTACCCTATAGCATTAAAGAATATAACGAATTAAGAAAAGAACAGGCGCTTAAAAAGCTTCAAAAGGTTGAAGGAAAAGACAACCTCTCCATCTTAAAAGAAGTAAGTACGCCACAAAGAACAAAGAAATTTTCAATATCACCAATTACCGTATCATCGATGGCATCTGTTCTATTTGATGTAGAAAAAAGTGAAGTCTCTTATATCCCTGGTGAAGCACCCAAAATCTATACTGATTCAATCGCTACCGTATCAAATATTTGGGAATCACCCACTCATAAAATAAAGAAATCAAGACCAAATAAGTTTAACGAAAACTACTTTCAGGGCATGAAGCACTTTATCAGTGCTCAAAGACACTTTGATCTCAATGAGCTCCACGAATGTTATCACTCTCTTCAAATGGCCATTGATACATTTGAGCCAGAATCTTTAAAGGCGGTAGCTCAATTCTACTTTACAGTTGTCCAGTATATCCATGAGCCTCACAGTACAGCTCTAAAACAAATTCAAAAAGACCTCTTACATGTCTACCCTAAGCTTCCACGTTATTTAAAAGACGTCGCTCTCATTATTGATCAGAGAATAGAAATTCTGACTTCTGGACACAAGCTTTTAAAAGGCAAAGTGAGTTCCAAGAAGCTTTCACAACGATACGAAAAAGAGGCCGGCTTTAACAAACTAGCGCAAATACCTCTACGTCATTTAACATTTATTCATCTTGATATAATGGAAGTTATTTTCGCCTAATTAGAATAGTTCAGGCGCGAGTTTTATATAGAAGTCACCGATCGATGATTCGAAAGGAATGACATAGATTGGTTTATTAGATTTAAGTTTAGAGGATTGATCTATGATTGGTATTGCCATATCTAGCTTAACCCCATTCTCTTCAAGGTGCTTCTTAGTTTGACCATAAATCATATTGGCCAACTCTCCAGCAAAGTCTTTATTATCATCACTTAAGGAGGATATTTCCTGTCCTACAACTTTCAAGTATAGATTCTTATACGTCTCCTCTGGAAAAGATAAGAGTAATGAACCGTTAAAGAACTCAGTCTTGAGGATTATCTTCCCTCTAATAGCGACTTTAGGATCTTCCATTTTAGAAAGAAGTTCAGGTTTCTTTGCCTTTAGCTCTCCTATCGCAAATGACTCAACAACACGATTAGTTGCCTTTATGAGTATCTGCATAAATTCCCTATCTAGACTGGAGTTGTGAGTTGCTCCACTTGGAAAAATATCATGAAAGAGTAACTCTTGAATCATCTCTTTTGGCATAGGAAGTGAGTGTGCCTTAAATTTAATTTTCTCTAGTTCAGCAGGAACAGAGATATCTCGAAATAGTTTAATATCTGAAAAGAAGAAATAGACAAACTTAGGTCTATAACCTTGTTGTGATTGAAGTGCTCTTAAGAAATAATCCATATTCTTAACTTTAAAAGTTTCTTCCATAACAACTGCAGCAAACTCATAATCAGTTAATAGTTTTGTTGCAATCGTTCTTGTCGACGCTACTTCAACTTCAACCTTAGAGTTCTTTACCAAGAGATGTTTTAAATCATTGGCCCAATCTGTATTAATTGAAAGTACCAGAATTTTTCTAATAATCTTCACTAAACCACCTAAAGAGAATACTAATTACATATCGGCACAAACCATTCAAGATATTACATTGATTTTCAATTTCGCGTGTAAATACACATAATTATGATCCTTCGCTCTATTCTCCCTCTCTTCTTTTTGCTGATCAAGAGGGTCTCCATCTGTATAAAGATTGAGTTCATCATCCTCTTCATATTCAACTGGATCCGGATGATTTAACGGAAAAAATGGTTTTATATTTAAGGCCATAGCAAATTATACAGCGCGTTATTAAAAAATTCACAGATTTAAGACATGTTTCACAATATATAACTAGCTGTTATTATTACATTTTTCAAAATACTAACTTTTCCTCTCATTAAGTTCTAAAAAGTTTGATTTAAGCATGATAAATATGCCGTAATTTAAAAACATAACTAGTTGAATTGACGTTAAGGAGAACACGAATGAAGGGACTTCGCTTAATACTGCCACTATTAGCTGTTTTACTAATGAGTGCATGTAAGAATGATGCAAAACTTGGAACTGAAAACAACCCAATTAAGCTATATTTCACGCCATCAGTAGATGCGGATACTATTGCTTCAAACTCAATTGATTTCATTAAGTTTCTTGAAAAGGAAACAGGATACTTCTTTAAGTCAGGTATTCCTACAAACTACATTTCAGTAGTTGAGTCATTTGGTTCAAAAAGAGCAGATATCGCTGTTATGAACTCTTTTGGTTATTTAATGGCCAACGAGAAATATGGAGCTTCTGCAAAACTTAGAGTAATCCGTTACGGACATGACTACTACCAAGGACAAGTAATTGCCCATGTTGATAGTGGAATCAATTCTGTAAAAGATCTTCAAGGTAAGAAGTTTGCATTCACAGACCCTTCTTCAACTTCAGGATATATGTTCCCTTTAAAGATAATTAAAGAGAATGATGTAAAACTTGGAAACAAGACTTTTGCAATTAAGCATGACAACGTTGTTACTATGGTTTACCAAAAACAAGTTGATGCTGGTGCAACATACTACTCTGCTCCATCATCTGCAGGAGAAATCAGAGATGCAAGAGCTAGAGTAAAAACTCAGTTCCCAGACGTTGAAGACAAAGTAAAAATCGTTACAATTACAGAAAAAATTCCAAATGACCCATTTGTATTTAGAAAAGATCTACCAGCTGAAGTAACAGCAAAATTTATTACTGCTGTAAAAAAGTACCTAGCTACAGAAAAAGGTAAGACAACTTTCAAAAATATCTATAGTGTAGGTGGACTTGTTGATACAACAGATGCTGACTACGATGGACTTAGAAATGTTATTAAGTCGATCAACATAAATATTGAAGAACAACTAAAGAGATAACTTACAAATAACTTAAAATAAAACTAAGCGAGAAATTAAATGATTCTTGAAGTAAAAAAAGTTAACAAGATTTACCCTAACGGTTGTCGTGCCCTTAGTGATGTAAGTTTTGGTGTTAAAAAAGGTGAATTCCTTGTAATCATCGGTCTTTCGGGATCAGGAAAGTCTACAATGCTTAGATGTATGAATAGACTTCACGATGTTACTGCTGGAGAAATCCTATTCGAAGGTGAAGACATTACTAAATTAAAAGGTTCTGCAATGAGAAAAGCAAGAGCTAATATCGGAATGATCTTTCAACACTTCAACCTAATTCCAAGAAAGACAGTTATGACTAACGTTCTTTCAGGAACTCTATCTAGAACAGGTATTTTCAAGTCTATTCTTGGTCTTTACTCTGAAGAAGATAAGAAAAAAGCAAATGAATACATTAAGATTGTTGGTCTTGAAGGAAAAGAAAACGCGAGAGCGGACAATCTTTCAGGTGGTCAACAGCAAAGAGTTTCAATTGCAAGAGCACTTATGCAAAACCCTAAGGTTCTTTTAGCTGATGAGCCTGTAGCGTCTCTTGACCCTGCAACTTCTCACTCAGTTATGCAGTACCTTAAGAAAGTTAACGAAGAACTAGGTGTTACAGTTATCTGTAACCTACACTTCCTATCTCTAGTACGTCAGTATGCTTCAAGAGTTATCGCCCTAAAAGGTGGAAAGCTTATTTATGAAGGTCAACCACTAGATATAGATGAAGAATGGTTCCAAACAATCTACGGTGAAGACGCTGTAGAGGTAACGATAGACTAAGGGTATATTATGAGTGCTACATCACAAGTTGAAAAACCAATTATTAATCCTGAGGATATGATTGGTAAAGTTATAAAAAAACATATCGCTTCATACTGTATCGACCTTTTTCTTTGGTCTTATACAGTACTAGCTACATGGAAAATCGTTTACGAAAGATTAATCCTTGGGCTTAGATACCCAGACTTTAGCTGGAATCAGCCATTAATCTCTCTTGGACTTGGAGCTGTTCTCGCAATTGCTCTATACTTCACAAGACTTTCTGTTGGACGTGGTTTCACTGGTCTAATGAAAAGAGATATAAATAAGCAAATCATGAAAGAGCCATACATTATATATATGATGCTTGTGGTTGCTCTTACATTTGTTTCAGGAATCTTTGTTGCTCAAGTTTCAATTACTGAGTTTCTTTCAGAAAGTGGACTAAACGGTGCAAGAAGAATTTTTACAGCTCTTCTTAATCCAAACTTCAACATTCTAGAAGACGCAGTTTTTGCAGCAGTTGAAACAATCTACATGGCATTTATCGCAACAGCAGTTGCTCTACCTGTAGCATTTATTCTAGCTTTCTTTGCAGCAAGAAACTTAATGAATGGATCAAGACTTACACTTACAATCTACTCAGTAGTTAGATTTTTCTTAAACATGTCACGTTCAATTGAGCCACTTGTTTGGGCAATTATCTTCTCTGTATGGGTTGGTATCGGACCTTTCGCAGGTATGCTTGCACTAAGTCTTCACTCAGTATCATCACTTTCAAAGTTATATTCTGAGCAGATTGAGAACGTTTCAAACGGACCTATCGAAGCAATGATGGCAACAGGAGCTCACCCAATTCAAGTAATTTGGTTTGGAGTTGTTCCTCAAATCGTTCTTCCTTACCTATCTTTTACAATCTATAGATGGGATATCAACGTACGTATGGCCACAGTTATTGGTCTAGTCGGTGGTGGTGGTATTGGTACAATGCTTATGCAGTATCAAGGTCTCGCAAAATGGAATGAAGTTGGTATGCTAGTTATCGTTATTGCCTTTATTGTATGGGTAATGGACTGGATGTCATCAAAAATTAGAGAAGCTATTAAATAGTAAGATCTATAATAATCAAAGGCCCTTAACTGGGCCTTTTTTTTTGTCCGACAACTTCCCTCTCCTATGATTTTTTTGTTTATATTTCGTAAAAATAAACCGATAATCTAATTAGTTAATATCTTCTAAAGAGCTCATATGATTAAAGAGTGGTTTCGCTCAAGACTTTCATTTATGTTGTTGAAGTACATACTTATAACAAGTAGTTTCTTCACCTTCCTTAGTACACTCATTCAAGTGTATATTGACTATAATTCAGACCTAAATACTATTTACAAAACAATAGATCAGATTGAGCATAGTTACTCTAGCTCCCTCGCAAATTCTCTTTGGCACCTTGATAATGATCAAATCGAAGTTCAGCTATCAGGTATATTAAAATTAAGAGATGTTGAATTTATACAAATCCTAGAGCATAAGAGTTCTGGTCGCTCAATCTTTATGGAGATGGGTAATAAGAATATCAATCGAAAAATTGAAAAGAAGTTTTCATTAAAATACGGACAAGAAGAAGAAACATCAATTGGTCAGGTTGTAATTATGGCCAATTTAGATCATGTCTACGATAGGATACTTGATAGAGTTTTTATCATTCTTATAACCCAGACCATTAAGACGTTCCTCGTGTCGTCCTTAATCCTCTTCATAATTTATATTACTGTTGCTAGAAAAATCATTCTCATATCTAAATATGCAGAAGATCTTACTCACAAAAATATTGATAATGAACTAAGTCTTAGTGCTTCATTCATTGATGAGACTAATGAAATTGATGATCTTATCTCGTCTTTAAATCGAATGAGGCTGAATCTCAAAAACTATATCAAAAATAGAGATGAAGCTGAAAGCCAACTTAAAGACTATAAGTCTCACCTTGAAGAGTTAGTCTTAAAAAGAACAAAGCAGCTAAATGATAAGAACGGTATATTAGAGCAAAAGATTGATGAAATTGGGAAAATGCAAGACCAGCTTATCGCACAAGAAAAGCTAGCATCTCTTGGTAACCTAACAAGTGGGATTGCACATGAAATTAATAACCCTCTAAACTTCATCATTAACTTCGCGCAAGTATCAAAAGATTGTGTAACTGATATCTTTGACAATATTACCAATGACCCTGAATACACAACAGTGAAAAAAGAGAATCTTATAGAAGAAGTTGATGACCTTAAGAATATGGTTACAGAGATTACATTCCATGGAAAAAGAGCGGAGCAAATTGTTAAAAGTATGCTTGAACACTCAAGAACCGGTGACATGGGTAATGCAAAAGAAAGTACCGATATTCATGACATTATAGAAGAGAACTTAAACTTTGCTTTCCATGCAATGAGAGCAAAATATAGAGGGTTTCATATTAACTTCTCTAAGAATTACGATAATAGAATTAAAGGTCTCGATATAGTTAGAGGCGACATGGCACGTGTATTCTTAAACCTCTTCTCGAACGCTTTCTATTCAATGATTATGAAAACTGAAAACCTTAACGAGAAAGACTATATTCCTGAACTTGTCATTACCACAGAGCAGGGCAATGGAATGGTTGCCATCAAGATCAAAGACAATGGCCTAGGACTTGATAAAGAAACTATCGAAAAAATATTTAATCCCTTCTTTACAACAAAGCCTACTGGAGAAGGAACTGGTTTAGGTCTCTCATTAAGTTATGAAATTATAACAGGTCTTCATGGTGGCCAAATGCAGGCAACGGGCGAGAAAGGCCAATTCGCTGAATTTACCATCAAACTTCCTTGCGCATAACGTCTTAACATACCTTAACTATTGCCAAATGACCGCTATCCCACTAATCTAGCCACATGGGACTAATGTTTATGTTTCCGGTATCGGAAGAAGAAAAAGATAGAATTACTATTAATGATAAAGGGATTACACTTAAATCCTACGGGCTTCCACTCGTATTCTGGGGCTACTTGGCCGCGATTCTTGTGGTTATCCTTGCTATGGGCCTAGCAGTCGCAGGACCGATGATAACGCTATTTAAAACAGATGATCTGATAAATAAAGTGCTCGTTATTGTAGCAGCATCTACTGTTATTCTTATACCATCTATCTCAATAGGATTTTACTTCTACGAGAAGTTCATAACTAAACAAGATAGTCTCATCACGATTACTCATAGAGTGTTCTGGTTAGGTCTTAAAAAAGTAAAGTATGAATTAGAAAATAAAGAGTCTCTTGAAATAAAGCACTATATGGACTCTCCAAATGTTGCCAAAATGCAGGCAGACCCGAGTCTTAGAGGATTTGAAAATAAGGGCTACTTCCAACTCTTTGCGAAACTCAAAGATGGCAGAGAAGTTCTCATCGATCGCTCTTCAAGAAAGGCCGACCTAAAAAAGATACAAGAACTACTTAAGAGATATTAGAATAAAAAAAGGGATCAATTAAGATCCCTTTTTTTATATATGATTTTTTAATTCTACTTATTATTTGAATATTCTCTTTCTTGAATAAGATCTAGATCTTTCATCTTTGTTGGACGTTTTCCGCCACCAAGAGACTTTGCAACCTTAGTACCTTCTCTTTCCCAGTGATTCATCCAAGTATCTCTTGCTTCTCTTTTTTCAGCAGAACGTTGGATTCTTTCTTCAAGAATTTCTTTAACTTCAGATTTTTTTCTTACTTTGATTGATGCCATGTCTATTCTTCCTGTTCTTTGCCTGTTGTCGATCTTCATCAGATCTCTTATCGTGAGCTGATATATCGATGGTTGCTTCTCCATTAACAAAGCACTGACATGCTAAACGTTCCTTAGTAATATGAAAAACATTTCCTAGGAGTTTAGTCTCATCAAAGGTCGGCCCATTAATAGATTCCTTACCATCTAATACCTTGATTATGCAATCTGTGCAACTAGCATGTCCACCACAGCTAGATTTTACATACACGCCATTGTCTCGAAGGTTCTCTAAAATAGACTTCTTCTCATCAATAACATATGTTTCATCACTTGGTTTTACATGTAATTTCGACACTTTACACCGTCTTTTTTAGTTTGTTCTCGATTGTATCGAGAACTTTACCCTTAACGGGCTTAAGAAGGAATGAGAGTTTAATCTCAACACGACATTCAGTCTCTTCAAAGAATAATGACAGATCAAAGCCCTTACCCTTTGCATTTATTGTATGGTTTCCTGGGTAAGTAATATTCGCAGGAACATTGAACTTCGCTACATACTCAGGAGTGATCTGTGCCTTAGCTAACTCAAAAGCTTCACTCGCAGAGGAAGCAACATAGTATTTAACTGATAAAGACATAATACCTCTTATTTAACACCTGTTGAGCCAAATCCACCCTCGCCTCTTTCTGTAGCAGAAAGGTCTTCAGTTAGGACAAAACTAGCTTGAGTAACAGGAGCTATAACCATTTGGGCCACACGATCACCGTGATTAATTACGGCCTCTTCATTTCCAAAGTTACCCATAATAATTTTAACTTCACCTCGATAATCACAATCGATTGTTCCCGGTGAATTTACTACAAGTAGATTTGTTTTTAATGAAAGACCAGAACGAGGTCTAATTTGGACCTCGTACCCGAATGGAATTTCAAAACTTAATCCTGTTGGAATAAGCACTCTTTGACCAGGATAGATAACAAACTTTTCACCATCTACATCTGTACCAAGGCAGGCCCTAAGGTCTGCTCCAGCGGCCCCTTCTGTCTCGTAAGACGGAAAAGGAAGTGCTTCATCGTAATTATCAAGTTTCTTAATCTTTAGATCAACCTTAAGACTCACTAGATTCCTCTTTCTTTTCAGATCTTGGAGCTCTGTCTTCTCTTGGCTTTCTTGGTCCTCTATTTCTATCGCCACCTCTATCGTTTCTACCACCTCTTGATGGTCTATCTTCTCTAGGCTTGTCAGCGTTAGGATTACTCTTTTTAAATTCTGCTTCTACTTCTGCAGGATCTTTTCCATCTTTTCTCTTAAGAGTAGCTGCTGCTTTTGCAGAAAGCTTAACTCTTCCCATTCTATCGATTTCAAGAACCTTAACTTTTACTACGTCACCTTCAGAAACATAGTCTCCAGCATCACGTACTCTTTCATCAGCTATTTCAGAAATATGTACAAGACCACCAACACCGTCAGCGATATCTACGAATGCACCATATTCTTTAATTGTTGCTACAGTCGCTTCATAAACTTTTCCAACTTCTGGACCGCTTAATTGAAGAGCAACTAGTTCCATACATAGACCAATTTTTTCTTGGTTAGTAGAGATAAACTTAGCAGTTCCATCTTCTTCAATTTCAATAACAAGCTCGTAGTTCTCTTGAAGTTTCTTGATGTTCTTTCCACCAGGACCAATAAGAGCTCCAATTTTGTCAGTTGGAATTTGCATAGACTTCATAACAGGTACACCGTCTTTCATTGCTCCTCTATGAGAAGAAATAGTCTTTGCCATCTCTTCAAGGATATGAAGACGACCATCTCTAGCTTGTGCCATAGATGCTTCAACGATCTCACGAGTAAGACCTGTAATCTTAATGTCCATTTGAATAGCAGTAATACCATCAGCAGTACCTGCAACTTTAAAGTCCATATCACCTAAGTGATCTTCATCACCTAGAATATCTGTAAGGATTTTAAATCTTTCACCATCTGTAACTAGTCCCATTGCAATACCTGCAACTGGAGCAGTTAAAGGAACACCAGCATCCATAAGTGCCATTGAACCAGAACATACAGAACCCATTGAAGAAGAACCGTTAGATTCTAAAACTTCACAAACTACTCTAGTTGTATATGGGAAGTCAGTTGGAACAACTGCTTTAATAGCTCTTTCTGCAAGATTACCGTGACCTAATTCACGACGTCCAACACCTCTAACACCTCTTGCTTCACCAACAGAGAATGGAGGAAAGTTATAGTGTAGGTAGAATGATTGCTCAGTCTTACCACTAATTCTGTCACTCATTTGAGTTCCAGTTTTACCACCAAGAGTAACTGTTGCTACAACTTGAGTTTCACCTCTTGTAAAGATAGATGAACCGTGTGGAGTTGTAAGGATATCTGTTTCTGTTTCGATTGCTCTAACTTTATCAAGAGCTCTATCAGCAATACGCTTGTCATGATCTAGTAAGTCACCTCTTAGAAGTTCATACATTAGTTCATCAACACCACCGTATGCTTCTTTTCCAAAAGATGCAGAATCATCAAGACCAAAGTCAGCAGGAGCTTCCTTCATTGCAGTTGCAACATCAGCTTCCATTAACTTAGTAGCTTTTTGTCTAAGAATTTTATCAGTAATTTTTAGAACTTCTCTTGCTGGAGCAGTGAACTTCTCTTTTACTGTAGACATAAGTTTTTCATTTGGAGTTTCAGGAATAAATACTCTCTTTTCAACACCAATTTCACTTTGAATATCTTTTAGGAATTTTACAAGACCTTTGATTTGATCGTGTCCAAAGAAGATTGCTTCAAGAACATCTTTCTCTGGAACTACAGCTGCTTCACCTTCAACCATAAGGATTGCATCTTCACTTGCCGCTACAGCGATTTCAAGATCTGACTCTTCCCACTGAGAATGTGATGGATTGATTACAAATTCACCACCGATTCTACCAACTTTACAAGAACCGATTGGCCCTTCAAATGGGATATCAGAAATTGTTAGTGCTGCTGAAGCACCAATTAGAGCAAGAACTTCAGGATCTCCCTCTTCACCGTAAGACATAACTGTACAAGAAACTACAGTGTCAAACATATATCCACTTGGGAATAATGGTCTTAATGGTCTATCAATTAGACGCGCATTAAGAGTTTCACCAGTAGATGGTCTACCTTCTCTTTTCATGAATCCACCAAGGAACTTCCCTGCTGAATAAAACTTTTCAGTGTATTCAACTAGAAGTGGAAAGAAGTCTTGACCGTCTTTCATTTTAGTTGCTGAACATACTGTAACTAGAACTTGCGTTCCACCTGAAGAAACAAGAACTGAACCATCAGCTTGCTTCGCCATACGACCTGTTTCGATAGTAATTTCTTTACCACCAAAGTTGTACTTGTACTCTTTTCTGTTGTTTAACATAAACGTACTCCGTTGCTTCTTGGATAACCCAAGAGCGGAAAAAATTATAAATATAAAATTGATTTTAAATAAGGCGTGAATCCAAAGAATGTTTCAATAGAAGTATAATTCCGTGGTCTTCTATTCAAAAATCCTTTAAATTCGTCCGACCTAATTTTTAATCTCTTTGATTTTATCTAATTAGCTATGGAAATGGAAGCTTTTAATATGGCGAAGAGGAGTAATATAAGGCAACCCAAGGCGTCAAGTTTGAGACCCAGCATCAATAGATACAGAGATACTGGGTCAAATATTTATTATCTCAAAACTTCTTGGATATTCCACTTAAAGGCCGGATACATTGGACTTATATAGAGTGTAAAAGGCTCTTTTCCCGTCCATGTAGCGTCACTACCCGCGTCACATGAAGTAAACTTCCCGTTTATGAAGTTACACTCACCATCTAGCCACGCGCCCCAAATTACGTGTCCCCAATTTGTTGCATAATTATTTAGGAGTTTTCCTTTCTTAACTTTAAAAGGGATTTCAGAGTTTCCTTTTGTCTTAAGCCAAAATACACCTTCAGTGTAGGTATTTATCCCACAAAGGCTTAGACCAGTTCTTTCAAAAGTGATTGAGAACTTCGTTTTTGAAATTTTCTTTCCTCTAAATGATCTTCTTACATCCACGCAGTCTCCGGCCACTGGTGTATATGTCATTACACCCCTAAGAGATTCAATCTCAAGAGAGTGAGTCTCAATAATAATTGGTAACCCTGCTGCTAATGTGGTAGTTGAAAACATAAATAAAAGTGATAGTAGTAATTGCTTCATTTTCTCTCCTTATTTTACACAATGAACGTGTTCATATTTTATATATGTGTTAATATATACTCATTTGCAATCACGCAAGTAAAAAAAAGATATTGTGTAAATAAATATAGTGTTTCACCTATAGTCATATAGTTAATGAAGGTAATAATGGTTGGTAAAAGACAAATTAAGAAAGAAGAGACACGAAAACATCTGATAGTTAAGGCCAGAGAACTTTTTAGTGAACATGGTGTTAAAGAAATAGGAATGAGACAACTGGCCAAAGAGTCTGGCCTCGGGCTTGGAACATATTACAACTACTTCAAGAATAAAGATGAAATCATTTTTGCAATTAGTGATTCAATATTTAGCGATATGTTTAAGCTAGAGGCAGCAATAATAAAATCTGATAAAGAAAACTCTCTATCAAATTTGATAATCAAATATCTCGAAGAGCTTAGTAAAAATAAAGAAGTTATCACTCAGCTTGTTCAAGTCATCTCGCATATGGATCAATATACTGACTCGGAATCCGAAGGAAGAAAGTTTACTGAGAAACATATTACTAACTATACGCAAGTCGTGTCTAAATACTTCACGGTTAAAGAGCTCTCAGTCGATCTACAGAGCTTTTCACGACTATGCTGGCATCAACTTATGATTTTTATCTATATGTGGTTTATGGATCAAAGTGAAGGATATTCGCAAACAAAATCCTTTATACAAACCACTAATAGAGTTCTTGTTAATGGTGCTTTGAAAAGAGAATAGTAGAAATAAAAAAAGGCTCCTTTCGGAGCCTTTTCTATATAAAAATGTAATTTAAAATTACTTTCTTAGACCAAGTTTCTTAATTACAGTTTGGTACTTAGCTGAATCGTTCTTAGAGATGAACTTAAGAAGACGTCTACGTCTACCAATTAGCTTTAAAAGACCTCTGTTTGAATGATAGTCATGGATATGCTTTTCAAAGTGAACCATAAGGTTGTTAATTCTAGTTGTAAGGATAGCAACTTGTACTGGTGCACAACCTGCATCTGTAGCTCCTGAACCAAACTCAGTTCCGAATTCCTTTACTAGTTCTGCTGTTTTTTCTTGAGTAATCATAAATTCTCCTAATACAGACCCAAAACCAAGTATCAAAGTTATTTTTGAAACCGAGAAAAGGGCGAAATAATGATGCATCTTAGCGAATATATGTAGACATGTAAAGTTTTAAATTCTTGAGAAGGCGTGCCTCAATCTGGCGAATTCTCTCGCGAGAGACTCCATAATCATCTGCAATTGACTGTAATGACGCAGGAGCTTCATCCAAGAGCCGTTTATTGAATATCTCACGGTCTCTTTCTTTAAGAGTGGAGATGAAATCATCCAGGTTATCCTGTAATAAATTCAAACTTTGCTGGTATGAGATATCCTCAGTAAAGTCCTCTCCACTGGATAGAAAGTCACCAAAGTTCTGGTTGCTGCCTTCTGCCACTTTATGGTCAAGGCTAACTTCACCACCGGACTCACCTAGTCTCATATCCATTAAGGCCACTGCCTTTTCCGAAACATCTAGGTTTTCAGCAAGAGTCTTATGGTCAGGATTAATACCTTCATTCATAAGCCTTTGCTTTTCTTTCATAAGATTATAGAAGAGCTTTTTTTGATCATTGGTAGTCCCAATTTTAACAAGTCTAAAATTATCTAATATAAACTTGAGAACATATGACCTTATCCACCAACTTGCATAATATGAAAGCTTTGCGCCCTTGTCAGAGTCATAAAGAGAAACTGCTTTCATCAGGCCAACATTCCCTTCTTGAATGAGGTCCATGACATTGCTATAAGCATATTTATACTCCATAGCAATTTTTACAACCAATCTTAAATTCGAAACAACAAGCTTCTTTGCAATATCAATATCACCTGTTTCTTTTAGTGCTTTTGCTAAGGCAAGCTCTTGTTCTCGAGACAAGAGCTCATAGCGACTGATTTCTTTTAAGTACTGATTTAGGTTATTAGTAGAGGCATCTGTGACAGCAGGTAACTTCTCCGAGAGAGACGGTAGTAACTCCCCCTCTAGTTCTGCTTCAAGGTCGCTTTTGCTCCCGACACTTATTGTATCTTCACTGGAGTCCAAAGCTAATGTTTCAATAGATGAGTTATCATCTAAGCTTGGAAGGACTTCTACAGGAGTCGCATTAGTTACTTCAATAATGTCTGTTTTCTTATTTTTTTTATCTGACACAGCTTGTTTCTATCACTTTTTTGATTTTTCGGCCATAGAGTCTATACGATTCTCTAGTTCGAAGTCTTTTTCTCGTGAAATCTCTCTATCTAGGTAATATTTCATAAGGTTTTTATTCTTTAAATAGATAAGCGCAAATGGAGAAACATTGATCTCAACAGGAACTCGGTAAATTCGCCCCTCAACATGACTCATATCTATATTCCTAAAATATAGCATCTGCGACTTGAGTTCACTCATTATGATATCCGAGACATCGCCTTTTATGATGTATTCAGAAAGCTTATCTTTAAACCTACTGTAGCTATGGTCAACATAGTACCTTAGTCTCTTATCCACAGACTTCACTAAGTCAGGATTTCCGCTATCATCTAGTCTATATTGAAAGAAGAACCATTTAAGATCATTCTTTGGAATATTAATAAAGAACTTAAACTTGATTTTTCCATTTATAGAAATCTCTTCATCAAATTCACCACTATTCAAATCAAGAATTACTTTAGGTGTGAAAGAGAACTTATCAGTAAATATATTACGATCAACTACTTTTAAAACAAGAGGTTCTTCATAGTTAAGGTTCTCGACTATTTGATTTAAACTTTGCTTGGCCCATTTGTCCCAAAAGAACTCCATCCCCATCTTTAAGTACGAATTAATAGTTTCAAAGCTTTCCGTCCACACATTAAAGTCTGGCGTTTTAGTAATCAGAGCAATGAACTGCGCCTTAAGTCTATTGGCCTCTGCTCCAACATACTTTGTCTGTAGCTTTTTTATTTGAGAATCAATCTCAGGCTCTTCCTCAGAAGTGTGATTAACAATCTCCTGACAATATATAGCTTTCATGTCGTCATAGATACTGCTGGAACCTATGCCCTTAGGAAACTCTATAAGAAATCTTTTTTCTGATTTTTTTCTACAAATAATACCGTCACAGTGAACCTTAGTAGTGCTATTGTCGTACTCAAGCATTTCAAGGCCTTCACCTTTATTTTTTTTGATTTTAAATGAAGACATTTGTCTAATGACGTATGAAGCAATCACCTCATTCTTTAATAAAGGAGCAAGTAGTCTCAAAGACTCATACCTTTGTCCCCAAGAGCATGCGGCCTGAAATAGACCTATCGTATAAGTTAGCTCTCTAACGAGCTTTTCTTCTCTGGATTGTTTAACGGAAATCTTACTTGCAAATAATGGATTCGTTTCCACTGATGGTAACTTATAGACATTATTCTTAAATGAGTCTTTAAAGAGCTTAGTAATTCTTCTATGACTCATAACAGACATATTCTCGCTACAACTCTCCCCCATTGTATTTTGGTATAGGGCTTCATATTCATCATTGCTAAGACTCAGCTCTTTTGAATATTTAGCTATCGCTGGAACAGTTTGTTCAAGAAGTATCATTTGAAGAGTTGAAACAAAGGAGTTAATAACAAGGTCTCTCTGCCATCTATCCTTGTAATATACTTTTGGTGATTGTTTACAATAGAAGCCAAGGTTTTCACCTTCAACATAAAATGTTCTATAGAACTTAATATAGTCGATCCATTTCTGATCAACTTTTGCTAACTCATCAGAATGAAGCTTGTTAATAGAGCTATAGAAAGCACTATTATTAATAACAAGATTACTCTCAACATCAACTGAATGAGCAATACTTATAAGCAGAGAATAGATGACCATTATAATCAACTTCAAAATACCATCCTTAGTATTTAAGTTATCGGAATTATTCCCGAAAGGTTTAGTATGCTAAAGACTTTGATCTTACTTATATTTCTATTCTCTAATTTAACATTTGCTGTACCGTTAAGAGAAGTTGAGCTTGATTGGTCAATCTATAGTAGTGTCGAAATAGAAGAGTATTTTGCAACTCTAGAAGTAGAAAGAAGAGCACAGATTCTTGCAGATATTAAAACTTCGAAACTCTCTCTATTTAATGGTGATGTTCATGGTGCGATAAAGCTTCTTAAGAATATTCTTGTTAAGAATAGTGAAACACCCCTCAAGATAATTATAGATCGATATCTTGCGCTCGCTCACTTTACACTAGGTGACTTTCAATCCACTCTAAATTACCTATCATCAAGAAAGTTTCTCTCAACAGAGTATTATCCACAAATCTGTATCCTAAGAGTCGCAAGTCTCTTACATTTAAAACAAACAATCGAATTAAAAGAAGAAATGGTAAGGTGTCAGAATACAAATATTCCTTATACAACAACCAATTTCAGATGGTTTAAATATCTTTCAGAAGAGCTACTCGTTAAGAGAAGTCCAGAGCAAGAGTATAACTACTATAAGAAACTTAAACTCAATATAAAAAAGATCTCTGAAAATTATCAGGCAAGAGCATGGCTTAAGTATGGTCTTCTCTTTGATCAAGAAGACCTCGTCTCAGAAAATATACATTTGTTACCAGATAAGAGTTTTCAAGACGAAGTAATTAGAACACTTATGGCCTACAACTTATTTATGAATGGGAAAGATGACAAGGCCAAGAGTTTTATAGAAGACATTAATAATTCTAATGCCGCTTATTTAAAAGCAGTAATGGAAACAAAGTCTAACAAATATAAAACAGCACTTGCTCATTCCACAGCATCAAATCAGCGTAGACCATTTTCTATAAATAATAGTCAACTTATGACTGCCCTTTCATGGGTAAATCAAAAGTGGAAAACAGGGAGAATGGCCCTTAGTAAAGTTATCCCACCTGATAGCTTACGAAGAGAGCAAAAACTATTAACAACATCATTTCTCATTCAGGAGAAGAACTTCTATAGAGCGGAAAGGGAAATTGAAGAAATATTCTTTTTGTATAATAAGAAAATGCCATTTGAAGCGCTAGTTATTGAAAGTTACATCTTTCTAACACTTAAAGACTATAGGTGGATAAAATCAAGTGACACGGCCTGTATACGTTATGATGGGATGAATTGCTGGCTACATATGCAATCTCTAATTTGGGATGATTATGCAGGCTCAGTTAAAAACTTCGGGAAAAAGAGATTTAAGGTACTTGATAAAATAAAGAAGTTAACAACGAAGAAGAATCTACCCAAGATTAGAGAGTCAAACTTCATTAAGCAAAGAGACATTATAGAATTAGATATTGCAGAGGATCCTCTACTCGAAGATATATGAGTAGAGAAATCTTAGACCTGTCTCCGAACTTTTAAGGCCATTATAATTAGCATTAGCTGTATCATTAATACCTGACACATCAAAGCTTTTAACTTCATTAAATAGGCTTAACCTATACAAGTGATGCTTCTTGTGCCAAAAACCTGCGCTTAAATCGATATAATAACCTACTCCATTCTTCACTGAGAGCTCTGCAGAACTCTTGTAAAAGTTAGTAAGCGCCATTACTTTAGTACCTAGAAATAATCGACCATGGGTAGCTAGAACACCGTTAACACCTACTCCTAAAGTTGATAAGGTAACCTTTTCAAGACTGCCACCAAATCCATTAGAATTAGTCGGAATATTCTCTTGCTCAATATTATAGTCAATCTCGAGTGACCAACGATTATTTAAGTAAGCGCTAAGGCCAAGCTGCATACTATATAGTTTTTCTTCTTCCTGAGAATATTCAGTATGATTAGAGTAGTCTGTTCCACTGACTTTAAAGCCGAATTTTGGTCTCAAGAGTCCATTTCCGGCCATCTCCCAAATAAATCCTAGCTCTGTGGCGCCTTCAAAGTTGTGAACCACTGACTTGGAGGAAGTACTACTAGAATCAAGTGTAAGTTCAGAGTCAAATGAACCAAGAAAGAAAGTAAATATATCTTTTGTAAAAAGCTCTCTACGAGAAAAAATACTCATACTTTGCAGTTCTTTCTCTTCCTCATGATCAATAAATAAATCTTTATCTAAGTTCTTATTTAATTTATCAGACATCGCCAATAACACTGGCGCATTTTTTTTATCCGAGGGCTTACCTGTCTTAGAAACAACAAATCCTTTTCGTGCATCAAGAGAAAGTCCCTTTGGTGCAATATACTCACCAGACTCGATCTCAATTCGACCAACCTTTTTAGGAATATATACCTGGTTCTTTTCATCAAAGATAGCATCTTTCTCTGGTGCGACATAGAGACCAGTTGTAATATCAATTAGACCACCAGACTTAGGTGCATATGCTCCAGTTTTCTTGTCATAAAAACCTTCTAAAGGAGCGTCTTGCTTAGCCTGTTTTAAGCGCACATATTTTTTTACACTCGAAACATCTTTAGATCTACGTGTCTCATCACTTGTTTTCTCTAATAGATTCTCATTGGCGTATAAAATCCCAAGTTGTGCTGGATTAATTTTAACTGGTAGAGAAACCTTCTTTGCCTGGTTTAGTGTTCCTGAAAATTGTCCAGATTCAACGAGAACTGTCTGCTTGCTGGCAAGACGATTTTCTAGAAGTTCAGATTCCGTTTCAGGCCTAGAGACAGCTTCTTTCTTAACTTGAATTTTATTTGAGTCATCTCTTTCTAAAACGATCTTCTTTTTAGCGATAGGCGCCTTATCTTTTAGATTGGCCATAGCTACTTTACCTTTATAGGTCAGTAGGTTTGTTACTTTATTATCTGGATTATAAATCGTTTGAAAATCTGTTCCTCTTACTCCAAGGGCAGCTGTTCTTGTTTTTATAAAAAACTTATTCTTTCCACTATCTTTTGAGGGATTTACCTTAGTTCTCGCCCTTCCTTTAAGCAAAGAAATAACACTACCAGATGTTGTTTTAATTTGAGTTACAACGATCTTACTTTTAGGTCCAAGTGATAATCTTGTTTTATCAATGAATTGAATTCTAATAAAACTTCGAGCGCCGGTAACAATAGAAGAGTCTTCAAATAATTTGTCACCTAACTTCACAAGACTTGCCTTACTTGCTCCAGGGTTTAGCTTAGTAACCTTTCCCTTTACTTTCATAACAATAGCAACATGTTTTCTTGCAAAAACATCTGAGCACGTTAAGAGTAGAATTAGTATAATTATTTTCTTTGAAATCGAATCAAACATTTAGAACCTTTTGTATTTAATATATTAATTTTCATACAAAATTCTAATGTGGTCAACGTGGAAAAGGACCTTGCGGTCCTTTATTATTTAACTTCTGTAATCGATTTTCCATCGAAGCAATATGTCATTTCTTTTTCTTCCATAACAGTCACGATAGAAACAGGACGCTTCCAGATTTTATGGATATTAATCATTGTATCTGTTGCCTGGGCAAGGTCTAGGTCGACACCTTGGTGAACATGTCTAAGGAGTAACTCTCCACGGTTTCGATAGTTGGCCGACTCTACTTCTATAATAGGGCTACCAAAGTTAGTTAATTGTAGTAAAAGCTTATTCTTTATAGTTTCAAAATCTCTAGTCTCTATCTCGTTACGTCCAGTCCTAGGGTTATACTTATAAGTAAAAAGTTGCATCCTTTGGCAAAATTCCTGAGTAAAGAACTCATCAATAAAGGTAATATCATTATGTGACTTTCTAACATCAAAGATTTTTTCTCTTCCAAGATTAGTCTCTTTGTACCAATTCTCTTTCTCCTGCATATCTGTACAGTTTTGATAGTCTTTACCAAAGCGTCCAGTGTCCCAACGATATTCAATATCACGCATGAGTTCGATACCAATCTTATATGGATTAATATTCTTTTGACTCATGGCCATTACACCAGAGTGAATGTCTGCGAAGTCGATTATCTCACTAGAGCGAAGGGCCTTTTGAGTAAGGATTTTAGAGTGCCAATAACTTGCCCAGCCCTCATTCATAATCTTAGTCATTCTTTGAGGTAAAAAGTAATAGGCCTCTTCTCTTAATATTGCAATGATATCGGCTTGCCAGTCTTCAACGGGAGCATATTGCATAAGAAAACTCATGATATCCCTTGTACCTTTTACTGCCTCATCAATTTTATCAAGGGGCGTTTCTTCATTAAGTTTAGGGTTTTGATCTTCTTCATTACCAATTTTAGATCTCATAAAAGATTTAAGAGCAGTACTTCTTTCATCTTTTAGCTCAAGCTCATCAGGGATCGAACTTTCATATTCATTTTCAAATAGAACATTTACATCAAGAAGGTTCTCAAGAGAGAGAACCACATCAATAAACTGTTCTACCTTATCATGACCATACTTTTCCATATAACGA
The DNA here is from genome assembly GCA_001874305.1 of Bacteriovorax sp. MedPE-SWde. Lineage (GTDB taxonomy): Bacteria > Bdellovibrionota > Bacteriovoracia > Bacteriovoracales > Bacteriovoracaceae > Halobacteriovorax_A. The sequence goes on along the minus strand of MPCU01000012.1, from coordinate 76,530 downwards.
CGAATCTTTGTCGCTCTATTGGCCATAACGTCCATCATTTTCTTATTTGTACTTGCAAACCATGCATTATTTTTAAAAAAGTCAGCGTGTCCAAACACATGGGCCATTACTAGTTTCTGATCAACATATCTATTAGAACTCAATAGGTATGCATAACAAGGATCAGTATTAATTACTAGTTCGTAAATTTTTTGAAAACCGTACTTATTACCCTTTGATAGCTGATCATATTCCATACCAAATCGCCAATGTGGATATCTCGTAGGAAAACCTCCATTAGCGGCCAAAACACAAACAGTATCGTAATCACACACTTCAAAAATAACTGGATGAAAATCAAGTCCGTAATCTACAGCATAGCCATAAACTTCATCTCTTAATTTTGCTAATTCTCCAGTAAGCGGCTTAGTTCTTTTCATGTTAAGTACCTTTTACTTCCCTTTACCAAGGAAGTCTTTTATAGAATCAAGAATTGCTTCTTTGTTCTTAATCTTGCTAAGAATAACGTCGTCATGCTCCTCACCATAAACACCATTAAGATCTTTATAGAATTGTCCAGAACCGTAGCGACTTTCAACTTGCCCATAACAGAAAACATTAGAGTTTGGAATAATGTCATTCTTTAGAAGATCAAGACAGAGTTTAGTATCTTCAGTTGACCAATTATCACCATCAGAAAAGTGGAAAGGATAAATATTCCATTCATCAGAGTTATAATCAGTTTGAATGATTTCTTTACAAAGCTTTAGTGCCGAAGAAATAAGAGTTCCACCACTTTCACGTGTTTTAAAAAAAGTTTCTTCTTCTACTTCCTTCGCAGTGGCATCATGAATTATATAGCGAATTTCAATATCTTTATATTGAGATTTAAGCCACAGGTTAATCCAAAAAGACTCAGTTCTTACTATTTCTTTTTGCTCATCACCCATAGATCCTGAAACATCCATCATATAAATAACAACGGCAGAGTTCTCAAATTCTATTTTTGTGTTAGACGCTCTATAGCGCATATCGCTCTTAATAGGGACAATCACAGGGTTCTTAGGGTCATAAGTCCCCATGGCAACTTGTCTCTTTAAAGCTTCCTTATAAGACCTCTTGTAATGTTTAAGAGAATCTGGTCCAACAGTTCCGATACTAGTGTATCTATCAACAGTGGACTGCATATTCTTCTTACCCTTAGGTTCAATTTTTGGAAGTTCTAATTCATCACCAAGAATGGAAGCGAGCTCATCAAGAGACATATCAACTTCAAGCTCTTTTGCGCCTTCATCTTGACCCGCTTCACCTTCACCAGGTTGTCCTTCTCCAGGTTGTCCATCAACAGGATCCCCAGGTTGTCCTTCACCTTGTCCAGAGCCCCCCTGGCTCTTATCACCAAAACGAAACTGAGGTGTATTAATGGAAGGCATTGGAACTTTAAACTCACCATTTCCCTTGGGAATAGGCATTTCTCCACGAGAAACATATTTTTTGAGATTGTCTCTGACTTTACCTTTGATAATTTTTCGAAACCTTGCGTGGTCTCTTTTTATTGGATGATCCATTCATCCTCCCCTACACAAGCTAGAACTAATATGTAGTACTAAGTCTTACGACTTAGCACTATCACCTTTTGCAAAAATACTTGCAACATAGTTTAAAGCATCAGTTGCTGAAATTTCACAGTAACCATAGTTCTTGATAAGACGAGATTTAATAATATCGATCTTCTCTTGAGTTTCCTTATCAACAACATTTGAAATAATTGTTGTTAACTTGATTGCATCTTTTTGGTCTTCAAAAAGCTTTAACTCTAGAGCACGATGAAGTCTTTCATTCATCTTATAATCGAACTGCTTTCCATCAATTGCAAGAGCACCGATATAGTTCATTATCTCACGTCTAAAGTCGTCTTTACGAGATTCTGCAATATCGATTTTTTCTTCGATACTTCTCATGAAACGCTCATCAGACTCTTCTAATTTACCTGTATACTTATTTCTAACTTTTTCTTTTTGAGTGTAGGCCTTTACATTATCAATATAATTAGCACAAAGAGTTTCAATTGCAGTTTCATCAAGAGAGATGGCTTTTTGCACATCATTTTTAACAATGTCAGTATACTCTTGTCTTACAACTGCAAGCAATTCTTTATAACGATCTAAACCTTCAGCAGAATTCACTAGAGAGTGATGCTTTAATCCAGATTCTAATTCGTTAAAAATCATGAAAGGATTAAGTGATCCAGAGTGACCATATTTAACTAAGGCATTTGAAATCTTGTCTTGAATATATCTTGGAGAGATACCTTCTAAACCTTCTCTAACAGCTTCTTTTCTTAGTTCTTTAACATTGTCTTCGTTATAACCAGAAAGAGTTTTACCGTTATAAAGTTTTAACTTTTGAAGAGATGTTAAATCGGCCTTCTTTGGTTCTTCCATTCTCGTTAATACTGCCCACATTGCCGCCATTTCAAGAGTATGAGGTGCAATATGTACATGCGGTATTTTTTCAGCGTTAAAATCTCTTTGATAAATTCTTACTTCATTATCAAGTCTTGTAATATATGGAACATCGATCTTAACAGTTCTATCTCTTAAGGCCTCCATAAATTCATTATTTTGAAGCTTTCTAAACTCAGGCTCATTTGTATGACCAAGAATAACAAGATCAATATCTGTTTGAGCGAATTTCTTAGGCTTAATTGATTGTTCCTGAGATGCACCTAAAAGATCATATAAGAACGCTACATCAAGCTTTAACATTTCTATAAACTCAATGATTCCTCTGTTGGCGATATTAAATTCTCCATCAAAGTTAAAGGCCCTAGGGTCAGAGTCTGATCCATACTGAGCAATCTTTCTGTAGTTGATATCACCAGTAAGTTCTGTTGAATCTTGGTTCTTTTCATCTTTTGGTTGGAAAGTACCAATCCCCATTCTATCTTTTTCACTTAGAACAAGTCTTTTAACTCTAATATGATTTTCCATAACCTTCATGAAATCACCGTCATACTTTCTCATATATTCTTTTAAAATATATCTATCAGCAGGACAAACTTCTCCACGAATTTTTAATTTATAGTCGGCCTTATTTCCTTTATTTAAAGCAGCAAGAAAAGACTTTCTAACTTCAACAGGAACTAGCTTTAAAGGATCTTCATGCATTGGAGATGGAAATAGTTTTTGTCCACCTAAAATATCTGTTTCTTCAGAATCGTACCACTCAAATGTATAGAGAGCACCTTCATCAGTTTTTGCATAATGCTCAAGACCTTTTTTTAGGTTTCTCGAAATAGAAGACTTAGCAGAACCAACAGGCCCATGTAAAAGTAGTACCCTCTTTTCTGTACCATAGCCTAATGCTGCAGCTTTAAAAAAATTAACAAGCTTCATTAAGTGTACATCTATTCCAAATACCGCATCTTTACCATTCTCGATAGGATCATCAAAAAAGTGGTAACGCGTAATTTCTTTCTTGTACTCATTGTAAGTGCTTGTTCCAAAAGACATAATCATGTCATAAATTCTTTGAAAAGAATTTCTTGCAACTCTTGGATCTTCTGAAATTAAGTCAATGTAATCTTGAAAAGATCCTGACCAGTTTAGATGGGCGAAATCTTCTACTTTGTAGTTTTCACCGATGAATTCTTGCATATCAATTTTGCTCATGAAGCTCTCCCGTCCTTGAGTAGTCCATTATCTAATTTAATTATACACCGCTATGACTTTTAAAGAAGAAAAAAGATGCTCTATCTAGAGGTTTTTACAAGGTTCATAATGGCACCATTTTACTCAGGTAAGGAGATTTTGCTCAATTGACAAAAATCATGTGTCTTTTGAAAATATACATACAATTAATATTGCCTTTATGGAGAATTCATGGAAGTTATTTGCGCCGGAATAAGTGACATTGGAAGAAAGAGAGAAACTAATCAAGATTCGATCTATGTTAGTAACTCAACACGATTTTACGTTGTTGCTGATGGAATGGGTGGACACTCTGGTGGTGATCTTGCTTCAACGATGGCCGTTAAACATATGTCTGAATTTATGAAGACAGCTAAGAACTATGAAGGTACCCCAGGGAAGTCATTAAAAGAGGCCATACTCTTTGCAAATAAATCGATTAAAGACTTTGCCGATGCGGATGTAAGTTTAAATGGAATGGGAACAACTGTTGTTTCAATTCTATTCGGAAAAGACAATGTCGCGATTGGTAATGTTGGAGACTCAAGGGCCTACATAATAAATAACCAACAAATTTATCAACTCACTAGAGACCACTCTATGGTTCAAGAAAAGATAAATATGGGAATCTATACTCGAACTCAAGGTGCGGACGACCCACACAAGAACGTACTTTCAAGAACAGTTGGGTATGACGCAGATATTGAAGTCGACATCTTTTCTTATAAGCCCAAGAAAGGTGATTTCTTTATGCTCTGCTCCGATGGACTTCACGGTAAAGTTTCTGATGAAGATATTCTCTACCTTATTAAAAAAACATTACTCGAAAAGAATGAAGTCAGCTTCTCATCAATTAGAGACTGTTTACAAACATTAGTTAGGCAGGCCAATGAGAATGGTGGTCAAGACAATATCTCCATAATAATAGCTGCTATGCAGTAATAAGTTTCTGATTTTAGGTTGCAAACGCCTGATAAGATAACTAGACTGTTATCTTAGAATACTGTTCCAGCCGGAGAATAACACTTTGAGTCGTTTTTACACAATCATGGTAATCCCTGAAAAAGAAAAGGGAGTAAAATCATTTCGTATACCGAGAGTACTATTTAATAGTTTTATCTTCTTAGTACTCATTGTTGTCTCAGTTGTTGGTATCCTTAGTTACGATTATATTAAAATTCTTAGACAGGTTTATGAAAATAGACATTTAAGTATTGAGAACAGGCAGCTTAAAGAGCAGATACAACTCTTTAATATGAAACTTAATACATTAACCGATGACATCGAAAGGGTTCAGCAGTTTGAAAGAAAACTAAGAGTCATTACTGGTTTTGAAAATAGTGATCTTACAGCACCAACAAAAGAAAATAAAAATATAAAGAAAGATATTAAGAGAAACCCAAACTCGGTTAGTCTTCCTATCGAAAATGACCTTATTCTTAAAGTCAGAAAACCTAATGAAGAAATTGAATCGTTAGAAAAATACCAAGAAATAAAAGACCTCTATGAAAGAAAGATAGCTACAAACTTTGGTTTGATTACAGGGTATAGTTATACAAAAAAGTGGAACAACCTAATTAAGCAAAGTTTTAAGCTCGCAAAGAGTTTTGCTCATTTTGATTATCGCTTTGCTCTACTAAGACAAATCTCAAGTTCCCTAGAAGTAAAAGTAAATGAGCTAGATCAATACTTACTTGATAGAGAATCATTTCTTAGATCTACCCCAACACTAATCCCGGCCAGAGGTTGGATTACTTCATATTATGGACCAAGATCCAGTCACTACTCTAATAGAGTAAAAATGCATGAAGGTCTTGATGTCGGTGCACCAATTGGAACTGTTATCCTTGCTCCAGCAGATGGAGTAATAAAGATTTCAGGAAAAACGCCTGGTTTTGGTTGGTATATCGAAATCGACCATGGCTATGGAGTTGAAACACTCTATGCCCACAACTCAAAGAACCTAGTAAAGAAAGGACAAAAAATAAAACGAGGTCAACTTATAGCAAAAGTTGGAAACTCCGGTCTATCTACTGGACCACACCTTCACTATGAAGTGAGAGTTAATGGAACACCTGTTGACCCACTTTATTATATTTTAGATTAAATTTAGGAGAATATATGTACAACCCATTCAAGTCATTTTTTGGAACAAAACACGCAAGAGATATTAAAAAATTGCAACCCATAGTTAAAAAGATCAATTCTTTTGAACCGATGATGCAAAAACTTAGTGATGAAGAACTTAAGGCCCAGACTCCAAAGTTTAAAAAGATGATCCAAGATGGAACAAACCTTGAATCAATCCTGCCGGAAGCCTTCGCTACAGTTAGAGAGGCCTCGGTAAGATCACTTGGAATGAGACATTACGATGTTCAAATTGTAGGTGGTATCGTTCTTTACAGAGGTATTATTGCCGAAATGAAAACAGGTGAAGGTAAGACACTAACTGCAACGCTAGCACTTTACTTAAAAGCACTTGAAGGAAAGGGTGCTCACCTAGTTACAGTAAACGACTATCTTGCATCTCGTGATGCCGAAGAAATGGGCGTACTTTATAACTGGTTAGGAATGACTGCTGGTTGTATTGTTGCAGATATGGAAGATGAAGACCGTATGAATGCTTATAAAGCAGATATTACATACGGAACAAATAATGAGTTTGCCTTTGATTACTTAAGAGACAATATGAAGTTCTCTTTAGACGACTATGTTCAAAGAGACTTTCACTACTGTATTGTCGATGAGGTTGACTCGATTCTAATTGATGAGGCAAGAACTCCTCTATTAATCTCAGGTCCTAGTGAAGGAGATTCTGAACTATATCACGTAGCAAATAAAGTAATTCCTCAACTAACTGACGTAAAGCATTTTACTATTGATGAAAAATCTAAATCTGCAATTTTTACAGAAGAAGGGATTCTAAAAGTACAAGAGATAATGAAAGTAGATAATCTCTACGCTATAGAGAACACAGAAATTCTTCACCACTTAAACCAGGCCCTAAGAGCTCATCACTTATTTAAGTTTGATGTAGACTATGTAATCAAAGAAGGTGAAGTCATCATCGTTGATGAATTTACAGGAAGACTTAAAACAGGTTCTCGTTGGTCTGATGGACTTCACCAATCAATAGAAGCAAAAGAAGGTGTTGAGATTAAATCAGAGAACCAAACTCTGGCCTCAATTACATTTCAAAACTACTTCAAGCTTTATGGAACTCTTGCAGGGATGACTGGTACTGCAGATACAGAAGCAGAAGAATTTCAAAAGATCTATAAGCTTAGTGTAATTGTAATTCCAACAAATGTTCCAATTACAAGAATAGATGAGCCAGATGTTATTTACAAGAACACAGAAGCAAAGCATAAAGCGATCCTAGAACTTATTAAAGAGCTTAATAAAAAAGGTCAGCCAGTACTCGTTGGTACAATTTCAATTGATAGCTCAGTACTATTAAGTAGTGAGTTAGAAAAAGGTGGAATTGAACATAACGTTCTAAACGCTAAACAACATGGTAAAGAAGCTGAGATTATTATAAACGCTGGTAAAAAAGGTGCTGTAACAATTGCAACAAATATGGCCGGTCGTGGTACAGATATTAAAATTAACGACGAAGTTAAGGCCCTTGGAGGACTTTATATCCTTGGTACAGAAAGACATGAGTCTCGTCGTATCGATAATCAGCTAAGAGGGCGTTCTGGTCGTCAGGGTGATGCTGGTCATTCAAAGTTCTTCTTATCGCTAGAAGATGATCTTATGAGAATCTTTGGAAGTGAAAGAATTTCTAAAGTTATGGGAACTCTTGGAATGCAAGAAGATGAACCTATTGAACATAAGATGATATCAAATGCAATTGCTAAAGCACAAAAGAAAGTTGAAACACATAACTTTGAGATCAGAAAACATCTTCTTGATTTTGATGATGTAATGAATGAGCAACGTAACGTTATCTACAGATTAAGAAGAGATATACTTTCAGATATGGACAATCTTGGTTTTGTAAAAGAAATGACTGAAGACGTAGCATCAGATCTTGTTAACAACTATAGCCCTGATAAGAAAGTTCCACTTGACCAGTGGCCTTGGGAAGATATGGTTTCAGGGTTTAAAACAACCTTTAACACAGAGATAGAAATTAACGCTGAAGAATGCTCTCAAAAGCATGATGGTGAGTTAGAAGCTTACTTTGGTGCAATGGCCAAAGAAATACTAGAGCAAAAACTAGCAGGTTACGATGAAGAGCAAGTCACTCTAGCTCTTAGAGAAATCTTACTGTCTACATTTGATCAACACTGGAAAGATCACTTACTTTCAATGGACCATTGTAAAGAAGGTATCAACCTTAAGGCCTACGCTCAAAAAGACCCTCTTACAGAGTATAAGCGTGAGGCATTTAGACTTTTCCAAGATGTTAGAATTGAAGTTAAGAAGAGTGTTGTTAGAAATATGTTCTCAGTTAGACTCTATACACCAGAAGAGATTGAAGAGCTAAGAAAACAGCATGAAGCAGAACTAGAACAACAGCTAGAAGCATATAAGGCAGCTCAAGCAGCGGCAGAAAGAGAAGCAGAAATCGCTGAAAAGCAATCTGTACCTCTAAAAAGAGGACAAGTGAAAGTTGGAAGAAATGACGACTGTCCTTGTGGATCTAAGAAGAAATTCAAGCATTGTCACGGGGCCTAAGCGCCCTTAGTGACATCGCTAATTATTCCAGGCCACGGAGAGGCCCGCTATGAGTAATAACGATAACGATGACAATGAAGAAACAAAGCATGACCTAACAAGAGTAGAAGACTTGTCAGAGTTTCTGCATCAAGATGATCCAGAAACAGATGCCATATTCGCTCAAAATGATTCTGAGGACGACGAAGATGAGTCCTCAGAAGACTTCCCTCCTCCATTTGATATGAACTCATCTATTGATGACCTTGAAGAAGACGACTCTCTCCAAGAAGGCTTTGATGAAGAAAGTTCAGAGGAAAGTGAATTCGAAAATGAAGACGAATCAGAAGAAGACTTCGACAATTCATTTGAAGAAGAGGAAAACGAATCCTTTATGTCAAATGAGAGTGAAGATGAAGGCTTCCCTGACATTCCTGACTCAGAAGAAGAATCCTTTGATGCTTTAGAAGATAATGCCGATTTTAGCACTACTGATGACTTCGAAGATGAAGAGCAAGAAGGGACTCAGGCTGTAGAAGTTGACTTTGATGATGAAGACTCTGGTGATACGAGCTTTGAAGACACTGAAAGCTTCGAAGAGGAATCTACAGAAGAATCGGAAGACAATTTTGATAGCGGTTTTGAAACATCACAAGACACAGAAGAAAACGATTTTTCAGAATTCTCAGCTGAAGAGGCCGCTGAAGATACAGGCTTTTCAGATGACTTCACAAATGACTCAGAAGAAGTGCAAGAAGATGGCCCTCAAGAAGTTTCACCTTTAAGAGATATTGAAGTCAGTCAACAAGACGAAGTCAATGAAGTACCTGATATAAGTACAACTCCTGCTAAAGATAGAGAGAGTTTTGCAGACGTTAGAGAGTTTGCTAATAATATGAGTTATGGAACTGTAAAAGTTGGTGGAAACCCTGCTTTTTCAATACTTCTTAGAGGTATAATCTCAGAAGACTCACATGAAAGTATTATCGCTATTCTTAACGAGCACGGCCTACTTGGTAACGACGAAGCTCTAACTAGAACGTCACTTGAATTAGGTCATTTACTAATTCCACAGATCAGTGAATTTAGTGCTGTTTTTCTATCAGGAAAACTAAGAAAATATGCCAGGGATATACAAGTTGGACTGGCGGAAGAAATACATAATAGTAAGTCATACGATAATGATAACAAAGGTCTCGTGTCTAAGAGAAGTATCTTTCAAAACAAAGATATGAAATACAAGCGTGAAGATAATGAGTTTTCTATAGATGACATTTTAACTTCGACAAGATCATCTATAAACGAATACGAAGTTCTTGAACATATTGGTGTTGTTACTCAGTCTGCAATCCATAGCATTGGTGATTTAAGTGAGCAGACTATTCAGTATAGTGACACTCCTGAGAATGCCGACCTTGAGATAGGTTCAAATGAAATTTATACAACATTATTAAATACATTAAAAACCAGTGCATTCAAGCTTGGTGCGAATGCCCTACTCTCTATTAATTATAGTATGTCTCCAATATCAGATGATGGAGAAACTAAGTACAATTTAATATGCACTGCTGATGCTGTTGTCCTACAAAGAGGAAGTTAGTTTATATGCACAAGGATCCTTTATTAGAAACTGACCTATACTATGACGTTGTTGTTATTGGTGGTGGAATTGTTGGTGCTGGTGTCTTTAGAGACCTAAGCCTAAATGGAGTAAAGGTACTACTTGTAGATAAGAAAGACTTTTCATCACAGACCAGTTCAAAATCATCAAAAATGCTTCATGGAGGAATTAGATACCTCGAGAACATGGACTTCGATCTTGTTTTTGAAGCATTACACGAAAAGAACCTCTGGCTGAAATTGGCCCCTCACCTTTGCTATGAGTCAGCTTTCTATATGCCAGTTTTTAAAGACTCTCTTAGACCTAAATGGATGATAAAAATTGGTCTATTCTTGTACGACCTTCTATCTAGTTTTCAAAACTCTCCTCATAGTATGGCGAATAAAGAAGAAACAAAGAAAGCATTACCTCATATCAAGAGCAAAGGTCTCTCTGGTGCAGGAATATATCACGATGCCATTGTAGACGATGCTAGACTCACAATAGAAGTTATCCTAGATGGTTTAGAAGAATCTAACTCTAGAGCTATAAATCATATTGGTCTCGAGTCATTTGAGTTTGTCGGACATAGGGTAAATGTAAACTTAAAAGATGAATTAACAAGCAATACTAAGACAATTCAATGTAAAGAAATAGTAATGGCCACAGGTCCCTTTACTGACGAAATTCTCTCTACGCATCCTCAACTCAACTGGAAAAAGAAGTTACTTCCATCCAAAGGTAGTCATATTTGGCTAAAAAAAGGCTCAATTGATATAAGCTCGCCATTGGTAATGACTCCAAATGATGGAAGAGTAATTTTTGTTATTCCGCAAAAGGAACATATCCTTGTTGGAACTACAGAGGAGAATCATAACGGTAGTCTGTTTGACCTAACTCCAAATGACTCTGAGATAGATTACCTACTAGATAATTTAGACCAATACTTTCCCGATGCAAAAGTTACTAAAGAACATATAATCGGAAAGTTTGCAGGCATCCGACCTCTTGTAAGTGAAGGTGACTCAGATAAAGCAAAGACAGCAAGACACCACAAGTATTACCAGCCAAGAAATAACCTCCATGTAATAATGGGAGGTAAGTACACAACATTTAGAATTATGGCCAAAGATGTCGCACAGAATATTTGTGCAAAACTTGGTTTTACGTATAACTCAATATTATCGAAGAAACCACTTCGTATAATTCCAAACTTTAAGCCCTTCTCAGGAACTCAAGCAACACCTGAGCAAATTGAAAAAATAAAGTCCCAAGAATTTGTTAGAACTGATGAGGACTTAATGAGAAGAATCTCTGTAACAGACTAAATTCACGATAGAGACGCGCGTACCTATAAGAGTAATAGCGAAGTCTCCAAAGAAATAAGAAAGTTATAGGATAGTGTGGCGTGTCCTGCTCCTGCATTTGAATTAAATGCTGCACCTCCGGATTGATATTCAACAGCAGTGGTTGTAAAACCTGTTGTTTCATAGTGAGGAGAGATTGCATAACTTCTCTCTTCAAATTTAATTTCTTCTACCCCTGCTGTCGGTGTAAGTAATAAGAGTCCGGTTGTTGCATCAAATTCAAATGTAGAATTTGCATTTATATCATCTAGGCTTAGGGCCTTTTGTTCAACGATACCGGCCGCAGTTCTGCTCACATATGATCTTTCGTAATGTGTTGTAGCATCACTCTCCACAGTATAGTGTGCTGTCCACATTTTAAACTCATCGGTTGTAGTACCTTTGAAGGAAGTAACGTTACGATGAGTTTTTCCATCATGTGTGGAGTATGATAGCACTTCAATTTTAGTATTGGCCCATGTAGGAGTACTTTCATAGTATACTTCTTCTTTATGGCTTCCCTGTGCATCAGAATTAGAGGATGCATACATACCCATCTGATTAATATTGCCAGTAGTAGTACAATTAAACTCTAAAATTTCTGATCCAGTATCTCCTCCACCACTGCTTGTAATCTCTATTCTTCCCTCAAATGGCGATCCCCCACCAGTTGTATAGACAGTTGGCATATTCTGAGTTGCTCCAGCGATTGAGATAACATGCTGTCCCCCCTCAAGATGATCATTAACTGTATAACTATTACCAACAGCACCAATAACAGCACCACAAGTCGTCAAACCTTCTTTATATAAAGTTGCTCCAACAGGACCTGCAAAAATTTCTGAAATACTTCTTAAAGAACTTCTTCCATGTTTCATATCATTTGAGCTGGCCGTATCTGAGCCTGCGTTTAGCGTATATGTCCCAGCAGGTATTGTTGCGCCCTCATTAGAACCATCAAGGGCCACAGCACTATAGTTTGTTGAACCATTAATATTAGTTACTAGTGTTGCGATATCGAGAGGACTTGTAATATCCAAATCAGTAGTATTATCAACATTTAAAGAGATACCACCAGCAGAAAGAATAATCGAGCCTCCCCCACCTACAGCACCAACAACTTTCTTAAATACTAATATCCCGTTTCCACTACCATCATCAATCTGTACTGCCGAGTGAGATGGCCCAATGTGATCACTTCCCGAAGGACTACCAATCACTCTAAAGACATCATTTCGAATTGAATCAAATCTCATGTGAGGTATTCCCTCAAGTCTATTCTCATTGTCAAAACAGTGAGAGGCACCACCACACTTAGATGGATCCTCAGGTTGAATAGTGTCTAGAGAAGTCATGCCTGTTCCAACAAAGTTGTCAGGAAAATAGAGAAACACAGATAGTGAATCAAAGGTATCATTAATATTCGTTTCAGCTTTTGGTATTCCAGCGGCCGGAAAACTACCACCTAAACTAGATACTATATAAGCAGAGTCAACACTTCCAGCGCACCCTTTTTCTTCATAGCTATTAATTACAAATGGAAAGCTTCCACTTGGAGAATTAATTGGTAAGTGAATATCAGAGACTCCATCTGTAGTTGAATTCACATCAACACACTTAGAAACGATTCCAGGGGTTCTTTGTCCAGTAACAGAGTTACTTGAGAATATGACAACTCTATAAGATGTCCCCATACCCTTTTGCTTCCACGTATCGTAGCACTTCTCACTGCTCGGATTGGTAAACGATAATCCATTATAATAAAGACAAGGCCTCAGAACTAATTCTTTAAATTGAGTCGTGTCATCTGTTCTCTTCATTGAGGCCGGACCAAATGTTGGAGCATTACAATTTGGCTTATTGAAATTCATTGTTATTACAAAATCTCCAAGCGTAAGTTCACTTGTCGTTACAGCACATGTAGTGACTCCATGAAGAGGGCTTACTGTGCCATCAGAAACCCAAGCAATGGCCTTAAAACTCCAGTTACCTGGCTCTAACTCTATTATAATATCATCAGCAGGATTACTAAGAGCTAACTGAAAATGATTAACTCCATTGCTACCATTTACAACTATTCCATTACCTGGGAAGTTTCCAGATACAAGAGATGAAACACTAAAAGAGATCTTTCCTGATAATTTCTCACCAGACTTAGAACAAGAACTGAGTCCAAGAATCAAAATAAAAGTTCCCAGAAAGATAGATAGTTTCTTAAGTTTCATATTACTCCCCATGCATTATATATTCTAACGAAGGGGACTATGAAATCAGCTAAGATACTGAAATTATGAGACGAGATTAGAGTTTTCTAAAATAAATGCCCTCATTTGAGGGCATCAACTATGTAAGTATTTGTAAATAAAGAGGTTAAAAGAATCTATAAAAAAGACCAAACATAACTCGTGGTCCGGCCAGAGCATACTCATCAGAGTTTATATTTCCAGATCCATCATCAATTTCAAATGTAGTTGTATTCTTATAATAATCAAGTTTTCCTATAGCACCAAATTTATTGCCGACAAGATACTTAGCACCAATCCCAACACTTAAAAATGAACCAGACCCTTCAATACTTGCACTTGTATTATTAGCAGCGTTTGAATTATCTTGTGTCTCTAAAGTTGCAGCACTTATTCCCATATTTCCATCAACAAAATATAATAAAGAGTTATTTCTAAACGGTCCTTTTCCAAAATAATAAGAAAGTCCAAGACCATAATCAGTAAATGTAGCGATACTATTGATACCTGTTCCACTCTCCTGAGATGTTCTATTAAGGATTGCCTTTATAGACATATTTTTTAGAAAATTATTATATGTTGGAAAGTACTTTTCAATAGCACCTGAAAAATTCATAGCACTGTTTTTAGCATCAAGAGAATCTCCCGAATTACCATCGGTATAAGTACCCGATAAGCTCGACATACTTAGGAGTCCTGAAATCTCCAAACCATGATGAGTTGAAGAACTACCTGTTTGTGACATATCGGTTACGATCTCAGAGTTCCCATCTTGCATTAGAGAAGAAATCTCTTGGGCCTCTGTCATAGAACCAATTTTTTCCTTAGGTTTATAAATATTCTTGGGCTCACCCATTTCTCTTACAGGAACTGCCAATGCTCTAATACTTTTAGTAGAGTCCATTGTTAACTTTACTGCTGTAGATATTTTTAAATTAGCAACTAACCCTTTAGATAGTTCTTCAGGTTTAATGATTCTATAGACAGACCAAATTGAGCGAGAAGGCGACGCCTTAACAACAACTCCACGAGCAACTACACCTGTTGTTATAAAGAACTTGGCATGATCACCTACGACAAGACCATCTTCAAGTCCTCTATTAAGCAAAATAGTTTTCTTACTTACTGAGGTATCAAGAATACGCATTGTTAGCTTTTCATCAATCTCAAGTGCCATAGAATTTAGGGCCGCGAATAGAGAGAGACTCATTAAAATTTTCTTCATATTATCACCATTAAAAATAAATACTCAGCCCGATATCAAATCTCGCATTACTAACAGATTGATTCGGCTGAAAGTCATCTTGTACTGTATTAATTGTCTTATATGTTAGTGCTTCATAAGTTAATTTTGCATTAAAGCCAAAGCCAAAACCTGAACTATATTCATAATCTCTTCCAGCAGGCATTCTATATTTCATCCCAAGCTGCATAGAAGGAATTGACGCTATTTCATACTCATAAGGAGCACTCAGGTTAATATTATTACCTTCACCATTTCCTCGTTTAGCACCGGCACCTATATACCATGCAAATCGATTACGACTGTGCGGGTGATTTAGGAAGTAATAATTAACATGTCCACTTATAGCACCATAAACGATTCTACTATTGAGTGTTCCTTGGCCTATACTTGTCGTTCCTCTTTCAAACTTAAAATCAAAACTCCAATTCATTAAATCTTCAGATACTCGCACAAGATGAAAGTCATATCCAATTCCCATCACGTAACCATTGTTTTGATGGTTACTATCTTCTTGTAGATAATTCCCCGTTAAGTTAGAACCTAAGTAGAGAATGACTTCGTTACCAGACTCCAAAGACAGAACATTTCGTTGTCTCGTTTGAGCTCTAGCAACACCAGTTTTGAGAAGGTAGTTCTTTAACTCGTTATCAGACATATCTGTAGACCAAAGACCACCTTCTTTATTGATCATTGCAAGTGTTTCAGCAGGTATTTTTGCATCCTTGATCTTTTTTTGTCTCTTTTCATAGAAGACAGTGTCAGTTCTATCATCCAACGTATTTACTTCATAATAGAGCTCATCATAACCATGCTTTAACTTATTAATTTTTCTTACCTGATTAATATGCTGATTTTTAGCAAGCTTTTCTTTATACTCTTTTGTAATTTTCTTCCTATTAACAATATTAGTATCGGCCCTTATATATTGAAGCTCCATATACTCTTCATCAAGAAGAATAGACTTGGATTTATTTAAATTTACTTCTTTTATTTTCTTATAATCTGAATCAGAAATTTTCTCTTCATCGTAAACTTTAGTAACAAAACTCTTCTTCTGTTGAATAAGATCAGTTGGAAATGATGACCTCTCACCCTCAATCATTCTCTTCTTCGTTTTCTTATTGTCATAGGCACTTAATTTATAGTCGATAGAAACGCCAACTCTTCCAGAGAGAGTCTCTCTTCTAAGCATTAAATGATAAGTTTTTCCAATTTTAAGAGACTGACTTTCACCCTGAGGGAAATACCAATATGAGTAATTTTGAAAGACCTTTAAGACTCGGCCAGAGCCAATGAGACTATAGCGTGGAACATCTAAGGTACCCGACTTTAGAGTAAAGTCTGCAAGATCATCACCCTTCACTCCCTGCAGTGCGCCAATATCTAGTTTTACAGTCTTTCCACTGTCACTCATTGTCTGTACGACAACTTGCTGCATCGCAACAGTGGTTAACTGTAAGAAGAGCAGCAAAAATGTGATTTTATTGTATATTTTCATCTTATTTATAAGGATAACAAATGGAAGTATTTGAAACAATATGGTAAGGTTTACGATATTTTAGATATTTTGCATTAAGTCAACGGAGATAACGTGGCAAGAAAGAAGAAAGCTAAACAAATATTTCGTTATGATTGTACTATGACGGGTGATACTTACAAAACAACTAAGAAAGCTGATAATCCTGATGATTTAGTTTCAGTACAGGCTTACTACGAGTTAAACCCTGAAGAAGACGATCGTCCAGAAAGAATCAAGAAAGAACTTGGTATCGACTCAGAATAATTACCTCATTCAAAATAGGAGTTAAGATGACTCACAGAAAAGTTATCATCATTGGATCTGGTCCTGCCGGATACACTGCAGCACTATATGCTTCAAGAGCAAACCTAAACCCTCTAGTAATCGAGGGACATGAGCCAGGTGGCCAGTTAACTACAACAACAGATGTAGATAACTTCCCAGGATTTCCAGATGGAATCATGGGACCGGAACTTATGGCAAACATGAGAAAACAAACAGAGCGTTTTGGTACAGAATATATGACATCTCATGTAACTGATATTGATACGGATAAAAGACCATTCACTCTTAAGTGTGAGAATGGAAATGAATTAACTGCTGATGCAGTTATTATAGCGACAGGTGCTTCTGCTAAATACCTAGGTATTCCTAATGAAAAAGAACTCATTGGAAAAGGTGTTAGTGCTTGTGCAACATGTGACGGTTTCTTCTATAGAAACAGAGTTGTTCACGTTGTTGGTGGTGGTGATACAGCAATGGAAGAAGCGACATTCCTTACGAAGTTTGCTTCTAAAGTTTATGTTGTACATAGAAGAGATGAACTTAGAGCTTCTAAGCCAATGCAACAAAGAGCTTTTGATAACGAAAAGATCGAATTTGTTTGGGACACTGGTGTTGAAGAGATTCTCTTTGATGGAACAGGTGTTACAGGTATAAAAGTTAAGAACTTAAAAACTGGTGAAGTTACAGAAAGAGCAACTGACGGACTATTCATGGGAATTGGTCACAAGCCAAATACTGACTTTGTAAAAGGTAAGGTAAAGCTAGATGATCATGGATTCATTATAACAGGAGAGCATCCTGACACTAGTGTTCCGGGAATCTTTGCTTGTGGTGATGTTCAAGACTCATACTACAGACAGGCCATCTCGGCAGCTGGTAGTGGTTGTCAAGCAGCAATTAGAGCTGAAAGATTTATTGAAGAAAACTAAGAATATGGCCTTCGCTTAGCGAGGGCCTTTTTTTTATGCGGCCGCGGCCTTGTCTTCCAGATAAATAGAAACAAGCTCTGAATTAACACCAAAGTAAGTTAGTGCCTTATCATGAGCATGAAAGAGACGCTCATAAAACTGATCATACTCCATGTCGAAATGTTCAGCTAATTCAAAGAACTCATAGTGCTTCATTCCAACTAATTCTTCTACATAGAAATAGAAATATAGTTCTTCAAAGTCTCCTGAACTTATAGCGTCTGATTGATCCAGAAAGTCATGGTTTAAATCTAGCCCAATTGTAAAGTCATGATCAATTTCCCTATCCAGTAAAGGTAGTACACGAGTTCTCTTATATACTAGCGTTTTAAGATCACGACCAAGAATAATCAACCTATCTAAAGCAATTCTTAACTCACTAATATTTCCCGGCCAATCATAGTTAGAAAAATGATTTAATACTTCTGCAGAGATATTCTTAGGGGCCAAATCACTACTTTGACATAGCTGATAAGCAAAGAAGTGAGTTAGAGGAATAATATCTTCCTTTCTCTCTCTTAATGCTGGAACACGTACAGATTTTGTACTTAGAAATGAAATTAAAGGACGGTAAATTACATCGTGTCCAACACCTCTTTCCAGTGTTTCCAGGGTCTGCGTAGATGTTGCCATAAAGCGAATGTCATCACGTAAGACAAGCTCATTATGGAGTTTTTCCTGTAGCTCCACAGAGAGAAAGTTAATATCTTTAAAGACGATTGTACCACCACTATAAAAATCTAGTATACCAGTATGCTCACCATCAGAAGATAGAACACGAGTGAGATCTTTTTCAGTTTCTATGTCATGACAATTAACATGTCCAATCCCATGAATAGATCGAGGACTTTTATTATGCATGTTTACTGCGATAAGCTTTTTCCCAACTCCATACTCGCCTGAGATAAATACATTATCCTCAGTAAGCGAAGTCGTATCAATAAACGAGTTAAGATATCGACTCTCCTCACTTGTTCCTATCAAGTGACCTGCATCATAGAACTCTTGAAGTTTCTTAGCGTATTCAAAATTTTCAGTATCATTATGAAGTGAAAAGTTCAGACCAATTATTGTCGATAAAAGAGATACTTCATAAAGATCTTTTTCGTTAAATAGTTCATGATTATTTTTGTTAGAGAACTCTATCACTCCAACAGTCATACCAGACTTATCAATAACAGGGGCCAGAATGAATGTATCAATATTCACATCGAATAGTGTTTGTAATAAACTATAGAATTGATCATCAACATTCTTTTTAGACAAGCGAGATCGTATAATCTTTCCAGTGTCTTTAACATCCTTAATATTCCCAGAGATAGGAAGAACACTTGAAGAAGGCTTTCCTTCTTCGAAGTCAAAAATAGAAACATCCTTTCCATCATGTTCAAACATGTAGAATCTAAATTTCTCAGCACTAATTGTTCTTTTTACTTCTTGAGCAAAGAGAAACATCAATGAATAAGAATTATTATATTTTTCAAAAGCATGAAAGAGCTCTGTTAGAATGTGAGCAGATACCTCAAGATTTTCATTTTCATTAATAACGGCACGACCTTCATTTTCAATCATATCAACCATCAATTTCTTTAAGCGACGAGAAGACATATTTGAAACAATATCGTGAATAAAATTCTGAAGAAGAAAGACATCTACTTCGACAAATTCAACACCAACATAGTCATCGAATTCTCTAGTCTCTTCCTTAGTTCTCCTAACGACATGAGCACGCCCAGTTAAAGATAGCTTTTGAAAGCGAAGCTCTACATCAAAGACCTCATCTAAAATATGATGAGAAGGTATATAAACACCAACACCAGAGCTTGAAATATTCACCAGTTCAATATCTACATTTAAACTAGATAAACTTTTACTCTCTGAAACAATATCAACAATAACATTGTCACTTGTCTTAATTGGTATTCTATACTGCCGTAGTTTTTTCAAGTACTTACCTGCCATAAAAGGTTACATATAATTATCGTCACAATTAACCAACTTCTTTAATCAACTTTTCATATAGAACAACCGATAAAGTATTGAACACAACTGGGGAATATTGTGAAAAACAGTTTATTAAATTATCAGTTTTTTAAATCATATCGTCTTCCACTTAGAGAGAAGGACAATGTTAAGTCTAATATTCAATCTAAGAATAGAGAGAACAAGTCATGCTCTGATGCTGATATCGAATCACTAAATTTATCAGGTCTTAATTTTATTTCTGATACAAAATTCAAAATTGGTGAAGAAGTATCAATCTATATTTTCTCTAATAGGTTTTTCAATAATTGGGATTTTAATCTCAGTGGTAAAATTGTACGTTCATTTATATATGAGAAAGATATTAAGAAAATTGTTTATGGAGTTAAACTCGATCCCCAAAGTGTAGATAGTGTACTTAGATATTTTTTGAAAGATTTTATTTCAAAATTTCCGAGAAAGAGACTTGAAAACCATTTCTATCGAGCGTGTACATTAGATAGAAAAGTTGCCTCATCAGAAGGGGTTGAATTATTCTCTTTATTTCATTCTATCATTGGAGATATATACAAAGAAGGCCTTGCTTCATTTTTACAGGGCCTAACGAAATCTTTTCAATGTCACAATTATCATATCTATCTTACAAGTGAGTCTAAGAATAAGTTAGAACTCTATAGAAGTAATACTGAGTTTGATCTCGCACAGACTGAGCACAAGAATGTAATCGATCTTACATTTGATAATGACATGTTAACGAATATGTCATTCTCCGATAATGACGAGAACGTCAGAGAAATAAGAAATATTTTAGCATTTCCATTTCACAATCATCTTCAAAAACAAATAGGCGTAATAGCACTGTCTAATACTGTTTCAATGGCACCTTTTGATGCATTCAACGAATCTTCTATTAGGTTAATCTCTCAGGTTTTTTCATATTTCTTCAAGGACCATAACTCTAGTATTACAAAGTCCTCACAGAAAGAAAAAGTCGTCGTCTACGACACACTTCTAGGAAAAAATAGAACCTCTCTTGAACTAAAGAGTTCATTAGAACTTCTCAAAAACCTTGATAAATCTGTATTAGTACTTGGAGAAAAAGGAACAATGAAGGAAGAGGTTCCAGAGTATCTCCATAGAGAAGGTAAGTTTAAAAATTCAAAATCAAAAACAATAGAATTAGACACACTAGAGAAAGTTGAAGTGTTCTTTAAAGAAGATGCAAATGCTACAGACTACAATGATTATGGCACAATTGTCCTTAATGAAGTTAAGCTCCTCAATCACGAACAACAAAACAAGCTCTATGACTTTCTTAAGAATATCAATTCAAGGATAGTCACTATCTCTGAAACAGAAATATACTGCTTAGTTAAGTCTGGACACTTTTCTAAAAAGCTATACTTTCTAATATCAGATATCTATATACACCTTCCACCAATAAGAAATAGAAAGAATGACCTGGCCGAAATCGCCCTACTCATACTAAAGGATGAGATAAGTAAGAGACAGATTGAATCTAAAGGATTTTCACGTGAAACTATTGAAGAAATTATGGATTACGACTGGCCAGGAAATCTAAAAGAGCTAAGAAATACAATAAAGAAATCTGTTATAAGGCTTAACGAAGACAAAGATATAAAATTAAATATTGATATATCCAAGCAGACAACTCAAGTTCAATCTAATCAGTTCTTACACAAGTTACTAAAATCACTTGTCAAACATTCGGACAAGAGTATTCACTACAAAGGACATACTGAATCCCTCAACTACTTTATAAAGAATAAGAAAGTTTCTTAATTTTTTTTTGACAATGAGATTAGAGATATTAGATAATTTTAAAAGGATCAAAGGATTGATCCTAGAGAAGAAACCAAGGAAGGTAGCATGTCTCAACTCTTTAACTATAAAACGTTTTCTGTATCATTATCCCGTGAATTAAAAAACTGTACTGTTAGTGTCTTAAACGACTCGGAACAATTTAGTTCTTTTAAATTTATAGATGAGCTCGAGCTCTTTTTTGATTGGGTTACATCAAAAACAGAAATCGCTTCAATACTTATTGAGACCTCTGATAAAGAGTTAGAGTTGCTAAACCAATCAGAATTAAAGTTCTTAGATGAAAAAGCTATTTATAACTTTTTAAAGAAAGTACAAAGACTTAGCTGGGGTCAAATAGTTCTGCCACAAACAGTAATTTGGAACTTTCAAAACCAGGTAGACTTCTTAACAATGGAATTAGCTGCAGGTGCAGACATAAGAACATGTGGAGCATCGTTCACTCTTGCCTTTGATAGTTTAAGTAAAGGTGTAACACCTATGGCGTCAGGTTCATGTCTAATGTCAAAACTAACAAATAGCTCAATTATCAAAGCAAACCTTTTATCAAATAAGGTAGAGAACGCTGAAAGGTTAATCGGCCTAGGGATTATTCACACTATTTGTTATGCTGATGAAGTAAGAAAGACTTTAAGAAATATATCTCTTCAATCGCCTATCGCGAGAATCCAATTCAAGAGATCGATAAATGACGAATTAATTAGAAATATAGATGAGCTGATGGTTCAAGAGTTAACTTTTGCAAAAGCGACACTTGCTATTGGCGACTGGAAGAAGTGGGCCAATGACAAAGAGTTCTCTAACCCTAGAGAGTTCTCTAAAATTCTTAGAAAGACTCCAACTGTCGAACAAGTTAGACAAGAAAATTTTCAAAGAGAAATGGCCTAAAATTAAAATCTAAATAAAGGACGAACTTCTTGAGATGAGAATTCCTTAGGAAGTTTGTTTAAGTCCTTAGTGATACCGAGGATAAATCCTCCTCCACCTGCTCCGCAGAGCTTAAGGTAATAGTCTCCGGACTCAATTCCATCTTCCCATAATTTACTATATAACTTTGGTATCATCGCTGAGAAATGTTCAAATTGAAAAGTCGAAAGCTCCTTATAGTTTTTAAGTAAGCTATCAGTATCTCCACTAAGAAAATTCTCAATACATTTATTTGAAATCGGGCTTAAAACTCTATCACAAAGATAGGCGAAGTCTTTAGAAGAGCATTTCTCAAGAAAGAGATTTACTAAAGGCTCTGTTCTTCGAGACCTTCCAGTATTTAGTAGAAAAATTGCTCCATTCCCATTTTTATATTCAGGAATTTCCACTTTTCTTAGGTCTCCATCACCAATGATAATTGGTGAATTGAGGTAACTTATTAAAGGATCAACACCTGAACTTGAACCATGGAAATGAGATTCTAAAACACTAAATGTTTTTTTTAAAAATGATATATCTTGTTGCTGTTTTTCACTTAGCTTTCCATACTGTGCCAATATCGCTGCACAAAGTGCTCCAGAGCTTCCGACACCATAGCCTTGAGGAATAGAAGAATCAAAAATTAGTCCACTCGAAACATCAAAGCCAAATGAGTTAACATCAAAATCAAAGCCTAACTCTTTAAGATCAATCAATCGCTTAATATATTGTGAAAAGGTATTGAGTTCATTATCAACACCACTGGCCTTATCTTTTGGAAAGACAAGCTTTCCATCAAATAAAGAATAAGGAATTGCTAGTGCATTAGACTTACGAATGACAGAGTACTCTCCAAACAGAAGAATTTTTGCGCTAAAACTCTGCTCATTAATTAACACTCTAACCTCTTAGCGCCAGAACCCATTTGATCATGAATAATTAAACCATTTTGAGCAAGTGGCTTAATTTCATCTTCAATAAACTTTTTTACCGCAGACTTTTCTGAGTTAGGATAGAGAATATGAACATTAGGACCAGCATCAAGAGTAAAACATACCTTGGTACCTGTCTTATTTCTAAATTCTCTAATTCTCTTTATCGCTTCAAGAGTATTAGGCTCCATTAGTATGAATGACGGTCTTGAATTCATCATAAGACCATGAAGCTCAAGGGCCTCAATTTCAACCACCTCAGTAAACTTATCAAAATCTCCTGACTTTAGAGAATCTAGGAGTGTTTCCATATTAGAGTTAGCACTTTTAAAACGTGTCTCTGCAAATGGATGTGTATCCATTAATGCGTGACCAGCTCGGCTTGAAACGGCCTTTTCACCTGCACTTATTATAGCGACAGAATCACAGATACCATTAAATACATCACTAAAGTCTCTAAACTCTACAGCATAGTCATCACTAGATTCAACAAGATCTGTCTTTCCCCAAACCGCCATAGACTCAAAGAGAGAACGTGAAGCACTTCCCGACCCTAGTCTTGCGATATATGAAGCTTTCTCAAAGAAGTACTTCTCAGATACTTCTTCCTTACTTAGAACCCTTTCAAAATCACATAAGCACATTGCTAGAGCACTCATGCTTGATGCTGAAGAGGCAATCCCTGATGAATGAGGAAACGTATTAGATGATTCTACTTTGAGGTCATATTCTAGTAAAAAAGGTAACTCATTAGTTATTGAAGAAAGAAACTTAAGCATCTTATCTTCAAAGCTCTTCTTCTTCTCTCCCTCAAAAAGGAATGAAAGAGAAACGTCGCCAGTAACTTCCTTCTTTGAGAAATTTACTAGAGTCTTAGTATGAGCATTATCAAGAGTTATACTTAGAGATGGATTTTTAGGAAACTGTCGCCCAAACTTTCCCCAGTACTTCACTAGGGCTATATTAGAAGGTGAGCTATAACCCACCTTATAAGTCGCTATATCAGTTTTATAATTAGAACTCTTATTAGTGAATATTGTATTCTGTACCACTCTTAACCTCAGGTGATAAAATTAATTCTTTGTAAGGGATAACAACGTTGAAACCTTTAGCATTAAAGTACTCGGTAACATAACGTCGACCTTCAATAGATGAAGCAAGAACAAAGTCTCCACCCCATGCACCAAGAGATTTAATCTCTCCAGAAAAGTCTTCAAAGAGCCTTTCTTTTACAGGTGTCATATTGAGATTCTTTCCTACAAGTTCTTCATGTGCTTTGAGACAGAAGTTAAACTCTTCTACAGTCTTAGCGCTGGCCATATCATCAGTTAGATCTGATATCGCTTGAATTATTTCAGGAGCATGAGGTCTCTTTTCATTATAGTATTCTATTGCATGTCTCGAGTTTTGCTTTCTATCCAAATATACAAAAAATAGATTTTCTTTAAAAGGTGGATCAAAAATCACAGGAGACCAGTTAGGTCCTTCATTTGTTCTATGATAGAGAATTGGTCCATCACTTTGAGCACAGGCAATATCATAACCAGAACCACCAAGAGTTTCAAAAAGAAGTTCAAAAGGTGAAACATAGGCCCAGTCTGCAATATTATGAATTAGAGTCGAACTAGAGCCGAGGCCCCAATCAAGAGGAAAGCCAAGTTGAGTTTCAACATGAACATCCTTGCCCTCTCTAAGAAAGTGAGTGTTTTGACTTCTAACTTGTCTTAGTATCTTTTGAAGAACTTCCGCTTCAGGTGTTGGTACTTCATCAAGAATATCAAAATGCCAAAATTCAAAACTCGCCTGAAACCATAAGTTTCCAGCTGGATCAAAAGATTTCCAATATAACTTAGGTTCAAATGAAGATGAGTATTTGACTGACAGAGACTGACCTACTTGAGTTGGTAACCCAAGAGATTTCGCTCCATCAAGAACAAAGTATTCTCCACTCAGAAGAACCTTTCCATGTCCGTAGAAGTACTGATCCTTTTCAGGAGCATGTACTAAACCACTTTGATCAAAATATTTAAACAGATGTTCTGTTTGTTCCATAAACTTCCCTATTGTAGACTACGAACACTTTCTAAAAGGTCACGTACACCTTTAAAAGAAACAACCTTGTGTTCAAACTCAGTTCTTACGATTTCCTTTTCAGACTCTGTCGCTTCGAGCTGGTTTAAAATATTCATAAGGTGCATTTTCATGTGTCCTTTTTGAATACCACTCGTTACTAAGCTTCTTAAGGCCGCAAAGTTTTGGGCAAGCCCAACACTAGCAGTAATCATCATAAGTTCTTTTGCTGATGGATTTTCAAGCATATCAAGAGACATCTTTGCTAGTGGATGAAGGTTAGTTAAACCTCCAACAGTTCCAAGAGCAAGTGGTAACTCTATTTCAAAACGAAATTTACCATCATATATTTTATAATTTGTAAGGCTTCTGTATTGTCCATCTCTTGCAGCGTGCGTATGCCCACATGCCTCGACAGCTCTAAAATCATTTCCAGTCGCGAGGATTACTCCATCGATACCGTTAAAAATACCCTTATTGTGTGTAGTTGCTCTGTGTACATCTATCTGAGCAATTCGAACTGCACGTGTAAACTTCTCAACAAATTCGTCTGCAGACATTTCCTGGCTTGGCTCATAAAGCTCTTCAATACCACACTCAACCCAAGCTTTAACAAGACAGTTTGGAGTGTAGTTTGAAAGGATACACATTACGACCTGAATCTCCTTCTCACTATCAGAGAAAGCATCATGTGCAGGTATTGCAGTTTTTAAATAAGACCCTATTGACTCAAGTACAGAGTTAATAAAGTTTGCCCCCATTGCATCACATGTTTCAAAAGCTGCTTTAATTTGAAAGTAGCCTTCCTCTTTGTCAGACATATCAACAAGAGTAAGGGATTTAACACCGCCGCCTCTTTTTTCCATATTTCTAGTAAGTGGAGTTATATGTGCAATTATATTTTCATAATTAGAGTTAAAGAACTCTTCAAGCTTTGATTTCTCTCCATTCCAAAT
Source organism: Bacteriovorax sp. MedPE-SWde (assembly GCA_001874305.1). Lineage (GTDB taxonomy): Bacteria > Bdellovibrionota > Bacteriovoracia > Bacteriovoracales > Bacteriovoracaceae > Halobacteriovorax_A. The sequence goes on along the minus strand of MPCU01000012.1, from coordinate 50,298 downwards.
AAAGTGAACCTGACCTAGCTTTTCAGTGTCAACAACCTGTGCTTTAAAACCACCTCTTGTAGACCAAAATTTTGCGGCCTTAGAAAGAGCTGCAACAACAGAGCTTTCCTCTGTTACTATTGGAACCATATGAAGTTTATCGTTAAGCATAAAGTTTGGAACTACACCATAAGGGCTGTAGAAATTTGTAATTGTGTTTTCGCTAAACTCATCAAAGACTTTTTGAGAGTTTGGATTATCATGCCAGAATGCTTTTAGATCTCCCTTGACTCTACTACTTCCAGAAAAGTAATTCTCAACAAGGTAATCAATTTTTTCAACTTTACTTAATTTTGAAAAACCTGAAATCATTTTCAAAGCTTACTCCTTAACGGATAAGAACTTGTTAGCGAAAACAAGCCCTTTAGTTACTTCAGTTACATACTGATGAAGTTCTTCAAAACCTTCATCGGCCTTCTTTAGAAATGGTGATGCCATACCAAATACAGCATTACCTTTTGACAGTTGTGTTAAATGATAACCATCAAGATATGTTCTTACGCCACCAGAGATAATAAAATTGTCACAGTGGATTTTTGTTTTAGCATTCTCAATAATTTTGTTCGTCTCAAGTACCATATTTAGCGCAGTATGTCCAACTCTGGTAAGACCACTATGTAAGTTTAAGTCCTTGGAATTCCTAAGGATTTCCAATTGAGCAAAGTTAGTTCCACCAAATGCTGCAAACTCAATAGCTTGTATAGGCATGCTCATCAATTCAAATAAACTCTTAGGCCCCATCCCTTGGCCTACTTCCTTAGCAATCACAGGAATATCCGTAGCTTTTAGAAAGTCTGATATTGTTTTAAGGGGAGAAACCTTAAGAAAGTCACCCTCAGGTTGAAACCATTCTTGTAGTGGATTTATATGAATAATTAGACCATCTACACCAAGTCTTGAAACTAAGTCCTCTATTTGCTTAATGCGTCCCTGATCAAGACATTCTTGAACCTGTGCCACACCGAGATTCGCATAGAAAGGAGAATCTCCAATATTCTTTCTTAAGTCGAAGTCAGAAAAGAACTCATCACTCTCCAAGAGCATTCTACAAGAGCCAAGGCCCATTCCAATTGAGAATTCCCCGGCAACTTTTGAGAGATTTTGATTTATATGACCAGCTTTTCCAGTACCACCTGTCATTGATGATATCCACAAAGGAAAGTTCATCTTCTTACCAAGAAAAGTCGATTCCATCGCTTCACCTTTTTCCGGGTGTGCAGATAGAAGCGGTTCATAATTAAACCTATCGTCAATCGATGCGTGTAAAGTCTGTGACTTATCTGTTAGCTCAATGTGTTCGAGCTTTCTGTCTCTTTTATTTTGCTGCATAGATCAAAAACATAACAAATAGAAGAGTAAATGACTATTATATTATCCATGACGCGGATCATACTAACTAATATTACAAGTAAGTCAAAAATACATAAATATTCAAAAGCGCCATTTTCTACTACTTCTAACGTCAAGCTCTATTGGAATGAATTTATAGCTTAAATAATAAATACTGACTGAGAATGGAATCGCGAAGAGCACATCAAGAGTATAGTGATACTTTAGCCCGAGAGTCGCTTGAATCATTCCAACACAGAAGAATAAGAAAATATAACGATAATGATTCTTTATTTTAAACATCCACATTGTAATAAGAATTGCGATACCTGCATGACCTGATGGAAAGCAATCAATAAAGTTTGGATGAGTGTGAAAAACCAAACGATTAAAGTAGTGACCTATTTGGGAAAATGGTAATGCTAACTCTTTCATCTCAGCAATGTAGTATTGTGGACCAGTTATTGGAACTAGTAAGTAGAGAATATAATTAATGTTAAAAAAAAGTGCAACAGATCCTATCAGCCTACCAATCTTACTTTTATTACGAGAAGACAGTTGCCTAAAGTAAAAGATTCCTCCAAAAAATGGAAAGAGATAATAAGTCATATAGCTAATTTGAAGATAGTCATAATAGAGCCATTGGTAAGTTCCAAAAATCTCAAAAGAGATAACCTTCATAAACGATGCAACGGGCATTGAGTATAACTGCAAATCAAACTGAGCAAACCCTAGATCCATTCTTTGAATAGTACCTGTTATCTGATCGAGAACTCCAATTAATATATAATTAAGAACAATAGTTATAGACACAGCAAATGAATTTATAATAAATATTGTCGTGGGCCTAAAGCGAGATATTTTGTCCCTAAGGAAGAAGAAAACAAGAGAAAATAGAACTGGATAAATTGGTTCCAAAAGCACTTGAGATGTCATGAGATAGCTTAAAGCAAAAAGGAATGTGTTAAAGACAGAAGTGGCCAGAGCAATACGGCCAAGACCAAAGTCCCTTCTGTATTCATCCCAACCCTTTTGTATTTTCCACTCAAACATAATAAGATACTAACACCCCCCTAAAGAAACACTAAGAGAAATATGACCAATACAAGCGATATCAATGACTTCTTTTTAATCACACTTCCAGGACTTGAAGGTCTTGCAGCAAGAGAGCTAGAAGAAAAATCAGCTCTCTATGAACAAGCACTCGAAAAAATTACAGCTTCACAAGGAGGCGTAAGTTTTCAAACGACTTCAATCGAGCAAGGTTTCTATGTAAACCATTATTCGAAAATTGGAACAAGGCTTCTTCTGAGAATTAATAGTTTTAAAGTTAGAGATTTCCCTAAGCTTTATAATAAACTAGCTAAAATTGACTGGAATAAATATATTTCGGGATCGTCACCTAAGGTTGTAGTCAATAGTAAGAACTCTAAAATCTTTGACGATAGAAAAGTAGAAAAGTGCTTACACGATGCTATGAAGAAGTTCTTTATTGGAAGTGGTCCAAAGAAGAAATATATAGACTATGAATGGCCTGTAACACCTACAGTTTTCTTAAGATTTATAGATGACACCTGTACAGTCAGTATTGATACTTCAGGTGAAAGACTTGATAGAAGAGGAAAGAAGTTATTTACTTCGAAAGCTCCAATTAGAGAGTCAATAGCATCTGCAATGTACTATCACTTAAAAACAGAAAATAAGAAATTTAATAATGTAGATAATAGAATCATAGACCCTATGTGTGGAAGTGGTACGTTACTATTTGAGTTTGAAAACTTCTACAAGCTCAACTATGACAGATATTTTCTCTATCAAGACTTTCCAAAAGTTCAAGTTAAGAAGATTAGAGTTGAATCATCAACAACAGAAGGACTCAATGGGTATGATTTATCTGAAGAGATGATCTCTGTGGCAAATAAGAATAAAGAGAATTGGGAGGAATCTTTAATTGAGTTTTCAACCAAGGATATTTTCAAAAACACAGAAAACTTTTCAAAAGATTTCATCGTTGTCAATCCACCATATAATAAACGTATTAAAACTAATATGAAGATTAATGACTTCATAGATAAGCTTGTTAAAAAGCTCATTTCTGAAAACAAGGCCTCAGACGTCTGCCTAGTCATGCCGGACTCATTTATAATTCCTAAGATATCAGGATTAAAGGTAAAGAAGTCTAAGAGAATTAATAATGGTGGGATATGGGTTTCATTCTTTCAACTTTCTAATTAATCACAGCTCCAGCAGCTTGAACTTTTATTAGATTAAGTGACACAATAGTTCCGTGATCTTTACAGTGATCTGACTCTTCTGTGGATCTAACAGAGATGTCTCCATCAAACTTTGACATGAAAGTTTTAGCTATCATCATTCCAAAGCCTGTCCCATCTTCACCATTTGTCCCCCTACGTGAAGTTGGTCTATCAAGTTCAAATAAGTTTTCAATAATCTCTTTAGGCATACCCACACCTGAATCAGTGATGTTTAACTGGATATCATCTGTATCGGTCATAGAAATATCAATAACGACTTTTGTTCCAGGAGCAGAAAACTTGATGGAGTTAGTTAGAATATTGGCCAAAACTTGGTTCTTAAATACAACAGGGTCGACACTAATATATATGTCTTTATATTTTTCAAAGTCGTAAACTAACTCAATTTCTTTTAGAATAAAATTGTCCTCAAGAAGAAATTTTATGTAGCGTATACAGTCATTAATTGAAGTTGGTCTTATATCTAAGTCAGTCTTTCCAGACTCTGCAGCTTGCATCCTTCGCACACTAGATGAAATATCTCTCATGGCCGTCACGGACCTTTCAATCTTACCAATATACTTTTCTGTAGATTCATTTGAATCAAGCATATTTGAAATTCTTCTCACATAATTTTCTATAATAAGTATAGGATTAGATAGGTCATGACATAGAACTCTAATAAGACCTTGAACTCTCTCTTTTTCGGCCTTTAAATTGTCTTCATACTCATCATGCAAAGTTATATATATAGAAATAACTGTAGTTGTTAAAAAGATATATCCAAAAATTAGAAGCGCACGTGCAATAATATCACCTTTAGCACTTATTAAGTGAGGAGCTGCATAACCCATGAGTTGGAAAACTAGAAATGAAGAGCATATTAGAAACACAATACTCCCCCAAAAAAAGACTCCCTTCTTTCCACATATAAGTCCAGCAAGAAATGGTAGAACACTTAACCAAACGAGTATCACTCCATTTAGTCCACCACTATAGTATGCAAAAGTTGATTGATGAATCGCACCAGCAAAGAGCATGACACTACAAACGACAAATGAGCTTTTTGTAAATCGGTATAGAACTGGAGAATATAGGTGTACGGCACTACAAACTAGGCCAACTATTCCAGGAATTGGAGATGAAATTGTTGTTGCTGCAGTTACGGCATAGGCCCACATGAGGATACTTGTCGTGACAACAGATATCAAAAGAGTATGAACTTCTTTAAGATCAACGTCGGAATTCTTTATCCGCTTCTTTGCTATAAAGTTAAATATATCAAAATAGGCCCTTAAGTATAAAGGTCTATTCAGGGTTTTCTCATTATTCATAGATACTAGAGTATATTAAGAGTGGCCGCCGCTAAAACTAAAAGAGGGGTATTTGATAACCCTCTGATTTTAAAGTCTTTCTTAACTATTATAGGACATTATTGACTGCCTTTAGAAATCGTCGAAGCTGCCCTAATTAGTTGATAACTACATATCCAAATAAACCGACGTTTTAACAGATATTCCAGAAATATGAGGGATGAAAATGACTTGTCCGTGCTCTGCATGAGATACCTCTTCATGAGCACTAGTCTTTAGAGAGTTAATCTTAGTTGTCTTCTCTTTTCCGTCTGGAGTGTGTAGACGAATACTATCACCTACTTTTAATCCATTTTGTCGGCTTCTTAGAACAATACCAATGTGCTTTTTCTTATTCACTTCAACTACATCCCCAATGAACTGCATATCGCTTCTTTGGATTCTGTAATTTTTAAGTTTCTTAAAGAGAACATCTGACTTATTTACATGAAAGAAGCCTCTATTTGTAACAACTGGATACTCATCTTTAATTGATGTTGCTTTCTCTTTTGAAAAGTTAGTCTTTAGACTAGCTATTTTTTTTAATAGAGATAGGTCATGTCCAAAACGAAGATCTATACGTAAATGCTGAAGTCCCACATCTCCAATCTCATCGAGGTACTCAAGAAGAAATATATCTTTAGTGTTAAACATAAATGTTCCGTGCATATTTTCAATAACAGGAAATCCTTTATGTGGAGACTCTTCACTAGAGGCGCTTACTTCAATAGGAGCTTTATTTACTTGTTTATGATCTTTATCATCTGTACCAAACATCGGAGCAACAAGAGATCTAGGTGTATAGAATAAAAGTATTCTTCCAAGCCCTAATAGTTCAACTTCAACATCCAACTCTCTTATATATTCTTCAAGAATATTCTTAGATAACTCTAGAGATAAAATCGCCCTTTCTAAATTACCACCAGCAAGAGTTTGCCAAATCTTCACGGCCTCTAAGTTGTGGTGACCACCAGATTCTAAAATCATTTGAATCTTATGTTCAGGGTAGTTTTCAATTATATAATTTACAGCACCTGGGTCCTGTAAACGAATAGCAACAAATGCATTTAAGTCTAAGTGTTCAAATGTTTTAATTGTCATATTAAAGACATTCTCAGTCATGAGAATATCCCATTCAAGAACAGGCCGAATTCCTACACTCTTACATGCCTTAGCTATATCTTGTGCTTGAGAATTGGATAGGTTACCGAAGCGGCTAAGTGTAGAAGTACCAATGATGGCCTCTTTTACTCCACTCTCAACGAGAATATCTATATCTTCGATTCTTTCAATATATGTGATGAGATTAGTATTAATCATTGCTCAACTCTCCTTCTAAGGAGGTTCCATTGTTTTGCACCTTCAACATAAGGAATTTTAACTAATGAACCTGGACGAGTTCTTTCGATATCCTCATCCATAACATTTTTGATAGAGTCCATTTTAAACTCGACTGCACGCCCTCTAAAAGGAATCAATTCAAGATCCTCTTGGAGATTAAAAGCACTTCTAACTTCCACAAGTAAATACTTATTCTTATCAGTGTTTACTACTTCTAATATAGCTCCAACTGCTGCGTACTCTATTTCTTCATGCTCTCTTTCATCATATATTGAATCGGCCTTTGCAGGCTCAACAAGAGAGGCGTTTGTATATGCTCTATGAGAAACTTTTGTAAGTTCGTTTTCCCATGTTTTTAGCTCATCACTAAGAAAATCACCATGCTCTTTGTAGTATGAAAGCGCTTCAGAATAAACTTTGGATATAGTTCCAGCATAAAGGTGAGATTTCATACGTCCCTCTACTTTTAAAGAGTCGATTTCACCATTTATAAATTCTGGTAAAACTCTAATCCCTTCAAGGTCCTTAGAACTCATAAAGAAACTATTTTTAGAAAACTCAGTACCTGAATTAGGATCAACACCTTCAAGCTTATACTCAAATCGACAACTGTGAGCACAACCACCTCGGTTACTATCACGGCCTTGAGTAAAGTTAGAAATTACACAATTTCCTGAATAGGCCATACACATTGAACCATGAATGAACATTTCAACTTCAAGCCCAGCTTCTTTTTTTATTTTGGCCGCTTCAGCGACAGAAACTTCTCTTCCAAGAACAACTCTTGTAACTCCAAGTTTCTTCCATAGTTTTGCAGACTGTACATTTAGACAACTTGCCTGTGTAGAGAGATGGACTTCTACATTTGAGTTTTCAGTAATATATTTAATAACACCAGGATCAGATACAATTACAGCATCAACTTTAAATTCTTCAAGCTTCGCAATAAACTCACCGAGAGTATCGAAGTCTTTATCGTGGAAGAAGCTATTGAGAACAACATACACTTGAGCATTTCGCTCGTGTGCAAATTGAACACCCTCTTCAAGTTCTTCTAACGTAAAGTTTTCCGCAGCTGATCGAAGACCAAATTTTTGGCCGCCTAAATATACCGCATTTGCACCATAGAGAATTGCAACCTTAAGTTTTTCAAGACTACCAGCTGGCGCTAAAAGTTCTGGGACCCAATGGGACATAATTTCTACTCCTTTTACCTCGCTTCTAACTACCAGATATTTCATGTATAATAAAGGTATTGAAATTATTACTTTGGATAAAAATGCAGCGCATCATACTAATCCTTATTTTTCTTGTTATCGCAACCATTGGCTCAGGCCTTGGGTACCTCTATTCTAAGAATCCAACTCGTATTTACCCACTCCCTTATCAGGTCGCAAATCAGACCTATGGTACTGATAATATTGCAGAAGATGCCGATATATTAATCGTAGGCGATGACTTTGGAGTCGAGTTTAATAACCAGGTACAAAAACTAGTTGAAACTCTCTCAGAAAAGTTAAAAAAGCCCCTCTCTATTTATAATCTTGCTCAAAATGGTGAAGGGATTCACAGGACATTAAACAAACTCAAAAAGTTAAAAAGGCTCCCACCAATAATTGTTTACATGAGTGGAGGGAGTGAGTTTCACGAAGACCTTTATCCACAAGATATAAGAAAGTTTAAAGTAAACTTTAAGATTTATAAGAACGACTATGCCCAAACATTTATAATGCTTATGCCAGTTCTATCTCGCTTTCTCTTTTTTCCGGACCAGGTAAAATCTCTTGGACAGGAAATTATAAAGAGTAAAAAAAGAAATGATAGAAACTTTCAGGTCATAGCAGAGAGTACATTCTACTTTTTCAAAGAACAGTTAATGGATCTTGTAGACTATATTAGCGAGAACAAATCAACTGTCATTATGGTTACTCCAGTAGTTAACTATGAACGTAAAGTTCAAAAGGTTTGTGATAATGCAGTGACTGACGATATTACGATCGAGCAAGTCGACATCAATAAACTACTAGAGAACAATAGATTAAAAGAAGCCTATAATAAGACTCTCATACTTGATGGTATCTCTGTCGGTAATGCGCAAACAAAGTACCTCCTTGCCAAGTCTCAACTTGCACAAGGGAAATTTAAATTAGCTAAGAAGAACTTCATCTTGGCCAAAGCTCTAGATTGCGCTCCAAGTGAAGCACACCCTGTAGTGAATCAAATTATACGTCAAGTTATCATTCTGCGTAGTTTAGAGAATATTGATTTTGATAATATTGTTAATAATGACCTAGGAAAAGAAGTCTTATTTCTAAATGACAATAGTCCACAATTCATCTACTGGGAAAAACTCGAAACAGAGCTAACTTTAAAGATCAAAAGGATTTTAGATTTATGACAAATATAAAAAAAGAACTTAAAAATGGTGAAATTATTTGTAAGCAAGGTGATGATGACACTACATTATACCTTGTCGAGAATGGAAAGCTTTTAGTATTTGGCCTAGATGGAACTAAGGTTACTCCCTTTGCCTATATTAAAGAAAATGAATTTGTTGGAGAGCTTTCGTACTTTGATGGAAAAAGTAGAAGTGCCTATGTTATGGCCATAGAAGATACAACTCTCATGACTGTTCCCCCTTCAAAACAAACAGAGCTCATGCCAGATTGGATGATTAAGCTTGGAATAAACCTCACTAAGAGGTTAAGACATATTGATAATCTCATCTCGCACAAGGGAATAAAAAGAAGTAACGTTGATGGAGTAAAACCTCTTTCAATTGATGAGCAAAGAGAAATATATCAAAGAATACAGGAAGCATAATGAAGAAATATGAAAGTATAATTGGTCTAGGAGTAGCAGGAAATTTCGCAGGCCACCTAGAACAGGCAAACGAAGCAAGTGACTTTAAAAATATTGAAGTAAAAGAAGAGAATCAACCAAAGGCGATATTCCCTTTCTATGTTCCTAATTCAAAAACAAAAGAGTTTCTCTCTCAATATCCACTATCCCATGATCAAATAAAAATGCCAGAAGGCGACTTCAATGTACAGATAGAGCCCGAAATCGCTCTGTATTGTGATATAGAATACTCTGATAACAAAGTATCAAAGATCATTCCAAAAAGTTTTGCAGCATATAATGATTGTTCTATTAGAAGGCCAAATGCTAAAAAAATTAGTGAAAAGAAAAACTGGGGAGAATCATCTAAAGGAATCTCACAAACACTAATTCCAATTGATAGTTTTAGCTCTGGTGGAATAATAGAAAATTACTCAATTACATCATTTCACCTATCAGATGGTGAACTACACCAGTATGGTGAAAATAGCTCGGCCAAGAGTTATAGCTACTTTAATGAGAAGCTCTTGGACTGGGTTGTTGATAGAATGAATAACCAAGAAGATATTGGACCTGCTGAAAATATATCGGCCTTTATACAAGAGGCAAGTATGCCCAACGAGTGTCTTTTAAGTATTGGCGCTACTAGATATACAGACTATGGAGAAGCGAACTTTTTAAAGTCAGGTGATTCAAGTATCGTTGTAGTCTATGATCACACGAAATATTCGAATAATGAGATCATTGAGTTTATAAGGAAGTCAGAACTTGATAAAGAAGGAATCTCATCCCTTGTTCAAAGAGTTGTTTAGCTAATAATTAACAGGTACAAAAAAAGGCCCTCACAAAGTAAGGGCCTTTCACTATATTAAAGATATTTGTATTAGATTAAACCAAGCTCTTTAACTGTAGACTTTTCAGTTCTTAACTCTTCAAGAGTTGTATTGAACTTCTCTGTTCCAAAATCGTTGTGCTCAACACCTTCAACAACTTTAAGAACACCATTTTCTACACGACATGGAAATGAGAAGATAAGACCTTCATCAACACCATATTCACCCTTAGCAGAAAGACACATAGAGAATGTCTCACCAGCAGGAGTGTCATGAGTAAGGTTATAAACACCATTTACACATGCGTTTGCCGCAGATGCTGCAGATGAAGCACCTCTTGCCTTAATGATTGCAGCACCTCTTTTTTGAACAGTCGTAATGAACTCTTCTTTAAGCCATGCTTGATCAGTAATAACTTCAGCAGCAGACTTACCACCAACCTTAGCATTGTAGAAGTCAGGATATTGAGTTGCTGAGTGATTACCCCAGATAGTCATATTAGTAACTTCAGTTACATCTACACCAGCTTTCATAGCAAGCTGAGTCTTAGCTCTATTTTCATCAAGAGTAGTCATCGCGAAGAATCTCTCTCTTGGAAGTCCTGAAGACTCCATAGCAATTAAGCAGTTTGTGTTACATGGGTTACCAACAACAAATAACTTACAGTCATCTGCACCGTTAGCGGCCATTGCTTTACCTAGTGGACCAAAAATACCACCATTAACTTTTAGAAGGTCAGCTCTTTCCATTCCGTCTTTTCTTGGAACAGCACCGATAGCTAGAATCCAGTTAGCATCTTTAAATGCAACTTCCATCTTATCAGTACATACTACATTTTTAAGAAGTGGAAATGCACAGTCATCTAGTTCCATCTTTACACCTTCAAGTGCACCTAGCGCTTGAGGAAGCTCTAAAAGTTGTAATTCAACTTCTGTATCTGGACCAAACATCTGTCCTGAAGCAACTCTAAATAGAATCGCATAACCAATTTGACCTGCTGCACCAGTGATTGCAACCTTAACTCTGTTCTTTGCCATTATCATACTCCTTGAATAGGTAATTTGAGATTGGCATTAATGTATCATATCGTATTGATTTTTGTAGTCCCACAGTGTTATGGCGAGCTTTGCCTCCCCTGCTATTGCCACATAATTAAGCGCTGTGTAGAATAGTAGATATAATATTTTAAAACTAAGAATTGGAAAATCCATGGATAATAAGGAAAATAGAGACTCAGGTGGAAATAAGCCTGCCGCTTCTGGTGGTTCTAGTAACCGTAGAAGACGTCCACAAAATAGAAATAATAGACCTAAGAAGAAGGCATCGGCCTCTCAGGGACAAAATAATTCTGAAAAGAAAGCTGGGCCAAACTCTGGTAATAGACAGAATAACAATCCCAACAAAAAGAAGAAGAGATATTCCAATAATAAAAGACGTGGGAACAACAAAGTTCAAAAGCTCACAGGTATAGACTATATCACGACAAAATATCTCAATCTTCTTGATCAGCATATTCAAGCAAGAAAGAAGTATTTTGAGAACTTTTCAAGAGTCAAAGGACAAGCACTAGCGAAGCTAGAGAGAAACTTTATCGAATCTCAAAAGGCATTCCTAGTATTTAAAGAAAGGCTTAGTACAACTGATCAAGAGCTATTTGAAAAAAGATATAACTCTCTTGGTGACGATGAAACGTATTCTAAGAACCATGAGCTTCCACAAGGTCCAGTAGAGATCTCTCTAGGAGAAGAAGATATTATTGACCCACACTATCTTCAGTCGCAAATTCAAGCAAACTATGAAGAGGACAGTGAAGAATCTTCTGGTAGCTATGATGATTATAAGGCCTATAAAGGAATCGTATAATTTAATTTTTATATAAGTATAAAAAGAAAAGGCCTTGTCAGTGACGAGGCCTTTTTTATTTTAACTCTTTAATAAATTTGAGAGAGAGGTAGGCCAATTTCTTGGCCCTTTATTAAAGATTAAAGTACTTGTGTTGATGACATAGAGTGAGATTGCTCACCTGCCATAGCTCCAACAACTCCTGATCCATTTTGTAGGTAGTTATTAAGAGTATTTTCGTGATCCTTAAGAATAGCATCTCTAAGGTCAATATGAGGAATATCAAGAATTTCTGCAACTCTTCCCAACATTTTTAATGGAATATTACAAAGTGCTCTTTCAACATTTGAAATGAACTGACCATTCTTGTATCCAAGTAGGTGTGAAAGTTCAGATTGAGAGTAACCCTTTGGGTGTTGAGTTCTTTTAGTTTTAATAAGTTTTGCAATGTTCTCGAAACTTCTCATGCTTTATCTCCTGTTAAGTATTTTCAATTAAGTACAGCCCTATGCTCTAGATAATATATAGTTTTCGGATAAAGTTCAAACATAATTTGGTTATTTTTAATTAACCATAAAGTTAACTTCTATGGAATTTAAACAAGTTACGCTTTTAACTTCAAATCTATCTTTAATTATAATAATTTTATTTAAGATTGCAAGAGAAACACATATTTTATTTTCATCGACTTATCAAGTACTTACGAGTCATACCTATATTTTAACCAAATTATTTATAAATATATCTCATCGCGTAAATAAAAAAAGGCGCTGAATCTACAGCGCCTTTGATATCTAGTGAATGATTGATCCTTTATAGGAAGTCGAGATGACCATCTCTTCAAATTGAAAACGGTCTTTTTGTTTACGCTTTATAAGCTTCTTTAAAACGTCTTCAGACTTATCAGAGTCTTTATATTTAACACCATCAAGTACAACATAATTTAGGTACTTTCCTGATGCGAAGTTTCCACTCTCCTCTCCGACACCAAGAACATTTGCACCGGCCTGAGTAGATCTAAAAAGAGCTTGTGTATATGAAGTATCTTTATGGCCACGCTTTGAGTTTTGATCAACAAAAGAGTTCATAACATCTAACATTGAAAGAAAAGGTCCCCCTCCAATATCAGTTGCTAGTGCCCAAGGTACTTTATAACGATTTGCTTTCTTATAATCAAAGAGACCAGAGCCAAGACCAAGCTCTTTATGAGGAGCATTTGAAGTCGGGCAATGAGCAACGGCAGTTTGTGTTTCACCAAGTCTCTTAAGTTCTTTTGGAGAAAGATAGATTCCGTGCCCCATAATAGTCTTAGGCCCTAACAGATTACATTTATCGTATATCTCAGTGTATGTTTTGATCTTCTCGAAACCTTTTACGTCTTTATATATTGAAAGAACAAAATCTATTTCATTTAAAGTTTCACTTAAGTGCGTTTGTATAAAGCTTCCGTTCTTCTTAGCGACTTTAGCTCCATGGGACATTGTCTCTGGGTCTGTTGTAATTGCAAACCTAGGAGTCATCGCATATTGCTTCTTATACTTTTTTGAAAGTTCCGTAACGATATCCTTAGCATCCTGTTCCTTTTGTAAAAGATAATCAGGTGAGTTCATCGTCATGAGTACATTACCAACTACGTAATCACCTACGAAGTTCGCTAGTGCTTCATCAACACTGTGAGCATGAATTGATCCATAACATGCTCCACCAACAGTACCGCATGCAGCTAACTCTTGAGCAAAGCTCTTTGCTTTCTTCTTAGCAAATGCCTTTTTCTTGAAGTTATTCTCATATGGCCATGTATAGTTTTCTAACCACTTTAAAAGGTTGTCCTTTGGCATTGTACGAACTTCATCTTGTACCCAATGAAAGTGTGTGTCATACAGACCAGGAATTAAAATCTTCCCAGACATATCTATAATTTCGACAGACTTCTTCTTAGATATGAACTCTTCTGCCTGACTTTGAGGGCAAATATCTATGATTTTATGTCCATTTTTATACCGCTTCGCAACAATTGCGTGTTTTTTTAAGAAATCACACTTTTTATCGTTTATAGGATTCAAAAAATCAGCGAAAATAACTCTATATAAGCTCATACGTTCTCCATAATTTAAGGAAGGGAAAAATGAATTACCATCTTTTAACATTCAGGGCAATTACAATTGCTCTACTGATGTTCATCTCATCGTTTGCTCAAGCGCAAGATGACAATGTATACGAAATCAATAGCATACTCAAATTTAATATTGATTCATCTATTAATCCCGCAACTCTAAACTACCTTAAACACAACATGGCAAAACACAAAAATGTCGACGCCTATGTAATACAGATGAACACACCGGGCGGACTTGTTTCTACGACCAAAGAAATAATGATAAAGCTTTCAAGCAGTGAAAAGCCTACCGTTATTTGGATCGGTCCTTCAGGGGCATCGGCCACCAGTGCCGGTGCAATTATCGCAAGTAGCTCACACCTGCTCTATATGGCAGAAGGTACAAATATTGGAGCTGCGACTCCAATCTCTACGTCAGGAGATTTAAAGAAGAACTCAGACCTTAGGTCCAAGGCAATCAATGATATTGCAGCACTTGTACGCTCTCAGGCAAAACTCCACGGAAAGAACGCTATTCCTTTTGAAAAAATGATTCAAGAAGCAAAGAGCTATAGTGCAGATGAATCCCTAGAGTTAAAAATAATAGATGGACTTGCTGCAAATCAAAAAGAGCTTTTTAAGAAGATCAATGGAAAGAAAGTTAAACTACAAGGAAGAGAGTTTTCATTAAAAATGAATACTTCACCAAGAATTGTCGAAGCAGTCATGGACTTAGGCCAAAGACTTCTTAATATTCTTAGTTCACCAAATTTGGCCTATATCCTCTTTCTTGCCGGAGCAGCTCTTATATATATGGAGTTTCAGGCCCCTGGTGGCTTCCTCGCAGGATCAATTGGAGCCGTATGTCTTGTCCTTGCAGGTATCGGCTTTCAAGTTCTACCCCTAAATTTAGGAGCGCTAGCTCTTATTTGCCTCGGCTTTATTCTCTTTATATTAGAAATATATATAACCAGTTTTGGAATACTCTCTATAGCAGCGACCACCTGCTTAGTTGCAGGCTCAATGTTTCTCTTTAGGACGGATGATAGTTATATGAGTGTCTCATTCTCCGTCATAATGTCGGTCTTAGCTGCAATACTCACTTTCATGGCAATAGTTTTCTATTTCTTTATGAAGGCCCGAAAATCCATAGGTGTTCACAAGTTTAACGAAGATAACCTAAGATTTGGAGAGATTGTTGAAGTAAATGACAATGGACAGTATATGATTAAGTCACACGGAGAATTCTGGAAATCAACAGGTCCACAAAATCTAGTTATTGGAGACAAAGTTGAAGTATTATGTAAAAATAGAGACCTGACACTTCAAATATCAAAAAGAAAGGATACTTAATGATAACTAAAAAATCTTTATCTCAAGTTATGTCGATAGCTTTCGCCCTCTCAAAAGCTTCTGAGGTGGGAGTAAATGAAATTACATGGTTTAGGAATGAACTTAAGAGGTGGGCTGCTAATTTAGCAAAGTTTTAAAAATATGGTTAACGACCTTCTATCAATGTTGTGAGTTTTTAAGAGACGACACATCAAACAAAGAATGAGGGAGAGAGGGCGAAAGCCGCTAACTCATGTAACTATATTACACGGCCCCTCTGTCCTTTACATCGGTTAAGAGTCAAGGCTTTGTCAGTTTTATGTCAATTCAAAAAATATTAATTCCAAGGAGTAGGAATGAGCTTATTAGGACCTTATTTACCGTTTGCCCTCTTTTTAATAATTCTAATCTTTAACTCAGTTAAGATTCTTAAAGAATATGAACGTGGTGTTATATTCTTTCTAGGTCGTTTAACTGGCGTCAGAGGTCCAGGTCTGATTTTTATTATCCCAGGCCTAGAAAAAATGCAAAAAAGTGATCTAAGAACTGTCACTATGGATATCCCATCTCAAGATATCATTTCTAAGGACAACGTTACACTGAAAGTAAATGGTGTTGTTTACTTTAGAGTTGAAGATCCTGAAAAGTCAGTAATTGCGGTAGAAAACTATCTACAAGCGACAGCACAAATTGCACAGACAACTCTAAGATCAGTTATTGGACAGTTCGAGCTAGATGAAATTCTTTCAATGAGAGAACAAATCAATATGAAGCTACAAGCTATTCTTGATGAACAAACTGAGCCTTGGGGAATTAAGGTTTCAGCTGTTGAAGTTAAAGCGATTGACCTTCCAATAGAAATGCAAAGAGCAATGGCAAAACAGGCCGAAGCTGAAAGAGATAAGAGAGCTAAAGTAATCTCAGCAGAAGGTGAACTTCAAGCATCTATCAAACTCTCTGAAGCGGCAGAAATACTGGGACGTCATCAAAATGCTATAGTACTTAGATACTTAGATACAATGAAAGAAATTTCTTCAGGTGAAGGAAAATCAACAACATTCTTCCCTCTACCAGTTGATTTCTTAAATAAGTTTATGGAAGGAAAATCTAAGTAGTAGATGACTAAGCATAAACTCTTACCATATAAAGCAAACAACTATCCCTATAACTTTAATGCGGGGATAGTTGTTCAATGCGATTCAATAGAGCTCACCTACCATATTACAGGTGACACAAGTAAGATCATCACTTCCAAAATATCCGATAATCCACAACGCATAATAGGCCTGTGGGAAAGAACCTGTTTTGAATTCTTTATTAGAAAGAATGATCCAAAAGAATATATGGAGTTTAACTTCTCACCATCGCTAGACTGGAATTGTTTTGAATTTAGAAATAACATAGATCAATTAACGCAATGGTCTTTTGAAGGAAACTTTAAAATAAATTTTGATAAAAGTTCTAATCAAATAGAAATGAAAGTTATAATCCCAAAGAGTGTTCTCTTTGAAGAGTTTAAAGATTTAAACAATTTAAAATATTCTTTAACGGCAGTATTAAAAAGTAATGATGGAAAAGATGAGGACTTAAGTTATTGGGCAATTACTCATAAGGACGAAAGACCAAATTTTCATCACCCAGATAGTTTTCTTGAATATAATTAATCAATACACTCTAAATTAAAATCTTGATCGTACTTAACTTTAAATTTATTTAAAAGACTATTGTATTGAACTTCAATATCAAAATTCTGTTCTACATAGTCAGAAATCACAGCACTAAAAGTTCTAAGAGTTACAGTGAACACAGGAGCTTCAGTTCCAAGGTAACCGAAAGTAGACTCTTTTGCAGATACTAGAACAATAGGAGGTAATTCAAAATCCTTAGAAGATGTACCACATTTAGACTTATAAGATTTTACGATTTCAGTTCTTACTTGATCATTAAACTCAGGGTTCGCAAGAATTCTTCCACTCCACCCAGTATTATCTGCAAATGCTGAAAAGGTAATAAGTAATGCTAGTATCATCTTTTTCATAGTATCTCTCTTTAAAGTATATCTAAGGGCCCAAGGCCGAAAACAAGAGCTATAATACTTAAATGTCTTTTTAAATCAACATATCCAAGAGCACAGTTACCTTTTTACATTCACAATATATGTGAAAAATAGCTAAATATCAGTTGGTTATCTGCCGACAAGCTAAATACATGAAATTCAAAGAGATAAACATATTCGAATATAAGGATTACCGTAAGTTACTTGCGGATATTTTTAATATAGAAAAGTCTCGAAATAAGAATCACACCTATGGAAAATGGGCCAAAGCAATTGGTCTCTCAAGTGTCTCTGGACTGACAATGATACTAAAAGGTCAACGTCATGCAGGAAAAGGGATGCAAGAGAAGCTGATTGCAAACTTAGAGTTAGATGAAAAAGAAAAACAGTATTTTCAACAATTAGTAAAAATACAAAAGCAGGCCAAGGATGATGAAAGTCTAGTTGTTTTCCTCATGGATAACGGTGAAACAAACAAAGATAATACTTTAAAAGATGATAATCGCCCTATTCAGTTTAGATGGGAGATGGGTCTACTAAGAGAGGCCACAAAGTGGTCAAACTTAA
Source organism: Bacteriovorax sp. MedPE-SWde (assembly GCA_001874305.1). Classification (GTDB taxonomy): domain Bacteria; phylum Bdellovibrionota; class Bacteriovoracia; order Bacteriovoracales; family Bacteriovoracaceae; genus Halobacteriovorax_A. The sequence goes on along the minus strand of MPCU01000012.1, from coordinate 32,416 downwards.
AAGAGGATCTTTCATGGCTAAATGATCAGAGTCGCTTTATTCCTAAGACTAAGAGCTTTATGGAAGTTCTTAATGAAATGAAAAAAGAAGAGATATTAAAATATCATGATGGTGCATTAAAAATAAATGGAAACTATCAATCCAAAGATATCGATACAAGATATTTTAAACATCTTCACAATGACTTTATTGAGTTTTCTAAAAAGAGTTATGAAATTGATTTTAATAAGAGATCATTAGAATATAGAATGATCATGATAAAGAAAGAAGATATCCCAAAAGCAAAAGATAGACTCATTCAATTATTAGATAAATTTGCAGATGAATTCGATACCAAAGAAGCAACTAGGGAAGAAAGTGAAATATACTTAACTGCACTTCAATTCTTCCCATTTACTAAATAGATAGTTTCTGTTTTTCAATCCATGACTTCTTTCCATCCGTACAATGCATCAATAATGTAGAAACATTACTAATCTCAGATTGTCCTAAAGAAACACAGTTATTCTTCATTAAGATATTAAGTTTTACAGGTCGTGCAAAGCTACCACCTATATCTGTCATCACACCAACAGTCTCACCATATATAGACTTTGTATCTGTAAATACTCCAACACTACCATTACCTAGGTTTACACCTTGAAAGCTTTGAGAGAATGAAAGACCAGGATAACTAGACTCCCTATTAACAGGAAGAGCTGTCTTACTTATAACTATTCCATTCTCTTCTTTTATAGAAAATACTTTATAACGACTTTCGATAAAGTAATTACGTGACTCTCCATCAGTAAATACGTCAACTGTTCCAACAATAGGATTAGACCATGTTTGAGACTTCAGCATAAATGCCTTTCTCGATTTATTATTTGCTATTCTAAGAAAATTTCTTTTAAAGCGCCTTACATACATAAAATCATCAGAATATGTACGATCTAAAGAACTTCTAAATCTTGAGAGATCATTTTTTTCAACATTCTTTCCTAAATCTTTATTGATGATCTGGAACTCTCCAACAGAAGTATATTCTACTAACGCAGTCTTCTTCTTAAATCCTTCACCGTATACATACGTTGCCATAAGTTTACCGTGTAACTTCTGTGTATTTGTCTGTGGAATTATATGTGCTATATCAAGCTGCTCAAAACTTTCAACATCAAGATCCTTCTTTAGCTTCATAATAGTAGAATAAGAGTCTAGAGTTCTAAGTGATAAGCTCACCTTATCTTCACTTAAAGCAGGAAGGAAGTAGTATCCTCTCTTTTTCTTAGAAACCATTAATCTATCGATTGGATCATTACTATTGTCTTCAAAAGGTAAATCCCACTGTCTAACTAATGCAGGAGTTAAAAATGTACCAAATTCTTTGGTAGTAATTTTAAGATATGAGAATTTTTCAAAACCTCTAACAAAAGGTAACCCACCAAAACGAGTCGAAGGAAACTTCCAATAGTTATTTTTAAATAATGGTCTACCTTCGGCATCAAAGTATGCAAAGAAATAGCTTCTCTTATTAGCTGTTGCCCCATAAACGAAGTAATCTTCTATACCATCAAGGTTGATATCGATTTTTATAACAGAGCTAATTTCAGAGCTATTTTCTAAATTTAACTTAATTGGGGAATATGACTTCCCTTCTTTTAAAAGTATTATCTGACTCTTTAGTTTAGGATTTAAAAAGAATAAGTCTTGAGTGGTCTTAGTACTGTCTCTAGTTAAAACCCTTTGCAAAGAACTTCTTTTATAATGTTTTGTAATTTTAATGATTGCTGGAGCAGGTATTCCATTTATAGACTGCCTAAAATCTGCTCTAGAAACAGTATTTAAATCAATATCAATGACTTTTGAAATACTCACACCATCTTTTGAGATATCTAGAGTAAATTGAGTCTCAGCATCAGATAAGAAGTTATTCAGCTTTCCGGAAACTAAAATATTCTTTGTTTTATCTAAGTTAATACTTCCAGTAGCATTTTCTATCACAATATCAGAATTAGAACTCTTTATACTGTAACTTACATTACCTGTAGAAGACTTAACAGGAATATCAAACTTAAATTTCCCGTTTGCAGACACTGTCACTTCATCTAGTCCTTTTACATCTAAAGATAAATTAGTGGCAGACTTAGCTGATAGCGAATCATTAAAATTAACAACTGGATAAACACGTCCATCTTTTGCTTTTACCAATTTAGCAAATGAAAGAATTTTATTTGTTACTTCTTCTACACTTTGTGTTGGATCTTGAGATTTAATCAAGGCCGCAAGTCCAGCAACGTATGGAGCAGCGTGTGAAGTACCATTTCTAGCATCATAACCATTAACTCGTATTATTTTCGACTCTAAACCTGTTGGAATAGTACTAATGATATTCTCACCAGGCGCATAAATATCTACTTTATGACCAAAATTAGAGCTTGATAGCTTTTCACCTGTAGCGTCCATTGCTCCAACACAAATAACTCCTGGAAAGTTACATGGAAATACTGGCTTGTTCTTATTATTATTTCCGGCCGCGGCCACAATCACGAGGCCTCGCTTGATTGCATAATCAAATGTTGCTTTAACTTTTGGAGAAACAACAACTTTTGGATACCCAAGACTAAGGTTAACCACTTGAGCACCATTTCTTAGAGCATACATAACAGCACTGGCCATTAACTCTGAAGTTAACTTTCCATTTACAGTGTAGCCCTTAAACTTCTTACGTGCCGCCTTCATAGGCATAATTTTGATCTTAGAGTGTGTAACCCCACTAGTACCAACACCATTAATGGCAGATGCTATTACACCCGCAATATGAGTACCGTGACCAACACTATCTGAAACATCTCCGTTACTATCTAGTACATTGAGTCCATTACAGACTAACTTTTCTCTCTCTTCTTTTGAAAGCCCCTTACACTTAGGACTCTCCCAAATACGACCTTTTAAGTCAGGATGGTGTATATCAACACCAGTATCAATAACAGCAACGATAACTTCTTTTGAAGTTTCTTCTAACTTTGACAAGTTTGTTGGGAAATTTATATCAAAACCTGGAGTACCATGAATTATCTTTCTCTTATGTTCTCCAACTTTACGTGTATACTCTTGTCCAGTATTCTTAGATGCCCATTGCTTATCAACAAGTGAAATATTCGCTAGAACAGGGCTTATCAAACATGTAGATATTAGTAATTTCTTAAACATTACAGTCTCTCCCTATACCAGCTTCCTTCAATTTCACCCTTCATAACACCAAGAAACTTTCGTATTGAATCAATAGGTCCATCAACGAATTGACCATTCTGTCTGCCAAAGGAGTTTCCATAGATTGGTCTATATAAGAATTCATGTCTCTTTCTAAAACCATTTAAAGACGATTCTAAGTAAATGTTTTTTGAACCAAGAAGGTCTGATAAAATTTCAAAAGACATATATTTTGCAAAATAAGATCCATATTTAGCAACACACTTATGTGCCTTAGTCAGCTTTTCTTTCTTATAGTACTTTTGACAAGATCTTCTTAATCTTTTTATATATGACAAATCTCCACAATATATTTCTTGAGATATTGTTCTACTAGATGAGTTAGAATCATGCTGGCAGCGTGCATAAGAACGATTATAAGACTTTGCAACCTTCATACCTAGAGCTTTAAATTCATCATCATTGAGATTTAACATTTTCTCTACAGCTTTTTCATAAAAATGAAGGTTTGCCTGAATTTTATAAGTAAGCATTGCTCCAGCATCTTCAGAATCTGACTTAGAGAATAGATTTCTTTTAAATTTCTTATTGAAAGCTTTTAGCTTTTTCCAAAGGCGTTTTTCACTTGTAGAACCACCCTCATGTTTGTAGGTGTACATCATATACTTAGAATACATATTATCTAAGTTAGTCTTACCGTTAACATCTCTAATTTTAGCTTCAAATCGCATATCCTTAGTTTTTGACGAACCTTTAAATGTTCTACCAGCATTCTCAAATGGATTAACAGAGAAAGAGAATCCTTCAAAGACTTGCTTCAAATAGTAATTCGCAATCGTCTTCATGAAGTTCATATAATTAAGACCAGACTGACTACCATAGCTTGTTGCTACATATCGAGTATCTTCAGCACCAGAAAACTTAACAACTAAATCATTTAACTTTCTTGCAAATTTACTTACAAAAAATAGTAGAGAAAACTTAGTGCTATTATCATTAATATTACTTTTGATTCTTACAGGTGCTTCACCCACTGATTCCAAAGAGCGATCCTTTAAAATAGAATAAAGATTAGTTACATTCTTATAAAATTCTGGATTTTCGTTTAAATCCGGATCAAGGTTGAAGTCAAAGAAGTTTATATTCATTTTTCCAACAGTCTTCTTAGATGCACCATTAAAAATAGGGATCAGATAAGCAAGACCACCGTTTCCATAAGCTTCAACAAGATTTCCATTATCAAAATATACATGAAATCTAGTTCGGCTCTTTCTATAGATTTGAATTCTTTTTAAGGTCTTGTAACGAACACCAGAAGATCCTGATGCAGTTATACCATTAAATAATGGCCCTCTAAGACTTACCGAAATATCAGGAACTAAATTTTCAGATATTATTAAAGATTCACCAACACCGAGATTTTCACTTAGCTCTTTATAAGAGTTAGAAATCTCTTCCATACGTGTCTCTTCATCTAGTTCAGCACCACTGGCCATTCCCTTGAAGCTATTTTTTACTCTCTTAGTAAGAAAGTTAACTAAGATATTTTTATATGGCTCTTTAAGAGCTTCTTTAAGAGAAACAATCGGTTTAACATGTGTATAGTTAACATTTACACCAATTTTTGGTACCGCACTTCCGTTAACAACTTGTGAGAATACTCTTTCAAGTCCTACATATGCACCTAATGAAAACCCAAAACCAGCTGTATCTGCAAGCTGTACAAAGTTATCAGTACCCAGAGCTCCACCAATAATAATATCACGTCCGAGATTTAATCGTCCTTCTATTAATGGTGCGGTCCAAGACTGAAAAGGTAGCGCTGGAAATGCTCCAGTTCTAATATATTCATCGATTGCAAAATCTTTATATTTTTGAAAATCATCTATTGTCCAATCAAGTCTTTCCTCACCAAAGTCTCTGGCCTTTATAAAGCTACTTGCAAGATCTGCAACAGATGAGATTGCACTAGATTGAACTTCAGAGAAAATATATCTCCAGACATCATCAAGTGGTCCCTTCTTCATTCCGTGACTAAATCTTGAAGCATAGCCTGCATATTCTTCAGTTTTCAAATATCCTTTATCCATCCCTTCTAAACCTAAGTCTTTCACGTATGGAATTGTGTTATGAGTAACATCTACGATTTCAAGAATATTATTTCTTCGAGCAATTAATTTCTCAACAAGAATCTTTGCGACAACTTCAGGAAAGTATGCATCCTTAACGATAACTTCAAAGTCTTTACGTGTAAGTTTCTTGAGTTTATTCGCCATCCACTTTAAGTCATTAACAGTAGCGTTAAAATTAGCTTCTGTGTCATGTGGGAGAATAATATGTCCATCTTTAACCTTTACGGCCTTAAAAGAAAATTTATTAATAGATTCACCCATGTCTGCTAGAGCGTATGGGATAATTGAAGAACGAAGAGATCTCGACTCAAGAGTCTGAGGTAGCATAGTTAATGCAATATCATAGAAGTCACTTGCACTAGGAACCTTAACGAAAACATCTTGTAGTGTAAGGCTTGTTTTAGTTTCCTTAACAATCCAACGACTTGATGATGCCACGAGATCATTTACTAATTCAACATCTTTAAAGAAGTTCTTCTGGGCTTCATCCTTAAAGTTAATAGTTAAATCCTTAAGGTATTTCATTGAAGGAATAATATACCCTAACCTTCTCATAAGGTTTTTTCTTAAAAGTATAGTGTGAAGTCTCTTACTTAAATGAACTTGAAATCTTTGATCACCGTTTATTGCATTAAACCTCATAACACCTGACGGTGATTTAATAGTACCGCTGTAAGTTAATTCATCGCCGTTATCAACAGGGAGATTATTATCAAGCTGTGAAGAAAGAAAATTATTTCTTCCATCCCAAATATCACTTTCTTCAGGATTCAGAGATGCAAGGTCAAGGCCTTCTTCTTGAGAAAGCTCTAATGCTAGCTCAGGATCAAGAACTCCATAGTCTTCATGAATTAAATCATTTGCAGGAAGTCCTGTATTATCAATGGGAACACGTGCGTATTCCGCATGAACAGACAAATTGATGAGTGTGACTATAAGTAATAAATATTTCATAAATATCCTGAGTTATTCAATATACGTAGCAATCTCTATGCCAAGTACTAATCATCTTCAGGCGGTAGTTTTTTGGTAGGATTTACTCCTGTACATACACTTTCGGCCATTTGATAAGCATGAAAGTAAATAGAGTTTTCTCTATCAACGGCGATCACTTCTTCTTTAGTTGGAATTTTCCCAACTCTATTAGAAATACGTGATAATCCCTCTAGGCGCTGATCTACTTCATTAATAGTAAGAATTTTGGCCGCGACATTTCTTTCGCATCTTGCCCTGTTTCCAGCACTAGCGGTGATAGATATTAATGAAAGAATGATAATAGTGGTAACTCGCATTCAAACTCCTTTAATAATATGGTTTGGATAGAGAATACTAAAATCTAAATAAAAACGTGAATAACTGAAAGAATTACTAACACTGTCTAAACTTTATACAGTTAAAATGAAAAAAAAGGGGATCCTAAGATCCCCTTCATTAAGTATTGAAATTTTTCTAAACTATGTGACTTATAGGTCAATGCTTAAAAGCTCTGGAAGGATAACGTTTTCAAGGTTACTTCCTGGAGTTCCGATGTGAGCAGAAATTTCTTCAATAAGAACTTCTCTCTTAGAAACATCTTCTTTAGCTTCGTTAAACTCGGCCATTGTCTTACCAGTGAAATGCTCAATGTTTTTAGTGATTGCCTTTTGATCTGCTTCAAGAAGTGATCCCTCTGTAGCTGACTCAAGCATTCTCTTAACTTCTTTTTCCATAGTTACAAGCTCAAGTGCTTTTTTAACTGGAAGCTTGAAAGCTACAGAGTAAGCTGATGCCTTTTCGAATAGCTTGTTATCTTCTTTTTGAGCTGCAAGAAGCCCTGTATCTGTTGTTTCTGTTTCGTCTTCATATAACTCACCAGACCAAACACCTTCATAGATAAATTCATCTAAAACATAGTCATAACCTGCAACATCTACTGGCTCATAGTAATCACCGTATAGATCTCCGATATCACCATAATCAATTTCATCGTCAAGTTGGATATCTCTAAATTCTCTAGCTAAGTTATTATTTGAAGAATAGTAATCCCAGTATTGAATAGATCTAAGGTAGTTAAGATCTACTGCTACTTCATGATCATACTCAGCATCATAATAAACAAACCAGCGTCCATCATTTCTAAGTGTTTCATACTCGTCTTTATCAATATAGTTAAGTGGATTAGAAATTGGATCTACAGAGTTTAATGAATTAACAAAACCTTCTGCTGTAATAAATGATGACTGATACTTACCATAAGTAGATGAACTACCACCACTTCCTCCACTTCCTCCACAAGAAGTAAGAATTGTTGCTGCAGTTGCTAATACTGCTAAACTAGTTAAACCTTTTTTTAATTGTACTTTCATGAAAACCCCTCTCTCTTGAATACAAAAATATATGTCATATTTGCTAGTGACATGCGTTATAACCTAAAAACATCTTGTTTTGTAGTTTGTGTAAAAACTTTATACAATTAGCGTGCCAACTTTTTTTAAGTCTTTGGAATCACTTTGTCCAAATGACGCACAGAAAACTGGAGCCATTCTGTCAGACATGTAGATATTGGTGTCAAAGCGCACCCCATTTAAAAATTTTTGTAAGAATGACACCGAAGGTCTTTATCTCCTACGGGTAGAAAGCTAATATTCCTTATATTTTATTTTTGTAATATTTAAAGAATTACGGGGATTTGTAATTCTAGAAAGTGGTACACACTATGAATGACGACATTTTAGCAAAGGTTCACATTGAAGATGAACTCAAGGCCCACCTTCCACACTTTGAAAGCTTCTTTAATAGAGTTGGTTTTAAGAGGATCGATGGTGCAGTCTTTGGACTTCTTTGTTTTTCAAAGGGGCCATTAACATCTGACCAAATAGAAGAAGATCTAGGGCTTTCTCAAAGCGCTGTTTCCCTCTCTTTAAAGACACTCGCGCAATATTCAATGATTGAGAGTAGAGATCACAAAGAACTGAAGAGACTAAAGCTTCACTATGCCAAGGATGATGCCCTAAAGATCGTTGCCAGTGTAATTAGAAAAAGAGAAATGGAGTACCTTGCAGACTTTGAAAGAATGACTGCATCAGCAATGACTATTGTAGAAGATGATGTCCGAAAACAACGTCTCTCAACGATCCTATCAACTGTTAAATTTGCACGCTCAATATGCGATGTAATCGTTAATGTTAGTGAAGAGTTTAAAAATCCATATCCAGTTATAGAGAAGTTTCCTCAATTTATGGGATTTGTTAAAACAAATATTCCAAATATCAATGAAGCTAAAACACAAATAAAGAACCAAATAAAATCTAAACTAAAAGATAAATTAAATGCATGGGCCGATGCCTCAGGAGAAGCCAGATGAATCTATCAAGAGTTGTTATCACAGGTGTTGGTCTAACAGCACCAAATGGAAATAATATAAAAGAATTCAGAAGCGCTCTACTCGAGCAAAAATCTGGAATAACAGAAGAAGATGTTCGCTTTCTTGGAAAAATTCCTGTTGGAAAATGTGACTTTGAAGAAACAAAGCACCAAAAAAAGAAAATGCGAAAAAGAGGTACCAGAGTTGGTGGAATCAGTGTTTACTGTTCTAAAGAGGCACTTGATGATGCTGATCTGAATCTTGAAAACCTTGATAAGAATCGTGTTGGAATCTACTTAGGAATCACAGAGCATGGTCCGGTAGAAACAGAAGAAGAGCTATTCCAATTCTATAAGAATAATGATGAAGATGCTTCACTGTGGACTCATCATCACAACCCAAGAACTGTAGCAAATAACCCGGCCGGTGAAGTATCACTTAACCTCGGAATTACAGGACCTCATTATACAATTGGAGCTGCTTGTGCAGCAGGAAATATGGGAATCATTCAAGCGATGCAAATGCTACAGCTTGGAGAGGTTGATATTGCACTTGCAGGGGGCGTTAGCGAATCTGCCAATAGTTTTGGAAATCATGTTTCATTCAAGGCTCAAGGTGCATTAGCAGAAAACAAAGAAGACCAGTCAATGGCCTCAAGACCTTTAGATAATACAAGAAATGGTATTGTAATTTCAGAAGGTGGATGTGTTTACACTCTTGAAAGACTTGAAGATGCTTTAGAGCGTGGAGCAAAGATCTATGCTGAAATAGTTGGTCACCACATCAATAGTGATGCAACAGATTTTGTTCTTCCAAATCCCGAAAGACAGGTCCAGTGTATGGAGCATGCGATAAGTAAGGCAGGAATAACGAAACAAGAAATTGATATTGTAAACCTTCATGCTACAGGTACAAAAATGGGAGATATCCAGGAGATGGAAGGAATTAAGAAAATGTTCCAAGATTGTCCTGAGATCAATATCAATTGTACAAAAGGTCTTATTGGTCACGCTATGGGTGCCGCCGGAGCACTAGAGCTTGCAGGAAACTTATTAAGCTTTCAAGATGACTTAATTCACCCTTGTCACAAGATAGAAGAAATCGACCCAGAGTGTGCGTTTGATGGGCTTGTACTTGATCAACCAAAGAAACAAGAAGTTAACTATATATTAAATAATTCATTTGGAATGCTAGGTATTAACTCAGTATTAATTCTAAAAAAATATAATTAAGGAGAAAACATGACACCACAAGAAGTAAGACAAGCAGTTTCAGACATTATCGCAGATATCGCAGTTGATGACGATGTAACATCAATCAACGATGCTACTCCACTTAGAGATCAACTAGACCTAGACTCTATGGACTTCCTTGATATCGTAATGGAGCTTAAGAAGAGACATAAAGTTGAAGTACCACAGGAAGATTATGGTCAACTAGCATCTATGGATAGCTGTGTTGAATACTTAACTCCAAAATTTCAGTAAATATATCATAAATAGATAGGGATCTAAGTTTTAGATTCCTATCTTTTTAAAGGCAAATCATGTCACAAAAGTACGACACTATAGTCATAGGCGCAGGAATGTCAGGTCTGGCCGCGGCCATTAGACTCGCGATGTTCGGTAAGAAAGTTTGTATTCTAGAAAAACACTTTCTTACAGGTGGACTCAACTCATACTACAAACGTGGAAAGAGAAAGTTCGATGTTGGTCTTCATGCAATGACCAACTTTGTTCCTAGAGGAACAAGAGGAAGACCTCTAACAAAACTACTTAAGCAATTAAGAATACCATGGGATGCGCTTGAACTAAGTGAGCAGAAGTCTTCTCTTATTCAGTTTCCAGGCCAAAGCCTCATGTTTACGAATAACTTTGAAGTTCTAAGAGAAGAAGTTGCAACAAAATTTCCTCTTCAAATTGATAACTTCAATAGATTCGTAACATATATAGAAGAATACAATGAAGTTGCATTAGATAATAAAACCTTTATGGCAAAAGATGTCGCGAAGAAGTTTATTACTGACAGTCAACTTTTAGAAATGATTTTCTGCCCGCTACTTATCTATGGATCAGCTTGGGAAAACGATATGGATTTTTCCCAATTCGTTATCATGTTTAAGAGTATCTACCTTGAGGGCTTTTGTAGACCTTCAGGAGGAGTTAGGACAATACTTAACCTACTACTTGAAAAATATGAAAAAGTTGGGGGTGAGCTTCGTTTTAAATCAGAAGTTACAAAGATCATTCACTCAAATGGGAAAATATCTGGAGTAGAACTTAAGGATGGTACTATCCTTGAGTGCGATAAAGTAATATCTAGTATGGGTAACCCCGAAACAATGGCCGTTACAACTGGAGAAAGACCTGAACCTAAAGTAGGGCCTTTAAGCTTTTGTGAATCTATTGCTTGTTTAGACAAGAAACCAAAAGACTTTGGTTTTGATCATACGATAGTTTTCTACAATGAAAAAGATATATACGATTATAAGAAGCCTAATACATTATTTGATCACTCAAGTGCTGTAGCATGCTTTCCCAATAATTTTCAACATGATGACGGCGATACAGAAGGTGTAGCAAGAGTTACATACATGGCCAACTACGCGCTATGGAAAGAATTGGAAAGAAAAGTCTATTTAGAGAATAAGAATGATCTCTTTGAAAAATCAATTGAAACGATAAAGAGGATTGCTCCAGGTTTTGATGCAAATGTTCTTTTTAAAGATGTTTTCACTCCAACAACAATTGAGAGATATACAGGTCACTTTGAAGGCACAGTATATGGATCTACAGATAAAATACGTGATGGTAGAACACATATAGATGGACTCTATATCTGCGGAACAGATCAAGGGTTTCTCGGTATAGTAGGTGCAATGTTAAGTGGAATATCAATGGCAAACCTACACGGACTAATGGAATAATATGAAGTTTAATAATGTTGTCATTGAAGATTACGGTCTTTATCTACCTGAAGAAAAAATATCTTCAGAAAAAATGGAAGAACTACTCTCCCCTATATACAAACGCTTAAAACTTCCACAGGGAAGACTTGAGCTAATGACAGGTATAAAAGAAAGAGGTGTTTGGCCATCTGGAACTCTACCAAGTGATCTTTCAGCTAATGCTGCGAGAGATTTATTTAATAAAGGTAACGTTAATAAAGATGACATTGACCTGCTTATCCACAGCTCTGTTTGTAGAAATTTCCTTGAGCCTTCGACTGCTTCAATAGTGCACGGAAACTTAGAATTAAACGATGAATGTACGATATTTGATTTATCAAATGCTTGTCTTGGAATGGTTAATTCGTGGGTTGTCGCTGCAAACATGATCGAATCAGGTCAAATAAAGAAAGCACTTATTGTTTCTGGAGAAAATGGTGGACCACTTTTAGAGGAAACTATTAAACGATTAAATGAAGATGAAACAATCACTCGTAAATCGATAAAGAAATACTTTGCTAATCTAACTATCGGTTCAGCTGCTGTTGCTTATGTACTTACACATAAAGACCTTTGTCCTAATGGACACAAGCTTGTCTCTGGTGCAGTAATGACAGACTCTACAGCAAATAAATTGTGCCAAGGGGATGGTGATCCTAATTCCTTATTTATGGAAACTGACTCTGAAAAGCTTTTGGAGCATGGTAAGAAACTAGCAAAGAACACATGGGCGAAGGCCAAGCAAAGACTCGATTGGACAGAGAAAGAGATCGACCTTGTTATTGGACATCAAGTAGGAAAGGCCCATAAAGAAATAGTACTTGGCGAATTAAACTTAAACAAAAGACCGACATTTGATACTTTTCCTTTTTTAGGAAATACAGGTTCGGCAGCACTTCCCGTAACTCTTGCACTCAAGAATGACAGAGAAGGAATACAGAAGGGACAAAAGATTGTCCTAGTAGGAATAGGTAGCGGATTATCCTCTATCGTACTCGGAGTAGAATGGTAATGAAGAATTCATGGCAAAAACACTATCCTTTTAAAAATAACTTTTTAAATACTGACAATGGAAGACTTCACTATCTTGATGAAGGTGAAGGTCACCCTATTATTATGATTCATGGAAATCCTACATGGTCCTTCTTTTATAGAAATGTAGTTAAAGACCTACAAAAGAACTACCGCTGTATTGTTCCTGATCATATTGGATGTGGACTATCAGACAAACCACAAGACTTTGAATATACACTTGAAAATCATGTCAACAATGTTTTAAAGCTAATTAAAGAACTCAAATTAGATAAGTTCTCATTAATAGTTCATGACTGGGGTGGTGCTATAGGAATGGGTGTTGCGACGACAATGCCTGACAAAGTCATGAGTATGACTATTATGAATACTGCTGCATTTAAATCACAAGATATTCCATTCACAATAGGTCTTTGCAAGCTTCCAATTATTGGAGCTCCAATGGTAAGGGCCTTTAATGCATTTGCATGGCCAGCTACTTTTATGGCGGTTGAAAAGAAACTAAGCAAAGAGGTTAAACAAGGATATTTATTTCCTTACAATAATTATCACAACAGAATTGCCACTGCACAATTTGTAAAAGACATTCCATTAAAACCAGATCACAGATCATGGAACAAGCTTGATAGTATTGAGAACTCACTCAAAGAAGTGACGTGTCCAAAACTATTTATCTGGGGTGCAAAAGACTTCTGCTTTAATATGGGCTTTCTTAACAGATGGAAGGACTTCTTTCCAAATGAAAAGTATGTTGTCTATGAAGATGCTGGTCACTATGTACTGGAAGATGAAAAAGATAATTGTATAAGAGAAATAGGAAGCTTCTTCAATGAATATAGCAGCACGTATTGAAAACCAAGCAAAAGTAAGGCCAAATCAAGATGCAGTGAGATTTCCAAAGAAAATTGGAAGTTACAACTATCTCTATGAGAAGCTTAGCTTTAGTGAACTAAATAGACTCAGCTCGCACTACGCAAACTCTTTAGAAGCAAAGGGAATAAAAGAAGGCGACAAGGTACTACTCTTTGTTCGTCCTTCACTAGACTTCCCAGCTCTTACATTTGCTCTTTTTAAGATGGGGGCCACTCCTATTCTCATAGATCCAGGAATGGGAAAGAAGAATCTTCTCAAGGCGATTGAAAGCGCACAACCAGATGCACTAATAGCAGTACCTGAAGTACATATTATTAGAATGTTCTACCGCTCTGCTTTTAAAAGTATCAAAACATTTATCACAACCGGACCAAAACTCTGGCCAGGTCTTCACTCCGTAAAGGCCCTAAAAAAAGGACCTTGGAAAGATTACGAGACAAAGCAAAAGTCCCCTGATGATATGGCCGCGATCCTTTTCACTTCAGGTGGAACAGGTAGGCCAAAGGGTGTAGTTTACACACATAGAATTTTTAATAATCAAACAGATGTCCTGCAAGAGATATTCACTCTGAATGACAGTGATATTGATATACCAGGATTTCCACTCTTTTCGTTTTTTACGATGTCTATGGGAATGACAAGTTGTATCCCTGATATGAACCCATCTAAACCAGCAACATGTGATCCACAGTCACTGGTTGCTAATATAAAAGATAATAGAGCGACTTTCGTTGCTGGCTCTCCTGCGATATGGGAGCGTGTTGCTGACTACTGCATAAAGCAAAGTATACAACTTGACTCAGTTAAGTATGTAGTTATGTTTGGAGCACCTGTTCGAGTTGAGCTTCATGAAAACTTTCAAAAGATTCTACCAAATGGAACCACATATACTCCCTACGGTGCGACTGAGGCACTTCCTGTAGCATGTATTTCTGGAAAAGAAATCTTAGATCCAAAAAGCGATAAGGTTCAAATATCGGCCAAGGGTGGCGGAACATGTATAGGTCAACCGGCACCTGGTCTAGAGGTCAAAATAATTGAGGCACACGACCAAGATATCGCCACAATAGAAGATGTTAAAATCTTAGATACTGATGCTGTTGGTGAAATAATTGTAAAAGGCGATATTACAACTCCTATGTATCTCAACCTTCCTGACAAAACAGCGGCCGCCAAAATTAAAGATGGTGATAGCTACTGGCATAGGATGGGAGATCTGGGGAGAATAGATACTTCTGGAAATATTTGGTTCTATGGAAGAAAAGTTCATCGTATCGAATTAACTAAAGAAGTAAAATACTCTATTTCATGTGAAGCAATTTATAATGAACATCCCTTTGTAAAACGTTCTGCACTAGTAAGATATGAAAAAGCAGGACAACTTAATGCGGCCGTAGTTATCGAGCCAAAAGAGAATTTTAAATCAAAAGAGATAGATAAAGATAAAGTAATTGCCGAACTTCAAGGTCTTGGAAGTCAGCATGAACATACAAGCGACATAGAGCATTTCTTCTTTTCAGACTCTTTCCCCGTCGACATTAGACACAATATTAAAATCGATCGTAAGAAGCTTGGAGAAGATATAACTAAGGGAATCATACAGTGAATATTCTCATCACAGGAGCTTCTGGATTCCTAGGCCTACATATTGCTAAAGAACTCAAAGACCAAGGCCATAATGTAATCAACTTTTCTCGCTCCCACACTGACGAACTAGAACAACTCAATATCCCAACAAGAACGGGAAACCTTGCAGATAAAGATTCTATCGTTAAAGCACTTGAAGGAATAGAAGCTGTTTTTCATGTAGCAAGTAAAGTTGGAATGTGGGGAAAGTGGGAAGACTTTTACTCAATTAACTACCTTGGTACGAAGAACTTAGCAGATGCCTGTATAGATAAAGGAATTAAAACTTTCGTCTATACAAGTACTCCAAGCGTTGTATTTGGAACAGAAGAGATTATTAAAGGTGATGAGACAATCCCCTATCCAAAGAAGTATATTAGCTTATACGCAAAATCTAAGGCGTTAGCAGAAGAATATGTTCTGGGTCTTAACTCTGACAAATTCAAAGTGACTTCTATTAGACCTCACCTTATATACGGAGAGAGGGACAAGAATATTATTCCAAGACTTGTAGCTGCACAGGCCAAAGGAAAGCTCAAGGCAATTGGAGACAGAACTAACCTTGTTGATATAATTTATGTAGAGAATGCAGCTAAAGCACATGTTGATGCCTTTAATGAGTTAATAGCAGAAGCAAAAAACTCAGGAAAGGCATACTTTATAGGTCAAGAGCACCCAGTAAATCTATGGGACTTTATTGATCAAATACTTGAGTGCAAAGGTTTACCGCCAGTTAAAAAGAGCATAAGTGTTGCTAAGGCCTACAAAATAGGTTCATGTATTGAATTTTTTCTAAACTTGTTTAAAATATTCAATATTCATCCTCCTATGACAAAGTTTGTGGCACTCCAACTTGGAACATCTCACTACTTTAGTCACGAGAATGCAAAGAATGACTTTGGCCATGAACCAAAGGTTACAATTGAAGAATCATTACGAAGATTGAGGTAATTTTTGAGTAAGAAAGTTCTACTCGTCGATGACGAGAGTGAAATTATAGATATTTTAACAATGATTTTTGAATCATTAGACTATAAATGCTTTACTGCAAAAAATGGTGAAGAAGCATTAAAGTTGATAAAGGTTAAAGATATTGATCTTCTGCTATTAGACAACTCCATGCCAGTTATGTCTGGTGAAGAGTTACTCGATACAATCTATACTGATAAACTTAAAGACTTCAAAATCATTTTTTCATCTGGTCAAACAATGAGCCTACTAAGCTTAGTCGACGAACATGAATACTTCCTTAATGTAGATTATTTACTAAATAAACCATTTAGTATTTCCAATATTAAGGAAGCACTCGAAGAGTTATTTTAAACTTGCTGGTGAGCGCAGTTGATTGTTCACCTTGAACTGTGTAAGAATATTTTGCTTATCACTACCTTCTGAATAGTATGACTTATATGGAGTGTTTCCATTTAACATAGCACTAAAGCTTCCTTTATTGCTAAATGACCCAAAGAAGTAATTTAAATCTCTTACATCAACAATATAGTTATTCATATTATTTGCAACATCTTTGAATTTCCATAGAGGAAGTTCTAGCATTTGAATATTACGCTTCTTCTTATAAGAAATCTCCATACATTTTTGAATCATTGCTGTTCTTTTAGATCTTCTAAATAAGTATCTCCAACGATACTTTCTCTTACATTTCTTATACACATTTCCATCGTAATTTGTAGTCGTCCACTCCTTAAGAAATGAATTATAGTTTCCATATAATCTTCTACGACAAGAACTAAATAAAGACCTCAGCTTTCCAAAGAGTCCCCTAGATTTTCCACGACAAACTGACTTGAACTTAGAAAAAACACTAGAGGCAGAAAGCTTCATGAACCTTTGTACATTAGAATTATCAAGCATAATTTGCGAAGTAAATTCGGATGGAGCAGATATATTTGTTGTATCAAAGGCCATCTTGAACTTAGAATAGCTATTACTTCTTTGAGCAATCGCCTGTCTCATTTTTGATTCAATTTTCTTAGCATTTAACCTGGTTTTTTGATTAACTCTAATCTTACTCTCAAACCCCATTGTAAATACATTCTTATTGAATATATTGTAATCTCTTTTTGACTTTAAAAGATCAAGGTCGGCTTCATAACTAATTTCAACTGCTTTAGAATTAACCTCGGTTCTAGCTGCAAGTTGATCATAGCCAATAAGCTTACCTAGAATGGAAGTAAGTATCTTAGAAAAGAAGTTTTCTCTATAGCGAAGCTTTTCATAATTATGTGTAAAGAACTTCCTTAATTTCCCATCTTTTACAATTTCAGTATATTCAGTCTGAGAGTTTTTTACACCACCAAATATAAAAGCAAGATAGCGAGATTTTTGGATTTCTTTCTGTCTTAATTCTTTAGATTTAATATTATTTGCAAAAATAACAGGATCAAAAGACTTAAACCTTAATAAATTTTTAACCTTAGACATTTTATCAATATTTCTTAAGTCCTCATCATACAAAGATAAGTATGTCTTATAAGTCTTAGAGTAAGTATATTCAAAATCATAACTTAACAGTGTCATTTGAAGTAATTTAAAAAAATCTACAACTAATGTTACATTTGCACCTGCTGATGTCCCTCTGGTATCTTCAACAGTTAATCGGATATTTTCATTTTCCTCAGCTTCATCCAGTGGGCCAATCTTTTGGATAGAAACTTTTGATTTCTTTTCATATTTATAGAGAACACCAGCACCAATTGCACCATAAGTATAAATAGGCACGGTTGCCATAGCTCCTGCATTAACAGTAAACCTATCTTCTTTTATAAGAAAGTCATATGGTGACAATTTATGGAATTTATCACCATTAAAGTATTTGAACATAAAGAATAATTTATCAAAATTTGTCTGAAGACCATCTTCTACACTCGAAGCAAAGTGGTTAAACCTCATAGTCCTCTTGAATGCGAGGCCAGCAAAGGCCGCAAGGTTTTGATCAGAAATATTGATAACATCCTCATCCGCCATTTTCTTTAAGAACTTAGAAGCATCAATTTCAACGATCATCTCATCAGAAACAATAAACTTATCCTCTTGAAATAAACTTGGGGCAATTGAGCGATTAAAAGAAACTTTAAAGTTTGAAAACTCATTGGCATGGCGCCATCCAATCATATTTATTCCACCAAAGAATCCATTAGCAGCATCTTTAGCAAGACGGCTTCCAATAGAATCGTAGGTTGAGTTATACGAGCTTAGTATTTGGCCATAGATATTAGAAAAATTTCGGATATCACTAGGATCCAATGCTTCAGTGCCATTTGCGACATTTCCAAAGGCAGCGCCCTTTTCAAATGTAGAGAATTCTCCTGCAAAAACAGGACTAGATGAAAATAAAAATGTGAATGCGAGAACTTCAATAAATACGTTTAAGACTCTCATTACCACCCCCAAAAATCATAAAATGACTCGGGATGAAATTACTTGAGATCCAACGTGCAGCAAGGGTAACTTCTCATTCCTAGAGACAAATTATACTTATCTTGTCGACAAACACAAAGAACACCCTTAAACACGGATCTCGCACTCCTATTTCCGATATATTAGGTCAAAATATCATTAGATATAACCTATCGGCTGATTTATTTAATTGATTTCAACTATGCTGCTTTTTATACGATAATCAATACAAGAAATAAGAAACACTCTAAAATTAACTATGGAGGTTAAAATGAGTTTTGAAAATATTGAAGGAAAGAAAGTTCCAACAAACGACTTTAAGATCATTAAAGACGGATCACTAATTACTTTAACAAATAAAGAAGTATTTGCAGGTAAGAAAGTTGTTATTTTTGCATTACCTGGAGCTTACACTCCAACTTGCTCAAGTACACATTTACCGAGATATAATGAGCTTGCAAACGTTATGAAGTCTGAAGGTGTTGATGATATTTATGTTCTATCAGTAAATGACCCATTTGTTATGGATGCATGGTCAAAAGACCAAGAGGCGCAAAATATTAAAGTACTTCCAGATGGAAATGGTGATTTCACACAAGGGATTGGACTTCTTGTAGATAAGAGTGATCTAGGTTTTGGAAAGAGAACATGGAGATACTCAATGGTAGTTAATGATGGAGTTGTTGAAAAAGCATTCATTGAGCCAGATAAGCCTGGTGATCCATTTGAAGTTAGTGACGCAGACACTATGCTTAACTACTTAAACCCAGAAGCTAAAGCACCAGAGTCAGTATCTCTATTTACAAGACCAGGGTGTCCACATTGTTTAAGAGCAAAAGAAATATTAAAGGAGAAAGGATATGTATACAACGAAATCGTTCTTGGCAGAGATGCAAGTAATCAGGCCTTATTTGCTGTAACTGGAGCACATAAAGTTCCTCAAATTTTCATCGATGGTAAACAGATTGGTGGAAGAGATGATTTAGAAAAATACTTTAATATGTAAAATACTAGTGGCGGATTTATTCCGCCACTTTGTTTACGACATCTTGATCAAAGTGATTAGATCTCATTCCTGCATCAACAAGAATCCCCGTCGCATTTATCCCGGAAGACCTAGGACTCAGTAAGTAAACAACAGTATCAGCAACCTCTTGTGTCGCAAGAGCTTCTTTTCTCATTGTTAACTTTTCAGCAAAGAGGTAATTATTAATATATCCAGGTATACCTGCAGATGCCGAGGTCTTTAGAGGACCAGAACAAACAGCATTAAATCTCACTCTAGAAAACTCAGAAAAACTTTTCGCCAAGTAAGCAGTCGTTGTATCAAGCATAGATTTAACGGGTCCCATATACCCGTAACTTGTGGCCTTAGTATCAGAAATAGAAATTGTCACAACTCCTGCATCTACATTAAAACATTCTTTTATTGCATTACTCATTTGTACTAGAGAGAAAGACGAAATCTGAGTTGCCTGTTGAAAGTCTGTCCAAGTTGTTTCATGAAATGGTTTTGGCTCACTTAAGTTTGCAAATGCAATTGAATGAAGAAAGCCATCAAGCTTAACTTGATTATCACACAGAGTACTTCCAAACTCTTTAATAGCTGCTTCTGACTCAACATCTAAGATATAAACATCACAGTCAGGAAAGAGTTTATTAACACGGGCCTTATGATCTTCTGATTGGACAGTAAAGATAAGATTAGCACCTTCTTCTTTTAAAGTTTTAGCACTAAAATAAGCAACACTCTTTCTATTAGAAACACCTGCAATTAGAAAAGTTTTTGAATCAACAGCTAAAAAAGACATTTTTTATTCCTCAATTTTTGCACAAGTAAATTCAATGGCCACGGCCATCTTTCCACTTACTCGTGTCTTACCCTTAAAGTAGTAAGCATTTCCTATATTTTCGACAAGCTCAACTTCCATCACAAGCTCGTCTCCAGGTCTAACAAGATTTTTAAATCTAGCATTACCAACTTTAGTTACAACGCCTAGCCCAGAATTACCGATCTTGGCCATTAGACAGGCACCTGTTTGAAATAGGGCCTCTTGTAGGATTACTCCTGGCATTATTGGATTTCCAGGAAAATGACCCTTAAAAAATTCTTCTTCACCTGTTACATTGTAACTAGTAACAATCTTAGCATCACCTCTTTCAATGATCTTATCGACAAAGAGAAATGGTGCACGTTGTGGAATAAGATCTGTTATAACTTCAGACATTATAGACCACCAGTAACTTCTAAACTTGCACCTGTAATATATCCCGCCTCTTTACTAGATAGGAACATAACAGCGTGTGCAACTTCTTCAACTTTCCCAAATCTTCTCATTGGAACTTGTTTCTTATACTCTTTAACTTGTTCAGCAGGAAGATCTGCAATCAACTCAGTCTCGATAAAACCAGGGCATACATTATTTATAGTAATTCCTTTTTTACCAACTTCCTTAGATACAGTCTTACTCATCGCAACTTGACCTGCTTTTGAAGCAGCATAGTTGGCCTGTCCAGGAAGCCCAAGAGACCCACCAACAGAGCTCATATTAACAATTCTTCCGTAACGATTACCTAAGAAGTGATTTACTGCCCTCTTAGTCATATAAAAAGAACCTGATAGATTGATATCAAGTACTCTCGTCCAATCCTCATCTGGCATAACAGGAGTTAAGTTGTCCTTTCTTATTCCTGAGTTATTTATAAGAATATCAATTTTTTCAAATGATGATGTTATTTCATTCCAAAAAGATTCCACTTCTTGAGAATTGGATACATCAAACTTTCTTAAGTAAAGACCTTTACCTAGTTCACCTAATTCATCTTTAAACTTATTAGCAGCATCATCATTAGACGCATATGTTGCGACAACTTGTGCACCGGCCTTTAAGAATGATTCAGTGATACCTCTACCGATCCCTCTCGTTCCACCAGTAACAATGGCAACTTGATCTTGAAAATTAAACATGATTAACCTCTTCACTATTTTTTTTATCTAAGTAAGTATTTAAGTCGTGTGCTTGAATGACACCATAATTTGCGGCCCCTAACCAACCTGACATAATGATTCCAACTGATCCACTATGGTAGAGACCCGTGACTTCTTTTGTCAGATCTTTTGAAACTTCAAGACCTTCAAACTTTGTTCCAAAACTTGAACCAAAGTGATGATGAGTATATTTTTCGATCGTTAAAGGAGTCGAAGCATTAACATGCTCAATCTTATCTCTAACACCTGGAATTAGTTTTTCAATAGTAAGAAGCGCCTTTTCTATTATAAAATCTTTTCTCTTTTCATATTCCTCTGGTGATAGGTTCGCCCAATCATCATAGCGAGCATTCATTGAAGAAACTATCGCATATTTCTGAGGTAAGTGGGGTCTCATATCAGGGTAGTATATTGAGAAAGTTTGGCTATGTGCCTCAGGAGACAAAAGTAGCTCCGTATCAAATTTATCAGAATCAGAATAGAAAATCAGCTCGCCAACATTAGGTATAGACTCTCCATCTTTAAGGCCCATGAAAACCTGGCAACTTGAAGTGTTGATTCTAACTTCTCGGGCCTTTTCTACATATTCAGAAGAAAGATTCTTCTCGCCTACCATTTTAAAAATCGTATTGTGTAGTGATGAATTTGATATAACCGTTTTTGAAGAAATATGATCATCTCCAATTTTTACACCTGTAGTAACACCATCTTCAACAGAGATCTCATTTACGAGGGTATGTAATTTAATATCAACACCATTTGATACAAGCTCATCCCTCATCATCCCAATAAGTTTATCCGTCCCACCTCTAAAGATGTAAGCACCCTTATTCATAAAATTAGAAAAGACTATCCCAAAAGTTATAGCTTCATCTTCTAATGTAGAGCCATTAGCATACGCCATTGGCTCTAGGAGAAATCTCATTACATCATTTCTTCCAGGGAAATACTTTTCAAAGAGATCAGCATTTTTAAATGAATTGTCATCGTAGAAGTTCATTTCACGAAGTTCTTTAAAGAAACCCGTAACTTCTTCTTCAGTCAGTCCAAACTTTTCAACAAGAATCTTAATATAATCTTCTTTAGTAAAGTCTGTAGAAATATCAAACTGTGGATTTACGAATCTAATTTTATCAACTCGCTCAATACAATCAGCAATTTCACGCGACCAGTGACGACGACAAGTTTTAATCATTCCAACAGGAAACCCGTGAAGAGAAATATCAAATATGTGCTTCTCTCCCTTCTCAGCATTTCTTCTAAACCAAGTAGCAAAGCCACCTAATTTATTATGTGCTTCAAGTAGTAGAACAGATCTTCCATCACGTGCCAGCTTATTTGCTGCAGTCATACCTGCGAGTCCCGAACCAATGACAATTACATCATAAGATTTAGTAATCTTATCTTTTCTCTTTAAAAGCATAAAACCCCTTAAAGTTCTATTTTAAATACTGCTTCAACTCTTTCGTTTGATTCAGTATTAATCGTATTCGCATTAAATACGACTTCTGAATTATTATTAATATCAACAGCGCCAATAAAAGTTAGGTCTCTTCTCTTTGAAATTACAAAACGACCATTGAAGTGATCGACCCCGTCATTTTCAACTACAAGATCTTTCCATGTACCATTCTTATATATCGCTATCATTTGTTTACCATTAAGTTTTGTTCCTCTTACAACGATATCACCATTGTCATTCATTCCAGGAGAAAACCAGTCTAACTTCTTGTACTCAACACCTTCAGTAAGAATGGCCTTAAGAAATCCATCTCTATATGTAAGAAGTTGTCTTCCTTTTTCAGTATGTGCCCAAAATGCAACATTACCTTTGCTATTAACCGTGTACATATTATTAATAGATTTAATTTTAGATGAAGGCATTGCGTCCTTATCTAGAGCAACAGGACTTCTTCTTCCTGTCTTAGTATTAACAAGCCATAGTCTATCTGGGCGAGATTCAGAGAAGTCACCTTTATCACCATATCTTACTTTAATAAGAATATAGTTTCCGGCCTGCCTTGGAGAGAAGACGTAAGAAACACCTTTTACACCTTCTTTAAAAACTGGTGCAGTTTTTATAGTATTTCCTGAGATATCAGAAGTTACAAGTTGTCTCTCATTTTGATTTTCAATTAACCTATAAGACAGAACTCCTCTATCACTCATGTGAGCAGATGAAATTGAAAAGAATTTGCTATCCCATGGAATAGGTCTTTCGATTACACCTGTTGCATAATCATAATCAAAAACGCCAAGACTTTGAGATCCATCATTAGTAGTGAAAATAAGCCTTTTAGAATTAGTAAGAGACATATCACCAATATATTCTCCAACAGGAAGAAGCTTTTTTAAACTCCCTTCTTTTGAAGCAGAATCCTTTATAAAGATTCCATGACGATATTCACCTTCAATTAAGGCCATTACGTGAAATGATATATCTCCATTATCATTAATCTTTGGTGATACATTTGTTAGATAAGAGATTGAAGGTAAGCTAAGACCAGTATCTCCAGTGGCAGCTACGAGAGATAAATCTTTCGCAAAAACCTGTGTAGTAAATAAAAAAAGCAAAATCGCACAATTACGCATAATCCCATCCTTTGTGATTGGTAAAGTTAGTACAACTCTTAAACGAATCCATTCGCGAATATTTTACATATTTGCTCAAGTAACGTCACCAATATAAAGGTCAAAGAAGTGTAAAAAATGCGACTAACGCTTGGCGCACAACTAATCTATTACACTATCGTTCTAAATCAGGTACTTTATCTTCTATGTCTGTACTATGTTCATTAAAAAATCTAAATCTGGCCTTTGGTCAAAAAGCAATATTCAACAACTGTATCTTCCAAATTGAGCACGGAGATAAGATTGGTCTAGTCGGCCTCAATGGAATGGGAAAATCTTCTCTTTTCAAAATCTTACTTGGTGAAGTCACTCCGGATATATCGACTCCAGCATTTGTCTTTGATAAAGCGACAGCGAAGCAGGGTGAAGATCAAAAATACTCTGTCTTTCAAATCGATCAAAGGTTTCGTGTTCCTAAAGAAGCGACAAAAGTAAAAGACTACTTTTATGAATATTACCCTGATATCAAAAAAGTCCATGACGAGCTTCTTGTACTTAACGAGAAGATAGAAACAGATTATCAAGAAAGTGATATCGAAAAACAACACGCTTTACTTGATAAGCTTGATTCAATGAACCACTGGAACCTTAGTAGTGGTTATGAGTCTTATTTAAAAAGCTTTGGTTTAGAAGACCTAGAGAGATATGTGACAGACCTCTCTGGTGGAGAACAAAGAAAAGTTCTATTAGCGCTAGGCCTTACAAGTGAAGCAAACTTAATCCTGTGGGATGAGCCGACAAACCATTTGGATATAGAAACAATTGCGGCATTTGAAGACGAACTCTTAAAGACTGACAAAACATTTATTGTTATCTCACATGATAGGTACCTCCTATCTAAAGCAACAAATAAAATCTTCCATATTAATAGAGCTGAGATTACAGCTTATAAAGGAAGTTATGCTGATTATATTACATTCCTTGATGGACAAGAAGAATCAAGACGTAAAATGTTAGTTAAACTCAAAAACTCTTTAAAGCGTGAAACAGACTGGATGAGACAAGGAATTAAGGCCAGAGGAACACGTAGTAAAAAGAGAGTTGAAGGTTTTAATGACCTTTCGAGTAAAGTAAAAGACTTAAAAAGCGAAGCTAGAAAGAGTATGGAAGTACTCATAAATAAATCTGGCAGAAAAACCAAAATGTTAGTTGAATATAAAGACGTTTCTTTTAATTACGATACAAAAGAAATGTTTAAAGGTATCAACTTCACATTATATAAAGGTGATAAGATTGGTGTAATTGGTGAAAATGGTGTTGGAAAAAGTACACTCATGAAACTAATTAATAGAGATCTAAAAGAAACATCTGGAAAGACCAAGTATGCTGAAGATTTAAAGGTATGTTATTTCTCACAAACCAAAGATGAGCTTCCGATGGAGAAGTCTCCATTTGAGATTCTAGGAGATGGGGAAGAATATATTCACTTTAAAAATGGTCACTCTGTCCATGTAGCAACATACTTTCAAAACTATCTCTTTGATCAAGGTGAACTTCATAGACCACTATCATCTTTTTCAGGTGGTGAAGTGAATAGGCTTCAATTGGCGCTAAATTTAAAAAATGAAGCGGATGTATGGATCTTTGATGAGCCTACTAACGACCTAGACATTGAGTCTATTGAGATTCTTGAGAAAAAACTATCTGAGTTTGACGGGACAGTTATCATCATCTCACATGATAGAACTTTCCTTGAAAATATTACGAATAAAATATGGCTCGTTGAAAATAAAACGATTGAGTTATTCACAAGTGGATACTCTCATGTTGCTCCATACCTTGAGGCATGTGCAATAGAAAAGGACCTTGAAAAACAGAGAATTAAAACAGAGAGAAAGTCACAGGAAGATACTGACCTTGTGCTAGAAGTAAAAAAAGAAGAAGTAGTTCCACAGACAAATGTACAAGAAGATAAGGCTCCACTATCTCAAAAAGAAAAACTAAGATTAAATGAGCTACCAACGAAAATTGAAGAGACAGAGAATTCAATTTCGAGCATCGAAAACCTTCTAACACAATTTGATTACAATAATCTAGATAGTGAAAAAACAGAACTCATAGGTAAACTTACTTCGAAAAAAGATAACTTAGAGGAAGAACTCTTATCCTTCTATGAAGAACTAGAAACACTCGAATCGAGAGTGTGAGCAAATAGTCTCACTCTCTCATCATTCTTTCTTAATTTAGATACATAATCTCTCTACGGGAGATTTCTATGAAGTATCTAGTACTATCCATAATTTTTGCATTTCTTAGCTCTGAGATATACGCAGCAGCAAGCTCAGCATCTATTTGTAAGAGAAGAGGTGGCACATGGAACCAATGGTCACGTACCTGTAAAACCAATACTTATAAGAGCAATAGAAACAAGTACAAAAAGAGCTATGGTACAAATAAGTACAAATCTAATAAGTATAAATCACGAAACCGCTACAAAACAAATAGATATAAGAAGAACAACTATAATAGATATGGAACCAAGAATAAGTATAAGAAAAAGAATTATAATAGAAGTTATAAGAAAAAGACTTATTCAAACTACAATAAAAAGAAAAAGTCACGTTCAGTAAGTAGTGTAAAACAAGCGGCACTGGCCTATTGCTGGCAAAGTTCTAAATCTAGAAAATGGAGTTGTGACGGTCCCCTACAAAAGTTATGGTCAGGGTATAAATCATTGGACAAGGCCAGAGGAATGGTTGGATGCAAGAGCTATTCTAGTTCTAGAGCTTGGAGTAAGGGTACACTATTTAACTGTGGAAAGAAGTTAAAAAGCTATGACAGAAATATTCGCGGAAAGTATGGAATAAGTAAGAACTACTAATTTATTACAATTCTTTTTCTCGACGAATAATAGACATAGCAATCTTGACACCATCTACTGCGGCGGAGGTAATACCTCCTGCGTAACCCGCTCCTTCTCCACATGGGAATAGTCCCTTGTGAGAATCAGATTCAAAAGTAGTTCTATTTCTTAAAACAGTTACTGGAGCTGATGTTCGCGTCTCAGGCGCCATCAATATAGCGTCATTTGTAACAAAGCCCTCCATCTTCTTTTCAAAACTTAGAAGACCATCGTGAAGACCAGTTGCAACAAAACTTGGTAAGATTTTTCTTAAATCATATTGAAAAATACCTGATGGACACGATGTTTTAGGAAGGTCACTTTTAACACTACCAGATAAGAAATCCTTTAATGTTTGACTTGGAATTTCTCTACCTGATGCTTTTTCTAAAGAAGCTTCATAGGCCTTTCGCTCTATATCGTGTTGAAACTTATGTCCGTTGAGAACATCATCGAGAGGATAGTCTTCACCGGCCTTCACTGTTACAACAAGGGCCGCATTTGACCATCTCGAGTTTCTAGCAAAGTTACTCATTCCATTAACAACAATTCCATTCGCATCAGTCCCACTTGAAAGAACATAACCACCTGGGCACATACAAAAACTATATGTTCCCTTATCATTAGATTTATCATGATAAGTGAGTTTATATCTAGCAGCACCGAGGTCACACTTCATAAATTGACCGTGTTGAATAAAGTCAATCATTGCACGTGGATGCTCAACCCTAACACCTACTGAAAAGTCTTTTGCTTTCATTGCTACTTTCTTCTCTTTTAAATGAAAGTAAGTTTCCTTTGCAGAGTGTCCAGTAGCGAGAACAACATTATTTGAATAGAGTGATTTACCTGTTGAAAGCTTAACCCCTTCAACTACATCATCTTCATTTATAACTAGCTCATCTACGCGAGTATTATAGTGAATTTCACAGCCTTTTTCTCTCAAGTAATCTGTGATTTTATTAATTAAACCTCTGATCTTATTTGATCCAAGGTGTGGATTGGAAGTATAAGCAGTTTCAGGAGGTGCTCCAAAATCCACAAATCGATTCATCACATACTGAACATATGGTGACTTTACTCTGGTGATTAGCTTTCCATCAGAAAAGAGCCCTGCTCCACCTTCACCAAAGCATACATTATTCTCAGTATCAAATTCACCGTATCTCCAGAATTTTGCAATATGCTTCATTCTGTTGTGGGCCCTATCACCACGTTCAATGACAATGGAAGGAATCCCGTACTCAGCAAGCCTAAGTGCACAAAACAAACCTGCAGGGCCAGCTCCGACAATAATTGGCTTTTGATCAAGAGCACCTAGGTCTTTAAACTCTTCTCTATATGCTGCAAATTTCTCACCAGCGAAGATAATTTCAACCTTAAAATTATTTATAGGCTTCTTTCCTCTATTAGCACCACGTGCGTCAAGGGCCTTCGAGTGAATGCGGTAGTCTTCAAAGCCAGGATAATTTTTATTGAGATAGAACTCGATATCCTGGTCAAAATCAAGTCGGAATTGAACAATTTTACTCATAGATATAAACTACTAGAAAATAGCTTATTTTACTACAAGGAAGCATAACTATGGCGAAAATTGCACAAATAATCATTGGAGATGAACTTTTAAGTGGAAAAATTCAAGATCTCAACCTTAAGTGGCTAGCAGACTTCATTCTTCCGACAGGATTTAAGTTAAATTCATCCGAAATTATAGGTGACGATGAAGAACAAATAATAGCGACACTAGATCAGACTTTAAAAAACAATGATGCAATCATCGTAACAGGTGGACTTGGTCCAACAAAGGATGACAAGACAAAGTCAGTCTTAGCTAATTTCTTAGGAGTTGATCTTGAAGAGTCACAAGAAGCTATAGAAGTTGTATCTCAACACTATGAAAGATTTGACAAAACTTGGACTAAAGAAAACAACTCATACCACTTTCTTCCAAAGGGAGTTACACCACTAAACAACCCTCAAGGTCTTGCCCCAGGATTAATGGCAGAGGTAAATGGAAAGCTAATATTTTGTACTCCCGGTGTTCCTAGAGAGTTTCAAAAGATGACGGAAGAAGTTGTCTACCCAATACTTAGTACAAGACTAAAGTCAGAAGCGACTCAACTAGAAATCTTCAATATAAGAACAGTTGGAATCCCTGAAGAAAAGATTTTCCACGAGATATGTCCTGGACTATGGGAGCAACTTGAAGAGTATGGAAGCGTAAGTTCTCTACCACATACTATGAGTGTTGATATCACACTAAGGTTGAGTAAAGATAATCAACTAGAAAATAAAAAGAAGAAAATCTTAGAAATACTAAGAAGTACACCAATATGGGAAAGTATATGGCAAATTGGTAACATCCCACTTCCTCAATACATAGTAGAGAAAGCTAAAGAAAAGAATTTAACAATCGCCTTTGCTGAAAGTTGTACTGGAGGACTGGCCTCATCAAAGGTAACAGATGTTTCCGGGTCATCTTCAGTCTTCATGGGTGGCGTTGTTACTTACTCCAATGACAGTAAAATAAACTTACTTGGGGTGAAAGAAGAGACTATATCAAGTGATGGTGCAGTTAGCGCTAATGTAGCTTATGAAATGGCAAATGGAGCAAGGATAAAACTAGATGCTGATATCGCAATTTCATTTACAGGCATAGCTGGCCCAGGTGGTGGAACAGAAAAGAAACCAGTTGGAACTGTTGGAATCGGCTGGTCAACAGCTTCAGAAACAAAATCCAAGATATACAATTTTCGTGGTGATAGATTAAAGCTGAAAGAGAGATTTATGACGAAAGGTTTATTTAAACTTTTAAGAATAATTGAAGATATGCCGTCTCATTAAAGACGGCATAAATTCTAAGCGGCTTTTTTATTTCTTTCAAATTCTTTAATTTTTAATTCTTCTATATAGGAGCCAGCTCCTTTTAAACGCGTGGCCAATAAGCGAGATAAGTTCAATATGAGTAAAGAGAATATTTTAGGATTCGTCTGATACAGTCCGAAAATATCATTATATTTTAAAACGAGAACATCCGTATAGTTATCACTCATTATATCCGCATGCCTTACATTCTCTTTTAACAAAACCATTTCACCAAAGAGATCTCCCTTCCTTAGTTTTGCTATTTCTATACCACCTTTTGACACGATTGCACTTCCAGAGAGAATCAAATATATCTCATCTCCCTCATCGCCCTTCTTAAAAATATAATCATCAGGTACTAAAGTCTTAACTGAGCAACTTTCACATATTGTCATAATTTCAGCATCATAAAGATCGTGAAAAAGAGGACAGCCCTTAACTATCTGTAAAACACTCATGATGCCTTCCTCTTAGATAATTCTTCTAGATCTTTTGGTAAGTTAAGTTTTTGAGAAATTTCTTTAAGAACCTCAAGTATTTGAGGAAAAATAATTTTATCCTTACTTGAATCATTTTGAATATGATACCAAAGAATTTGCATTGTTGTTTCGACCTTCTTAAACGTTCTCTCTCTCATATCTTGGATTGGAAAGAATGTATTTAAAAATGTAAGTACTAAAGAGAAAGCAATACCTGCAATAGAAGTTTTCATCGCGTAAGCAACATTAATAACGAATCTTGTAAGAGTATCACTAGATCCTTCTAGATTGTTAAAATCAAGATTGGCAATCTCAGGTAGCGCCATAGCAATACCAATAAATGTACCAAAAACTCCAAAAACAATGAATAAGTTAGGTAAAATATCAATCATTCTTGATACACCTTCAATTGGAACGTGACCAAAAAGCTTCGTCCAATTCTTATCATCATTCATTACTCTATCAGTAAGTTCTGTAAAATCAGGAGGTACCTGACAATTAAATATAGATCCCTCACCTTGAATAGAGGCAATTAAACCATGTTTAGATCCGACATAGTCACCAAGAGACATTCTATCATCATCAGAGCTACGCTCAGATACATTCTTATTAGTCCTAAATCTCAATGTCTGCGTCGGAAGTTTCTGATTAACTCTTCCTAAAATATTAGAAAGGTAGCTATCAACATCATCGATGCGTAAGCCCTTTTGCTTATCTTCATCAATACAAGTATCAAGTTCACGAGTAAAACGTGAGTAATAGGCCTCATCATCTTTACTATGTCTATAGGCAAGATACCTAAAGACTAGAGCACTTGCCAAAAGGGCCATCATAAACTCAATGAGATAGTTTCCAAAAAATCCTAAAATTATTTCAACCATAAGTCATCCTTTGGTAGATCAAGTATTTTCTCAATCGTTTTTGGGTCATCTTTTAATGAAAAGCTTAGTTCAACTCTTTGACTTAAAGAACAACTGTATTTACCACATTTTAAATCAGGATTTGCCATTGGAATCTTAACAGAAGCAGGACTTCTATCTGCGACAAGTATCCCTTTAGGGTTCATAATATCTTCAAGTTTATTATTAAAATTTGCACTAAGAAGAACAGGTCTAGTGAAACCATAACCGATACTCTTAGTCACATTTCTCATATAGTACTTATTATCGAATTTTAATCTTCTTCCATAGATAAAGTTTGTGATTGATAAGGCCCTTCTAGAAGAAAGATTTAAATTATAATTATATGCCTCAGGTTTACTGTTAAAAGGATCAACTGGACCACTTAAGAAGTTCGGAGAAGCATGTCCTTCAACGTTGAAGCTTTGAATCTTTTCTTTAATATCCATATCAGAAAATAAAACATCTGAGTATACTGGGATTATCTGCTTAAGTTTCACTTTAGCGAACTTACTAAGTCTTGCGCTATTAGTTTCAAAAAGTAAGTTCTTATCCATAAGAAGAGTTACATTACCAGTTTTTGGATCAACTTTAGCATCAATTTTATTCTCTCTAAACTTTCTAGCTAAGTTCTTTGCAATATTAGCTCTTAAATTCTTCTTTTGATTCTCAATCTTCTTGGCAACATTTCTGAACTGTTCAACAAACTTCTTCTTACTTGCAATCTCTCTTTTATTCTTATCTTTACAAGCAAATAATTCTTTATTTGAATTACCTAAACCATTCTTAAGATTGCTAATATCTGTAATGAGTCCATTCTTTTCATTAGTACAAGCAGCAAATAAACCATTTTTATTATTCAGATCACTCTGAACTTTATAGAGATTCTTTCCAAGACCGGCCACTTTATCACCAAGTCCCTTATTCTCACCCTCAAGTCTCGCTACAAGCTTCTTAAGGTCATCATTTGCATTACCTAGACCATTAATTTTCCCATTAAGACCTGTTATCTTTTTATCAGCAGCACCTAATTTAGAATGAAGTTTACCGTTTTCTTTTCCAAGTCCGGCAAGTTCACCTTTTGCTTTTCCAAGCTTATCTTTAAGACCACCGATTTCTTTTCCCATTCCTGCGAGTTTTCCCTTGGCCTGT
>MPCU01000011.1 GCA_001874305.1 Bacteriovorax sp. MedPE-SWde | reverse complement strand
GCAGCAGTTGAATTATTAACAAAGATTGCATCAGCAAAAGTGAATGTTAAATTAGAGACATCATTTAAGTTTGCATGAGCAGAAGCATTACCAGTTAGAATAGCAGTTATTTGAGTCGCTGAATCTCTAACAAATGATGCCGCCAGTGTCGCTGGTAGGTTAGTTGGAGTAATTAGTCCTGCAATTGAAGCAGCAAAAGTATCATCAGTTAAAGTTATAATAATTGAGTTTGAAATTGATCCATCGTTAGCAGCATCTTCAGTGTAAGTTGAAGCAGAGTATGCAAGTGAAGCTGGATCTATATAAGATAATGTTATGTCTGATTTTGTGTAATTAATTACGTTTGAAGCAGTTGAGTTAGATACAAAAGCTGTATCTGCAAATGTCACTGTTAGGTTGGTTATATCATTTGCAACTGCGTGATTGGTAGCATTTCCAGTCAAGCTCATTGTTACTTGTGTTGCTGAATCTCTCGTAAATACAGCCGTTAGTCCAGTTGGAACATTTGTTGCTGTGATATCACCTGTTAAATCCGTATCAAAGGTATCACCCGTTAGAGTTATTACTGCTACTTCTGTAATACTACCGACATTTACGATGGCTTCATTTAAAATTGATACATCATATGCAAGTGAAGCTGGATCATTAAAGTCTACAGCAATATCAGACTTAATATAGTCTACAATATTAGCAGCTGATGAGTTTGAAACAAATGCATTGTCTGTGAAGGTAATTGTTAGATTTCCAATATCATCTGTGTTGATATGTGATGTTGCATTTCCAGTCAGAGTCAGGGTCACCTGTGTTGCTGAGTCTCTTGTTACTACAGGAGTCATTCCTACTGGAGTATTTGTAACATTGATGTCACCTGTTAAGTCTGCTTCAAATGTATCACCAGTTAGTGTAATTATAATTGAATCAGTTGTTTGTCCTGTATTATCAGTATCCTCTGTAAAGATTGACGTTGCATATGCTAAAGAAGCTGGATCAGTATAAGCTATGGATAAATCACTTCTAGCTGAATCTGTTATGGAGGCAGCTGAAGAATTTTGAAAAGAGGCGTCAGTAAAAGTAATACCAAGATTTGCTATGTTATCAGTTGAACTATGTAAAGTTGCATTACCAGAGAAGTTTATCTGAACTGATGTGTCACTTAGTCTTGTGAAGTTAGCTGTTAATCCTGCTGGGACATTGGTTGCGGATACTCCGAGTAAAGGATTAGTAAAGAGGTCATCTGTTAAAGTAACTGTCATTGTTTCAACAATTGAACCATCATTTACAGTATCTTCATTAATTGTTGTTACATCATAAGAGATTGCTGCTGGATCTTTAAAGTCTATTACAAAGTCACTTTTATCATTGTCTGTAACGGAGGCGGCATTCGTATTATTTGTGAATGCTCCAGCTAGAAAATGGACTTCCAGATTCGCCTGATCATTTATGTTTGCATGCGCTAGAGCATTACCAGTTAATGTGAGAGTTACCTGTACAGCACTATCTCTTGTAAAAACTGCTGAAATACCTGCTGGAAGATTTGTTGCGCTTACTTGCCCTGTAAGGTCAGCTTCAAAAGTGTCGTTAGTAAGAGTTATAACTATTGAGTCGCCTGTAAAGCTACCATCATTTGCAAATGCTTCAGTTAATGTTGTTTTTGAATAGGCGAGTGACGCTGAGTCATAAAAATCAACGACAAGGTTTGTGAGATTTGAATTTATAACATTTGCCGCATTTGTATTGTTAGTGAATGCCCCAGCAGTAAATGAAACTTCAAGATTTGCTATATCATCTACATTATCATGTGAAGAAGCATTACCTGTTAGAGAGAAAGTTACTTGGGTATCACTGTCTCTGACTATTGACTCAGTATATCCTGCGGGAATATTCGATACGTTTACAAGACCAGTTAGATCTGAAACAAAAGTATCTTCTGTTAGTGTAATTACTAACGAATTACCAGCAAGTCCTACATTACTTAGGTTTTCAGTAATAGTTGTAAGGTCGTAGCTAAGTGTCGCCGGATCAGTGAAGTCAATTATGATATCGTTATTAGAGGAGTCTAATACACCTGCAGCTACACCGCTTGTAAATGCGCTATCAGCAAAGTTTACAGTGAAGTTAGCTATATCTTCTGTGTTAGTATGATTTGTAGCTGTTCCGGTAAAAGTTATTGTTATTGTTGTATCGTCTGTCTTTACTGCGTTCGCTGTTATTCCTGGAGGAGTATTTGTAAAAGATACTTTTGACAGGGCATCAGAGTCTTCACCATTAGTTCCCGTAAAAGTTGTTCCTGTAAGTGTTACGACTAAGCTCTCACTTATAAGCCCTGTATTGGAAAGATCTTCAGTAAGCGTTGCTAGAGAGTAGGTAAGTGCATGTGGATCAAGAAAGTTGACAGTAATATCAGTTTTTGTCGCATCTTGAACTACTGAACTTGGAGCCGCTGTAAATGCTGTATCCTGGAAAGCAAGTCCAAGGTTACTAATATCATCGGCATTTAAGTGTGACGTTGCAGAACCTGTTAATGATACTGTTATCTGAGTTGCACTGTCTTTATTTGCAATGGCAGTAAAACCTGTCGGAATATTTGTCGCTACTATTTTACCTGCTCCTATATAGTTTTCACCATTAGCACCAGTAAAGGTCTCATCAGAGATTGTTATGACTATCGTTTCTGTAACAGTACCAATATTATTAACATTTTCATTTAATGTTGATGTTGAGTAACTCAATACAGGTCTCGCTAAAACTGTAATTGCATTTGAGCATGTACTTACACCAGCATTAGATGCTTTTATGTAAATAGTTCCAGCTTGTGAGTAGGTAACATTTGTAAAAGCAACACTACCATCAGTTGTACTTGTACTCTTTGGATTCTCTGTAGCACTTAATGTTCCAGGTGCGGAAATAGTACATCCGACATCAGTATGTGCAGATAGAGTAACAGGAAGAGCAGTATTTGTTATAAGGTTTGCAAAGGCGTCAGTTGCTACTAGGGTAGGAGAAACAGCAAGGTCCACATTCTCATATGTACTAATACTAGGTTGTACAGAATATGTAAGGTTTGCAATTGGCCCGTTTGTAAATATGGCATCGTTACCAGTTACTGCAAAAGGACTTGTTAATTGAATAGTTTTTGTCTCGGCCTTTGTAGCGGTTAATGTACAACTTGAAACACCTATCGCATCAGTTAAGCTACAGGCACCGTATGTATTTGTTGTTCCAGTATCAGTCGCATTAAATACTGGTGTAACACCTGATATTCCATTGAGATAGAAATCGTTAATGGTGATGGTTACATTAGATGTTGCAACACCATCAGCTATGACAGGTGTCGTACCATTAATAGTTGATTTTGCCGCAACAGCTGGACCAGGAACAAAGGTAATAGTGTTTCCAACCTTTACGATAGGAGACATTAGTGTGACTGTTTTTACTTCGGCCTTTGTTGATTGAAATGAACAAATTGAAATACCACTGGCATTAGTTGCAGGACAAGTTTGGTACAGATTTGTACCATTTGTATCTGTTGCTGTTATTACCGGTACGGCACCATAAACTGGATTACTTAAGGTATCTAATAATGTGATTGTAACATCTGAAGAATCTAAATAGTCCGCTGTCGCAGGAGTTGTTCCAACTACTGAACTTAAACCAGTACTAATAACTTGCCTTACTTCTATTAACCCTGAACAAGCAGAAGTTAGTCCCGCAGCAGATGCTTGAAGATATATATCATCCCACTTAGAGTAGTTCACTCCTGCAAAAGAAACAGTACCTGTTGATCCATCTGTCGTTAATGGATTTGATGTGACATTTAAGGTTCCTGTCGCTGGTGTTGTACATGATGAGTCTGTAAATGCTGCTAGAGTAATAGTTGACACTGTAGCAGGCACTATATTTTCAAATTGATCAGTTGTTTGAACAACAGGCATTGTCGCTAAGTTTGCACCAACCAGTACGCTTGAGCTTGGTGCCGTTGAAAAATGTAACTTTGTAACTGGTCCTGGATTGAAAACTAGATCAACACCTGTAGCGCTACCAGGTGAGACAAGTTGAAGTGACTTTGTCTCTGCTCTTGTCGACTTTAGTGTACATGTTGATAATCCACTACTATTTGAGCTAGAACATGCACCGTAAACATTTTTAGAGTCAGTATTAGTTGCTGAAAAAGTTGGTGTTGCACCTACTAGAGCAACTCCATTATTATCAACCATTGTAATAGTAATTGTACTTGAGTCTACTCCATCCGCTACAATGGGAGTCGTACCTGTAATTGTTGTTGAGCCTTCAAGTGGGGCAGGAGGGTTTACTGCGACAGGAGTTGATTTACTATTACAACCTGCAAGAAATAGTACTAACAGTAGATACACGAATCCACTTACAAATTTTCTTTGAAAATTGATCATTGTGAATGGAGCAAATTGATTTTTAATCAATTAAGCCTACCAGTTGTATCCAAGGTTCATTCCCATTTCCGTATTATTGATTTCTATTTCAACCGTTCCCGGAATCGTTGTTGTCATTGATGAATAGTCAAAACTCAAGTACATACCCTGTCTTAAAGAAGGCGGTAGCTTTCCTTTAGGTGCAGAGAAGTGAAACTTGAGTGTTGCCATATAGTCACTTCTTCCTTCGACAGTGTTGAAGAAAGGTAATTTAACTGTAATTTGTGTAAGACCACTTTTTGAAAGCCAGTCACCAATCGCTGAGAATCGTGTTCCTGACATATCTTCATAACCAAAAGTTGAAGCATTAGGAGATATAGTGTCTGAATAGTATTCAGACTCGATGTTGAGATTAAAAGGCCTCGCGGGAATTGTTATACCACTAAAGGCCGAGTAGCGAAGAAAGCTCGCTTCGTCCGTAGTTGAACTACTAAGAACTGGGCCTACGTACTGAGTATTAAAACCTACGTATAACCAATGTGGGAAAATATACAGTGTGCTATCTAGGCCAAAAGAGGGAGCTATTTCAGTAAAGTCCTTATCGAGAGAGGATTGGAATTGGTGGGTTTCTGTATATCCAATATTTTTAACGCCTGTAGCAAGGCCAATTTTTAATATTTCGCCATAAGAAAATGACGCTCCTAAGATACCTAGTAGAAATATTTTAATTAGAATTTTTCTCATCGTGCTCTAGGCTCCTTAAACCTTGGAAAAATAAACACTTATCCTACTTTATTTTAACATTTAGTTGCGTCGCGTTAAATGCGTCAATTTCTGCTCCTTAAAGATGGAGCTTATGAAAGTTGTATTTTCGCAGATGCCAAATTTTCTCGTAAGTAAATGTACTTTCAGACACTTATAGATCTTTGATTATGAATAAAACCCGACATTTTTTGAAGGGTATATCTTGCTCATTAGTAAGGGTTTCAAAGATTTTATAAAATAGGAGAGCGGAAAACGAATGTTGAGTTTTTCAGTATGGCAAAGGAAGAGATGTTTAACTTTGTTCAACTCTCATATATTAGAAAATCAATACTCATTGGTAGTGTGTTCTATTGTGGATTCGTATATTCACTTGAGTGGCCAAAAGAAGGCTTTAAAGCTGAATATATTTCTCAAGAAAAAGCAGAACAGAAAAGAATAGAAGAAAAAGAAAAAAATGAGTTTCAGAGAATAAAAAAGAACTTGGCCCTTACTGGTGAAACAATATTCTCAGCAGAGTCTTTACATATAAAAAAACATAGTAATTTCTCAAAGAGTGAAGTTTTCTCGGATAAAATCTTTGGGGCACGAATTACATTTCTTGGAAGTTGGAATGAAAATATTATCGACTTCTATGAGTTTAAAATATTAAATAAGAGTTTTGTTCAGCCAAATAATTTTCAAATAAAAAATTCTACATTTCAAAACTACTCGTTGAAAATAGGCAGTCTGTATAAAGTTGGTCGCTATAAAATTGGAGGTTCGTTTGATCTTCTTAATGAAGGGCTTTTGGCCGGAGACTCTACTTCAACTTCTGAATTTCAAAATCAATGGTTCTATGGCCTGAGTGCATATTTAAGCGCAGAGTATGATTTCTCTAGTTATAACTTTGAGGCCATAACAAGCTATTTTAATAGACTTGTCAGTAAAGAGAATGTTGATTTAGGTGTAGATAAAATGAATGGTTATAATATAAAATTAAATCTCTTAAAAAAACTTCAAAATGAAACCAACTCAATAGGATTAAGCACTTCTTACACTTTAAAAAATATTGAAGGTAGTACTAATGCTTTTGAAGTAAAAGAAATATCTCTTTCCTTTCTAATAAAGTGGGTCCTATGAAATTAATCTCCAGTCTATTCTTGGGAATTATCATTACCACTGTGACTAGTTGTAACCCAATGGGCAGTGAAAGCCTTATAAAGTTTGAAGAAGTCATTACTGAATCTGATACATTTTCTGTCTCAATCTCTTTGACTACATCAGAAAAAAATCATCCTAAAAAACTACCAATTACTTATGATGTAAGCTTCTCTAAAGCACCCACAAGCTTCATTAATACTGATGTTACATTTAATGGAACAGCTAATATAAGTGATTACACTGTTTCTGGAAGTGGAACGTCTTATCAAATTTCAGTTACAGGAATTACTTCAGGTAGTCCTGGAACAATTATTCCTAGTGTTGCTGCTAATACTCTCAGTGATACTGACGGTAATTCAAACGAGTTATCAACAATAGCTGCAAGTGATACTGTAACTACTAATGGACCAGTTCTAGCTGTGAGTAGTGGAAATACAAATACATGTGCCCTTTTAGCAACCGGTGCTATTTCATGTTGGGGCGGTAATGCTGATGGCGAAAGCACTGTGCCTGCCCAGCTTGATAGTGCTGGAGAAGCAAGCCAAGTAAGTAATGGCGGAACTTCAACAACGGGGTTTTCGTGTGGAGTGACTAATCTTGGTAAAACACTTTGTTGGGGAGACTCAACTGATTCGCAAACAACTCCAACAGTTTCTCTGCAATCAGATGGCTCTACATCTATGGTCAGTGTGGGAATGGGCCATGCATGCGCTGTAACTTCTCAAGGACAGACTACTTGCTGGGGAAATAGTGGTTGGTCAAAATTAACCATACCTGCATCATTACAAGTTAATAATTCAACTTCCTCAGTAAGTGCGGGAGGAAATCATAGTTGTGCATTAAAGACTGATGGTAGTGTTCTTTGCTGGGGACAGAATACATTCTTACAAACAAGTGTACCTTCTGATGTTGACTCTGCTGGAGAAGCAATTGCGGTATCAACAGGAAGTCGACATAGTTGTGCAGTTAAAACTGATGGAAGTGTAGTTTGTTGGGGAAGGCCTGATGGAACAAATAATGCAACTGTTGATACGGATGTTGATACTGCGGGAGAGGCGAGTAATGTCGACTTAGGTGGGCTTCATTCTTGCTCTTTAAAGGCGAACTCTTCTATCGTTTGCTGGGAGGATGATAGTAATAACCAATCAACAGTTCCTGCTAGTTTAACTAATGCAAATTCAGTATTAAGTGTTTCTGGAGGTGATCAACACACCTGTGCTGTTGAAAGTGATGGAACATTAAACTGTTTTGGCTCTAATATAAATGGTCAATTGAACATTCCTGCAGGCCTTTAAAGTGGCATCATGGCACTATGTAATATTTTAATGATGTAAGAAATTACTTAAGATATTGCTAAGTCTTTATAATTATTAAATTTATCTAATACCAACTCGAGTAAGAAAATCTCTTCATATTAAAGCTAACTAAAAAATCTTGCATGGCATCCCTAGATCTCGTAGAGTTCGATCAATTCATATTAAGAGAGAGGGTTTTATGAAAAAGATTTTAACATTAGGTATGGTATTTGGAACAATGTTACTTGCAACTCAAGTAGAAGTTGAAGCTGCAAGAAGAAACAGAAATGATTGTCGTGTAACTGGAACATGTCGTGATAGAGGAAACTCTAGAGCTGACAGAGATCGTTCAGACGCTAGGGCAAGAAGAGATGCTAGAAACGCTAGAAGAAATGATAGAGTGAATAGGGATCGTCCGGCCCACAGAACAGACAGAGTAAATAGGAATCGTCCTGCTCATAGAACGGACAGAGTAAATAGAAACCGTCCAGCTCATAGAACAGATAGAGCTTACAGAACTTATCGTCATAGACCAAACAGAGCATATCGTAATCACAATAGAAGATTCAGAAACTCAAGAGACTATCACAGAACTATTAATCGTCAGTATGTTTATAGAAATAATTGGCTAAGAGTTAGTGTTGGATATGATAATGGATACCGTTATTACAATGATTATCCTTTCTTCGTTTACAACGGTTATAGACACAGATACTCACATGTTGATACTTGTAACTATGAGCTAGTAGATTCATATACTGGACAAATTGAGAGAAGGTTCCACACTTATACATGTTCTACTGGATATGATCTCTGTGCAAATAAGAGAGATGATCTTAATGAGTATGAATGGGACAATAGATACTTCTGTGCAGAGAAATATTCAAATGGTTTTGATGACTCTTTCGGAGATACTTATTACGAAGATGATTCATATTCATATAATTCAAGCTACTACGACAACTACTAAATATTAAGGGCCTTTCAAAAGGCCCTTTTTTATGTCTATAATCAATTAGACATTCCATTTTTCTCTATATAAAATTTCTTCATGTTAAAAAAAACTCTAGTTTGGGTATTGGTTACAATATCATTTAATTCTCATGCTCTCTTTGAGCTGAAATCTAGCTTCTATGGAAGTTTACTTCTTTTTGGCCGAAGTGATGTCATCGTAAAAACTCATAATACGTTCCTTCTTGGAGGGGACCTTTTTAAGTTTGGTGCTTTCTATACCCACGAGTCAATACAGCAAAATACTGTAGATACGGCGATGGGTGGAGCAATAAGATTTGGCGAAAGTACTTTCTTTGAGTTACAGGCAGGAGCTTATGAGAGAGAATTTAAAGCACACTCAACTTTAAAGGGGAAGGGTGTCTTAGGTAACCTAATTATTGGAAAACATTTTGGAAGTGTCTTTGGGATATCTCTAATTGTGACGGCCAAGAAAATTACTTCAGGAAT
Source organism: Bacteriovorax sp. MedPE-SWde (assembly GCA_001874305.1). Lineage (GTDB taxonomy): Bacteria > Bdellovibrionota > Bacteriovoracia > Bacteriovoracales > Bacteriovoracaceae > Halobacteriovorax_A. The sequence goes on along the minus strand of MPCU01000011.1, from coordinate 153,055 downwards.
GGATAAGAGAACGATGATAAAGGCGCTGCCTTACTTTGGACTGAGAGTGGGGATCTAATGAAGAACTTAATTATTATATCTCTATTTTTATTTTCTGGGCTATCTCACTCTAAAGAAGTTGAAGGCTTCTTTGGTGCTTCATATACAACTTTTGATGAAGTTGATGGGTATGATACGGCAGGTGCTTCTGCGAGAATAAAGTACAATATGTATAACTCTGGTAAGGGACTTTTCCTCTATTCAAATTTTAAGGGACAATCAATAGTAAACTTCGATGCATTACTAGGTTACGGTATCCGTTCAAGTGGGAAATGGTATTTCGAAGCAGGAGCAGGAGGTTTCTATTCTTTTTACTTTGGACCAGGGCTCGGTGTCCTATTAAGTACTGGCATAGAGTTCGACAGTAAGTGGTTTATGAGTTTACCTCTAGTTATTAGATCTGGAGGACTAGGCTATCTACAAATTTCACCAATGATTGGTTGGAGGTTCTAATGAAAATAATATCATCACTATTAATATTACTTCTGACTCTTGTTTCTTGTGGAAATGGAGTTAACGAAGTGGCCCACACTGGTGTCTGTGATGGCTATTTGCAATGGGATAACTCTGATTACGTTCTTCCATTCCCTGCAGGGAAATCCTATAAGGTGACACAATCTAACTGCGCTCCTGTAAGTCACTTCGGTTCTCAGCAGTATGCATATGACTTTGAAATGAAAACTTCAGACTCAATTGTTGCATCTCGAGCTGGAAATGTAATTGAAGTTGTAGAAGGTAATGAAGATGGAAATGGATGTCCTGATGACAACCATGTCTACATTCAACATACGGATGGAAGTGTTGCTCACTATCTGCACCTTACAAAAAATGGGGCAGTCGTTAATGTTGGAGACTCTGTATCTCAGGGAGATCCAATAGGTCTTGCAGGAAATACGGGGTGCTCAACTGATACACATCTTCATTTCGTAGTTTTTAAATCTAAGAGTTATGAAGAGAGTCTTCCTATTACGTTTAGCAATACAGATTCAAATGCAAGAGGCTTGAAGACAGACTCGACATATACTGCAAAGTAAGAGGTCTAGATTCTAGATTTTAAAACCCATTTGAATACATCATTTTGAGTTAAGATTCCGGAAACATCTAGGTCTTTATTAAGAAGAAGAATTGAGTGGATCTTCTCATTTATAAAAATTTTAAGAATATGTTCTAGTGGAGTGTCCTCATGAGCACAAAGGACTGTTTCTTCCATTAATTCTTTAACCTCTATTTTATCCTCAATTTTTCCCTTCGCTTGAAGTCTTGTCGTCGTTATTAGACCCATGAGCTTTTCTTTATCAATTACAGGAATATGATGAATTGAGTGAGATGAAAGAATCTTCTTAACATCAAGAAATGTATCTGTTGTTTTTAAACTCAAAATCTCTTTTGACATAAGATCTATAGCGAAAACTTTGTGAAACTTTGGTTCAATTAATTTACTTTCTTTTGGAATACCATTTACAAGGGTTGGATCAATGCGGTTTTGCATAGGTGAGTCTTTTAAGTAATCAAAGTGATATTCTGTCGCATTATTATTAACTACAATATAGAACATTTCCTCTCCTGACTGTTTCCTCTATATTCTACCCCTTATTTCTTTACTGAGTAGTAATAATAACCTAATTTAAATCAATGGATATAACTGTAAAAATCATTGATATTCTTACTAAGAATGGGATTTCTTATGAAGAAGTCGACCATGGAGTGGCGCAAACCTGTGAAGAATCGGCCCTGGCGCGCGGTGAGGATATATCAATAGGCGGTAAGACAATTCTATTTAAGGATAAGCGAGATTTCCGTCTCTTTACTCTTAAGGCATCTCAGGAAGTAGATTCAAATAAGGTTCGTAAAATCTTGAAATCTCAAAGGCTACGCTTTGCAACTTCAGTGGAGCTAAGTGAATTGTGCCATGTGGAAAAAGGTGCTCTTCCACCGCTAGGAAAAGAGCTCTACCCATTTGAACATTATCTTGATAAGTCTATACTAGAGAACGAAAGAATTGCTTTCAATGCTGGTATTTTAACGAAGTCGATAATCATGTCGATGAAAGACTATATCGGTTTAACTAATCCAATAATTTGTGAGTTTGCAAAATAATATGAGTATCTTAGAAGTCAGAAACATTTCCCATAATTTTGATAAGAAATCGTTAGCTCAACTGACGGACATTTCATTTATTTTAGAAAAAGGAGAAATCCTATCTCTAATCGGTCCATCAGGAACGGGAAAGAGTACACTTTTAAATATAATATTAGGAACCTTAGTTGCTGATAGTGGAGAAGTTTTCTTTGATGATGAATTGATTGCGTCTCCTACATATCGTAACCAAGAACAATTAAAGCACTTTGCCTATGTACCGCAGGTTTCAACTTTAGACTTTGATAAAACAATATTTGAAAATATTAGTAGTCCTTTAATTGGGCTTGAAGACGAGATTACAATTACGAATAGCGTTCGTGATATGATTGAAATCTTTGGTCTTGAATATAAAGACCATAAACTACCAGGAGATCTTTCTGCAGGACAAAGGCAGAGAGTTGAGTTTGCTAAGGCAATGGTCTCTGGACCTAAGGTTCTTCTCTTAGATGAACCATTTAGTAACCTTGATCAATTTTTAAAAGAAGAGGTTATCTCGGAAGTATTTCCTATCTTTAGAGAGAGAGGTCTTTCAGTAGTATTTGTTTCCCATAATTTAGATGAAGCTTTCTCTATTAGTGATAGGGCCATGGTTTTAGCCCATGGAAAAGTTCAACAAGTAGCAGGACCAAGAGAAGTCTATGCTAATCCTTCGACCGTGTTTGTTGCTCGCTTTACTGGAAAGATTAATCTGCTTGCTAGTAATGTTCTAAGTGCCCATGGAGATGAAACTGTTGTAAAGAATAGCCTAGGGGAGTTTCATGTCACTGGAAAAACCGCTCCAGAAGGGAAGAAATTTATCTATCTCGCAATAAGACCTGAGAATGTTCAATTAGGTGAAAAAGGTCAGATTGCAGGACGAGTTAAACATATTGACTATCGTGGCGATAGGCAGTTCATCCATATAGCGACTAATGATAGAAATAAATTTATTGTGTCACGACCGGGAACGGAAATATATAAGCTGGATCAAAAACTACGAGTTACAATTCCTGTTGAGCATTCATTCTTCTTACCTATTTAATAGAAACTCTAAAAACACTTTCTTCCTTAAAGGAAGAGTCTCTTCTACAGTTGTTAGCAGGAATAAATCACTTCTAATACTATAGTCGCCAACTTTAAATATCTTTCCTTCTTCTAGAGCACTTTCTACAGGCTTACTGTAATAAGGGAGGACACCTACTTTATTCTTATTTTCAATTAGGTGTTCAACAATAGCGTTGTGAGAATTGGCCGAAAACCCTATCTTAATATTTCCGATACTTAGTTTTGGTGAAAAACTTTTAACAAAGCTAATAATAAGAGGGTCTTCAAAGTGATAACCTGCATAATGTAGGTCTTTAACATCTTGAACATCAAAGTCTTTATTAGAACTTAAGAGATAAGAGTTTTGCTCTAAGAACTTATAACTTCTGATATTTTCTTGATCCGGAGAATCAAGACCTATTCCAAAGTCTGCTTCACCAGCAAGAAGCATATCTAGTGCCTGGTCCATTGATACAAAGCGAAGAGAGATTTCAATCTCATCATGTATTTCTAAAAACTTACTTGAAAGAGGAGCTAACAAGTACTCACCAATCTCAAGAGGGCATGCAATTGTTATTTTTCCTGATACTACATCTGAGAGGGACTTAACACTAGAAACAGCATCATTAATCCCAAGTAGTAGGGGAGAAATATGATCTCTTAGATATTCTCCTTCTTGAGTTAGAGTAACTCGCTTGTTATCTCTAAGAAATAGCGATGTTTGTAATGACTCCTCTAACTGCCTTATTTGTCGTGATAGTCCTGGCTGTGCCATAGAGAGGTTCTTCGCTGCCTTTGAAAAGTTCAACGTTTTCGAAAGCTCTACAAATGACTTTAAGAAGTTTAGGTTTAAATCCATAGTTATCTATAACATTTTGTTATAGGAAGATTATAAATAGTGAAAAAACTACAGGTTTTCCCAGATATACTGACTTACAACTCCGTGCCAGTCGTCTTTTCTTCGAGCAAGAAAGACGCCAATCTGATGATGTCTCTCTGACTTTGAATCTAGCTCTAATAGGTTCTTTCTTTGAATATATTCATTTGCAATATGATCCGGGATTCTTCCCCAGCCAAGGCCTGCTAGAATGAGCTTAAGTTTGGAGTTTATATCATCAACATACCACTTCTTAGCGTTCTTTAAGACTCCAAAGGACTTTCCATCGGTAGGTAGTGTACTTCTAACAATTATTTGAGGATAGCTTTCAAACTCTTTCTTTGTTGGCTTCTTAGTTCCCTTGGCAAGAGGGTGACATGCGCTAACTACTAGAGGCATGTCTACAGATCCTATTTCTTTAAATTCAAGATCATTTCTATTTTCTAAGTTGGTGAGTATTGCCATATCTACGGCGCCGTTGAACAAAAGCCTTTCTCCACTAAGAACCTCTGTTGTAAATACAATCTCAGTTTCGTTATACTTCTCTTCTAGGCTTCTAAGGACAGGGGCAATCTTATCAATAGGCCATAGGGCACTCATTGAAAGATGAAGCTTTAATTCTTGATTACTTGAAAGTGTTTTTGCAAAGTCGTTTAACTTTTCAAAAGACTCCAGTACAGGAATGGATTTTTCCAAAAGCTGTTTTCCATAGCTCGTTAAGACAGGTCTGTATTGAGAGCGATCAATTAAGAGTAGACCAAGCTCATCTTCTAAATTCGACATAGCATAAGATATAGCGGACTTGGCCTTATTAAGTTTCTCGCTCGCTTTTGAGAAACTACCTTCTTTGTCAATAATATTAAGTACTTGTAGTTGGTCCAAGTTCATAAAACACCTTTTGCTAATGTTCAAAAAATAGAACGTTACGGTCAGTATTATATACTTTTATTTGAACAGTAACAAGCTTAGACTTATTTTAAGAAATAACCGAAACAAAGTTTTTTACTGGAGGATATATGAAAAAACTAATTTTAATACTTACTGTTCTTGGACTAACACAATTAGCATGGGCAGAAAAAACAAGTTCTGTAGATTCAACAAAGAGTAAACTGGCCTGGACAGGAAAGAAAGTTACCGGACAGCATATTGGTACTGTAAAGGTTAAGTCTGGATCAGTTACTTTAGATGATAATGGAGTTTTAAAGGCCGCAGAGTTTATTGTTGATATGAATTCAATTAATGTTACGGATCTATCCGGTGAGTGGAAAGCGAAGCTTGAAGGTCATTTAAAGAATGAAGACTTCTTTAATACTTCTACTCACAAAGAAGCAAGGCTTAAGCTTCAAAAGATTCTTTCTAAGAAAGGAAATACTTATGAAGTTGAGAGTAACTTAACTATCAAGAATGTAACTAAGCCTGTTAAGTTTAAAGTTGCTATGGCCGGAAATAGTTTCAAAGGAAAACTTGTTTTTAATAGAACTCATTATGGTATCAAATATGGATCGGGATCATTCTTTAAAGGTCTTGGAGACAAAATGATATTTGATGATATCGAATTAGATTTTGAAGTAAAAACTAAGTAATACAAGGGCCGCTAACAGCGGCCTTTTTTTATGGAGTTGAATATGAGAATAAGAAGATCAGAAGATAGGGGAAGCTTTAAGCTTGACTGGCTAAATGCAAAATACACTTTTTCATTTGGTGAGTACTACGACGCTAACAATATGGGCTTTAGGGATTTAAGAGTTATAAACCACGACACCATATCTGCTAGCGGTGGCTTTGGAAAACACCCGCATCAGAATATGGAGATTATCACCTTTATACTTAGAGGTGAGCTTGAACATAAAGATAGCCTAGGAAATACAGAGGTTATAAAGCCAGGAATGATTCAAATCATGAGTGCAGGCAAGGGGATTTTACATAGTGAGTTCAATCCAAGCCCTTTTAATGAGACTGAGTTATTTCAGATTTGGGTCACACCAAATGAATTAGGAGGAAAACCCAGTTACTCTAGTTTTGAGTTCTCTAATAATATTAAAACGAACACTTTAAATCTTATTGCATCGAATAACTCAGAAGATGGAGTAGGCCTTATTAAACAAAATACAGAAATCTACTATGTTGAAATGAAAGACTTTGAAATGAGTTTTGAAGAAAACTCTTCGTATTGGGTTCAGATGATAGAAGGTAGTGCAACAATTGATAATGAAGAGATTTCTAATCAAGATGGGGTTTCAATAGAATTCGATAATATTAAATTGTCCTCAAAAAATGCAAAGGCATTAATTTTTAAATTCTAATTCTTAAGAAAGGGATATTTTATAAGCGCGAATAATAGCATTTAATGTCTTAGTAATAGATTGCTCTTTTCTTCTTTCGTCAGAGCCTATTGTCGCGGCCACATGGCTTGAAACAGATGAGTCAAAACATAGTGGAAGATAAGACTGCTCAAGAAGGGACCAGTCTGCTACTATTCTGGCCGTTCTTCCATTACCATTACTAAATGGGTGAAGAGTTACAAGCCATATATATAATTCGCATGAACGAAGTATAGAATGAGGAGTGTCAATGACTTCTTTTTCAAAAGCAGTCCATGCAGAGTCTAGCTCACTTCTGTGAAGATATTGTAATGGTCCAGAATAGATTTCATCATCTCTAAACTCAACACTTTCTACTTGAGTTAAGAGCGAATTGAGCATACTTACTTCTTCTTTATTAATTTTTTGAATATTAGCTATAGATTGAAAAACTCTTTGGTTTGCCTTGTCCCATCCAATAAGGTTTTCTTTTCTTTTTAAAGTATTTGAAGTGATGATTCTGTAGTGACTAAGCTTAACCATTGAGACTGTTTTTTGAGAAAGTTCAGCTCTGAGCTTTTCAATCTCTTGGATAAGCTCTTGGATATATTTAGAATCTCTATAAGAGAAGTCGTTTAGGTATGTGAGTATTTGCTGTGAATTTGTTATTTCCATATAGAGATATAATAGGGGGGAAATCCCCCCATTGAAACTTATTTCTTTTCTAGAAGAATCTGATTCTTTTTGAATTTTCCTAGTTCATAATATTTTGAATCTCTACCAGTCCATGCCTTTCTCACTTTAAAAACTTTCCCCTCTGGTGAGTCATAAATTGAATATTCCATATATTCATCCGAGCGACAATTTGCAGACGATTCACAATCCCAAAGTCTGTATAGGTTTTCTCCAATCTTTTTTGCGAAGAAAGTAGTGTCTGTTCCTATTGTATCTGTTGGGTCAGCAGCATTTCTGTAAGTGAATTGAATTTCAAAATCCATCTCAACATCTACATAAGTACTTAATTCGTTATCCCAATATTGTGGTTGGTAGTCAGCCTTTAAGATCTGAAGCTCAACTCTATCTTTTACTGGAACTTCAACAAATCCATCATCTGTTTTTATCCACCTTGTATTATCGATTAATTCTGCCATAACGAAAGTAGAGAGTAGCTTTTCGCTATTTAATTTTTGAGAAATTGAAAATGTCTCCTGAAAGTTAATCTCAGACATCGCTGAAACAGGGTTTGCAAGTAAAAGAGATGCTAATAGTAATTCATTTTTCATTTTCCCCCCCAGGAATAGAATTTTTGTTAAGCTATATATACAAATGTGAAAGACCTAAGGGAAATACTCTTTCTTTATACTTACTAGTACTTTTTGTTATAATAGATAATATGTTGAAATTAATTGAGAAAGAGCTACAACTTGAGACCTTAGAGCACCTTTATAGCAATGTTGAGGACCTTAGACTTGCATGGACTAAGGCAATGCTACCATTTAATCGAGAGCAGTGGATTGAGTGGTTTAAAGAGTCTAAGGAAAGAAAGGCTTATTCTCTCTATCTTGAAAAGGATGGAGCTACCATTGGCCATAGTGCAGTTCTAAAGTATAAGAGTGGCCCGGAGCTAAGCTATATGTGTTTTCTCATAATTGACCAAGAGCTTAGAGGTAAGGGCTACGGTAAAGAGCTTACAAGACTAACTTGTGATTTTGTGCGTCAAAACATCCCTTCAAAAGAAGTATATCTTATGGTTTCACCGGAAAATATTCCGGCCTACAGCTGTTACCTAAACTCTGGATTTCATTACGTTGATGGAACTGATCCAAAACGTTTTAAAAAGTTACTCTAGTTACTGTTGACTTCTACCGATTAGATACTATCTTGTGAAAGTAATAAAGGAGTATTCGTTGAAAGCAGTCCGAATAAAATCAGCATTCTTTAAGCATGATGAAACTCTTTTTCCATTAGAAAAGAGTGATCTTAATTTTCATATACAATATGGTAAAAAAAATGAATCTGAAGAGTCTGATGTAAAGAAAAAGATCAATGTAGAAAATAAAGAAAAGAAGCCGAGAGGCGCAAAGAAATAGGGCAACTGATGTTGCCCTTTTTTTATTCTATCGTAATTTTGTGGTCAATTAGTTTTTTCGTATTCTTGTTAATAAGAAAATCAATTTTTAAATCTCTTTCCTCTGTGAAAATGACCCCGTCAGAGTCTTCACAATGAATATCAATCCACATATTTAGTCTTGGCCTAAGTAGATCTTTAGCTTTTACAAGTCTATCCCAGTGTTGATTACTTAAAGAGTAACCAATCGCATCTCTATTTGGGTGCTCACATTTTAGTTCTTTTTCAATTGGATATGAAAGAAACCTGAGTTGGTTGTTGTAGTAGTAACTTACTTGCGTTCTAAGAGCTTCGTCTTTGTTATATATATTAACTGTAAGGAAGTTATCATCTAGTTTTATTTCAGTATTTCTCATTTTGTAGTTAAATGAGACTCTTAATTTAGCCGCAATAGCGTCTAGCTTTGAGTGACTCGGATATCCTGTTTGGTGTCCAAGTTCGTGAATCACTATTCCAAGCATTGAACCAAGATCATAAGCTAGGTCAAGATTAGTCTCAAGTTGATCAAGGTTGATAAATATTGGAAAGTCTTTTGAGAAACCTGTTTTAGCTACTCTTGCTCCTGGATCTAGATCATCATGAAATAAACCTGGGGCATCTTTCTCTCGAAGAAATACGAAGTGTAGCTCATTGTCTAGTTTGGAGAAGTATGTTGCTCTAATATCGAGGAGAACTAGTTTTTCATTTGGTGTAAGTTTGCAATCCATGTAGATAACACATGTATCAATTACAGAAAGAACAGAGCTATAGGCAAAACTAAGGTTTTGCTCAATGAGTCCACCACCGTTACCAACGATGTCTCCAGAACTATATGCCGCAATTAACTTAGATGTTCTCTTAGAGAAAATATCATTTAATTCAGCTCTCTGTGCAACAGGCATTTTTCTTAAGAAGTAGCTTGTATTTGCTGCCCAAGTAATAGTACCTACAAAACAAAAAGTTAGTGCTAGTAAATTTCTCATATATCCCCGTGTTCTTTTCTTTCTTTTTTTACTCTGTAATTCCTGGTGAGTTCTACTGGAGACTCATATCTTTAGTGTGTTTAAACATCTGGATATTTAACTGATAAATATCGTCTGCATCGTCCACTGCAAACTTATTGTTAAATTCCTTAATGAAGTCAAAGATACTTTTTTTGGCATCTTCTATATCTTTCTTTTTAATTTTCATTGTAACTGAGTTTATTTGTCTCTCGGAAACATCTTGTTCATCAATTGCTTCGAGAGCTCTATTGATCATTCCATAATGGTGTCTCTTGATTGCAGATGAAGGAACATCATTTGATGTTATTAATCCCTTCGTTACTACAATTAGCTTCCCATTATCATCACGACCAGTGATACCAAGTTCCGCAAGTGTACTTAGGGCACGCTTGATTTGAGAAGGAGTTAGCTTCTTTCTTAGCTTTTTATATATCCAATCTTCGTCTTCGATAAAGTTTGGTGTTTCAATAAGTTGCTTGATGGCCAGAAAATACCACTCACTAATAAGTGAGAACTCTTTAAGTCCAACAGAGTGCTTTGATTGATCAGTATTAAGTTTTGCAAGTTGCTCCATAATCTCTTGTGGGTCTTGCTTCTTTCTTTTGAATTTTTCTAATTTCACAAGTAGCTCAAAATACTTTCTTTCTCGACTATTCATTCCGAGGTCTTGTACTAGAGCTGTAATCATGTCAAAGCTTGGAAGTCTTTGGCCACGCATTACCATTGTGAGTGAACTAGGGGATTTATAGCCAAGCCTTTGGGCCCATGCTTTTAAATTATTTCCAGTGTGTGCATAGAGTCCGTCAGGCATCCCGACTTTTATGAGGTAAGCTCTAAAGTCAGTGAAATCAAAAATAGAAACTTTTGGTTGGTCTATTATTTCTTTCTGCATATCATTCCCTTAAACGAGAAAAGGGAACCCGTTGGGCCCCCTAATCATAACTCTTTATATATTATTCACAGTCTGTAATTGAAAGACCTTTTGTGAAGAGCTTTCTTCCTCTTCTGTCGTCTCTGTCTCTTCCGCCTCTGCTAAGCTCGTAAACTTCAACGTTCCAAGAAAGTGGTAGAGTATAGTCATACTGCTCGTGTCTTACACAAACTCTTCTGTCGTTATCTCTTCCGCCAATTCTTCTCCACTTCGCACATCTTGTTCTAGTTCCGTTGATTGCAGCGTAACCAGTGTACTTTTCTTCTTCTACACATACTCTTCTGTCGTTATCTCTTCCGCCTCTTCTTTCCCACTTAACACATCTAGTGAAAAGTCTCTTAGTTCTTAGAACGTCTCCATCCTTACAAACATCGAAAGCTCCAGTCATAGGCCCATTATCAAGTTTAACTGATGGAGTTCTAAAAGTTATTTGTCCGTAGTTTCTGTACTTCTTAATTTCAGTCCATGAAGAGTTTACGTTTACTCTTGCTGCTTGAGCTGTTGCAAAAAGTGTTACTGCTAGTAATACTAAAGTTTTCATTTGATCTCCTTCAAATTAGGTTTGTTAATTGTTCCTAACTAGAAATAGAATAGTGGTCGTACATGTTCAAAACATTTTCACGAAATTAGTAACAAAGATTTCACAACTTGTGAACAAGAGATTTTGTTTTCTGTGAATTAGTTATTAAGGTGTTGAAATTACTTCACCCTATTGGCAGGGTGAAGCGAGGTATTATTCTTTAGTGAATTCTTTCTTTGGCTCAGTTGTTTCTTCAACGTAGAGCATATCTTCTGGATCAATGCGAACCTTCATCCAGTGTTTTCTACCGGGCTCACGCATTTTTATACGAGAAGCTACAAGTCTTAGACCTTCTGGATGAGCATTATCTTCTCCGTATTTTGGATCTCCATATACAGGGTGACCAATTTCTGTGAAGTGAACTCTAATTTGGTGCTTTCTTCCAGTAATAATCTCGGCCTCAACAAATGTTGAATCTACCATTCTCTTTAGAACGCGATACTTTGTTATCGCTTCCTTGTCTTCGATCGGTGAGTTGATTTCGCCCGTGTCGTTTTCAAGAATGCCTTTTACTTCTACTTGATAGAACTTCTTAACTTGTCTTTCTCTAATTTGTTCACTGAAAAATCTTGCAGACTTTCTATCGTAGGCCATGATTATTAGCCCAGATGTCTCTCTGTCGAGTCTGTGAACAAGGTATGGCATTCTGTTGATTTGTTTTTCAACATGCCTAAGCATTGTAAACTCATCACCAAACTTCGTTCCTTGTGATAAGAGTCCTGCTGGCTTGAACCAAACGCCCCAGTTATGAGTGTCATGGACGCATTTTAAATTAGTCATATCGACTTTCTTTATATTTGGATCAAAGTAGATTTTGATTTTTTCGCCGGCCTTGAGGGTCCCTTTTACTTTTCTTACTCTTCTATCTGTCTTCCCTTCATTTATCCAGATCGCACCAGAAGCGAAAAGCCTCTTTAATGCCATTTTTGAAAATGGTGTCTTCTCCGCAAGGAGTTCTAGGTAAGGTGTTTCTTTGTCTACTTTAAATGAATAGACTTTTCTCTTAGTCACTTCTTCAGTCATGTTATTTCCATTTTTAATGATGACTAGAAGTAGTTGAAAATATGTCCTATGGCAAGGAGAGTCGAAGAATATGTGAATATTTACTTGGACAGCTAAAGGTATGATATTATGTAGTAGATAATAATTTATTTTGGCACACTATGAATCGAATAATCACCGCTATTTATTTATTCCTTATATCGTTATCTGTATCTGCGACAAATTTAGAGATCGGTGTCTTTGAGCTATCTCCTTATGTTTACAAAACAGAAAAAGGCCTTTCCGGGGCGTTGATTAAGTTTTTAAAGAAAGTAGAGAAGTCATCTAATCTGACTTTTTCTTATAAAGTTCTGCCATACCCGAGATTACTTGAAGATATAAAGAGAGACAAAGTCGACATTGCTATCTTCTATCCCAATTTTAAGGCCAGAACTAATAGGCTTAAGTATATAAAAACTCTTGGTAACCAGAACTACATTATCAGCAAGAGATATAGTGCTTTTAGAAAGCTGAAGTCTCATAACAATACTTTGGGAATCATTCGTGGTGCTAACTATGGTGATCTGATCGATAGTCATGATTCTTCCAAGAAAATTAAATTAAAGAGTTATGAGCAGGGAATAAAGCTTTTGAGTGCTGATAGGCTAGATTATTTAACAATACCTTCAACAGTTTTCTATAAACTTTGTGATAATAAGAAAAAATGTAACTCTTTCGAATTGAGGTCTGTTCGCCATGTAAATGAAAAGTTTAACTGGATTCACGCCTCACCGAAAATGTTGGATAAAAAAGAGAAGCTACTCTTAGAGTTTAAAAAAGCTCATAATTTAGTAATTAGAAAGTTTGGATATAAGTTTCTTCATGAGTTTCTAGATTAGTTTCTTGGTGAAACAGAAAGTAGTTAAAAATTTGAAACATAGAAAGCGCAGTGAGCACATGCCAAAAAGAATGTCCGTATAGGTGAAACTCTTCCACGCAGAATAATCTCTTGAGATCCATAAGAAAGCAGATACCTCCAATTAACAGTAATCCTAATGCTGTTTTAAGATACTTCATAGATTGTTTTGTCTGCTTGTTCTCAATCATATGCTTTCTAAGAAAGTACATTGAAATACCAGCATATACTAAGAATATTATAATGAATTGATCTTTAAATAACGAGAGAACGTAGGTTGGTATAAAAGTCAGAACAAGCCATGCTAGTAGAAATACTCTCAATGACTTTCCTTTGAAAATTACTAAGGCATTGAGCCAGGAGAAGATTGCAAAAATGGCTCCCCAGTCCATATAGCGACTATAGGAAATAAAAGAGCTATGTAGGAACGCGCTGGCGAAGCCTTGGAAAATAAATACCCAGGCGAGTATCTTTAACTTTATATCTCCATTTTCTTTATCGATTTTTCTAAGCGTGAGATAACCGACAACGGAATAAGGAATACTTGTAATGACGGCCAGAGGTTGGAGAATGACTTCTCCAATTCGCATGGGTTCGCAGTTACATTTACTTGGGAAACAGTTGAGTCGCTCATAAGAGCTCCATTTCAATAGCTCTTTCATAGATTACGAAAAGTAAGGACAGCCTGAGCAGCCCGATTGACAACACTCGCTAATATCAAATGAGTTCTCTTGGGTAACTTGGCTCTGCTTTGCTACTTTGTAGACCTTTTGACCAGCATTCTCTTTTATAAGCTCATAAAAGGAAGGTGACTGATCAGGGGAAGGTGCTGCTCCAAGCATTAGTGATACTGAGAACTTATGTGCTTCAGATTTATTATCAAATACGATCGAAAACGATTTGTCATTTTCGCTCAGAACTTGAAATTTACCTTTATCTTCAAATTGTGCCGTTATATATTCACTCATAGATGCTCCTGGTGGTAGTTTTACCATAAATAATAATTTTAACAAAGGTCAATTACCGTGTACTGGAATTTTCCCATAGCTTATGAAGAACCCGTTTTTAGACCACCTTCAGAAGGTAAGAGTCTGTTAATACAGCAAACGATTGGATGTTCGAATAATAAATGCACTTACTGTAATATGTATCGTTCGAAAACCTATCGTGTTCGAAAAGATGAAGATGTTCTAGCTGATATAGTAAAGGTCGCTGAGTACTATGACAAAATGGGAACAGTACCTTCTAAAATCTTTCTTTGTGACGGAGATGCTCTTGGAGCACCAACGGAAAGCTTAGTTAAGTCTCTTAAGCAAATTGCAATCTCATTTCCTAAGGTTAAGAGAGTTGGGATCTATGCAACTGCTGAAAATATGCTGGAGAAAACATCTGAGGAGTTAGAACTTTTAAAGAGTCTGGGACTTGGAATAGCTTACCTTGGAATGGAGTCTGGCTGTGACAAGGTGCTTCACTTAACGGTAAAGGGAAACAACTCTAGCGAGATGATAGAGGCGAGCAAGAAAGTTATATCTGCGGGTATCGAGTTATCGGTAATCGCAATGCTTGGCCTTGGAGGAAAGAAATTAACAGAGTCACATGTTCTCGAGACGGCTAAGGCGCTAAGCGCAATATCGCCTCATTATCTCTCCTTTCTCACTACAATTCCAGTTCCTGGGACTCCGTATCACAGAATGGTTGAGAGGGGATTTGAAATGCTCACTGTTAAAGATCTCATTGGTGAAATGAGAGATATACTTAAAAACTGTCAGTTCTCTCGTGATGTTCTATTTAGAACCAATCATGTTTCTAATATGTATCCAGTTGGGGGAGTCCTTCCGGCCGATCAAGAAAGAATTGTTAATTTATTAGAGAGTTGGTATGAAGAAGCACCGCTTGGGACTTATCCTCCTAAGCCTGCACACATGTAAAAGGTTTGAAGTATGACTCAGGAAAAATTCTATATTTACGCATCTATACTTACTGTCTTGATTTTTATTCTCTCTATAGGAGTTAGCTTTTATTATATGAAGCTAAAGAAGCTTCAGGCCCAGAGAAAAAAAGAAGTTGCTCATTATATAAAGAAAGAGAATGAGAGAGTTGCCTTTGTTAAAGATAGCTTGAAGACAATTTCTCTAGCATTCGTTCAAAAACAATGTGAAGCATCCGAAGCGTGTATTCGTTTAAGAATGCTTATTGATAGAGTCGACTTTGTTAAAAATGAAGACTTTCCTGTGATCTTTGATATGTATGAAGAGATTCGCCACTTTAAAACTCACGAAGTGAGAAATGCAATGTCTTCCAATGATAAGTTCAATGAGGATAAGAAGAGATTTGCCATCGAAGATAAACACATGGATAATTTAAAGCGTGAGTGTGAGCTACTTCTCAATCAAATAGCAGCTCACTAATGCTGTAATTAATGAACTACTATATACATAACCTAGACCCCATTGCATTTAGCCTATTTGGAATGCCATTCCCATGGTATTGGCTTGCCTATTTCTTTGGTTACTTTTGGGTTCTTTGGTCATTGAAGTTTCTTTCTCGAAGAGGGGATATTAAACTAAGTGAAGAGGTCATTCACAGTTATATCTTCTTTGGATTCTTCGCATTAGTTCTCTCTGGAAAAGCTTTCTATATTCTCTTTTATAATTTAGGTCACTACTTAGAAAACCCTTTAGATATTCTTGCAATATGGAAAGGTGGTATGAGTTTTCACGGAGCACTCTTAGGAGGGGCCGCTTGGACTTTATATTACTCCCGAAAGAAGGCGATTAGCTTTTGGAAATTGACCGATCCTCTTTGCATGGTTCTTCCTTTAACTTTGTTCTTTGGACGACTTGCGAACTTTGTTAATGGAGAGTTGGCCGGAAGAGTTACAGAGATTCCTTGGGCGGTTGTGTTTAATAAATTCTATGACAGTCATCCAAGACATCCATCTCAAATCTATGAAGCCCTCCTCGAAGGATTACTGCTCTTTATTATAACAATGACATTAAAAAAGAAGTTAAAGACAGAGGCCGTGATGTCCATTGTCTTTCTTACTGGTTATGGATGCGCGAGGTTCTTTGTTGAATTCTATCGTATGCCAGACCCACAAATCGGTTACATATTAAATTACTTCAGCATAGGCCAAGTCTATTGTGTTCTTATGATTGTACTTGCTGGCCTTATATATAAATTTAAGAAAAATTAACGGAGATATTATGCAAGATTCAACAGTGTGGGATAACTCACATATTTTTACAAGTTTAGATGATAAGGCAATTGCAGAAGTCATTGAGTCTGCGAAGAGTGATATAGAGAATATGGCGGAGCTCGTTTCTCAATTTAATGAAAACCAATCGGCGGAAGTTGTACAGGATCTAATAAAGCTAAGACATGAAAGTGTGGTTGAGTTATCAACTGTTGCTACGTACTTATCTTCTATTACAAGTGTTGATGCTAAGAATGAGCAAGCACTAAAAATGCAATCTCAACTTGGAATGATTTGGACAGAAATGTTTAAAACACTTAAGCCTGTTGATACATTTGTTATGACTTGTTCTGAAGAAATAATAAAAGAAATTTTAAGTGACGAAGAAGTTAAAGAAGGTGAGTTTGGAATAAGACACTCTCGTGTAAATAAAGACTTCACACTTTCAAAAGAAGAAGAGTCTCTACTTTCTGGATTTAAGTCACATGGAATAGATGCTTGGGGAAAACTCTATAATGCTATCTCTGGCACAATGGAGTGTAATATCAATGGTGAAGTTGTAGGGTATGCAACGGCAGCTTCTAATCTTAGAGGAAATGACGCTGATCTAAGAAAAGCATCCTGGCGAGCAATTCAAGAGTCATGGACTATGCATGAGAAAAGTGCAGCAGCAATTTTAAATGCTATCAACGGTTGGCGAAATGAAGATATGAAAACTCGATCAGTAAAAGCTGGAAGAGAACTTCATGCCCTAGATGTTGCAGCACACTCTGCAAGAATAACAAGAAATACACTAGACTCTCTAATTCAAACAACTTTTAAAAATAGAGTTGTTGGACAAAGAGCTTTAACTGCTATGGCGAAATCTCGAGGACAAGATAAGGCGGATCCATGGGATCTATTAGCTGCTCCTCCTGCTAAAGAAAGTGCTTCAGCTGGTTATTCTTTTAAAGAGGGAATGGATATGGTCATTGCTGCATTTAATTCTTTCTCTCCAGAGATGGGTGAGTTTGCAAAAATGATGTGGGATAAAAACTGGATTGATGCAAAACCGACACCTTCTAGAAAACCTGGAGCATATTGTACAAAGTTCTCTAAGCAACGTGAACCTAGAGTATTTATGACTTACACAGGATCTATGGGTGATATAATGACTCTTGCCCATGAGCTTGGTCACGCATATCACAACTGGGTTATGAAGGATATGCACCTTTCTAAAACTAGCTACCCAATGACTCTTGCAGAAACAGCATCTATTTTTGCTGAAACATTAGTAAGAGATTACCTATATGATAACGCTAAGACTGCAGATGAAAAATTTGAAATTTGTTGGGAGGATGCATCTTCTGCTGAAGCAATGCTGTGTAATATTCCTGCAAGATATGAGTTTGAAAAAGGACTTGTTGAAAAAAGAGCGAAAGGTGAGCTTTCTGCTAATGATCTAAGAGACCTTATGGGGGACGCTTGGAAGACTTGGTATGATGATTCTTTATCTGAATACGATACAATGTTTTGGGCGAGTAAACTTCACTTCTCTATTTCTGGTCTTTCTTTTTACAACTACCCATACTTATTTGGATACCTCTTTAGCTTAGGGATTTATGCTCAAAAGGAAAAGATGGGAGATAAGTTTGTTGAAATGTATAAAGGTATTTTAAGAGATACTGGATCAATGACGGCCGAGGAACTTATTAGTAAGCACCTTGGTAAAGATATTGAGCAGAGTGAATTCTGGCAAGATAGTCTTGATATGGTAGAGAAGGCGATCTCTCGTTTTGAAGAGCTTGTATAATGAAAGGAACACATTTTAAACAACCTCTAGAATACAAAATTGAAATAGCTGGAGAGTCTTGGAAACAGGGCTCTAATGTTCAAGGGACTTTAGAAGTAAAGTGTCACTCAGGTGAGGATATTTCTATTTCTCGACTTGGAGTTCAGCTAAGTTATTGCACAAAGAAAAAGCTTAAAGAGAAAGACCTTGCGGGTATTTCTGAGATAGAATCTAGTTTGCGTTCTGGAGATTCGACGTCATTAGACTTTAACTTTACTCTTTCTGAAAAATGTCCAATCACAGAAAAGTCAAAGTCTCTTTACTTGATCTACGGTGACTTAGATAATCCTTTTGATTCAGGTTTTCTTGAAATCGAAGTAACGCCATCTAAAACTATTACAGACTTTATTCAAACATTTGAGCAATTCTTTCGCTTTAAACTTAAAACTTTGAAGATGAAGAAGAATGTTATTGAAGCAATTGCTACTCCTCCTGCTTCAAAGGATTGGACGAGTATTCAAAAGATGTCTCTACAATTTAGTATGGAAGGGGACACTCTCTTAGTGAACTTCATATTCTCTCTAAAAAAAATGTCATTTGATAGTTCTGTAGAGAAAACAAAAGACGAGAAAAGGGAAGTCTCTCTTAGTATTGGTAAGAGTGAATATGAGAGATATGGAACTTTTAATCAGGAAGCTATTCAGAAAATGATTTCAGATGTGCTTGAGCAGATAAAAGTAAAACCTCTTCTTTAGTCGAAATGGAGTTAAGTTGAAAAAAATTATATTATTGGTACTTCTTAGTAATTTAATATTTGCAAAAGAATTAAGATCTATAAAAGAAGAGTATGAGAGCATCTTATCTAAAAAGTATGCTCTTCTTCCGCATAATGGTATTTTTCTTCTTCCTTTTTCTTACAGTAATAATCCAAATAAGAAGTCTTATGAAGGTATAACCTCACGTTCAGAGTTTGCAGATAGAGGGGAGTTTAACAGAGAAGTTGAAGCGGAATTTCAAATCAGCTTTCTTGTTCTCCTCGCACGTAAGGCCTTTGGCTCTGATTATCAATTATTTCTTGGGTACACTCAGAATTCTTGGTGGCAAGTCTATAATGCCGACTGGTCAAGACAGTTTCGAGAAACAAACTATGGGCCAGAAGTTTTTGCCAGAAGGATTTTAAGTAAACCTATTAAGTTCTTAGGCGGTGACTTAATAGGATATGACTTAGGGTTTATTCACCAGTCAAATGGTCAAATTCAAGAGCTATCTCGAAGCTGGAATAGAATCTATGCACGTTTTCTTTTAAACTATAAGAATACATTTGTTAAGGCCGATTTATGGTACAGGGTGCCTGATAGTGAAGATGAAAACCCCGACACAAAAGAGTTTATTGGACATGGTCAAATTGAGATTGCTCATATTTGGAAGAAGAATAAGTACACAGTCAAATTCTTACCTGGAATTCATAAGGCCGGAGTAGAGTTATCTTACAGCTATCCTTTAAAAGAGGGGCTTCGCTTTTTTACTAAAGTTAACTATGGATACGGTCATGCACTAATTGACTATGATCATAGAACTGAAAAAATTGGCGTTGGTGTTGAGTTAACTGATCTTTTAACTAGTAAGTGATTATTACTTTTTGAGATTCTTACAAGATGCTATTTGCGAGATAGTGTCTCTATCGCTGTAAATTTGTCTTGGAGCGATGAGCTTATACTTCTTAAATGCTTTTGTTACAAGTCCTGACTTTCTAAGGTTAAGCATTTCACAGTTTAATTTGTCATATAATCGAGAGTACTTTGATCTTTTAGGAATAGAGAAGTACCTTGGATTTAGAAATGTATGGGTATAGCCTACCTCTTGGAAGACTTTATCAAAACTTAGCCCCATTTCACTTAAGTGACCTTCTAGTATCTTGCGTTGGTTAAAAACGATGAGATCAATTCTCTCATTAAGTAACATTTTAATTAATTGCGTATCAGATCCCGTTTCTACTTTAGAGAACCCATCCTTCTTTGTGAACTTAGGGAAGTAGAATGATTTTCTTCGATAACCGATACTATGTCTTTTGAGATCTTCAAGTGTTTTAATATTGAGTTTGAAGTTCTTTCTTTTATAGAACTTAACATATCTCTTTTCAAGGCCGTAAATTATTGGAAGAAGAAACTTTCTCCTCTTATCTGTCATAGAGTGTCTTATTAGGAAAACATCGTGCCCATTCTTTGCTACATGTAATGAGCGTGCCCAAGGCACAAGACTAAACTTTGCATTTTCATTCGAAACACTAAAGAGAGACTTTGCAATATCTGAAATAGGGCCAGTGACTCTTCCATCTTCACCCTTTAAAACTTCAGGTCGCCTGTCTTGATATTGAACATTAATTACTTCTTCGGCGATGACAAGCTGGGAAAGAAGAATGAGAGCTAGAAATATTTTCATATTAATTATTATGAACGAAAACTCGTGATGAACCAATAAATAATATCAATATTCATCTTATTTATGGCACATTAATATGTGCTATCTGATATTTCGCCTATGAAGGCCTGCCGTAAGGCCTTAAAAAGTAAAATAAAAGCGATGAATGGTGAGCGAAAGTCTAAGAGAAGAAACTAAGTACGCGTGATTTTAGTCACGCGTAGAGAAAATTATAGGTACTTTAAAAGCTCTGAGATTTTCGTAATCTCTTCGCCATCACATTCGTCTTCAGCACAAACAGCTGGAACTAAGCAACGTTTTCCTTTTTCTTTGCGATAGACATAGTCTTCATCGCCGCGAACAAGGATACCTTCTACAAGGCCTGTCTCTTCATTGATAACTGCTGAGCCTGAGTTACCAACAAATGAATCGGTTGTCGCGATAAAGTAAGGCTGACTTGAATTCTCGTCCCTAACTGTTCCGTCTGTTGCAACCTTTAATGGAAGTCCTGAAGGATAGCCAGCAACAAGAACTTTTTCACCCTGTTGAATATGTCCTTTTTTTCTAAGCTTTAAAGGCTCTCTATCTAACACGGGACGATCAAGTTTTATAATCGCAAAATCTAGTCCAGTCTTTGGATTGTTAACTGACTTAACAATACTCTTGCAGCTATAGACTTTTGAACTTGAAACTTTTAGTGTTCTTCCGATTTGGTAACCATCACCACTTCTGTAGTCAAAGATCCAGTAAAAGTCCTTACAATCTTGTTCATGACGAATACAGTGTCCGGCCGTTACAAGTGTGTCTTCATTTATAATAAATCCTGAACAATCCGCCGCAGTAAGTTGTCTTGCAAACCTTTCGTATTCGCAAACTCCACCTTGAGATAGCATCTTTGATCTAATTCTATAAACTTCTGGATTGTCGTATTCTTCTCTCGCAGTGAACTTTGAAATCATTGCCGCCGTAGAAAGTGACCAGTTGATATGTTGAGAGTTGGTTAGCTCTATAAAGTCTAGTCGATTATCTTCGCCGTAGACCCCTTTATTAAAGTCCGCCTGGGCGATAAGCGAGAAGATAGATAGAAATAAAAGAAGAGAGCTTTTCATGCTCAATCCCACTTCTTTTTCTTTGGAGCGTTCTTTGCCTTTTCATTAATGGCCTGCTCATATTGCTTGATAAGATCTTGGTCTAGTTCTGTTTTTTCAACTTTTCTGTAGCTGTTGATTGCATTGATTGCTTGCTCACATTTGTGAACTCCACCATCGTGCTCAACTGGAACGTTCTTACGTCCTTCTTTCATCCAAGTAATCTCTTTCCCGCAGTAGCGACATTTGGCCATCTTCATCTCCCATAGGTTTTAAGTATTACTTCATATCAGATTTTAGGTGAATATATTAGTAGAAAATGCCAGTGCGAGGCGCGTCAATTTTGGTCCTCTTTATTATCTTTGCCACTTATCTAGTGAACTTTCATAATATTTGATGTATTCTATGCCTGATTTTATTAGGAGTTAGAGATGTTAGATATTAAATTTCTTCGTGAAAATGCGGAGTTAATGAAAGGTGTTATTAAGACTAAGAATGTTGGTCTTGATCTTGATGAATTACTAAGTGTTGATTCAAGTCTTCTTGAAGTGAAAAAAGAACTACAAGAGCTACAAGAAAAGAGAAATGCTCACTCTAAACTCATTCCTAAGGCATCCAATGAGGAAAGACCTGCTCTTATAGAGCAAGGTAAGGTTATTGGAACTAAACTTAAAGAACTACAGCCTCAGGCCAGTGAACTAGAAGAAAAGCTAAAGAACTTACTTTATCTTGTTCCTCAAGTTCCTTCTGATAAATCTCCAATTGGAAAAGATGATAACGATAATGTTGAAGTTAAGACAGTTGGTGAGAAGCCAAACTTTTCTTTTAAGGCATTAGACCATGTTGAAATTTTAGAAAAACATGACTGGGCAGAGTTCGAAAAGGTTGCAAAAGTTTGTGGGTCAAGAAGTTACTCTTTAAGAAATGAGATGGTTCTTCTAGAAATGGCACTACATAGACTTGCTCTTGATAAACTAATGGATAAAGGCTTCACTCTCGTTTCTGCACCATCTCTTGCAAGAGAAAGTGCATTATTTGGAACGGGTCACTTTCCTACGGGAAGAGATGATGCTTACTATATTCCAGAGCATGATATTTACTTAGCAGGAACTTCTGAAGTTCAGCTTAATAGCTTTCACTCTGGAGAGATTCTAGATGAGAAAGATCTTCCAATTTGCTACGCAGGTTTTTCTCCTTGTTTTAGAGGTGAAGCGGGAAGTCATGGTCGTGATGTTAGGGGACTAATTAGAGTTCACCAATTTCAAAAGACAGAGCAATTTGTTCTTTGTAAGAATGATCCAACGGTATCTGAAACTTGGCACAAGACACTCTTAGATACTGCTGAAGAAATTTGTAATGATCTTGAGCTTCCATATAGAATCCTAGAAGTTTGTACAGGTGATATGGGTTCTGGAAAACACAGAATGTTTGATATTGAGTGCTGGGTTCCAAGTGAAGAAAAGTACCGTGAAACTCACTCATGTTCATCTCTTCATGATTGGCAATCAAGAAGAACAAATACAAGATATAGAGACTCAGAAGGTAAGGTGCAGTTTGTACATACTCTAAATAATACAGCTGTTGCTACTCCAAGAATTCTCGTTCCATTTCTGGAGAATCACCAACAAGAAGATGGGTCAGTTCGAGTGCCAGAAAAGCTTAGACAGTACCTAGGTGGACGTGAACAATTAGGTTAATTTAACTATAAGTAAGTCATTGAAAATACAACAAAAAGGGCCTTCTTAGGCCCTTTTTTTTCGCACAAATTAAGCTCTCAAGTAAAAGTGTCCGATACTATTAGGAGTAATAAGTAATTTTCTGGAGAGGAAATATGACGTTTGACGAAAATGAACTAAATATGATGTTTGGAGATGACCCCGAAATATATGAGGAAATCTTCTCTGACTTTGCAGACACTTATAAGGAAATGCTTGAAGCTGTTTCAGTTGCAGTAAATGATAAGAATGCTGAAGCTCTGCAAATCTCTGCACATACCTTAAAGGGCGTTCTTGCTACATTCTGTTCTACGACGGCGAAAGATATATCATTTAAATTAGAGGAAATGGGTAAAGACTCAATCTTTGATGGAGTTGATGAGTTATATAGCTCTCTTGAAAAAGAGGTTGAAGCTCTTATTAATGAATTAAAATCATTCTCATTTAAAAAAGCAGCTTAGTAAGGTTTATGATGAAAATATTAATTGTCGATGATGATCAAATTAACAATAAAATGCTTTCTAAGAAATTAGAAAAGAGAGGCTTTGATATAGTTCAGGCCTTTTGTGGACAGGACTGCTTAGATATCGTTAGTAAGGGGGGAATTGATTTGATTCTTCTCGATATAATGATGCCTGACTTGAGTGGAGATGAAGTTCTTGAAAAGCTCAGATGTACTTACTCTGCCTTTGAGTTACCAATTATTATGGTTACAGGAAAAAGCGAAACAGAGGATATTGTTAACAACCTTAAAAGAGGCGCAAATGACTATATTGTTAAGCCTGTAAATATCGAAGTTGCACTGGCCAGAATTAACACGCAGTTAACTTTGAAATCACTTAACACTGAAAACTTGCATAAGGCAGAGCTGGAAACAGCTCATGCAATGATCGTAACTTATAATCATGAGATAAATAACCCTCTTACAATTGCTCTTGGAATGCTTAGAAAGATTGAGAAGAGTAATGACTCAGAGTATGTCCAAAAGACTAAGTCTGCGCTAAATCGTGTTGTTGATATTGTTAAGAAGATTGAATCTGTTGCTAATAGTGAAGAGGTTGTTCGCTCAAGCTATACTGATTCAGACCAAATGATTAAACTAAAATAGAATTTCAATATTTATAATTCCTTGGCCCTCTGGAGATGTCTTTACGGTGACATCTTCAATACTCTGGGCAAGCTTCATCATTTTCATATTAGTTGATTTCATTTGTCCCCACAGAGAAGTTAGGCCCTTGCTCTTCGCTTCTTTTATAAGCTCTTTAAGAAGGATCTTTCCAAGACCTTGTCCATGGTAGGCGTCGATGACAAGGAGAGCGAACTCTGCTGTTTTAGGGTTATCATGATCGATATTAAATCTCGCAATTGCTAGTCCATGGTCTAGTGACGGATGTGAGATGGCCCCTATGGCAAAATGTTGTCTTGGGTCAAACTCCGTGAGGTTAGCAAGTTCCTTATCTGAGAAGCCTTTCTTTGCTAAAAAGAAGCGATGCTGAATACTTTCGGCAGAGAGTTCTTTAATTCCTTTAGCGAGAAACTCTTTGTCTGAGAACTTAATCTTTCGAATAAGTGCCTGCTCAGAATTCTTTAATGTGACGAGAAATTCCTTCATGTTTGCATTCTAGCACTAAACTTTGACACTCCAAAATAAAATTGAGTAGAATATTAGTATGCCTTATGGAGGAGTGCTGTCATGGATACTTATTTACCGCTAAAGAAAGTAGCGGAGATCTTTGGTGATCCTAGTTTGAGATCACAAATTACAAAGTTAGAAGAAAGTGGAGATATTCCACCATCTCGAAAATATAGATCTGGCGCCTTATTTCGTAAGGGCTGGTCAAGAAATGTTCTTCCTCAAATCGGGGAAAAAGTCGGTTATTTTAAGAAATTTGATCGCCCAGTAGCACTATCTGTCTTTACAACTAAAGGTGGAGTTTTAAAAAGTACTTTGGCGCTTAACTTGGCAAGAACTGCTGCTTTGCATGGTATGAGAACTTGTGTGGTGGGACTTGATATTCAAGGTGATGTTACAACAGCACTTGGTCATGACTGTGATCTTGATAATGGTAGTGATTTAGAGGATATAATCGAAAGACTAGATCAGACAAAAGGACTTAGTGACCTTTTTTCGGGACAGGTTTCGCTGGACGAGATAATTGTTCAAGTGGGGCTACCAAATCTCTTTGTTATTCCAGAAACTCCGGAGCTTGTCGCTTTAAATGATTCTTTAAATAATATAAATAGAAGAGAGTTTTGGCTAAAAGAGAAGGTTGTAAACCCTCTTAAAGATTACTTTGATCTAATCATTATGGATTGTTCTCCAAATTGGAATAAGTTAACAACAAATGCTCTTGTTGCCTGTGATGCTCTTATTTCACCGCTAGAGTGTAAGATAAATAACTTTAGAAACTTTAAGGTCTTTGGACACTTTTTAAAAGAGTTTAAAGATGAGATGGGGCTAGACTTTGAGTCTGTTTTTGTTCCTACAAAGTATTCTCAAAATAGAAAGCTTAGTAATGATATTTTAAATTGGTACCAAGGTAATGTTGATGGTTGTACATCAATTGGTATTCGCCAGTCAGTCCTTGCTGAAGAGGCGATGGCATTAAATCTGTCAATTGTTGAGCATGCCTCAACTAAACCTATCGCAGGAGAGTTGATGACTCTTATGCGTGAGATTCATGACAGAGTTGAAAATCATCTTGAAGAAACTGCTGACAACGGTCATCAAGGGGCCAGAGTTAATGGAGCAGGACGTATTCAAAATATTGAAGGTAGATTCTAATGGCACTTAGCTTAGAGCAAGTAAATAATAATAAGAAGAAAAATATTCAGGCCAATCTTGATGTAAAAGAGAAGGCCAATCGCCCTTGGGAGTCAAAGTCTAGTGGCTCTCAGTCGTACGCAGGAAACCTTGCGGCCAAGAAGGCACGTGCTATTGTTGAAAAAAATAATCAAATTGTAGATGATATTCGATCTTTTAAAGTATCTCCTGAGAGTGTAAACGCTGTAGAAGGTTATATTGAAGAGAGGACAAAGCAATTTGACAACCTTGTTGATTCGACAATGGAAGTGCAAAAGATTAAAACAAAGAAAGGAATTCTTGGTAGATTTAAAAGAGCAGTACTAGGTCACTAGTACTTACTTTTTATACTTATAAATCTCTCTTTCGTTGAAGCATCCTTCAACTCTCTTACCGTAAACACCGAGAACTTGAGAGAACTCACGGCCGAACATCAGGTCATTAAATGCCTTTTGGCATAACTCTGCAGTATATCTTATTTTCTTTCCAGAGCATGTCTTCTTTAGCTTGTTACATTTTCTTGGAAAGCCTCTGTAACACTTCATAGAGAGGTCTTCACAGTCCTCAGCAACTTCTTTAGACATGCAAGAGGTGAGAAGAAGTGATATTGAAAGCGCTGTAAAGAAGGTCTTAATCAAGGAGACCTTCTGCTTTTAATACTTCTTTAAACTTATTAATTAAATCTAGTTCGTAATTCCCAAGCTCATTAATCATCATGTCTTTAATCGCTTCACCAGGAGTACAACCAGTAGTGAGAACATATTTGTCATAAGTGTTAACAAGTGAGAGTACCATTTCTGATACAGAAAGCTTCTTCTTCTTGTTTGGACCAGAGCCAGAAAGTGTTTCTTCGTGATTTATAACAAGTTCCATTACTTCTGCATTTACCCAAGGCTTATCTTTTAGTGCTTGAACTGCGTCTTTAACATGAAGACCGTAAATTCTTTTGTCATCACTAGTGTATTTAGATTTCTCTTTCTTAAATAATTCCTGATCTTGCTTATTTAAACGTGTGATTCCAACATCGTGAATAAGACCCGCAGTTGCTATATTATCCAGTTGTTCATCATTACACTTCATTTTCTGTGCAAGTTTTAAAGATAGGGCCGATACGTTTAGAGAGTGTTTAATAATTAAGTCCGCTTCACTGGCCTTCTTACCAAAAATCTTTTTAAGTGCTTCTGGGTTTTGTTCTACAACTTGTCTTAAACTCTTAGCGGCCTTATTAGTCATTTTGTACGACTGCTCACTTTCTGGATCTTCTTGCATTCTTTCAATTGCTGTCGAACAAGCACCATCTACAACGTTTACCTTCTCATCAACTGAAACATTAGGATCAGACATAGTGTCTTCAAGTAGTTTGTCTAAAAAAGCTTGATAGTGTGGCTCATCATCTTCAGTGATATAGAACTTTGCAATCTTTTGCTTTCTAAGTTTTCCGTACTTTTCTTCGTCAAGGCCTGCGCCTTTATCATGATATTTAAGATAGGTTTCTTTAAAGAAAATATAGAGATCAAAAGTCAGATCACGATTTGGTTTAACGGTAGAAATTCTCAAAGGTGTATAGGCCATAATATATCCTGCTAATTGTGTTTTATTGATTTTATTCCTGCTCTTAATTATTTTCAATATGATAAGAGTTTCCACCACTTAGAAATTCTTACTAATGTGGTTAAGTATTGAGCATTAGATAGTTGTAAAGCCGGTGCCCAAAATATAAGATAAGTTGATAAAAATAGTGAGATAATTATGACTAATACAGAAGAAGTAGACTTCTACTTCGATTTTACATCACCTTATTCATATTTGGCATGGGAAACTCTTTTAAGAGACGAGTCATTAGTGCTTAATCCTATTCCTGTAATGGTTGGGAAACTCATATCTGAGGCCGGAAGTATTGGCCCTGGGGAAGTTAAGCCCAAAAGAGAATATCTCTTTAAGGACTGTTTAAGAAAGGCCTCAGAGAGTGATATTGTGCTTAGAGCACCAAAGTCTCTACCATTTAACCCGATGGGGGTTTTAAGGTTAGCCATTGCTGCTGAGCAGGATAGAGAATTACAAAGAAAAGTTATCACCGCTGTCTTTAGGTATGGCTGGCGCGAGGGAAGTGACTTTGAAAACTATGAAGGTTTAAGGGATTTTATCTGCAAGGAGTGTGACATTTCTGTAGATCAATACTCTGAGTTAGACAATGAGAAATCTGCGAGAAAAGGGTTGAAGTCAAATATTAAGCAAGCGGTTGAGCTTGGAATATTTGGAGTCCCAACTTTTAAAGTTGGTGCCGAGACATTTTGGGGTCTAGATTCTCTTCGCTTTGTTAAAGAAGAAGTTTCGCAAACAAGTAAGAATATAGAATTGGAATTTAATAGATTTGTAAAAATATTAGAAGGAGAAAAGGATGCTTAAATTTTTAGTAGCACTATTAGTAGTGTCATCGACGATGGCGAATACAAAAGTAATTATGAAGACAAATAAAGGTGAGCTTGAGATAGAGCTCTTTGATAAGGCGGCACCGATTACTGTAAAGAACTTTCTTAAGTATGTTGAGACTGGTTTTTATAAAGGAACAATCTTTCATAGAGTAATTGATAACTTCATGGTTCAGGGTGGCGGTTTTACTTCTAATCTAACTAAGAAGAAGACTATGGCACCAATTAAGAATGAAGCTGACAATGGACTTGCTAATGAAGTAGGGACGCTGGCAATGGCAAGAACAAGTGATGTTCATAGTGCTACTGCCCAATTCTTTATTAACGTGAATAATAATACATTTCTTAATCACAAATCTAAGGACCCTAGTGGTTATGGTTATGCTGTATTTGGAAAAGTGATAAAAGGTATGTCTGTTGTTAATAGAGTTAAAAAGATGGGAACAACAAGAAATGGTCCATTTCAAAATATCCCTACTTCAAATGTTATCATCGAAAATATCACAGTAAAGAAATAATATGAGGGGCTTCGGCCCTTTTTATTTTGTAGTTTGTGCCTGACCTGTCATTGGGACAAATCTTACATACATTAAATACTCTCTATAAATACTACCGTCTTTCTTGGTAATTCTAACTATTCTTTGGATTGATCCTTCATCCCCAATTGGAGCTACCAAAGTACCACCTTCTGCAAGCTGATCAATAAGAGGTTGAGGCACTTTATTTGGAGCAGCAGTAACGAGAATAGCATTGAATGGGGAGTACTCGCCCCAGCCAATATAGCCATCACCAATCTTAACCTTAACATTAGTATAAGGTTTTAGAGGAATCTTCGCCTGCTCTCCAAGCTCTGGTACGATTTCAATCGTGTAGACTTCTTTTACTAATTTAGAAAGAACCGCTGCTTGATAGCCTGAACCTGTCCCTATTTCTAGAACTTTATAGTAGGGCTTTAGTTTCAACAAATGAGTCATATAGGCAACAATGAAAGGCTGGGATATTGTTTGTCCTGAGCCTATAGGAAGAGGGCCGTCAGAGTAAGAGTAGGACTTAAGTGGTGCGGGAACAAAGTTTTCTCTTGGTATATCCCTCATTGCATCTAGAACAGAAGAGTTTTCAAACTCCCCATAAGAGACAATATCTCTCACCATTTTTTCTCTTTCCATTTTCATATCTCCATAGTTCTCGGCGTATGCAGCAAGAGGAGCAACTCCTAAGAGAAGGGCCAATATGAAGGTAAAAAACTTGTCCATATTCCATTATATCACGAAAAAAGAATGAACGTGCTTTTTGATCAGGTACTCAAGTTACTATAATCTAATGAAGAGCAAAATTGTCGGTTAAATGTTTCCGCCTAAAAAAGATTGTCGAGATTTCTTATAATTATAGTTGTATGGGAACACCACTAAAGAAATTTGAAAAAAGAAAGTACTCAAAATTCCATCAAGTAAATGGAAAACATGCACTTCAAAAGAAGTGTCCCGAATCCTTTGTTCCTTACAAGGCAAGAAAGAGAAAGGGTGGAAAGGTTGCTTTCTTTAATTTTGAACTTGCCAAAGAGATGGGCCTTATTCCGAAAAATCACGAGCATGAGATGAATGGTGATTTAGAGGAAAAGATTCTCGACACATTTTCAATCGTAATCATTAATGAATATGACATAATAAATGATATTGAGTTTCCAGAAGAAGATATACTTCCAAATCATTATATGGCGACACGCTATCTTCAGCTTCAACATCCTAATAAACAAGGTAAAACCTCTGGAGATGGAAGAAGTATTTGGAATGGAGAGATAAGACACTCAGGAAAAACTTGGGATATTTCAAGTTGTGGAACAGGTGCAACCCGTCTCAGTCCAGCAACACATATTCAAAAGAAATACTTTCAAACAGGGGACCCGACAATCTCATATGGTTGCGGATATTCTGAAATTGATGAAGGTCTAGCGACTCTCTTTTTTAGTGAAGTTCTAAGGAAGAATGGTCATCAAACAGAAAGAGTATTAGGTATTATAGAGTTTAGTAATGGAATATCGATCAATATACGAGCGCATGAAAACCTATTAAGACCTTCACATATGTTTAATCACCTAAAACAAGGTAACTATGAAGGGCTAAAAGATATTGTAAATTTCTATATCGATAAGCAGGTTACTAATAAAGTTTGGACAGAACTTCCAAAAACTCAAAAAGCACAGTATCGATACTTTGTAGATAAGCAAGTCGAAGTATTCGCAAATCTCTCAGCTGACTTTGAAGACGATTATATCTTTTGTTGGCTTGATTGGGATGGAGATAATATTTTAATGGATGGTGGAATCATTGACTATGGCTCTATTAGACAATTTGGACTATTTCACCACGAATATAGGTTTGATGATGTTCAACGATACTCAACTTCAATTAAAGAACAAAAAGAGAAAGCGAAACTAATAGCTAAAACATTTATCCAAATTTCTGAATATCTCATAACTGGGGATAGAGAACCTCTGGCAAACTTTAATGACCATAGAGCAATGTCTAAGTTTGATGAAATCTTTGAAAGAAGAAAGAATGAAAATCTTCTTAAGAAGATAGGGGTTGCAACTAAAGAGAGGGAGTACCTGCTTCAGTCTCAATTTAAATTTGTCACAGATTTTAGAAAAGTATTCTCTTATTTTGAAAGAGCAAAATCTGCTGAAGGTCTACATACTGTTGCAGATGGAGTAAATTGGAATGCTATATTTTGCATGAGAGACATTCTTAGAGAGCTCCCTCAAATTCTTCTACACAGAGGAAGTTCTATAGAAAGAAGCGAGTTCATAGATATTATTAAATCGACATATGCAACATACGATGACTTAGAAATATCAAGCTACAGAGCTAAGAAAATAGACGAATTTCAATCACTATATTGGAAGTTGGTAAGTAAGCTTTCTAGGAAGTTTAATAGAGAAGAGTCGGATACTCTATTGCAGATTATGATGAGGTCTTCAGTTATCAATAAGTATGACCGTGTTACTGGTGATAGTATTTCTAATATTGTAGAAAAGGTAATGAAGAGGCGACCAAAACTTGGTGCAAATGAACTCTTCCAAATAATGCATGAGTTTTCTGAATATCAAAATCTAGATCCTGATAATAAGAGAACAGTTAAAGTAAAGAAGTCAGAACACTCTAAGATGATGAAGGGTATGCTTCAAATTGTAAGAGAGTTTCGTGAAGGTATTTAAGAGAGAGGGCGAGTGAATCTCGTATTATATAGTGGGGGATTTGAGAAAGAAAATATTTCTTTAGATCGAAAATTATTAGAACTTGCAGATAAAGAAAACCCTTCTATCACATATATTCCATCATGCTCGTATGATTCAGAAATAGATTTTAACGACTTTATAAGGCACTACCGAGCACTTGGTATATCTCGCTTTATACACTTTCCTGTAGATATAGATTTTGATGAGACAATAAAGAAAGAGGCTTTCCTAAGCGATATCATTCATCTTTCTGGTGGTAATACTTATTACTTTCTTAAACACTTAAGAAGAAAGGGAATGCTTAAAGAATTGAAGGCCTTTGTAAAAAGAGGTGGTGTTCTAACTGGTCTAAGTGCGGGTGCAATTTTAATGACCCCTTCTATTTGTACTGCAGGATTTCCCGAGTTTGATAAAGATGAAAATGAAGACAATATAAAAAACCTTAAGGCGATGAACCTTGTTCGCTTTGAGTTCTTTCCTCATTATAGAAATTCTAAAAGATATGATTCTGAATTGATAAAGCACTCAAAGGGTCTCGATCGACCAATCTATGCGTGTCCAGATGGAAGTGGAATAATTGTAAAAGAAGGAACTCTTGCCTTTGAGGGAAAGTGTTTTTCATTCTTTCAAGGAAAGAAAGTTAAAATTAATTAGGTTGACCAGGCCTTGTTAAAAGAAAGGCTAAAACTCCTACACCTGAAAGTGCGACGATGACTTTTATCCACTGCTCAACTTCGACAAAGAAGAGAGTATAGGAGAAAAGAGAGCAAATCATTATTGAAGAAATGATCTTTGCCTTTAGTCTTATAACTCCATGCCTTTCCCAGTCTCCAATTATTGGTCCAAATAATTTATGAGATAATAACCAATTATGTAAGCGCTCAGAGCTTTTTGAAAAGAAGTAGGCGCTAAGAATTAAAAAGGGAGTCGTCGGTAGAATAGGTAGTGCCATTCCAACAATTGCAAGGAGAGTCGTTAATATACCCAAACATAGAAAGATGAATTTTCTAGTCTTTTGTAGCATTTAAAAACCTACTTGAGGAGAGACCTTCTTCTTGGCCTTTATGCAAAAACGAACTGGAGCAGGATGCCCTTCAACTGTCTTAGTCTTGTCGTTAGGATCTAAGAACTCTTCAAGGGACTGAAATGGAGGAGGACACCAAGGAGACAGCCTTTGTTCTTCATTAGTAGTTTCCGCCACAGAAAGAACTTCAATATCTGTAAAGCCAGTGCGGCTCATCCAGTTCTTTAAGCACTCAAGAGTTGGTAGAAACCAAACATTTCTCATTTTTGCATATCGTCCCTCAGGAAAGAGACAGTGACTTCCTTCTCCTGGTATTCCAATAGTTTCAAGAATAAGAGTTCCCTCTGAAGTTAGAGCGTTTCTCATGTCGATAAGTTGCTCAAGAGGATGACGATGATGATAGATAATTCCCATTGAGAAGATAACATCAAAAAGACATCTAAAATTTGTGATGTCTTCTATTCCGAATAACTCAAATTTAAGATTATCTTTCTTAGTCAGGGAGTTAATAAACTCAAATTGCGCCATATTGTGTGGAACAGGATCTATTCCAAGAACAAGCTTTGGATCATCCTTGAGCATTTGCCACATGTAGTAGCCATTGTTACAGCCAATATCTAAAACTGTTTTTCCCTCTAGGCTACCGATCTTATCTTGGATCCTTTGCCACTTGAGGTTTGATCTCCACTCCGTATCAATGTCGAGATCATTAATTTTGAATGGACCCTTTCTCCAAGGAATCAGGTCCTTTGCTATTTTTTCTATTTTTGAAGCATCATCGCAAGAGATGTCTGCCTTGAACTCGACATAGTCGTCGATTAGAGTTTCTCCTTCAATATGAGAAATTTCTTTGACCTCATTTAAAATATCAATATATTTTGAAGTGAGCTTACCTGTTTTCCAGCTTTCTTTTTCTTTATGAATATCTCTTAAGGCATCTAAATTAACGAAAGGCCTATAGTTTTCTAAATATTGTAAAGGCATTATTTTACTCCTAGATAGCAACAGAAATTATACCATCTAAAAACCATTTCACACTTATCAAATCCGGCCGATTTCAACATATCGATTTGCTCTGTTGGAGTGATAGGGCGCATAACATTTTCAAGAGCTTCTCTTTTTTGACTGATCTCCATCTCACTATAACCATTTCTTCTTTTGAAGTCATAATAGAGATCAACGACGAGATCGTTTACAGAATCGTCATGGCAGTTAATTTTTTCGGCCATGATAAAGAGCCCTCCGGGTTTGAGGGAGTCATAGATCTTCTTAATTAGCGCAGGCCTATTTTCTAGAGGAAGGAACTGGAGGGTATAGTTCATGATAACCATTCCACAGTCATCAAGACTTATATCTTCTAGCCCAGCTTTTGTGAAAGTTATATGGTCTTGTAATCCATGGGATTTAATCTTGGTTCTCGCCTTTTCAAGCATGGGAGAGGATAAGTCTACTCCTTCCATTTCAGGGAGCTCTTTTTCCATCTTTCTAAAGACTTCACCGATTATTCTCAGCGTTGTACCTGTAGAACATCCAAGGTCGTATATCTTTCCACTGGTATATGCTCTACGACACATGTCAGCAATGATCTTATGTATCTCATGGTAGTTGGGGATAGATCTTTCGACCATATCATCGAATACACTGGCAACGGCTTCATTAAAGTCGAAATCAGATATCTTATTTAATTCATTCTTAAATACTTCATCACGCATAGAGTTATTTCCTGTTCTGGCAAAGTAAATCTTGGGGCCCAATTTGTCCAGAGAAAGATTTTCCATTTCCTATTATGGGCCTTATGAGTGAAAATAGATTTGATTTAAAAAAAGGAGTCCTTGTGGACACTCTCTCAAACTTTGCTCGCTCAATGAATGAGACGCATAGAATTTGTACCCATGAGATATCAGGCCATTTACACCTACTAAGGTTCTGTATTGATGAGCTAATCTCTGAAAAGAATGATGATAATCAATTAATGTCTAAACTCGAAGAGGGTGTGACTAAACTAGAGAGCTTAAATAAACTCTGGAAGATATGTACAAGGTTCCTAGATCCAACTAATGAAATGACATTATTGTCTATGGTTGAGAGAGGTGTTGGTCTTGCTAGTCTGTATAATCAGAAATTTCTTGATGAGATTGACTATGATGTTGAAGGTGAATTAGAGCTGCCACTGGCAAAGGGAATAGTAATGGCCGAGGCCATATTTGCGTCATGCTCACTAATTTGTCACTTTGCTATTCAGCAAAAGGTGAGAAATGTGAAGCTTGAGATAAGTGTTCTTGACTCAACTGCTGGAATTGTTGATATAAACTCTTCTGTAAATAAAGTTAGTAGACAAGAAGTAGAAGAAATCTTAAAATTTGGTAATGAGAATGAAAAGTCTCTACGTCGACAGGTCGGTGCTCAAACAATTGAGGGCTTTGGCGGACGTTTTGAATATATTTCTGAAGATGAATTTTTTAAAGTGAGGTTATCTCTATGACAATTACTACGGATAAGGAAATCTGGATTCTAGAAGACGATAAAGGGTGCCAGTTTGTTTATGAGCAGACCCTAGATCATAGATATAAGACGAGATACTTTACGACTATTGCTTCATTTCAATCGGCAATAGAAGAAACTTCAAACCCGCCATCTCTAATCGTCGCAGATCTTATGCTCGATGATGGAAACTTCATGACTTACCTGAATACAGCAAAGCATCCAAGCTTAATGGTAATACCATTTATAATTGTTTCTTCAATTGACGATATCGACGCTCTTAGGTTCTGCTTTATGGAAGGTGCGCTTGATTATTTAACAAAGCCATTTAAGAAGAATGAGCTGATTGTTAAGATTGAGAATATTTTCTCAGGTGTTGGACGAAAGGTTGCTCCAGCTCCAACTACTGGAAGCCATAGATCTATGGTTCTTGATGGAAGAGAAGTTGAGAACTTAACTAGTAAACAAAAGCAATTATTAAGTCTTTTCCTTAATGCATCTGACCGTGTCGTAAGCCGTGACGATATCCTTGATCATGTTTGGGGAGATACTTCAGTACATCCAAAAACAGTTGATGTGCATCTTTATAATCTTAGAAGAAAGCTTCACGACCATGGATATATAATCCGATCTGAGGGTGGGGGACGTTGGTCTCTAATTCCAGATGTTATCAAAGTATAACTCTATTATGGGCCGCTAACTTAGTGGCCCTTTTTTTTACATATTTTTAAGTCTACAATCAGGCCTATGACTTATCTGATATATCTCTTACTTGGAATCTTTGCTGGAACTCTTTCTGGCCTTTTTGGAATTGGTGGGGGACTTGTCATTGTCCCAACATTGCTTTTCTGCTTTAAGTATACAAGTGCAATACCAAATGACCTTGCTGTGTATATGGCGATTGGAACATCCCTGGCGATTATTCTTGTGACTGTTAGTAACTCAACTTATCGACACTATAAGAAAGGTGGAGTTGATAAAGCGATAGTCTTAAAACTTATTATTCCCATTATGATTGGTACCGCCATAGGCGCACAATTCTCAAATACTCTTAGTCCAAGAACGTTAGAAATTATATTTGGTGTCTACGTCACGCTAGTATCTCTTAAGATGTTATTCGATAAAAAGATTGAAGGGGAAATGAAGAAGACATCTCTTCTTCTTTATTCTTTAGTGGGATTCGTCATAGGTTTTAAATCGGCAATTCTTGGAATCGGAGGGGGAACAATTAGTATTCCTTTTCTGAGCTGGAGAGGTGTTGCGATGAAGAAGGCCGTGGGAGTTTCTGCTAGTTTAGGTATACCAATCGCCTTGATTGGAAGTACTTCCTATATTCTCTCTGGAATGAAAGTGGAGAGTTTACCTGAAATGAGTTTGGGATATGTATACTTACCTGGATTCTTTGGGGTTGTTCTAACAAGTGCCTACTTTACTAAAATCGGAGCAAAGCTTTCACACTCTCTCCCGCAGGAGAGAATGAAAAAGATATTTGTGATATTCTTATTTATTGTTGCTTTTAAAACTTTCTATTCGTTATCTTAGAAAAGACTCCAACCAGAATCTGAATTTTCTTTGTCGTCTTCATTGATCTCAAGGTCTCTTATGTCTGCAAGTTGACCTTGTACTTTATCTTTTAGTTGATCAAAGTTGATATCCTCAATTACGACAACAAGCTCGTCATTAATTTCAAATGAATCAACATCTTCAAGGTCTCCACTGTCAGCAACACCAATGATTGCATCATAAGCAATAGAAGTATCTCTATGAACAAATGGATCAAGGTCATCAAATGCAAAGTCCGCCGCAATTCCTGTTGCCGCTCCTGGAACTCCTCCATATAGAAAAGCACCGGCCGCTAGAGCTGCACCGTTATAACTTAGAAATGCTAGTCCTGCATAAAGACCAACTACAAATCCTCCAACGATGGCAGCACCATCACCAACTGCAGCATAGAGTGCATATCGAGCATTCTGATCAGAGAGATCATTGAGCTCCGTTCTTGAAAACTTCACACCGTTAAATAGTGGAGAGCATTCTTCATTATCTTGGACCACTTTACATTGAGTAAAAACGTAGCCATCAGCTTGTTCTGTCGCTCTAATGAATTGATTAGAGGTGTCTTCTGCCTTGATAATGACAGCATGAGCATTAGCAAAAATTAGGCACGATACAAGTACCGAAAGTAT
This sequence comes from Bacteriovorax sp. MedPE-SWde, assembly GCA_001874305.1. Lineage (GTDB taxonomy): Bacteria > Bdellovibrionota > Bacteriovoracia > Bacteriovoracales > Bacteriovoracaceae > Halobacteriovorax_A. The sequence continues at coordinate 115,812 of MPCU01000011.1, read as the reverse complement.
CTTCTTCATGGAATTCTCCTTATTATTTTTTTGCTATTGTATCAATTAGGATGGTCTTTATGAGCTTTGTTGAAGGGATTACAAGGGCCGTCAAAACTTTAGACGGCCCCATTAGATGGGCTAAAGAGGCATTTTTACGCCAATTTCAAACTCGATAGCTACTTGAATAGTAAAGTTATCTTTTGGTGTCTTTCCTATCTCAACTTCTGGGATAACAATGATCTCTCTTGTATCTCCAATAAAGTCTATAAGGTTTAGGTTCTTTACATCTATTTCAAAGCAATAGTCTCCACAGGCAGCATTCTTATTTCTGTCCTTGTAGCGAGCATTAATTAGAGTCACAGACTTAGACTTGTCATTAGGGTCTTCTAAGTGAAGTTTTAGCTTCTTTATGAAGTTAAGTTTTGCCTTTTTCTTCTTATCAACAACTTCAATATTAATCTTCTTCACAACTGCTTGCTTTACAACATCGAGGTCTATATCAGTTACATCAAATGGTATGGGATCAACTGAGACATCAAAGTTACCGCCAATTCTAACAATCAAGTCAGCAATAAGATTGCCAAGACCTTGGATAATTCTAGGGCCGCCTTCTATGGGTTTATTAACTTCAATAGTATCTAAATAGTAAGTCCCCTTAATTTTATAAACTCTATCTTGCTTCTTTCCAGGCTTAGAGCTATTCGTCCCCATAGGAGAGGGTGCTTTGTCGTGTTGTTGAGCAGTAGCAGTTCTAACTTCATGCTTAGAATCTATCTCTTCACCCTTACAGCTTAAGAGTATGAGAGTGATTGAAAATAATAGCGCGAAGGTTTTTTTCATTGAGCTCCAGTGTGCATTAAAGTTTTAAACGTAAGAGTTTATACCAGAAAGAAATATAAATATCCTAGGTTTAGAAATGTTTACATGGTGCGTTATTTAATCTATTAAATATTATTAAATTTGGTAGTATTCACTTGTGAAAATCATTCTAATTCTACTAACCATTCCTTTTCTAGCATTGGCCCGCTACGATGAAACACTTCCCAAAGGTGTTCGTCTTCTTGCCGTCAGACAAGTTCAGTCAGATAGAGTAGATAGTTTTCAAAATATTTCAGGAACAAAAGAAAATTACTCAGTAGATTTTAAACTAGATTCTCAGTCTCTATCAGAAATTGACTTGGTAAATGAATATATACTTAAAGACTTAAAATCAAATAGTGTCGAGGCCTATGATAAGTTGGTTGCTGCTAATTATCGCTTTGATGTAAAGGCCAAGGTTAACGTTACAGGTTTCGGTTTTGGTTACGGAATAACAAATAGGACAACATTCTATGGAGTGATTCCATATTACAGAGCAAATATAAATGTGACACCTGTGAGGACCCAGGGAAATAATTATAATGAAGTTAACGAAATTTTAAAAAACTCATCTAATAATAATGGAGTTGTTCTCGATATGAACTCTCTTCCTGATGCTGATGAAGGTCTTATTCAGTCAGCAGTCCAAAACTTCTATGGCTATGAAGCACTTGGAGAATGGCAAGCAAGTGGGCTTGGTGATATTGAACTTGGTGTTAAACACCGCTATAAAGTGTGGAGAGATGGGGGAGCATTAGTTTCTACTGGTCTGAGTATCCCAACAGGGCGCTTGGATAATCCTGATATCATTCAAGATATTGGATTTGGAAGTGGACACTGGGGTGTTTTTATAGAATCAGGCCTTGGTCAAAGTTATAAGAAGAATGACTTTAATTTTTCTGCGAGGGCACACTTCTCACTTCCTACTGAAAAAGAATTGAGACCGTCTTCATCTAATTCTGATCTCACTGTTGAAAAGAATAATTATAAAATAAACCCTGGACCTAAGTTCACAATCTCGCCCTCATATTCTTATCATATTAATTCATGGTGGCAGATACACTCTGGAATAGACTATGAAATTAAATTAGAAGATAACTACATCTCTCAAGTTGAATACTATGATCAAAAACTAGAGTCTATAAGTTCATGGGAGTCTACAACATTAAATGTTGGAATCGATTTTACTACTGTGAAGGCCTATATGAATAAGGAATTTCAAGCTCCAGGAAGTATTGGTGTAAATTATAAGAAAGTACTCGCTGGAAGAAATATTCCTAATACTACTTTGTTTTCGGCGGAGCTTAGACTTTTCTTTTAGAGCTTAACGGTAGAGTTGCATGAGTAGTGTTTTTAAAAAATCCCAATTACCAAGAGCTGCATCCCTGTCCATTTTTCTTAGAGGTATTTCCATAGAAGGAATCGATATTTGTAACTTGAGCTTTGTTGATAATTCTTTAAAGCTCTCATGAGCGGCCTTATAGAGTGTTCTATCTTTAACTAGCATAAGGACTTTATCTTCATCATAGGGAATCATCGCTACCTGATAATGTGTCTCGAAGAGATCCCTTGGAACAAGCCCTGAAATCTCTTTAAAGATTACTTCCTTGTCATTTATACATTTATGAATGGACAATTCTAGCTTAACTGCAATCTCTGGAACGATATCTGAAATTTTCTTTCCAGAGTGATTCTTAGGAGGGACGCTGTTTATTTGTGCAAGAAAATCATTAATAAAGAAATAAGAAGTATCTTTATTAAATATTGCTACACCTATTTCCATTTGTGTTGAGACCTGATTTATTAATTGAAGATCAGTCATCTCGCCACTTTTAAGGCCTTCATGAATTCTTCCATTTTGAATGCAGAAGTGAATATTTAATTTCTCTGATATTTTTACAATAGTATCGAGACGTAAATTTATTTTACCTGTCTCTATATCTTGGTAGTGACGGTAGCTTATATCGAGGAGTGCTGCCATATCAACCTGACCAATCTTGAGCTCAGATCTCTTGGCCTTTATGATTCTTGAAAAGTCTGTACGATACATACTTTTTCCTCTTGAGGTTTCTTAGTTATAAACTTTATAAGTTACTAATAACTTTAAATCTATATGATAAATAATTGCAAAAAATAGTGATTTATGTACGTGGCAAGGACCACGTAATTGTGATTTTAATGAATTAGACCCTCGTATACTAAATAAAATTTCAGTCGATACTATAGCAAGCAAGGTGGGATGCTATGGAAAAATTGGCAAAGAATATTGACGTGAAAAACAATCAATTAGAGTTGTTTAGGTTGGACATACATGAGGGAAAACTATTTAAGAAACTCGAATCAGGTGATCGTGAATTCGATGTGTTTCTATATACAAAAATCAAACTCTATTTAAGGAAAGAGAACTGGAGTCCATTCTCTTTTGATTTTCAGGATCACCGTCGCAATCATTTTGATATTTTTATTTCACCATTATTTGATGATGATGATGAACTATCGGGCCTTTCAATCTTAAAAAAGAAAAACGGGCAAGGAAGTATAGAGGCCCTCCTTAGAGAGAACCGAACACTAGGGATGTTTAAAAAGGCAATAGATAAGCATGCCGTTTTAATGGTAATTAATAAACAAGGAAGAATAACGGAAGTTAATGAGAGGTTCTTGGAGGTTTCTGGTTATTCTCAAGATGAAATACTCTTAAGTCCTGTAAAGATTTTAAACTCTGGTTTCCATAGTAAAGAGTTTTGGAAGGATCTGTGGAGAAAAGTCCTCAAAGGTAATATATTTCAAGAAGAGATTAGAAATGTAGGTAAGCTCGGTAATTACTTTTGGCTAGATACTACTATTGTTCCTGTCTTTGATGAGTTTGACCGCTTTCAATACTTTGTTTCAATCTCCCAGGATATAACAGAAATAAAGAATAATTTTAGAAAGAAGTTAGAACGTCAATTTCAACTTGCAAGTATTGGTAAGGTTGCTGCACGTTTATCTCACGAGATAAATAATCCCTTATGTGTCATAAGCACCGTTGCAACAAGAATGAAGATTATGGGAGAGTCTGATAAAGAGAGAGAAGCCGGTAGTCTTATTGAAAAAAATATCAAAAGAATTGAAACTATTGCAGAGTCTATTTTAAGAGGATCAAGAAAAAGTCAAACTTCTAACTTAACAAGCTTTAATGTTGGTGATGTCTTTGATCATTTGAGTTCAATTTTTTCGATGAGATCAAAAGAAGAAAAAGTAAGTTTAATTTTTAAGGCCAACTCTATATCAGCTTATGCGAACTACGATTATGTTGTTCAAATCCTCATAAACCTTATTAGTAACGCTTTTGATGCTGTTCGATTTTCATCAGATGCTCAAATTCAGGTTCTAACTAAGCAACACGAAGACTATTTAGAAATTATCGTTCGTGATAATGGCCAACTGATTAATGACTTAATTAAAAAGGAAATTTTTCAAGAGTTCTTTACGACAAAATCTGAGGATATGGGGACAGGCATAGGTTTGTCTATATCTAAGGATATGGCACAAAAAATGGGAGGCGATCTTACTCTAGAGCAGATCTGCCAAAAGAAAGACTTTATACTTAGACTTAATAATGGGAAGGCAAATGAGTAATTTAATAGAAATTTCTTCAGAAGATAAAGGTGAAATCCTTGATACGTTTAGTCGTCTTGCTGAGCTTTTAATAAGCCTTGAAAGAACATGTGAAAATTCAAACTCCAAAGAGATAATGAGGTTGTTACATAACCTAAAAGGAACGATGCAAATGATTGGCTTTGACCAATTAGGAGAGTTTGTACATCACCTAGAGACGAAGTTCCTGGCCTTTGAAATTGATTATATTCAGGAATATGTTGATGTTTATTTAATTAGTATTAATTCTATTGAACAGCACTTTCTTGATGAGATGGACTGCTATGACGATCATCTTCTAAAGCAAATTGAGTCCCTTGGAAAAGAAGTAAAGAGAAAAGATGTAAGGGCAATTGTAAGTGATATCGTGGATGGAGATACGTCATTTAAGGATACAACTTATGAAAAGGTCGATAGCAGTATTATTCCTGAAGATGTTGGTGTTGTCTTTGTTCTAGATGATGAAAGAGATATCCTAAAGTCTATAAAAGAATCTTTCTCTAATCTTAATATGGTTGTTATGACTTTTTCATCCCCAGATCGTTTTGTATCCACTTTAGCAGATATTAAGCCAGATCTTATTATGATGGACTACCATCTTGAATCGGTAAAGGGAGTAGATGTTTATAATCAACATGTCAGGAAAAAGAATATACCAACTATATTTATGACTTCAGATATTTCAAAAGATACATTTGAAAGTATTTTGCTGGATAAGAATATTTTCTTTTTAGAAAAGCCCCTTCGATACTTTGAAATGATCTCTTCAGTCATTAGTGCTCTTGAACAAGGAAAGATGAGAAGAATGATTGATTCTATGATTGATCTTGAAAGGACTATATTGTCACACTTTCCACAAATAAAAGAGTCTTTAGAAGAGAAGTCAGATTTTAAATCAATATTTGAAATTAGAGAAGCTTATAGAATGTTAATGAAGTATAGAAGGATGATAGTTAAATAAATGGGCCCATTGTTGGGGCCCACTCACTTATATTTTTATTAGTTCTTTGTTGAAAGAATAAGATCAAGAACTTCGCTATCACTTGATTCTGCAAGTGTTTCGTCGTTAGCCTTTACATCTTCAACGATTTCTCTTAGCTCTTGGCTAAGCTCTGTCTCAATACCTTCTGCCATAAGGGCAAGGTTAAGAGTCATTTCACTTTCTAGAGCATCTGCTTTATCAGAACCATCAAAAATATCTGAAGTTGTAAGAACAAGGTATGATGATGAAACCATTCCATCAAAGAAACCGTCAGCATATCCATCGTGATGTCTATGAGCTACTGCCTCTGTTCTACATCTTCTTACTTCGTCACCCCATCTATTTGTGTGGTATCTACAAACTCTTTCATAACGAGTATGAGCATAAGCTTGTGCTGCTGTTAATAGTACTGCTGTAACAATTAAAAACTTTTTCATAATTCCTCTCCGCTTTTTAACCCCTCTAAGGGTATTAGTTTGAATTTCTTAATGTAGTCTTAATTAAATTTATATTTTCTTTTGCCATGTCATATCTTTTGAAAACTTCTTGGTTGTTCTCGATTACGGCCCTCTTAACGATTTCCATAATCTCTGCACGCTGAGTATCGCTTTCTTCTCTGATTACCGTGTCATCCATTCTTAAGTCTTTAAGAAGTGGAATGCCATATCCTCTTTCTTCTTTTGCCGCACCATAGAGGTAAACATTCTTAAGCTCTACTGTTTCCTCAAGCATTAATTTATATTCATCTCCAAGCTCATCTAGTGCTTTAAAATCACTAACTTTGGCCATTGCCATTTGAGCATCTAGGTATTGAGCATGTCCTTCTATTCCAAGTAGTCCATAGAGGTGTGCTTTCTTAGGACTTGTATTTTCTGGATTTAATAAGTGAATCAGTATTGTTCTTCTATCTTCTGGGTGAAGTCTTGCATACTCTTCAACCTTCTTTGGCCAGTCTGTAGATGGAAAGTTCGTTTTAACTTTCTCGTAAACAATATTGAGCTTGTCTCCAAAACTAGGGTAGAAGAAGCCACTAGCTGCTGCATTCTTCTTATCTTTTAGAATGCTCTCGTCTGTTAAGCCTTTTTTGAGAAGTCTCTTGTAGAGTCCTAGGGGAGTCATAAGATCTTCTTTATAAGTCTTTCTTTCGTTAATTGCTACTTGTACAACTTTGTATGCTTCATCCGCGCAGTTATTTGCGAAGAAAAAATATCTTCCTGCGTATTCCCAGTAAATTCTAAGTACATGATTAAGGAATCTCTTTCTTTGATCTTTATTAAACTTTAGAGGAAGAGATTTTAAACTTCTAAACTCTGCTCTTGTATATTGTCTCTTTACGCTATTTATATCAGAGACCATCATTCTTGAAGGATACTTTCCAAAAATACCTTTAAGGCCATCAATTCCAACTTCATCGATATAGGCAAGAAAGCTAAGAACCACATGTCCTTTTGTATTCTTTCTACACTGCTCAATTGTGTCATTTTTATTTTTACAAACAACAAGCTTGAACATTGAATGTCCCCACTTACTGAACATCTTTGGTCCTTCTGCAGCAAAGAGAAATTGGACTTCTTTGATTAGGTCAGGGTCAAGACTTACTGTATGTAGTCCATTATCTGTAGTGAAATTAATTACTCTGTTTACTTCACAATTAACATTCTTAAATGGAGTATGATTTAATTCATTCTTATAGTAATTGTAGAGGTTTGGTCTTCTACACTGGTATTCTGGATCAAGAATAAAGTATTCAAAGTTGACTGCGAAGAATTCTTTTCTCTTTGTATATTCATACTGATCAGGGGATCTCTTATGATATGTATTAAAGTTCTTATTCTTTATTCCCTCTACATCCCAAAATCCAAAGGCCCTAATAGACTTGTCATTTGATGATCTCTTTAACCATAGGAATTTATTATCAAAGGCATGTGATGCTTCGTGAAGAAGTGTTGCTTGTGCCAATTTGTAATATGTCTTCTGCTTACAAGGAAACTCTTGAGTTTTACTTTCGCCTTTAGTGATTACAGCTTCAAACCTCTTATCAAGAGTTATCTTACCAAGCCTATATTTTCCATAGACGAAGCCCTTAGTTTCACAAGGGTTAGGTAAATCATTTCCAAATTTCTTATTGAGGTCTTTAAACCGTACAGATACTTTCTTGCGTTTAACAACTTTCGCCATTTTTGCAGGAAGTAGTGATAGTGTTTTTTCTGTAAATTGAGAGAGGTCGCCAGCAAAGCTAGTAGTGGCAATTATCGATGTAACTAGTATCAGTTTGATATTCATTCTCTCTCCATTGATTCATTGCATAGTATCCCAGAGAGGTGTCGCTCTCAATGTCGCTTGTAATATATACAGTTGTTGTTGATATTTTTGACAACTCTCAAGAGAGCTAGGACCTAGGAGCGACCATAATTGTGGACTATTTATCAAGTTTTTTTAGAATTTGGGCGTTGAAATGCGAATATTTCTTAATTGTTATAAGTGTCTGTTATTATTGATAACTTTCTACTCTAATGAGCTCTATGTTACATGTGTTTTCTTACCGATTTGACTAAATTTCAATTTGCCTTGAAAATATCAACAAGAAACATTTTTAACTATCTATTTTTATAGAAGAACTTAAGTATAACTTTTAATAGGGATTATTATGAACTCGAAGAAAATGTGTAGATCGGCGTTAATATTTTCGTCTTTCGCTCTCTTGGCCCAATCTCCATCTGTTTTAGCAGAAAGTTTTGGGGACTATTCAAGTGCAAGTAAGACTTTAAATAGAATTCAGTCTCAGCTTGTTACTAACCAGTCGGTAAGCCAACAACTTCCTAAGAGCTTCGATGATATCGGACCTTCTCTGTGCGATGCTGATGAGCAACTCTATCTTCAAGTTGAAAGAAGTGTAGTTAAGGGAATCAAAGAAGCACTCTCTAAGAAGGATGCAAGTCTTATATCTTCATTCTTATCAAAGAATATTCAAATCTCTGATCTTAGAAGGCCAAAGGCCCATACTGAAAAGAGCTTTGGTAATATCTATACTGAGAAGAGAAGTTTCAATTTTGTTAAATCTACTAATAAGAAAGCTACAGAGATCTTTTCTTCTCTCTTTTCCGATGTGGCCAAAGTAGATTTTTCTGAAGTTGTAGTTGATAGATACTTCTCTCCTAAGAAGATGAGAAAGAATGGAATTAAGTTTTCAAAGCTTGAACTCTTCATGAACTTTGATATGAGATATCTTTCTAAGACAGATAAGAAAGCACAACAAAATGGTCGTCTTAAATTAATTGTTTCTTCAGACAAGTCAAACAACTTTAGTATTGATTCTCTTGAGTTTGTAAATATTGATTACATAACAAGTACTGGCTCTTCTTTTAAAGACCTTACTAGGCAATCTGGTCTAGCAATGAATATTGATACTCATGTAAGATCTGAGGCCATTCGTAGGGGAGGTTACTCTCTAGCTATTGAGGATTTTAATAAAGATGGCATCGTCGATATGTATGTTGGAGCATCAGGAAATGCAACGCTCTTAACTGGTGATAAGAACTTCAGCTTTAATAAGGTAGATAATAAAGCTCTTGGAATAAATGACCATACTCTTGTAAAGTCCGCTGTGTTTGGAGACTTTTACAATACTGGTGATAGTGACTTATTGGTTATAAGATTTACTCCAGGTGAAGAGAATGTGACCAATTCATCTGATATTGTTCTTTATAAGAATAAAGATGGAAAATTTAAAAGACAGGCAAATATATTTGATAAGAGATTTCAAAGTCGTTACGCTATGCCAGTTGCTATGGCGGACTACAATAACGATAGCTTCTTAGATTTCTATATTGGTTTCCCTGGAGCAAAAGACTTTACGACTCTAAAAGAGAGAGTGACGTCTAATAAGAATTATCAAGTTCAAGGTATCTACCTAAATAATAAGAAAGATGGTTTTGTTGACAATAGTAAGAAGTCTCTAAAGGACTCTTCATTTGATATCAATATCTATCCTCACTCTGCTGTTTCAACTGACTATGATAATGATGGAGATATGGACTTAATCGTTGCTGACGATAGAGGTAATATAAGTCCACTTTATGAAAACCTTGGAAATGGAGAGTTCATTCAATCCAACAAGAAACTTGGTGTTATTAATGAGGACTATGCAATGGGAATTGCAACAGGTGACCTTAATAACGATGGTATAACTGATATCGCTGTAACAAATGTTAATTTTCATGCAACAGCTAGGATCAATAACTCATGTGAAGCAAATTGGAATTACGTTAATAGAATTCCAGTGGGCCAAAAAGGTCTAAGACTTTTCATGGGTAAGAAAGGTGGTGGTTATACAGAAACTGCTAAGGGACTTAACGTTGGTGAAGGTGTCGCAGGTGTAGAATTCGTTGACTACAATAATGATGGTCTCCTTGATATCTATGTTGCTAATGGACTTTGGTCAGGAAATGATAGAGAGAATAATCAAGATCTAGGTAGTATGTTTGTAAGAGCATCTTCAAGTGGAATTTTTGAAGATGAGATTAAAACAACAGGTAAGCCTATGGCAAATGGAAGATATGAAGATGATCTTTACTCACTAAAGTATCAATCTAAATCACAGTCTTCTATTATGGATATACTTGCTCACTATAAAGGTGATATCCTAAACTCTGGTTCTAAAAAAGCTAAAGGGATTCGTCCATCACTAGCAGGTTTTCAAAGAAACAGACTCTATAGAAATATGGGCGATGGTAACTTTGTTGATGTTGCATACCTTGAAGGTGTAGATAGTGAAGCTGATGGTTATATTCTAGCTTATACGGATATGAATAGAGATGGAAAACTAGATCTTATTCTAAGAAATGGTGATCCTGGATCTGTTGATGCTAAGTTTCCAACAGTTGAAATGTTTAAAAACATTAATACGGAAGGTAAGTCTGCTGTATTTAAGCTAAAGGCCAGATACTCTAACAAAGATGCTGTTGGGGCTCGTATTGTTGCTGAGGTTGGTAATAAGACTATTCATAGAGGGCTTATCGGTAATAATGGTACAGCACAGTCTGAAAAAATCATTCATATTGGAATGGGAAAGAGTAAGAAGATAGATAAGATCACTATCTTTTGGCCAGCTGGAAGAAAGACTATTATGAAAGATGTTAAACCTGGATTTCATTTAATTGAACAGGGGATTGACTCTAATACTATTTCTCAAAGATAAAAAAGAAGTATATTTAAAAATGAGAAGAGCATGTCCTAGGGCATGCTTTTTTTTACCTTCTACGTCTGATAAGTCTAAAACCTAGCATGTTAGACGCCCAGGCCAAGCGATCACTTTCAACTATAGACTCTTTGACCATATACTCACTACCAAAGTGTCCACCAAAGAATGCAGCATTCACAGGTGCTTTCTTATTCTTTATTTTTAAGACAGAGTCTCTCATATAGGGGGACTTGTACATTGGTCGTTCATATACTAGTTTGTCACGACTCCATTCCCAGACATTGCCAATAAGATATGAGAATTTACTATTACTCTTAATATCAGAGTTAACAGCACGTGTTCTTCTTTGATGAACAAGCTGAGATAAGTCACGGTGAAACTTCTCCATCTTTATTTTAAGTTCTCTCTCATAGTTTTTAGACCTTACTGCCCCCCAATAGGCGAGGTGGTATTCTGCAATACTTGGTAATGAGTAATAGTACTTTTTAGATGATTTATTGAGCTTGTCGATAAACTCTTCTATCTGATGAAAGTTAACATTCTCCATTGGAAGATCTGGGCATAATCTATTTATACCCTTATAGCGAAAAGAGTCTGGACAATATTTTTTACGACTAAAGTAAGCCGAATTATTAGGCATGAACTTTAACCACTGACTTTGAGTAATTTCAGCTTTCATCATTTCAAACTTTTTGACTTTTAATACCGTAGAGTCACTCTGTAGATTCTTTTCAGGAAGAATAGCATCTCCAGATGAGACCTCTTTAAAAACAGGGTTAAAGTCTAGTGCAAGTACTGGATGAATAACTATAATACTAAGGAGTAATTTTCTCATTTAAGTGTCCTAACCAGTCTTATGCCCATTACATTTGTAGAAACATCTCTATACTCCATACTGAATTCAGATAAGAGTACAAAGTTTTTGTCGTAGTACCAAGGGCCGCCTTTCATAACAAGATAACGTCCTTTATTAAATTCTAAAAATGGATTAACTTTCATAAAGCTGAAGCTTTCTAAGTCTTCACTATCCGTAGAAACACCAAGGACTTCCCAGATATTTCCACGAAAGTCATGAGCACCAATTTCATTCTTCTGTTTTTGTGCCACAGGGTGAGTTTGTCCTTTTGAGTTATTCTTTACCCAAGCGACATTTTCAATCTCATTGAGATACTGATCATAATCCAGTGGAACTTTTGAGTCTCTATAGACTCCTCTCGCGGCCTTGTCCCATTCGAGATGAGTAGGTAACCTATAAGTATATTTCTTATCGATAGTATTTAATTTCTTTAAGAAAATTTCTATATCTGAGTTTGTAATTGATTCAACGGGATGACTTGGGCATAACTGCTCTTTCTTTATAATTACATGTTCTTTGCTGCAGTATTTTTTAAACCTAAAATAAGAAGGATTAAATCCTGTAACTTCAAAAAACATTCTCTGTGTTACTTCGGTTTTCATAATCTCGAAGCTTGAAGAAACCTTAAGGCGATATTTTGCAACTTCGTCTTTTACAATATACTGCCCCCTCTTTACTGATATGAAATAATGACCTGAAATAGCTTGAGACAAAACTGGGAATTGAAAGAGTAGGAGTACAATGAATAAGTGCTTAATCTTCATACTTAACTCTGGCCTTAAAATCCCTTTGACTATAAATAGGATGAGAGATGATATTCTTAACAAGATCTTTTAAATTCTGAGATTTTTGTAGATCTAATCCTAGTTCAAGGAGAAGTTCGTAGTAGAACCTCTCTTGTGCAGTATGAAAGTTTCTATTTTTAATTAGGGTATCGAGATCTATTTTTACTCCTGTGAAGTACTCTAAGTACCTTTTTGAGAAGCAAATATAAGGATCGATCTGTTTCATCATCTCTTGGCCAAGCTCATCTGGATTAGAGAAACCTCTCTCTATGAGTTCTCCTCGGTAGTTACGATACCTAAGTGTTCCAGATCTCTTTTTAAGAGCGTATGAAGGAATTTTTTCAAGATGAGAATTTCTTTGAATATCAAATGGGATGCTTACTTGAAGATGTCCCATATCATTACTTTTTAGATCTACCTTATTAGCGATAATATTATTAAACCCAATACTAAAGTTTCTCATCGCTCCGGATAGGGGATCTATCGTTGCATGACAATTCATACATGTATTATTTTGCTGAAAGGACAGCTTTGATTTCTTATTCACATATTTATAAGTATCATGAAGTTCTAGGACAGGAAGAGATCTACACATGAAGTCCTTAAATACGTTCTTAGACCATGTTCTCATCGTATGGCGACCACCATCCATCATTCTCATGTTATCGTGGCCAAAAGTTAGGGTCAGATAACTAGGGCTACCTAAAACTCCTGCTCCAAAACCAGCATTGATATCAGTGTTAATATTATGCTTTTCTCGCTCATGAATATCTTTGTATACTTCATAAATTTTATTAATATTTCGTTGTTGTATTGCGACACCTGTCAATTCACCTCTGGCTACTTTTGAAGGAGAAGGGGACCAGTATCTTATTTTTTCATCGTTGTTACCAAGGACCCATTTATAGCGGTCTTCAGGCCTGTAGAGACGACCGTCTTGCTTAACTAATAGGAAATTACTTTTTAGTTTATTTATTCTCTTAGAAATATAGTTTAATTCACCTTGAAAGAGATCTTTTATTCTACCGTTAGATGAAAATAGATTATGGGTAAAAGCATATGCATTTTGTGCTGTATCTAATAGTTCGAAGGTCGCCCAGTTCTCTGTCTTAGTGTAGAAATTATACTCATTAGCCCAGTTCGAGTGAAAGAGTTGAAATGTTTTAAATACTTTCTTTCTAATATCTGTAGTAACTAAAGAGCCTTGGTCATAAGAGAGATATTTAAGAAGATCTTCACACTTTTTAATTTCAGAACTTATTGGAAGAGGAGTGAGAGTAAATTGTTTATAGCATCTTTCAAGTAATTCTCCTGAAGTTAGCTTATTAGAAGGATCGAAGCTTACAATTAACTTCTTATCAGTCTTTTGAATCTTATCTAGTTTAAGAATCCAACTTTTGATCTTACTTAACTCTTCTTCTGTTATTTGTGCACTCTTAAGCGGAGGCATACTTTGAATACCTCCAGACTTACTCCCTCTGATAGATCTATAAATAGGAGATTTATTCGGGTCTCCGTGCACGACGAGACCTTCTTTTATCCAATATTTATAATCTGTGTTTCCATAGTCTTTATGACATTCAATACACTTTGAATCCATAACCATGAGAAATTCTGCAAACTCGCGATCATCGACTTTTGAGAGGTCTATTTCATCTCTAGATGAACAAGAGGAAAGTATGGCAAGAAGTAGTAGTACTTGAAGTCTCTTCATATCTTTTGCCACTCTTTTGATCGGCAAAGAACTTTTGAAAGCAATGTCCATTTCTTAGATATAGGGATCTTCATTTTATTAATTTCTACGTAGGCGGACTTTTTGAAGTCATTTGTTCTTATGAACTTATGGTAGTAGTTGTTCACAAGATGGTATGAGAACTTATTCTTTCTAAGGCCTTTTTGAATGATTTTATCTTTTGTAATCGCTTGGCAGGCCTTCTCCATCAATAACTCTCTTGTTACTGATTGATGTCCATAATCGCCAGATCGAAGAGAGGCCAGGCCTTTGAAGCACTCATACTTTTGACCAGATACCTTTTTATTTTCTTTCTCGAAGCTATACGGATCACATGATCCTCCAAAGACTTTACTTTGAGAGAGGATATATTTTTTTATATAAGGTTTGGCCTGTTTTCCATAAATAGAAATGAGCTTTTTTGAAATATAGTATTTATTAGCAAGTACTTCCACATGAGTGATACTGGCAAAACAGTTAGAGAAGTATATAACTATTAAGGGGATGAGAGTTTTAAACATTCTTTGCATCTCCAAGTAGTAGGTTGACCTTTTTATCATTTTTAATTGATATTAAGGCCATGTCAGATGGTGTAATGCTTTTGATATTTAAAAAATTACAAATGGTACTAACTATATTTCTATAACTCATATGTCGATTTTGTAATTCTTTGTTAGGGGCCGCTGCTCCCCAAGTTCCATTACCAAAGTGTAGAGCATCCTTTCGAGGATTATCCACATAGATATTACCTGTTACATAAGAACCAGAAATTTTTCCAGTTATGAAAGTTGAGGTATGTCCTTGCCAGCCGTGATCACTTCCTGAAAGATCAAGTCTCGGCGTTCTATCAAATTCAGATGTTATATGAATTAGTGTATTGTCGAACTTTCCCTGCTTCTTTAGAGTCTGAACAAACTCTAGGAGGCACGATTGAAAGCACCTATAGAATTGATCATTCATAATTGTCTCAGTTATGAGACCTATGTCGTGGGGATCAAAAGTAAAGTCTCTCTTGATTGTTCTAGGCTTAACTCCCTTTTTAGGAACAATTAGACCAGAGGATTTTTCAATATGTAGATCATCTTCAAGATAAGCTCCTTTGATATTGAGTCCTTCGACTGGATTTACCATCATGAGACATGAGGATGATAACTCATATTTAATAATAGTTTCTGATATCGCAAAACGCTTTGCCAGATCAGAGTAGTCGAGGTCTTTGGCCATATCTGTGAGGTTTTCTCCACAGAGAAAATAACCGTCAATATAGAACTCACCAAGCATAGATCTTATGGAGTCAGTTTCATAATCACTTGCTTTTCTCTTAAATTGGTATCCTGGAATATTTTTAAATTCTTTGGAAAACTTAGTATTTGCTTTAATTATTTTCTCGTAGCTTTTAACTCGATTTTCATAGAAATCAAATATTTCATCGAGATTCTTTTTTAAAAGCTTAGTTACTGATTTTCTATTCTTACTCTCTCGACCCTCAAGAATATTTAGAATCCTATCTTCAATCTGTAAGTACTTCTCATACTTTCCAAAACTTAAAATACTTTTCCCATAACTTTCATTATAAGCGATATTGATAGGATTAATTCCGAGCGTGGAATGAAAAGCCCCTGGTGCTGTTGATAGAGGAGATGCCTTACCAAGTAGTTGAATTGCAGGGTAAGGAGCTTTTGACATATTACTAATATGTCCAGTCAGTGAGTTTCCTGTACCAAAAGGATTAACAAGTTTTCGACTGTTAATTTCATGACCATCAATGGCCATGTCACACCCTCTAATAGTTAGCATATTATTGTATATGATGGATTGAGAGGTGCTTTTTCCTAGAATATCAAGTTTCTCTGACCAAAGAGGCGGCAGGTTAATGCCATTTATTTTATTCGTCTTATAGGATGATGTAACTTGATCATCTCTTATATTAAGAGATGTAATCACATGACCATTTTCTTTGAGCTTATCGCCATCAAATGGCGTTATGGGAAGGTCGTATTGCCAGCGCGAAGGTGCACCAAAGAGATTTATTTGAAGATAGAAATCTTCAATCTGCTCAGGCTTTTTTGCAAATGTTGTTTGAGGTGAAATTAAAGATCCCAAACTATATAAGAAAGATAATTTAGAAAAGTCTCTTCTGCTAATTCCCATTGATAAATTATATCAAACAGTTGAGTACATAAAAGATATTTTTGTCAAAATTGATTAATTAATTAACCAACTTAAACCCACGACTATTATAGTCGTGAGCAGACCTTTTGAATTTTCTTTTTTACAATTGATAACCAAGGGTGTTCAAAGGCAAAGAGCGTATTGAATGAGGTATGGCCCTGGCACCTTAACCACTTAGGAAGATACATCATACCTGTTTTATTTCTCTGTGTGTCCGCAATGAATTTTGGAGCATGTCTATTGAAGTGATTATCAACGCTGTATAAGTCTATGAGACCTTCCTTATAAAGATCAGCAGCGATTTCAAGAGATGAAATAAAGCCGCTTTGTCCTCTAAGAGGTTTATGATCATTATCGATACTGTAGGCAATTCTAATATATGTTTTAAAATTGATTCCTGGATATGTATTCATGATGGTCTTATAGAATTTATTATCTCTTTCACCGTTGTCACCAATCAGTATGACTGTATCAGGTGACTCTCTTTGAATAAGTGTATTAAGAGCATTGATTTTATGAACATCAGATGAAACACCTGATTGTCTTAGAAGAAGTGTTCCTGCTGGAAATTTACCATTTCTAAGAAGTGCTCTATGAGAAGCACCCATGAGTACAGCTGGCGCATTAGTTAAATAGTAAATATCTGCGTTTGCATCTTTTTTTACTGAAGCGATAAGATCATTCATACCAAGGAAGATATTTTTAGTTCTAAATGCATTGGAGACAGTTCCAATAGTGCTTCTTATATGTGCAACTTTTAAAGTGTCATCGATATCAGTAACAAGAACAGTTTTGGCAAGTGCTGAATATCCAAGAAGTAGGACCAGTAGAAATTTCATTTCATTCCCCTTATTTAAGTTTATAAAACTAAATCACTTTATGAATTAAATATCACGACTTGATGCGCAAGTGGGGAATTATCTCACGAGGTGAGAAAAATTTATCTTATTGATAGAATGGTAGGGATTAGGAGATATCATGAAGAGACTTATACAATATTCAGCACTTATGGCACTTTTAGCATCATGTTCTACCACCGTTGATTTTAAAACACCTGGTAATAGATTCCATGGACCAGAGGTAACAGGCGATACACTAAATAGACGTGTTCAGCTTGGATATGGAAAGGCCCATAAGTACGAAACAGCTTCTCTCTATGGGGACACCATTTTTGGCTCTGGGGCAACTAAGAATACGGATGGAAAGATTCAAGCAAGTGAAGGCTTTACTCTTGATGCCCAGCTTGGAGTTATAGAAAAACTAGATGCCTATTATAGGGCCACTCATGATTCAGCTGCCGTGTTTGGATTAAAGTATCAGCCTTTGGGTACACATGATCAAGAAGGTCACAAAATCGCAATCATGGCCGGACTAGGACAGGGGAGTGAAGATAAAGACGCCCATAAGGTTAAGAGTGATTCCACTGAAAGGCTTTATAAAGCAAGACTTGATATAGACGCTTGGGAAGTCGAACTGATCTATGGTTATCGCTATAATAAGAATGTCCTTGTCTATGGAAACTTAAACTATGCAAACTACGACACCGATACAGAACTAAAGTCAGATTCATTTGATGATGAAAATATAAATGTAACAGCAAAAACACAAGGTTTCTTATTAGGAGTTGATCTGATTAATGATAAGAGAAAAGCTGGAGTAATTCTAGAGGCCGGTGTTGTTAAGGCCGAGTGGAATGGCGCTTACGATGATACTAATATTCCTCTTGGTGTAAATTTCTATTACTTATGGGAGTAGTGACTTAAACATTTTTGAATAACTTAATTATACTTGCTGTCCACTCTGTATATTGTGGGCAGTACTTCTTGTCTTTAACCTGTTGTCCAAGAAGTCTCGCTTTCATTGAAGACTTATAAACTTTCTTATTAGTAATTAAGTTTTGAATTTTCGTTATTTCTTTATTTGCTATCTTGTTAAAATAATCGCATGAGCTAGTTGATGTGATAGTTTTCTTTTGAAGTTTTTCAGCTCTATCACTTACATTTTCGAAGATCTCAAGTTGATATTCGCTTAGAGACTCAAGTTCAATATTAGTAAGGATTGCATGGATCTTATTAAGTTCTGAATTTGCAGAATGACCCATTTCTACAGTCTGTAGAGACTCGACCATCTTAATCATATCCATTGCTTTTAAAAGCTTCGTCGGTGAGGCCATTGAGCTGACCTGAGCGAGAACTGTGAATGTGATTAAGATAAGAAGTCTTTGCATACTTATATATAAGCAATAGTAGTGCCAAAAGTAGTATGTACTTCTAGGTGGTTAGACGATTGATTACGAATGATTTAGCTGTCTAAATAGTACACTGTCACTTCTTTAGTCAGTTCTGGGCGCTACTCTGATTTCTCAAATAACTCTATTACGCGAGGGTTACCAACCTTTAACGCAAGTTCTTTTGCTGTTATGCCATCTCTACCTTTAACGTTAAAGTCTATGCCAAGATTGATGAGAATCTCTATGAGTTCAATCTTACTATTCTTAACTAAGTAGAGGAACTCGTCATAGTTTCTTTGGACATTAAAAGGAATTCCATTATCAGTGAATAGCTTAAGCAGTTCTAATCTCTTCTGTGTCCATACAATTTGTGTTGGAAGCGTTCCATAAGTATCTTGATGACTAGGGAGAAAATTAAATTGAAAATAAAGACCAGAGAGCTCTAGGCTATTATATTTAATAGTTGAAAAGAGTGAAGCATCACCATTGGAGTCTGTTGTATTAGTATAAACTGACTTCTTATCTACTATGGAACTCCATAGCTTTATAGTTTCTAATGGCTCATCAATTTTTAATTTAGCAAATCCTAAAAGATACCTTGCTTGGTCGAGGTGTTGAATATCATTAAGTAACTCAAGCGCTGTTTGATATTGTCCCCAGGAGAAGTGGCCTTGTGCTCTAATTAGAGAAACCTCATCCTTTTGTGAAATCAATAAAAGGCGAGAGAAAAGCTTATCGTCATTAGGGGTAAGCTTTAGCAGTTTTTTTAAGATAGTTTCTTCTTGTACTTTGTCACCGAGTTCAAGGTATAAATCAGAAAGGAGTTTAAGTGATTCAATATCCTTTGGGTTTAGTGAAATTGATTTTGTTAAATCTTTGGAGGCCTCTTCAAGTTTTTCTAATTCTATATAAAGCTTCGCTCTTAGGACATAATACTTGTAAGAGTAATCAATTGAAGAGATCGCCTTATTTATTTTTTGAAAAGATTGTGCATTGAATTTAAGAGCTTCTTCATAGAGCATCTCTGCTTCAAACCAAGTACTCGCATCTGATGATTTTCCATATATTGTTGATTGACCACAAAAAATGGTAGCGTCTCGAGGAGTTCTAGAAGTTATACCTATTAGTTTTTCTACACCATTAAAGTTATAGAAAACAGGACCTCCTGAATCACCACTACATGTGTCCCTTCCTTTTCCCCCTGCACGAAACTCTTGAGAATCAATTCTTGTGATTGTTGTATTAGCTTTAAACTTTACTCCCTTTACTTTTTTTTCGGTTTTTCCAAAGCCGACAATAGTTACGGGAGAAGATGTGCTAAGAGTTTGCAATTCTTTTGGTGTTGCAAGTTTGCTTAAGAGAGAGGGGTCTAGATTAAGCTTCGTTTCTAACTTTATGTAGGCATAGTCCCATGGGCCTTCAACTCCATTAAATCTTGGATGAATAGAAATATCTTTTATCCTAGAGTAGCGGTGCTCGTTAGAATCTATACTATCTCTAGATACGGCAGCATTTTTAATATAGTAGTTCTTATTTCTTGTGAGGCAGTGGCCGGCAGTAATGACAATATCTTTGGCAATTAAAGTTCCAGTGCAAAAGCTTGAAGAGAGCTCATCTCTCGAATTGATTTTGAGGATTGATACAACACTTTGCCATTCATTCTTATCCGCTCTCTGACCACCGTAAATATCACTTTCAATGAAGTGTAGATCCATACTCGTCTCAGTCTTAGAGCAAGAAATGAACAGTGTCGAAAATAGCAGCAAAATAGTGTATTTCTTCATAGTTAGAGACTCTAGCCTTATTTCATTTATTTAGCCAAGAATTTGAAAAGAATTCATAGATAGAACTTAACTAATTGTATTTATATAATGTATAATTATTTAGCATGGGTTTTATCAAAATATTATTAATAACATTCTCTTTATTGGGGACGCTTTCAAGTGCCCTCGGCGAAGATGTTCTGAAAATTGGAACAATGGATCTACCTCCCTATGGCTGGCAGGACAAGGCAGGCCCTAAATATGGAATCATTTATGAGTTAAATGATGAGATTGGGAAGAGATCTGGTCTTAGCTATAGTAATCAAATTCTTCCCTTTAAAAGAATGTTAGCACTTTTAAAGAAAGGGGAGATTGATCTCGTTTCATCTCAGGCGCATGATGCCTCACTATCTGCAGGGGATAAACTTGCTATCCAATTTGATATTGATGTCATCGCTGGAACGAGAAAATCTTCAAAGATTAAAACTTTCAAAGACTTAAAAAATAAACGATTTATCTATCACAGATCAGCTTCATATAAGCAATTAAAGAATTACCCCAAGAGCATCGTTCGCGTAAATAGCTATGAGCAATCTCTTAGTCTGCTCTCTAAGAATAGAGCTTCTGATGCATCTGTTTTTTCAGAGCCAGCATATTACTACTGGATGAAGCAGCTTGGATTTACCCCTAAAGACTTTGGAAATGTAATTCTTATTGAGAAAGCTAAGAAGCAATGGGTATTTATTCGCAAGGACTATCCGGTCAATAAGCGTAGGAAGATTAAGAGGATTGTCGAACAAATCTATAAAGAGAATATGTATAATCAATTACTTAATAAGTATGGAAAGGGCGAGTAGGCCTTTATCATCCTTAGGACTATGTAATCTTTTAGTTCTAGTAACTCCTAAAATCCTTTTGTGCTATATTGGCGCATATGTTTAAAATCATTATTCTACTTCTTACTTTTTCTCAAATACATGCATCGTACTTTGATGACGATGGAAGCTTCCAGATCGAGTGGTTTGCTCACAATTCTGAAGCAGTAAGAGAGCGTATTTCCGATAAGGTTGATCTCTATGATGATGAGTTCTTTCTTAATTGGTTTAATTCCCGAAACACGAGTAGTGAAACTGTTAAGCTATTATTAGGTAGTAAATTTGAGGAAGTTACTTCTTCAGATACATGTGAGAAAAATGCCCTCGATTGCTATATCATCACAACCTTTGGTTATCAGAAATCATTGAGAATGTTCTACTTAGTAGAAAGGTATGGTTATAATCCTTCACATTTTTATAAGAATAGAGACTTTAAGGCGGAGTATGATGAGTTCACACTCGAGGAAATGAACGACATTGTTGTGGCCTTTTCATTTTATGAGAGAAGTGTCCTTCCTTCTTTTCGCCAAAATTTTATTAGAGTTGTGAACTTTGAAGCAGGTGACTCTTTGGCCAATGCTCGTATTCATCTCTATAAAAAGTGGCGAGAACTTGAAAGCGAAGACCGTGTTGCTGTGATTGTTCACGAGTTAGGTCATAGTTCTGGTTATGGAAGAAGTAGCACAGGAAGAAGCCACCAAAATACTATCGAATGGCAAAGAATTTATAACTCGGGGTGCAATATCTCAAGGTATTCAATGGCGAATAAGTACGAAGGCTTTGCTGAAGCAGCTTCAATGTACAAGCTTCATCCAGAGGTTTTAAAGGCCGTATGTCCTGCAAAATACTACTTTATGAAGGATGTTTTCAAAGGGAAGTAGCGCCTTATCTTGTTGACAGATGACGCTGTGCTAGGCATTATGCGACACTATGATTTACTTTGACCACGCAGCTACAACTCCACTTTTAGATGAAGTCCACACTCTTGTATGCAAGAGCCTAAAGGATGATTTTGCGAATCCTTCAAGCAAGCATAAGTTAGGAACAGAACTTCAAAAGAAGATTGAAAAATCTCGCAAGAATATTTTGAATCTTCTTGGAGCAAGTGGATATGAATTAATCTTCACATCATCTGCTACAGAGTCAAATAATCAGGTCATTAAAACATTCTCAGATCTAGGCAAAACGATCTACTGCCTAAGTGATCACCCAAGTATTTCAAATGCTCTTAGTATTGAAGATGAGTTTCTTCTTGAATCAGAGGACTTAATTGAAAGTGTTAATGAGGAAACTGAGTTAGTTGTTATAACTCTTGTTAACTCACAAGCTGGGACGATTAAGAATGTTAATGAGATTGCTTCAGTTATAAAAATGAAGAGTCCTGAAACAAAGATTCTCGTTGATGCTGTTCAAGGAGTAGGGAAGATTCCTTTCTCTTTGGAGAAATCGGCGATTGATTATATTTCAATAGCTGCGCATAAAATAGGTGGTCCTCGAGGAGTTGCTGCACTGATTTTTAAAAAGGATTTGCCGTTAAAGATTCTTCTTGATGGAGGAGGACATGAGCTAGGCCTAAGGTCGTCTACTCCTGCAACGTCACTAATCTTAGGATTTGAACTTGCTTTAGAGATAGCAATTTCTAACTTAGATGAAAACTTTTCTAAAATACAAAAACTAAATATTAAACTTAGAAACTCTTTTGAGAAACTTCACAAGAATATACAGTTTCCTTTTTCAATAGAAGAGAGCTCTCCCTATATCCTTTGCATGATATTCAAAGGGATTCCTAGTGATGTTCTCTTACGTCACTTAGAGTCTAAAGATGTTTATATTTCAAGTACGACAGCATGTTCTTCTAAAATTAAAGGAAAGAACCCAATGTTTGTAGGCCTTGGTATAGATGAGAAGCTACACAAGAATGTTATGCGAATTTCATTTGCATCAACTACAACAGAAGAAGAAGTTGACCTTCTCTTAGAGAAATTTAAGGAAGTCATTAAACAAGTATCATTCTTAATTAAATAAATAGGTGAATTATGTACACAACTCTAGTTTTAAATGTCGATGAACTTTGGCTAAAAGGTAAGAATAGAAAGCAATACTTTGAAGCAATGAAGAATCATATTCGCTCGGTACTAACAAGTTATCATGAAGCGAAATTCGTTCTAAAGAACGAACAACAAAGACTGACTGCTGAGAGTGAAACAGAGTTCTCTGAAGAGCTTATATCAAGACTACAGGACCTTCCCGGACTAAATTCAATTCAACCTGTAAG
Source organism: Bacteriovorax sp. MedPE-SWde (assembly GCA_001874305.1). GTDB lineage: Bacteria > Bdellovibrionota > Bacteriovoracia > Bacteriovoracales > Bacteriovoracaceae > Halobacteriovorax_A. The sequence goes on along the minus strand of MPCU01000011.1, from coordinate 92,466 downwards.
AAGAATTGAGCTAGACCTTGATAAGGCCGTAGATATGGCGATAAAGGAACTTGCTCTAAGAACTGATGCAAAGACCTTTAAAGTAAAATCTAAAAGAATTAATAAGAAATTTGAGATGAAGTCTCAAGATATGAATCGCTATATCGCGACGGGTATCTTAAAAAATACTCATCTTAAAGTTGATGTTCATACTCCTGATCTCTTAGTTGATGTGAAGGTAATGAATGATTCTATTCTCATGTCGTGGGAAAGATTAAAGGCGGTAGGTGGTCTTCCTGTTGGAACGAGTGGAAGTGTCGTTACAATGATATCTGGTGGATTTGACTCACCAGTTGCAAGTTACCTCATGTCTAAAAGAGGTTGTAAGCAAACTCTTGCTTTCTTCTATGCCTATCCATATGTTGGTGAAGAAGTTAAAGAAAAGATTATTAAGATGGCCAAAGAACTTTCAAGATTTCAAAATGGTCTTAAACTTCACATCATTCCTTTTGGTGATATTCAAAACTATATTGCTCAGGAATGTGATGAGAGATATAGAACTCTACTCTTTAGAAAGTATATGATGGATTGTTCTGTTTACTTATCTTATAGAGTAAAGGCCGATTCTCTTTTAATGGGGGACGCTCTTGGTCAGGTATCAAGTCAGACTATGCATAATATGTCGGCGCTGGATAAGGCCTGTAGTAAATTAGTTCTAAGACCACTTCTTGGTCATAATAAGATTGAGATTATAACTGAGGCACAAAAGATCGGTACACACGATATCTCAGTCATTCCACACGATGATGCTTGCTCACTCTTTGCCCCAAAGCACCCGGTAATTAAGCCTAAGGATGGCTACTTTGAAAGATTCATCGAAGAACATAAGTGTGAAGAACTTGTTAAAAAAGCTGTAAGAGAAGCTGAAGTATATAAGTTCAATACTAAGTGTGAATTAGTGGAGTAATCTGCAGGGTTCATAACTTGACAAAAAAATTACATTTGTTTGCATTAATTTCCTCCGATAGGGTGTAAAATCTAATAATATTTTCCTCTTTTCTAGTACTTAGAGACGAGATAAAATAACGGATAGCACAAAAATATCGGAGATAAAATGCGTAAATTCCTCACTCTCTTAGTCACTTTTACTCTTATGGGCTCAGCTTTTGCTCAGGATCAAAAAGGTGGTCTATTCAGCGTTAACCGCGAACAATTTCTTGGGAAAATTCTCAAAGAAGCACTTGAAAAGTATCACTACAGAAAATTAGAAGTAAATGATGACCTCTCAGGAAAGGCATTTACTCAGTATGTAGAGAAGCTCGATTACTCAAAACAATTCTTACTACAATCAGATGTCGATAAGCTTGCAAAGTACAAGTCTAAGATGGATGATCAAATGTTAGGTGGAAAGTATCCTGTTGTTGATCAGTCAATTGAGATCATGAAAAAGAGAATAGGGCAGGCCGAGTCTTACAGAAAGAAGTATTTCAAAAAGAGATTTAACTTCACGAAGAAAGAGTTTGCTGAAGTTGATCCTAAGAAGAGAAAGTTTGTTAAGAAAGAAAAAGATCTTGAACAGCTTTGGAGAAAGACTTTCAAGCAATCTACATTAGCAAGATATGTTTCTATCATGGAAGATCAAGATAACTTGAAAAATCCAAAAAAAGATAAGAAGAAAAAGAAGAAGAAAGTATCTAAGAAAAAGAAGAGTACAAAAATCCTTACTAAAGATGAAATGCTTGCTAAAGCGCATGATGCTATAGCTAAAAAGTATAAGAGATACTTTGAAAGAGAGCTACAAGATGATCGTATGGATTACTTAGAGCGTTTTTATAACTCTATCTCTGAAATTTTTGATCCACATACAACTTATATGCCACCAAAGAGAAAAGAAGACTTTGATATTGATATGTCAGGTAGTCTAGAAGGTATTGGTGCTGTTCTTCAAGAAGATGAAGGATATATTAAAGTTGTTAAGATTGTTCCTGGAGGAGCAGCTTGGAGACAAAAAGAGCTAGAAGTAGAAGACGTTATTATCGCTGTATCTGAAGGAAACTCTGATGCGGAAGCAGAAGCCGTTGATCTCGTGGGAATGAGAGTTGATGATGCTGTTAGATATATTAGAGGGAAGAAAGGAACTATCGTTAAACTTCATGTTAAGAAAGCTGATGGTTCAAGAAAAGCAATTCCTATCACAAGAGATGTAGTCACAATTGGAGCATCTTTTACTAAGTCATCTGTTATTGAACTGAAAGGTCTAAAGATGAAAGTTGGCTATATTCATGTTCCAAAGTTCTATAGAGAGTTTGGTGGTGGTGTTAACTGTACTGATGATGTGAGAACCGAGTTAAAGAGAGTGAAAAAGCAGGGTGTTGATGCTGTTATTCTAGATCTTAGAAATAATGGTGGTGGAGCTCTTGAAGATGCTAAACAAATGTCAGGTCTTTTCATTGAAAAAGGTCCAATCGTACAAATAAAAAACCACAATCACGAAATCGATGTTCTTGCAGATACTGATTCATCTGTAGAATATGGTGGACCATTAATTGTAATGATTAATAGATTCTCTGCCTCTGCATCAGAAATTCTTGCAGGAGCTCTACAGGATTATAAGAGAGCTGTAATTGTCGGTGGTGAAATGTCACACGGAAAAGGAACTGTTCAAGCAGTACTTAATCTTGACCAAGGGCCATTTTCAAATATTCTAGGACACAAGTTTGGAGCTTTAAAAGTAACAATTCAAAAATTCTATAGAATTAATGGTGGATCTACACAGTATAAAGGTGTAACTCCAGATGTTATTCTTCCAGATCCTTTTAGCTATGTAGAAAATAGAGAGCAAGATCTTAAGTACTCTCTTCCATGGGATAAAGTAAGCGCTAAGAAATTCAACCTTTGGAAAGAGTTTAGCTACGATATTCCATCTCTTATTAATAAGTCTAAGAAGAGAGTTAGCAAAGATAAGAGAATGAAGAAGATAGTTAAGAATGTTAACTACTTGAAAAAGAGAAGAAAAGAGACAAAAGTAACTCTAAATCTTAAGCAGTGGTTAAAAGAAGAAAAAGAAAATAAGAAGATGGTTGAAAAACTGAAGCTTGATGATGTAAATACTAACTTAGTTGTTTCTCACTTTGAAGCTTCTCTTAAGTCTCACGAAAAAGTAAGACCTGGGGAAGAAAAGCAGTGGCAAGAAGACTTCAAGCAAAGAAAGGAAGAGTGGGTTGAATCTCTTCAAAAGGATGCTGGTCTTGAAGAAGCAATGAAAATTGTTGCAGATATAATCGAGCAGACTCAAGATAGAGTTGTTTACTCAAAGGCGAAATAGAAATGAATGAAATGATTGATAATAAAGATATGAACGAGGTTATGGATATTCTTGAAAGAATGTCTGATGAAGAACTTGCTGTGGTACTTTTAAAAGAGTTCAATGCAAAGACTAAGGCCCTTGGACAACTTTTAATGAATCATGATTCAGAGCTTGATCACGGTAACTGGAAGGCCCAGTGTGATGATGCCAAGAAGGAAGTTGATGATATTGTCGCAAAAATAAAAGATCATAAATAAAGAATCAAGGCCCTCAATGAGGGTCTTTTTTTTTGATAATTTTTGAGGTAGTTTCACCCCATGGAATTCAAGATCGAAGACATTCAAAAGGTATTTCACGATACATTTAGAGAAGAGTTTAGAACATCTCTAGAGTACGGTGCTGATGAGCCTTTCTATGAAGCTGCTAAAGCTGAGCAAGATGAACATCGAATCATATGTCGAAGTGATTTCTTTGCCTCTGCTCTTCATGAAATTTCACACTGGTGTGTTGCTGGAAAGCAAAGAAGAACATTGGATGATTTTGGATATTGGTATAATCCTGATGGTAGAGATATCAACCAACAAAGAGACTTTGAGAAAGTTGAGGTAACCCCACAGGCGCTTGAAAAAGCATTCAGCGCTGCATGTAATTATCCTTTTCAAGTCAGTGTCGATAATTTAAGTCTAGATGACTATGACTCAAGTGGGTTTGAGTCAAAAGTAAATGAAAGGTATTCGCAATATTTAGAAAATGGATTCCCTAAGAGAGCTGGTATGTTTATCACAGCTCTCAAAGACTTTTACTCAGTGCCTTAGGATATAGTCATTTATTATATCCGCTCCATAGGCCGTTCCTGTCCATTCAACACGAATATGACACTCTATACCACCAACACCCTTTGGGCACCTTCTATCGGTTAAGTCATAATTTACACAAGTCTTTATCTTCTTACCGTGGATAATTCCTTTGGTTTGATAGAAGTTGTAACACTTATCTGCTACCGGTTTTCTTCCCTGAGGAAGAAGTGGTTTTTTAAAACCGTCTACCATTATAAAGAGGTCCGCTTTTCTGCCACAGGCCTTCTTGTACATTTTAGTGAGTTTTATTCCTTTTCCTGAGCCCCAACTATTGGCCATCACAATGAGTCCAAGATCTGATTGTTGCTTTCCATCTTTACAATTAAATTCAGAGATAATTGCTTTAAGTTCTTTCTTCTTTGCATAGTGAACTAACTCAAATCTCTTATAAGCATTACCGTAGGGGAGATTTTCATGGGCACCACTTGGCTGCCATTCGTTTCCTGGTCTTCTTGTTCCGTATCCGGCAACGCCAACTAGGACAAAGTCTTTTGCTATAACTTCTGAAAATGTCACAAGACATAGTAGTGAAATAAGAAAACTCTTCATTTCTAACCTCTGATAGTATTTTTAGTAGTACATTACTATGTCAGATAAAGAGAAGAGATACAGTTAAAGTGAAGAATCTATGGGGAGTGTCAAAAGAATAGACAATCCTTCTAAGAGGGGGAAACTCTTTCAAAACTCAGGTATATATTATTCATTTTGTATATATTAGAAGGTAATGAATAAGAAGATAATACTATCCATTCTTTTTTTGGGACTTATGCAGCTTTGTTATGCTGCTGATATTAAGTCTCCTCAACCATTTATAGTAAATGGGAAGAAGGCGGTGTGGTCTGATTTTAAAAAGGCAAAATACAATATATTCTTTGATATTAATACTAAGAAATCATTTGCTTATAGTGAAATAACTTTTGAAATCTCTCAGACTGGTTATCCAATATTTGACGTTCTAGGTACACCAACTAGTGTGAAAATTAATAATGTAGAGGTAGGTCAATTAGAAATAGATACTCCAAATAAAGAAAGTAAAGTTCGTATAGCGCATAGAAAACTAACTCCAGGGACTTATCTTCTAAGTATCAAGAGTCCGATTGTTAAAGGTGTGAGTTACAAAAAGGGAGAACTTGCTGCTGGCTTCTTTATGAAGGACATGAAAGATAGAGAATTACTTGAGCGCTATATTCCTGCGAACTATGAGTACGATCAATTTAAAATTAACTTATCTATAAATGTTAACGATGAAAGTAATAAATATGAGCTTTTCACTAACGGAGAAATGCAAACGGATGAAAAAGGTATAACACATGTTTCTTACCCTGAATACTTCACATCTTCATCTCTCTATTTTCATCTGACTAAGAAATCAAAGTTCAAGCGAATCGATTACAAGTATCGCTCAGTAGATGGAAGAGATCTTCCCATAACTATTTATTCAAAATCAACTCGCCTTAATCGTCGATTAAAGAGGAAAGTAAATAAAGTCATTAAAGAATTAGAAGGGGATTATGGTCCATGGCCACATCCTCAGTTTATCTTATATGGAACAGGTAAACTTCGTGGAGGAATGGAGTATGCTGGAGCAGCTGTCAGTGGCTGGTTTGCCGTAGGACATGAGTTGCAACATAATTATTTTGCAAGATCAGTGATGCCTGCTAATGGAGATGCCGGTTGGATTGATGAGGCGGTAGCTAGTTGGCGTGATTTCTTTAGTCTTAGTAGAAAAAAGCCTAAGTACGACTCTATGAATTTAGGAAACCACGGACAGTACGTTAGAAAAACAGATAAGCGCTCTTATAAGAGTGGTCGATCATTCATGGCCTATATTAATAACTTATTAAAGAAAGAGAGCAGCAAATTAGGCGAAAAGTGCCTCAAGGATTTTTTTAAAGAATATTATATTAAGAATAAGTTTAAAACCATAACTAGTGAGAGCTTTAGATCTGATCTTGAGGCCTACGCAGGTAGAAGTTTTAAAGAAGAATTTAAAAGGTATATCTATGGTAATAATATGCCATTATCACACGATCACCATGACCATGCAGAGAATGAAAATCCTTATCATCCAGATTTAACTGATGAACAACTAAATGATCTACTTTAAGAAGATAGACATTAAGCAGAGAGCGTCGACAATATAGAGACCAACATGAATCTCTTTTGCCTTTCCCGTTAGAACTTTTAAAATTGTATAAGAGAGGAAACCCCAGATTATTCCTTGGCTAATTGAGTAGCTTAGAGGAATAAGTATCATACTGAGAAATGCCGGAACACCTTCTGAAATGTCGCTAAAATCAATCTTTGAAACAGAGCTCATCATGAGAAAGCCAACGAGCACAAGAGCAGGTGCTGTTGCTAGAGGTGTCAGCATTGAAAGTAGAGGTGAGAGAAAGAGAAATGGAAGAAATAGTGTCGCACAAACAACTGCAACTAATCCCGTTCGACCTCCTTGTTCAATACCTGCTGCCGATTCAATATAACTAGTTGCAGAGCTTGTTCCAAAGAATCCTGATATAAGAGTCGCAAAAGAGTCCACTAGTAATGACTTCTTTAAATTTTTTGGATCTCCATTTTCATCCTTTAAGTTTCCTGCCTCACTGACTGCAACAAATGTAGAAAGACTATCAAAGAGATCTGTGAAGACGAGACTGAAAACAACATGCGCCATTCCTAATCCAATAGAGTTCTTAATATCAAGAATTCCAATGAGCGAGAAATCTGGTATAGAGAAGTAGCTACTTGCACTTGTGATGTTTAGAAATTGTGGTGGAAGCTTTATTGTAAATGACATTAGTGCTGTAGCAGCAATACCTAGAAGTAGAGCTCCATTTACTTTTTTAAAAAAGAGAAATGAAGTGAGTAGTAGGCCTAAAAAGAATATCCATACACTATGACTAAAACCACCACTAGTAATCAAGGTTGCAGGGTGTTTAACAATGACTCCTGCATTTACTAGTCCAATAAGTGTTATAAAGAGACCTATCCCACATGAAATTGAATATCTTAAGTTTGTTGGAATTGCTTTTGAAAGCAGAACTCTTATATTAAAGATACTCATGATAAAGAAGATAATTCCTGACCAAAATATAGCTCCTAGTGCAACCTCGGGAGCGATACCCATTCCTTTAACTACACTAAAGGTAAAGAATGCATTTATGCCCATACCTGGCGCAAGCACGATTGGGTTCTTTGCGTATAGACCCATAGCAAGAGTTGAGAAGAAACTAACAAGTATAGTTGCAGTTAAAACTCCACTATAGGACAGACCTGCAATTGAAAGGATCGATGGGTTAACGACAATGATGTATGCAGTGGCCAAAAATGTTGTAAGCCCCGCAATGACCTCAGTCTTTAGCGTCGTGTTATTTTCTTTAAGTTTAAAGAAGTTTTCCATCATTTTTCCCCAAGTATTAGTCATGTTAATTATCAAGATTAGTTATTTAATTGTAAAACTAAAAATCACATTAAATTTATGGGATTTGTGCAAAGCGCGCATTGAATATGAACAGTTCTCAGTTGGCAGGCCCTTTGCCAATATGGTTTAATATCACGTTTCATAATATTGAATTAAGAGGAGTTTACGTGAGTCAAGAATTGTTTGATTGGGTATTGCTATTAGGACGTTGGGTTCACATTACAGTGGCAGTAACTTGGATTGGGACATCTATATTTTTTATGTGGCTTGATAGAACATTGGAAGTTAATGAGCAGTCTCAAAGAGATGGTCATGTCGGTGAGTTGTGGATGGTTCATGGTGGTGGATTCTATCACGTAGAAAAAATGCTCATGGGACCGACAAAAGTTCCGGAGAGTCTTCACTGGTTTAAGTGGGAGTCATATTGGACATGGATGAGTGGTACTTTTCTTGTTGGGATGATCTTTTATACAGGTGGTGGAACATTCTTACTTGATTCATCAGTGTCTGACTTAACTTATGTTCAAGGTGTCATGCTTGGGCTCTTTTCTCTAATAGGATCATGGTTCTTCTATGACTTTCTTTGGGAAAGAAAGCTGACAAGAGAAAAGCCAATCATTGGTCATATTTTAACTTTAGCTTGGTTTGTTGGGATGTCTTATATCCTATGTAAGACTCTTAGTGGTAGAGCGGCCTATATTCATATTGGTGGTATGTTAGGGACTTGGATGACTGCTAACGTATTTATGAGAATTATTCCAAGACAAGAGAAGATGGTTGAAGCTTCTAAATCTGGAACGCCTGTTAATAAAGAATGGGCGAAGAATGCAAAGAATAGATCAACTCATAATACATATTTTACACTACCAGTAATTTTCATCATGTTGAGTAATCATTTTCCTGCGACATATGGTCATGAACTTAATTGGTTAGTTCTTCTTATGATTAGTGCATCTGGTGCAGCTGTAAGAGAATACTTTGTTGTAAGAGTACAGAATAAGGGCAGAGCAAATAAGTTTGCTGTTCTTGGTTTTGTTCTATTACTTTTAACTATCGTTGTTTCAACTGACTCTCAAAGTGATGAGGGAGTGGTTGCAGATCATGAAACACATGTAGTTGAAGAAAAGAAGGTTGTCGAAACAGAAATTGTTAAAGAGGTTGTTGAAACTAAAGCAGCTGTGGTTGCTGCGATTGATGAAAAGACTTCAACTCTTTTTGGAGTAATTAAATTTGATGGTGTTGCTCCAAAAGGAAAGAAGTTAAGACTTCCAAGAGCATGTGCAAAACAACACAAGGGTGATGTTTACTCAAATGAGATCATCGTAAATTCAGGTAAATTAAAAAATGTACTTGTTAGGATAACTAAAGGACTCGAAGGTAGAACATTTAGTGATATCCCTAAGGCCGAGGTAGAACTAGATCAAAAGGGTTGTATCTATTCTCCACGAGTAGTAGGTGCAAGAGTTGGTCAAAAGGTTACATTCATCAATAGTGATCCAATCTTTCATAACGTTAAGTCGATCACTAAAGTAAATAAGAAATTCAATGCAGCGATGCCTAGAAAGAACCAAAGACTAGTTAGAACTTTTAAGAAACCTGAGCTTTTCTTACAGGCCAAGTGTAGTGTTCACCCTTGGATGGGTGCCTATGTCGCAATTTTAGATCACCCATTCTTCAGTATTTCTAATAGTAAGGGAGAATTTAAAATAAAAGACCTTCCTCATGGAGATTACACAGTTGAAGTATGGCATGAGTCTCTTGGGACACAAACTAAGACTTTTACTCTAGGTGAAGGAAAGCTTCCAAACTTAGATTTTACATTTAAAAAACTATAAGAGGTAAATATGATCAGTACACATATATTAGATACACATTTAGGAAATCCAGCAAGTGGAGTAGAAGTAAAACTTCAAAAACAAACTGGAGATACTTGGACAGATATTGGCGTAGATAGAACGAATGATGATGGGAGAATCGTTTATGATTGTGCCTATGAGGCAGGTGTTTATCGACTTGATTTTGAAATAGAGGAGTACTACGCAAAGAATAAGCAAGAGTTCTTCTTTGTCACAGTCCCAATTATTTTTAATATAACTGATACAAATAGAAAGTACCATGTACCTTTACTTCTAAACCCTTTTGGCTACACAACTTATAGAGGAAGCTAGAGATAATGAGCAAATCAAGAATAGAAATACCATATTACCAAGACTATATTTCAAAAGAACTAAGAGACTATCTCTTGGCCGAAGGCTCAACATATAAAGGTATCGATGACCTTGTTGAAGTAGGAAGTGGTGGAGGTTTAGAAAATACTGAATCTTTAAAGTTTCTTTGTGACCTCTATGACAAAATTAAGGGTGAGCTTGGAGATGTTCTAGAGCAAAGAATTACGGATCGTGAGTTTATAGATAAGCGAGTTAAGGCCTGCTATGAATTCAATGAGACTGCTAAGAATGAGTTCACTACAACGGATTATAAGACGGTCTTAGGACTTGAAGACGCTAAGGGAAGAATAGTCGTTGGTCCTTTGAAAAAAGACTACTATCATGCAACAGAAACTAAAGTTGCTAAGATACCTGAACACCTTGAGGGTAATCATATTACTCTCTTTGGACCTCCAGAAAGTGCTAAGTTATCAATAAATGCTATGAACGCATTTCATCGTGCGCTAAAAGATGAGCCTGCAATTGTAGGTAAACTTCTTGAAACTCATGAAAGTGTTCCTAAGTGGGGAGCTGATGATGAAGACTCTAAGACTCCTCTAAGAAAAGATCTTGCAGCTGCCGGACAGAACCTTACTGAATGTTTTGACGGAACATTAAGAGTTGTGGATGAAAAGAGAAACAAAGTCTATGAACTAAATGATGAAAAACTATCTCAACCAATTAAGAGATTTCCTGGGTTAGCTCTACCTTGTTCATTTCTATTCTACAGAGGAAACCCTCTTCCTCTGCACCTTTATGATTTTGCTCTTCACCTATTTAAGAACTGGCATAACCCAAAAGCTCTCACTTTCTATGTTCCTAAATTAGAAAATGAAGAGGAAGCTAGATATATAAAGAATATGATGAAGACATCTGAAGAGATGATTAAAGAACTTCACCCTGAATATGAAATGGGTACGATTCGACTTCTGATAGTTCTTGAAAATCCAAGAGCTGTATTTAGAGTTAATGAATTAATGGATGAACTTTATCCTTACTTTGCAGGTGCATCTCTTGGGTGGCATGACTACTTAGGTTCAACTGCGAGGTTATTTAAAGAAGACCCTAATTATAGAATTCCTGTAAAGGCCGATCCTGATATCGTAATTAATTATATTAAGGGGTCACATCAGCTACTGGCAGATGTTGTTGGTCCAAGAGGTGGAATTAAGATTGGTGGTATGTATGGAATACTTCCAATTACTAATGATATCCATAGCGAATCTTTTCAAGTTTCGATTTTTGGGTTTATTAAAGACGTTGTCACTCAGATGAAGAGAAACCTTGACGGTTTCTGGGTTGCTCACCCTGACTTTATGAGAATTGGGATGGCCTTAGTCGAAGGTTGGAAGCAACTTAAAGACGGTAAAAGAGAAAACTTTGATGAGCTCGTAAAGTCACTCTTACAAGTTCAGTATCATGAAGAAATATTCTCTTTTATAAATGGAGAGGATATCAAAGGTCTTGATTACGAAGATGAGTTATATGATAGATCTCTAATTGTTGCAGATATCAAAGAATCAGCTTATATCCGAAATAATGATCCAATTGAAGTTCGCTATAATGTCTTTCAATCACTTCAGTATATTACTGACTGGCTTAGTGGAAACGGCTGTGTTGCCCTTCCTGCACTTGTTGGCGGTCACGCGGTAAGAGTGATGGATGACTTGGCGACAGCTGAGAGATCCCGTTGGGAAGTTTGGCACGAAATTTATCATGGTCGATTCTCAATTGAGGAGTTCTTTAAAATTGCACATGAAGAAATGCACTTTATTAGAAAGGATCTTTCAGATGAAAAGAAGATTGTTCAAGTTAAGTGGGATGAGAGAACTGAAAAGTGGTATCCAATTGCTCTTAAACTAATGATTAAGTTAATGACTGATAAGAATCCTGTTGAATTTGCAACAGAACTACTACTACCTTTTGGAATAGAGTCAGTGAGAAGCGCAAGTGACCCTTGGGCCGTTCTAAATGAAATCAATCCTAAGAAGTATAGTCTTGATTTATATACAGAAAGATTTAATCACTTCTTTGAAATGTGTGGAAGTCTAGGTTTTGCTAAATCTATGGCAAATTCGGCAATTACAGATACTGCACAAGTCGATGATTTGGTGATGAACTTTAATAAACAAGATATTCTAGACTCAGCTTACTTTCATGGAAATATTGGAGAGAGTAAGAAGACTCTTGATCAAATGGCGCAGGCGGAGCAGGCCAAGGTCTTTGATGAAGATCAAGCTATAACTGATGAACTAAAAAGCCTTGGAGCTAGTTATCTCTCAAAGTTTGGTATGAAGTTTCTTGTGAGTGCTAAAGGTAAGTCTGGCACAGAAATGCTATCTATCTTGAAATCTCGTATTGAGAATTCAATGGATGAAGAATTAAACAATGCTAGAGTTGCTCTACTTGAAATCACGAAGAAGAGATTAGATGCACATCCTCTTGATGAAATAAAAAAAAAAGTAAATGATATTCTAAATGAGCTGAACATCTCAGGGTGTTCAGTGTCTATTTCTAGTGGAATTGATAAAATTCAATCTCTTTCTTTTGGTGAGTTGTCAGAGGGCGTTATCGCCTGTGAGAATTCTCTCTTTGAAATTGCTTCACTTAGTAAAACTATGGGAAGTGCTTTTGCAATAGAGTTTTTTAAAGAGAGAGGAATTCCTCTTGAGACTTCTGTTAATAAACTACTGGCAGAAACAAAGTCTACTTTTAGACTATCGACAGATGAGGTTAACCTTGCTCATCTCATGTCACACAATGCTTTAAATATGCACTATGTAAATGGTGTGCCTGCTGATCGTAATATGCCTGATATTTCAGAGTTCTTAGAAGGAAATGATGAATATGGTTATGAAGCGATAGCGGTAAAGAATAAACCGGGAACAAAGTTTAGTTACTCTGGTGCTGGGTTTATTGTCCTAGAGTATTTAATTAATATGATCTCTGGGAAAAAGGTTCAAGAGTTATCAGGTGACTTCTTTAAAAAGCTTGAAATGAGCAACTTTACTTTTGAGCAGTCAACGCTTGAAGGGAAAAAATACGCTCATGGGTTTCTTGATGATGGCAAAGTCGTCGAGGGAACACGTAAGATGTTTCCGGCATTTGCTGCTGGGGCAATGTCTACAACTCATGATGTGACAGTATTCTTAAATCACTTAACTAAGGCCTACTCTTATGATGGTGGAAGTGGAGGTCTTTCTCAGGATACAGCAGTTTCAATGCTATTAGGAACTGATAGAGGTTGCCAAGAGTTTATGGGCGCTTTTATGGGGCTTGGTGTTTTCATAGCTGAAGCAGGGTTAAATAAACTGGCGATTCATCAAGGTGCAAATGATGGATTTAGAAGTATCTATGTTCATTGTTTTGCTGGTCCTGACGTAGGTAAGGGTTTCTCTCTTGCTTGTAATGGTGATCAGAAAGGAGTGCTTCTTCTTTCAAAAATTTCACAACTATTATTAAAGGGCTTAAAGTTTTCAGGAGTTGATTACTCTAAGTTTCTTGCTGAAGTTGATACTAAGAATGTTCCTTTTGAGGAACTGGTTAATTTTGGTTACAAGAATCTAGTCTTTAATGCATTTGAAGCGACTGTACCTGAAGAAATCATTGACCATGGTCCTCTTGATCCTCTTTATGAATTTAACCTTCTAAAGGGAGCTAAAGTAGAGAGTGTTACAAATCAAAAATTTGCTAGAGCTGAAAATATTTTTTCTAAATATCTTCCTGTCTTTGATCCTGAACTCTTTGGGGAGCAGGGAAAAATTATGGATAGCTGGGAGTCTGTTCGTCACAACCTAGAAGAAAGTGATGTACTGATTTTAAGTTTAGAAGAGTCAGTTTCCCCAAGGTATATCTGTTTATCGACAATGTATCATTTTGGGAATCATGCACCATTTGTAAGTATTGACGGTTATAAAGAAACAAAGTCAGAGTGGGTAGACATTCTATCTAAAACTGATATAGATGGACATTCTCAAAAGAGAATAAAACTTGATAGTGAGTTCAATGATATTTCTAAAATTAAGATATCTATTTTTCCTGATGGGGGACTGAGTCGAGTTTCTCTATACGGTGATGATCTTCCTAGTGATGAAGTAAAGAATTATATGGAGCTCTCAAAGGCAGGTAGTGTTGCATTTAGTGAGGAAATCCCTCATACACTAAAACCTATGCATATAGATTTCACTACTACTGAGGAGCAAGTTGAGCTTCAAAAAAAGAGATTAGCTTCTGGGGAAGAATATGATGTTGCATCTGCTCTTTATGGAGGTAGAATTATTTCTTCTTCAAATGAGCACTATGGGCCAGCAATACAAGTTATCTCTCCGTATCCACCAATCAGTATGTTCGATGGTCTAGAGTCTGCAAGAAGTCGTGAGGCCGGACACTATGATGAAGTTGTTCTGGGGCTAGGAAAGCCTTCAGTTTTAAATCGCTTAGAATTTGATTTTACTTTCTTCGTTAATAATAACCCTTTGGAGTTAGAAGTCTTCGCACAAATCAATGGTGAGTGGGAGAACCTTATTCAACGCAGAGGAATTAAAGGATACGCAGGAAAGTCGAAATTCTTTAAGATTGATGAAGAAAGAGAGATTAGTGCTATTCGTGTTATTTCCCATCCAGATGGCGGGGTAAATAGAGTTAGAGCTATAACAAAATTATAAAAGATAAAGGCCTTAGAAATAAGGCCTTTTTTAATTCTTTAGGAATTGTATATTTCCATCTCGCTTTATGATCACTCTAGAGGAGATCCCATTTAGCTTCTTTCTTAAATTCGTAAGGTGTGTATTTAGAGTCTTATCTGTAAAGACTTGGTTCGGCCAAGCTCTTGTATAGAGGTCTGATTTTGAAATTAAACCGTTATTGGTAAAAGTATGGAAGATAACTTTGTATTCATTTGGAGTTAAATCAACTTCTTCATCATTGAATTTCAAAGAACTCTTACCCATATCAAGAACGTAGTCGAGATACTCAATTTCCTTTGGTCTGGACTTTAAACGTGCTTTTAGCCTAACGAGTATTTCCTTTTCAGACATTTGTCTTCCGATGAAATCAATTGCACCTAGCTCAAATGCATTCTCAATTGCTTCATCTTCTATTGAGGATGAAATAACAATAATTGGAACTTCTGATGAGAATCTCAATTCCTCTAAAACCTGAAAGCCACTTTTAAAGGGCATATATAAGTCGAGGAGAATGAGATCTGGACTAAACTTCTCAATATAGTGCTTCGTTTCTAATGAGTTTGATAAGGTAATAACTTTAAAGTCATTCGATAGTATATCTTTGTAGAAGTTTAAATGATCTACAGTGTCGTCAATGCAAAGAATAGTTTTCATGTATAGTTCCAAGTAATTCTATACACATGTTAACAACTGGAGGATTTTGCTACAATATCGCTACGAACAAGTTTTCTTGACTGTAAGGAGGCGTTGCGTAAGCTTCGCCTCCGTTAGTTTATTCAATAATTAGTTTTTGTAGGAAGTTGCTCTGAGATCTTACAGCTTTTTCTGCTTCATCTTTTGAGATTAGTCCTTTTTGGTAGAACTCAAAAATATGCTGATCAAAACTTTGGCACTTAACACCAATTTCATTGGTACCACCGCCCTCAATCATAGCGATAATTCTTTCTACTGGTTCATCACCACGGATACACTCCTTTACTCCAGGGCTTGTTACCATGATTTCTTGAGCAATTAGTGCTTTCTTCTTATTCTTTCCCTTGATCATTCTTTGCGAAATTGTTGCAAAGAGTGAGTCGGCAAGACGTTTTCTCACGTCCTTAAGCTCTTCTGGTGGAAACATCGAAAGGATACGGCCAATTGTTGCTATAGCATCTGTCGTGTGAACTGTTGCCATAACAAGATGTCCTGTTTCAGCAGCTTTAAGAGCAGTTGAAATTGATGTCTGATCCCTAAGTTCTCCTAGAAGAATTACATCAGGATCCTGTCTAAGAGCAGACTTTAAACCACTCATAAACGTTTCAGTGTCACGTCCAACTTCTCTTTGACTGATTCTTGAATTCTTCTGTGAGTGAAGATACTCAATAGGATCTTCAATAGTCACAATATGCTTTGTTTGCTTTTCATTTATATAGTCAATCATGGCCGCAAGGGTAGTACTCTTCCCGGAACCTGTTGCACCTGTAACTAGAACGAGGCCTCTCTTCTTCTTAACTATTTCTTTTAATGCTGGGGAGAGGTTCAACTCATCAATAGTTGGTACCGTCATATTGATGATTCTTAGGATTAGACCTGTCGTTCCACTGTAGCGAAAGAAGTTAAATCTAAGGCGACATAGTCCTTCTATTTCAAAGGCCGAATCGTAGTCCTTAAGATTGTCGTAGTCCTCTAAAACCTCTTTATCTTGAAAAACTTCAGTACAGATATTCTTAATATCATTTTCATCAATATTTTTATTTGATTTAACTGGAACTAAATCACCTCTGATTCTTAGGCATGGTGGCTCATCACTTCTTATGTGAATGTCGCTCGCTCCATTTTGTATTGCTACGGAGACAAGTGATTTTAGGTGCTTGTCAGTAAAGGCCATGCATATATTCCTTATAATTGTCAGTATCTGACGAATGTTCTATGCTTAATTATCGGAAATTATTGAAAAGAGTTTAGAATACATGAATGATAAAGTTCTCATTATAAGACTTTCAAGTTTTGGAGATGTCGTCCAGAACATGAGTTGCTTGGCCCCTTTAAAAAGAGGAGCAAATGGCGATCTTTCTCGTGAAATACACTGGCTAGTAAAGAAGGAGTTTGCGTCAGTTCTTCGCATGTCTGACTCATTAGATCGGATAATAGAGTTTGATAAGAAAATTGGCATGCTTGGTCTTATTAAGCTCGCAATTCAGCTTCGCTCTGAAAACTATACTCATATTTACGATGCCCACACAAATATAAGATCACGACTTGTGGTATTCATTCTTTCTATCTTTAGATCTTTTGAATTTGCTCGCCGCTACAAAGATAGAGTAAAGAGAGTCCTTCTTTTTAATTTCAGAAAGAATCTCTTCCCATGGCCATTTCTTGGCGCAATTTCTTACCTTGAGCCGATTAAAGGTTGGATCGACTTTAAAGGAAGGAATACTAATTTTAAGCAAAACTGGAAGTTTGATGACAGTGTTGTAAAGAAGTTTAAATCATTTGAAGTAGAGAACTTTATCGCAATAGCTCCTTCTGCAGCGTGGGAGATGAAGAGGTGGCCTGTAGAGTTTTGGAAAGAGCTTGTGACGTCAATGCCTGAGCATAATTTCGTCGTGCTTGGTGGTCCCGCCGACAAGTTCTGTGCGGATATAGAGGCCATTGATCCAAAGAGGGTAACAAACCTTGCTGGAAGAACAAGTCTGATTGAAAGCTGTTATTTCGTGCAACAATCAAAAATTACTATTTCGGCAGATACTGGAATCCTTCATGTGGCGGATATACTTGCAAAGAAGTGTATCGCACTTATTGGACCAACGGCATTTGGCTTTCCAACTTCCCCAACAACTAAGACTTTGTCTGTTGATCTTCCATGTCGTCCTTGTACAAAGGATGGAAGAGGGAAATGCTCTCAGGATGTTTACCAAAAGTGTATGGTTGATATCACTCCAGCTAGAGTAAAAGCAGAAATCGAATCATTTCAAGAGTAAATCTATTATCAAATCGGACCTTCGTCATATTATGATTTTGGACGAAGAATAAATTTGATACTTTGCCTTTAATTATACTTTCTCATAGTATTAGCGCCTTATTATTAAACAGGGGCCATGATCTCGTATGCCAGTATTACAAAGAGTTTTACTAAAAGTTTTAAAAGATGAATTCAAATCACTAAATGAAAAAAATAAATCTTTCTCGTTAAGGGCCTATGCAAGAAAACTGAATCTTGCTGCGCCAGAATTAAATAGTTTTATAAATAGAAAGAGAAAGTTTAGTACAAAGAAATCTATCGATATTATCAATAAAACGAAGCTTGATAACATAAAGAAGAATAGTATTTTATCTTTTATTGAAAGTTATAAATCACAATTCGAAGTATTTTCTTGTTCAGGTATGTATCAAGAAATAGAAGAAGTTAAATTTTCAAAAATTAAAGACTGGTACTACTATGTAATATTATCTGTACTAGAATTAAATAAGAAAGGTGCAAGTAAAACCTTTCTTAATTCCAAGATAAATATTGATAGTGATAAGCTAGATAATGCCTTAATTATGCTTGAAGAGCTTAAATTAATTTATACAAATAAGGGTAGGTACTTCTTTGGAGATAAGAAAATTAGTGCAAGAGATTTCGCTAAACCAGAGTCACTTCGAGAACATCATAAGCAAAATATAACCTTAGCAATAGAATCGATTGAAAAGTATCAGAGGGATCAGAGATCGATATCTGGATCTACATTTTATATCGATCAAGATCGACTTCCAGAAGCATTTAGGATGATAGATGAGTTTCGAAAGTACTTCGCATGCTACTTTGCAGACGAATCTTCAGACTCTGTGTATAGAGTAAATATACAGCTATTTCCCATGGTTCTTAATGCAAAAGAAAAAAGATAAAGATTGAGAAACTAAAGTTCAATCTCTTTTCTTTTTGCTCCTTTTCCTTTTACTTTCTTAATTGGAAAGCGTGACCTTCTAGCGTGTTTAATAGAGGCTTTGTTTTTCTTTTCGCTTCCTTTGGCAACTAAAAATATTACAATAAAAACTGCACCAGAAACAAAGTAAAGCATAGTACTGTTTTCGCTAGATAAGGCCTTCCAAAGAAACCCACTCTTTGCTTTAGATGTAGCATAAGAAGAAAAAGAGAATAAAGTTAATGATACTAAAGTTATATATTTATTTTCCATACAACTTTATCGTTTTTAAGCTTTTCTTATTTAGAAAAAATGCTCCTAATTACTTATGTTTTGATACAAATCTAGTGTAACAATAGCGCATAATTTAAATAAAATTTTCAAGAGACTAGGGGGCTTCCTAATCTCTATTCTCTATGGACTTTCTCATTTTCCAAAGTAGGTGACTAATAAATGGTCTCCTATTTTCCTTTGTTGTGATCATGATAAGTTTTGTAATTTTTAGCTTATCCGGATCAGAGTAGAGGAGGATCAACATTTCTTGGATAAAATTTGTGCTTAATGTGATGTAATTATCTGTTCCAACTCCAAGTTGAACTCCTTTCTTTTCCCACCACGAAAATGGATGGTCTTTATAGTCGGGAAATGAACCTGTCAGTTTCAAGTTAGATGATGGTAGGGCCACAAGAGAAACATTCTTATGAATCATTCTATTTAATATATCATGTTGGTAATGCTCAATTTCTCGTGCTGTATGGAATTTTGTTTTAAGGAAACTAATCCTTTCTTCTTCTGTGAGAGGAATACCTTGATAGAGCTTTGCTTTAATCTCTGGATCATGAAATTTCATATCTTCAAGCTCTTCCCACTCCGCTGAATTTGGAAGGATAACCTGATGTTTAATATTTGCTTCCATAACTCGTTGATAAAGTCTGTGGAAGTAGTAATTGGGGTTTATCCCTAAACTAAGACCGTGCTCAAGTGTATCAATATGCCAAATATTCATAGCATTATCTACTGATTGTATACCACGCCTTAGGTTTTTCCATGTTTCACCATGGTGACTCCTAATTTTTAACCCATGGTACTGAAGTCGTCTAAGTCCTGGTTGAAGCTCTTTAAAGTGTGTCTTTCTGTAAAGTTCTTTTTCATCACCAACTGTATCTACTTCCTGTAGGTTCTTTAAAATTTCAGGCCTTCTTTCTATCAGTTTTAGAAGTGACATTACTTGATGATCAAAGTGAGCACCTTTACTGTCAAAATTATCACTGTCAAAGAAGTTTAGCTCCTTTCTAAAACTTGGAGAGAGAATGAAATCAAACTCTGGTACTTCCTTTTGAAACTTTTTAAAACCAGTATAGAGACCCATTACTACATCATCTTCTGTGACATCTCCTAGTCCTGGGATCTGCTCGGCATCCATTTTATTTGCCCTTGAAAGAGTAAATTTAAGACGAATATTTCCGACATTGTAGTTATTGTAAAGGTCACTTGCCATAAAATAGGCCGCATCTTCATGTGCTTGCCTAGAAGTTAAAATTAACTTTGGTAGAAATAGAATTCTTAAATATGTTTTGAATTGTTCGCCATCTTTAAGTCTAATAAGGTTGTCGACGTCGTCTACAGAAGTAATAGGTATGGAGTCCTCTCCATAGACTTTCTTAATTTGTTCTTCGTATATTTCTTTATTTGGACCTTCTAAGAGAATTTTTAAACGTGGATATATAAACTCTGCAGAAAGAGATCCAGTTAAATGGATATGTTCTTCATGAAATGGGAGAGGAAACTTTCTAAAGAAAGTTGATAGGGCATCAGTTAAGGGATGTCCAAGTAATGTATCAATATCTACTTCGTTAACTCTGTATCCGGCGAGTAGTTTTATGAACTCGTGAACTCCCTTTTCCACATTTGGCATAACTTTTACAGTCTCACTGTGGCAAAGTAGTTCTAATGTATCTGTAAGGTTAATCCCATTCGTCTCACTTATTATTCTTGTAAGCTCAAGTTCCAGCGCATTGATTACCTGTTCTCTTTTCTTATGCATAATTAATCCTTAATCGATAATTAAATATCTTATTTAGTCTTCCATCATTGTATCATATGTCTTTTGGACGAGATTGAAGTTCTCTCTTAATCTCTTATCTATTAGCTCTGACTTTGAAAAGAAAGTCCATCTATCAGGATGAAATTGTGTAATTACTTTCTTATATGTTTTCTTAAGTAGAGTTTTATCTTTCTCGTTAGAGAAGATCTTGTTCTTTATTTCTTTTTCTTTAAGCGCCTGAAGCGGAATAATGATATCAATATTTTTCTTAATTTTGATTATGAAGTCTTTTAGAGACTCTTCATTTGCTGTGAGAAGTAGCTTCTCTGAAAGAGAAATCTCTTCACCCTCTATAAAAATATCTAATGTTGTAAGAGATTTTTCTTCAGACTTATTTAGAATTGTTATCTTTATGATTGCAAGCACTGCTAAAGAACTAATTGCTAATTTTTTAGAAAGTGCTCCTATAATTGGAGTAGGGTTAGTTTGAAGTCCCTTTAAGTATAATTCAACGAGAAATTTATTAACAAACTTATCATAAGTAATCTCTTTCTTAGGGAAGCTCTCTAGTACTTTGTTCTTTGTTAAGCATAAACTTAAAATGGAATTAAATTCGGGGGAGATTTCTTTTAATCCGGTTAGTTTAAGATAGGATTTTTGAATCTTCTCTATATTGGGATCAACACCCCATTCAAGGGCCTTCTTTAGCTTCTGAATACTTTCTTTATCTTCATCAGATTCAAAGTAGCCTTTTTCTACAAGGTAATCCCATTCACTTCTTGTTGATGTGGACTTTGTTGGACCTGCCGCTTGTGATCTCGATGGTGTCGCACCACTTGCAAGTTGCTCAGACTTCCTTCTAACCATTTCGTCAAAGTCATTCTTACTCATGCTCTTTTTTGGTTTCTTTCCTGTAAATGAGTTGAGAAACTCCTTTATAAGAGGAGCTAGTGTGTAGAGAACTACAATGGCAATAACTGCTAGAATGATATTTGAAAGAAGTTTTGGTAACATTAATCCATTGTAAAAGGATATTGAAGTATATGAAATGGGAAATTGCTACTATACAGAGTGAACTAGTTGGACCTTGGAAGATTTGTGGGTCCGAAGTTAACTCTAAAGAGATTATTTATATAAAGGCAACAAAAGGTGAGTTCACTGGTGTAGGTGAAGTCACTTATGGTTCTAAAGAGACGATGGACATTGAGACATTGAAACAGGATCTTGAGAACTTTTCATATGCCTATAAAGATGTACATGTTGCTCAATTTAATGAGATGGCCCGTTTCTTAGAAACAATTGACTTTGAATGTAAGCGAATACGATTTGCTATTGAAGCGGCTTTCTTAGATTACCTTGCCAAGGCTACTGAAATACCACCTTGGAGAATAATAGGAACAAATACTATAAAGAGTGTTAATTCTTTTAGTTCAATATCTCTATTTGAATCTTCTGAAGAGGGGAAAGACCTAATGGAGTCGGCATCAAAAGCTGAAATGTATAAGTTAAAAATATCAAAAGATACATTCTCTAACCAATTAGATTTCATTAATCAGCTAACTATTCCTTTTTGTCTTGATGCAAATGAATCATGGGGAAGCGATGTTGATGGAGTTCTTTCAGCACTTAAGCAAATCACTAATGATAAAGTCCTCTTTGTTGAACAGCCTCTAGAGAGGATGTGTCTTGAAGGTTATAGGCGATTAAAGAAAGAATCAAATATAGAAATATTCTTAGATGAAACTGTCCAGGATCACAAGCACTTGAATGTTTTTGTCGACCTTTGCCATGGAATAGTGATCAAAGCACCAAAGAGTTTAAGTGTTATGAGAGTTGTTTCTCAAATGGATCAGGCGAAAAAGCTTGGGCTTAAGACTATGCTTGGTTGTATGGTTGAGAGTAACGTAGGTATCGCGACACTTTTTTCTGTTGCTTATGGCTTTGACTACTATGATTTTGATGGGTTTACTAAACTTAAGACCGACGATAGTGATCGTGTATTTTGGGACAATGGAAAAGTTGTTTTATCGAGTATGAATTAAATTCCAGCTAATAAAATATTGAGAAATTCTTTAGAATAGTAAAGATCTTTTAATAATCCGAGGAGTCGATCTTTGTCGAAGTTATCATCAATTTTAATCCTTACTATTTTAGCTACATCATGTAGTTCTTTTATCTCTAGAAAAGAAATAGAGGGAAGTAATAAAGAAACTCAACCAAAAGTAATCTATAAAGAGGTTATTAAATATAAGAAAGTTCATACTAGTAATGGAAGTGTTACTAAGAATACATCTTTAGATCACATTCACGATCTAGAACTAGATTATAAAGAAAAGCATTTTAAATTTTGGGTAAACTATTTCTCTAAGAGAGAGAAGAAGAGATTTCTTAGACATTCTAGAAACGGTGCAAAGTACAGAAGAGTCATTACTAAAATTTTAGAATCTCATGGACTTCCTACAGACCTTTTCTATGTTGGTTTAATTGAAAGTGGATATAATTTAAAAATTAGAAGTCATGCTTCTGCGGTAGGCCCTTGGCAGTTTATAAAGGGAACAGCGACTCGTTATGGAATGAGAGTTGATGGATATGTTGATGAAAGAAGTCATATCATTAAAGCAACAGAGGGAGCTGCAAGCTACTTTAAAGATCTTTATAATATTTTTGGTTCATGGGAGCTAGCTCTATGTGCATATAATGCCGGAGAGTATCGTATTATTAATGCCATTAGAAAAGGTAATACGAGAGATTATAAAGAGCTTGTAAGAATGAAGCTAATACCAAAGGAAACAATTTATTATGTTCCAAAAGTTGCAGCAGCAAGAGCGATTTTTGAAAACCCAGAGGGGCATGGATTAACTTTACCAAAAGATAAAGTAAGTCCTTTTGAAAAGGTTGAACCTTATAGAGTTAAGAAATCTTTTGATCTTTATAAACTAGCTAAAAAACTTCAATTACCACTTTCAACTTTAAAGACTCTAAATCCTGACCTAAAGAGAAGATGGGTAAAAGTAACAAGACGTTCTAGGCAGAATCTCTTTGTTCCTTCTGTAGGTGCTACAAACTATAAGCTTCTCGCTAATAACGAAAGAATTAGAACGAGAGTTAAGTCAAAGAAGAGAAAGAAGTATAAGAGGGTAGCTTCAAGGACTAAGTCTAAGAAGTATAAAGTAAGAAAGGGTGATAACTTAATTAAGATCGCAAGAAGACTAAATGTAAGTGTTTCTACAATCAAGAAATTAAATAGAATTAAAGGATCAAAGATATTTATTGGACAGAACTTAAAAATAAGAAAACCTGCTAATAAAAACCTTTCAAGATATAAAGTTAGAAGAGGTGATAATCTATCTAAGATTTCTAGAAAGTTTAAAACCTCTGTAAAGAAAATTAAAGTTGCTAATAGAATGAGAAATAATGTTGTTTATTTAGGACAAGTTTTAAATATCCCTTATGAAGGATAGCCAATAAGGGATCTATCTAATATATTATGTCTATGAGAATAGGATACGACGCAAAGAGAGCATTTCATAACTTTAGAGGATTAGGTAACTATTCCCGTGATCTCTTAGCTGGTTTAAAACAATACTATTCTCGACATGATTACCTTCTTTTTACACCACCTTTAAAAGATGATCGTGCACACAGATGGGCCGAAGAATATAGCTCTCTTGAAGTTGTTACACCTGATTCATATATGGGACAAAAATTCTCCACAGCTTGGAGAAGTCTATTTCTCAGCGGTGAATTGAAAAAGTACAATCTTGATATTTTTCATGGTCTCAGTCATGAACTACCTCCTGGAATTGAAAAGACAGGGATAAAGTCAGTAGTTACAATTCACGATTTAATATTCATGCGATATCCAAAGTTCTTCCCTTGGGTAGATAGAAAAGTTTATTTAAGAAAAGTAAAGTACGCTTGTGAAGCAGCTGATCTTGTTATCGCTATTTGTAATCAAACTAAAAATGATCTCATAAACTTCCTAGGTGTAGATGAGAAGAAGATAAGAGTTGTATATCAAACATGCAACCCTCGATTTTACTCACCATTATCTGAAGAGAAGCTGTCTTCGACACTTTCTAAGTATGGTATTAGTGGGAAGTTCATACTAAATGTTGGAGCAATTGAGCCTCGAAAGAATGCTCTAAATCTTGTGAAGGCATTTGCTAGTCTTAAGAAGGAATCTAATAGAAACCTTGTTCTCATTGGAAACGGGGGAGACTATAAAGTTGAAATAGAAAACTATATTCAAGGTAAGGACCTTGGAGATCGAGTTACAATTTTATCTGATGTTACTCATAAGGATCTTCCGGCCTTTTATCAGGCGGCAGAGCTTTTCTGCTACCCATCTCACTTTGAAGGATTTGGTATTCCTATCATTGAGGCACTTTTTTCTAAAACGCCTGTTATTACTTCTAAAGGGTCTTGCTTTCCAGAAGCTGGTGGTCCTGACTCTATTTATATTCAATCAGAATCTGTTTCAGAGCTCACTCAAGCAATTGAAGATGTATTAACAAATGATGAGCTTAAGTACAAAATGATCGAAAATGGAAGAAACTTTGTAGAGAAGTTTCATAGAAGTAAGACATCAGAAAACTTAATTAATATATATGAAGAACTCTTAAGAATGAAGTAGGTCGCATGAATCCATTAAATCACATCCCAGGTTTGGGAAGCAGTATATTTATTCTCATAGGTTTAGTTTTTGTTTACCTTAGTTTCTATTTTAAACGTCACGGAAAACGACATACTGCGAAGTTGATAGGTTATAAAAAAGCGCTTCATAATATGAGTACCACTAGAAATGTTCGTAGCGAAAGAATCATGTATACGAAACTCTTTCAGTTAGATCATCAGGGACAAAGCTATAAAATATTTGAAAATGGATCGAGCTCGACGATGGGTAGTGAAATAGGCTCAACGAAAGATATCTTTATCCTTAATAACAATCCAAACTATTATCTATTTGCAAAGAGTTATGAACTTTTCTTTGGACTAATTTTCTTAACTCTAGGTTCAATACTTCTCTATGCTTCAGTCATAAGTAATGTTGGAGTAGATATTGGACTAGCTTATCTTCTTGGTTATATTTTCATAATTATTTCATTCGTTAAATATAAAATGAAAAAAGCAAAGGTAACCTTTAAGGAATGTGTAGAAAAGATGCTCTATAAAGAGCCAACAACTGAAGATGAAATATCTAAAATGGACATCATTTCATCTAATAAAGAGCTTGAAGACTTCCATATTAAACATTCTAAAGTTGGATTGATAGTGTGTTTAATCTTTATTGGCTTCCTGGTCGGTCTCAGTTATGTCGTTTGGAATGACTCTTCAAGAAGTCTTCAACAGATGACTATAGACTTGCTATCAAATCCAGTTCAGAGTCTGCCTGAAATAAAGCGACAGTTAAAAGCAGGGAATAAGCTTCTTATAATGTTAACTTTTTCTGGAGTATTAATTATTCCAATTCTATTTTCTACATTGAAGCAAATGGCGTTATTTCTTAGAAGATAATATGACCAGGCTTCTTTAAGAATTAAAGAAACCTGGCCGTAAAATTTTTAATTTTCTGTAATTAATGAAAGGTTGCTTAGGTCAAACTTCTTAAGAAGATCTAGTATCTTAACAAGTCTATGGTATTCAACTTTCTTATCAACTCTTAGGTCAATAGGAGTTTCCTTTTTCTTTATTGAAGAGAGTCTATTCTCTAGGTCTAACATTGTCAGATCTTTTCCACCAATGGCCGTCTTGTCTTTTGATACTTCAATAACAAGTGCCTTTGTATTACTTGCTGCAGATTCTCCAGACTCAGTCTTAGGTAAGTTAAGAAGTAGAGCGAGCTCAGTTTTCTTAAATACTGTAGAAGTCATAAAGAAGATCAACAGAAGAAATACAACGTCAATCATCGGCGTGATATCTGGGTTAACTTCTTGTCGAGATCGCTTTCCCATATACTATAGAACCTTTTCCATTATTTTCTTTTCTAGAGAAGTTTCAAGTCTATCTAGCATACCTAATAGGTAGTTATGACCAACGAAGTGAGGAATCGCTACAATCATCCCACCAACAGTTGTGATAAGTGCCATTGAAATACCCTTTGCAAAAGAAGATGGATTACTTAAACCTGTTTCAGACATAACATGAAATGCCGTAAGAACACCGATAACTGTTCCGAGTAGTCCAAGTAGAGGAGAGATTGAGGCAATAATTTTAACAGTGTTAAGACCTTTTTCTGCCTTAACAATATATGAAGCAAGTTGCTGTTTCATAAGTTCAATTAATGAAGCAGGATCAAGATCTGATTTTCCACCAGCAAAGTCATTACTTAGGTCACTTGAAGTTTGGTCGGCCATTTTAAGTTCAACAGAAAGAAAGTAGAACTTAGAAAGCATAATCGCCCATCCCACAATATTGATAAGTAGGAGGAGGTACATAATTGGTCCACCTTGTTGAATATATTCGTATAAACGCATGAAAGCTCCTTTCTGGTATTAATAATCTACCTGATATTCTCCTAGCTTGGCGCGCGTTTGGCAAGCCTAACATATATGACTACTGCGACGTGTAAAGAGCTGTAAATCTTATAACTTGAGGAATTCTGTATCAATTTTATTAATAAGACGCGAGTTGAGCTTCTCGCTACTAAGGGGTGAATTAAGAGGATTTAGTTGAAAGCGTACTTCAGACTTTATTGCACTAAAAATAGTATTTAGAAATAGCTTCTTTTCATTGTTGTTACTTGGCATGTAGTACTGTCCAATATGTGAGCGAACAGCTCCAAGGATTCCATGTAGGTCGTTTTCATCAATCTCGTGCTCGTGACTAGAGAACGATCTTCTTAGAACTAGGTTATTTTCGCTTTCACTATATTCCGGGTGAGATAAAGTCTCTTTCATTATTTCAAGATCGTCATAGTAGTAAACAGAGACAATATCGGCAAAGAGCTCATGGTAAGGGCCAATAACTTTAATTACCTTTTGTACAATCTCTCTTGATTGAAAGGTTTTCTTAATCTCACTTATCTCTTTAGATTTAACCTGCACCTGTGCCAGGCGAAGCTTTCGTTGTTGGCCAGTGAGATTTGGATTCTTTACATCTTCTAAAATTTGCTTAACATCTCTAAGCTTCGAAGATATTTGTGCTCTTCTAAAAATGATAGGTTTAAGAAGTGGTAAATTATCAGATAATTTCTTTGTGAAAATGGCATGGCCATATTCGTGAGCAATAATTGGGAGTATTTCATCTCCTGTTTTTATATGGAGTTTACCTTTCTTACTTTTTCGAAAAAACCTCTGAGGTACATTAAGAATATGACCTTGATCAAAGGAAGCGGCATAGGAACTCTCATCTAAGAAGAGATATATCTCAGGGGACTCCCCAAAAATAGAGGAGATATCATCAACGAGAAGATGTGTTTTTTCAACGAGATTGCAATTTATTGAACCCATTTGGGCAGGTGGCTTTAAGTAGAATTCACTCGTAATAAGTTTCGACTTACTATGATCACACTGGATACTAGCAAGTGTTTGAAGTGCGATAAAGCATATAAATAGAAACTTAAAGGATTTTGACATAGATATATAATAGTAAAATATCGGATAAATAGGTGATTGAGAGTAAGAATAACCTACCTGTATAAATAATGAACATCTATGATGAGAGTTATTAGGTTGAAATCACTATAGTATCGATTGTATTTATAGTGAAACTCGACTAAATTAGCCCCATGACGAAATTCTCAGACTTTCAATTGAATGAAGTAATCTTACACGCCCTTGAGAAGAAGGGTTATAGTGAGCCTACAAAAATTCAAGCGCAAGCAATTCCGCTACTTCTTGAGGGAAGAGACTTAATAGGTATTGCTCAAACTGGGACAGGTAAGACGGGGGCTTTTTCACTCGCAATAATCGATCATATCTCCAAGACAAAGAGAAAAGTTAAGCCCATTAGAATGAGAGCACTTGTTCTTACGCCAACTCGTGAATTAGCAGCACAGATCCATGAGAGTTTTAGAGATTATGGAAAAGGCCTCGGACAAAAGATTGTCACATTAACTGGTGGGATGCCAAAGAAGAAGCAATTTGAAAGTCTCTTAAAAGGCTGTGACATTGTCGTTGCAACACCAGGAAGACTTCTTGAGTTTATATATGACGAAAAAATTCTCTTTGATGAATTAGAGTTCTTAGTTTTAGATGAAGCTGATCGTATGCTTGATATGGGCTTTATTAAAGATGTTAATAAAATTTTAAAAGAGTTACCAAAAGAGAAGCAATCGATTCTTTTTTCTGCAACGATGCCTAGTGAAATCTCTAGTCTGGCCTCTGAGCTTTTAAGTTCTCCGGCCCGTGTAGAGGTGGAAAGGGAGTCAACAGTTGTAGAAGGTATCGATCAAAAAATATATTGGGTACACCCTAAGTTACGTTTATCACTCTTACAAAATATATTAAAAAGAAATTCTGTAAAGAAGTGTATTGTCTTTACTCAGACGAAAATTGAGGCCAAGGAAGTCTCGGCATTTCTTGAAAGTATTAATAAAGAACACACTCTCTTACACGGTGATAAAACTCAAGGGGAGAGAGACTACGCTTTAAGGCACTTTAAGAAAGACAGTGTTAAAGTCTTAGTGGCCACTGATGTTGCAGCAAGAGGTATTGATATTTCAGACATAACTCACGTTATAAATATTGGTCTTCCTGAAAATACTGATAACTATATTCATCGCATTGGACGAACTGCTAGAGCAAGTGCGACAGGTGTGGCGATCTCTCTATGTGATGAAAGTAATCGCTCGGCACTTCTTGTTATAGAAGAGTCGATAGGAATAAAAATACCAATTGATGAAGATCATAAGTTTCATGGACTAACGCCTAAAGACCTTGAACCTAAAAAAGCTAAGCATAAGAAGAAAAAGAAGTAGAACCCTAGAAGTGACAATAATTTGTGCCTCAAGTTTCCCTTAGATAATCCTAAGTTCAACAACTTATAAAATTTCCTCAATATTCACAGGCGAATAGCCGATAATATTAGACAGGCATTAGTCATCTGAGGAAGCTATTAAGAAACTACTCTTATTCACATTTATTTCTATTTCAAGCGTGGTTTCAGCGAAGCCTTTATATGTGTTTACGCCTTTAGAAATCCAAAATTCATCTTTTAATAAAGTAAATGCAATTTACCAAAGTTATACATCTTTCTTCATTAGAATGGAGAGGGATTCAATCTATGAAAAACAATATAGTCTTGCACCTGAAGCTAAGAAAGACTTTGTTCTTTTGGATCTACTTATTGGTAAGAGTTATGCTGCTATATCTGGAAAGTCATGTTTTCAAGGAACATGGGCGTCTAAAGTTTCTAATGGAAGCTGTCTTCACCCAGAAAATATTAAATCATCTGGCTATAAGTCCAACTGTTCTCAAGGTCAGTTTCAGTGTAATCCAACATTCTTTGGAGATGGTGTTTGTGTTGAAGTTGAGAACCAGTATGAGAATATTGCTGACACCTGCTTAAAGTCGAGTGGAAATAGTATTGCAGATATAAAAGAAAGACTTTCAGGGGCTGATTTTCAAAAGACACAAAAGGAAGTTGGTAAATTATGTAATAGAAAGTCTGATGTATATAAGGCCTGTAGTATCTTGAATGAAGCGATTGCTAAAATTGCAAGTGCAAGAGATAGTCAGCCACAGATGAAGTCTATAATCGCAGGCCTTGAAGATACATTTGACGAGATTAACTCAAAAACTAGAGATAAGAACTGCTTTGAATTTGAAAAGGTTTCAGAGTGCCCAAAAGTTCTCAATGAATCCCTTGAAGGTATTTATTGGAATGGGACAGTCGGTGGATTAAATGTTGTTGATCAAGGTATTAGGAACACTTACAGATATATAACTGGAGATGATACAAAGGCCAGTGATTTTCGTGATCCACGTGCAACATGTGCATCTTTAGCAAAGGCCGAAGGACATGGTGATGAAATTTATTCTTCTCTACAGGCGCAAAATCCTAATGACTATCAACTAAAGGACTTTGCTCCAGGCTGCTTCTCCGATGAATCTGTTAAAGATCAAATTGAATATGGAAGAGAAGATGAGGACGTTGCTCTAGCGAAGAGTTATTTAGAAGTCGACTTTAATGTAAAGAATCAAAGAATAAAGAGTGCATATCATGATCTCTTAGATGCTAAGACTCAGCTTGCTAATCTAATTCCTGTTGAAAAGACTGATTGTAAGAAAATAGCTAATAAAGAAAGCTCTGACTATTGTGAGAAGCTGAACTCATGTTCGAGTGATCAAAATCGTTTTGATGATAAGTTAGAGGAAACGAAACTTGCATTTGAACAAATTAGACAACTGGAAAAATTAAAAAATGATGACTCTGTAGAGGAAGACATTCAAGCTCAGGCACAGCAGGGGATAGTTCAAATCCTTGAAGTTTATCCTCTTTTAAAAGGAAAACACCTTAGTAATATAAGGTCAAGATTCTCTGAAAGAGATAAGGATATTCCAAGTGCTCTATTAAGAACACAACTTACAAATCAACTTAAAGATTCGCATAAGAAGATTAATGAAAAAATAAGTGACTTAGACAATGCTCAACAATGTTTAACTGGTCAAGGAAGTGATTGCGATGAGTTTCAAAATACAATGGACTCAATCAATTATAATAGGGCATCACTGCCAATGGGAAAAAGTCCTCAACATAATCAGGCCAATGCCTTCTACTCTTGTATCGAGTCACAAAAAGAAAATAGAAATGAAGCGAATAATGTCCTAGACGATGTTGCAATAGGAGTTGCTTTAAGCTTTACTCCGATGGTTGCTGTTAATGCGATAAAGCTTGCTGCAACAGCGAGTCGATCAATAAGAGCTGCTGCACAATCTGGAAAGCTCGCAAAAAATGCTCAAAGGGGTGCTCTTGCTGCTGATTTAGGTTATTCAGCAGGAATGGGTGTTGCCGAATACAATAAGTGTCAGGAGTTTGAAACACAGCTAAAGGCATTTAATGGAAAGAGGTTAAATCAGTGCTCTGATATCGATATGAAAATGGTTTCAGCGAGTAATGTTTCACGTTGTACTTCTCAAGCATTATTAACTGCTGCCTTAATTGGTGGTCCTGCTGCTGCGATACCTGTCGTTAAGTTTGCAGCGAAAAGATTTAAGTCAGCAAAGAGTGTCGCTACATCAACGGCAAAGACTAATACTTCTAAGAATGATTCAAATACATCTTATGATGAAGAGTTTTCAATCGACTTTGAAAAACCTAAGAGTGTAATTCTAAGTAAAGTTCAAAATGCAGTTACTAAAGTTAAAGATAAGTTTAGTGGTGGTAGTAAAGATGTTGTTGATGACTTTAGAAAGGAAGAGTTTCTACTTAAACAGGGTTATACACTAAATCAAGTCGATGCTGTAACTAGAGTTACATTAGCTAAGAATAATATTACTCCAGCAATGCAGAATGAAATTCTATCTAAAGCTGGATTATCTAAAGGGGATATATCTCTTCTTCGAAAGAATGGACTTCTCGAGGCGTCAGATGCTCGAATCTCTCGACTTACAACTGTTGCAAAAATGGTTGGCTCACGTATTGAGACCGGTGGATGGGCGTCAGCAGTCGATGCTCAAGGTAATCTGAGTAATATAAGAATTATCTCAAAACTAGGTAATGGAAAATATCAAATAGCCATACGAGAAAACGGAAAAACGATAAAGAAGACGGTAGATAGGTCAGAGATTTATCAGCCAATAATGAAAGGTAAAACAGTACTCTATAATGATCCAAAAGGTGGAATGTCTGAAATGGTGATAGAGTCAATTTCTCCAAATGGAGTTAAGTTAAAAGGAATAGAAGGTGAAGTCTCATATTCAGAACTAGGCTTGAAGCCTCGAACATCTAAGCTTACCGGCGGGATAAAAGAGACGTCGTATCTATCTATGTCTGAAGCAAGAGACTTTTCAAAAAGACTTGAGAATCTAAAAACTCTACACCCTGGGAGTAAAGGCGAGTTGTCAAAAGAGTATATTGATGCAAATAACCGCTTCATTTTAAAAGCGCAAGAAGAACTAAAAGCTCAAGGTGTCCATACATCAACTTTTAAAGATGGTGATGGAACTATTAATCTTGTTATGGATTCAGTTGATCCAGGTGGAAATAATGTTGCATCGTTGTATTTAAAAGCAGCCGATAGGTTTAATTCACAACAAATAACTTTCTCAATAACTGACAATCTTAGATCTGGTAGTAACGGGTTCAATAGAAATGATGGTTCACGTTCAGAGCTTGGATTTGTGAGTCTTATGAAGATGTTAAAGGGTGAAAAGAACACGACAGCTCTTCATGAGATTAGACATCAAATGTATAACTCTAATAGAACAGCAGGTAAGACATCTATGTATGATGTACGTATTGCTGCTCCAGATACTGCAAAGATGGATCTTCATGGAAATGTCGGCAGTAAAATGACGAAAAAGTTCTATGGAAAGAGTATGTCTCTTGAAGAACTCTATACTCATGCTTCTGATACCTGGATCTTTAGTAAAGGCCTATCAAATATGACAATAGTTGAGAGAGTCGAAAAATTATCTAATATTAGCAAGAAGGCAGGAGGGCTGGCCAACCTTTCTAAGAATACTGTCGATGTGGCCAACTCTATTCAGCAGTCTGTTAAGGCCGATATTCAGGGGTACTTTAAGAAGCAACAGTATATTGGAAATAAAGCGACACTTAGTGATGCGAATGGAAGAACTATTACAATCGAAATTCCAGATCGTCCAGCTGCTCTAATGGCAGGTGGTGCGGATAACCCTGCAAATATATTAAGTGTTATGAATAGAATGGACTTGCAGGAAGTTGTAACTAACTCAGCTAATCTTGCGCCAGAAGCACAGAGGCTCGTTTCTGAGTTTGCTAATAAGTTATCTGCGTACTCTGGACAGATGACGCCAGAGCTTGCTAAGAAGATTGTCGATAATGCACAGGCAAAGAATTACCACAGAGAGCTAGCATATATTACTCAGGCGATTTCTAAGAATATTCAGGAGAAGGAGCTTTTAACAGCTGTTGGTCATTCAATTAATAAAATTGGAACTCATGCTTTTGATGTGAATAAGCAAGCACTAAAGGTATATAATATGACAGATGGTAAAACTATTATTAGCAAGCAAGAAGCCGCTGATATTGCAGCTTCTTCGACAAAGTTAGGACAGCTTGTTAGAGGTCATTAGTAATCACTTACGAGTTTTACTAGCTCTGGATGTTCTACAAAGATATTAGAGTTCTTTTGGTAGTTATAAATCTTTCTATTTCTATCTATTTCTGCCTGGTCTACAGGATCTAGGATATGCCACTTCTTAAGGACTGACTCTTCATCTCTGTCTATTCTGATATTATATCTTACCGAGAAGTAGAACATTGCTCTGGCAATATTTCCTTTGTGCTCACGTGGTGCTTCAAAACAAATATGACCTTTCTTATCATAACCTTGACGACTGAACTTTCCTTGCCAGTTAACTTTTACAACATCACAGAATGGAAAGTTTGACCTTCTTGAGTTTACTTTAGATAAAGTCGGGAAGAGATGGTGAAGATCACTCTTAGCTTTTCCCGATGCTCCCTTAGACTGTGGCCAAGTATGTTCCACATTCATGATCTTGTGATCAGGAACTCTCGAGACTTTCATGCACTTATTTTCATAAACACAACAAACTTTTCCATCGTGTCTATCAAGTCTTTTAAAAATTATCTCTTTAGCTTTCTTATAACCTGTAGAGTTGTAACGTCTCTTTAGAATAGTAGAAATTTGGTATTTAAGTTGATTATCTCTAAGCTTTAAAAGCTCTTGGTATTTTTCGTATGGGATTGGAGTAAACTCAGCTGCTAGGGCAGACAGTGAGAAGAAAAGACAAGTAACTAGGGCCAAGATCTTAATAATGCTCTCCAAATTTAAGGAATTTACATATAAGTCATACTGCTTGCTCTCTAACTTGTAAAAAAATAATTTGTATAATTCATTAAGTTGTTGAAATTACTATGGGCTTCTTCGTGTTGTGCTGTAATTATTACAAAAATCCTTTCAGGCTGTATTCTGGGGTATAGAGTCGCTAGTCATAGAGAGAGGGTCTATGCAAATCGATTTCGAAAATTTATCAGGTTTATTTCATTCTAAAAGTGAAGATAATAGTTACCATTCGCTTGAGAAGGTTATTAACTCTGAACTCAAGACTCAAAAACTGAATGAACTGAAAGAAGCTTATCTCAATGATGACTTTGATTCTATCTACGCTCTCGCAAATAGCTATCTTGAAACAGAGGGTGTCGTTTCAAAAAAGGGCCAGTAGTACTGACCCTCGATATTATGAGATTGGAAGTGTTTGCGGATAATCTTTTCTTTTCATTTCTAGTGTAAATCTCTTTTCAGCAAGTTGTTCTAATACATCCATACTATAGACATATCTTCTTTGAAGAAGCTTATTCTCTTTAACTTCTCTCACTAAAGAGATGAGATGGTTTGATCTTCTGTAATCTGTTTCTTGAGTGTAAGATTTTTTCTTATTACAAGAAGGACAAAGCACTTGAAGATTATCAATCATAAACTCTAGGTGAGGATATCGAGACTTTGGCTTGATATGATCGATATGCATTGATACTTCTTTCTTTCCACAACAGAGACACTTGTCTCCTTGAATTTCTAAGATTTTAGATCTAAGAAACTTCCAGCTCTTTACGTCTCCATAGGAAACACATGCGTTAACTGCAACATTATGCTTTGAAAATCGCATAGCTACTTCTTCAGCGGTCAATTTAGTTGAACTTAAAATAACAAAAAAGAAAATGTAGAACATTACCGCCATACTACTAATGTATAGCGTTACTGGGATGAGGATTCTTTGTAGATCCATCATAGCTCTCTCCTTGCCTGTGTGTGTGCATTAGAAAGTTTTCAATCCTTAAAAACTAAACTCTAAAATATTCCTACCTCCTTTGGAATAAAGTGTGTGCTAATTATTAATACGCAATAACAATGCCAAAAGTTTCTAGCAAACTTTGAAATACATAAAGAATTCTGGATTCATTTTGTCACCGAGGAAAATAGTCGGGGGCCAAATGCTGACTTAGTTGGCCCTTTGATAGAGAAGTTCTTTTAATAAATTTTTCGTATTTGTTTGATTTATTTCAAGGTTACGTCGCTTATAGAGACCTTTTATCCAGCGGCATAGATTCGGTGAAAGACTAGAGAGTTCACTACTAAATCCAAATAGTCCATAATCATCAACCATATTGTCCATAAATAGAGTAGGGGATAATTTACAGTTATCAAAAGTCGTGGCCCTCTGTGCTATTAGGCTTGTTACTTCCTGCGTAATTGATTTATAGGCGTAGGAATCTTTATATATATTTTTAAGAAGTTTAGGATTGTAAGTTATCGGTAGATCTTTTTGTCCAAGAAGCTCTCTTGAGATACATCTTCTATATTCAGTCATGTCTAAGCTAACGAGCGTTTTTATAAATGAATGTTCGCAGGTCTTTGCTATCGTTGCAGCAGAACTGTAATTATAATTCTCTATGAGATCTTTAAGTTTTTTAGTCTCAGCTGAAAAATGACAAAATATTTCATTGTACTCAATTCCCCCAAAGACATTATCTCGCATAAAGAGATACTTCTCCTCTGAGATATTTCTAAGGTAGGCAGGGTTTAGTATATAAGCTGTAAAACTTTCAGCAAAATCTTCTACTGGGTTTCTTTCTGCATACCATGATACGAAGTTAGTCATCGTGAAGTCATGCCTCGCACTGTATACATCAAATAAACTACTTCTATCCCATTCCCATTTTGAGAAGCTTGCCCACCTCTCTGATAGGTCTGTGGACTCGCTTGATAAGTGATGTGAGAATACATGTCCTAGCTCGTGAATGATTGTTGTAATTTTCTCTCTTTCACCAATCTCTCCCCAGAGATTAAAGAGGTGAACAGTCGCATTTGCAATTGTTGTACCTTTATCTTTCTTTATTCTCTTCATGTGTCTTCCAAATTTAATACCTTTAAGGCTTTCTTTGGGAAGTATTTGGAGAGCTCCAAGAATAGTCAGAAGTTCGTTCCTCGTAAATTTAGCAATGCCTTCTTCTTCACTGAGGTGTGAGAGATTCATGTGATATTCATCAAGAATATATAGGTAGTAAACCCCTAGGTCTTTTCCAAAAATTTCATCAGCTAAGCAATAGATGGTATCGCATTTCTTATAGTCATCACTATTAAAGAGCTCAGTTGTTGTATATGTTCTATTACTTTTAAAGTCATTGGTGAGTGAAAGGAAGGTCGTAATTAGTCCATTTCTTGGTGAGTTGATGCTAACGCCATGGAGTTCAATTTCATCTTGAGATACTTTATATCTTGAGTTCAAATTATTTTTTAGTTTTTGAACCTGTAGATCTTCTTTTCTTACGCAGCTTTTAATAGTTTTCGACACTACTGCAATATCGTCTTCATAGTTGGCCATTAGAGAAGAATTGATCAATGTGAATAGAAGTGTAAACAGAATAGTCAATTTTGCCATTTTATCCTCTAGTGATTTAATATAAATATGTAATACCGTTATTAAATTGCAACAAAGGTGCCAAATTGAAGACAAATATAAGAAAGGCAACAATTTCAGATTCAGCCTTTATTCTTGATATGATTAGAGATTTAGCAATTTACGAGAAGGCCGAAGACCAAGTGAAAATTAGCCTCGATCAACTTAAGGAAGATGGCTTTGGTGATCAACCTCTCTACGATTCGATCATTTTAGAACTTGAGGGAAGAGCTGTTGGCATGGCCCTTTACTATAATCGTTATTCAACTTGGAAAGGGAAGTCTCTCTATCTTGAAGATCTCTATGTACTTCCTGAGTTTCGTGGTCATGGTTTAGGTCTAAAGACTATGAAGTATCTTGCGAATATTGCTGTTGAAACAAATTGCTATCGCTTTGAGTGGCAAGTTCTCGATTGGAATGTGCCCTCTATAGAGTTCTATAAGAAATTAGGGACTGACTTAGATGGAGAATGGATTAATTGTCGCTTAGAGGGAAGTGCTATTAAAGATCTGGCCCTTAAGTAGGGCCAGAATTTATTTTGTAATATACTTTAAAGCGTCAATCCAAGTAAAGATTCCAATCAGCTCTTGTCCTTGTTGAACTACAACAGACCCAACTTTATGATCTTGCATTAATTGACATACAACTCTTATATCAGCTTTTGGCTCAACAGAGTGAAGGTCATCACTATAGGCATCATCTACTTTTAGTTCATTAAGATCAACACGTTCGACACTTTCGAGAAATCTAATATCTCTTTCAGAGAGTACACCTCGAACTCTACCATTTTCCATAACTGGTAGGTGACGTATTCCATTATCTCTCATTGTATTTAGAGCAAACTTTAAAGTCTGGTGAGAATTAATAGTGATAGGTTTTGCACTCATGTAAGATTCGATATTCATTTTTAACTCCTTATTCAAACATTATGACTTTTATGGGAGTGAATTATTATGACCTAAATCATATTTTTCTAGAATTCTAAACAAGGGTTGCAACTATCTAAACAGCTAACATAT
Organism: Bacteriovorax sp. MedPE-SWde; assembly: GCA_001874305.1. Classification (GTDB taxonomy): domain Bacteria; phylum Bdellovibrionota; class Bacteriovoracia; order Bacteriovoracales; family Bacteriovoracaceae; genus Halobacteriovorax_A. Next base: position 54,501 of record MPCU01000011.1, on the reverse strand, counting down.
TAAGTGTGAAAGGGAAGAGATATTAAAAATATAATTCCCGGTAATTAGTTGAAGGAGGAACAATGTTGAATTACAGCTTAAGTTACCATCACGTAGACCACTCAAAATCTTTTGAGAAGTACTTATTAAACAAACTAGAGAATATGAATCGACTCATGGGTAACGTAGGAAGCGTTAATCTCGTGGCCGATCGCAATGGTCAGGAATTCAGTTTCTCGGCCAGAGTAAATGGAAAGAACGGCAAGTTCTATTCCAAGGCAGACTCTGCCAATGTCTATCAGGCGGCATCGAAAGTAATGTCACGTGTGAAAGCGTGGTTACAGCTTCACAAATGACCGACCCCATCAATTTCGCCCTCCAAATAAAGGCCCGACTAAGGAATAGTCGGGCCGCTTCTTTTTTAGACAAATAAATGTTTAAGTTTTAGGCAAAATTTTCCGTTAAGCAGAGTGATATGTATAAGTCTTGATCAAGGTGGATCAAGATATAACACACCCAAGGATATAGGGAAATGTTTAGAGTAGGTACAAACTATCAATCAATGGTCGCGCAAAGACGTCTTGGAGACGTTTCTAAGCACCAGTCTGAAGAGCGAACAAAGCTCTCCAGTGGTAGTCGTATTACTGAAGCAGCATTTGATCCGGCCGGTCTGGCCATTGCTACAGGAATGAAGGCCCGTAGCGTTTCTAACATGCAAGCACAAAGAAATGTAAATGATGGAATCTCACTTCTACAAGTCGCAGAGGGAACACTTAGTGTTATGCACGGAATTGCATCTCGTTTAAGAGAGCTGGCAATGCAAGCAGCTAACGATACAGTTGGTGCTCCAGAAAGAGCTGTAGCAAATAAAGAGTTTCAACAGCTAACTAGAGAAGTTAAAAGACTTACAGCTTCTACAAAGTATAATGGAAATCATATTATTAATGGAAAGGGTTCTACTTACGAATTACAGATTGGTATCCACAATGACCCACAAGCAAACCGTTTGAAATATGATCTTCAAAAAGTCTTGGCCTCGAATAATAACTTTGGGCTTGATAGTCAAAATATTCTTTCTAAGGACTCTGCAAGAGGTTCATTTGCTAAAATAGATAGCATGATTAATGAAGTTTCTAGTTCTAGGGCCAAGCTAGGTGGTGCTATGAATAGAATGCAGTCTGCAACTCAGAATTTACAAATAGGTAGAGAAAATTTAGAAGCATCAAAATCTAAAATAACAGATGCAGATGTTGCTATGAAAACTACTAATATCGCAAAAGATGAAATTGTAAAAAGCGCGACACTTTCACTTCTAGCTCAGGCCAATTCAAGACCAGCTCTTGCATCAAAACTTATAGATGCTTAATTGAAATTAGCACTCCAAATTGAAGTGCTAATCTTATGAAATCAATTTTATATTCTAGTGAGTATGAGAAGCGTAAAGACGATAAGACTTGTCTTTATTTCTTCTAATCATACAAGTACCTTCATCTTTCTTTTCAACTAAGAAAGAGTAGTATTCTGGTAGAGTGTCTTGAACTTCAAGGATAGACTTTCCTTCATGCTCTCCAAAATCTAAGAAAACTTGTTCTTCAGCAATGATACCTGTAAGTGGGCTTGTTTGTACGGCCATTTTCCCTCCCTAGAATTCTGGCGAATGATATATATGAGACTCTTTTATAAAACCTATCCTTGGTTATATTAATAATTCTCAAATATTATGAACGCTTTGAAAAGTTTTTTTTAACTGACTGAATTACTAAAGAAACTTCTAAAGTGATTTACAATGAGTTTAAATTCTTGAGGGTATTGGTTGGAAATTCTGAGTTTAACTAAGTCAAGTGCTTCAAATAGCGTCGTAGCTTCTCTGTAGGGTCTTGGTGAAATCATTGCAGCTACAATATCTGTAATGTTAACCATCATTGTTTCAAAACCTGTCACAACTAAATTTTCTGGTGGTGCTATATTTTCCATACTATTTCTTAAGAGACTAAAGCTATGGTGTGATTCAATAATCTTAAGATGGTTAGGGGAGATTGGAAGTCTTCCTTGAAGAATCTGTACAGAAAGATCAGCGTGCTTTCCAAGTATGATTTTGTCATGATCATTTAAGTCTTCAATGTCATACTTTTCTACAGGTATTGCAGACATGCCAATATCTTTAAAATAACTAGTGATGAAAAGTGTCTCGATATCTTTTTCACTGTAGGCATGTGATGACTTCAAGATCCCTAAAAGAAAGAGTGAAGATATAAATGGCTGAGTAAAAATATAATGATGGCCTTGCTTGATAAACTCTTTATAAATTACTTCGTGTTTTTTTGGATTCTGAAAGAGGTATTTAAATAAAATCTTTAAGCTTTGATATTGAAGATTAAGTGCCTCGTCATTAGTAGGGTCCTCAAAAAGGTATCTTAAATTAAGGGCGAGTAAACTAAGTTGTCTTTTACAGTTATCGCTTGGACTACCCATAGAGAATGATCTTGTCACTGATCTCAGGTTATTCTGTTGAAGTTCAACAAGCTTTCCTCTTTGTGATTCATGAGTGAATACTTTGATATGACCGGCCTGGATTATGTCCTTTAAGGTCTTACCGTCTAAATAGGCTCCTGCTCTTAAAAGAACTTTAAATGAATCATTCTCAAAGATATAAATGTCACAGGGTGAGGATGATAAATAAAAGAGCTCCCTTATAGTGAAGGGGACTAAAGTAAGTGCTAAATGGGATTGTTTAAATAATTGTTTTGCGTCCACCTAATCATTTTAACTTATCAGTAACTTATGGAAAGCTGACCCATTAAGTAGGCAAAAAAACCACTTATTGAAAAAATTGAAAAAGCCCCATTTCTTGGGTCTAAGTGTCTGAAAGATGAATGATTTTAGAAAAGATACCAACATTAAACATACTTAAATGCTCAGATAAGTAACTATAATAGCTAGAACAATGAATTTTAGGTGATTTATGAAGAATAGAAGAAACTTAAATGACAACGTACTTACTTACTTTAAGAGACCTCGAGTCTTTGATGAGCTCAACCTCGTAACCAGTGGTGAGATTAAGTTACACTGGGCGAATTGGGACCTTCTCCTAGAGAAGATGAAAGAAGAGAGTCTCTCTAGCGAGAACTCATACACAGCGTGTGAAATTGCCCAAAAAATAGAAGAATACGATAAAGTTCCTGTTTGGATAATTAACAAGCAGGGAAATATTGAAACAACCCTTAAAGAGCTCTACACATACTTTCTAGATCCACGTCTAAGAGAATTATGGTTTGAGATTAATGAAGATACACTTTTATCTTTTAAGAGCGGCTCAGGGCCATTTATTCGCTTACAGTCCATGCGCTGGTTTGACTTCGATGTCTATAAGACTTTTGTTTTTCAAAACTTATTAGAAAAAGAGAATCATGTAACCAGATCATTCAGATTATCGGTTGATATTCCTTTAAAATGTTCTTTTCTAGACTCTATTCAGTCAGATGTTAATGCGAATATTGTTCAACTATCACAACAGGGAATGCTTTTAAAAATAGAGGGAAGTGATATTCAAAAGTTTGATTGTTCAGAAGAGATCATTTTCTCGGCAAACTTATCTCCATTTAAATCGGCGAAGAATAAAGAATTCCCATATCTAGATGAAATATTCACAAAGAATATTTTTAATAAGAAAGTTAAAGGGACTAGTTTTCGATTAAAGAAGAATATTCTCTCGATCAGAAATAATAAGAATAATATGGTTTATTCAAACGGCAATGAGTACTACCTCTTTGTTCACTTTGATGATCTTAATGAATCCGATAAAAAGAAAGTTAAGGCGCCTCTGCTTAGTGTCGTTAAAAAGTTTGAAGACTTTGCAATTGAGCACTTAGAAGAAGTCGCCTAGAGGGACTATCTACAAGAGACAGCTAACACTTCTCTCGTTCTTACTTTCTACCTCTGGAAGAATACTATGACATTCGTCCTTCGCTAATGGACACCTCGTGTGAAATGCACAACCTGTCGGTGGATTTAGGGGAGAAGGTAGCTCTGAGCTTATTAGCTTTGGAAAACTCTTAATCTCTTCACTCTGTGAAATGTGACCACTCTTTAATAACGTTTTTGTATAAGGGTGGTATGGATTGTTAAATACCTTATCTGCGTTGCCATATTCAGCAACTCTTCCTAGGTACATAACCATAATATCATCGGCCATGTAGTTTACGACCGAAAGGTCATGGGAGATGAAAATATAAGATAGACCGAGATCTTTTTGTAGCTCTTTTAATAGGTTGAGAATTTGCGCTTGTACCGAAACATCAAGTGCAGATACCGGCTCATCAAGTATTAGTACTTTTGGGTTAAGGATAAGAGCACGAGCAATACCGAGTCGTTGTCTTTGTCCTCCACTAAACATATGTGGGTACTTGTGAGATTGCTCAGGTCTAAGTCCAACTTTTGCCATAAGCTCTTGTGCTTTCTTTAGTGCTTCTGTTTTTGAAACTTTTGAATTTATAAGAAGTGGATCAGCTATAATTTCCCAGGCCTTCTTTCTTGGGTTTAGAGAATCTAGGGGATCTTGAAAAACCATTTGCATCGTTTCATACTTCACCTTATTGCTCATATTATCAAAGCTATTGTCATTGAAGCTAATACTGCCGTGAGTTTTATCTTCAAGTCCCATAAGGGTTTTTGCAAGGGTACTTTTCCCACAACCAGATTCTCCAACAATACCTAGAGTAGTATTAGGAGGAAGTGTAAAGCTAACATCATTAAGTGCTTTTACAAATTTTTCAGAACTACCTTTAACTGGGTAAAACTTTTTAAGATTTTGAACGAGTAGTGAATTTGCGGTCATATATTTTCTCTTCTTATTTTAATGGGTAGTGGCATCTAAGGACTCTATCGTCCTTCTGCGTGATCGTTGGCCATGAACTAGAGCAATCATCTTTCTTATTAAAACATCTTCCTTCAAACTGACATCCCTTTGGTCTTGAATGAAGATCAGGTACTAGGCCCGGAATAGAGAAGAGCACATCATCCTTTGTGTCATGAAAAGAAGGTATTGAATCAAGAAGCCCTTTTGTATATGGGTGCTCTGGATTACTAATGATTGTTTTTGTAATTCCGGATTCTATAATTTCTCCGGCATACATAACTTGAATTTTCTTTGTGATATCTTTTACTACAGAGAGGTCGTGACTTACAAAGATAACAGACATTCCATGATCGTTTTGAAGCTTTTCAAGAAGCTCTAAGATCTGCTGCTGTACAGTAACGTCAAGCGCCGTTGTTGGCTCATCAGCAATCAAAAGCTTTGGATTACAAGCGATGGCCATAGCAATCATTACTCTTTGACTCATTCCTCCTGAAAGCTCATGTGGATAAGCACTAAGTCTTTCTTTCGGAGCAGGTATTCCTACATCTACCAGTAGTGATAGAATCTTTTCGGCCCTTTGCTCCTTTGTCATTTCTGGACAATGAATTTCTAGGACTTCGTTGATTTGCTGCTCAACTGTATAACAAGGATTCAGACTATTCATGGGATCTTGAAAAATCATTCCCATTTGTCCGCCACGAATGTCTTGCCAGCCTTTCTCGTTTAGAGAGAGAAGATCGACGCCATTGAATGAAAGTGTATCGGCCGTAACGATAGCGTTGTCTGGAAGAAGTCCCATAAGTGCCATGTTCGTAATACTCTTTCCACAACCTGATTCTCCAACGACTCCGAGAGTTTCCCCTGATTCGACAGAGAAAGAGACGTCTCTAACTGCAGTAATTATACCTTTCTTCGTTTTAAATTGTATTTGTAAGTTCTTAGCTACTAATAATGTCATTGGGCTACCTCTTAAGTTTTGGGTCTAGGGCGTCTCTTAAACCATCTCCAAAGAGATTTAGTCCAAGAACAACTGCGAGAATACAAAGACCTGGAAGAGTTACGAGCCAGGGTGAACTTTCAATATAAGGTCTGGCATCACTTAACATGATTCCCCATTCTGGAGTTGGTGCTTGAACACCAAGACCTAGGAAGCCAAGTGCCGCAGTGGAGAGTATACCTTCACTAAGACCGAGAGTTGTTTGAACTATGAGCGTTGCCATACAGTTTGGAAGAATCTCTTTAAACATGATTCTCCATGGTCCTGCGCCAAAAGTTTTGGCGGCCATAACAAATTGTCTTTCTTTTATTTCTAAAACATTTGCTCTAACAAGCCTTGTAAAAGATGGAATACTAACAATCGCAACTGCGATAATTGCATTTGTAACACCTGGTCCAATAACTGAAACGACAATGATCGCTAATAAGATACTTGGATAGGCCATAAGAATATCAATGAATCTCATGATCACTATATCTGTCTTACCTCCAAAGTAACCGGCCATAAGCCCTAGAGTTGTTCCGATTATTGTTGAGAGAAATACGATGGAGACACCAACAAATAGGGAGATTTGCGCACCCCAGATAAGGCGGCTCAGTACATCTCTTCCGAGGTCATCTGTTCCTAGTATAAATTGAAAACTACCGCCTTCACTCCAAAATGGAGGAAGTCTTAGTTGACCAGGGAATATTTCACTTGATCCATATGGTGATATAACAGGGGCCAAGATTGCTAGAACTATAAAAGATAGAACTAGAAATAACCCAAACACTGCACCTTTGTTATCACTAAAGTGATCCCAGAACTCTCTTACTGAATGTTTAAATCCAACTTCTTCTACTTGCATTGGAATATCCTATCTAATTTTTGGGTTAACATATGTGTAGATAATATCTACAAGGAAGTTTATGGCGATTACCATTGTCGCTATAAAGAGAATCCCGCCTTGAATAACTGGGTAGTCTCTAGCGTGAATACTTGCAACAAGCCACTTACCAATTCCTGGCCATGAGAAAATAGTCTCTGTCAGGATCGCTCCAGTAATGATACTTCCAAAGAGAAGTCCGATAACTGTAACAATTGGGATTAATGCATTTCTAAAAGCATGCCTCCAAACAACTTTATTAAAGCTTTGTCCTTTTGCTTTTGCTGTTTGAACATATGGTGCACTTAGAACTTCTAAGACTGAAGATCTTGTCATTCTTGCAACAACTGCTAATGGAATAGTTCCCATTGCTATTGTTGGAAGGATTAAGTGTCTTACGGCACTTATAAATGGTGCGAATCCTTCTTCTGAAATAACTTCTGGAGAGAGGGAGTCTATTAACATAAACCCTGTCATGCTTGGAACATCAAACATTACAGAGAGTCTTCCTGAAACAGGAGTTACACCAAGGGTTACCGAGAATATTATAATTAAGATCAGGCCCCACCAAAAGATTGGCATAGAGTATCCAACTAAGGAACTTCCCATGAGGAGGTAGTCGGGGAGAGAGTTTCTGTGAACTGCTGCATATACTCCTGCTGGAATACCAAGAAGGATTGCGAAGATCATGGCACATACTCCAAGCTCTAGTGTTGCAGGAAAACGTGCAAAGAACTCAGAGGTAACACTTCTCTTACTAACAATAGACTTACCAAAGTCTCCTTGAACTGCATTCTTCATATAGATTGCATATTGTTCAAGTACTGGTTTATCTAGACCTAAAGATTGAGTCATCTCTTGATAAATTTTTGGGTCTGCCCCTCTCTCTCCTAGCATTAACATGACTGGATCACCTGGAACAAGTCTGATTATAAAGAAGGAGAAAAGAGAAATCCCAACAAGAGTTGGGATTAGTTGTAATATTTTATCTTTTAAAAAGCTTTTCATTATTTTAAGTCCACCTTGTCGAACATATCTCCACCTAGTGGGTCAATAATATATCCTTCAACATTCTTTGCCATCGCTCTAAAAATTGTAGAGTGTGCAATCGTTACCCAAGGGGCCATATCTTTAAAGATGATTTGAGCTTTCTTATAAAGAGCTGATCTTTCAGTTTTGTCCGTAATAAGCTTTGCTTTATTAACTAGAGAATCAAAGTCTTTGTTACACCATCTTGCATAGTTTGATCCGGCCTTAACTCCTTGGCATCCAAGTAAGATATGAAGGAAGTTGTCTGGATCACCATTGTCACCACTCCAACCAAGTTGAAGCATTTGGTGCTCACCTTGAGAAGATTTCTTTAAGTATGTTGGCCAGTCATAAGAAACTAGTTTTACTTTGATTCCGATCTTTGCAAGGTCAGCTTGCATTAATTCACCCATCTTCTTTCCATTTGGATTATACGGACGAGATACAGGTAGAGTCCAAAGAGTTGTTTCAAAACCATCCTTGTAACCAGCTTTTGCTAGTAGTGCCTTAGCTTTCTCTGGGTTGAAGTTGTAGTCAGATACTGCATCATTATAAGACCAGATTGTTGGAGGTAGTGGATTCTTTGCTACTTTAGCATGTCCTAGATAGATAGCATCAATATATGATCCTCTATTTAGTGCCATGTTAATTGCCTTTCTAACGTCAGTGTTATTGAAAGGAGCTTTCTCTGTATTCATTGCAAGGTAGCCAACATTAAGTCCAGCACCTGTTTGAAGCTTAATATTTTCAGCTGTCTTCATCGCATCAAGGTCAGAAGGTGAAGGCTCAATAATTAGGTGACATTCACCGGCCTTAAGCTTTTGGTATCTAACAGAAGAGTCAGGTGTAATAGAGAAGACAAGCTTATTGATTTTTGGAGCACCATTAAAGAAGCTCTTGTTTGCTTTATACTTAATCACATTATCTTTTTGATATGATTGATAAACAAATGGTCCTGTTCCAACAGGGTAGTTATCAATCTCTTCTTTCTTATTAGCTTTTTCTAGGTTGGCACCATACTCAGCAGAAAGAACGCTCATGAAGCTCATTGCCATATTAGCTAAGAAAGGAGCTTCTGGTTGGTTAAGGATAATTTTGATTTGATAGTCATTAACTTTAACGATGTCTTTAATGAGAGAGCTCATTCCCATTCCATTAAAGTACTCATAAGTTCCACCACTTACTTTGTGGAATGAATGATTCTTTTTGTACATTCTATTAAAAGAGAACATTACGTCATCAGCATTGAATTCACGTGTTGGCGTAAAGAATTTTGTTGTATGAAACTTAACGCCTTTTCTTAGGTTGAAAGTATAAGTCTTCTTGTCATCAGAGATAGTGTAACTTTCTGCTAGAGCTGGCCCTATTTCAGTTGTCCCTCTTTTGAACTCAACAAGTCTATTGTAAACAGTGTGAGCTGAAGCATTATTAGAAGTCCCATCACTTGTTACTTGAGGATTAAATGCCGTTGGCGATCCCTCTGAGCAATAAACAAAAGTCTTTTTATTTGATTTCTTCGCATTACACGACACTAAAGTTGATACGAGTATTGCACTCGTAAGTAGCGTACTTAGTTTCATTTTGTTGTCTCCAATATGTATGTGTGACTAAAATGATAGGTTAAGTGCTTTGAATGTGTCAAAAATCTCAGAAAATATCATTCTCAATTTGCGTTCAAATTATGGTCAATCATTGTAAAAACTTCACCCATTGGCCAAAATTGATGTGATGCGTCGCGCAATGTGATATTTATTATAGAAATACACTAAGTTTACTTTTTGGAGGAATACGTGAAAAAAGCACTTTTGCGACAGGTTTTACTAGGAATATCAATAACTTCTGCGCTTGCAGCGACAGCTACGCCGTATTCTTATCCACAAATGAAAGACATTTCGGTCAATAATTTCTCAAAAACAGGCTTTAAGGCCGGAGAAGTTCCAAAGAAGTTTTTGGCAAAGTCTGAACTTAAAGTAGGTGATCAGGTGATGGTTTATGACCGTTATGTGAATACTTATAAGAAAGTGAACGGTGAGTTAAAGAGACATAGAATGGCCGGAAGACTAGATCGTCTGACTGTTATTGGAATGGCTGAAGAATTAGGTGAGAAATATATCCAAGTTAAGATCAATAGTTCATCTGATTATGCACTAAGAAATAAAACATTATTTATGAAGATAAGAGGACTATCTGAGTATCAAGATTATAAAGATTTTGATGCTGATGTATATATGGTTCAAAATGTTGCGACAGAAAAACTAAGAGTTTATCAAAGAGTTTGTAAGGATAATTCATGTCCTCCAAAACTTCTTCTTCAAACAGACTTTGTTGCCGGATTTAAAAAAGGTGATAAGAAGTTTGGAAAGAGAACTCAAGTTGGAAATTATAGAATTTTTGAATGGCATAAGTTTTATCAAGATAGAAATGGTGGACACTACCCATCATGGTTTGATCCAAAATCTCCGGAACAACCTAGCCCAGATGATAGTTGGTCAAAGTGGTTCAAGGGTGAGTATATGCCTTGGGAATACTGTTCAACAAAAGATGGTAAGAGAAAATGTTCTTACAAAGGCATGATGAGAGGAGCATTTGGTTGGTATACAGCACTTGTAGAGCCAAATTATGGGCAAGATCAGTGGACACACGGAACAATTGGTTGGGCCGAGTCATCAGAAGAAAATATTAAAAGAGCGAAAGGTGAAGACTTCTTAGGTGCCATCGCAAATACATTTACTTCATTAAGAAGTTCAGGTTGTTCAAGAGTAAGTAACCCAACAGTTGCTTTCTTAAGACACTTACTACCGGTTGGAACACCGCTAGTTAAAGTCTATGCACTTGAAAAGTATCAAGACGAAGCATCGATGAAAAAGAGTTATAACAAAGATGCAGTATTTACTTGGGACTTTGCACTTACTAAAGATGGTGTAAGAGGAACGCATGAAAATGCAGTAACTTCACATAAGCAAAGTGTAGATGCTTCTGGAGTATCTTCTGAAAGAATATTAGAGGAAGGAACTTTCAAGTTTAAGAACTATCCATTAGTTACTCAGCAAAAGAATAAGTCAACAAAGTGTCGTGAAGGAGACAGAGATAGACTTAGAGATGATTATAAGAAAATTAGAAAGGGTTGTAACCTATATAAAATCCCAGCGAAAGCATTTGTTGGTGCATTCAATGTAGATACAGGACTTCTTGAAGGTTATAAGCATCCAGAAGCAAAAGGAATAATTAAAGGTGGTTTTAAATCACAAAAGATTCCAGGGTTTATACAAATTAAGAATTACAAAAAATAATTAGAATTTATAAGGGTTAGTATGAAGTCTTTTAAAGTATTAGGAATGACATTGGCCATGGTATCGGCCTTAAGCAGTACTGCTGCAGATACGATGCGTTTTTCTCGTGCATGTGAAGGGGGAAAGAGTATAACAATTTCCGCAGTCGGAGATATACTCTTGCACGAGACATTACAGAGACGTGCTATCAGAGAGAATTCTTTTGAAGCTCTATGGCAAGATGTCATTCCTTACTTTGAAAATGCTGACTACTCATATGGTAACCTTGAGTCCCCTGCAGCTAAGGGAACAAATAAGAAAGGTGAAAGAGTAAAGGATCCTGGTTTTGTTTATGATGGAAAGGTTTACTCTTCATACCCAAGATTTAACTACAACCCAAAAGTTATTCGTGACTTAAAAAATAGTGGTCTTGATATTATCTCTACTGCTAATAATCACTCATTAGACAGATGGTCTCGTGGAGTTGATCAAACAATTAAAGAGATTGAAAAACAAGAATTAGAATTCATCGGAACAAGATTAAAGAAAAAAGAAAGAAGAGATAAGTTATCTGATTGGTATAGAGTTACTGATATTGATGGCGTAAAAGTTGCTTGGATTGGTTGTACATTCTTTGTTAACTATGGACTTACTGATAAGTATGACCAAGTAATGTACTGTGAATCAACAAAAGGTAAGAAGAGAATAAAGTCAATTATTGAAAAGCTAAAAGATAAGACTGACGCAATAATCATTACACCACACTGGGGTAAAGAGTATGTTAGTAATGAGTCTAAAAAGCAAAGAGTCGCAGCACATAAGTGGATTAACATGGGTGCAACTGCGGTAATAGGATCACATCCTCATGTTCTTCAGCCAATGGAAAAAGTTGAGAGAAAAGATGGAAGTGAAGGGTTTATTATTTACTCTCTAGGAAACTTTGCATCTAACCAAGGTGGAAGAAGATCTGAGTGTAAGGGTGAATCAAAGTGTCTTAATAAGAAGATAGCTCAAAGAGCATCAGTTGTTCTCTTTCTAGGTCTAACTAAGAATGAGAATGGGACATTCATTAATGGAGTAAAAGCACTTCCAACAAGAATGGTAAACCAATACGATACTAGAAGAGTAGAGTTAGAAATAATTAATAAAGATATGTCAGAGTTTGATGAAGAACTTGCAGTTAGAGAAGAGCTATCATCTCCTAAAAGACATGGTGATGGGAGACGTGAACTCAAGCATATTAAATCAGTACTTCCGGCCGGGAATCTTATTTTCCCTGATGAGGAAGTCTTAACAAACTCAGAGTGTATGTAATTATAAAATTGTGTGTGTAAATATTGTGTGTGTGAAAAAGGTGGTCTTAGGATCACCTTTTTTTATTTAAAGTCTGGTGTAGTCGTACCAACGTCAATTATAAGATCGAGAAGAACATCCTCAACTTGATTAAGTGCTTTTTGGATAGGATTTAATTTTTCTTTCTCTTCTTGAAATTTACCATTTCGATAGTCCGCCGTATCTAGAGAAAGCGCGTGGGAAGTAAACATCGATTTCCCATTTATAGTTGTTCCCCCTAAGAATTGAAAACCAACAAGTTTACCATCGGTCTTGTCACAAGTGATATGAGGATCTCTTCTATTTAAGAAAAGATCAGTATAGAAGTTCTCCATTTCTATATCGTCATCAAAACAGTGCGTGCACCCTTCATAGTTTACTCTTGGAGCGGAGACAATTCTATCTAGCGGGATGATACAAGAAGCATCAGAATAAGTTTCTATATGTATTACCCTCGGGCCCGTTGGAGTCATTCGTTTCTTAGAGATCTTCTTAATAGGGTAGCTCTTCTTTTTATCGAAACTTTCTCTAATCGTTAAAACGTTAGTAGTTCTCTCTTCTTCATAATCTGCGAGAGTTGCTAGCTGGCAAAAGAGTATAAGAGTTATTGTTGTTAGATTAGTTAGCTTTATCAAAGAAGATCCTTTGGAGGTCTGATCCCTTGAAATATAACCTTTCCATATTCATCTAGAATGACTGTTACTGGAAGAGCATCAACTCCCCACTGCTTAGAAACACTTCTATCTCTATCAATGAGGGTTCTATATTTAAACTTTCTTCTCTTTATAAACTTCTTTATCTTTCTCTTTGTATCTCCAGCATTAAGACCTATGAAGTGATAGTTCTTTGCTTTTGATGATGTCATAAGAGCATTAAGTTCAGGTACTTCCTCTACACAGCTTACGCACCAAGATGCCCAAAAATTTATGAGAACCTTCTTTCCTTTAAAATCATCTAAGGTAACTTCAGTGTCTTTCTTATTATACTCCTTGAGATAGAAATTCGACGGAGTAATATTTAACTCTTTTGAAAAAGTAAGTAGTGAAAGTAATAAGACTATTAAAACTTTATACATAGCTATCCTTGTATTGCTTTTGCGCATCTAGCGACTTTGTTGAAGAAAAGCAGTTACCCGACGAATCTATTATAATCCCAATCAGGCCAGAAGAGTTCATTTTTTTTACCGCTTCAGTGCAAGTTAAAGAGCAGAGATATGTTCCCCACATATCAGCGACCTTCGTGCTGTCAGCTACTATTGTAGCAGAAATCGGTCGATTTATCTCTTGCGTCTTTATATGTTGTCCCTTCTTGTAGGTTCCACTTGTGGCCATGGCATTGTTTTTTAACTTGAGTAGGCCAATTGTTAGTTCTGGGTTAAATGGGTTGGTTATTGCGAGATTCCATGGTCTTGGGGCGCGCTCGTGTGAGTGACAGCGTAAATCCCCAGAGCCATTTACTAGAAAGTTTATAACACCTTGAGAGAGAAGATACTTATAGGCCATATCTACAGCATAACCTTTTCCAAGACCACCTAGGGATATTCTCATATCTCTGTGAGGGAGGTAAACTTCTCTGGTGTCAAAATCGCGTCTAATAAGTTTATGATCTCTAAGAGCTTCTTCTTTGCTAGGGTAAGCGAGATTAAAACTGCCGTGAGTATCATTTGAAAACTCAATGGCATCATCTAATAGTTTCCAAATCTCTTCGCAAACTCTAACAGGTTTGATTCCTGCGAATTTATTAATATTATTGAAGGGACTATCTTTAAAATGACTTAAGAGATCTTCAATTCTTTTCACTTCTTTAAAAGCTTCAAGAACCAAGGTTTCAGTCTTCTCTTTTGATAAGTGAGTTTGAGGAAATACTTTTATTTCCCATCCACAGTTCATATGAATTTGTTTTACAGAGATAAAACTCATTAGAACTGAACTCCTATTCCAAACTGAACAGTATTATAGCTTAGGTCATTTGATCTAAAGTAGTGATAGGCGCCAGTAGTTAGGTCAACTTCGTCAAAAGTAACAAAGGGTAGTGCCTTTTCTCCTAGAGAGTATGAATAGTGAAATCCAAATCGATGTGAAGAGAAGCTTGCGAGGTCACTATCGCTCGTTCTAAATTCATCCTTTCCATTATACTCTTGTGTATAATACTTTGTTTGATCTTGGTCATGATAACGATAGGAGAGTTCAATGAAGCCATCTTCATCTTGGATAAATGACCTTAGTGAAGTCTCTGCTGAGTGAGCGGATAGATCCCAATCATCATTGTAATAACGATACTTAAAAGATAGAGCATGGTTATCATTTAGTGCGTGAATATACTGAGTATAGTATGCATTTCGAGATCGTGAGTTTGGCAGCTCTTCTGTTGTACGGGCCCCTTGGTAAGCAACAGTATTGCGAATACTTTCTAGAGCGCCTTTTTGATTTATATAGCTAAGGCCAAATAATACTATTGAATTTCTTGTTAGCATTTGTGTGGCCGAAATATCAAATGAATAGACATTCTTATTTTCACCATCACCAATTAATTCAGTTGTGTAATTGAATAATTTATTCTTATCTTTAAAATATTGTCCGTTGATATTGAGAACAAAATTATCTTCAGCAAATGCACGACTCCAATTAAGACCTGTATTAATACTAGAGTAGTCGTACTCTGAACTGTAGCCAATTCTTGGTGTCCAAGTGCCAGACTCTGTTTCTTTTGCATAACTGACGTTTGCCGAAGTTCGTGACTGCCCACCAATACCTTCGCCGGATTCGCCAGTATTGGCATCCATTATTGTGTCTGATTCAGCAGACCATGCATCAAGAGTAAAATTACCAGAGATATTAGTTGTTTCATCAATTTGATGAGAGAGAAAAAGCATAGGCTCAAATACTGTTGCACCTTCTTCTTTGGATCCATCAAATACTTGGTGTCCACCTTTTGAATCTTGATCATAGAAATTTATCAACAGCTTTGAAGTCCATGTACCCTTGGCCATCATTTCTGCCATAGAGTTTGTAAGGATTAAACCTGCTGTAGAAACCTTAAAGAGAATCTCTTTCTTAGTTACAACCACAGCCACCTCCAACTGAGCTACTTCCACCAGCAGCACCTTCTCTATAAGAGTTAATTTCCTCTAAAAAGGCCTGCTCTTCAGGCTTTGGATCAATCTTCATTATCTTTGAAGAAAGCCTAGATCGATCAATTTGTTTAACATTTGCACAGGATAGAAAGGTTGAAAGGATGAAAAGGTAATAGATTATATTCTTCATAGAAACTCCGTGTTCTAAATCTTGAAAATTCTCTCATGATTTCTAGGGTAGGGAGAAGCGATATTATGTTAGGTAAACAAAACAAAAGGATCAACTACTAACAGGTTAAAAACTAATAGTTTCTGGACTGTTTAAGTCGGGTACATGAATGAAAAAAATACATATCTACAAGTTAAACCGTTCTTCCATTATTATATGTAAATGGAATATAAATCGTATGAAAGTGACTCTCTTGCTCTTAATCCTCAATCACCATTCTTTCTTGATCATGTAACAAGATATTGGTGGGCCTCAGATCGATGTAAGGGGAAAAGTGTTTTAGACTGCGCATCTGGAAAAGGGTATGGATCATATATACTTTCTCAAAATGCAGAGAAAGTTCTAGGTGTTGATCTAAATGATAATAGTCTTGAGTTAGCAAGTAGGATTTTTGGAAACAAGGAAAACCTTAATTATCAAAAAAGAGATGTCTTTAAATTAAAAGAAAAGAACGAGAAGTTTGATGTGATAACTGCTTTTGAAGTTATTGAACATATTGAGCCTTCTGAAACAGATGAATTTATTAGTTCTCTTGCTTCTGCACTCAATGAAAATGGAGAGCTTCTGCTGTCGACTCCAAATCATGATGTCGTTCTTAAGAGTAGATCTTCTGTTCCAAGTTTTCATATTAATAACTTTAGGGCGCATGAATTAAAAGCGTCCTTAGAAAAACATTTTCATAATGTTGAAATGATAGGGCAGTATCGAAGACGAGGAGCTCTGTATAATACAGTGTTCTCTCTAGATTTCTTTAATCTTAGACATTCCTTGAGAAATCTTTTTAAAGCACCGTCAGCGGTTGAACAAATGAGTGAGGATACTCCTGATCAAGAAGAGTTCATTGCTCAGAATCCATTAAATATTGACGACTTTAGTAATTCACCTAAAGAGTTTTCAGAATATGAATTTAGTTCGAAGCACTGGAGACAAGCAGGGCTATCTGTTTGTATATGCTCAAACCCTAAATAGTCTTATAGGTAATTAGGTCTTTGTGCGTATTCAATAGGATCTTCAATACCTGCTTTTTGAAACCCTCTAAGTCTTAGGGCACAAGAGTCACATACTCCACAGGCCATATCACCTCGAGCATAACAAGAGAATGAGTTAATGAGTGGAGCTTTTAGAGAAACTGCTTTTTTAACAATCTCATCTTTTGCAAGATCAATAACAGGAGTAACTATAGAGATATCTCCTGCCTTTGTTCCTTCTTGGATAAGCTTATTATAAGCGTCATAATAACTTGGACGACAATCAGGATATCCTGAAGAGTCTTCATTAACTGCGCCAATATAGATCTTCTTTGCACCAACAACTTCTGACCAAGATACGGCCATCGCGATGATATGAGTATTTCTAAAAGGAACATAGCTATCAGGGATTTCTTCAGTCTCACCCTTGAATTGTTTAACATCAATTCCATCATCAGTTAGTGAGCTTCCACCAATTTGCTTGAGGAAGCTAACATCGATGATCTTACGAAGAGATTTATCAACACCATAATGATCTGCAATTTTATGAAAACAGTCCAACTCTCTTTCTTCAGTCTTTTGACCGTAGTTTAAGTGAAGGAACGCTAGATTCTCATGTTTCTCGTTTGCTATTGCAGCACAAACTAAAGAGTCCATACCACCGCTTACTAGAATAACTGCTAAATCTTTACTCTTTGACATTATCAATCCTTAAATATTAACAACTCTCTGCTGTTTTATTAATAAACGCGAGAATTTCATCTGTTACTTTTTGAGCGTTTGCTTTCTTTGTAGCAAGGTCGCCTTCTGTTTCTTGAATCATTATATAGAACTTAATCTTTGGCTCTGTTCCCGATGGTCTTAGATATAGTCTATTACCATTTTTAAAGTGGTAACCAATTACGTTACTAACAGGGAAGTCCAGCTTTGATTTCGTACTAGTTTCAAGGTCTTCAATTTCACTATCTTGATAGTCTTCTATAACCTTAATTTCTTCGCCACACAAGCTAGAAGGGCGTAAACTACGGAAATGAGACATAATCCTTGTAATTTTTTCACCACCTTCTTTACCTTGGTAAACAAGATTCAATAATGACTCTTGAGAGAATCCAAACTCTTCATAGATTTTATCAAGAGCTTCCATAAGGTTTAGACCCTGCTTCTTGTAGTAGAGAGCTACTTCTGACATTAGAGTAATTGATGCAATTCCGTCTTTATCTCTTACATAGTCATATGGAAGGTATCCAAATGATTCTTCAGTAGCAAAGAGGAATTTCTTATCTGGGTTTTCAACTTCCATCTTACCCATAAGGCCACAGATCCATTTAAACCCGGTAAGAGTATTAAATGATTCAACACCAAAGTGCTCTGCGATAACTTCTTGTAGAGGAGTCGTAACAACTGTCTTAACGAAGTAACCATTGGTCGGAAGCTTTCCTTGGTCCTTGAGACTTTTAAAAATATAGTGAAGCATCAGGATTCCAATCTGGTTTCCATTTGGATAAACGATTTCACCATTATGTTTTAAAGCGACACCAAGTCTATCTGTATCAGGATCAGATCCCATAACGATATCAGAGTTTGTCGATTCCATAAGATCAACTGCCATCTTTAATGCTGATGGGTTTTCTGGGTTAGGACTACTAACTGTTGGAAACTTTCCATCTGGCTGGGCCTGTTCCTCGACAACTTCAATACTATTGAAACCTAGATCTTTAAGTGCTCTTGTACAAGGGATCAGTCCCGTTCCGTGAATTGGAGTGTAGACAATTTTTAGATCATCCCCACTTTCTTTACACATCTTAGGAGTAATTGCACTTGAAAGAATGTCATTGTAGTAAGCGTCTTCAACATCTTCTCCAACCCATTCAATAAGTCCTTTAGAAACACCGTCATCAAAGTTCATAACTTTAACATCTTCAAAACTCGCCATAGCGTTGTATCTGTCGATGATATTCTTATCATTTGGCGGAGTTACTTGAGCTCCGTCATTCCAATATACTTTGTATCCGTTGTACTCTGGTGGGTTATGGCTTGCTGTAACCATAACACCCGCCTGACAGTTGTGATGTCTAACCGAGTATGAAAGAAGAGCTACTGGGTTTAGTCTCTTATAGATATAGGCCTTAATCCCATTCGCTGCCATTACTGCTGCAACTTCTTTAGCAAATTCAAACGAGAACATTCTTGAGTCGTAGCTTATTGCCATGCTAGGAGAGTTAACACATTCTTTCTTAGAGAAATCGAGAACTTCATCAGCTAGTGCTTGAGTGGCCTTTCTAATTGTATATATATTAATTCTATTATTTCCTGCACCAAGAATACTTCTCATTCCACCAGTACCAAATGCGAGGTCCTTGTAGAATCTTTCTTCTATTTCTTTCTTGTCATCAGCATCTATTAACTTTTGAATTTCATTTCGCGACTCTTCATCAAAGTAAGAGTTTTGCGCCCAGGCCATGGCCTTTTCTAGTGTCGTTGACATGAAGTCTCCTTATATGGATTTGATCTGAATTATTATATATTTTAGCCAGATATAATCGCAAATATGCGTCGATGTGGCAATTTTGACTATATGTGTATAACTCATTGTGTTGTATAATTAGAGAAATTGTTGTTATTTCGTTGGTTTACTATTAAATTGAGCCCAGGCAATTAGAAAGAATATTAAGATATATCAAGGAGTTTTTATGGCAAACCCAAAGATGAAGCATAGCTCAAATGTAGCTGGAGCTTGGTACTGTACAGATCCAGATGACGATAACGGAGAAGGATGTATTGCATGTAACGTTTGTTACACTGGTGCACCTGACTTTTTCGCTGAAGATGAAGATGGAAATGCTTACATTTCTAAGCAACCAACTACTCCAGAAGAAATCGAGCTTTGCCAAGAACAAATGGATGCTTGTCCAGTTGCTTCAATTGGAAGTGACGCTTAAGACGTTCAAAACACAGAAATTGAATAAAATAGGGCCTTCTCTTGGAGGCCTTTTTTTATGCGCTCTCTCTATAAATAATACTCACTAAGTTGTTGATCTCTTAGGCAATATTAGACTATGAGTGAGTTTTCCTCTATTATCTCAGCATAAATAATTTGCTACGGCCTCTAAAATAGAGGTCTTTTTTAAAGGTTAGACATGTCAAAAGAAACACTACTTTCAGCAAGTACAGCAACAGGTAATTTAACTCTCGGTAACTATATCGGTGCGATTAATAACTGGACGAAGCTTCAAGAAGAGTACGATTGTTTCTACATGGTTGCAGATCTACATGCACTAACTGTTAAACAAGATCCAAAAGAGTTGCAAGAAAGAAGTTTAAGTTTCTACGCGCAGTACTTAGCTCTAGGTCTTGATCCAGAAAAGAATACTGTATTCATGCAATCACATGTAAGTGAACATGCCGAGCTTGCGTGGATTTTAAACTGTATGACTCCAATGGGAAATCTTAATAGGATGACTCAATTTAAAGAGAAGTCTGCTAAGAACTCAAAAAATATTAATGCAGGTCTCTTTTCATATCCAGTATTAATGGCGGCAGATATTTTGCTTTATCAATCGGACTTAGTTCCAGTTGGTGAAGATCAGAAACAACACTTAGAGCTTGCTCGTGATATTGTAACTTTCTTCCATAATAGATACGGTGAGACTTTTACAATGCCAGAGCCATATATTGGAAAGGTTGGAGCAAGAGTTATGTCTCTTCAAGATCCAACTTCTAAAATGAGTAAGTCTGATGAGAATGAAAAATCTTATGTTTCAATTATTGATACGCCAAAGAAAATTCAAAAGAAATTAAAGGGTGCTGTGACAGATACTGGAACAATTGTTTCTTATGATAAAGAAGAGAAGCCAGGTATCTCTAACTTAATGACTATCTATTCGGTTCTAAGTGGAATGAGTATGGAAGATATCACTACTAAGTTTGAAGGTAAGATGTATGGACATTTAAAAGTTGATCTTGCTGACCTTGTTTGTGATACATTGAAGCCCGTACAAGATAAGTATGCAGACCTTATGAGTAATAAAGACTTCTTAGAAGACGTTATGGCAAAGAATGCTCTTAAAGCAAAAGAGAGAGCTAACAAAACTCTTATCGATGTTTATGATAAAGTTGGTTTATACAGAGGGCGTAGATAATATGAGCGATCTTTCTTATACAAATGAACAAGGGCAAACTGTTTTTACTAGCCAGTACTTTAGAAATAGAGGGACTTGTTGTAAGAGTAATTGTCTTCACTGTCCATACGGAACAACGCTGAAAAACCTAGGTGTTCAATTCTCAAAAGTTGAAGATATTGAAGTTGCCAAAGAGATCCTAAAAGGGAAAGAAGAGAAAACTGATAACTTAACAAGTTCTCTTCTGTCTTCAGCATTTGGATCAAAACCCAAAAAGAAAGCAGCTGTAATTACAGAAGAAGATAAGGATAAATTCTTATTTGTATTTCTTAAAGAAGTCCTGTGTGGAGTGGCCAAAACTGATGGAAGATCATTATCATCTCTTTATCTAAAGGATGAGTTTAATGATCAAGGACTATCTCAAGATATCGTTGAATCATACCTAAACTAGTTTGATTTAAATTTAAAAGTAGGAGATAATATCTCCATGAATGTTAAGATACTCTTAGTCGCACTATTCTCATCTACTATTTTTTCTCTGTCGGCACAAGCAAGGCCAGTTAAAGTGTGCCTTGAGGATAGTCAGTGGTTTCCCATGATTTATAAGAATCATAAGGGGGAGATCTCTGGGGTTCAAGTTGATATAATTAAGGGTGCTTTAGAGAAATTAAATATAAAGTACTCTCTTAATATGCTTCCGTGGAAGAGATGTTTAATGAAGGTCAGTGAAGGGGACTATGATGCCGCCTTAGGAGCATCGTATTCAGATGAAAGGTCTAAATATCTTTATTACCCTAAAAATGCAAAGAAGAATTCTATGCTAAATGGAAAACACAATAAGCGAGTTGCTCAGAGTGTTTATGTGGCAATTAATTTAAAGAGTCAAAACTATATCTTTGATGGAAATCTTTCTAAGGTTCCTGTTCCTGTATATATCCCTGCTGGTTTCTCTATAGCAGAGGACCTTAAAGGAGTAGGTGTTCTTGTTGATGATGGAGCGAAGAAAGATATATTAAACTTTAAGAAGCTTCTTCGAGGTGAAAAAGGAACAGTGATAGCTATTGAAGGTTTTGCTAAGGCCTATATTGAAAGCTCAGATAAAAAGAAGTTCTTTAGTATTTCTAGTCGCTCAGTAAAATCTAAAAGTAATTACTTAGCTTTTTCTAAAAAATCAAAAATTAAAAGTCAGGTAGTGGGATATATTTGGGATGCAATCGAAGTCGAGCGAAAAAAGAATATCACTAAACTGTATCGAAAGCATAAGTCTTACTAGTTAATTTACAATTTAAATGAATAAGAAGGCTTAAAGCATTCAAGTTTAATCGCTGCTGGTAAGAACCTTTTTAAAATATGGAATGAACCAATTATTAGAGTTGTCTTGCGATCTTCTTTACATAATACCTTCGCCATATGTGCCTCTCTAGCCGCCCTCACTAATGAGATATCTGGAATTACAGGATAGACTGTAACTTCTTCTGGCTTAAGCTCAACGGGTAAGTCTACTGCTAATAAATCAAGTCCCAGTTCTCTCGCTTTAGAGATCATTTCCATATAGCTATTTGTATTATATCCCCATCTCTCTTTAAGATATTCATAGAGGATTTCTTCACTTCGCTCTCTTCTATCTAGATAGTTATTTAGTGTTTGCTGTTCATTGGTTTCAACCATTTCAAGAGCTAGTACTTCTCCACCATTGGCCTCAAAGATCTGAAGATCTTCGCTAAACTCTGCTCTAATATCATCGTGAATATGGGTTTCACCCGCTAGGTAGAGATTAGAGTGCACTTCGCTGAATACTTTCTTTGAGTTTGCTGCAAGGGTATTCAGAGAGAAGAGAGTTGTAAGAATTAGTAGCGATATTTTCATATTATCAATATATTGGAATATGCTGCTAAGTAGGGAAAATTAGAAAATATTACAGATGTGTCTAGATTTTGGAGAGTGATTACAGGATGGTAAGATCCTGTAATCACGATAAGGACGCGCGTACCTACCAGAAGTACGAGATTTTAAATTGTATATAATCGTCCTCTTTAAAGGAGTTTAATTGTGCGTCTTTATGGGGTTTGGAGATGAAGTTGACCTCTGTTTCCCATTTCCAGTTTTCGTTGATTCTTCTTGATGCTTCAACTCTAAAGCTAGAGATGTCAGTCGTTGTATTATTAACAAATGCACCGGCCAATAGCTCTGTTGATTTTTCATCGTTAAGAGCTATTCGTGAACCTAGGAATGTATGATCATAAAAACCTGTCTGTGAATCTAGTTTTCTTTCATCATAGATCCATTCAGTTAAAAGACCTACGTCAAGACCTGTCTGTTTAATATTGGAGAAGGTATATTCAAATCCAGTAACAGTACTAAGGTATCTCTCTTCAAGAGATGAGTTTCTCACAAGAGTTTCATTCTTTAAAAGCCAGTCTCCAATAATATATTGGGCATCAACAGAGTATTGCTCCATTTGAGTATAGACTACGCCAAGCTCTCCTGAAGGAAGTAGCTTAAAGAAAGGATTTCTATTTGTTCCTTTAAAGTAACTTAGACCCCATTCAAGGTCTCCAACATAGTGTGACCAACGAAGGGCATGATCAACATGGTTTTGTCCGTCCTCGTGAGTATATTCAACATTATCTGTATTAATTACTAGAGGCCCACGGTATCTACCATCCGCACCTGGAAATGTTTGTTCTCTGAAGTAGGGCAGAATAAATGCGCTAAAGTTACCAAGCTCTGTTTGATAACTAAGATTCACCATTGGCTGTCCAAGTCTATCTTCACCATCAATATTATCGACAAGATCAACTTGATTGATGACATCAACAAGGTGAACTGACTCTGTAACACCCCAAAAAACTTTTGATATACCTACTCTTGTTTCAATATCTCCATAGGCACCAACAAAGCTAAGCTCTCTAATATCCCCATGAGTTCTTTCTGTATCAGGATCATCTAACCTTAGATAAGGAGTAAAATTAATTACCTTTCTATCGTCATCCCAGGAGTATCTGGCCTGTGGTTCTAAAACAAATGACTGTTGTGATTGATCTGTATTTCCATACTGACCCTCGCTAGGGAAGTATCTTGCCTCAAGAGAGGCCTCCCCTGAGAGCGTGAACTCTGCAGAGAAGACCGGAAGAGACGATAAGGAGAGAGTTGAGAGTATGATTAATTTCTTAAACATTATCTCAACCTCTTCAATGCGTTTTTACTAAAATCTTTTGTACTAATATTTTGTTTGAACTTGTAATCTTTCCAAATGAGACGAGTACTCTTTCCTGATTGATGGTTTGTCATAAACATTTCGTTTGGACGCCATTTCCCGTTTGTGTACTTGTTATAACCTAGGTATTCGAGAGTCTTTAAATGTGAATCCTTTCTGTCGTAGAAGTCTACTTTTTGAATTCTCCACTCTTTAGAATCAACTAGGACTATTTGTTTCGTGTAACCAGAGTTTTCATCAACAGGGTATCTCTCGATCACGTGGCCATCAACGTTCTCAACTTTTTGCGCCTTAATATACTTATAAGTGTATTTATCAACCTCTTGTGATGAAATATCTTCATAAGCAAATTCACTTCCCATAAATGGACCAGATTTATTATTAGAAGATATTCTCTTTACTCTCTTTAGTGCTGGTAAATATAGCCATTGGTCATCAGCTTTCTTTGTATGAGAGAAACTTAGAAATGATGTTCCCTTCACATCTCGAGGAGATCTAAAAGTCGTAAGAGACTTATCACCATCGTTCTTTACTTCAAGAGTCTTAATCTTCATTTTTCTGATAGACTTTTGACCATGCTTATTAAGTAGGACCATCTCAACATTTGCGACCTGATTGATAAATCCATCATTCGCTTTTTCTACTTGTTGCGCTACCCAAAGGCCTTTGTTTTCTTCTGCTTTTACCTGGCTACCTACGCCAATCGCTAGTGCTGTAACAGCTATTGTCGCTAGTACATTTTTAACTTTCATATTTTCTCCTTTATCTTGTTTTCCTTGTGTCTTAGCTTTACTTTTATCGTCATCAGCAAGAGCTAATACTGCTGGTAGGAATGTGAAGTCGACAACTAGTGCTGCTATTATTGTCAGAGCTGATAGAGATCCTAGAATTACATTCATCTTAAATGGTGAGAACATAAGAACAGAGAATCCTACTGATAAGATTACACTCGTTACAACTAGCGCCGAACCTACGCTTGAGAATGCATATTCAATTGCGTCTGGAGTGCTCATTCCTTTATCTTTTATCGCCCTTACATATTTAGAAAGGAAGTGAACGGTATCATCAACTACAATACCTAGGGTAACTGAGCTGACAATAGCGATTGCGAAACCGGCCTTTCCAACAGTTAATGACCAAATCCCATAAGAGATGACAGCAGGAATTACATTAGGAAGGAGAGAAATAATTCCATACTTCCAACTCTTAAGGGACACGATAAGTATTATAGTAATCAAGGCGAATGCTAGTAGAGTTCCCCATGCCATGGACTTCACATTTCTTTCAGAAATATGTGAGAACATAATTGTTGGAGATGATCCAAGAGTATGCATATGCTCTGGAGAGTTTTTAACTAACCATTGCTCAGCAACTTTGTTAGCTTCTAGAATTTGCTTTGTTTCAATATTTCCAAATGTTGCGATAACTCTTGTAGATGATTTATCAACATCAATTTGGTTATTAAGGTCTAGTCCATATGGAAGACTCATCTCATATAGGAGTAAGTATTGTGCTGCGAGATCTCTTGATTGAGGTAAGCTATAGAAGCTTTCTTGATCAGCATGCATATTCTTATTAAGTCTTTTAAATGTATCAGTAACTGTCGATACATGAATCACGTCTGGCTGGCCTCTTAACCAATTTGAAAACTCTTCAACTTTATTAAGGTATTCAGGGTTTGAAATACCTCCTGATTCACCAGACTTTAAGTCGTAGTTTACTTGGTAGATCCCAGTAAGGTTATTCATTGTATATTCAGTATCATTTCTAAACTGGATAGAATCATCAAAGTAGTTTACGAATTGATCATTTAGTTCAATCTTAGGAACTTGAACAGCTAGAAATATAGTAATGAAAAGCGTTGTAAAAAGAACTGGCTTCTTATGTTCTGTTACCCAGTTGGCAAAGCGAACTTGCCAAAGAGACTTCTTATCTTCAAGTTTCTTTGGTGCCTTTAGAGGAAGTATTGTTATTAAAGCAGGTAGGAGTGTAACAGATAATACAAATGCCGCTAGCACTCCCATTGCTGTAATATTTCCTAAATCATGGAATGGGGGAGTATCACTAAAGTTTAGTGATAGAAATCCAATTGCCGTTGTAAAGCTTGTTAAGAAAACAGGCCTTAAGTTGGCGGCCATAGCTTCTTTAATAGATTCCTTTTTTGTGAGCCCTAGTGAAAGGGAGTAGAGGATTCCTTTTAAGATATGTATAGAATCCGCAATAGCTAACGTTACGATAACTGTTGGGGCGATTGAGGAAGGTGGTGTGATAGGTATCCCTAAAAAACCGGCCAGTCCCATTCCAGAAATTACTGAGAAAAAGATAACATTAAAAGTGGCCACGACTGCAAAGAATGATCGTAACATTACTGCCATGATAACTAGAATTATACCGTACATGATGGGAGTGAGAGTCATCATGTCATTCATTCCTGCTTCGTTAAAAGCATTATTCATCATTGCAAGACCTGTAAGTTTAACTTCAAACTGGGGATGCTTCGTTTGAAACTTCTCTGTCATCTCTCTTACAAACTTGGCCACTTGAGGAACTTCCATTGGATGCTTTCCAGGGAAGTTTAATTGAATATTAATTGCTGTTACAGAGCCGGGCTTATTAATGAGCCTGTCCTTTAACAGTGGTTCAGCGAGTGTTATATTTTTAATTGCTTCTAGTTTACTAGAGTTAAGAACAACGTTCTTTGGAACAAGGTTTTCAACGATGAGATCATCTTCAATAGCTCGTGAGTATTGAAAATTTGAAATTGAATCTACTCGAGTTGAAAAAGGCACCTTCCATGCACTTTTTGTAAGCTCTTTAATTGCTTCTAGGTTCTCTTTCGTGAAAACGTCTTTATTCTTAGGTGCTAGTACAACAACTAGACCGTCATCTTTTGAATAAACATTTTGTAACTTTTCAAATGCTAGTCTCTGAGGATTGTCTTCCCCGAAGAAGTAGCGATAATCATTACTCATTGTGAGCTTTGACATTCCTGAGCCGAGACCCAGGGCAAATAGGATCGAGAAGATAACTGTCAGGATAGGTCGTTTTGTGACCACACCTGCTAATCTCGTCCCGTAATTCTCTTTAGCGTTCATCTTTATATCCTTGTTTTTACTTACTTGTAAGTAAGGCTTAATTTTAAAAAGAAAGCCTAACTTACAGGTAAGTCAGGCTTGTTATTAAATAAAATGTCTCTATTTTAAACTAATTGCCCAGTCCATCAGGTAACCACTAAGTTCCTTTTGAGCTTGGTCTAGGCTTCCAATATGTTGTCCACAAGTCATAATACCCATGATGATAATATGAGCTCGAGTTGCTTCTCTTTTTACATCTATATCTTTTCTAATCTCACCATTATCAATAGCTGCTTGAATCATCTTCATATGAAGGTCTTCAAACATTCTATAGAACTCTGATGCCATTTCTCTTAATGCCGGAGGTAGGTTAGGCTCCGTGGCCATTTGAGTACAAACACAAATTCCTGTACTTCCACAGTCTTTGGCCTGTTGCCAGAAGAATTGTTCAGATGCCTCAATTGCACCAAAGAAGTTTCCATTGAAGCCCTCTAGTAGCTGGCTAAAAGCATTGTAGTGAGTGTGACCGTAGTTCTTAGTGACTTCGATCGCTAGAGATTCTTTATTCTTAAAATGGTAATGCAGATTCGCTCGAGTAGTCTCGAGTTCTTTAGCGATAGTACCGAAGTTTAGGTTTTCATACCCTCCGGCCATCATTTGTTGTTCTGCTTTTTCTAAGATATCAGTTCTCATACTTCTATATTTACTTACATGTATGTAAGTTTCAAGTCCTTTTATTAGTAAACTTCTTTTTTTGAATGATTTTAGTGGTTTGGGGGAGTTTTGTGAATGAAAAAATGATTGGGTTCTTATATCTAGTAACTTAGCTAGCAACTTTTAAGGAGTCTAGGTCAAAGTAAACTTGGACTTTGCTTAGGAGCGTCTTTAGATCAATCGGCTTAACTATGTAGTCATTCATACCTAATGCTAAAAGGTTTTTTACATTGGACATGTCATCTTGTGCAGAGACAATTATAACTGGCAGCTTAGTAGCGTCAAAGTTTGATCTAATCTCTTCAAGTATCTTGTCTCCATTAATATCGGGTAACATGAAATCAAGTAGAACTAAGTCGATTTGAATATTATGAATTACTTCAAACGCTTCTTTACCATCTTCGGCTTCGTAGATTTTGCAGTTTAGTCCATTAAAGCATTCTTTTAAGAACTCTCTGTTTATCTCGCTGTCATCAACGATTAGGATGCGTTTTCTCATGCACATTTTTTCGTTGATAACACTTTTTAATTCAAACATATTTAATGGGTATTGGATTGAATTGAAGCGTTTTAGCTTTGTTGCTTTTGATACAGTTTTTAGTTGTGCATTGGTAGAAATTATTAAATTTGTTTGAGGACTAAGCCATTTTTTATATGAATCAAAAAAGTCGGTAAGTTCATTCGTTGAGTAGCCAATGATAATAATCGAATCATAAAAGAACTTGTGACACTTTTGGATGAAGTCTCCTTTAAAAGATGTTTGGTGAAATGAGTGTTCAGCGCTGTCAAAGAAGTTGCATATCTCAGAGATCGTATTAGTTTCTCTTGTGATAATTAAGTTAAGATGCTTGCCTAGTGCATTTGCCATAGATCCTCTCTAATACCGAACTGTAGAGTTTATTATAAGTCATAAACGTACATAGATAAAACTATAATACTAATCCTTGATTGGTAGAGACTTACTTGTTTTATCAAAAGATAAAGTAAAGTTTTAAAGGTTATGGAAAGAGAAATGTAGTGATAAGGGAGTATATAAACAACACCGTGCTATACTGATTTTTAAATGTGTATATAGTCTTTGGGGTGTTCAATGAAAAACTATCTTTTTCTTAACAACTTAAGTATTCGTAAAAAATTAATTTTCGCATTTAGTACTATTCTAACTTTGACGGGAGTGGTTGGCATACAGGCCAGTCGTGGACTAGAGGATGCTGAGAGCCGTGTTCGCAAAACACTAAAGATACAAACACTTGAGGATGACATATCTCGAATAAGAAGTAATGAAAAAGATTATCTATTAACTAAGGACTCTAAATATATAACAGATTTAAAAAATGGAGTCGAAGAGATTAGGAAAGATATAGCAAGTGTAAAAGAGGAATTTACTTCTGAGCGAAATAGAAAAAGAATGAACCAAGTTGATGACTCTATAGAAAAGTACTTAAGTATTTTCATGAACTATACAGGTATTGAAGATAAGAAACGTCTAGCGATGAGTGAAATGCGTATCGCGAATAAGTTAGCTCTAGAAAAAGCTTCAGATATTGATAAAGATCAAAATGAACAACTTAAAGAAATTCGTAGTCAGGGAGAGCACTTTCTTGCTGACAAATTATCTAAGGTTGAGTCCGCAAATGTAATACTGCGTAATCTTTATCAGGCGCGAACTTTAAGAATCCAGTTAGTTCAAAGGTCAACCAATGATGTTCTAAAAAAATGGAAGTTAAAGAATAATGAATTGTTTGAAAATACACGAGAACTTAAATCACGGTTCATTTTAAAGAATAATATATTACAGGCAAATAGAATATTACAGGTTTATAGACTATATGAAAATGAAATGCTTAGTTACTTGAAGTCTAAGAATAAAGCTGCCTATAGTAGCATGATCAAGGCTGCGCTAAGTGCAGAGAAAGAAATACTTGAAATTGTAAAAGATCAAAAGAGGCAACTAGAAGATGCAAGGAAGGAAAATGATATAAAAGTAAGAGATAAGATAAGGAAAGCTTCAGGAGCTAATGAAATTATTAAGCATTTCTTAGATGCAAGAAAGAATGAAAAGGAAGTTATTATATCTGGAAAAGATAAGTACTTAGTACTTGTAAGAGATAGTATAGATAGAGTTTTAAGTACAGCGAATGACCTAAAGAAGAGTTTCATTTTTCAAAAAAACATTAATCAAATTGACAGTGTTATATCGGCGATTGTCGACTACCAAGTAGATTTTGAGCAATATATTCTTTTAACAAAAGATCAAAAAAAGGAACAAATAAAACTATATAATTCTGCAAATGAAGCAGAGAAGCTTATTCGTAGGACGTTGTCTTATCAGGAGCAGAAAAGAGGTGAAGAAAGAGAGTACTCTAATACTGTCATTATAGTTGTTACAATCGCTGCAATGAGTTTGGGATTAGTACTTTCGTTTCTTATCTCTGATAATATTTCTAAACCTCTTACTTTTGCAGCTTCTGTTGCTAACAGATTATCAAGTGGAGATACTAATATAAAGTTACACATTAAATCTAATGATGAAACGGGTCAGTTGTTAAAATCGATGAAGGATATGATTACACAATTAGATTTAATACAAAATAACTCAAAAGATCGTGACTGGATTAAGACGAAACAAACAGAACTTGGTGCCGTGATGCGAACTGAGTCAGATATACATGAATTACTATATAATGCTTTATCCTTCTTTGAGGATGCTTTAGAGCTTCAGGCTGCAGCTGTATTCTTGAAAGAAGATGACTCCTTAAAAATATTTGCACATACTGGAATTAAGATCTCAGATCGTAATTTGTTCAATGTAAAAGAAGGAGAGGGGATTGTAGGGCAGTGTGCATCTCATCAAAAAGACATTCTACTCGAGGGTGATGAAAACTATGAACTCAAATGGGAAGTTAATCTTGGAATAGCAACCATGAATTTAAATCAAATATTGTGTACACCTCTTATATTCGAAAATACATTAGTTGGAGTGTTAGTTTTAGGGAAAATTAAACCCTTTAGTCAAATACATATGGACCTAGTTAAGGTCAGTACTGAGCCTGTTTCTATTGCAATTAACTCTGCTGCAAGTCAGGAACAAATGAAGAAGTTATTAAATGAATTAAAGATACAATCTGAGGAGTTAAAAGAATCCAAACTAATAGCAGAGGAAGCCGATCATGCAAAAAGTGAATTCTTAGCTAATATGAGTCATGAAATTCGTACTCCAATGAATGCTATTATTGGAATGGCGAATCTTGTATCTAATACAGATTTAAATGAAAAACAGTATGACTATGTTGCTAAAATTCAACACTCCGCAAATAATCTTCTTGGAATTATCAATGATATTTTGGATTATT
Organism: Bacteriovorax sp. MedPE-SWde; assembly: GCA_001874305.1. Taxonomy (GTDB): domain Bacteria; phylum Bdellovibrionota; class Bacteriovoracia; order Bacteriovoracales; family Bacteriovoracaceae; genus Halobacteriovorax_A. Next base: position 23,429 of record MPCU01000011.1, on the reverse strand, counting down.
CTAAAATTGAAGCAGGTAAGATGGCCATTGAGAATATTGAATTCAATTTATTTGAAGTCCTTAATAATTTAATTCCTATCGTCTCACAAAAGGCCTCAGAAAAAAATATTGAATTACTCGTTAAGGTAGATCCTGAGATACCTGAACACCTAATAGGTGACCCTTTAAGAATTTCTCAAATATTAATAAACTTAATGAATAATGCAATTAAATTTACAGAAGAAGGTGAGGTCATTCTTGAACTTATTAACCGATCTACTCATAATGGAAAACATATAATAAATTTTAGTGTTAGAGATACAGGACTTGGAATGACTCCTGGTCAGGTTAGTCGATTATTTCAATCTTTTAATCAGGCGGATACGTCTACAACTCGTAAGTATGGTGGTACAGGCTTAGGTCTAAAAATCAGTAAAGAGTTTGTTAATATGATGGGGGGAGAGATAGAAGTTGATAGTAAGGTAAATGAAGGAAGCTCCTTCAAGTTTACTTTAGAGCTTCAAGAAGCTTCTACTCAGTATATGAGTAGTTCAATTCGAAATAACAAATCAATTGAAGGGAAGAGAATGCTAATTGTTGAAGATCATGAGATATCTTGTGAAATTTTAAAAGACATATTAGAGTCATTTAACTGTGAAGTTGTTGCAGTTGAAACTGGGGAAAAGGGAGTCGAGGAATTAAGACGCTCGCATACACTTGGAAGGCCTTATGACTTTGTTCTCATGGACTGGAAATTGCCGGGAATAGATGGAATCGAAGCAACTCGAATAATAAAATCTGATAAAACTATGTCAGTCACACCCACAGTCATAATGGTTTCTGCTTTTGGTGATGAAGCCGTAATGGAGAAAGCTGAAAAGGCTGGAGCCGAAAGTTTTCTACATAAACCAGTTACAGCATCAACAGTATTAGATTCAGTTCTAAGGTATGTTGATGGTGAGCATGAATTTATCAAAAGGGACTATAATACCGGTACGAAGTATGTTGAAGGTATAAGTGGTATCGAAAATGCTAATGTTTTATTAGTAGAAGACAATATCATTAATCAGGAGATAGCAGAGACCTTCTTATCTGATATATCGTTGAATGTGACTATTGCTAATAATGGTCGAGAAGCGGTAGATCTTGTTTTCGCAAATGATTATGATTGTGTATTAATGGATGTTCAAATGCCTGTTATGGATGGATATGAAGCTACAAAGCATATAAGAGAAGATGGACGTTTTAATGATCTACCAATTCTTGCTATGACTGCTAGTGCAATGCTTAGTGATAAAGAAGAAGCTTTGCATGTGGGAATGAATGATCATATCGCAAAGCCAATCGATATTAATGTTCTTTATAGAGCTTTAGTTAAATGGATAAAACCAAATAGTGAAGATAAGTCATTTAAAAAGGATGAGTTAAACTATTTAAAGGGGATAAATACTAAAGTTGCACTTAAAGCGATGGATGGAAGGGTTGATTTCTATAAACGTATGCTTTGGAAATTTTATGAAAAATATAGTGATACTTTAATTGAATTAGATACGCTTATTCAGGACGATAAGATGAATGATGCAATTAGGTACATACATTCCTTAAGGGGAGCAGCATTAAGCATTGGCGCAATTCGAATTGGAGAACTCAGCGATGTTTTGGAGCATGATGAAGAGCTCTGTTTTGAGAACTATGCGGAAAAAGTATCAGAGTTAAAGAAAGAACTAAATGAAGTAATTAGCTCTATGTCAAATGTAGATCTTTCGGAGTATGATGACGTTGCTTAAAATTCCCCCCTCAGTAAAACTGAAGGGGGATATTCTTTTTAATATTATCTAGTAAATGTTCCTGCTGTATCACACTTATAGTCTTTATAAAGCTTTTGGAGTTGAACAGTTCTGTCTCTATTTCCAACGATGTCGATCATAACCGATCCAATTCTCATCTTTCTAAGACCTTTTTGTCCAAACTTGTCTTCAAGTAATTCTAGTGCCTGGTTTACTGTGTATCTCTTTCCATAGAAATCAATATGGTTTACATGGTCTTTTGCTTCAGCAATCGATAACTTCTTTCCATCGATCTCTACTGATTCTTTTCCAAGCTCAATATAGTTCTTAACTTTCTTTTGGAAGTTCTTTGCAGAGATAATTCTACGAGCAAGTACAGCTGAATCCGTATGTTGCTTTAGCTTCTTTCTGTCTTTACTTGTTCCTGGGTCACCGAAAATATCATTGTTGGTAGAGAGGAAATCATATCCAAGCTCAGAAAGTTTTTGAGAATAAACCCAGATCTCTCTTCCTGTTTGAGCATCAATGCATGCATTAAGAACTTGATCTTCATTTAAAGTATCGAGCTCTCTGACTTTTCCATTATCAAGATAGTTATCAGAGAATCTGTCATACTTAGCTTCAAAGTTTCTATTCTGTGTTTTAGATAGATCTCTCATTTTTTCAATAAATTGTTTTCCATACTTACCAAAGACATGGTTTTTTACAGTATCAAGACTCTTTATGATTTCACGTAGACCACCGTCTTTACTATCTTCACTTGAGTATTCTTTCTTAGAAATGATTGCGTCTAGTCTCTTATCAAGAGCTGTAACGTCAGCAATTGCTTTGTCGAGAGTCTTCTCTCTCTTGGCAAGATCCTTACTCTTAATGAGGGTCTTTATATCTTTGATTGAGTATCCTTGCTCATCGATAACTATGATTTCGCCCTTGTCGAATTGGCTTCCTGCAGTTGTTCTCTTTTTTTCAATACTTTCTAGTACTCTGTTAAATGAGCTTGAAAGATCTGCTAGGAAAGTCTTATTGAACTCTGAGACTTTCATATCCATTAATTTTTCAGCGTTTTCTATTTCATTTAATTTTCTCTTAAAGAGAATATTTAAAAATCTATCAGCACCTTGTGATTCCTTTATGTACTCATCAAGAGATGCCATAAGAATATCAAGGCTAAATGCTAGTTCTCCAAGTACTTCTGCTTGTTGGTACTTTGCAGACTTTCCTGGTTTGTCAGTAATCGGTGTTGCTATTTTTGCATGAAGAGGTTTAATGACCTTTTCAAGGTCCTCTTCAACTTTAGAAATATGAGCATTTCTTAGATTCGTTATTTCTTTTTGTGAATCTTTCTTTGCTGCGTCTAGTGCCTTCTTAGACTTTGCAAGCTCAGAAAGAATCTCTGTAACAATTTCTTTATCTTTATAGTGTTTATTGGTGTCGATATCAAACATCTCAAGAGTCTTAACTTGATTTCTTACGTCATAGTAAGCACAGTTTAATTTTACAAATGTTTCAATATCAGCTTCATTTTCAAATTCAAATCTCTTCTCAAAGATTCCATTAATAAATCTCATCATTGAGGCAACAGCTAAACCACCGTAAGCAACAGAGACACCACTAGGAGAGTAGAGGCCAAACTGTGCAAATGTTTGAATTACGTCCGCTGATCTTTCAAGAAATGGAGTTTCATCTAAGTTACTACACTTACTCTTGTTAAAAAGAGTGTTCATTCCATCCATGAGTTTAGTAATAGGTATACCATCAACTTCAATATCATCAACAGATGGAACCTTTTCAGTTGTCTCTTTTCCAGCGTCTTCTGCAAGTTTATTTAACTCGTCTTCGAGTTCTTTTGAACTTGTTAAAATCTGATCAACCATTGCTTGATTATTATCAAAGCAGTCATCTTTAAATACAGTCACGATTGACTTAAGACTATCAACTGCTTTCTTATATGACTTCGTGTTGTTTAAAGGACAGAATGCCGGTCGTGCTTGACCAAGTTTATTACTATCAATAACAGTCTTAATTCTCTTATTTAACTCTTTTGAAACATGAGACTTTTCAAGAACACGAATATGATCTTCAAGAGGGGCCGCTAGTACGTGACTAGATGAAAATAGCTGTAAAGCTATGGCCGCGGTTGAAATAAGTGCGATTCGTTTGCTCATGAATTCTCTCCCATGTAATTAAATTTGATAGATACAAATAAAATATCATGAGAAGGGCGATCTCAAGGCGAGAGATGTAACGATTATAGAGGTGTACAAATAGTAATCAGTTTAAAAAAAGAGGAGGTTAAACCTCCTCAATCACGTATTAATAAGGCTTTAGCTTACTTCTTCTTATCTCTCTCTTCTCATCATTTGAGAGACTATAATCGTATTTATAAACAGAGCCTAGCCATTCTCCATACATTGGATTTGGAAGAACTATGAATCTCTTTCCAAATTCGTGCTTATACTGGTCAACAAGTTTAGACCTTTTTTCAAAACTCTTTGTTTCAAAGAAAGGACCGAAATCACCAAGAGCATCACCCATAAGTAGGACAATTCTGTGGTCTTTTAAAACCTTTTGACGTCTCGTTTCTTTAGAGTGGTTATTTCCTTCTCTTAGAAATAGGTTCTTTGTTGTAACAGGGAAGCCAAGAGCTTTAAGGTTTTTTAAAGTAGCATCATATCCACGCATTTTTCTATTTGTTATAAAGAAAACTTCAACGCCTTTAGACTTTGCATACTTTAGAAATTCCACAGATCCTGGAAGTGCTTTTGCATCTGCTAGATCAATCCATTCAGCCCAGTTGTCTGAAGTGTACTCTCTACCAATAAGAATATTCTTCGCCTGGTAAGGTGAGTTATCGACAATTGTTTCATCTGCATCAACAACGATGGCACGCTTTTTCTTATTATACTTTCTACCTTTCTTTCTTAGGTCTTGATCAAGTCTTAGACGTGCAATATTAAAAGACTGAATAATAAGGGCCTTGGCCTCTGCTGATGATTGAAGCCAAAGTGTTCCGGCCTCTTGGTAGTCAACATTCTCTTTTGTAGTTGCACATGAAGTAAGTAGTACTAGTGTAAGAAGACAACTAATAATTCGCATATTTCTCCTTTCGAAATTATTACCCTCTAAATAGATAATAATGTAGCTGATAAAGTGATTGAGATGAAAAATCTCATATTCGTTTTAATTATCCTTACATCATTCAATATTCGAGGCCAAATGGCCAATGGATTCGCAGGTTTTATTCCAGGTTTAGGGCAGGTAACAAATGGAAACTACTGGGAAGCATTAGGTTATCTTACTAGTATAGTCGGTTTCTCTTCTCAAAAAGATCCTAAGCTTAAAACAGTGGGATTAAATATTTGGTTCTATAGTATGTATGACGCTTGGAGGGATGCGGGTGGTTCTCCTGCTGAAAAAAATACGCCAATGCTATTACACTATGCTCAAACATTTAATCCGTTAAATATCTGGGACCCAATTGGTGCAACTCTAATTGGTGTTGCAGCAGAGTCAAGAACAGAGGCCCGCAAAGAATATTATCAAGAGGCCAAAAAGAGCGGTGATACAGAATATATACATCGTTGGCATAATACGGAAATGTGGAAGAGTACACTAACTTTCGCAGCTGTAGGAATGGGTGAGGAAGCATTCTTTCGTGGCTTCTTATTCACTGGTTTTTCTCGCTTTATGGGAACATGGAGTGGTGCCGCTGTAAGTTCATTAATGTTTGGCTTTGCCCATGTTGGAAATAGGCAAGAGAACTTTGGTCGAAGTTTAATCGCTATGCTCTTTTGTTGGCAATACCATCGCAATAATTATGAGTTAGGAAAGAATATCTTTGCTCATGCATGGTTTGATCAAATTCTTGTTGGACCATATATGGTTAGCTCATCTAATAAATCCTGGAGAAAGAGACCCCTGGGAATCAAGATCACAATTGATTATTAATTTCGGGTATTCCTGTCTGTTTTGCTGAATATATATTATTGCGACACTTAGCAATAATTACCGTGTTTTTAAATGTTTGCCACGGATAGCTCTAGGAACTACACTAATCTTATAGAATAATATTATTAAAGGAAGGGAGTCTTATGAATCCAACTAATCTTCAGTTAGTCGGGACGATTCTATTTGCGTGTGCTGTATGCCACACATTTCTCGTCTCAAAAATTCAACATTTAGCGCACAAGTATCCGGAAGGATCGATGATGGAAAACCTTCTCCACTTCTTAGGTGAAGTAGAAGCAGTTTTTGGTTTATGGGCAGCTATTTTTATTGCTTACTTTGCTTCGACTCATGGGTTGATGCAACTTGATGCCGATCATAAAGTTATCGGTGGTGCCTTAAAGTACCTAGAACAAGATGTTAACTTTACAGAGCCTGCATTTGTTTTTGTTATTATGTGTATGGCCGGAACGAGACCAGTAATTGTTTTTGCGGAAAAAATAATCATGGCAATCTCTAAAGTTATTCCACTTCCTGGTAAGATGGCCTTCTATGTTTCATCTCTTATAATAGGACCTATCTTAGGTTCATTTATTACAGAGCCTGCAGCAATGACTGTAACAGCTTTAATTCTACTAGATTATTTCTACTCTAATAAAATGAGTAAGAAGTTTATGTATGCAACTCTAGGTCTACTATTTGTAAATATCTCAATTGGTGGAACTCTATCTCACTTTGCAGCACCTCCTGTACTAATGGTAGCAGGTAAGTGGCATTGGGGAATGATGCATATGATAACTAACTTTGGTTATAAGGCAGTTGTCGCAATTATCATTGCTACGATTATTGTTGCATTTATGTTTAAGAAAGAGCTTGAAGGTAAACTTGAAATTAAAGCGAAGCACGAAGCGTGGATGGAGCCAACTTGGTGGATTACACTAATTCACTTAGTATTTATGGGTCTAGTTGTTTATACGGCCCACCATATGGTTTTCTTCTTTGGACTATTCTTATTCTTCTTAGGATTTGCTTCAGTTACTCAAGAATATCAAGATGAGATCAAACTAAAAGAATCACTACTTGTAGGTTTCTTCCTAGGTGGATTAGTTGTTCTTGGTGGACAGCAAGCTTGGTGGCTACAACCAATCTTAAGCGAGCTTCCTGATATGGCCCTATTTGTTGGTTCCACAGGTCTTACTGCTATTACTGATAATGCTGCTCTTACATACCTTGGTTCACTTGTTGAATTAACTGATGCTAAGAAATATTATCTTGTTGCTGGTGCAGTTGCTGGTGGTGGTTTAACTGTTATCGCCAATGCTCCAAACCCTGCAGGTTTTGGTATTTTAAAGAACTCATTTGGTGAGGATGGAATTAGTCCAATAGGACTATTACTTGGTGCAATTGGACCAACTATCTTAGCTATGATTTGTTTCTTTGTACTTCCAAGTCTTGGTTAAAAAATTAAATAACGAGGAGAAGGTAATACCTTCTCCTTTTTTTTATGAAACTTACTAGTAAGATCGTCCTCATATTCACTTCAAGTATTATTATCGCAGTCTCTGCGATGACCGCTCTCTTATTACCTGAATACTTTCGTATTGTTGAAGAGGCATCAATTATAGATGCTGGTCAACAGGTGAAAATTCTCTCTCATGGAGTAAGCTCATTTTTTAAAGAAAGAAAAAGGGAAGTCGGTACCTTAGCAAATGCTACTGAAGTACAGTCCATGAACTTTTCTAAAATGAGACCAAAGTTAATGGAGTTTCTCAATGAAAACATTAACGATATAGAGAAAGTTATTGTCGGTCGAAAGGATGGGCGCTTTTACAATACCTCGGGTGGAAATAAGCAGCAGGGGCTTTTAAGAACCTCTGATGACAAGGACGCAAAAGCTAAACCTAAGAGTATTATTAAGAGGGATTATTGGAAGAATACTGTTGGAGCGAACTCATTTCATGAGAAGAGAGTATTTGTATCAGACCCTATGATTTCTTATACAACTGGAGTTAAGCAAGTTGTAATAGCATCATCGATAAAAAAAGAGGGAACTGTTAGAGGGCTCGTTGGAGTGTCTGTCACATGGAAGAGAGTTCAAAAGCTAATTGATCACCTCAAGTTTAACTACCTCACATTTTTAAGACCAAGGGTATTTCTTATCTCTAAGTCTGGAGTGTATTGGTACCATTGGGATAAATCAAAGGTTGTAAGCTTATTAAAAGAAAATGGAGAGTATGTTCGAGATGAGATTGGGCAGACTGTCTCTAAGGTTTCGAAAATCATAGAAGAAGAGAATCAGGATCTTGTTTTTATAGGTAATAAAATGATCATTGAAGATTCGGGTTATTACCCTTATCGCTCAAATGGAGTTGATCGTTATATTTTCTATAAGAAAGTTGCAGGTACTGGTTATTCAATTGGACTCGATTTAGAAAGAAATACGGTATTAAACTCATTAAAGAAATTTAGGCTAAAGGTTATCCCTTACATCGGCTTTATCTATTTACTAATTCTTATCGTTCTCGGTCTATTAGCAAAAACACTTATTACACCATTCAAAAGAATTACTGAGCAGACTCAAGAACTTCTAATGGATGATAAGATTGACTTCTTAGAACAGGGAGCTCGCTCTGATGCTCTTGTCGATTCTCTAAGGGATTCAATTAATAAAGTTATTGGTAAATTTAAGGAAAAGGAATCATCTCTTAGTGAAAGTGAGAGAAGACTTTCTCTCGCCTTTGAAGCCTCTCGTGATGGTGTTTGGGATTGGGATATTACAACTAATAAGGTTAATTATAGTCCTCGTTGGTTTTCTATGCTGGGGTATGAGTATGATGAGCTTCCCCATGTGGTATCGACATTTGAAACACTGATTTATAAGCCAGATCGACAAAGAGTCATGACTCATCTTCAACAATACTTAAATAAAGAGATTTCTGAATATGTCGCTAGAATCAGATTTCGCTGTAAAGATGGTTCTGTTAAATGGGTTCTTTCAAGAGGAAGAATTATTGAAGAAGCACTAGATGGGCGACCTTTAAGAATGCTTGGAACCCATGTTGATATTGATGAACAAGTAAAATATGAAAGAAAGATTGAAGAATTAAATAAATCGTTAGAGAGAAATGTTTCTGCGAGAACAGCGGAGCTTGTGGCGACTCTTAAGAAAGTTAGTGAAGCTAAGAATGATGCAGAGGCCGCCAATGATGCTAAGTCGATGTTTTTGGCAAATATGTCTCATGAAATTCGAACACCATTAAATGCCATTATTGGAATGACTGAATTATTAAAAGATAGCAGATTGGCAAAAGAAGAAAGGCAACAAGTTAACACAATTTTTGAATCAGGAAATTTATTACTGAGCTTAATAAATGATGTTCTAGATCTTTCTAAAATTGAATCAGGCAGCCTAGCACTTGATAATGAAGAGTTTGTAGTAAATGAAGTGGTTGAAAATGTCGCTAATATTATGTCATCAACTATAGAGTCTAAGGGACTAGAATTTATAGTTAAAGATGATCTGGAAAAGAGATTCACTGTTAAAGGTGATGGTGAGAGGTTAAAGCAAGTTCTTTTAAACTTCCTTAATAACTCTGCAAAGTTTACAGAAACCGGTTTTGTTCAGCTCTCTATTTCACACGATCAAGAGAACTTTAGAATTGTCGTTCAAGACACTGGGATAGGCCTTAAGAAAGGTGCTCGAAGTAAAATCTTTAGCCCATTTATTCAAGAAGACTCTTCGACAACCAAGAGGTTTGGTGGAACAGGGCTTGGACTTACGATTTGTAAAAAGATTACAGAAATGATGAATGGACATATTAACTATGTTTCACAGGAAGGCGAGGGAAGCTCTTTTTGGGTGGAGTTACCACTTGAGGTTGTTTCTACTTCTCCTTATGATTATACGACTAATGAGTATCCAGATTTACGTGGCAAGAAAGTACTTATTGTTGATGATATGAGAGAAAATAGAGAAATCATAAAGAGGTTTTTAAAGAGAATTGATCTTAATATTACTTCAGTATCTTCTGTAGCAAAAGCTAAAGAGAAGATTGAAAAGTTTGGTTTTGACTATGTCATTTTAGATTATCATATGCCGGATGGTGATGGCTGTTTACTTCTAGATTCTATCGATAAGAGTAGCGGCCCAAAAGTTGTCATGATGTCTGCAACTACAGATGAGAGATTGGTAAAGTACTCTAAGAGCGAACAGGTTCTAGGGAATATTACTAAGCCTTTAGTTCATAGTAGTCTGCTCGCAATTGTAAATATCCTAAGAGGAATTACTGAAAAGAGAGAATTAAGAATCAAGAAGCAGGTGTTAGAGAACTACTCTGAGTATAAAGTACTTGTTGTCGATGATAATAAAATTAACCAAAAGGTTGCAAAGGGTTATCTTGCTAAGTTTTCTGTTAATGCTGACTTGGCAAGTAGTGGAAAGGAAGCCTTGTCTCTAGTTGAAAACAATTCTTATGATCTCGTTTTTATGGATGTTCATATGCCTGAGCTTAATGGACTTGATACAACTATTGAAATCAGAAAAGATAAAGAGAAGTATGGAAACCCTTATATAATTGCACTTACCGCCCTGGCCATGAAAGGGGATGATGAGAAGTGTTTTTCTGCTGGAATGAATGACTATTTATCTAAGCCTCTAAAGCATAAGGACCTCGAAGAGGCCCTTGAAAAGTTTGTTCTATTTCTTAAGTAACTTTGTCCAAGAAAATTTATCTTCAATTGAAAGCTCTTGAATTCCAAGTAAATTGTCTCTAAGCATTTTTGCTACAGGACCATGCTCTTGCTTTAAAGGATAGCTCTCTCCTGACTTGTCATGAAGTGAAGCAATTGGTGTTAGGATCGCGGCAGTTCCACAAGCAAAACACTCACTACATTCACCTGACTTTATTTTTTCAAGAAGCTCTGTAATACCAAGCTTATATTCGCTTACTTTGATACCTTCAGATTTAGCAAGATCAATTAATGACCTTCTCGTAATACCGTCTAAGATAGTATCAGAGATCGCTGGAGTGTGTAGTTCACCATTGATTACTGAGAAGAAGTTCATACCGCTCATCTCTTCAATACTTTCTTTGTCTTCTGCTGATAACCATAGTGTTTGATCAAAACCAAGTTTCTTAGTTTCAATTGCTGCAAGTAAGCTACCTGCGTAGTTTCCACCGGTCTTGGCCGCACCCATACCACCTGAAGACGCTCTAATCATATCTCTTTCAATTAGTACTTTAATACTCGCACCTGAGAAGTAACTTCCGACAGGACTAGCAAGTACAAGAAAGATAAACTCTTCAGAAGGCTTAATTCCGAGGTTACATTCTGAAGCAATCATAAATGGACGAAGGTAGAGTGATTCACCACTTCTTTTTGGAACAAAATTTCTTCCAAGCCAAGTAACTTCTTCTACAGCTCCCATGAATAGTTCTTCAGAGATTTCTGGCATTGCCATTCTTACAGCAGACTTGTTGAATCTCTTTAAGTTTTCTTCTGGTCTAAATAGGTTAGGCCCATTTCCTTTAAAGTTATAGGCCTTCATACCTTCAAATATTTCTTGTCCATAGTGAAGAACTTTACATGTAGGATCTAACTCTAGCTTTTGGTAAGGGATAACTTCTACCTGTGACCACTGACCATCTTTATAAGTGGCCTGCGCCATAATAGGCAGCATTACTTTTCCAAAACCAACGTTATCTGGCATAGAGAAATTTTCTATCGCGTCGATAGCTTCCTGATGTATTTTCATTATGACTCTCTTATTTTAAAGTTACTTACAGATATAACCTGTAGCATGAACACGCCACTTACTTCCGTGACTAACCTCGTCAGTTACATGAAGGGTATTAGCGCTTTTTTCACCGGCCAAGTTTCTCGCATGATTGGTCGCTAGGTCAAGAACACCCTCGTCATTTTCACCAATAACACTTACTACAGCGCTACATTTTGATGGTTTCTTGTGAACAACTTTAATTTTATCACCTTGCGCAGTTAGTTTCGTCTTTGATACAGCGCAGCTCGTTAGTGTTAGTACAGCAAGTATTGATAGGGTAAGTGTTTTCATCTTCGACCTCATTTGGTTAGTTTAAGTAAAGGAATTTTATCGGTATGTTCTCTCTTTTGGTACTTACGCTGCGTCATTATCAGTAGTTGACAGTTTTATGGTGAATTAATAATATGTTTAAAACATCACTAAGCGGACGCATAGCTCAGTGGGAGAGCACTGTCCTGACCCGACAGGGGTCGTAAGTTCAATCCTTACTGCGTCCACCATTTTCCGTTAGGCCTTTTCAAAAGGCTTTTTTTGTACCCAAAACTCAAAAAGATTCATCGTTAACACCATTACAAGTACTTAGAATATCAACGATTTGATATCTATAGGCCGGTCTCGCTTCGCTCGTTGTTAAATCTATCCAATGTGACTTGATGTGACTGGAATTGTCTATCAGTAGCCAAAAATCTGGCTACGAGGATTAGTTAAAATCTTGGAACTTTTCAAGGATTAGCTTTCGATTTGTAACCATCTAAATTTTTAGAGCTTTTTGTAAGGGTAGGGTGCCCCAAAGGGCCAATCCTATTGATTTAAATTCAAAAGGAGTAAAGATGAAGTCAGGAAAAAAGAGTAAGCGTTGTCAGAAGAAAATTATAACAAAAGAGCACAGGGCCATAAGAAAAGTTAGGCTAGAGCTAGGCCTAACTCTAAAGGATGCTGGGGATAAACTTGGATTAAGTTCTAAGGGCATTGGTGCCATAGAGAACGGCCGAGTAATTCTCGATAAGAATAGAATTATGGAGATCGTCTCATCTTATGGTTTAGATTATCAAAACTTTCTAGATATTAGAGATGAGGTCGAGACAAATAAGCAGTCAAAGTACGAACGTAGGAGAAGTTCTAAAAAAATAATCACTAAAGAGTGCTTGGTCCTAAAATCTATGAGGAGAGTCAAAAATCTCTCCCAAGTAAAGGCCTCTGCTCTTTGCGGATATCCAAGATCCGCTATAGGTAAAATCGAACATGGAAGAATTGAATTATCTGAAATGAAAATAAGGCATATTGTTGAAGCTTATGGATATAGGTATCCAGACTTCGTGGACAATCTTTCTAAGGAAGAACTTAGAGATACTATTGTTGATAGCTGTATAAAGAGGATAGAGCAGCTAGATGATATTAAATTGGCAATCGTTAGAAACTTGCTTGATAGTTTATGAGTAATTAGTGCGTCACCATGAGATTTCCTTGAGTCAGAAAGTTGTTTATATTTATGATCTAGGCTTGTGGAATGTTTTTAGGTCTTTTATGTACCATTGAGTAAGCTTATATAAGTTCAATATAGCTATTTTTCAAAGAGGTCTTTCATTAAACTTTTCTTCCTATGGTAGCGTGCATATGACCTTTGCTCATTATTAATTTAATATAAAATAATAATTGTCGATATATATTTATGATGAAATTTACTATTTTGATGTTAATCAGCTTTGCTTGCGCGGGAAATAGTCCTGAGATTTTTCTAAAGTTCACTAGAGAGGAATCTTCTGACTATAAATTAATGATAAAGCATAATGGGAAAGATCAAGTTGTTAATGGAAAAACTCTTAGAAAGTTACTAAAGAATAACAAGAATAGACTAAAAGAACTTTTAGGTGAAGAAGGTTTAGAAAAGTCGTTGAAGCTTGGTAGAAACAGTAATATATCTGCAAGAGCAATTAGCCTCATTGACTATATTCAATCTAATGCTATTACTCCTAAAAAAATTTCACCTCAGTTTGAGGTCAACTGTAGAGAAAGCCCTGAAAGATATCCCGTTTTGACTTTAAAAAGCGGAGAGCAAAAGTCAATCCCACCTCAGAAGTATAGATTTCAAGAGGTCAATATTGAGTCTGGTGCTACTTTGCGTATTAAAAAAAGCCGATCCTCTTGGTTATTCTTGGATGTAGTAGGAGATGTAAATCTTCAAGGAAAGATTGTATATGAAGGGGTTCCTGTTACCGAAGACCCTATAGAACTTAAATTGCCTAATGGTAAAATAATATCTCATCAATTCCCTGTAGGGATTGGAGGTCGAGGGGGCAATGGTTTATCCCTTGGAGTTTCTGGTAAGGGTGGTGTCGGTAGCGATGGCAGCACTGTTTCTGGAGGAGGTGGTGGTGGCGGAGGCTACCGTGAAGGCTCTGTCTATATGAATGGAGACAATGGAAAAGGTGCGTCTGGAGGTCAGAGAAGTAATCGTGGAGGCGCTGGTGGAGAGAAAACACCTACAAATGGAGGTCTAATCTTTATTAAAGCAGGTGGAAACTTTAATGGAGAAGGTGGAGAGATTCACGCTTCTGGCACGAATGGAGTAAATGGTTCCAGTGGGGGTTCCCCAAACGATCATTTTTACAGTAGCCCGGCCGGTGGTGGAGGCGGAAGCCCAGGAGGTAATGGAGGAATGGTTTATCTACAGAGTGAAACAATTTCCGGTTATTCTGAAGTGTTAAACGATGGGGGAGCTGGTGGAAAAGGTGGAAAAGGTGGACGTCAAAAAGCGGGAGGAAGAAGAAGTGCTGAATCTGGTGAAGATGGTAAGCAAGGTGAAGGCGGAGACTTCTTATTTTACCCCTAAGCGCATTTCTTTTATCATACACTTGAAATGCTTACTTCTTAAAAACTCCTTTCTAGCACTTTTGAAGTATACATAAGAATCAAAATAGTTAGGACTAATACTTTTTTGAGGATCATAAGAAAGATTCTTCGTTATTTTTATAAGAAATTCAGTATTTGTTTTGCTTGTTTCATTGACGTAATAGCTGACAATTTCTCCAAACGGATTCTTCAGGTCAATGTTTGCGTTAATGACAGATAATTTGTAAGAAGTGCGCTTCTCTAAAACAGAGATACTTGAGTATGATTCACCTTTCTCTTTATCGTAAAGAACTGTTACTTCTCCAAAGGCTCTTCCTGATTTGTGCTCACAATGAATTATTGTATAGCTTGCAAGAATGCTCGTTGAGATAAGGGCGGCAAGTATTATTTTAAATGTATTCTTCATAAATACTCCTTGTTCAGGATGACTCTATCAGAACTACTCTCATTAGCAATTCTTTATTTATTTGGCTGTAAAACTTTCATCCGAATAAAGTACTTTCCTCACCTCTTGAGCCTTTTAGGGGTAGGTAATTTATTTATTCTTCTGCCAAAAAAAATCTCTAGTTTAAGTGGTGAAAAACTAAATATTTTGAAGAGCTTATTAGGAACCTTTTAGTGAAGTAAAACTTATTTACATAAGACAAGAAATCTTGACCGGAGCCTTATAACTTACTGAAACTACTCGCCTGTGGAGAATCATGGAGTTTTTCTTTATAAATATTAAATATCGTAGTCCGATAACCCTAAAGATTCAAATTGATCTAGGAGAGTAAATGTATTTACGAAAAGTATTGGTCTTGGCCGTGTCATTAAACATGGCATCTTGTTTAAAAGATAGTGCTCATGAAACAGGTGGAGCAGAAGTTGAGCTGACCACTACAAATATTCAAAATGAGTTGATCAAAGAAGACTTGAAGGAAATGAGAGAGGTCTTAAATAATGACAATAATTATCAAATCAATAAGTCAGAACTTAAGGATCTCGAAACAGAAGGTCTTATTAACCAAGAAGAGCTAGAGAAATTATCTGTACTATCTAAATAGCATCACTGGAAATTTTATGAAGTTAAAACCTATATTAATTACTTTAGTATCATTAAATATTTTTGCCTTTAATTCAATAAAAGGAGTCAACATCTCTCCAGATAGAAGAGATAGTGTAAATATAGTCAGCCAAGTTGGTGAACGAGTTGTACTTACTGGAAAGATATGTGAGTTAAGACCGTCGTTTAAAAGTAAAATTCCTAAATGTGAGTCTCTCAACACTAAGAAGTATAAATTGAGAGCGAGCTTTCCTGATTTTGCAGTCGATATCACTAAAGACGTTAAAATAAAGAAAACTAATAAAGGCTGGTTTTATACATATGAAACGCCAGATTTGAGAGATGAAGATAAGAATCAATTTGAAATAGTAATTGATAAAGTAGGAAGACCTGTTAAGGGACTTAGGATTCTTAAAGCAAAAATAGAAAAACGAATTCTATATATCGAAAAAATACTAAGTAAGTTCAAAAATAAAAAATCTAAGAACAGACTCGAAAACTTCTTAGTTTTTCTAAAAGGGATTCAAAAAAGAATAGAGTCAAAGTTAAATGTACAAAATACTGCCTATGCACGAGTTGTAGAGACTGTTAAGGTCAATGGAGTTAGAGAAAGGAAGTTATTTCATTCAACAACACAGGCAAATATTCAGTCAATTGTATCTATTAAAAGTAATCCAATTTATAAAATGGAAAAATTAGAAGGACAAGTTTCCTTTAAAGTCTTGGATAAATTAAATGCCAACAGTAAATACGATATTGCAATCTATCTTGACGATCAATTAACAAAAGAAATAAAAAATATAAAAAAAGGTGAACTTGATAATTTAGTGATTCCTTTAACTGATATTGATTCTTTTAATGCGAAATATTTAAAGATACGAATTAGTAGAGCTATACTAGGAAAGTTTCAGCATAAGTTACTAGAACAAACTATATCGTTGTATTCTTTAGAAGACGAAGTAGCTCCAGAATGGATCTCATTAAATAGATTTTTGGTAAATGATAAAGAATTAGTAGTTGAGCTCAAAGATAGTTTTGGGGATCTAGATTATGAATCTACGTTGTTTTTCTTAACAAATGGAGAAGATAAAAAGTTTCTTCAATCAAATGTGATATCACATAAAACAAACTCTATCGTATATAAGCTTGAACCAACAGATTTCTTAAGAGGTAAGAACACATTAGTACTATCGGGTAAAGATCTTGCGGGGAATATTGCGAAAAAAGAAATTGAAGTTGTTATTGATACGATATCTCCAATTGTTGAAATTGCTAGCGAGATCCCTGTGCAAACTAAAGAGAAGTCAATTGACTTGATCCTTAAGGTTGCTGATACATCAGATGTAAGAATATCGATATTTAATAACGATGAATTGATTGCTGAAGAGTTAAATAAGTATTCTTACACACTCCCTTTAGTAGAAGGAAGTAATCATTTGAGGGTTTCCGTAGAAGATATATATGGCAACAAAGCTGATGATATTATTACTACTGTACTAGTGGATAGTATAGCTCCCACTTTTGGCATTATTTCTCCGTTACCTAACTTTACAAATCTTGATAGTTTAAACATCGCTTTTGAGGCCACAGATGCAAACACAGTTAGCTATTCCATTAAACAAAATGAAAATTTGATCCAATTAAATAGCTTAACTTCATATGATATAAGTCTTGTTGAAGGAATTAACAAAATTGAATTGATTGCTACAGATGATTTAGGAAACTTTACTGAAGTGTCTATAGGTAGTGTTGTTAAAGATACGGTAGCTCCAATTCTAAATCTAATTAGTGACTTACCAAATATAACAAAAGTTAGGACTCAAATTGTTAACTTTAATGTTGATGATAATAATCTCGATTCCTTTAAATTAATTTTAAATAACAAACAAATCGAAAATATAACGATTGGTTTAAATACTTTAATATTAATGGAAGGGACTAATACTGTCAGATTAGAAGCTCATGACAAAGCAGGTAACTTATCATTTTTAGAAAGAGAAGTAATCGTTGATACCGTCGCTCCTATAGTTGAAGTCTTATCAACAATACCTAGTAGGACGAATATTCCTCAATTATCTGTACAGACCAATATTTCTGATGAGAGATTAAAAAGTGCTGGTGTTAATATTAATGGTATAAGCCGTACTCTAGATATTACGAATTTAGATAGCATTATCATAGATCTGAAAGAAGGACAAAACTCGATAGTGTTTTTTGCCGAAGATTCTGCTAGTAACCAAACATCTACACATCAATATGATGTTAACCTTGATACTGTTCCTGCCTCTCTTTTAAGTGTAACACCAAAGTCCGGATCAAGTATTGAAGGTCTAGCATTCGATATAGTTATGAAGTTTGATGAAACGGTCTATGATATTAACATTAACAATGACCTTATCGATTCAGGAAAATCAGAAGTATCGCATAGGTTAGAAGAACAGAGCTATGGATTAAAAGAGTATATAGTTAGTTTTACAGATGATTCGGGAAATACTTCAAGTTCAAGTTACTTAATTAATTTAATCGAAAATTCGAATGATGACTCTCTTAATATTATTGCTTCCTTGAGTGCACCAGAGATTGAAGTGAATAGTGTTCTAAGAATTGACTTTAGCGAAACTCTAGCAGATTCACCTATCAAAAAGTATTCTGTAAAAATAAATAATACGCTTGTTAACTCTACAACTCCAATTGTGGAATTGAGTCCTTCTGTTGTAGGTACATTCCCAGTTGTTTTAACCGTAGAGACAGATAAAGGCTCTAGAAATCTTGAAAAAGAAGTCACAGTACATCCTATACCTAAAACTAGTAAAAGTGCTGAAGAAGTAATTTCTGAAATGCCTGTTAAATCTACTGAAGATAAAGAATCTGAAGGCTTCGCACAAAGAAATAGTTTCTTATTCTTTGGTGATGATCCTATTCAGAAGGGTATAACAATTAGTAATGAAGAAAAAAAGGTTTCTGGGATCACTGTTGGAGTCGTAAAAGATGATTTAGGAAATGGGGTCTCAGGGGTTAAAGTTACAGTGTTGAAGAAAGATGGCTTCGGTCATACTTATTCTGACTCTGAAGGGAAGTTCTCGATGATGATCCCCGCAGGGGAAGAGAGCGTTGTTACCTTTGAAAGAGTTGGATATATAAAATCACAAAGGTCCCTTCGTCTAACGAGCGCAGAAATTGGAAACCCTCTAACTATAAATCTCGTAAAAGTCTCTTCAAAAGCGACAGAAGTAAAATTTGGGACAACTGATTCTACGATAGCTTATGGAGAGGAAGTTATAGACTCTCGAGGGAAAAGGGAAGTCTTTACTGCTTTTCAACCGGGAACTGAAGCAACAATTGTATTAAAAGATGGAACTACTAAGACTTTAGATAGTGGTACTGTTCGGTTTACAGAGTTTACACAAGGGAACTCAGGGCAAGAAAGAATGCCTGGTTCTTTACCTGTTACATCAGAGTATACATTCGCGTTTGAGGCATCGTTTGATGAAGCGACTCTTTTAGATGCAAAATCAGTCAGATTTAACAAGCCTGTTTATACATATGTTACAAACTTCTTAAATCTTCCTACTGGTGCTATTGTTCCGGCCGGTTATTATGATCGAGAGATCGGAAGATGGGTTGGTGAAGATAATGGATTAGTAGTAAAAATAGTTGGAAAGAATGAGCAAGGTGTTAAGGTTGCCGTAAGCCAGGATGAAGCAGCTTTAGGTAGTGATGAATTGGCCCTTTTAAATTTTTCTTCTAATGAATTAAAGAACCTTGCAGATAGATTTAAAGTAGGGGACAGTTTTTGGCGAGTTCCTATCAATCATTTCACTCCTTGGGATTTTAACTTCCCTAGATATGCAGTTATTGACGAAGATAACCCAGAGCCAGTGATGAATAATGATAGCTTTGGTAACAAAGTAGACAGTGTTGCTGGTGTTAATAATAACTCTTTATCATGTGGATCCGTTATAGATGTAGAAAATCAAAACCTACTGGAGTTTATACCGATTGATGGAACTGGCTTAGAGTTGAAGTATGAGTCAAGACTATCTTCGTCAATATCTAGTTTAATAACAAGAAGTTTCTCAACAGATATATCTAATAGTAACAAGGCAACGATGGTCATTGCTGGCCAGACAATCGATGCTATGATTGAAGGTGATAATATTTCTGGAAGCTGGGATGGTCGTGATCGTTGGGGGAATACCTTGTATGGTCCTCAAAAGGCGCAAGTGAGTATTAAGACCTATGACAACCCTGTTAGTTATTCAATGTGTGTACCAAAAAATCTATCGGATGCTTTTGATGATGGCGTAGTTCGAGCTGGAAATATGAGAAGTCTTTTTGGTGCCAATGGTGCTGTAACAGCTGAGGAGTGTATTGCGATGGGATTTGCTCTTGTTGGTGCGACCTCCGAAATCCCTAAAACTCACACATTTGAAACAATCGTTGATTCACCAAATAAACCTACTCTTTTAAAAGGTATTAAAGATTGGACTTTATCTAACGTTCATAAAATTCAATACGGCGTCTTTTTTTCTGGAGACGGTCAAAAGAGAAATGGACGAGCATTGATTCCAAATGCTCTAGATGTGAAATCAACTCCACATGTAAATACGAAACTTATGAGTTATGGGCCGACAGGTGAACTTTATTATGTAGATATATATAATAAGATTATTAAGAGAGAGTTAGATGGTACAGAGGTTGAAATCTCAACTCTAAGTGGAATAACTCATCTTAAGTTTGGTGCTGATGGAATGTTGTATGGAAGAACTAATAGTGGAATACATAATTTAAGCAGAAATGAGGCCGTCTTAGAGTCTATTCGTGGAGATTATAACTTTTGTGGGCAATATGTACATAATCTTGCAAAAGCAGGAGGATCTAAGTTTAATTGGTTAAATGACGAGCATAAATGTTCTTCCCCAACAGACTTTGCAGTCTCAAATGATGGTTCGTTGTATCTTATGTTTATAGCAAGAGATGTAAAATTCTATGCGAGAATGGATAAAGAAAAAAATATTCACTTCTCATTAGGTGTCTCACAGGTTGAAGGAAGGATTAATAAACTTATTTTTGGTGATTGGGCATCGATGAGCGTATCTGGAAAAACTCTCGGTGATAACGTTCGAGACATTTATGATGGTATTGAACATGACTTTAATAATAGTATATATATTCCTGCGCTTTTTGCGGATACTGGTAAGTATAGCTTACTAGAAATAAAAGAAGAGAATGAGGTTAAAAGGTACTTATCAGGTAATGATACAAATGAATACTATGTACCTGGACGATATGTTTTTTCAAATGATGAAGTTGGCGGGATTTCACCTATGATGTTTAAGGCGACAAAAGATCATATAATACTCTCAATGAGAAAAGGTTTATTCATCATTGATAAGGAAAAAGAAGAAATAAATACTCTTAGCTCATTTGTGAATACAAATAGAATTGTCGAAGGAGCTAACTTATACTTGACTGGAACGACAATAGAAAATGCTAACGTTGCTTTTCATTCTCCTGATAAATTTGTGATGCCTACTAGTTATGGGAAGATTGTTGAGGTTACTGGTGGCTATGGTGTTCCTGTTATGGTTTCACCTGAAGTTATAGTTGCAAAATATGGAGAAGGAATTACTACTGTTCCTGACACGACTAGAAATGAAGCCTATGTTTTTTCTTCTGTTGGAATACATTTGGCGACATATTTTCTAGATACTCTTAAACCAAAATTTGAAATGATGTATTCTCAAGATAATTATCTTGAGAAAATTGTAGATCAATTTGGAAACTCCACTGATCTTAAATATGGTACAAATAATAAAGTAAATAAAATCGTTGCTCCTGGTGGTTTTAGTACGAACCTTGGGGTTGTTGATAGTGGAGAGCTAGTTTCCCTTACTCAAGGGAATGATCTTTACCTAATGGAGTATACAGCTAATGGTTTACTCTCTAAATTCACTGATCCTATTGGTAAAACGGCTGAATTCTTTTTCAATGAAAATAAACTTGTTCTAGATCGAAATAACTTTGGTAATCAAGTAAAAATTACTAAAAACGAATTAGACTCTGAAAAAAATGAGTATATTGAAGAGTCTGCTCTAGGAAGAAAGAAGGTACATTCGCATACGGATCTAGGTTTTGGAAATTCACATAAAATTGTAACTCTTCCAAACGGTGTTCAGTCTGAATCTATCTATATAGAGGGGGAGTATGAATATCATTTAGACGCTAGTGGTTTTGAGTTTGAAAAAAGTTATGGGCCTAATCCACATGTCGATAATAATACTTCCTATATCACAGCATTAGGTGTGAATTTACCTAATAATAAAAATCTCTTATATACACAGGAGAAAAAGAAGGTTTTAGATAGTTCAGGGGAATTGCAAGCATTTGAGTCTAAAGTTACTGAAAATGGCGATGTGTGGACTATTATCAATGATATTAAAACTAATATTAAAACTGTCACTTCTCCACATGGGCGAGTTTCGAAGTCATACTATAATGATAAAGGAAATCTTGTAAAGGTCGAGCAGGGTGCAGTTTCTATAACTAATAGCTATGACAGTAAAGGACTACTAACTAACTCTTCAGATGGTGTTAATCAAACAATAATAAATTATAATTCTAATCTATTACCAGATTCGATAAGTGTTAATGGAGAAAAGGATCTTTTTGAGTATGATAGCAGGGGAAGGGTATCAAAGCGAACAGATGAAAATGGTCGTGGTGTCGAACTAAGTTATGACGGGAAAGGGAATATATTAACGGTTAAGCCCTTAAACGGAAATGAGCATAGCTTTATGAACACAATTCTAGGGTTTGCTAAGGAATATATCTCGCCAAGTATTGGAGGGGAGGTTTTCAGTACTAAATACGATTACTCTGTTGATAATGAGCTTACTAAGGTTACTTACCCATCAGGAAAGATTTTGAATTTAACTTATGGTGAGACGACAGGTGATCTCGAGAATGTCGTATGGAGTAAAGATTCAATTTCATATGGTTACAATATTGCTGGCCAAGTGAACTCTCTTTCTTCTACAAATGGGCAGTCAACTACAGCGAGTTATAATGGTTATCAAGTTACATCTGTTGAATCATTAGGCGAAATAAGTGGTAAGCTGGACTTTGAGTACGAGAGTAAAGGCCAATTGGATAAAATTAAACTGAATAACGTGCTACTAAGTGATTATAGTTTTGATAAGGATAAGCTAATTTCAGGTGTTCTTCTTGGAAATGGCCAAAGTGTAGTAGTAAATATAGGTCAAGACTATTTACTAAATAATCTTACACATGGTGATTTTACTGAAGATTATACTTACGGGAACAATGGAAGATTATCCGGTTATACGATCAAGAAAAACGGAATAATTCTTCATGAGCAGAGCTATGATTATGAAAAGGGACGTATTTCAAAAAGGATCATTGATGGTGCAGAAAACCTCTACGGATATGATAAGTCGGGACAGCTCGTTAGAGATAATAGTGTAACCTACTCTTGGGATTCAAATGGAAACCCTTTAGGAGCAACGGTTGATGTTCAAGATCGATTAACTGATAATGGTGGTCACTCACTAACTTACAATAAAGATGGAAATGTTGTAGAAATTTCTAATTCTGCGGAAAACTACACCCTAAAACTTGAAGTTGATGAGAGATCGATTCTAAGAAGGGCAGAAGTAAACGGTAAGGTTATCGATTATGTCATTGACCCAAGTGGAAGAAGAGTTGGAAAGAAAATTTCTGGAGTATTAGCAGAAGGATACATCTATAAGGATCAGCTAAATCCAATAGCAAAAGTAAACGCTCAAGGATCTGTGCTTCAAAGTTATACTTACCTTGATAAGTCTCATGTACCGGCATTTATGGAAGCTAATGGTAAGTTATATCGTTATATAACAGATCAATTGGGAAGTGTTATTGCTGTTATGGATACTGCGACGGGTCTATTTATTCAAAAACTGACTTACGATGCTTTTGGTAAAGTCTTAAGTGATACTAACCCTGGATTCCAGCCTTTTGGGTTTGCAGGTGGACTCTATGATCA
>MPCU01000010.1 GCA_001874305.1 Bacteriovorax sp. MedPE-SWde | reverse complement strand
AATAAATCTCTCAAAATTATATTATATAAAAAAGGCCCTCTTTAATAGAGGGCCTTTTTTTTAGTTCTTTAAAGAATCCTTGGCCTTTTCAACCGCTGAATAATCGAGCCCTAGCTCTTCAACAGCTTCCTTAATTAGCCCAGGATTAGACATCACCATGCCCATAATCTGCTGTAGCTTTTCTGGGGCAAGACCAAGTTTAGAAATGACACCCATGGCCGCCATTGGGTTACTTGTCATTGCTTCAAATAATTCTTTAATTTTGTCTTCTTCAATCTTTAACTCTCTAAGAGTTTCGATAATTGGATTCATTAATTCTCCTTTATAAATGTCATTGAAATTGAATTAACACAGTGTCTAGTATTCTTGTCGGTCATCCCCTCTCCGACAAAAACATGACCTAGGTGACCGTCACAATTACTGCAAACAATCTCTACTCTTCTTCCATCAGCATCAGCTACCCTTGTCACCCGGCCCTCTATTTCGTCATCAAAACTTGGCCAACCACAACCCGATGAGAACTTATCCTGAGAGCGGTAGAGTTCTTGACCACACTGTCTACAGGCATAAACTCCGGCTTCCTTGTGGTCATTATAGACACCTGAGAACGGAGCCTCAGTACCCTTATCTATTATTACATATTTTTCTTGTTCAGATAGTTCCTTACGACTCATGATCCCTCCACTATAAGAAGTGATTATATAATCGAAGATTTTTAAAAGCAATCGGGATATTATTTATGGGATTTGCGAAGTTCTTTTTTCACTAGTTTTGCTAGTTTATTTATTCGTGTTAAACGAACCTTATTCTTCTTCATACAAAGACGATCATCCTCAGTGGCAAGCGTAACAATAGCTTCTCGAACTTGGGATGGAGTATATTTACTATTCTTATATTTCCTATTAACTCTTTTCACAAAAATATCAAAGAAGTTCTCTTCTCCTAATTTCGAAGAATCTTTATTATCATTTGATTCATATCGCAAAGATAGGTTTATGATAGAATGTGCTCCGACGATACCCTTCTCATTACTAACTTTTTCATATAACCATGATACTGCAGTGGCCGAAAGAACTAATGGGATCGCTCCTGGTACAAATGCGACGATGAACAAGGCCGCTTCCTTTCCTGCAACTTTTTGTAACCAATAGTAGCCATCAGCTTTATAGATACCTTTTCTTTCTTCATCACTAAGAAGATTAACTTTTCGATTAATCCTCTTTTGATAGAGATCGTAACATTGATAGTTTTCATGCCCAAAGACATTTATAGAACTAAGAGAAACTAATATATATAGGATTATGGAGAATCTCATTTACAGTCTTCAGTCTTTTCAGAAATTTCTTTTACAATTTCTACTTCTGTATCAAGATAATCTACATAGACATTTTCATCACCCGAGCAGAAAAAAGAATGATAACTAAGGTCATCGAGTGAGAATGATACTCTTCGACACTTCTTATCTTCTAGATTTACTATTTCTACTGCTTCAATATCTATATGTTCACTACAGTCAGAATCAGCATGTGGTGCAAATGAAGCATTATATGAGTTAAAACGAATATTAACATTATTACCTAAACCACGTTTCGCCGCTCTTCCAAAGAAGTCATCTGATTCATAATTTTGTGAATACTCACCTTCAAGAGCATGCCCATAAAGTTCATGTGTTAAACTTCCATAGCGTAAGAACTCTCCTTCTTTAATTTGAGAATCCTTTCCTTTATTAAACTTCTCTATACATGCCTGTTTTGAAATTTTTTGATGTACTCCGGCCTGTCCCCTGCTACCAAGAGTTATATTCCCAGAGTTTCTAATTACAGTTCTTAATGTAGGACTATAAATACGATCAATTAACTCGCCAAGAGTTGCATGTGCATTAAAAACAAAGAAAGATAGAATAAATAGTTTTTTCATAGGTAAACATCCAGTTAGAATTTATATATAACTATTGCAAAATCATTGCCAAAATTATGGTCAAAACATCTTCAAAAACTGTACAAAGTTTAGACGGTCGAACTCCAATAAAACATGTTAATATAAATCTTATGGAGAAACTTGCTGTAACTATCCTTATAGGTACTCTTATATTTATGTTCTTCACTTTCATTCATTTAAGAAAGTCTCGAAAATTAGGTACTCTCCTAATAACTACGGGAAATAAGGATCCTGAGATACCTCTACAGGTTTACAAACAGGATATAGAGACATTCCTCACTCAAGTAAGATACTTTAAAGACAAGCGTAACCATTCAGTCTACAGACCTGGCATATTTCAAACTGTATTTGGCGGAAAGTGCAAAACTAAAGTAGATACGTACTCCATAGAGCTTCAAGGCCCATATCACATCATTAAAATATTAGAGGGTATACTCTCAACTCCAGCATCAAAATTCCGCTCTAAAAGGACGTTGTAGCTAAACTAAATAGGCGAAATACCCGACAAGTACCCTATGAAAAAGATCCTAATTAGTTTCTCTGTATTCTTATGTGTTCTATCTGTAGTAAATCTCTTTACTGATGATAGTTGGAATGAAAGAAAACTTGCCTCTGTTGATAGTACTCATTATAACGATTTCTTTTTAGATGATATAAAACCAATACTAGATAATAGATGCGTTGTTTGTCATTCTTGTTACAATGCCCCTTGCCAACTGAAGCTTTCAAGCTACGAAGGCATAGATAGAGGAGCATCAAAAAAGAATGTATATGCATCAAGAGTACTAGGAGCAGATCCTACAAGACTATTTGTAGACGCTAAAACAACAAAGCAATGGCGATCAAAAAGTTTTTACACAGTAAAAAACGAAGGTAAAGATCCTGGACTAATGTCTCTTATGATCAATCTTAAAAAGAAGAACCCTCACGCGAAAGGTGATTTTAAAATAGATAAAGCCGGGTACTACTGTCCTTCAAAAAAGAAGTTTAAAAGTTATACAAAGAAGAAAAAGTGGCTAGGTATGCCATATGGACTTCCTGCACTTAAACCAAATGAAAGTGCTTTAATAGAAGACTGGATTTCTTTAGGAATGCCTGGTCCTTCGATTAGTGCTGATCAAAAACTAAAATCAATTAAAGAATCGAACCTTAACGATATACGAGAGTGGGAAAATTACCTTAACAAGACTGATATTAAATCGAAAATTTCATCTCGTTATATATATGAACATCTCTTCCTAGCACATATTAACTTTAAAAAAGATTTTGAATCAAAAGATAAATCAGCACAGTTTTTTAGATTAATTAGATCGAGAACTCCTAGTGGACATCCTGTTGATGAAATTGCGACAACACGTCCCTATGATGATCCTAAAGTTGATAAATTCTTTTATCGTTTCACTAAAATTCATTCAACAATTGTTCACAAGACTCATATAACTTATGAGCTTTCGAAAGAGAAAATGAATAGATATAATGAGCTATTTAACTCTGAAAGCAGCTGGTTAAAAACTCCAGAGGATTTGCCAGAATATGGAGATATAGCTGCAAACCCATTTTTAACATTTAAAGATCTTTCACCAAAAAGTAGATATAAGTTTCTCTTAGATGATGCTCATTATCATACAAAGACATTTATAAGAGGGCCTGTATGTAAGGGACAAGTGGCACTAAATGTGATCAATGATCATTTTCACGCAATATATGTTCATCCAGACAAGGACCCTACAGTAAATGATCATTCATTCTTGTTAAATAATTATGACAAACTAGAGCTTCCAGCAAAGGGAGACAACAATTATTTCAAGGCAGCTCTTTCAAATTATCAAAAGGGCCATTTAAGTTACACTCAGTCCAAGCTAGACCTATACAGTAAAGAACTTAATAATGGGATTGGGCTAGATTATATTTGGAAAGGTAAAGACACATGGAACGGTAAAGAGAAGTTGAACAATCAGTGGATGCTAACTATATATAGGCACTATGATAGCTCTACAGTACTTAGAGGACCTGTTGGAGGCCTGCCAAAAACAACATGGTTATTAGACTACCCTATTTTCGAGCGAATTTATTATAATTTAGTAGCAGGCTTTAATGTCTATGGAAATATAAGACATCAAGTTAGTACAAGACTATATATGGATAATCTCCGTGTAGAATCAGAAGATAACTTTATGTCTCTTATGAGTCTTAGAAATAGATCGAGTTATCGCTCAATTATTAATTCAGGCGCTTCAAAAACACTTAAGAAAAGAAATCCATACTATAACAATAAACTTCAATCCAACACAGGAATAAGAAGTAACCTAGCTCTTAAGGAAAAGGATCTCATATTAAATTCTTTATATAGTCAGTATGGATCAAGAAAACATAACAACACAGTCTTTCAAACTCTTGGCCATAAAAAGAAGAAGTTTGTTAGGTACTTACCTGAAGTCTCAATGTTACTTATAGAAGGTGAATCTTCAAGTGTTCATACGATATTTAGAAATAAGTACCATAAGAATGTTTCATATATGTTTAAAGAAGAGAAACGATATGATGTAAATAAGGATACCCTTTCATTTATAAATGGAGTGGCAACAAGTTACCCCAATATTTACTTTAAAGTTAATGAAGAAGATTTAAATAAGTTCAAAAATGATTTAAGTGATATTGAAACTAAGACTGAATGGAGAGAGTTTAAAAGAAAGTACGCAATACATAGAATGTCGAATAATTTTTGGGATGTTCATGACAAGGTTCAGACGATATTTAATAACCAAGAAAAGAAGATGTCTGCACTTTTGGATCTTAATAGATACGTTAATGAGTAAAAAAAAAGGGAGATCGTAATCTCCCTTTTATATATCATTAATCAAAGTGAATATAATCTGAGTTATTCTCTCTAACGAGAATTCTATAAAATGAGTCACCCTTAGCAAATGTACAGGCACCTAGAACTGTGCTTCTTTCAACTTCTTCTGTGATTAATGGGCAGAGGGCATGTTGTTGAGAGTCAGTAACGGTTACTAAATATTCGCAAGTAGAACCTACAACTTTAACTTCTTCTATAACACCTTGAACCTGGGCCTCATAAGAGTTACAAAATGGTGAATATGAATGTGCTGAAACTGATAATACTAAAGAAAGTAATACTGCTTTCATTGTCAAACTCCCTGAAATTATTAATTTTCTAGATGTTTACACTATGAAAAGCATATCTTCAACAGTTTATAGTCTTCATTAATATGCACTATGCATTATCAACTACTTCAACATACTTTTTGGCACTCTTTCTCGCAGAAGTTGGGAGATAATTAAAGCGCAGTACCCTATCAGAAAATGACCAGTGCAGAGGACTCTTATATTTCAATATCTCTTTTAATATTAATCGATGATGGGAATCATTTGTTAAGAACTCTTCTTGAATTAGTTTTGAAATAGTGTCTAGTCCTAAAGACTTTGTTTCCCAATATGTTTTCACAGCGACTTTGTAGGCCACCATTTCATGCTTACCTGTATCAGCTATTGAATCATGCCAAAAACTTTTCACATAGCTATTAAAGATTCGACATGAGCTTTCTTCACTTTGTTGAGCGAAATCTAAAATAAGATTTCCGCTATCATATAAATAAGTCTCATAACCAAAATGAATATCTTTTTCATAGGTATCTCTTGCATAATGAAACCAAGATACAAAAGATAGCTCTAATAAGTCCTTATCATCTTTTACAATTTTAGTAGCTGCAATAAAAAACTGTGAAAGACTCTGAATTCTTTCATAGTCTCTATTTTCAATTGCAACTTCATTCATTCTATTAAAGAACATAATATGCATTTCAGCGACTAGTTTTAAATTGTCTTTAACAGATTTCTCTAATGAGATAAGCAGATTTTCACAAGTCTCATTTATAACTTCATTTTGATGTGAAGATACAGATTTTAAAATATTAGAAAATACCGTAAAGACATAGGCCTCAGGCCACGCGGAGTTAGCAGAGAAAAACTTCTTCACCTCTTCACTGTAGCCTGGCTTAGATCTAAAAAAATCCTTACGCCACTTGATATCTCTAGGGCTCTCTAAAATTGTCATAAAACACTTATGCAAAACATCTGAGACTAGGCTCATTAACTGCCTGTCATCTCGCTTAGATGCGGTTAATGAGATGTTGGCGATCGTATCAATAGTATCGAATGTTCTTCTGTAGTTTTTTTGCGAATCATATCCATTAACAAGATCTTGATGGCTATTAGAAACAGATTGAAAGAGAATAGGAAGAAAATAACTAGGCCTTAAAAATTGCGAGACATAGTAAAGAAACGGGATGACTCCAGCTACAGCAATACAAGCGAGAACAACTGCAACGTGTGTAACAAGCATGTAATATTCATTATCTTGTGAAAATAGACTCGCTAAAATAAGAACAAAATTTGTTCCCACAATATAGCTTAAGCCAACAATCACAACGGGGTGCCTAACAAATATCTTAACAAGACCAGGAGTGTAGAGATTACTTGCCAGAGTTATAATAAGCGACATCGCCGTAATAACTGCTGCAAATATTGAGTTAATCATACGACTTGATGCACTTAACCCATTTGAACTCAGGTCTGACACAAGTGCTGACTCCCATAGAAATCGCCCTCCAACCATAACGATTAAAAAGCAAACGATTGTTAATGGAACAAATCCTGGGCGTGTATTTTTTTTCTTATAGAGCATGATTATTTATCGGAAATAACCAAAGGATCATTTAAAAAAAAGGCCACAAAAGTGGCCTTCTATAAGAGAGTATTATGCTTTCTTTTTCTTCTTTTTCTTTTTCTTCTTACCTTTAGCTCCACCCTTTTTCTTCTTTAAGTAGATTAGTCCACCAACAACGGCAGCGCCTATTAAGATAAGCATCATGTCTGATGATCCACCTGCGCCACTCTTAGCTGACCTTTGTGATCCAACACCAATATCATTTAAGCCTCTTTCATCATCTATAAAGTCACCTGAACCAGGCACAGAAGATGTCCCAGAATTGGCAAGTTTAAATGAACCAGGAGTTGCTTTTTTACTAGAGAAAACTTTTAGTGTTTCAACGATTTTATCAAAGATTGGGTTATATTCATTATAATGATCTTTAGCAACAGAGAATGTTACCGCAACACCAAGCTCACCCTTAACTGTTGCAAGGTATCTCGTAAAGAAGCCTGGAACTTCCGAAGCCATATGAAGAGAGTCAATCCAAGGATGGTTTTGACCCTTTACCTTCTTAGTCTTTGTATACTTTGGCTCCGACACCTGAGTTTTTCCACCTGGTAGCCTGAATGTTTTTGATTGTTGTAAATATGCTTGATAATTAGCAAGCTCATCTTGCTTACCACGTTTCTTTGCAGCAAGAATAATTATAGCTTCTTTTTTGCGTTTCTTATTTTCAGACTGACAAACCCACTCTGAACCTTCAAGTTGGCAATCCCAACCTCGAGGAAGTTCAAACTCACTAAAGTTACTTGTAAAAGTTTTCCCTGACACCATTTGAGTCATCAAGAAAATTGCAGCGATCATTTTTTTCATTTAGTTCCTCTTTATTTATTCATTTAATTTATTGTACTTGCTCTTTATAAAAATACAAAAACAGGAAATTTTGTCTTGTTATTCTCACTATTTAACTCTAGCCGTTAAGCCTTTTTCTATTGGCACTGAACGATATTTCTTTACAAGTTTTACAATTGCCCAACTAGAACCACTTTCATAAACTACACCAGTTGCTATCAGTATATTCCCACCAAAGTAGTCAGACTTATAAATATCAACTTTTGAACCTTTTCCTACGTCCTGTGCAAGTCCCTTATCGATTTTTAGAAACTTTCCTCTAGGGGAAACTTTAATAACTGTTGCTTCTGTAGTGTATTCCTTAAAGCTCTCTTCAAAGATCTCTTCGTTTGATTTTCCACCTGTTGTCCAAGATATATTTAAAGAAGCGTCCATTGCTTTATCTGTTGAAGTCCCTGACATTGTTTGGGCCACTTCAATAGAAGTCCTATACTTTTTAGCGAATAAGACTCTAAGCCCCGCATACGGTTGCATGAAAGATCTATTTATAGAGTTCCATCTATTAGTACTACCATTTGCATTTATAGGTTTAGAAGCTGGACTGTCTTTATATTCATCAGTCCCTAAAGTATAAACACCTCTTATTCCGGCCCATATTGCCCATGAATTGAAGTTTTTAATATATCTAAAATTATAAGGTAGCTCCGGCGATGTTTCATTAGCAGGTGTTGTATATCCACCCATCGCCTCCATCGTGGTCCACTTTGAATGTATATAACTGAGATGAAACTTTAAGTTAAACTCTTGTCCTGAGTCACCTAAAACAAGCTCACCTTCAGGTATCTGACTTGAATTCGTATAGATCGTATTTTCATATAACTTATAAATATATGCACCAGAAATAGCATAGCGGTAATTAGACTTTTTCTTTAAGGCGTATTTGAAGCCAATATTTATATTCTCTATTCCAGAAGTTGTTGTGCTTTCTACTGAGTCTTCAGAGGTAATTTGTCTATACTTACCACCAAAAGATAATTCAAGCTTTCGACTATAGCCATAGGAAAGTTTTATATCAGTATCAGTCATTGTATATGCCTGAGACTCCTCAAGCTCAACTTCGGTTCCTTCAACATCATAGAATGAAAGTGTTTGAGAGTAATTTGCATTTAGATCAAAGTTATATGCACCTTGTGATAGGACCTCGGCCTTTAAGGGGTATACCTTACGAGGCGTTGCAAAAGATGAACTTGAAAGTAAAAGTAGTATGTAAATAAGAGATTTCATTTCTTAACCTATTAGTAAATTTCTATACTAATAGGTTACTAAAAATGCCATGTATTACAAATGATTAGAATTGTTGAAAGATTTTCCTATAATTATGAAGCACGCTTATATGCCCGCTCAATTGAGTCAGATAACTCATCCCTTTGAACTTCGCTTGGTAAGTAGAACTCACTTACCCAGTGAGAATTATTGATTGAAAATTCAAATTTACCACCAATTTCCTGACAAATTTGGTTTATAGATTCAAGACCAATATGATCTGAAGACTTGTCATTATATGCAAGAATAACCTGACCTAGGTCTTTTTCGAGATTCATTTTTTCTCGTTTTAATTTATTCATATTATTAGTAATTTTCACATAGAGTCCATCATCTCGGTAATCGAAGAGACATTCAACTTTATCACTTCCTGCCTCATAGGCATTCTTTAAAATATTAGTCATGATTCTATGAAAGTACACCATTTCAACTGTACATTTTCTAATATTCTCAAAGCTTTGATTTGACCCTAGATGACCTTCAAGTATTACTTGCACTTGTTCTGGCTTTGGAAAGTATGCATCAATGAGATTATAAACTCGCGCCATCGCTAACTGAAAAGGAACCTGCATGTGTTTCTTTCCAAGGTCCTTATGCAAGAACCCAAAATGATGTTGAAGGTTATCTTGTAATAACTTAACTTCATTAATCACATTTTGAACATCATCTTTGGAAATATAGTCATCACTTTTCTTAGACCTTAGATAAAGTAAAAGAGCATGTGTATGATTTATAACATCATGAAAGAACATTCTGTCAAAACGTGATGTTTGATTTTGATTATTATTGCGAGAAGAAAATAAACGAGATATCAACTTTTTCTTATCTCTAAAGTATAATTCAAAACCCCAGTAGGCCGTACAAAATGACCAAACACCAAAGCCAATAAGGGCAACCATCTCACCATATGAAAAGATATCACCTTTTTTAAAACTTTCAAAAATCAATAGGCCACAAAAAATAGTGGTATAAGCAAAGATACTTTTTTTCTGTTTAAAGCTCTCACTAGTCTCCTGAACAACTGTAAAGTAATACATTGCCATGAGAATAGGAATAAAGGCCATGTAGATGAAATCATTTATTTGGTGTGCGTAGCTAATTCCAATAATAGAAACAATTTGAAAAACAAAATACCAAGGAAGCTGTCCCGTACTCTTTATAAGTTGAGTAAGGTTATTTGTTGCAAAGTAAAAGTAACCATTTCCTAAAAGAAATGCTGTTATAAAATGTGCATGTGAAAAGAAATTATCTTCATAATAATAGAATGCTGGCCAGAGTATGGCCGAGCAAATAAATGACGAAAGCTTATATAGGTCAATTGGCCAAAGCTTATCAAAGTACTTCTTAGTTAAATCATTCGCCATAAAAAAAGGCCTCTATTTACAGAGGCCTTAATATTTATTTTACGATATCATATCTCGCATTATTACCGAGGGCCTCTTCAATTCTCAGTAACTGATTATACTTTGCCATTCTATCTGAACGACTAGCAGATCCAGTCTTGATATGTCCCGCTCCTGTTGCAACAGCTAAGTCTGCAATAAATGCATCACTAGTTTCTCCCGAACGATGAGAAATAATTGCTTTAAAGTTATTTTTGAAAGCAAGATCAAGAGTTTCAAATGTCTCAGTTAAAGTTCCAATCTGGTTTACTTTAACGAGTATTGAATTTGCTTGTTTCTTTTCAATTCCTTCAGCAAGAATTTTCTTATTCGTTACGAAGAGATCGTCACCAACGATTACGACCTTATCACCGATTTTTGCAGTAAGCGCTTGCCAACCATCATAATCAGCTTCATCAAGACCATCTTCTATGGAATATATCGGGTATTTCTCACTAAGATCTGAGTAATATTCAACCATTTCTTCGCTAGAAAGCTCTTTTCCTTGCATGTGGTACTTTCCATCTCTATAGAACTCACTCGCTGCAGCGTCTAATGCCAGACTTATTTCCTCACCTACTTTGTATCCTGCATTTTTAATTGCTGTAAGTATGCACTCAATTGCTTCTTCGTGTGATCCTAGATTAGGAGCAAATCCACCTTCATCACCTACATTTGTAGAGTGTCCAGCATCAGTAAGAACTTTCTTTAAAGCATGAAATACTTCAACACCCGCTCTAAAGTTCTCAGAGAAAGAGTTCTTAATATGAGGAACAATCATAAATTCTTGTATATTGAGATTGTTAGAAGCATGTTCTCCACCATTAATAATATTCATCAATGGAGTTGGAAGTCTCATCGCACCTACAGCATTAGGAACTTTCAGATTTGTATTTAGGTAGTCATAGAGATCTTTACCGTTGTCATTCGCACCAGCTCTAGCAACCGCCATAGAAACAGCAAGCATAGAATTGGCCCCAAGCTTTTCTTTGTTTTCAGTACCGTCCATTTCAAGCATTAAACTGTCGATAGCTCTTTGATCCGTAGTCTCCATACCAATTACAGCACCACGAATGATATCATTTATATTTGATACGGCCTTTCTTACAGACTTTCCAACATAGTAACTCTTATCACCATCTCTAAGTTCGAGTGCCTCTTTTGTACCAGTTGATGCTCCAGAAGGAACAGCAGCTCTTCCCATATTTCCTTGTTCAGTGAAAACATCAACTTCAACCGTTGGGTTTCCACGAGAATCTAAAATTTGTCTTGCTTTTATCTCTGTAATTTTCGACATGGTATCATCCTTGTTATTTAATCCATTTCATTAATACTATAATTTTCTTACTTACTTTTGACAATGTACTTTCTACTTAAAGCTTTCATGCGAAGCGCCTTAATTCTTTCAAAATCTTCAGCTATTTGACTTCTCAGTATACTGATATCATCCATAATAACACTGCGCTCATCATACTCAGTTGACGCGACTACAAATTTTAATTTTTCCTCTAACTCAGATATACGAAACTGAAACTCTTTAATTTCTTCGGCCTCTCTATATGTTTCTCGCCCCAAGTCATATGCATCTTTGAGTCGAGAGTTCAAGCTCCCGCATTCCCCAAGATAGATTCCTCCAGAGTATCCACGTTCATAAAGACCTGGCTCGCTACAAAAGGTTTTTAAACCCTTTTTTCTACCTTTAAGATACTCTTCTCTATTTGGCCTCTCAAGACACTTGGCTGCATGTTGAACAAAGAGTGATTTTCTCATCCCGAGTTTTCCATCATTAATCCCTTGCTTGTGCCAATTCAAAGTAGAGCAATCTTTCTTAGTCAAATTACTGCAAGAACTTAAAAATATAACTAATAAAAATACTGAAAGTTTCATTACCCCTCCATGAGATTGCATAATTATACTCATAAACTTGTCACTTTCGTAAATTCATTGATAGAATTTACTAAATAAAAACAAAACAAATGGACTCGTAATGTTTAAATATACCCTAGTGTTATTGTCACTTTTAACTGGATCAGCTCAAGCGTCACAAGCGATTGGCTTCTACTCCAACGGCAAACTCAAAGACTCATCTAATGTTAATACTGATTCACAGTTTATAAAGCTCTTTCACAAACGTGAGAAGAATTTTACTACGCAAGAAATGCACATTGAATTAAATAAACTCTCCAATCTAATAAATAGAATGTATCCAAGTGCAGAGAAAATACAAGTTGGAGATTTATCGGCCCAGTTTGGAGGGAAAGCGACAAGACACAAGAGTCACCAAAATGGTCTTGATGCAGACATTGTCTACCTGAGACATAATGGCTTTGAACAAGCACCAACAAATCCGGAATGGGCGGAGTACTTTGTCAAAAGCTCACAAGTATCTAAGAACTTCCACAAGGTCAGAAACTGGTATATGTTAGATTACTTAGCTCACAATACCGATGCTAATAGAATTTTTGTCGATCGTGCTATTAAAGCGTATTACTGTAAAGAAAAACTAAACTCTAAGAAGTACACGCAAAAAGAGTTAAAGAGAAATATTGCGACGCTAAGATTATTAAGACCAGCAAAGTACCATAAGACACATCTTCACTTAAGACTAAAATGTCCAAAAGGAGATACAAAATGTAAAAACCAGGCAGCAGTTCCTGGAGGATCAGGTTGCAATTCCCTCGATGTAATAAATACGGAAGTTAACTAAGAAGACTTATGACCAACGGGCAACACTATCTTAAAGAGTGAGCCCGTCATTTTTTCTTTATCACTATACTCATAACTAATAGATCCAGAGAACATATCCATATACCTCTTTGCAGTCGGAAGTCCAAATCCCGTTCCCTCTTCACCTTTAGTTCCGACCCTAGTTGTTGGCTTATCTAAGCTAAACAGCAGAGGCCTTAATTCTGCAGGAATACCAAATCCATAATCTTGAATTCTAATTTCGACCTCTTCATCAAACTCCCTTACCCAAATATCAATCGTAGAGTTTTCAGGGGAAAACTTAATAGCATTAGAAACGATATTGTTAATGACACTATTTGAAAAACTAACTTCTTCCGCGTAAACAGTAAGTAAATCACTCTCCATATGTAAGTCTATATTGATACTTTTCTCTTCAAGTTTTTGCTCAAAGATTATAAGTAGATTCTTAAATACATCAGATAGAGATACATTGTTTAAAGACAATTTCTTTTTTCCACTCTCTATCGCTTGCAGCTCTTTTACATGGTTAATTAATCGGTCCATATTCTTTGATGCAAGATGAACTTTTGAAACCGACTTCTTCATATTTTCAATTTTCATCAACTCTGTTAATTCTGGATCTGTTAAGTTTAGAGCAACGTGAAGGGAGTTTGAAAGATCATGAAATAAAACGGATAAGAGATACTGCTTTTCTTTGTTTGTCTTTTCTAACTCAATTATAGCAGCATCTTTATTCTTATATGCGAATGATGAAAGTATCAGAACTATTAATGGTCCAATTAACATATTTGTCATAGCAGAATGAAAAGCTAGCTCATTACTTATTTCGTTTAAATCAATGTTGTTCATTCTAAATACAATGGACAGTATTATAAATGTTGATGAACTTAAAAGTGTCCAAAAGACTCCACTCTTAAGCCCCAATAATGAAACAGGTATCAGCGGAAAGAGAATAAACCAAACCATTGCGGGGTTAATTCCTAGACCAGCATAAATATTTGCAGATAAGAATGTTATGAAGAATGAAAAAGTAAATAAATGAGCAATGTAGAGATAGCTAAAATTTTTCTTTAATAGGACTAGGCCCAAAATGCTAACAATGAAACTTACAAGAACACCAATGGAGGTATTATAAAGCCCCATGACTCTGCAATACACATAGAAAAACCCTGTAGAAAATAAGCTTATTATATGAAAGTGAACTAATAGCTTATAATCTGAAAGCTTAAACTTAGAGCTCAGAAGAATACTCTTTGGTATAAACGGGGATATAAATTTCTCTTCAAAAAAGTTCATCTGACACCTAAAGAATTATTCTTTATTCGTATCGACGAATCCCTATAAATTTAAAGATAAATATTTAAAATATTTGATTATACTCGAGTGCTTTCCACTGACTTTCTTTATCCGTTTGCAGGTATTGGAAAGTGTTTTGCTTAGAGAAGCTTTCAATAGAATTATCGCTCGAGTGATCAACAAGCTTATTAACTCTTTGGGCAACCATTGAACATGGAGATATCATCAGCGCCATAAAGCTTTTTTCAAGAGTCTTGGAAACAAGAGGATAATGAGTACATCCTAAAATATAGAAATCATATTCATGGGGATAAGACTTAATTTCATTTAAAACTTTCTTCTCAAGTACCTCATGGGACAAGAAGAAGTTTTCTTCAATTGTAGCAGCAAGGCCTTTAGGTAGATAAACATCTAAACGAGAATCCGGATCAAGCCTTGACTTTAATTTCTTAAACCTTGCAGAATCACCAGTGAGCGGAGTCGCAAAAACTACGCCCCTTTTATCCTTAAGATCCTCTCTATGATTAATGACATTGATATATGGCTCAACTCCAACAAAGGCAAGTTCAGGAAACTTCTCCCTTAAGCTCTCTATCGCCCATGCGGTCGCGGTGTTACAGGCCACAACAATTAGAGAACAGCCACTCTGCTTTAGTAGGGATACAATTTCAATAGAGCGAGAAATTATAAAATCACGATCCTTATTTCCATAAGGGTTATTTTTTGTGTCTGCTATATAATAAATGTCGAGGGCCCTGTCTAATTGGTGGATTTCTCTTAAAATACTGAGTCCACCAATGCCAGAGTCAAATATCCCTATTTTCGTCATGGTATTTATCTGCTATTAATAGTTAACTAAGATTATCAAATTAATTATGGAAATGACTATGCTATCAATGCTTTATTCAAAAAAAACATTAAACAATGAAGTATTTAACAGGGAAAAGCTAAAAGACTCCCCTATTTGGTTAGCACTAAGCTTTAACGAAAACCCGAAATATGGGGAAATTGAGCAAAAGATTTCATACACTCATAACTCTACAAGCTATGGAATTCTTGAAAACTACAAGTCAGAATCGATGCTTATGACTCTTAGCAAAAATAAAATCGTTAAAAATTACCAATTTGAAAAAGAAGATGTCATACAAAACCTTCAAAGAATTGAAGTAACAAAGCAAGAGTTGATAAAGAAGCAAATTGAAGAAACGATCGCTTCACTTGCTGCACTTACACCTGAAACTGTTGCGCAAGAAGAAAAGGCGTGGGAATGGTTTAGAGTTTCTATGGATGTCCTTATCAATGCGATATCAAAGATAGATAATATAGATACAATATTACAGTACAAATTATTTTGGGGTCTGAGAGACACTGTAATGACTTCAAGACTTATTATCTACAACCTAGATATTGAGATCAATATTCTTGAACAAGGACTTCTATTTACAGTATATAACTTTAAAGACTCTAGTGATAAGTCCACACAAGGAAAAACTCCAGATCAAAAAGTTCTTATAAAAGGTGTTTATAATGACATTTTTAATAAATATATCGAAGTTTTAAAGGCCATAAGAAAGGCCGAAGATAAAATCTTAAACTAGCTTACTTAGCTTAACTGTCCAAGGCCTTTTAATACTTTATCTACAAAGGTGATAATACTCTTTGCACGGATTGCAGTATATTCATAAGATTCAATTCTTTCATCAATAATAAGTTGTTTCGTTTCTATTAACTTACGAGTAATCCTCTTAGACTTTACAGTATTTAATGTCTTCTTCAACAGGAGTTCACTCTTATCAAGAAACTCTCTATATCCATCCATGTCATACTTTACAGCAATATTCTCTTTCATTTCCTTTTTAAGGTCCATCAAGTGACCTACTAGAGCAGAGACATTAGACTTATTATTTGATTTTATTTTTGATTCTACTTTTGATTTTGTCGTACAAACAATATATCCTTTAGATCTATTCTTACAACTCATGTCTACCGATCTTACTTTTGTAACAACATTTGATAAAACAATATTCTTATCAAGATTTTTTACGAGATGATTCATATCTCTTTCTAGTGAAGAGGTCATAATTTTTTGAGCAACTTTTCTTGGGACTAGGACTCGACCATTCTTTAACGGGATATTAAACTTTCCCAATCTCTTTAATCCGATTGAAGCTTGCTTCTTATTAAGTTTTAATTCTAAAAGCTCAGATCTTCTTCTCTTGTCATCTCTATCAACTTTAACAGCATATGATTCAGTCTTACCATCTTGGTGAGTAATTCTGACCTTCATCTTTGTTCTTTCAACACGACTGTTAGCAATCTCTAAGAAATGCGAGTTTTTCTGCTTTTTTAAGGTGATAATATCCTTAGAAGTATAGTTAATATTAAGCCCTGTAGCTAAAGCGCCAACAGTTATAAATGAACTTAATAGTAGTTTCTTAAATGACATTATCTCTCCATAATATTTAAGTATGTGCTCCTCAAATATTGTATGGTGATATGGTGATTTTTACTGATATTTTGAAAAAGGTATACTGGGTGTATAAAGTTTGGACGATTACGCCCTAGAAAAACCCTGTCTAAGTAACTAATATTGCTGTAGGATCGCGCTACTTAAGCTATCTTTGGACTTCAAGCTCTCTATACTCTTTCGTAGCACCACCTAAAGAAAGAGGAAGAAAGACACTAACTTCAGTTCCTTTTAAAAAGTCTTCAGTATCGACATCAGACGAATTAACTTCAATTCGGCCATTCATTCTCTTTACTAATGATCGGCATATCCTTGAGCCAATCCCAGTTCCAACTTCTCCCATTGTCCCCTTTGTTGACCAGCGCGAATTGTTCTCGCAATACAACTTAACCTCAGCTTGAGACATCCCTATTCCATAATCTCTCACATTAAAAATGAAATCAGAAGTACCCTTCAAGGCCTCGATAAGAATCATGCTTCCTTCAGGAGAAAATTTAATCGAATTGGAGACAAGGTTTCCTAATACAGAGTGTGTGAATGCTCTGTCGTTAATAAAGATTTCAAAATCTTCTTCGACCTTAATATCAAATAGAATATTCTTCTTCGTCGTAGTTTCAGTAAACTTATCAAGGGTTTGTTCAATTAAAGTAGATGCAAGAACTCCATGAGATGCGGTTATTGTTCCTAGGCCTTTATTAAAATCTCTAATGTAAGATAAGACCTCTTCTAATTTCTTTGTATGATTCAATAACTTTTGAGCCTTATCTCTTATTTTTTCATCTTCATATTTTAAAATCGAAT
The DNA here is from genome assembly GCA_001874305.1 of Bacteriovorax sp. MedPE-SWde. Classification (GTDB taxonomy): domain Bacteria; phylum Bdellovibrionota; class Bacteriovoracia; order Bacteriovoracales; family Bacteriovoracaceae; genus Halobacteriovorax_A. The sequence continues at coordinate 174,487 of MPCU01000010.1, read as the reverse complement.
TAGAATAAAAATTAATAATATGAAGAGAATTATTGGTATCATGTGAGAAGATATCGAGGAGCTCTGATTTTAAAATGAGCTGGTCATCTAAGATTGAATTTTTCTTATGGAGCTCTTCATTCACCTCTTCTAATTCAGACTTAAACTCGACTAAGTCTCTAATGATATCTTTCTCTGACTTGAATATCTTTTTTATATTAATAATCTTATTCCATATGTTATTTGAACTAAATGGTATTTTAGAAAAACTCGATTTACCTTTAGATAAAGATACAAGAAGGTAGCACTCGGTTGGCCCTGCAACCATGTCAACAGTTGCGGCCTTACTTCCTAAAATATTCGGAAAGAATTTATAAACTTCCTTATAGAATTTCCAAAGATTCTCTATCCCATCCACTTCTTGATCAACAGATTTGCGAATTATAACTTTATCCTTCGATAGATGAAGGATTTTCATTGTTACAAATGGAAATAAAAGCTTGAAAATAATTTTCTCTTGAAGCTTATAGAGGTAGTGCGTTCCCCATGAGCTTCTTACATAGTTCTTATAGGTCGAAATATTTTCACCATTAATTCCATAGTAAGCAGCAAGCTCGAAAGCATTGAATCCTTGTTTTTCAATAGTTTTGATAAACTCTTGAAAGATATCATTGAAGAGCGCCCAGCTTGCATACTTATTCTTAGAGTTTAAAAGAAAGTCACCCCTTCCGTGAAGAGATAAGTACTGATCAACTTTCTTATTTTCGACACCACTTGTGAGTGCGGCTTCAATTAAGGTTTTTACTGCTGCTCGTCCAACTTTATATTTTATATCCATAAAGAAGTACTACCACTCCATAATAAGGTATGCCAATTCGCCGTGTCATTTATGCATGGTATTTGTTTAGACTGACCGCCCTAAACAACTGTAATCACAGTGTATTTAAAATACAACAAAGAAAAACTTTGTCTAGCTCCAGATTACTGACAAAATAAATAATCCTTACACGAATCGAGGTAGAAATGGATCTTTCAAAGTTAAAGTTAAAAATTATGCCAGGGGCCCCAAGTTATTGCGACACCTATATATCAGAACACAATGAGAGTTTTCAGCTATGGTGTGAAACATGGAAAAACTTCTACAAGGAAATAGGCCAAGAAGATAGCTTTAATAAGAATACTTTTTACAGGTGTTCTTTTGTGACTACCTTGTTCTATGAGGAAAGCGCAATTGCTCTTATTCTTGGATCAGACTTTAATTTAAATTATAAGGCCTGTTCAAATCATTCATATCTTAATTTCTATGATGATCAATTCTTGGATGAAATGATTAAACGCAAAAATTATCATATTACTTCTCTTGAGTCGTTTACGGTAAGTGAGGAGTTTCAATATGAGAAAACAGGAATCCCTCTTGCTTATATTATAGGTATGCTCGCCAGTAAATATTCAGAGACCTTATCTAATAATGGAACAATGATTTCCGTACGCTCTGATATACAGATCTTCGAAAAGTTTGCAAAGCAATGTGGATACGAGAGAATTATTTCGAACTATAAATCAGGAAATCTAACCTTAGACAATATCTTTATAACAAACGGTTCTCTAGATATCCCTAAAGATGGTCTTTTAAACCTGATTAACAAAGTCTGGGATCAGAGGCAGGACTTTAATAAAGAAATAGTTACCAAAAGTATCACGAAAAAAGTTGCTTAACTGGAGGCAAAAATGAATCTACAAAATATTCTCAATAATGAACTAGAAATTCTCTTAACTACTACTGATAACTTAAGCATAGATAACAAGCATATTTACGCAAATTTGGTTGCACAAGTTTTCTACTATGCAAAATATTCAACAAAATTACTAGCTCTCGCAGGTGTGCGGACAAAAGATAGTAGACTAACAAATAGGTTTTTCTCCCATGTCAAAGAAGAAACAAACCACGAATTACTCGCTTTAAGGGACCTCGAGGGACTCGGCTTTTCCATAGATGATTTCCCTGAGCTTGAAAGTACTAAAGCAATGTACCAAACTCAGTATTTTCAAATAGAAGAATATGGAGCAGAGGCCCTAATGGGCTGGATTCTTGCACTCGAAGGGTATGCGATAAGATCATGTACAGGACTCTACCAAAGGGCCAATGAGATCTACGGAGCAAAATGTACAAGATTTGTTAGAGTGCATGCTGAAGAGGACCCGGATCATTTTGAAAAGGCAGTAGAACAAGTTAGCTTGATTCAAAATAAGGACAATCTAATTACTAATATGAAGGACTCAATAAAGAGGTATAATCAAATCCTAATAGATTGTGAAAAGTCTGGCGCTTCTATTAAGAATAAAATTGCCGCCTAAACTCTACTGGCATCAGATCTCGCGCATCCAATATTAATTTGGTGTGTTTTTTGATGAACTTAGATACTAATTATATAACCCTTTTGTCATAAATTGATAAAGGGGTTTGCTCTGGGTATATACTGGAACATACTAGAGAAATGAAAATAAAAACATTAATTAACAAATTAGTGAAACAAGAAGATAGGTTACATGATCGTAGGTGGCCATGTGGTTAACACTCATGGCTTTTCACGGAGCAAGTCGATATCTTAATAAATCATGATATTGGAGATTATAAATCAGAAAAATTCCGTGAGAGAGTTAAACAAAGCTAAGAGAGTTGAAAAGCTAAAGCTTATATCTATTAAGATTGAGCCTGATTTACTTCATGCCTTTAAATTAAAGTGTGAAAAAGATAGAAGGTATTAGGCACTCTTTAAAAACTATCACCTACTAATTACAAAATCCTTAATGATACAATTCTTCAGAAACTGTCTAAAATTTATACTCCATATGTACTTATTCCAATAACAACCTAATTCCTATGAAAATTCTATATAATTAATTAACTACTAACTTATCGGAGTAATTAAATATGAAAAAGCTATTTATGGCGTTAATAATTTTAAGTTGTTCTCATACATTTGGACTGATGAAAAAGGCAACATTTCCGGAACTTCACGGAAACCTTACTGTTACATCTGAACACGAAGGTATGGAATACTCAGACCTAGAATTAACATATTCAATTAGTTGTACAGGCCATAGGAGTTTTAACCTTACTGGCTGGGATGATGGTTTCGCATTAACAAATTGTGATGACGATTCCATTGAGTTAAATATTGAATTAAGTGATGAGGGAAGTTATATTCTTCCAGAACTTAAGGAATTCACACTAGAGGGAAAAAAGTTTTCATGTTATTTAGTAGTTCGAGCACCAAATTTCGAAGATAGCAGAGGAAATACTTTAGAAGAGTTTGTAAAAATTCCTTGTTCTAAAAAAGATCGATCAAAAATTGATAGTAAAATAGAAGAGCTTTCAGATCTTGAGATTAATTTTAGAAAGTAAATATTAATTCATTTCTTTAAGTAAAAGGCCGATTTCTTTCGGCCTTTTTTGTTTCCATATTAAGAACAAGTCTACTTACTCTTTTTTCTTCGCCATTTTATTTTATGGCGAACAATGACTTATATTTTATCGCCATAAAGACTAAATGGTGCCATTTATAATTGTTTCCCAGTATTTGAATTGAATAATTAAATCTCCTTCAATATATATGTTCCATCATAATAAATGATTTACATAACTAACAATCAAAGGAGATTGAAATGAAAAAACTAGCACTACTAGCACTAACATTTTTAACAGTAAACGCTTCTGCTGCAATTATCACTAAGACTCTTGTTCCGACTATGCTTATGGAAAACGGTTTTGAATTTGAAAGTGTTAAAGTTACCAACATTTGTCAGTTAGAAGACGGAAGTTTTAAAACTGTTAATAAGGCAAAGAATAAATGTGTTAAGTATCGCAGAAACTTTAGAAGTGCTATGGAATATAGAGATGCAAAGAATGGTTGCTTCAAAAAAGGTTCTCTACACTTATTTTCTGCTGAAACAAAGCAATCGGGTTACTGTGCAGAATACGGTCGTGACAATGATGGTGATCGTGGATGTATAAGAATAGCTTATGATACTGTTGTTAAGCCACTTACTTACAAAATTCAAAAAGTGAAAATAAATACAAAAGGTGGGTCTAATAGAGACGACAGAGTAATTGAAGAAGTACTTTCAACTTCATTCTACACTATCCCTTCTTGTAACTAATCTTATATAAGTATAATCTGGTCCTCACCAGGTTATACTTATTTTTTTTAATCAAGAGTATCAATAGCTGTTAATGAGAAGACCGGAAGATTTCCTTTAAATTTATCATTATTAAGAATTTCAGAGATCTCTTTTACTGCCTTCATTTGAATCGACTGTACTCTCGTTAACCCTTCTAAGTTTATCGATTCAGAAAGGTTGTAATATAAGTTTGGACCTTTTGTTTTCGCGGGATCAATCTTGATAAAGTCAGATACTGACTTAAAGTTCTTAATGAATGAGTTATGTGGAAGTCGAAACGCATTAATTTTAGTTTTAAACAACTCACTTTCTTCTGTTAGTATATCTGCGTTCATTAACTGTTCAACTGAGTTAAGTCCTCGCTCTCCAAATAATCGTAAGACTTCATCTTTCTTTACTCCTGAATAATTAGAAGCAAGCTTTAACACCAAGTATGTCGTTTGATTATCAATGATACTATTATCAATTTCTACAACGGGGTTATTCATAGAGCTTTCTGTAAGAAGAAATAAAGATGTAAAATGTTCCTTTAAATGAGGAGGTAAAAGTTCTTTTATGTCATAAAGATCTTTTGTTTTAAATATATAGAATACTATTTTTAATAGGTTTTCACTGTTTGGGAGTCTTTTTATCTGTCCACCACGAATACGTCGTAAAGTTGTTTCAGCAACGCCCATACGCATAGCAAGCGCATTAATACTGACGTTTGAATTTCTCTCCAAGAAGCTTTCTATAAGGTTAGAAAGCTCCTCTATCTTACGTGTATGCATATTGTCCTATTTACGTTTTTTAACAAACATTTTTGAGCGAGGAAGGGCCTCTTTCTTTAATATTACATTTTCATAAGTCGTATTTATGTTAAAGAGTCTGTTTAATGAGCTTTTTTCTCTTCTAGCTCTCAGAAGTTCCTTCGTTGAGAACTTTAGTGTGACTCGAACCTTTCCAGTTCCTCCTCCTGTTTGTTCTCCGCCTATATACTTTTTAGAGAAGTCATTCCACTCTTCGAAAGAGCTTAGATCTACGTCTTCTATCTTGTCTGTTAAATTTTCTTCTAATGAAAAACGTGCTTTTTCACCATTCCTTCTTAAGTACGTCTCAAAGTTGTTAAACTTTCTCCATTTTTCATTGAAGATGTCATTTATTCCGTGGTTCTTGAGATTCCCATATAGGATAGCTTCACCAGCACTTGCTTTTTTATTAATGACTACAATTGGTTCCGCATTAGACATTATCGAAATATTGCATTTATTAATTTTTGCTATCTCATACTTCTTTGTATCTCGATTATAAAATCGATGTTTAGATTGGATAAAAAGGTTTTTCTCAAAAGACTCTTTGTGTCCAAGGTCTAACTTAACCTTCTTTAAAACAGGCACAGCAGATAAGGCGAGGGAGTCATTTGATTCTCTAACGAAACCATTATCGTAGCAAACCTTGTTGATCTCTATCTTTGATCCGTTGAAATTTATCTTAGCAGGCTGAGCAAAAGTTAAGTGATATACTGCTAGGGCCATGAGTAGCTTGATTTGCATAGACATTCCTATTTTAAATTAAGGTTCTATCTTATACATCAAATGAGCTTAGATTTATTTTCTTTGTAAGAATTTCATGCGTTTACAACTGTAAGCGATAACTTTCAACTGAAGTAAGTATTTGATATTATGGGGTATGTTTAATTTAGAGTAGATAAGATGTTCTTGAGTTTTTCTCTAGTACCCTTTAATAGAATCAACTTCACTTAGATCAACACCTTCGTTTTCAAGATGATGTAAGAGTTGATTATTTATACTTTTACTAGGTGTATAGTGACCACTTTTTCTCGTAACAGTTTTAAGAATACCATTATCTATTAATAGTTCACCTGCTGCTGAGATTGGAAGTCCGGATAAAAAGCTAGAATGTCTTATATATCCTTCACCATTGTATTGATTTTTATAATCAACATGTAAATATATATTTCCCTCGTTATCCATTACGAATATACCCATCCCAGAATGGCCATAATTGCGAGATCTTGTACTTATTCTTGAACCATTTGACCATCTCAAAGTACCGTCTTTTGATATGTTGACTTTGAATTGTTCTCTTTCTGCTTCATTAAGATAGTATATTCTTTTATCTTTAAAGAATGGATCTAGGGCTAAATAGTTAGTTTCCCCAATATAAGAGTACTCCATTTGTATTGTTTTATACCCTTTACCTGACCTATAGAGTTTAGACTGTAGGCTTTGGATTTTCTTTCTAATTGATCTTATTGCATCTCTTTTTTGAGTGACTCTACTATTAAAAGGGTGAAGACTTTGAAGATTGTTTAGATCGAGATGTAAATCAAAGTATACATTTTTGGCCTCTTCAATTTCACTGATAATAAGATCAGGATCAGTGCTTTTATAGAGCAGCTGTTTGATATTATTAAAGCATGACTTCTTTGCGTGTACTTCTGCAACATATCTTGAACCGACATATTTAGTTTTATTACTATTTTGATCTTGAGGTGTTAGTGAACAACTTAGTAAAAATAATATAACAAGGCTTACTGAGTAGGTCTTAATCATAAATACCCTATCGGTACATATGCTGGTCAACATTACCAACTAATTACAGATTTGCTAAACATAATAGGTAGGTTAATAGGAAGTATTAATGTAATCATAGAGCTGTTTAAAAATTTGATAATGGGTGTTCACAATATCTAATTTACTTTATTAAGAGTAAAAGTAAAATTACTACCTATATTCTCATCACTCTCAACCGTCAGAGCACCACCATGCTCTCTTACAAGATTGTAGACTAATGGTAACCCATATCCTGTTCCTGACTCTCCTTCAGTACCAACTCTTGAGGTATGCTTGGAGGTATCAAATATATTACCAATAATATCTTTTGGTATTCCCACTCCAGTATCTTTCACTGATACATTTACAGTGTCACCATCTACTTTTACAACTATCTCTACCCTTCCATTTTGTCCCGTAAACTTTATCGAATTAGTTAAGAGATTTTGTAATATCTGAGTTATCCTCTGTTTATCAATGAGTACCATTAGCTTAGAGTTTAAGTTTGTCGATAAACTCAAGTTCTTACCCTTTGTTAAAAAAGTAACTTCATGAATAATATCCAGAATAATTTCATGTAAGTCTGCTTCTTCTTTATTCATTTTGACTTTTCCAGCTTCAATGGCCGAGATATCCAGAATATTATTTATTAGATGAATAGACTTTTCTGCCGATTTTAAAATATATGGAACAATCTCTTTATGATCTTCAGAGTTTTCTTCTAGCGCCTGCGAAAAAGAAAGGATATTGCCTACAGGAGCTCTTAAGTCATGAGCAACAATCCCAACAAAATCCCTCATTCGATTCTTCGACTTTTCGAGATTACTTGCATTCAAGTTGGCCTCTCTTGTTCTCTGATCGACGAGAACCTTTAAGAAAATTATAAAAGTAACAAGAACAACAAAAACGAAAGAAGCAATATTTATCAACCTCTTATTCTCTTGGTAATAACTTATTGGCCTATTGTGTACTTTAGCATTATCAGGAAGAACATCAGAAGATATATTAAATTTTTTGAGCACATTGTAATCAAAATGTGGTGTATAACTTGTTCGATTTTTTACAGGAATCATATTTGCATTAATGCCATTTAAAATTGAGATTCCTATTTCTGTTATCTCCTTCCCATGAGCGTACGGGTTATTCATATAACCGCCAATCGTTCCTGACCCCATAAGAACACCCCACATAGAATAAATAGGAGCAACTGCAGTCTTAGCTAATTTTATAAAATGTTCATCATAAGAAAAGTAAACACCATCTCTATCAGCATGTATAGCAAGTAGTAAAAAGACCGCATCTTTATTCTTCTCAGCTACTTTTTGATTTAGAGACTCGAAAGTAAATTTGTCATATACTTTCACTAAACTATCGAGTTTATGACTCTTTATAAACTTTCGAGCATCCTCTGTTAATGCTCTTCCAAGCTTCGTATCATCGGACAACAAGACAATTTCGTTCGTGTTAGGGTGAAGCTTTTGAATAAGCCTAATATTTTCTTCAATACTTGTCCCTTCAAGAACCCCAGTAAAGAACGGCCTTCCTTTCAGCATATCTTTCTTAAAAAAATTTACGCCTCCAAACACGACAGGGGTATTAGGAAAGATCTCAGAATGTACATCTAAAAGAAAATTAAAAGCATAATCATCTGTACTAATAATTAAGTCTAACTCCACATTTTTGTATTTATACGCTAACAGATTTCTTAGCTTTTCTAGGTAAGCAACGTCTTCTGAAAAGACTCTACCATCCATGTACTCTACGTGTATTTTCTCTGGAGGTACTACCCCTTTAAAGGTATCACGAATGCCGTCATTTAATCTTTCGGTCCATTTATATTGAGGGTGGTAAGAGTTAAGAACAAGTATATTACTTACCCCATAGGAGTAAAGTCCACTTAGTAAAAAGAGTAGAATTGTAAAATACCGTAAATAAAAACTCATAGGTTATTATATGTCTTGGCCAAGCTACAAATAAGGTGAAATATTCATAATTCTAACTAATATCTTTATAAATCCTGAATATGCGATGTTAAAGATGATATTTTCTATATCAACACCTGGTACCAGATAACCAGTTATATTTAGAGAAAGAGAATGCTTTTTGAATGGCGATTTTGACTTAGGAAAAAAGTGGCCGACTTAGGCCACTCATTATCTTTTTAATTATTCTTTTTCAGTCTCATAAAGTGTTTCTACCGTATTTTCGAGATGAACTAATGCATCTCCAATTCTTTGTACGTAGTTCAACATTGAATTGGTAAACTCTTCACAACTGGAAGAAGTCTTCATTATAGTTAACACTCCATCCCTGTGAATATTATTTTTGTAATCAGAAGAAAGGATCGATAGTTTACTCATCGCGATTGCGAGAGATTGTTGCTGCTCTTGTGAAGGTGAAGCACACTTCTCGGCCTCATTATTAGTTAGAGCAAATGTAGAAAACGATGCCATTAAAGCAATTCCAATAATAAGTTGTTTCATTAAATTCTCCTCTTAAATTAGTTGTTTATACTAATATACAGGTAGAAAGAAGATTTCATTCGAGAGGAGAATAACTTACAGATGTGTTAAACAATTAAACAGTTAGCTATATTATCAAGTAGATACGCTATTTTCGTTAAGCGTTCCAATCAGTTTTGTAGAAAGTAAAGACAAACAACCACCTCACGTCAGTAAGACCTTCATGAGATAAAACTCTGGATTTTTTAGATAGTGTTCGATTATTGATTTCTTAACTATGTTCTATTAATGGGATTGGAAGAGAGTGCTATTTTGATCGATTGTTTTGCTTAGAAAGCTACTTATACTTTCTTCATACCTACAAAGTAAAGAAAGCATGTATAAATTTATTCTAATCGTTTACTTGAATTATTCTTTCAATACGCCCAAAGAATCTTCGCGCATCTTTTTTTCCAATATACTCGATGATTTGCTTTTTAAATGATTCATCATAGCTTGAAACAATATTCTTAAATACCGCTTCACCTTCATCAGTACTTAGAAAGGCCTTAATATCTTCTTCTCTCGCAGCAAAGCTCTTCTGATAAAAGCCTATCCCTGTAAAACTGGCAGCATTATCAATCGAATAGAGTTCTCCCTCTAACGTAAAAAGATAATTATTAACATTTCTGTCATTATTCTCTATTAAATAATCAAACATTGATTGCTTAGATAAGTTATGTTGAACTCTAGCTATTGCTTCTTCAGACATATTATTTTTAATATTATACTTTAGTAACGGTCCAGTTATCGACTCTTTAAATAGCTGTACAGAACCTACTCCCCCATCAATACTTCTCTCAACAGTCTCTGGAACAAGATTGAATCCCCATAAACGATCTAACTCAAAGGCCAATACTTCGGCCCTATAGTTTGATAGCTTTATTTTCTTATGCTCTTTCCAAACAACCTTAATCCCATCATCTAAAGCATAAAAGGTTGGATCAGTTGAGCCAGCTCCGCGATGAATACCAGTTAACTCTCCCTCAACTTCACTAAACTTCATTGAGAGCTCTACTTCACTTCTTTCTCTATTATTTATTGGAGTCAATTCTCCATCTAGGATCTGGGACTCTTTAAGTCCTTTAATGTATCTATCTTGAAAGTATGACAGTGCTTCAAAGCAATTTTCTCTCAAATTAAGAGAAGAAGGTTCTCGTATTGGAGATGAGGAGCAACTATTAAAGAGGATTAGAAATAAAAGGGCCAAAAACTGTATTCTCATATTCTTACTAATCGGTAATTCTCAATAGAAAATTAAGTTGCTTAGTAACACCGCTAACTCTCTCCATGTCTTTGATATTGCCTAGTAATTCTTCTTTATACTTCTTCACCTTAGTTTCAATGATACATCTAAGGATAGGACGGATTAGACACTCTTTTTAAACCATCCTCTATTAATTATTAAAAAATATATGTTAAAATTGTAAATGATTTTGAGGTTTTTATCTTAGAAGGAAGAGATTGCTGTTTTGGATGTTGGATTTTATTAGTTAACAAATAATTACACTATTTTCCCTTCTTTAGATTATCAATAAAACTAGATTTACAGAAATTAAATTTTTCATTAGTACAAAACTTTATTATTTCCAGTGGTCTACTACTTCTAATAACCAAGGATAAGCCAAGCTTAGCTTTTTTCAACACCAAGAGTTTTGTAAAAGGTTTTTCAGTAAAAGCTACTATATATTTATCATCTTCTAGTTCAAAGTAAGACAACTGAGATATAGCTTGATGAAGTCTTTTCTCGCCCCTGAACTCTGAACAACTCTTTACGTACTTTCCTTTTTCATTCTTCTTGGGAAAGGTATTACAATCAAGCTGATGATCAGAAATAAAGCTATGAAGGGCGCTTAACGGATGACTAAAAGACCCATCCTTTAATATTGATCCTTTTCTCGGGCTTCTACCTCCACGGTTTGCCTCAGTGCTTATGGAGATCGAAAGACTTAAAAGTAGCCATATCACTATATTTGTATTCATTCTACGCTCCTATTTTATTAAACAAAGATTATATCACAACAACACATGCAATTAAGGTCTTTAAAGGATAGGACGAATTAGACTCTCTTTTCAAAACCAACCACTATTAATTATAAAAAAACTTTATGATACAATTATAGATGAACTTAAGGTAAATTCTTTAGATGGAAGAGATTGCTGTTTTGAATGGTGGATTTTCTTAGCCAGCCCCCCTTCTTTCTACAAGCGTTCCAATCCGTTTCGTAGGAAAGAAAGGGAGTCATCAAAAAGCAATGCGATCTAGAACCTTCTTCGTATTCTAGAGTATTCATCTTTATACTTTTTTATGTCAGGGTCTTCTTTTAAAGTATAATGAACATCACCATAGCTTAAGGCTGATATATTTAGTGCACGTAAAACTAGCTTCTTATCACTTCTAAACTTTTCACCTAGGTTCTGAAGAGGATTCGTCGATAGTTTAATATTCTGTCTTCTCGTAAAGAACAACATTTGCTCAATTAATCTTGGCATGTCCTTATCGACTTCCCAACCAGAGAAAACTGCCTCCACTATATCTTTGTCATCAATTAAGCTTTTATCGACCCCTGCCATCAAGTAAGGCGCTAATCTTAACACCTCTAGTAATACTTTCTTATTTTTATTACATTCTTTCGGTACCATAGGTACTTTGCCGAAAGTAATATCACTCCTCTTTAGATTTCTTATTTTGTATAAAAAACTATCTTTAATCTTCTCTAAGAGAGATAATCTTTTACTTGCAAATGGTTCCGTCTTTAACATGTCAGATGGAACTAAGGAAATAAACTCAGGGTTCGCTAAGATTGCAAGAGCCATAATATCTCTATCAGTATGTAAAGTAGAGGCAATATATTTTTTATGAAATTCATAATTAGAATAGCGACTATCCATTGCCCCTATATACTCTTTAAGAGCAAGAATACTTAGATCCTTATCAGATATAAGTGACCCTTTGACTTTGGCTATATTTGAAAAACTAGCTTTAATTGCAGCGGACATAATTTCTTTATCTTGCATTTGTAAATCTGTCAGTAATTTATCCATACATCCGCGACTTCCAAGGGCCTTAATAACAAACTTCTTATCGTTCCTAATACTTTCAGCAAATGATTTAAATGATTTACAATGTGTACGACCTGAAGCAACTAGGAAAGCTACTTCTTTATCATTTTTATACATTATCAAATTATTAGCGCTCAACTCAAAGAAACTCCTATCTTTTAAATTTTGTATAATACTATTTCTATGATTAGTCGCTGATTTACGAATCACTTTCTTTAGGCCTTTATTATTCAGGAATTTTTTGGGGATAAAACTTGCAGACTCAGCATCAACCTTTAAAATATCTTTAATAATATTTATATCATTAACTAATAAGTCATTACTAATATATTGAACGAGAGCTTTCTTAGGCTTAAACCTGGCCTGATTAATATAAGGGTGCATTGGGTCCCACATCTTTATAGCGGTATTTAATACATCACGATCATTAATTAATTCTTTAGGTAAATATTGAATTATTGCCGGATATTTCCTTACAGCTGCAATAGTAATTTCTTTGTTACCTTTGAGTTTTGGAGATAATCTATTATATGCATAAAATGAATTAGACACTATAACTTTATTCACCTTAATATTGTTAACCAGCTTGGTGGGTAGTTTTTTACTGGAGTGGATATGATTAACTATTATTAAACCAGACTTTTCGCTAATATTGGTATCTCTAGGTAAATACTCCCCTACCCGAGGGTTGGATAAGCACAGTTTATTTATAAAACCTTCATCTTGATATAATTCAACAGGAATTCCAGACAAATCGTTCTCACGAATAGAATGACCTTTCTCAGAAATATTTTTTAGAAAGTCATCCATGTTTGCTTTAAACTGTTTTACTCTATCTAAAGATGCTTTTTTCTTTTCATTCAAAAGTTGAGTATACAAGGACTTCGATTTAATTTTCTTATTTGCATATAAATCAGGAACAGAGAGACGCTTAACAAAATAAGTAATAAATTTATCGGAGTAATGAACTTCATCAGGAAGATATAACATTGCCTTTGGTGCCTTAATCACAAGTTTCCTTAACAGGCCATCATTATAAACTTCTGGAGGAAAATCAAGAAGCTTCTGGGGCTCAGACATGGCGATTCTAAGCAAAGCAAATGGTTTACGAGTAGCTTCCTTTATGTCATATAGACGATTAATCCTTTGTTTAACTCTTTGCCCCTTTAAGAGATCTTTTTCTATTCCCACAACTTTATTTTTCACTAAACTCAAAAAATTTTCATCGGCCATCATGGAAGGTGATGCATATTCTATCTTACCACCACTTTGTTTTAAAAATAATTTACTGTTCTCTAGAGAAACCCCATACTTCTTAGGTAAAAACTTAATAGATTTGTAATTTTTAATTATAGCTTTTTTTAAGAAATCCTGATTTATAAGATCTTTATCCTTGGCCCTAGACAAACCTGACGGGTTCAGAGCTAAATTAGGTATTAACATTTTGGAGTTAAGCTGTTTATCTATTAATGGCCTAAAATATCGAGTATTAGCCCACTCAACAACCTTATCTTGATATGTATTTTCAAAATATATATAAGAAATAGCGCAAACACCTGCAACAATACTTTTAATAATATTAGGAAAGCAATCTTCTTTTCTAACGCGCTTTCTTTTTATCACAACTCTAGTTCCGGAAATAATATCATGTAGTGCTCGATTATCGGGTCTTGCGATAGCAAGGAAATAACCGACTAAAAAAATATCAGATAAAACCCTTCCTAATACTTCTCTAACAAAAGTTCTTACAAAACCAGGATAAGTTCTTTCTTTCTCTGAGATAACCTGAATCTGTACGAGTAGTTTCCCTGGAGTAGCACCGAAATAATGATAGAACAATTGGCAGTATATTAAATAGGCTAAATAGCCAACAATAACTTTTACTAACTCGTAATATTGAACATCAAGAAGGTGACTTCCAAACTCCAAAAAAAGAATATGAAGCGGAATAACAACAATAAAAAAATCAACAGCAAACGCAAACAACCTTGCAAATATTGAAGCTTGAACTTCCTTTCGAACTCTCTTAGAACTCACTTCTAATGTCTTTTCTATATTCATGTACATCGCTTCGGATTCAAACTAAATACCTTAAAGAAAAAGAATTGTTATTATTTACAATATTAAGTTTAGTCCTTATCGATCAAGAAAACTTGTTCGTAGAAAAATTAAAGGACTAATACCAGTTAACAAAGAACATTAGAGAGTCAAGAAATCTTATCTAAAAATTAGGTATCTATTGTCCGATAGGAAACGGATACAAACTTCGTAGAGAAAATTTATCACAAGAAATAAAATTATCTAGAATGGAATGAGTAATTATTTTAGTTGGTGGACTCTATGTTAATCTTAACGATTTAAAGAGGAAGAGAAATAAGTTGATGCTTCCAGTTTGCGCCTTTTAAAACGATCTTCTTTGCACAACTCTCATCAATTAGCTGGCAGCCCTCATATTGCTTAGGAAAGCTTTTGTCGCCATAACTATACCTTAGATAGAACTTTGAGCGTCTTGTCTTAAACAGCTCTTTTTTCTCTTTGGCCTCAAGGTATTGAGTATCTAGTACTTCATTTCGGTTGAGGTCATAATAAAGATATTCAACTGTAACTGGGAAAGGGTTTGAGTTCTCTAAGATCACACGATCAAACTCTTCTCCAAGCTCTTTGCTATCATTTCTAAAAGTTAGCCACTTGCTTGAATCTAGTTTCTTTGAACTTTTAATTCTGTAAAATGCAGAAATAATCTGGCCATCAACTCGAATAGCTCTGTTGAAATCATCGTTACCTAGGGCATGAATTCCTACTAAGTTATTATTTCTAATAAGAGCACTGCCACTCATTCCACCGGCAGTGTCACACTTGTGTTCATAGAATTTACCACTCTTTTTTGCCTTACACTTACTAGTCCATGCAGTACCAAATTGACGATCTTTTGGATAACCAGTGATAGAAACACGATCATTAGTACGGCCCTGCTTTAAGCGAGGATAATACTTTATGCCCTTAACTCTCCTATTTAGCTTTATAAATGCCACATCAGATGCCTTATCAGAATCTTTTGCATACGCCTTATAGAGATAGATACTTTTCCAATTAAAAGTACCAAATGGCGTAAGATCACCTTTACGTGAAGGCCTAAAGTATGGAGATTTTAAGTGTTCTTGATATTTCTGACTATATACACAGTGTGCAGCAGTTATAACGATGTCATCTGCTATTAATGTACCTGTGCAATAAGCACCAACATGGCCAACATAGGCCTTGTGACTATTCGCGCGAACTCTAGTGTCTTCACCAATCACACTTTTTTCAAAGGACATGGCCTTAAATGAAAAAAGAAAGATAAAGATGAAAAATCTCACTAATGCTCCAGGGTGTTATGTTTATGGGGTGAGGCATTAAAGCGATTTTGACCCAATTTGGCAAATGCACTGGGTCAGGACACACAGGAATCTGCGTAGAATAAATTGTATCTTCCCAAAATCACGAAGATTACTTAGAATATATTTATGATTATAGATGTTGATATAGATAAATTCTCAGGTGGCTTTCGAGTTGCTTTTCCACTAAACCAATTCAATGAAGAGATAGACCTAAAGATGGCCATCCTTCTCATTGGTACTTTTGCACACGAGATGGAACTAGATCCAGAACTAGAGCCTGATGATATGAAAGAAATAGTCGATAAAACAAAAGAGTTAATGAAGGATCGCTTCACTGTGGAAATTTCAGAAGAAGGAATTGAAGTCGATATCTAGGTTAGCTACAACCCTATACCGACTTAGGGGAACTACTACTCAGTAATAGTTCCATCTTCTTTAAACTGAAGTTCTCTCTCAGTTAAGCGTAGATCAAAAGACCTATCATTTAAAACAGAGTTTACATACATTAGTTCATGGTAAATTTCAGAGT
The DNA here is from genome assembly GCA_001874305.1 of Bacteriovorax sp. MedPE-SWde. Lineage (GTDB taxonomy): Bacteria > Bdellovibrionota > Bacteriovoracia > Bacteriovoracales > Bacteriovoracaceae > Halobacteriovorax_A. The sequence goes on along the minus strand of MPCU01000010.1, from coordinate 158,298 downwards.
AACCTTGAGTTCCATACTCAAATTTCACCTCTTCAGATTTCTTTGAGTGCATCCCTAGCTTAATATAGACATACTTATCAAGTTCATTTTCAGGAACTAGTGACATAAGAAACTTTAATCCAAGTCTCTTAAAGATATACCTTTCTCTTAGTTTTAATAGCGCCTTAATTCTATCTTTACCGTCAAAACTATCACTATTAAAAACCTCATGTAACTTAGAAGAAATTCTTCTGATATCAGATCTTTCCTCACCCTTTATAAGTCTTATCTTTCTCCATAGCCTTTTGAAGAAACCATCAATAAGAGTAATGTCGACGAGCTTTCTTTCTTTATAGAATTTAAATAGTTTCTTTCTAATATCAATTTCTGTCATACCTTTAAGAGATGCGAAGGCCTCTTTCTTGAATATAACTTGCATGTAAGCAACAGTTGATGGACGGCTTTCATATTCATCCCAGCCCTTCCAGTCAATTTCATCATAGATAAAATTTGGTAGTGTATCTGATAGCATTTGTTGATACTTTCTTTGCTCGTCGATTCTAAAGATCTTATCCTTTCTATCATAGATAAATCCAAAGTCAGAGTGTGCTGCTCCAAAGTCTTCGTCATCAAGAGGTACGAGACCAAATGAAGTCTTAACAACTCTTTCTTTAGCTTTCATGATAAATATATCAAACTCATTCTTCTTAGTTCTTGTCATTGTTGGATAGTAGAATCTCTTTCTTTCACCATCTTTATCATCATAAGAAATTTTATTTTCGATGAAGGTTTTATTCTTAGTATAAGAAGCTAAAAGTAATCCTAGTTTAAAGTTAGAACTCTCCTTCTTATAATCATTGAATCCTTTAAATATTCTATCTACTCTTTTCTTCTCTTTTTCTTTATCAGCATTGTAAATATACTCTGCTTCTTCATAAACAGTAATGAGTCTATTTTCTAGACCACGTTCTTTAATAAACTCAGAGAACATAGCTACATCTTTAAATTTAAAAGTGGACCCTAAAATACCATTATAAGCATGCCTCGCCTTTTCATCTTTTAGATCAAAAATATAATCAATAATTAACTGGTGACCTTTCCCTTTAGAGAGACCAAACTTTGCGATATCTAGATCAAGCCATCTCTTTACTTGCTTATCAACTACACTTACTCCAAAAATATCAAAGTCAATTTTAGCACCGGTATTTACACCTGTAGTATGATTTCTTTCAGCGATAAGTCTTACTCTCACCTTCTTATTTTTCATTCTAAATACATGAACAAGAAATTTACCACTAAAGACAATATATCCTCCGGCATTAACACTTAGAATATCTTGAACATTTCCAATTGAGGCCCCTACAGCAACAGACATCGTAGTAGGAATAGAGACAAAGTCTCCAACATTTAGTTTTAGTGCTCTTTTTGCATTTATAGGTAGCTTGTTAAATGAGTATGGAATGGCCTTAAGGGCTTCTTTCTTTGAAGAGAACTGTCTTACAAAGTTAATTTCAGCACCCTTATCTATATTTAAATATATTGGAAGATCAATAATATCTTTAACGATATCACCTGGTCTTAAATCAGTTTTAAGCTTCCAGCGATCTACACGAGTGTGATGTTTGGCCAAGTACGATGGTTCAACTTCATACTTATATTTAGAAGAAATACCTACACCTTGAGCAATATCAAGATCAAGAAGACGAACACTGGCACTAATGTCCATTTCAGCAACTTCTTCTTTTACCCTTTCAATTATTTTTCCAGGCTTCAGAATATCTTTGATTCCTGCCTGAACACTAATTGATGTAACTAGAATTAATAGGGCAAATTTTAGTTTCGAAAAATTCATACTTCCTCTCTATATTCTCAATTTTTTTTATTAAGGTATCATGTTCAATGGAATATACGACGAAAGCATGTAATTATTCCATGTATTTACGGCCTTTATGCTTGACGAAAATAGCGATATTTCGTCAAACTCCTTAAAAAACAATGATTTTTTATAAATAGAAATGCAAGAATATTGCCAGAAGTGATGAGCTAACTCATTTAAATTATAATGAAGGATTGATTGATTTGTGGGTACTGCTTAAATTGTAAACAGTACCGCGAGACTCTTATGCTGCTTTTTTCTTATTCATATCTCTTAACCAATCTGGAGCTATGAAATTAGATTTAGGAAATGGCAGCTTATTTACAATGATATCTTCAAAGAAGGTTGGAACATAATTACATGGAACCATCTCCCCAATATACTTTCCAGTCTCAGGATCACGGCCAGTTTGAACCCATTTAAAAATGTCTTTTACAATATAGTTTCCATCAGCATCAACGCCTAAGACTTCAGAGATATGTGAAGTTCTTCTTCCACCGTCGTGATATCTATTACATTGAACAATTACTTGAAGAGCAGAACCTACCATCTTTCTAATTGCATCAGGTGGAATTCTTGTCTCTCCCATCAAGCAGAGAGTCTCAAGTCTTGTACAAGCATCAACAGGATTATTAGCATGGACAGTTCCCATTGAACCATCATGACCCGTATTCATTACCTGAACAAGGTCTAGTGCTTCTTCACCCCTTACCTCACCAACAATAATTCTATCTGGACGAAGTCTCATTGCAGAGATTACAAGGTCTCTAATTGTAACTTCATCAAGACCTTTTAATGGGTCGGCCTTTCTTGTTTCAAAGTTAACAACGTGATCTGCTGTAACTTGAAGTTCTGCAGCATCTTCAATTATGATAAGTCTTTGCGTCTTTGGCATTCTTCCACCAAGAACATTAAGCATAGTTGTCTTACCAGAACCTGTACCACCAGAAACAAGAATATTCTTTCCAAGAAACATACAGATATCAAGGAATCTCGCTCCCATCTCAGAAACAGATCCAAAACTTATCATATCTTTTAGAGTTAATTTTTCTTTTGAAAATTTACGGATAGCAACAGTTGTTCCGTTCTTTGCCATAGGAGGCAGAACAACATGGATACGAGACCCATCAGGGAGTCTAGCATCAAGCCGTGGATTATCTTCATCTATAGTTCTATGGACAGATTGAGCAATTGCTCTCATTGCTGAAACAAGGGCACCCTCATCTGCAAATTGATTTTCAACTTTAAAAACTAGGCCTTTCTTTTCTACGAAGATTTCATGTGGCCCATTGATCATAACTTCAGATACTCCCTCGTCTTCGAGAAGATCTCCTATGGGAGCGAGTAAACTGGATATAGCATCTGTAAATACTGAAGACATGAAACCTCATTCAACCTATTAATACTATCTACTATTCGTCTCTTGGACGCCAAATCTTTACTCTTTTCTTCTTTTCTGAGGCCATTTCTCTTCTTAAACGGGCCTTTTTCTTGTCTGGGTTCTCTAAAACGACAATTTTGCCCTTATGACCGTTTGCCGGGCAATAAAACTCGTGAACTCCAGACTTAGTAAAGAATAGCTCACCTTCAGACATCTCACCTTTTTTTGCCTCAAGGTAGAAGTCCTGATTCTTTACGATCATGCAACCAGGTCTATCTGTTAGCGAGGTCACAAATACTTTTACCTTTTCACCCACAAACACAGTGGGCCTCTTAGGATAGTAACCAGTACTAGAAGAAATAATAGAGATTTCTCTTTTTGGATGCGAATAAGTCTTTTCATTGAAGTAGTTAGTTTCAAGGCCAAACACACCAATTGATGTGAGTAACGTAAGTATTAGGAATAGTTCTTTAGTTTTCATAAATTCACCTTTCTGACTAATCTACTCGGTTAACTTAGTTGATTACTTTAATTGACCTATAAAGTTGCCTACTTCTCAGCTAACTTTGAAAGACTACGAACCCTTCTGTTTAAAACTTAATAAAGCTAGTTACCCTAACTAATTGATTTAGAAGAGGTTGATTTCGGCATGTGAATTAGTCTTACTTCTAAGTGTAGATACTTATTAAAATACCAAGGTAACGTTCATAAAAATCTTGGGGGCAACGATGACTGAACTTGTTGAATTATTGGAATACACAATATCCGAACTTGGCGCAAATAAACCAAAGCTTGTTCTTCAAACTGATAAAGTAAGTAAGGCCCTAAACTTGATGCGAGAAAATGGTGCAACTAGCTGTCTTGTAGTAAATGAAGACGCAAGTCTCGCCGGAATAATTACAGAAAGGGACATAATACAAAATATCACAGGCCATGATGAATTATTAAATGACCCTATTGAAAAGCATATGACTAAAGACCCTCAAACTGTAAAGGCAAACGACTCAGTTATCATTGCTCTTTCTTTAATGAGCCGTGGAAAATTTAGAAACTTACCGGTGATTGATATGGAAGGCAAAGCAACAGGAGTTATTAATATGTCTGATGTTATGTTATTTTTTACAAATCATCTCAGAGATGACTAAGAAACTGTAACCTATTACTAAGGTATATTTAAACAAATTAACCTTTAAAAATAGATACTGTTTGCCGATATATATCATAGTACTTTTCGATATAGAGGACGAACAATATGGAATTAAATGCACTGATAATTGATGATGAAAAGATGATAGTTGACTCGCTTCACATGATCTTGGCCGAGTCAGGTCTATTTAAATCCATCGTTCAGGCCAGTGATGGAGTTGATGCTTGTAGAAAAATAGATAACCAAACATTTTCTCTTATTGTTGTTGATATTAATATGCCAAAACTGGATGGACTTGGAGTTATTAAGCACATAAAAGAAAAAGAGGTAAATAGCAAAGCGGAAATACTTCTGATATCAGGTGGTTTCAATCACGAAAATGTCCAGATCGCCTCTGACTTTGATATTAAATATGTATTGGCCAAACCATTCAATGCTAAGAAGTTTGTAAATAAACTAACAGAGATTTTAAAAGAAATGAAGAAGTCTCAAAACTTCGCAGCTTAAGTCTATATAGACTTGGCCTTGGTTTTCAACTTAGTTACAGGTTTTTTCACCAAGGGCTTTTTCGAAAAGACTATAACAACCTTACCTTTCTCATTAGTAAATTTAGCCGACGACACAACAACATCACTTGGAATAGTCATCGTCTGCTCAATATTAATAATTCTTTCACCATAAGAGCTTTTGTCATGACCAAATTTTGACATGACTTTGCGCTTTCCCTTTATATTCACTACCCCAGAATCAATTTTTATACTAACTTTATCATTCTTAGCATCCAAGTCTATGACCAACTTCTTTTCATTCTTTGTTTCATGCCACGCGGTTTTCACTGCAGAGTTTGAAAAATCAAATATTCTCTGGTTAAAGCTCTTAAAGGCGCCTTGCTTTTGTAGACGCTCAAATAGTTTCTTTATGTGTTTATCAAAGTCTTGCTGATCCTTCATCATTGTATCAACAAGCTTCCTTTGTCTTTCAATCATATCCTTAACCTGTTGATCAATATCAACACTAGTTTGAGCTAGTACTTGAGTAGAGAAGAATATGGTTAAGAAGAGAATTTTAAATTTCATATGATTTTAATACCTCATCAATTTTTGCGGCAAAAATAAAGTCACTCTCCACAAGGTCATCAATCTTGTGAGTCCATAAATCAATTCCTAATTGTCCAAAGCTAATATGAAGATCTGGGTGGTGCCATTGCTTATCAGCTATTACAGCAATATCATTAGCTATCTTCATAGGTCCTGAAAATTCACTACACTTTACTATTGCTCTTAACTTCTTCCCACCATCCACTAACTCCCATATACTTGATAATTCTTTGAGTAATATCAACTTTTGGTCGTCTTCAAGAGGTGGAATAGACCCCGAACAAGGAATGCAGTTCTTAGTTAGTAAAGAGGACATAATAGCTCCCATATAGCTTCATATTTATTATACTTTAACATGAAAATCTATGGGAGAAAATTGTTATAGAATTACTATTCAGAGTCAAAGATAGATTAAGAGTAGCTCTATCAATCTACTTACTATAAATCTTGTAAGAGTCATAAGGTGTTAAGGCGACACCTAAGCATGATATCAGAACATATATATAATTATCTGATACAACATCAAACTTATATACGAAAATCATGCCAAACGCTAAACTAATAAGAATCGTAATACTCGCAAACCAGGCCTTCTTAAGTTGGACACCTGAAAACAACCAAACAGCTAGAATAAATTCGACGATCATGATCACACTAGCATGGGCCTTAACCAGGGCATGAGGAAAGATACTCTTTTCAAAAATAGACATATAGTAAGTAATATTTCCATCTATCCCACCTTGAACTTTAATAATACCCGCACCTAGAAAAAGGGTACCAATAGACAGTCTTAAGACTAGTGATATTAAAGATAGGTTTTCTTCTGTTATTTTTGTTTTCATAAAAATTCTCCTTATTTTAGTTGTTCCCATAGGGTAAAAGTGTCTGTGTACTGTTGAAATGATATAATTTTTTGGTTATGCACTAAAAAGATATGAGCAGTTTCGACCTTAATTCTTCTCTTAGTTCCATAACTTTCCACAATATAGTTTCCTTCAACAATGACACTGTCTTTAGTAGTACTGATCTTTAACCTTTCAAAATTAAAGTAATTCCAACGACTATTATTTGATTCATAAACATTCTTAACTATATCCTTAACTCCATAATGGGTTCCTCCCCCTGGAAACCCTGGGTTCTGCTTCCATACTATGTCTTTGGCACAAACCTCGTTTAAAGTTTCATAGTCGCGTTTACTAAAAGCTTCATACATTTGAATAACAAGATTTTCTAAATTTAATGGTTCATCCATTCTGTCTCCTTTGTTTTTTTAATTGTACTTAATTTAGATATGAACTAAAATGGACCAATTTCAAAAAGGGAAGTTCATTAATGAACACAGATGAAAATTGGGAAGATTTAAAGTTTTTTATAGCACTGGCCAAAGAAAAACGTCTTCAAAAAGCCGCCAAGCTCATAAATAGTAACCACACCACGGTCTATAGACGTATTACGAGCTTTGAAGAAAAGTATAATACGAGACTATTTGAGAGCACACCTTCTGGATATTTATTAACCCCAGCAGGAGAAGAGCTATATAAGAAACTCCAAGGAGTCGAAGACAAAATGGACGATATCTTTAATTCGATTCAAGGACTTGATACAAAGATTAAAGGAAGTATTTTAATCACGACAACCCCCTCTATAGCTTCGACTTTTCTCCCAAAGATAATCAAAAAATTTCAAAAGAAATGGCCAGACCTTAATGTTGATTTAAAAGTTTCAAATCAATTTTATAACTTATCAAAAAGGGAAGCAGATATAGCAATACGTCCATCAAGTGATGTCCCCCTTCATCTTATAGGAAGAAACCTTGGAAAACTGAATTTTGGAATTTATGGAAGTAAGGCATATTTTAAAGATACAAAGAGGCGTAATAATATTTTGAAACATATGGATGAACAATCATTTATAGTATTAGATGAAACATTAGATAGATTAAAATCAAAGAAGTGGCTAGACAGTAAACTAGATCAAAATACAAAAGTCTATAAAGTAGATGATTTAACAATTATGGCAAAGATGTGCGATGATGGAGTTGGTCTTGCTCTCCTTCCCCACTATTTCTCAAACTCCTATAAGAATATAGAACTCATCTATGAGCCTAAAGAGTTCATAGGAAGTGATTTATGGGTACTTACACATAAGGACATGAGTAAAGTTCCCAAGGTAAAGATATGTACAGAATTTCTATATACAGAAATTAGTAAGGCCCTAGGGCAGTAATAATACTCTATTCGAATGGTATAATTCTCCGGCTTTAACCATACCGTGTAATTAGATAGAATTGATTTATGAAAATATTTCTTATTATTTTTACATATTTATCTACATCACTTTGCTTTGCTAGTAATTTCTCCAAGGCCAAGAAAGAGTGCTTAGAATCAAATCAACAACCGACATGCAAAGTCGTTTATCATGAACAATATACTATCGATACTTTTTCTAAGGGCTATAGTTATACCTTAAATGCTATTTCTCCAGTGGTCATCACATTAGTTGAGAGTGTCGATTCTATAGTAAATAAATATATAAATGATAATATAAAACTTAATCAGACTAAGACAAAGAATAGAGAAAAAGCAAAAGACATAAAAGAAAAACTTATTACAATCATGAAGAAGAAAGCAAAGAAATCTAAGTTCAATGAATGTCAAAAAGCATGTCTCGTAAAATGTATAACTAGTACAATAATGACTTATAAGATGGATCGATCTAACACAAAGACTGCTCAACCAATCGACCATTATTTGTCACAAAAAGGAGTTTGCACAGAATTTGCAGAACTCGCTACAGATATATCTCAATCACTGGGACTCGAAGTTAGAAGTACTTACAACTTAGGACAGAGACATGCTTATAATGAGTTCTATATTGATGGACAATGGGTATACTTTGAACCTCAAACTAAAGAGTGTACATTCTTTGAAAGTTCTCTAGAGCAACACTCTATAAATGAAGCAAAAACGCAAAAGCTGTCTATAAATAATGACAAGAGACAACTTGATTTTAGAAATTCAAAAATTGCAAAACTCAAAAAGGATTTAGACTTTACTAAATCCCTTCAAAGATAAAAAGTTGAAGAGTCTTATTTTCCTTTTATAAATTCGTATACATCAATTCTTTTTTCTGAAATAAGTTTCTTTCTATAATGTCGACTTTTCTTTCCGGTTCTATATAGTCTTTCCTTGATTGAATTGAGATCGTGTCCATTTTCCAAAGAAAGTAAAAGAGATATTGCTCCAGCAACAAAGGGAGAAGACATTGATGTTCCTGACTTATGGCCATAACCTCCCCTAGGAATTGTCGATAATATATAGTTTCCAGGAGCAGCAATATCTATTTTTCTAGACCCAAAATTACTTCTTGAAACAATTGCTCCGCCAGAATTAATATTTGCAACACTGATAACATCATCGAACTCTGCTAAATACCGATGTTTTCTATTAAGATTCTGACCACTATTACCAGCGCCAGCAACAATAATTACACCTTTGGAAATAGCATATTCCACCGCCTTTTCTAGCTCATAAGACTTTTTTCTCTCTATCCAAGAACAGTTAATTATATGTGCACCATTATCTACCGCGTAGTATATGGCCTCAATAGAATGCGCTATATCACCACTCTTTTCTGTAAAAGATTTAAGTGCCATTATTTTTGCATAAGGATTAAGTCCAGTTATCCCCTGCCCATCTCGTTTTGCAGCAATTATACCAGCGACATGGGTCCCATGGCCTAAAGAGTCCATGGGGTCAGGACTTGAAGTTGCAAAGTCATACCCTCTAATGTCGTCAACATATCCATTACCATCGTCATCAACACCAGCAATACCATTTGCCTCTACCTCATTTAGCCAAATATTACTACTAAGATCAGGATGAGTGTAATCAACGCCAGTATCAATAACTGCTACTATAATAGTATTTAAAATATCATCACCATTCCAAAGTTGTGGAATTTTTTTGCCATTCAATTTTGAATAAACCCATTGTTTCGCAAAAGCGTTTGATAAAAGAAATAGACATAGAATAAAAATTTTCTTCATTAGTAATCTCCGTTTAAAAAGTAGCGCGAGACTAATAAAGAAATGAGGTAACATCAATAGTTCAAAGTGCTCAGTATATTGATTGTCATAACCTCAAGTAAAAAATCAGATCAAAATTTTAATGAAAGTATAAAAATGGGCTTAACTACCTATAATTACGGTTAAATCCAAGTTAACGAAATCCTTATAAACTGATTATCAGCGATTGAGATGGAGAAGGATTCTATATATAAATTATACACATTTTAACGTTTGAATCCTGAAAAATGCTAAAAAGAAGAAATAATATATTTAAAACGTTCGGTGAATATTTATGAATCTAAACCAAGAAATTAACTATGAGACCTATGTATCTGATGCTCTAAATAAGTATCTAGGTCAGACAAGATTAAGCATGGAACAAGTTGCAAGAAAATGGGATGTTTCTAGTGCAATGTTATCCCTTGTCAGAAATAATAAAAAGAGCGCTGGAATAGATCTTGGGTTAAAGATTCTTAGGGAAGCAGGCATTAACCCTAGCAAAAGAAAAATCTGGTTAGAGAAAAAGGTATACTCACTCAGTGACGAATCTAAGATTGTAGAAGATGACTTAAAAGTTGAAAACAAAACAACTGAACTAATGGGTACAATCTGTGAGCAATTGGGTCAAAGTAAAATCCTACTTGATATTTTCTTAGACATAACTTTGTCAGAAGAGTTAGGTCTTCCTCGAAATGCTCTATTAAAAGACTATGGAAAAAGAGGACTACAGGAAGTATCAATTCTAATAAATGCAAAGATATGTCGTTTCGAAAATAATCGATTCATCATCAATAATATTAACAATATATTTTCTTATGATAGCAGAAGTACATTTGAGGTAGTTAATAACTTAATTAGAGAACAGAGACTAAATTTCTTAAATGATGAATTCAAAGGAAAACTAGAATTTGATGTAACAGATATAACAGAAGATGGTTACAAAGAAATACTAAAGATTCAAAAAGAATATCAAGCGAATATTAGAAAAGTCTTAAACAAGAATCAATCCCATAGAAGAACAGGTGGAGTAAGAGTGTTTTCACAATCAATTATTAGCGTACTTAAAACAACGGCCATGATGCTTGCACTAGTTATTAGTATCAATAACAATACAGAAGCTAGAGGTGGCGTAACAGGGACTGCCGGTGACGACAGACAATTACCTACAGCAATTAAATTTGGCGAAAAACTAAAAGTTAGACTTGGAAACTACAATAAGCTTATCATATCAGGATCAAAAGCTAAGCTGGGTAATAAGACCTTTAAGTTTAGAGAGTCTTTTCTTAGAACCGAGTTTCACGATAACAAAGAAGATGCAGTTAGAGATGGTGTCGAGAAGCAGTTCTTAATTGCACAGCAGACTGACTATAAATCATATCAAAAAATTATTTCAAACTCTCCATACAAGCATACTTGTGCTCACTATGTAACAGGGACAAAGAAAGCTATTAATAAAAACTTTTTTAGATTTAAAGGATTTAAGATCGAAGAAAGTTATGATCTCAATGGAAAACAACGATTTAATGCAAAAGTCGAAATTGATTTCTTATGTAAAGATAAATAGTAATAAAACAATATTTTTTAAATAAGGCCTCGTTGAAAAACGAGGCTTTTTTTTTACTCAAAGTTAAAAAATTAAACATCTAATTTTATACAAGTATAACAAATACAATAAGTCTTTAATATCTCAACTTAAATTGAAGTTAATGAAAAACAAAATCAAGGTGTTTATTTTATTCTAATACTATTTAGAATTCCCTATATTCTCTTCAACCAAAACAAAAAGGAGATAACTATGAAATTTTTAATCGCACTAGTTTTAATTACTACTTCAATTACTGCATCAGCTGCAAGAAAATCAAGAGTAACAACTGAAGCACCAACGGCACAATTCTACTTTAACAAGCAAATTAAATTCATTCCATTAACACAAGTATGTATCAATGGTGATGAGCTTCAAACAACTGAAGCACATAACCTTTGTGTTGAATATAAGCCGAGAAGAAATAACGACAGAAGAACTGGAACAAGTCTCAACTGTAAAGTTTCTCAAAAATTAGTAATGAATACAAGCATCGAATACAAAAGAAGAAAATGTGTAAAATACAACCGTTCAGGTGGGGACAAAAGATGTTCTAGATATGAAGATGTAACTTACAGCTACCCAACAACTTTCACAAAGACAGTAAGAAAGCAGTGGTGGGTAGGAAATAGAAAAACAGGAAACTGGGGATGGCCAGGAAGAGTACTTAACAAAAGCACATATACAATACCAGCTTGTTACTAATATTTTGATAAATCCCTCATCAAATAAGAGTAATACTAAGGTCCCCTTCATGGGGACCTTTTATATTTTAAAACTATATTTATCAGGAATTATCTAACACTCTTTAAAATACATTCAAGACCAAATATAATACATTTACAATCACAAAGAAGGAAAATAAATGAAAATCAAACTGGTCTTACTCGCACTATGTATCTCTAACACTTCACAAGCAAATGATGCTGTGGCACAAGCAAGTGAATATGCAAAACAGGCGATGACTGAAATTGCTTCAGACCCACCTCTTATGCTCTTAAAGAATAATAAAGGAGATAAGAGGCACGAGGTAACTGCTGGTATTTTAAAACTTAAGAGTGATGATGATGACGTAACTTTAACAGGCGGAGTAAAGGCGACAGAAAAAGGTGACGCAAAAGGATTTGGACTTGGTTATGGTTATTCAAAATCATTTAAAGACAGATGGGCAATCTTTACTTGGCTTCAGGCCGCTGTGGTAAACCAAGGTAACCACGAGCAGCGAGTAAATGGTAATATTACGGCCAAGTCTATAGACTTCGATGCACTAAATATTAATTTTGCACTAGGTCTTTCATACGAGTTCTTGCGTGATAATGACAAACACACACTAAATGTCTTTGGTGGACCTTCTTTAATGTATCTAGACTTTCATTCAGATGTTGAAAACTATGATCAATCTGGAAATATTACAACATCTCTAGATTTTTTCTTCAGTAAACTCATACCGACAGCTATGGGTGGATTTCAATACGAATATAAGTACTTTGAAAAATGGCAAGTTGCGACTTATGCATTAGGAGTTATAAGACTTGTAGATAAATGTATGGAATGGGAGGCCGACAGAGTTTCAGTTAATACAGGCAGCCTTGATGGAAGTTCTCCAGAGTGTACGCCTTCAGGCTCATCAAGCAAAGGTGAGATTGACGTAGCTCCAAGTTTTATCTCCGTTGGTATTAAGGCCAATTATCGTCCATGGAATGTTGGTTTCAACATCTCTTCACTTATTAGAAATGCCATTTTAAAACCTGAAGACGAGGATAAAGCGCAGGTTGAGGGAGTCTTTCTCTCTCTTTCAAAGGCATGGGATTAAAGATAAGAAGAAGATAGCATGAATTAAAATTTACTCAGAACTTAATAAAAGAAGTAAGTCCTGAGTAAATGATATAATTAATTATTTGATTATATTCATATGGCACATGAATGAATGAGATCTTGTTGGATAAAACTTATCACTTGAAATAGCTATAAAGTCTTCACCCATCATTTGATCAATATTTCCACTTATTGTTATTTCAGGTGTTCTACCTACAACGTTTCCATTTTCGACAACAAAGCCCACCTGAACAGGACTTGAATAATCTCCATTAGTTGTTGTATCACCACCACCTGCCATGATAATGACAATAACTTTTTCAAAGCTAGCGACAAGCTCTTTATATGTTTTATCACCGGCCACAAAGTCTAAATGGTAGGCCCTTGGAAAGACAGAAGAGTTAAACTCTCTTTTCCCATTACCAGTAGATGTCGCTTTATACTTTTTTGCCATATTCTTATCATAGAAAATATTTTTAAATACACCGTTCTCAATTAATGGAAGTTCTGGAGATAATTTTTCTCCTTCACTATCATAAATATTGAAAAGACCATCTGACTCATCAACTCTAACATCAACTAAGTTAACCTTTTCATTAAATAGCTTCTCTCCTAATTTATCAGAGTAATAAGCAGATCCCTGATGATAAGATTCAGGAGATAGAGATTGACTAAACTTCTGTAAGAAATCTTTTTCACTTACAAATATAACCGGTGATCGACCGGATTTAACGTCTACAACATTATCAAATTTCTTATGTAAATCTATAAAGTTATCGAAATTTGAAAGATCAATATTTCCATCCCCAATAGAGAAGCCAAGAGCTGAGTCCATAATATTTGGAGACCCCTTTCTTTTCATAATAAGAAAACCCTCAACAGACGATTCTGTCTGTTTGATATCTATCCCGGAAGAAACGACGAGGTTTGTATCGACTTCATTATAATCGACCTTGCCTGAATATATAAAATCAGGAAGATTCTTTTGAAAATGGCTTAGTAAGTCTTTAGTTAAGTCTACGACATCTAAGTCTCTTAGTTTTTTTCCAAAGCTAGATTGATTTACAACGGAGTCATTTAAACTATAGTCAAACTCTAAACTTCCATAAGTATTTTCCAAGGCATTTTTTTTAAGATCGTCATTTTCTACCTTCCCAAGGTAGTTTGCAGAAAATATCTTACCATCTTTAAAAATTCTCGTAGAATTCTTTTCTAAAGTAACTTCTCTTATTTCATTTATTTCATCTGCTTGAACATTTATTGTTAAATTAGTAGATTTCTCTTTCTTATATTCTTCAATCATTTTTTTTCCTTCTTAACTAACAGTCATTTCTTTAACTATAATACTTGGTCCACCATCAGCTACAGGCAATGGAAACTGCTCCATCTTCCCACAACCACCAAGCGAACTAGAAGCGATATGAAAATCGCTCCCTACTTCTTCAATTAAATTTAAAGTCTCAAAAACATTTCCAGAAATGACAGATACTTTAACTGGCCCGCAGAGTTTTCCATTTAAAATCTTATAGGCCTTACTCGGCGCGATTGTAAAAGTACTCATCCCCATGCCATGTTTAGCACCAACAATATAAAGTCCATCATCAATCTGTGAAATTAACTCTTCTAGAGACTTCTCTCCCTTCTCAATATATGTATTCGTCATTCTAACAATAGGCTCATACTGAAAGTTCATCGCTCTTGCATTACCTGTTGGAACTTCATCAAGCAAAACTGCAGTCTGAGTAGAATGAAGGCGTCCAGCTAACTTTCCGTTCTTTATTAAGTATGTTTTGGTTTTTAAGTTTCCTTCATCGTCCACAGGGAGATCTCCAGACGTTTCCGGCCAGTTACCATCATCAACAATAGAAAGATTTTCAGAACCTACAGATTTACCAATTTGCCACTCTTCTTTCATGGCCTCGTCACCTAGCATAAAATCAGCTTCAGATTTATGACCAAAAGATTCATGGGTAAAAATACCTGTTATCTCTGAGTCTAGAACTACTTTATACTTTCCAGGCTCAACTGTTGGAGCATGTATGAATGGTTTTGCTTTCTCAATTGCTTTTTCAAGTTCAGAGATAGCTGACTTGCTCTGACCGTGTACATTTTGAAAGAAATATTTAACACTGTCTTCATAAATTTGGTCACCATCTTTTAAAGTAAAGATAGCATATGCTCCCGCATGATTATAGTCATAGTGATAACTCACACCATCAGATGACATGAACCACTTTTCTTTATACTGATCCTTATATATAACCATTGGCCCTTGGATCAGTTTTTCACTTTCAAGTGTTGGTAAGAGTGCTTCACAAAAGTCTTTCTTTTCTTTTAAAGATGCCTTATTACACGATTTATCTTGATATCGCATAACTTCGTAGTGTTGCGAGTCTCGTTTGGGCCATGACAATTTATTCTTTGCAGGAAGTAAGCTAACTCGTCCCTCAAGTGCCTCAAACTCACTTTGTAAGCTATTCAGTTCTGTAGTCGACTTAAAGGCCCAATTTCCATCTTTAAGAACTCTTAAAAAAGCTCCAAGAGACGGAGAGGTTGTGGCCTCACGAAGGTCTCCTGATTGATATACTATCTTAGTCTCATCAGTTTTCTCTACGCGAATATCGGCATAATCAACATTAAGAGAATTGAAATCAATCTCTTTTAGTAATTTACTGTTTTCCATTTTTCCTCTTTATATAACGATTAAGTGGTTTTAAAAATTTCTTTGCTAAGTTTTTATTTGGAGTAACTATCATTACATGCTCTTCCAACGGAAATGGAGAGCATCCAATCTTTTCAGTTAAGCCAAGTTTATCTATATAGTAGCGACCAATAACTTCAGCACTTACAAAAATACTTGCACGCTCTTTGTCTAGCATTTTCATTGCGCCTTCAAATGATGTTACTTTAAAGGTCTTATTCTTAAATTTCTTTAGATATTTATTGATTGGTCCTTTTAAGAAAACAATCATCGGTAGACCTCTTATTCCATTTCCGCCCTCATAAGGAACTCCAGATGGAAACTTAGATTTCTTATAAAAAGTACAATAGTTAACTTCATCAAATATAGTAGACTTATATAGAGACTGGTTATGAGACATCTGCGACATCGTTCTCTTACTAAGAACCGTAAATCCCCTATGACTAGTATCCTCAATATTCTTTAAAATACGAGCATATGGTACAAAGTTAAATTTTACTGTATGCCCCTGCTCTTTAAAGAATTTAGATATATATTTCGGATATATTCCATGACCGGCAATCGTTTTATCGACATAGGGAGGAAAGTGAGTAAGAGAAACAACAATCTCTCTTGCATTGACACAATGGCAAAGAAGAAGAAAGATATAAAGGAATTTAAGTTTCATACTATATATTATCCACAATTTTTTTTAAAATTGTAACATACATCGTTAAAGTAATAACTTATTTAAGATTAACAGAGTATAGACCTTGGTCTTTTAAAAAAAGTGAGATTATGAAACTCTACACATATGGCGCTCATATAAAATCAAGAATAGACGACAATGAATCTCATAAGCACCTTTGTTATCAGATTTGCAGTTCACCTAATAAGATAAGTATTGTCATTGAAGAAGAAAAGCTAGACCTACAACCATTTCAAAGAGTATTAATAAACATTGATATAAAGCACAGACTTCAAAATGGAGAATGGGAAAATATTCTAGTTGATGCAGAATCAAAACTTGGAAATGAGCTTGCTGAAAAACTCAAAAAGGAAAAGTACTTACTTGGTTTTGAGTTTGATTCTACAAAAATTGAAGAACTTCTCAATCACAAAGAATCTGGCCTAAGACCTGAAATAAAGAAGGCAATAGATACAATAAAGAAGCATCATCACAATTGTGAACTTGATGAAATTTCAAACTCAGTTGGGATCTCTCCTGAGCATTTCAGAAGGGTATTTAAAGACCAGGTCGGTATCACCTTTAAAAACTATATCAAATGGCAGAAGATCAAACGTGCTATCTCTATAAAATCTAAGGACCAAAATATCGGGCTTACTGACCTGGCATATGAAAGTGGTTTTTCAGATCAGGCACATATGTCAAAGGTCTTTAAGCAAACATTTGGCCATACCCCAAAAGAAGTTTCGAAGAAACTATAATCACCGCTAAATACAATTAACTCTCCTATTTTCAAGTTATTATTTACTAATTAAATATAGATATGGAGATTGTTATGGAGTTAAATACATTTATACAAAATGCAATAAAAATGACTAATAATGAGAAAGAACTCATTAAGTATTATTTTGAATTTGTAAGAGATCAGGTTCTCTTTGATTTTCTTCCGGAAATAGACGATATTGGCGCCGAAGAAGTCTTTAAAAGAAGAAGAGGACAATGTAATAATAAAACAGTCCTTTTGTTTGAACTACTTACGAGATCAGATATAAAAGCGAAGGTTAACTTCTCAACAATAAAGAAATCAATTCATAGAGGTCTATTTCCGAGTGTTATGTATTTAGCAACACCAAAAGAGATAGGACATAGCTGGATAGAAGTTCTTGTTGATGATATGTGGATAAAGTTGGATGGCTATATCAATGATAAAGAGCTATTTTATTCGGCCCTTAACCTTAATAAAAGCAAAGGTTGGAAAATAGGTCACTCTGTAGCAATTGGTGATTGCGGAGCATCTCTCGAGTTTAGTTTAAAAAATGATAAATTTGTACAAATGGATGGAGTAATAAGTGACCTAGGATTAACTACTCGACCATTAGAATTTCTAAGAAGTAGTAATAACCCTAATAAAGTTAATTTTATAAAGAAATTAATGTATAAATTATTTCTACCTTTAATAAGAAGTAATGTAGAGAGAGTTAGAAATTCGACCTAAGCTGGACACTCAACCTCAGGAAATATTAGCTCAAAAGTTGTTCCATGATCGTCTCTTTCATCAACAGTATATGAATCGACATGAATAGTAGCATTGTATAGATCCATAAACATCTTAACGATTGGCAGACCAAAGCCAGTACCGGCCTCTCCCATCGTCCCCTTTCGAGAAGTAGGTGCTGCTACATCAAAAAGCTTGTCCTGAATTTCTTTTGGTATACCAACTCCATTATCTTTAATAGATATTACGATGGACTTATCTCTTTGAAATGTGGAGATCTTGATCTGTCCATCCGGACTTGAAAACTTAACAGCATTAGAAATAATATTTGAGAGTACATTGTTTTGAAAAGAGTTTGGATCAACTAAAATTGATCTACCTCTTGATATTGAGTTTTCAAAAACAAGATCAATCTGCTTATCTTCTGCGAGATAGCTATAATCACAGATAGTGCTTTGTATAATACTTTCTACGTTAGTTAGAGCAAGAGTAATATCTTTCTTTCCTGTTCCAAGAGCGTGTAACTCTCTTGTATCAGTAATAATATCAGAAATTTTTTGAAGAGACCTTCTTATTCGTTCATAAGACTTATCACAACTTCTCGATCTTTTAAGAGATGAACCGGCTACCATTGCAGGAGTACTTAAGTCATGTGTTAAAATACTAATTAGTGAAGCATTAGCAGCGCTGAGCTCTTTTAACTTTGCCTTCACCTGATGCTCTTCTTTGAAGAAAAACCGAGATACAAAGTATATGGCAATTGTAGAAACAAACATCGTTAAAACATTTATTACCAACGCCTGAGCAGGAGTTGTTGTATTTATAGTTACAGGAAAAACGTTATAGAATTTGTATACATAGGCCGCTGCAAACATAGAAAAGCCACACCCTGCTACAAAAATGGCCCTAGCTTTATCAAGTAGATAAAAGCAGCTAAAAAGACAAGGAGCATACCAGAATAAGTTTGAGCCATTGTAAGAAGGCTCCACCATATGATCAAAACTAATTACAAGAAGTGCTAATAAACTATAAATGGCAAAAGCATTGCGAAAGTGACCAGTCCTTTTAAAATAGATTCCATTTACGGCCATTGTAATTATGGCAAAGAGGTTAATCCCAACAGAGGTATTTTTTCCTTGTGCAAATGACACAAATAGAAAAATCGTATTAATCACCTGAGTAATCAAAGTGATATATGAAAACATATTTGGATTACGGTGATAATTTTCCGTATCTACATAGCGTGAATGTGGAGGAGCATATAGATCTTTTAACTTCATATTACCCTGATACCTAAGTTAGATTTTCTTATATCATGTTCACATTTATTTAATCAACTGTATTAGTTTATATAGTCACAGAAAGTATATATATTAGACTTAGGGGAAAAGCCTTGTAATAACAACCCCTTAAATAAGACTTTATCTTTATCAATAGTTTAAACCACGGCCAAACTCGTATATAATCTCCATAGTAAGGAGAATTAATGGCACGTATCAATAGAGTTTATGCAGATATAAACTGTCCATTTTGTTTTATTTTTAATGAATGGCTTATTGAAAAAGGACTAGAAGATACTGTCGAATGGATTGGTGTTGAGCACGAGCCATACCTTACGATTCAGCTAGCTCAAACAGATGACTATAAAGAAATATATAAATCAGAGCTGGCCTCTGCTATTTCTAGATCTGAGGGGATAAAAGTCATTCCTCCGGCCATACGCTACCCTAGTAAACTCTCACTAATGGCAATAGAACTAACAAGAAGTGATGATCCTAATAATTTAGTTAAGGTACGACGAGAGATATATAGGGCGCTCTGGCAACGCTCAATGGATATCTCTGACAGTAATATCATAAAGGAAATCTTGTCAGCGAATTCAAATGTGGATATTTCTAAAATTGATGCTCACAAAAAGACAGTGGATAGAAACACTAAGCTTTGGTTTGACTTAGGACATGACAGAATACCTATGTCACTTTCTAACACTGGAGAGAAGTACCTAGGCCTTGGAACAAAGGTTGCATTGGAGTCATTTCTGTCTACTGGAATGTTTACGGGAGAAAGTAACGATGCCTGTTTTAACTCAAAACACCATAATCTTGAATCTAGCCAAGAAAACCTCCTAATTAGAAATATGCTTGAGTACACACTTGAGCCTATTTTCCTCGTAGATCATAATAAAGAGATTCAAATATGTAACAATAGCGCTGTATCACTGTGTAATGCCAGAGCAAAGAAAGACATCATTGGTAAGAAGATAACCGACTTTTTTGAGAATTTTCCAAAGGTAATTAATGAATCACAAATAGTCATATCTGTTGAAACAAGTTCTGTTACAAAGCACTGGGAAATCTGGAGCAACCCTATTAAAGAGAATGGACAAGAGTATTCTATCCTGTCCTGGAGAGATATTACAGAGTTAAGAAATAGCAATATTCAATTAAAGGATAAAAATGAAGATCTCAGTAATCTCGACAAAGAAAAAGATCAATTTATGGCGATGCTCTCACATGAATTAAGAACTCCGCTAAATTGCATAATTGGCTTTATCGATCTCCTCGGTCAATCAGAACTAGAAGAGGACCAAAAAGAAATAATAGAGCGTGTTGCCAATAGTGGACAAAGTCTCCTTACACTCATAAATGATTTCTTAGAGTTCTCAAAAATTAGAAATGGAGAAGTGCAATTAGACAACACTCCCACGAACTTAAATATTGAAATTCAAAAAGTTATTGATTCCACATATATTCTTGCAAAAGAAAATGAATGTAATATCATTTTTAACAATATTTCAGAAAATGCTTCACACGTAAAAGTTGACCCTCTACGATTAGGACAGATATTATTTAATCTTATTGGCAATGCTATTAAGTTCTCTTCCCAAGACAATATTACTGTCACATGTGAGCTAGACTCTAATGCCCATTATCTTTTTTCAATCAAAGACAATGGAATAGGAATTCCTACAGAGGCCCAGGACAATATTTTTAATCCATTCATTCAAGCAAATAAGAATATATCAAGAAAGTATGGTGGAACAGGCCTAGGCCTTGCTGTTTCAAAAGGTCTTGTCGAAAATTTTGGAGGAAGGATCTGGCTAGAAAGCTCTGAAGGAGCGGGCACAATATTCTATTTCAAACTACCTCTTGAAAGGTTATCGAATGACGACCTTGCCGATACTAATAAAGGATTGATCTCTGAGGATATTTATATGTCTAAGGAGCATCCATTAAATATCCTACTTGTAGAAGATAATAGAACAAATCAACTTCTCTTTAAAAGGTATCTCGAAAAGCTTGGATACATAATTGATATAGCAGAAGATGGAAAAAAAGCTGTAAAAATGGTTGAAGAAAATAACTACAACATGGTTTTCATGGATCTCTATATGCCTAATATGGATGGAATAGAGGCCACAAAGGAAATTAGAAAGAGTTTTGATAAGGATTCATTACCAATCTACGCTTTAACGGCCAACAATGTTACTAAAATAAAGGAAGAGTGTTTTAAAGTCGGAATGAATGACTTTCTCACAAAACCAGTACACCTTAACAAGATCAAGAAAACTATATTTAAGTATCTAGAGAGCTTTAGATAATATTCTTAATCTAAGAAAACATAAGAATTATTGCGTTAAACTTTGAATATGTGAGATAATTTAAAGATGAAAACGAATATTCTTACTTCAATACATAACAAGACTGATGACGCAATTAGCGAATGTATATCTAAGGCCAATATTAATTCCCCTGAATTGATACTCACTTACACGACAGAACAACATGATCTATCAGTCATTCAGTCAAGACTAAAAGAAAAGTTTCCTCACGCTCAAATTGCAGGTTCGACGACATGCTTAGGTGTTATGACCAATCAGGGAAGTATTAGTGACAATGCCCATAGTTGTGCAGTTATTCTTTTTGAATGTAGTGAAGGAGAAGAGTTAGGAGTAGGAATTCAAGAGTATGGACAGAATACAGAAGCGGCAAAACTAGCACTAACTGAATCAAGAAATAAAATGGCTGAGGACCCACAGTTCATTTGGTTTATATCAACACCTGGACCAGAAGAAGAGTCCATCTTTGAAATAGAGAAATCGTTTGAGCAGCATATACCTATATATGGAGGTTCGGCCGCGGACAATTCGATATCAGGAAATTGGAAGATATATAAAGAAGACAAAGTCATCAGTGATGGCCTCTTGCTAATTAGTTTTTATAGCAAGAGCTCACAATCTCCTAAATCTACATTTAGCTCTGCATATAACCCCACGGGAACATTTGGCATAATTACAAAGGCATCCAAAAGAAGAATAGAGGAAATTGATCATAAACCGGCCATGTCCGTTTACAATCAGTGGGCAGAAACAGACCTGACTACAAAAGATGATGACCTAAACATTCTTGCTAACTCAACCCTATTTCCTCTAGGAAGAGAGCTTACTGATGCTTCAAATGATCCCTTCTTCGTATTAAGTCATCCAGAGTCGACTTCAAAAGATGGTTCAATGGCAATATTTACAGATATTAACGTAGGCGACAAAGTCCACCTACTTAGCGGAACATCACGTATGCTCAAAAATAGTGTTGCTACAATGCTAAAAGAATATATGCGTGAAAATATGATCTCACTGGATTCAATATCGAGTGTACTAATTGTTTATTGCGCCGGATGTATGCTGGAAATAGAAGAAGAAGGTATAAATTCTATGACTGAAAGAATTAATGCAGTCCTTGAAAACGTTCCCTATATTGGAGTTTTTACTTTTGGCGAGCAAGGAAGCTACCTTACGAAGAAGAACCTTCATGGAAACTTAATGTTTTCAGCAACCTTCATATATAAATAGAATTATTTGCTGCCGCAGCTAATAGTAAAGTAAAACAGTGTATAATTAGACGTGAAAAAACATCTACCACAGCTTAGAGGAAAACTATGTCAAAAATACTAGCGCTGCTTATATTTATCTCATCATTAAGCGCACAGGCCATACATGAGATTGACTCTCCAGAAATGGGCCAGGCCAGTCTTAATAATGCATATTCTCATCTTATCCAAAAAAGATTTAAAAATATTTCAAGGGTATTAAATTTGGCAAAAAATAAGCCAAAGCTTTTAACGAAAATCTCACTCGGTACTAGTTCAAGAAATCTAGAACGAGCAGAACTATTTATCAAAGAAAATAATATCAAGACTCTACCTGATGTAAGAATGGTAAGAAACGCACTTACCTTCAAAGTGCCAGGTATCACTGTCACGACAACTGCAAAAGATCTACTTGAAGGTAACTACTTAGTTAATGGAAGAAAGTATCATTATGACAAAGAAAAGATTTTTTCAGAAAACTATCGTATCTTCAAAAAAACATTAAACTCAAACTTTAGTATTATGAATCTCTTTATTAAAAATGCATATGCTGAAATTCCAAGTGCTAATATCTATCTTGCAGTCTCTTTAGTAAATGATTACCAACAGAAAATGCTATTTGATACAGACAATATGGATGACTTTGTTTGTACTGATAAAGAAATGGCAAAAGAACATGGTATGACTGAAAGGTGTGCAAAGTTAGCACGTGTAATGGTTGAAAATAATATCATTAATCTTGGTAAGAAAGTAAGAGAAGACCTTAAAGACTGCAATAGAAGACTCGACAACCAACGAAAAGATATTAAATTCTTTAAAAGATATGACCCTGAATATGGTTACGACCTAGACCTCGCAAGTGTAATTAATAAGAATGAAAAAGTAATGAGTGAGATCAGCTACTACCTACAAGTTTCAAAAGTTGAAAAAGGTGATCAGAACGAAATAAGTGAGATTAACAGCTGGATTAACATGAATCTTGATAACCAGTATCTAAACGACAGACAAAGAATCAAAGACATTAAATCCCTATCTTGTTTAAAACTCTTATTTACGACCCTTACAAGACGTGAATCTGACGTTGAAAAATATGAAAAATATATTAATAAAACTTGCACGACTGTTGAAAAAATCCAAACTTGTCATAAGAAGCTATTCAGTACGACCGCCTCTTTAAGAAACTTAATAAATAATGTTTCAAGACACTTTAACGTTGAAAACAAGAACGACTATCTTCCTCTTCCTCGAGTTAGATCCGTCGATCGCTAAAAACTAACTAACTCAAAGACATCAATGGCCGGCTCTTCGTAAGGGTGAGACATTCTCAAGCTCTCGATCACTTTTGAGAGCTTGTCATCACTACAAATCGTCTCTATTCGCAACTCTTCTACCTGTTCAACTTCATTTTGATTACCAATTGTTGGATTTGAACCCTCTAAAGGTCTAAATTGCCCTGTCCCAACGGTCTCAAAACAACACTTATCATAATTACCTATTTTACCTGCACCTGCGTCAAAAACGGACTCCTTAACGGCCATAGCGGCATCAACAGGGACATAGAACACTATCTTCTTCATAACTGGACCTCTGACATATCATTCAATTTTCTAACATTTCCTTAACTCTATGATATCACACTAGACACGAAGTGATTTTTTTTAAACAATATTAAAAACATAAAATATTAAATGGATTTTAAATATTTTGCGCAAGCTCTTCAAGGAGGACGATGATGAGAAAAGGATTTCTAGCGCTAGCATTAGTAATGCTAACAAATAACGCAATTTCATGTGATGTTCACGGTGTAACAGGTATTGTAGAGGAAAACTCTATGTATATTCCAGTTGGATCAAAGAGCGCAGGTGGACTAACTGAAGAACAATTCAACAGTATCATTGATAGAGTTGAAACGATCTACAACCCAATCATTTCAGGAATGGGAAAAAACCTTAATATCGAAAGAAACTGGGACGATGGAACAGTTAACGCATATGCAAGTCAATCTGGTAATAACTGGAAAGTAGCAATGTTTGGTGGATTAGCTCGTCATGAGACAATCACAGCGGACGGTTTTGCAACTGTTGTTTGTCACGAACTTGGTCACCACATTGGTGGAGCACCTAAGAAAGCATCTTGGTGGTCATCTTCATGGGCATCAAATGAAGGTCAAGCAGATTACTTTGGTACATCTAAGTGTTTAAGAAAGTTTATGGAGTCAGACGACAACGCAGCTATTCTTGCAAAAATGGATGTTCCAGCTCACGTAACTAAAATGTGTAATGCAAAATTTCAAAACTTATCTGAAGTAAATGTATGTCAAAGAGGTGCTATGGCAGGTCTTTCACTTGCAAACCTTTTCAGATCACTTAGAAATATGACTGAAGAACTTAAGTTCACTACACCTGATGCTTCAATTGTTAGTAAAACAAATGACAATCACCCAGCACCACAATGTAGACTTGATACTTACTTCCAAGGTGCTCTATGTGATGTAGACGCTTACACAGATGTAGATCAAAGAGATGCAAAAATCGGAACTTGTAATAGAGTTGACGGTTATACTGACGGTGCCAGACCACTATGTTGGTACAAGCCAAAAGCAATCTAAGAATTATCTTAAATTTGTAAATATTGGGGAGAACTTTTGTTCTCCCTTTTTTTATGCTGCAGCGGAATCTGAAGCAGAAGCCGCCATCAACTCCTCACACTTTTTCACTAGATTCCCCATGTCGTATGGCTTTACGAAAGCATGAGAGATATCACCCGATATTTCACTAAGAATACTTCCTGTTAAGCAACCACTTGCAACAACAATTGGTGAGGAGAAGTTTATATGCTTCTTGTCTGAGCGAATATTCTTAACAAATTCGTCACCACTACCTTTCTTTAGTTTCATATCTAAGACAATCACAGAGAATTCCTGATTACTGGCCTTTGACATGGCCTCATTTAAACTCTCCGCTTGAACTGTAATATGACCTAAGGCCTGAAATTCTTCACTGATCATATTAGATATCTCTATTTCGTCTTCAATGATAAGCACATAAGTTTTATTAGTTAGGTTTCTCATAGAATTAATCCTACTCCCATTATTAATATTTCCCCACATTTTATATCGGAGAAAAATCAGATAGTTAAAGAGCTTTTATCTATCTAATATATAAGCAACTGAAATTAGAGAAAGGTTAAGATAAAACTTTAGAAAATAGAATAGCTGTATTTTTAGTTTAATAAATAAAAACACTACGACTACTGATGCCAAGAAATGATGCGTTTAAATAAAAAAAGGAGGATAAATATCCCCCTTAATTTCTGCGTACCCAAATGAATACTCTTCGTGTTGTGATCGAAGCTTTATATGATTTTCATTCTCAATTTAGAGAAGTCCAATCTCTCTTAGTCTTTGATTTAAGAAGTCACCTGCTGTGATATCTTCATATTTCTTTCCTGCACCAATACAGCTCTCTAAGCAGTTCAGCTCAGCTTTTGAATGTGGATGTACGAAAAACGGCATTGAATATCTTTCAGAACCGTCATTATCAGGATTAATCACTCTATGTGTTGTCGCTGGTAGAACTTCATTTGTTAAACGCGACATCATGTCTCCAGAATCAACAACAAGTTGTCCTGGCTTACTGTCAACATCAAGCCATGTCCCATCTCTATCTAATAGCTGTAGACCAGATGCTGTTGCACCAACAAGCATTGTAATTAGGTTGATATCTTCGTGAGCTGCTGCTCTGATTGAGTTTGCTGTATCCTGTCCCTTTGTAGGTGGATAGTGAATAGTTCTAAGAATTGAATTTCCATCATTGATCATGTCTGCAAAGAACGATTTTGGAAGATCTAATCCTCTACCAATCGCTTCTAATAGGATATTCGCTGTATTATCCATTGAAGAATAGAGATCAGAGAAGGCCTGTTGAAACTTTGTAACTTCACTTGGCCACACATTCTCAGGGTAAACGCCCTTGTATTGTGATGTCGCTGCAAGTTCACGCCCTACATGCCAGAACTCTTTTAAATCAGGATTAGGGTTACCTTTAGCATGCTCCATTCCAAAAGGAGTATAACCTCTTTGGCCACCCATTACTCCAGCGTACTTATTCTTTGTATCTATCGGTAGTGCAAAGAACTCTTTAACCATTTTATAGGCCTCATCAACCTTTGCTTGATCTACTGAATGTTCATTAAGAATGATGAATCCATATTCCTTTAGTCCGTACATGAGTTGATCAACGAATTTGATCTGGTCTGCAGAATCTCCATTGATATAACTTAATAGACTGATCTCTGGAACTTTTCTTAATGTGTCATTCATAGTGCTACCCTTGTTAATTAAATTTTATCTACCCTATCAGATATAAGAATTAAGTCAAACTCATCTCATCTATTAAGTTAGACTTATGACCACTTCTCACCTATAATAACAGTATCTTACATAAGACGACCTTACAATTAAGATGCTTATAATCTAATTTTTAGATAAGAAGAGCTAGTTTGATACTCAATAATAGCGATATCATTCACTGGATTCGCTTGCTGGTATAACTAGTAAAAACATATAATTATCTTTAGAATAGAGACATATTATTCATTAATGGAGCAGACTATCAAAGCAGAAGAGATTCTCAACGACAAAGAGTACTACTTTAATAAACACAAAGATAAATCTGTACTCCATTTATTAAACCGAAAACTCTTAATTCATAAGCAACTTGAGCAACCACCAAGAACATATGTCGTCTATAGTGATCTTCACGGCTCTTATGAAAAGTTCATATGCTGGCTAAAAAATGGTCTAGGCTATTATAAACTTTCAATCCAGAAGGCCTTTAACCAAAAGTATAATCAAAGTATTTGTGAGAAGTATGAACAACTACTTCTTCTCGTAAACAGAACGAGAATTGATAATGCCCTTGCAAACATAGAAAAAGGAAAGCCCAACCCTTTAGAGGACTATTTTACTGAAGGTGTTCCAAATAAGTTTAAACAAGTTCTTATTGAGTTAAATTGTAAAGAGTTAACTGATAAGCAAATTCTAAAAGACCTACTTTCACTACTTCACAATGTAACAAGAGGAGACGAAAGGAGAATCATAAAAACAATCCCACCAGGGTATCTCGAAATTATTCTCAAACTTTATAGTGCCAAAGATGGTCCAAGTGACAAGGCATTAATAATTGGTATCATCGAAAATAAAGATCTTTTCCATATAGTAGCTTCAGTAATTGTAAAACTAATCTTAAGTAATATGATTGATAAGCATATAAATATTGGAGACACATACGACCGAGGAGAAGATGCAGATAAACTTGTCACTTTGTATCGAAATTACTTTGATGGTTCAAAAAAGAGTGCTCTGCTTCATTATATCTGGGGAAACCATGACATTCTCTGGATGGGTGCCGCCATAGGTAACCCAGTACTAATAATGACAGCTCTTAGAATTTCTATGAGATATAATAATGTTGAATTTCTTAAGAGATATGGTTTTAACTTAGATAAGTTAAAAGACTATGCATTAAAAACATATAATCTTACTCCCGAAGGTAATTACACGAAGAAGCCAAATGATCTTGCGATCAAGATGACCAAGGTTTTATTCATCCTTGAAAGTAAGCTCGTTGTTTCAAGTCTAAAAGAGGCCATTGCAGTAGGAGGAGAGATTGATTACTCAAAAGAGCTTGAGCACTATGAAAATCTCTTAAAGCTTCTACCTACGGATACACAAGAGAATGAAGCGGCCTGGGAAAAAGCAAAAAAAGAAAACCCTCTTTTATTAGATACGTACTTCCCTACTATTGATCCTGAAAATAGAGAAACTTTAACAGCTGAAGAACAAGAGCTAGTTGACGACTTAGTCCAACAGTTTACAACTCTTCCAAAATTACAGGACGACATCAACTGGATGTTTGAGCGTGGTGAAACTTATCGCGTTGTAGATAATACCCTCTACTTTCACGCAGCACTTCCTGCAACAAAAGAACTTGGTTTTGCAGAGTTTAAAGGATTAAAAGGAAAGAGACTTCTCGACTTTATTCAAAGAGATATGAAGCGTATTGGCCATAAGCATTCTACAGGAGAGAAAGTAAATCTAAGAGAATCAATGTTACTTTGGTATCATTGGTGCGGAAAAGATTCAGCATTCTTTTGTAAATCAAAGATGGCAACAATGGAGAGAACTATTTTTGATAAACAAGTTGCAAGTCAAAATGATCTCACAACTTGGCTTGAAGTTCCAAACCCATTTTATAAAAACCTAAGAAATGATGAGTTCCTTCAAAATGTACTAGACGAGTTTCACGCTGATAAATTATGTGTGGGCCATACTCCAGTAAAAACAAAGCAACAAGCTATTCTCAGTGATAAGTTAGGTGCCTTTGTCATTGATGGTGGAGCTGCTCCGGCATATGGAGACAGAGGAGCAGTACTCATAAATACTGCCGAGTATACTTACGTTACGATGCATTCATCTCTTGATGAATTAAAAAAGGCCGAACACGAAGACAAACTACCTCCTATGGAGATTAGTCCTATTGAGGAAACAAAAGATCTTAAACTTCGACATATGGATAAAGGTTACTATCTCAATGAAGAGCTAAATGCCCTAAATGAACTCTTAGCAGAAAAGCTACCTGAGTTTAATGATACATACTTTAGCTAAGAAAGAGACTACTACCAACACGGATATGACTTGCTCCAAGTTCAAGAGCAACTTTGTAATCACTACTCATTCCCATTGAAAGGTCTAGAGACGAATCAATCTGATCTCTAAGAGAAGCTAGTTTAAAAAAACAATTTCTGGCATCAACAAGCTGATTCTCGCTTCTAATTTTACCCATCGTCATAAGACCTTTAAAAGAAAGTAAAGAGTCCTTATTAGAATCTATCAAGTCATTAAATGACTGAAGTTCTTCTAATGAGATGAGTCCTCCTTTTTGTTCTTCACCTGACGTATTAAATTGAATAAAGAAATCGATAGGTTTATCTACTTTTGCATAGAATGATCTGAGATGCTTAATCTTTTCTATAGAGTGAATAGCGACAAGATTATCTATCGCAGAGATATCTTTAATTTTACCACTTTGAATATTTCCAATAAAATGCCAACGTATTTCATCTAGTCCACAATCTATCGCCTGTAGAGACTTTTCTTTTAGAGATTCGATTCTGTTTTCACCAAAATCACGGTGTCCTAGATTATACAGAATTTCAATATCTGAAAAAGGAGAATACTTTGAAACTGCTACAGGGCATACACTTTCAACGATTTTATGCTCTTTAATATCGCTTAAAAGAAGATCATACCTCTTCTTTAATTGATCTTCTCTACTTAAATCCACAAAACTACTCTTTGTCTTCTTTCTTAGTAAATGAAAGTTTTGCTTCGATATTAACGTCATAGTCTTCAAGAACTTCTTGAACAAGCTTCTTAGGGTCTACCTTTGAAAGGTGATTAGAAACTTCTTCTTTCATAGATGCCAGAAACTCTTCTTTAGAGCTCTTAGCATTTTGTAAAAGTCCATTAACAATATCTTTAGGAAGCGGAAGATCACCTAAGGCATTCTTCACAGACTCTTCCGTCATGAAAGCGGCACCAACACCAATTGAAACGACTTTCTTTATAACATCACCAAATGGAGAATCTTTCTTATCATCAGACATGGCTTAATCCTCTTTTATAGATTATTAGCTCTCTCACAAACACTTTTCATCATTGATGGAAGTTGTGTTTCTGTAAGCTTCTTAGTTACTGTTCCAGCACCAGGAAAGAATCCTTTAATATCTAACTCAATATTATATGTAACTTCAGTAGTTCCATCACCAAGGTCTTTTAATTCCCATGAACCATTATTAACTTTAAAAAGGTCACCACTATCAAAAGACCACGATACCTTACGAGGCTCATCATGAACTAAATCGAGTGTATATGTTAGCTTTTTAATCATATTGATACTGTAAGTAACTTTGGCCCCTTTATCAGAGAAGTTATCTACTGAAACACTACTAACTCCTGTCATGAATTCAGGATAGCTTTCATAATCAACGATTACTTTATAAATATTTTCGATTGCTGCTTCAAAAATTTCTGTTCTACTTGCTTTTGCCATTATTAATACCTCGGTTTTGTATCAAAGTGATGTTCAGCGCTGATTCTTCTAAGTGTACCAGACTGACTTCTCATTACTACGGAGTGAGTTATTGCACCCCATGGTTTAAACTGGACCCCCTTGAGGAAGTTTCCAGATGTCACGCCTGTAGCACAGAACATGACATGGCCTGAGGCCAACTCTTCAATTGAAAATACTTTTTCAACATCTTCAACACCCATATCTATTATCTTTTTTAGTTCTTCTTCATTTCTCGGCTTAAGTCTTCCTTGAAAGTCTCCACCAATACATCTTAAGGCCGCAGCAGAGATGACTCCCTCAGGCGCTCCTCCTATTCCAAATAAAATATCTACACCAGAGTTTGGCTCGCAACAAGCTATTGAAGCAGCTATGTCACCATCACCTATTAGTTGAATACGTGCACCAGCATTTCTTATATCTTCTATTAACCCTTGATGTCTCTCTCTATCAAGTACTACTGCCGTAAGATCTTGAACTCGGCATTTCTTGGCCTCAGCTAATCTTCTAAGGTTTTCCTTAGGACTCTCGTCGATATCAATAAGACCTTTTCCTTCAGGGCCCACTGCAATCTTTTGCATATAAGTATCAGGAGATTTGAACAATCTACCTTTTTCGGCAATTGCCATTACTGAAATTGAATTGTGGCCACCTGTAGCACATACCGTAGCACCCTCAAGAGGGTCCAGTGCAATTTCAAGCTTCGGTCCACGACCAGATCCCACTTCTTCACCGGTATAGAGCATAGATGCTTTATCAAGATCGCCCTCTCCAATAATTACAGAAGCATCACACTCGACAGAATCAAGCATCGTTCTCATCGCATCGATTGCTGCTTGATCTGCAGCTTTCTCATCTCCACGTCCCATTAAACGGGCACTAGCAATGGCGGCCATCTCAGTTACACGTACAAACTCTAAGGCAAGGTTACGGTTCATTAAAAAGTATTCCCTTTAAAGCGTTATGCTTCTAATTTTATATAGTTATAATTATATTATTGTTTTGATAAACTCACAAGTATAACGCATATCGAATACCCCGAGGAAAATGAAAAGCGACCAAGAGCTGATCGCTTTAAGTATTACTATTTAGATATTCCAATTTTTCTATTTATAAACTCAAGCACCTCAGTTGGAAGGAGCTCTTGATCAATATTTGTAATGATACTCTTACAAAAGTCTAACTTTTCTTCATCTAATTGATCATCAATTAAGAATTCAAATTCCTCTTCATTAGTTAGAGGTGTGTCAAAGTTTTTAACAGAGAGAATCTTCCCACTACCAAGTCCAACACCATCATTCCATTCAACAAAGTTATGCATCATGATGACTTGAATTTTACTAATTTCACCATCGTTATGTTTCCAAAGAAATAGTTCAAAAGGTCCATCACACCTTAACCAGTAGGCCAGGTTTGCAGGAATATCCATCTGTTCTTTATAAAGGTGAATAGGCTTCATACTCTTTGCAATATTTTCAACAGAGAGAAATTCTTTAATTTTTGACTCAATAACTTCACCACCATCAAACTCAATTCCAAGATTAGACTTCGCTGCTCTCTTAACTGTACCTTTAATAGTAACTTTCTGTGCATACCAGTGAATTTCTCCAGTAAGTGTATCACCTTCTTTATAATTGGATTCACCATCTTTTAAACAAACTTGCATACCAGTAAATGAGATATCTTTTACCTCAAAACTCTTTCCACCATCGCCGTCTTCTCTGAAAACGAGATAACTAAATGGAAACCTTGGAAAAACTCTTTTCTCTACTTCTTGGTGACCAGTTTTAATAAGATTGAGGTGTCTCTCCATATCTTGCCCTTTTTTTTAAAAATAATACCTATATATTTTAACCCACCCCATTATTTTCTGGTACGGGGAAATTGATGCAAGTCTTAACTAGACTTGTAAAAAAACACTATGTTAAGCTTATTAAAAATGCCTTTTACAGGAAGAAATAATGAATAATGATCAAGTTGATACAACAAAAGATGAATGGGAAATCGATAACCTACCAAATAGGTTAACTTTTTTCAGAGTACTTCTAATTCCAGTCATTCTCATGTCACTCTTCTTCATTAAGTTTCAAAATGACTTTGTAGGACTTCCTGTTAAAACTCTAGGCTATATTGCAGGCTGGACATTCGTTGTTGCTTCAATAACAGACTTCTTTGATGGATACATTGCAAGAAAACGAGGGATAGTAACTGTATTCGGTTCATTCCTAGACCCAATTGCTGACAAATTCCTCGTTGTATCATCACTTATACTCCTTCAAGAGCTTGGAAGAATCCCTGTTCTCATTGTTGTAGCTCTTGTGCTTAGAGAAATGTATATGACAGCGCTAAGACTCTTGGCCTCAGAACGTGGAATAAAAGTTCCTGTAAATCAATTAGGAAAATGGAAGACTGCATTTCAAATGATTGCTATCCCAATGCTTATGGCCTGGGACAAACCTTGGGGAATTCCATATCCACTATTAGGATCAATTTTTATATATCTTGCTTTCTTTTTCAGCGTATACTCTGCGGGCCTCTATACTTATGGCCTCTACTCAAAAGTAAAAGCTGTTCGCAAAGAAAAGAAACTAGCAAAGACGGCCGAAAAAAAGGCCTAACCAAAGGAAGCCAATGCCTGACGATTTTCAAGGAAAGAACGTCTTAATTACCATTTCAGGTCCCGATCACCCGGGTATTACTAGCCGTCTCATGAAGATAGTTAGTCAGGATAAAACAACAATCAAAGATATTGGACAGTCCGTAACTCACGGGTTGCTCTCTCTAAGTTTTGTAATAGAAATCGGCGATGATGAAAATGTAAACTCCCATGTTATCAAAGATCTTCTCTTTGAAGCATATAAAATGGGAATGAGCCTTGACTATAAAATCGTTGATGATGAGAGCTTTGATGACTCATTAGAGGTCGATAAGTTTATACTCAACTGTGTAGCTCCTGAATCAATTTCAAGCTCTTTTGTCTATGACATTTCTTCTACTCTAGCGAATCACAATGTTAACATTAATAGAATCGATAAGGTTTCGCCTAGAGAATTCAGCTCTCTTGAAATACTAACAACAGTTCCAAAATCCCTTAACCAAGATCTTCTTAAGGAAGAGCTTCTTGGGGTATCAAATATTCACAAAGTTGATGTTGCATTCTTAAAAGACAATGTTTTTAGAAGATCTAAGAGACTTATTGTATTCGATATGGACTCAACTTTAATTCAAACGGAAGTCATCGATGAACTGGCCGAAGCACATGGCGTAGGTGAAAAAATTAAGGCGATCACTGAGCGCGCGATGAATGGTGAACTAGATTTTAATGAATCGCTCATCGAACGTGTTGGCATGCTCAAGGGGCTTGACTCTAGTAAAATGCAAGATATTCTAGAGAATCTTCCTCTTACTCCAGGACTTGAAGATTTTTTAAAAACTGTAAAAAAACTCGGATATAAAGTAGCTGTTATCTCTGGAGGGTTTACTTACTTTGCTAATGCGCTAAAGGATAGGTTAGGCCTAGATTACGCTTTTGCAAATGAGTTAGAAATCCAAGACGGCCAGCTAACAGGAAAAGTCGTCGGTACAATTGTAAACGCTGAACAAAAAGCTATTCTTGTTAATCTTATAGCTCAACAGGAAAATATCTCAATTGAGCAAGTTGTAGCAATTGGCGATGGCGCAAATGATCTTCCAATGCTCTCTCAAGCTGGACTTGGAATAGCCTTTCACGCTAAAGACATTGTTAAACGCAAAGCACAAAACCATATGTCTCACGGACCAATGACATCAATTTTATACTTTCTTGGTATCCCTGGACCTGTAAATAGTTAATATCTATAAAATTATTTTTACATAGACCCTCAAAACAATTGATAATGAGGGTCTTTTTTATTATATTCGCTCACATATGAGAGAACTTCTACAATCAAAAATTCACAAGGCCATCGTCACACAAGCTGACCTTGGATATATAGGCTCAGTTACAATCGATGAAGACCTTCTCGAAACAGTTGATCTATGGCCAGGTCAAAAAGTTCTCATAGTTTCTAACACTAACGGAGCTCGAATTGAGACATACGTTATTAAAGGTGAAAGAGGCTCAGGAGAGATATGTATTAATGGTGCTGCTGCTCACTTAGTAGAAAAAGGTCACGAAGTCATCATCATTGGATTTAAGTTCTCCGACACTCCTGTGGAAGCGAAGCAAATATTAGTTGATCAGAATAATAAGTTCGTTCAGTACTTATAATTTAATACCCCATTTCACAAAACTTAAGATCGACATATAATTTATATATGTCGAGCACTACTATTAAATTACGAAAAGGTAAGAGAGACTTTAACTGGGATTCTCTTATTACATCAGACTGTTCCAGGTTAGAGATAATCTCCCCTAGCTTAGAAGAAATTCCAGATAGATTTAATGAACTCACAAATCTCTTAGTGCTAGAGCTTCATTGCCCACTACTTAAACAGCTGCCACAAAGCTTCTATAAATTAGAAAAGATAGAGCTACTAAAAATAAAAAACTCAACAGAAATAGAATTCACAGATCAGGCGTACTTTCCAAAGCTGAAAACACTTCAACTGGCCAAACTTAAACTTGAAAAAGTTCCTAACTGGAGAGGCCTTTCAGGCTCTCTTGAGGTTCTTGACTTACATGGGAATGAGTTATTTGATTTACCTGATTTTTTTAGTGAACTGAAAAAATTAAAAAGACTGAACTTAGATAGTAACAAATTTACAACTCTACCTTGGGAAGTTGAGGAACTAGACTCTCTTATCCACATGTCCCTAGATGGTAACCAGTTCAGTGAAGAAGAGCGATCTCGAATTTTTAATAAATTCAAGATCACAATTTAATCGATATTACTTACAGAACTTTGTACCAATTCTTTTAATACGCTTTAGCTCAGACTTCTTATATGTATATGGAATAAAGCTTCCCCAACCATCGTAATCAAAACTCTCCATACCTTCTTCAAACTGATAGAGATTTGTAGACATTGGATAGTTACTATCAACAACAGCGAGGTCATAACCTTTCTCAGTTTTTTCCATATCAACAACAAGCCAAGCGTGGGCGAGAACACCCTTAAGTTGAAGAACCTGATATACAATATCTCCGCCAACAACCTTCTTATATAGCTTGTCCATTTTCTTTTTAAACTTCTTTGGTGAATTCTTTGTCCCACCTATGAGACCTTGGAGCCAGCCCATATTTACCAAACTGTCATGTCTTTGCCAGGCATTTAACTGCTTTTGAACAAGCTCTTCATTCGCGTAAGTAAATTCAAAAAGATCTGTATACCCAGGAACGGTTACAACTTCTTTACCGAGTCTTATTTTATGTATAATTTTATAGGTATCTTCTTTAGATGGTCTTTCTAACTCTGGCCTAAAAATTGTGAGATATGCCGCGTTCCTCGTAAAACGACTGTGCCACCAGCAAGTCCCACCTCCAAAGAATCCCCCCTGATTTCTAAAGGCGATACGACTCTCCATTTCGAGCAAAAGGTTACGGTGATGAAATTGACGCTTATTATTTTGGCAAAACTCACTTTTAGAGGTCGCAGTACTTGCAGCTTGAGTAGATGCTACTATCCCGATTAGTGCTATCATTGCTAATAATTTCATTCTTATCCCCCGAAAAAAATAATTCATTCGAAAAATAACACAACGCAACACTGATTTATATAGCACCTGTAAATTGTATAGGAGTGCACCGATAACTAACTGATATTACTTAAGTATTTTAGGGACTATATTCTGTGCTCTACTGTAGTCAGCAGGAATACCTATATCAATGAAGAAGCCATCAAGAACTTGAGACCGCAAAAGTCCTTCACTTACTAGACACGGAAAGAGGTCTTTTTCCAAAGAATACTTCCCATTTAACAAATGCTTCTTAAACCCTGAATCCAGGTAATAAACCCCGGAGTTTACCAATGATTCCCCACTAGAGTCGACCTTCTCTCTAAAGGACAATACAGTGTTATCTTCATCAATCTCAACACCACCGTAGCGACTTGAATCCTCGACAGAGACGAGCCCAATAGAGAATGTGCCATGACTATTCTCGCAAAAGTTTTTGTAATCTATATCGAAGAAAGTATCTCCGTTGAGAATAAGGTAGCCCTCACTTTCATCTGTATCACTGCTTATTGCTGCGCTAACAGCTCCTCCAGTTCCAAGTACCGTATCTTCTATAGAGTAGGTACAATTGATTCCAAAATCAGGGCCATCTTTAAAGTAGTCGCTAATTTTCTCTGACATATATCCTGATAGAAAACAAAAATCAGTAAATCCATACCTTTTTAAAAGCTCTACTTGATAGTAAAGAAATGGTCGACCCTCAATAGGGGCCATTGGCTTAGGCGTATCTTTAAGAACGTCACTTAATCTCGTCCCTAGTCCACCACATAATATAAGTACTTTTATTTTATCCATATATTTTCTTCAATCTGCTAACTATCATAGTATACTATAGAAGTTTGAAATTTATAAATTATCACATGAAGAGATATTAAAAATAATGAGAAGAAGCTTATACTTTCCAATAATAATTGATTTAATAAAAAGGCCGCCAAACCCTTTAGTATTTATCAACTATCTTTCGTACAAGCTTGCGCACATAAGAAAGAAAATCGTACTCAAACACTTTCCTATCTCCCTTGTATTCTTCATCAATAAGAAATGTAATCTTACTTGTGAGTTTTGTTTTACGAGTGCAGATCTCAATAATAGTGACGCTAATAGTTTTAATCTTACCTATGACGAACTTATAACATTTCTCAATTCAAAATCTGGTCGAAGAACTTTAAGAGTTGGCCTACTCGGCGGAGAACCCTTTCTACACCCAGAAGTATTTAGCTTCCTAGATGAGTTATATAAACGAAGAAAAATTTCTACTGTTGTTACAAACTGTACTCTCCTCAAAGGGGAGAAGTTAGAGCTTCTATGTAAAACACCTGTTTCAGCAATAGGACTTAGCCTCTATGAAGATAATTCAATGGATGTGAAGAGAGTTGCTGAACAATTAGTCATTTATAAGAAGAACTTTTGGATGCAAAAAATTATTGCATCAAACGAGATCTCGAAAATAGAATCAATTATTGCTTTTGCAATTTCTATAGGTTGTAAAAATCTTCAACTATCTAATTACTACCCTATGTCTGAAGAGGATAAGGCCTTAACTGTTTATGATGATAATGAAGAATATAAGAAGGCCTCAAAGGTTCTCAGTTTAAAATATAAGGGTAAGATAAATATCAATTGGTTTTGCGCAATTAAGAGAACTCTTGCACCCAAGAAATGTAGAATTCCATTTAACTTTCAATACTTGGATAATAAAGGGAGTCTCGGAGCATGTTGCTTCCTTTCTCCTAATGAAGAGAAGTATGGGAATTTCAATACGCCAGACTCTTGGAATGCACCTTACTATCAAGAGTTAAGAAAGAATCTTCTGGATGAAAACGCCGACCCTTTTGATGTATGCAAGAATTGTGAAACACTACACCAGGATCTCTATGGTGTCTAAAGCAAAGCTCCCTCTGATATTTACATTAATAACAGTCTTTCTCTTTTTGGTGGCAAGGCCATACTTTGCACATGTGGAGTTTGGAGTATACTCCTCATATTCTGAGTCAATTATTGAAGATGGAGACTATAATCTAGTGGACGAAATGTTCTTTCCAGGTCAAAAGATTGCAACAACTTCAACTGGATATTATCCAAACTTTCATAGTCACGCAGGTACTGTTATCTGGGCACCATTTTATACTTATGGAAAACTGGTCAGTGATATATTTAAATTACCTGAAGTAAAATACGATCCAAAAAAAATCTCCAAAGAAGGACCTCTCTACAAACCTTTTGAAGAGGATGACTCGTCCAATAGATATATCAAACAGATGTCTCTTGTGATGAGTACTATATTTATCTCTATGCTAGGTCTGATGTTACTATTTAAGTACCTATCTCAAGCTCCAAAGTTTAATATAACGACATTCACAAAGCTGGCCATCTTTGCGCTTATCTCCTCTCCCTTTCTCTATTACACAGTTTATGAACCAGGGAATGCAACAATCAATGCGGTCTTTCTAAGCTTTCTAACATATGTATTCTACAAAGAAATAAGGAAGGAAAATAAAATTCACGAATGGTTTTTATTCGGAGTATTTCATGCGATCGCCTTTGCCATAAAAGTAGATACTATATTCTATATGGTACTTCTCGGTGAGTTTATTCTATTCGAAATTATTAAGAAGAAGGACTATAAGAATAGTAAGTATATATTATCCTACATAGGAGGGTTCCTTCTAGGACTCATCCCACAGGCCATTACTATAAAATCAATTCTTGGTGTTTATAGTTATGGTTATTCATCGACATTACTATTAAATTACAGAACACTTATTGATACATACTTCTCCTCTTATCAAGGAGTACTCACTCACGGACCATTCTTTACAATAGTTCTTGTTCTAGCTCTTATCTCTATACAAGTCGATTACATAAAGAAGTTTAAAGTCGAGCTCTTTGTTATACTTGCTATCATTGCAAAAATCTTGGCATATGGTCTCACATACTCCCATGGGTCAGGAATTTTTGGAGGTAGACAGTTTATACCAGAAATACCTTTTCTTCTTTTATTTCTAACTTCCTACTACGACAGAGTAATATCTCATCACAAGGTAAAACGAAGATTATTCAGGGTAGTCTCTATAGTAGGATCTCTTTGGTCTTTCTTTTTAATGACAATATATATCGGTCAACAGCAAAGAGTCATAGACCTCATTCCTCTTAATAATGTATATAGTTACTACTTCGGCTTCCTTTCTAGGCCAGAGATTCTACTAGAAATAATATCAAAGCATATTGTTAATTTTAGTGCTGCTAAAATTAAGCTCGTAAACTTCTTTCCCCTATTCATAATTATTTTTGGTGTATTCTACCTTGCTTCAAGAGTTTCTCTTAAAAGGCTATGTTTCATTACCACTGCATATATTACATCCGCCTACCTTCTTCTTTCAGGATTAAACCTCTATAATGGAAGCCAGAATGTTTCTGAGTTAAGAGACATGGGTTATTACACAAAATCACTTGTTGGAAAAGGCGCTGTCTATTCTGTTTACTATGAGAATCTAGGTAGCATCGAAGAAAGGATGCTATTTCTCAAATCACGTAATAGACTCGAAGAATATAAGTATTATGCAACTTTAAAAAATGACATAAAAAAATCGGTCACGAGTGAAATAATAAGTTTTCCAAACAATGAGTCTAGAGAGATAAGAAGTTACTTTAGAGAATTTGAAGCTCATGAAAGACTTGAAAGTGATACTGGCGTAACAAATTAAGTTACACCAGTATAATATCTTAGTTACTTCAAGTTAATTCTTACTCTTCCAAAGATTGTTCCATACATGAGTTCTCCATTCTCATCAAGAAGTAAGCCTGAGAATAGACTATTAAATTTCTGATCACCTACGACATAATGAAACTCTGATCTACCAGTAGTCCAATCTATCCCTTCAATCGTCCACTTAGAGTTTCTCGCCCCTACTGTATAGAAAATATTAGAGCTCTTACTAACAATTGGCATTGCATTTGGAGAACTAATCATTTTATTTACCCAATCCATTTCTAATTTTCTTTTTTTAGAATTCCATTTAAACTTCTGAACACCAAAAGGTTGATAATTGATATCATTACCTAAGAATCCAACAAGTAGAGAATTCATCTGCCCTGGTAGCTTTTCAAATGAGTTTCTTGGTTCATTGTTTACAACTGCCGCTCCATAACCAGAAACAACAACAGATTGTTCTGACTGAAGGGCTTTTCTTAAAGGGTCGCCCATATCAACAGCGGCCTTACCAGCGATTCTCATGTCTTCATTTTTAATTCCCTTCCAATCTTCTGGGATTGAATTACGCCAAAATAAAGTTAAGTTCATTAATTTATCGCCATCTGTAATTACGACAAATTGATCTTCACCATCAAAGCCCATTAATGCAGGAGTTGATCCTGTACCATTCCCAGTTGTGTTACTATATGGAGAAGT
The DNA here is from genome assembly GCA_001874305.1 of Bacteriovorax sp. MedPE-SWde. Lineage (GTDB taxonomy): Bacteria > Bdellovibrionota > Bacteriovoracia > Bacteriovoracales > Bacteriovoracaceae > Halobacteriovorax_A. Next base: position 117,428 of record MPCU01000010.1, on the reverse strand, counting down.
CCATGCTCCATCAACAGACTCAGTCGATAAGTGAGTTCCAGTCCATACAACTTTATGCATATGATTTTGTGAAGCTATATATATCCCTCCATCTCTATCAACAGCAAAGCCATTTCTCACCCAACCATAACCAGTTTTAGAATCTTTATTCTTCCCCTCACTGAACTTCATTTTTGTATAGCTGTAACTTGAGAAGTCTCTACTAAGAGCTAATACAAAACCATGTTCAGTAACAAGGATAATCCGTCCGTCAAAGCTCATATTCATTCCAATAAAGGAGCCTGTAATAAAAGCAGGCTTAATAAACCTTCTGAGCTCTTTTATCTTAGAGTTAGCATCACCCTTTATACTGTCTCCATATACAGCAATGCCTTCGTTTGTTCCCATGTAATAGTGTCCATTATTATCCAATAAAGTATAAACACCTGCCAGATTCTTAAACATTGTGGATTGCTTAAGAGCGTACAACATTGCTGGTTTACCAGTTAAACTATTCAATTGCTTTATTACACGATCTGCCTTTTTCTTTGTATATTCTTCCTTACCTGAAAAGTATAAAGTATCAATGACCTCGTCCGTTTCATGGTCAACCTTAACTATTCGGTCAGACCCATTACTCCATATAACTCTTTTATTATTTACGTATGGACTAGATATCAAAGAACCAAAGTGCATCGGTCCAAGATGGGTATAGCGTTTTTCATTTTCTTGCAGAAAACGTGATTGCTCAATAGGACCCCTAATATCAACAGAGTCTTGTTGTGCAGAGTTTCCATGCCCAAGAGGGTATGTACTATGAGCAAGAAATGGGTTGACTGGAGCAGACTCTCCGGCAAAAGATAACATTGAAAAAAGCACACAGAAGCCTACTTTCATCGAAATTGAAAGATTCATAAAACTCCCTCCCAGAAGAATTAATTTTTTGGCCATCCTAGCGCTATAAATTTTGGTTAAGAGATACCCATTTTTAATCCATTGAGTACCAGTTCGAGATTAAATTTAATATACTCTTTACTTGAGCCTTGAAATTGGCCTTGCGATAAAATTGGTCCTCTAACGAGAACACCTAACACGGCTGCCGTTGCTAAACCAAGATCATGACCAGAGGCCACATCACCATTTTGTTGAGCAATTTTCAAATGCTTAAAAATCATTTGATTAATATTTGTATCTTTAAATTTTAAAACTTCTTTATAGTCCTCTTCAAAAGCAAGAGATAACTCGTATTCACTAATTGTACTACTCGGACCTTTACCAGATTTAGGATCAACAAACTGGATTGCTTCTAAAAGTACACTATGGTCATCTCTCATATATCCGATAACTGTTGAAAAGAATGCCTTAATATAATCTATCCCCGATACGGGTCCATTCTCCATTTCAACTTCAGCGAATATTCTTAAAAGCCATAAGTTTATTAAGAAGAATAAAAGATCCTGTTTTTGTGGAAAATAATTATAAAAAGTGGCCTCAGAGATCTCAATCTCATTACAGATCTCTTTTGTAGAGATATCACCAAACTTAACACCGGAGAGGATTTTAAGTGTGAATGCATTGAGAATCTTTATCTTATTTTGTGATATTTTCTTCTCTCTAAGACCAATTTTCATATACTGCTCCAAAACTTTAGTGCAAACCAAACTTACAGCAAACCCAAAGTTTAGTAAAGACCTTAAGTATATATTATACTCTACTTTAGTAGTTAATTATAATATTACTGTAATTCCTGACAGTTATATAGACGGAAAAGAGCGCTACTTAATAATTCTAGAGTTATTCGTAATAAGTTCTTCTTGAATCTCACCATAAACCTTCTTATAGCGATAAAAAGGCACTCTAGGATAGAGATGGTGAATAAGATGATAGTTCTGAAATAGTAAAGGAATTGTTAACCACTTCTTATCAATAATAACTGTATCTTGATATCTTCCAATACCACTGTGAGGAGTGTGAGGGAGCCAATCGAAACCAAATGCCAACATGGCCATAGCAATAATTGCACTTGTGATCCAAAGCTCAAATAGCTGCATTCCTAAATCAAAACTCCAGGCAAAAAAAAGAAGCGTGAAATATAGAGCTAGGGACATAAACATACTTGGCCATTTCTCTCTTATGGCCTTAGTTGGTCTAAATATAGCGTGATAATAATAGCTAAGTTTTATAGTTAAACACTTAAGTAAAAGAAGTAAGGGATTGCATGTTGCTACCCAATAGTCAGGATCATGTTCTTTAACATTAGTGAAGCTATGATGTCTTAAGTGTAGAAGTTTAAAGATACTAAATGGAATAAAGAGCGTGAAAGCACTTAGGTGGCCTATAAGAATCTCAAGATTCTCATAGGACTTATGTCTACCACAAATATTTCCATGGGCAGCTTCATGCATTGGAGTAAAGTTAATATAACCAAAAAGAGCGCACAGTAGTAGTGCACTTTGAAATGATATTTGACCGTCTAAATATATTGCGACAACTGAGAACCAACTAACAAGAGATAGTAAGCTTAGAACTATTGTTGGAATTGCTAGAATATAGTCACGAATTAATTTTGACATCTATTTCGAATACTTCTTTATAAGCATAGAACCATTCTTCTTTTTCATAATTGCGATCATATTCCAAATCTTACTAGAAAGCTCTGGAGATTTCTTATAAAACTTTTTTGAAAAAGGTAAGAACCAATGCCCCTCAAAGAAGACTTCACCGATCGAGTCTATTACATCATTAGACTTATTCTTATTTATTATATAATTACCAATATTTCTTTCGACAACATAGCCATCAATCCTTTTAAGCCTCACTAATTTTAGTCCTTTTTCAGGTGTATTATTTGAGCGTGAAAGAACTTTCATATCTTTAAGCATTTTATACGCCACATACCCAGGAGGAGCATCTATGCCACTAATTACATTTTTAAATTTACCACCAGAGTAAGATAGCTCGGAATCAACTCTTTTAAATACTACATACTGGGAATCCCATAGAGATAAGCTCTCATCAAGTTTCTTTAAGTTATCTTTCTTTTTTGGAAATGCCGCCCAAGCTTCTCTTTCTTTAGTCCACAGAGCAGCAAAGATAGCGTCAACACTACCATTTTTCATCATGCTTAAGCATCTCTTCCAAGGTCTTCGAATAAACTCGACATCAAGGCCGACATTCTTAACGGACATTTCAACGAGATCGACAAGTATGCCCCTTCCCTTGTGCGAATATCTTAGATCACTAATGTAAGGAGAATAATCTTGATCTTCATAGCAAATCTTAATAGTTTTACTATAAATGTTTGAGGTAATTAGACAGATGAAACTGATGATAAAATATTTAAACATAATTTATTATACCGCGAAATAGAACCCGTGGGTCATTGTGAAAAAATGACCCACATTAATCACAGAATAAAATGAATTACTAGAAACGGTATTAGTAGGAAAAGATAAATTCCTAACTTATAAAACCCCATTAAGAAGAAGTGAATTTTACCCACATCACCTACAGGGATACCAAAAATTTTACTATGAAGACCAAAGACCCAATCTTTGCAAAACTGCAGCATAAAGAACCAGATCATAAGAACCACAAAATTTATCAGAGCACTATACCCCAGTAATTCTTTTAAATATCCAACATTCATAATCTCTCCTAGCTAGATAAGATTAGTCTTACTCTCTTATTTTGCGAAACTTCAAGCTTTCTTGCTCCTTTAGAAGAAGACTTAAAGCCTCTTGCCTCACTGGCCGCTCTCTCTAAAGCATTTAATAACTCACTTCTAGAGATCATACCAATGAGATGGTTTTCACTGTCTACAACAGGAGCTGATTTAAAATGACTAGAGCAAAACTTTTCAACAACATCAAAAATATTATCACTACCATTAAAGACAACTGCGTCCTTAACCATGATATCACCAAGCTGAATTTCTTGAGGTGAGCCTTGATATAGAGAATGACTCAAGCTCTTTATAAGATCGATATCACTAACAAATCCTACAACGTGATTCTCATCATCCACGACAGGAAGCGATGAAGCCTCATATTGCTTTAAATAGTTAATTGCATCTAGGATATCATCACCTCTGTGTATAGCGATAATATCTACATTCATAATATCCATAATTTTCGAATCATTAATTTTCATATACTCTCCTTTCTTACAAGTATATTTTCTCATGAGAACGGACTGATTTATAATGATCTAAGTCATACTTTTAAATGTTCATTATTTATTAAATTTCGAATTTTACACGTGTATTTGCTCTTCTAAGACGATCTAAGAGCGTATCAATCAGGGCCTTATACCAAGCAGGTTGTGTATCCAGATAGCTTTGAAATTTCTCTAGGGGAACAACAACAAGCGTAGACTCTTGGATCGCTTTAACAGAAGCACTACGAGGCTTCTTATCTAAGAAGCTCATTTCACCTACAAGCTCTCCGGCATATATTGTACCAATTTGTTGCTCGGCCTGTCCTTTGAGCTTATAGATCGCCAATGTACCACTTTGAAGATAGTACATATTAGTACTTTCTTCACCTTCTCTCATGAGAAACTCTTCTGGTTTTAAAAAAACTGTATCGGCCATATTATTGAGACTCCTATAAAAACATTTTATTCAAAGTCTCAACAAATTAAAAGGAGGTCAAAATGCCCTTCTTATTTAATAACGATATGACCGGCCACTGATTCATCCCATGAAAGAGTTATTTTTCCCGTAGGCAACTCTCCGGCCAAGACCTTCTTAGACAGTGGTCGAATTATATATTTGTTAAATACGCTTTGTAGCGGCCTCGCTCCATACTGATCACTATGGCCGAGATCTGAAATATGAGAATAGACAGAGTCATCCATTTCAATAGACAACTCTTTTGATTGGACTCTTTCATTTAAAAGAGACAGTTGCTTATCTATAAGACTCTTCATTACCGCTTTATCTAGAGAGTTAAATTCAAGAACATCATCTAAACGTCCTAGGACTTCTGGTTTAAAGTCCAATCCAAGATCTTTAGAGTTTGTTGTAACAAGAATGATTGTATTTCTAAAATCTATCGTTCTTCCCTTATTATCTGTTAGGCGTCCATCATCAAGAATTTGTAATAGAATATCAGAGAAGTCTCTATGTGCTTTTTCAACTTCATCAAAGAGAATCACACTATATGGTCTCCTTCTGACTGCTTCAGTTAGAACTCCTCCTTCTTCATAACCAACATATCCAGGTGCTGCTCCAATGAGTTTAGATACAGAATGTTTTTCGCTAAACTCTGAAAGATCAAACCTTATCAGATTATCTTGAGTATCAAAAATAAACTCTGAAATACATTTTGCTGTCTCTGTTTTTCCAACTCCAGAAGGTCCCTTAAGTAAAAATGAACCAAGAGGCCTTGACGGGTCACTCATTCCTGCATGTGCAGAGATCAAAGTTTCAGATATTTCTGATATCGGAACTTGCTGACCAAATACTCTTTCTTGTAAGTAGTCCTCAAGCTTTAAGATATTATCTTGCTTAGACTTTAATATCTTTTCAACAGGTATCCCTTTTTGTCTAGAGATCACATTGGCAATATCTTTTGTTCCTAAAACCCAATCATGATGACACTCCTCGACCTGCTTCTCGAGCTCAGGGAGAATAGAGTATTTTAAGCGTGATGCTTCTTCATAATTCTGAGATCTTTCAGCTTGTTCAAGCTCAAATCTGTGACGATCTAACTGATTCTTAAGTTCTGAAACCTTTTTCAAAGAAAGAACTTCTTTTTCCCAGACGGCCTTCTCTTTTAAGAAGTTTGACTCAAGAGACTCAATTTCTTTTTTAATATCATTATTATTTGGCTCAACTTGCAAATAGACTTTCTTAGATCGAATGACACCCTCTAGCTCAGCTAACTTGGCCGGCATTGCTTCAGCAGAAAGTTTAAGTGCAGATGATGCTTCATCTACAAGGTCAATTGCCTTGTCGGGAAGATTCTTATCAGTAATATATTGATCAGATAAAAAGACTGCATTAAAGACAGCATCATCAGAAATCTTAATACCATGATGGATCTCTAACTTCTCTCTTATCCCCATGATGATTTCAATTGCATCCTCACAAGTAGGCTCATTGACAGGAACAGATCTAAACCTTCTATCAAGAGCACTATCACCTAGTATATATTTTTGATACTCTTCAGGAGTTGTGGCACCAATACAGTTCAGCTCACCTCTGGCCAGCGCAGGTTTTAATAGATTCGCTGCATCCATCGCACCGTCAGTCTTACCAGCACCAACCAATTGGTGCATCTCATCGATGAAGAGAATAGACTCCGTTGCATGTTCTTTAATATACTTTAAAAGGCTTTGTAACCTTTCTTCAAACTCTCCTCTAAACTTAGTTCCGGCCATCAAGGCGCCCATATCTAAAGAGTAGACAGTCTTTCCTTCGAGAACATCTGGAACATTTCCTTTCACTATCGCTTCAGCAAGACCTTCAACAATAGCAGTTTTACCAACCCCCGCAGGTCCTACAAGAACAGGATTATTCTTACCTCTACGACCAAGGATTTCCATCACAGCTCGAATTTCTTTTGTCCGACCTATAACGGGATCAAGTTTTCCTTGCTCAGCAAGTTCATTCAAATTTATGAGGAATGCCGGAACTTCTTCCTCCATATCATGTGCCTGATTAAAGATTTCGGGATTAATATCTAAAGATTTAAAGATCTGTGGAATATATCTGACTAAATCAGTCTCTGAAATTTCTTGTCGACCATTTTGTATTGCGTGACTAGAAGAGTATGTTAACCATTCGCTGAACTTAGCTGACGGTCTCACGTTATCAAGAGCAATAGCATCGCTAAGTGTAGATAGACGATCTAAGTGTTGAGAGACTTCTTTCTTATATTTCTTTAATGCTCTCGAACAGAAAGTTGAAGGATGAGTTATCAGTCCAAATAATAAGTGCTCTGCTTCAAGTTGTGAGTTCTTTCTTTTAAGTAACTCGGTTTGAGCTAAATCCAGTGCTCCAGCTACTATTGAATCAAACTTATTCATTATTCCTCCCTAAATACTAGGTTTCTTATCACTAATTAAAAGATGGGTGCATATTTTTTAGTGTCAAGTCCCACTTGACCAAATTTAGTAAATATTGAATCATTTAAGTATAGATATTACTTATAACTGATTAATAATTAAGAAATAGGAATTCATTTTAATGAAATTTTTCTCAACACTCATTCTCCTAATACTGTCTCTCTCTACATACTCATACGAGTATCCGAATCTCGATTTATCTAGTCCTCAAAAGACTATGAATTACTTCTTAAAAACTATGAAAGGTCACAAGCTTGGCAATACAAGAGGTCTGTCACTAGCGACGAAAACTTTGAACCTTGAATCTCTTGATTCGAAAACACAAGAAATTAAAGGTAGAGAATATGCCATAAAGCTAAGTAATACATTTGATAAAATTGAATATATAGATGTTAAGAAAATTCCGTCTAAACCAAAGCACAATATATGGTTTTATAGGGCAGAGAATTTAGAGTTAGATGGAAAGAAAGAGAAGGTAGAAATATCAATTGCAAAGACGTCGAATGGAAACTGGCTATTTACTAAGGAAACACTTCTTTCTTTAAAATCATACGATAAGTACTTAAAGAGTAGAAAAGTAGTAAAGAATGTTGCAATTAACAACACCTTTAAAGAAAAGCTAAGAAGAGAGTTACCAGAGTGGGCCTTTAAAGAAAACTTTCTACTTCTCAATGTCCAATGGTTAGCACTATTTTTTATAATATTAGTTTCTTATATCGTAGACAGGATTGTAAGACTCTATATTGCAGTCAGACTTGTAGGCCTCCTTGGAAGAAAAGGAGTTAAGTTCACAGAAAAAGAACAAAAGAAATTTACGACACCAATAGGTTTTCTTGCTTTCACTTTAACTTTAAACTGGGCGGTAAAAGGGCTTGAGCTACCAGATAAAATTCTGTCCTACTTCTTAAAAGGTTGTGAGATTGCGATAACAGTCAGTATCATTCTAGTCGTAGTTAAACTAATTGATATTGTTTGCCTCTTTCTAGAAAAGAAAGCGAAGGAAACAGAAAATAAATTTGATGACATCCTTGTTCCATTAATAAGAAAGACATCAAGATTCTTTGTATACTCTTTTGGGGTAATTTTCATCGGTGATGCACTAGATATTAATATGAAGAATATCCTTGCAGGTATGGGTATTGGTGGTATCGCTTTCGCTCTTGCCGCCAAAGATACAGTATCTAACCTCTTTGGATCATTCACTGTTCTAGTTGATAGACCATTTAGTATAGGAGACTGGGTTGTTATCAACTCTAAGGTAGAAGGTACTGTAGTAGAAGTTGGGCTACGTTCAACAAGAATTAAAACATTCTATGACTCTATAATAACTGTCCCTAATGGAACGCTTACTAATGCCCATATAGATAATCTTGGTCAAAGAACGTATAGACGATATTCAACAAAGCTTACTATTGATTACTCAACACCAGTTGAGAAGATAGAGAACTTCTGTGAGGCCATAAGACAACTCATTCTCAAGCATCCAAACACTAGAAAGGATTACTTTCATGTTTACTTTAATGACATGGCCGCGAGCTCTTTAGAAATTCTTCTTTATGTCTTTTGGAAAGTGCCTGATTGGTCTTGTGAGTTAAATGAAAGACATAACTTACTTTTAGATATTATGAGAGTTGCCAAAGAAATGGAAGTTAGTTTTGCATTCCCAACTCAAACACTTCACCTTATGAAGGATGAGCAACTAGCTTACACTCCAGAAGAAAGAGATTTTCAAAAAGTTCAAGGAATGATTAAAGAAATTGATATGAATAGAAAAATAGAAAATGGTCACAGGTCAGATAAAAATAATTGCAACTGATAGGAGAGGCCTCTAGCAGGCCATCTCTCTTTTTCCCTTACCTTTGACAATAACAGCAATTTTCTCAATAAAAGTCTTTTGATCAAAAGGTTTCATTAGAAAATTCTTTACTCCATGTTTCATAAAATCTCCTGCTGATTCTATATCAATATCACCAGAGACAATACAAACATTTCCTAAATCATTTCTTCCAATATTTTTTACAACAGTATGTCCTGAGGCCTTAGGCATATTACAATCTAAAAGAATTAAATCAAAAACTTGATTCTCTAATTTAAACATAGCATCGTTACCATCAGTAGCAGTTACGATGTGAGAAAAAAGTCCCGTTCTTTCTAAATAAAACTCAAGAATATCACAAATATCCTGTTCATCATCAACAATCAAACATCTTAAACTTGCCATTAAGCCTCCGCAATAAATTTATTCGTCATTGAGAAAATAATCCTTAGCTAAGATTTATTTTCTCAACAGACTAAATAAACTCTTAAGATTTAAAAAGTGACTTCTCGAGTACTCTTTTTCCAACCTCTTCAGGAATCATTTTCTCCCAACCAGGCTCATCATTTTGAATCATCTTAAGAACTGTACGAGACCAAATACCTGAGTACTCAGGGTTATAATCTTTAACATCTACTAAGAGTTCATTCTCAAGTAAGTGATTTACAAGATTTTTAATAGAGCTATCAAATGGAACATCAGAAATTGTATTTAACTTAGTTGGATCTTCATCATCATGGGCCGGATAAATATAGAGCTTCGTTGAATGTCCAAATAACTCTCCAAGTGCTCCAAGAATACCACTTGGCTTATTTTCATATTTTTCAATATCTAGGATTTCTTGAAGATTATAGACTCCTGTCACAAAGCAAATTTTCTTTTTACAAATAGATTGTAGTTCCATATTTAAAGAAAAGTAACCATCGTAATTGGTTATTAAAACTTTCTGCTTAATTGTTGATAGTAAATCAACACGAGCAAGAAAGTCTTTATTATCAACTTCACCACGTTCAATAAGCTTTGACATACTAATCTCAGGAAGTACTTCTAGAGACTTTTTATCATCTTCAGAAAGCTCTTTTAAGAACATATTCTTTCCACAGTCAAGCATATCCATATTTACATGAGTTGGTGGTCTAAAACTCCCACGAAGGACAACAAGATTTTTCTTATAAAGAGAATCTTTAGCGGCAATAACCTGTCCATTTTCATCAAACATAACCATGCTAGTAAATTTTCTTTTAACTAACTCAAGAGAAAGAACACGACTATCAATTCCAGCAAAAGCATCACCTTTAACTCGAATCATATCAATTTCAATTCTACGTGTTGTGAGATTATCCATAAGTGTCGAAACAATCTTCACTGGATCTGACGCGTAATTAAAACAAGCATAAATCAAGTTTACACCAAGGATTCCAACCGCTTCTTGTTGTTGAATATTTTCCTGATCAAGCATTCTTACATGCAAGAGAATTTCACTGGCCTCGGCACCGGACTCGTGTTGAAAGCGAACACCTAGCCAACCGTGACAATCTCCACGGCCAGAATAACTCTTGGCCGCCACTGTATCTGCAAACGCAAAAAACTTTGTATCTTCTCCACGAATATCTGCAAGCCTATCAACAACAAGATGATACTCATGATTTAACATTTTTTCGAGACGATCTTGACAGACATAACGACCGCTTTTTTCACGTCCATAAATTTTATCAGAAATGATCATGTCATAGGCCGACATTGTCTTAGCTACAGTTCCTGCAGCACCTCCGGCCTGAAAGAAGTGTCTTGCAACTTCTTGTCCCGCACCAATCTCGGCAAGGGTTCCATAAATATGGGCATCTAAGTTGATTCTTAGTGCCTTTTGTTTAGGTTCTAGTATTTGGCAAAAATCCATTTGGCCATACTCCTCTTGTATTTTATAAAATATAAGAATAGGATAACAAATTATGAAAGAAAATACAGTTCCACCACAATATAAAAGGCATATTTTTGTATGTACTAGCTGTAAGAATGATAATTTTTGCGAAAATGACGACTATGCAAAGGAATTGCGTTCTGAACTAAAAGCAAAATGCAAAGAGTTATTCTCTAAAGATCTTCTTCGAGTCAACGCTTCAGGCTGTCTTGGAGTATGTAATGAGGGTATTCATATAGTGGTCTACCCAGAGGCAAAATGGTTTAAACTGGCCTCAAAAGAGTCAATCTCAGACATCATAAACTACCTAAATTCAAATAGTTGAATAAACTTAACAAAGAATTAACAAAGTAACTATTAACAAATATCTTCTATATGCCGTATAATAAGTATGAAAGGAAGTATTAGACATACTTCTACAGGAGACCATATGTGGATATCAGTTATTGCGGTTGGTGTTATTATCGGAGCTGTAATTTTAAAGGAAAGAGAATCGAGAAAGAAAGTTCTAGTTCCTATTCCAGTTAAGGTAAATGACGGGCAAAAGGCCCGCCAAAATCAAAAGTAATTTAATCTAACATTCTAGCAACTTCCTTAGAGAAGTAAGTAAGAATCATGTCAGCGCCTGCGCGCTTAAAAGATGTCAGCATTTCAAGTGCAATCTTATCACCATCAAGCCATCCTCTCTCAGCAGCAGCTTTGACCATACTATACTCACCACTTACATTATACGCAGCAACAGGCAGTTTAGTATGATCTTTCATATCTTTAATCACATCGAGGTATGAGATTCCAGGCTTTACCATTAGAATATCAGCGCCCTCTTTTTCATCAAGCTCTATTTCTCTTAGTGCTTCAACACGATTTGAGAAGTCCATTTGATAAGTCTTCTTGTCTCCGGCCTTTGGTGCACTATCAAGTGCATCTCTAAAAGGTCCGTAAAATGAAGAAGCATACTTTGCTGTATAAGACATAATTAAAGTATTTGTGAAACTAGACTCATCAAGACCAGCGCGAATTCTTGCAACTCTCCCATCCATCATATCACTAGGACCAACAATATCACTCCCTGCTTCTGCCTGAGCAATGGCCATGGCAGCTAGAATATCAAGAGTTTCATCATTGAGAATTTCTCCGGTTTTGTCATCGACAAGACCATCATGACCATCACTAGAGTATGGATCCATTGCAACATCTGTCATAACAAGCATTTCAGGAACAGCATCTTTGATATCTTTAATAGTCGTTTGAAGTAGACCATTAGGATTCTTTGATTCAGTTGCAAACTTGTCTTTAAAAGAATCATCTAAAGCAGGAAAAAGTGAAACACACTTTATTCCCATTTGTGATAGTTCTTTAACTTCTTTAACAAGGAGGTCTCTACTTAGTCTTGCATAACCAGGCATTGACTCAATATGATCAATCTTATTTTTTCCATTAATTACAAATAGCGGAGCAATGAGGTCGTCAACAGTAAGAGTTGTTTCTCTCATGAGACTTCTTATCGCATGTGACTTTCTATTTCTTCTAGGGCGAGATGTATTTAACATTAAGCAAGTCCCATTTTAATTTTTGTTTGAAAGGCCAAAGCATATAAAGAGATTTGCTTAACCATACTTGATAATCCATTAGCTCGAGACATAGAGAGATGTTGCCTTAAGCCTATCTCATCTAAAAAGTCTGGTTTAGTTGCAAGAACTTCTTCAGGAGTTGAGTTTGAATAAACTCTTACAAGAACTGAAGCAATACCTTTAACTATAGAAGCATCTGAATCAGCAACGAAAATAATCTTTCCATCATTAAGAGAAGCATGAAGCCATACTTGAGACTGACAGCCTTTAACTTTATTTTCTTCAGTTTTTAAGTCTTCTGGCATTTCGGCCAAGGCCTTTCCAAGTCCAATAATATGCTTGTACTTATCTTCCCAGTCTGTAAAACCAGAGAACTCATTTGAGAGTTCTTCTATTCTCTTGTTGATTTCCATCAATATCTCCTAATTATGCACAGAATTACCATAAATATTGAGATATGGAAAGTTACAAAGATCTCTAATCGATTGGAATTACGAGGATATATGCACATTTGATAGATTTTTCAGCCTTTTATATCAATAGATATAATCTAAAATGATTCTATGCACATCCTTATAAAAATAATTACCATTCTATTTTTGGCCACAGAGGTACTTTCACAATCACCGATATCCATTTCCTTTGGCCCAGTGAAGCTAGGCGAAAAGAGAATAGATATTGACCTCGCCAACTTTAAAATTGAGAAAGAACATAAGAGCGATCTTGTTAAGACAAGGATTATAAAAAACTCAACTCAATGGATAAGAACAGCAGACAATCTTCTAACACCTCGTGCTCTTGTTTCTATTTCTGTAAAATCTAAGCAGACAGTAAGTTTATTGCATCAAGGTAAGAGTATTATTTTACAAGGAAGCGATATAAAGAATACAAAACTGTATCTGAATATCTTTAACCCTGGAGATATAAAAGTATTTCTTGGTAAGAATAACATTGAAAGCCTCCGTCTAAGTTCAAAGACTATTGTAAAAAATAAAAAAGGGCACCTTATTGATTATACCTGCTCTTCATACTCAATAGAGATCGAAGGACTTGATGATCAATACTTATCACTTGGTTGTAATATGGAGCGAGTCGGAAAAATAGGAAAAGAAAGATCCCGCCTTATCCTCAGCTGGTCAACAACAAACTATAAACTACTTTCTACACAAGGATCTCCATATACGTCCGTACTAATGAATAATCAGCCGATTACTTTTAATATGGTAAATTCCAAAGGTGATACTAGGTCTGTTAAAATATCCGCAAAGTTTTCAAAGAGGTTTAACAGATTAAAAATGGCAGTAGGCCTTGGACCTTATTCATTAAAAACTAAAGATGGTGCCCGTATCAGTAGTACGAAAATAGCACCGGCCTTTATGCTATACGGTAAGTGGGACCTAACAAGTGCAAGCTCGCTGAGAGGCTTCAATGCATTTGTAGCAAATAAATCATATTTCAATAATGCCGGACTCTACTTTGCTTATGATCTTGCAACAGCACTTGATAATCGCTTTAAACTTGTTCCTCTACTTGGAGCACAAGTCCTCACTTTTAAATATGATTCAAATTCTAAAACATCTAATAAAATAATTTACCCTCAAGGCTTTGAAGCGACATATAAGCATATTTTTGGAATTAAAAATTATCATATGACCTACGGGATGTTTCTATCAACTCAAACTGATGAAAAATACGATAATATTTGGCTACGCTGGGGTCGAGGTTATTTCTGGGAGCTGAACTATATACGTTGGGGTCGTGATAATAGAGATGCGACAACAATGGGAATCTCTATTGGTATTCCGATTGGCAAATATTTCTAAGCAATCTATTTTACTTTGCTCCCCTTAGGTAATAATATATCTACATGACTGAAGATACTCAAAAATGCCCAAAATGTAATTCTCCTTACGGATACCCTGACGCTCAACTATGGGTTTGCCCAGAATGTTTCCATGAATGGTCACTAGAGGTTGAAGACCAAGGCCCAAAATTTGTAGATGTAAATGGAAACCCATTACAAGATGGTGATTCAGTGACAACAGTCAGAGATCTTAAGGCCGGAAAGGGAACTATAAAAGTTGGAACTAAGGCCAAAAATATTAAACTCTTAGATGAGCCGGTAAATGGTCATGATATCTCCTGTAAAGTTGATGGACATGGAGCAATGTATCTCAAATGCTCAGTTGTTAAGAAGGCCTAATAAGATAGTATCAACTTCACTATCTTATTAGCTAATTACAACGACTCTCATAATTAATTCTAAGTATCATTGAAAGTTCACTAGTTGATCTATAATAGAGCTAATTATCTTTTTAAGATAAGGAGGAATCTATGCAATCAAAAATAACTTTGACCGCAAGAGTTGTCCTGGGGCTAATATTCTTTGTCTTTGGACTAAATGGCTTTTTTCACTTCATCCCAATGCCTCCAATGCCAGGAGAAGCAGGTAAGTTCTTAGGTGCATTAGCTGGTACAGGCTACTTCTTTCCATTCTTAAAAATATGCGAAATAATTGCAGGAGGCCTATTGTTGCTAGGAGCATTCGTTCCATTTGCACTAATGCTTCTATCTCCTATAGTGGCGAATATCTTGCTCTTTCACCTATTTCTGGCCCCTGCTGGACTGGCGGTACCAATTGTATCTCTAGTTTGTCTCGTATATTTAGGGGTATTTAGTAAGGAGTATTCGGGGATTTGTAAAAGTATTCTTCGTTGCCCAAAACTTGAAAAGATGAGAGGAAATAATAGCTAATATAAATTAAGTAAAACGTAATGAAAAAAGCTCCCTTATAGGGAGCTTCCTTACTTATTTAAAATCAAAACCTTTTTTACTTAACTGTTCCTTTAGAGAATCAATCATAACCATTTCTATAGTTTTCTTACCCATCTCCAGTCTCTTTTGATCCACGTACTCTTTGTGCTTCTTATAAAGTTCCTTAGTCTCGTTTTTGATATCTTTTCGAAGCTTCTTCATTTTTGTTAAATGCATAATCAAGTCAATGTCATTTAATCCTTGAAGATCTTTTTGCAATGTCTTTTTATCAACATCAGCGATATTAATGCTACCTTCAAAGTATGCTTCAACAAGATCCCACTTCTTTACACTGTATCCGTGCCCAACTTTATAACGACCACGAGAGACCATTGCAGATGACGATGAATTACCAATCTGAGAGTCTAAGTTTATCATTTGTTGATAAGAACTATGCCCAAACTTACCAAAGTAAACAAAAGTCTTATTAAGTTCTTGGTCTAGCTCTAATAACTTACTATCAAAAGGTGTATCAATATGCGCTAATACTTCATTATTAGAAATATGAGCAAAGCTTCCACCAGATAAAACAGCAAGGTTATTCCATTCTTCCTTTATAATATCTTCTTGATTAAATTGTCCTCTAGATGAGTTACCTACAGGTATTTTTCTTAGAGGTGCACGTGTACTAGCACCAAATGAAGGTATCTTACTTGGCCCACTAATATACGAATCATTTGCATAAATAGTATTTAAAAAGATATCATTATCTAGAGTTAGCTCAGAAGCAGATTCAACAGAAACTTCCCCCTGCTTAAGAGTTTCATTACCTGCTAAGAAGAGGGCCTTAAAATCACCTTCTTCAGTCCAGTTAAACTCTTTAACTGACTTACTGATAGTCTTACCTGCTAATTCAAGGCTCCCCGTTGCACCTAGCTCAAAGAACTTTAATGAGAGTGAATCATGATCAGTTGTTAAGTTGGAAATCATGACTATTTCATCTTGGGCATCAGGACTTACCCCGTTTCCATATGAATAAATTCCAAGTGAGACTTTGGGTATCTCTCCATTTTTATGGGTATCATCAAGAATATTCAAGACCTCCCACAGAGTATTCCTAGTCTTATTAATAAGGCCTCCCATACTTCCACTAGTATCTAGTAGGAGGCCGATTTCGATTGTTGGTTGGGCAAAGACACTGATATTTGCTGCTAGAGCTAGCCCCATAATTAATTTTTTCATATTTTCTCCTATGAAAGTTTGCCGTTATTGGCTTGAAGCTTTTTAGCTATCATGATACTAAGAAGCAACAAAAGACACGAAAGTATCACTGGCTGAAACTTTTAAACAATATAGGTATCAATATGACTGAAATTGAATATAAGAAAATAAAGGAAACTTTAAAAGATATGCTAAAGGCTAAATCTCTAACATATGCAAATATTGCAGAAAAAATGGAGGTTTCAGAAGTTACAATAAAGAGATTCTTCTCACAAAGTGATCATAGCTACTCCTCTAAGATTTTTGAAATATGTGAATGTATGGAAATACCTTTCTTTGAACTTGTTGAACTAGCAAAGGATAATACAAGAAAGCACTTTGCTTTAAATCAAGAGCAAGATCGCTACTTTGTGAAAAACTTAGGTCACTTTGCTATCTTTCGTGAACTCTACAGAAAGAACACAATTGCTGACATAAAAAAGAGATGGAAATTAAATAATAATCAACTCTTTTCTATTCTAATAAAATTAGAAAAGTTACAACTAATAGAAGTTCACGAGAAAAATAAAGTAAAGATAATCCCTCAAGGAGTAATGGAGCTAAACAAGCATACCAAGCTTGAAGTCTTATTAAGAAAAGAACTAACTACTCCATTTCTAGAACAATTTGATGGAGAATATGATAACAACTCATATTATCATAACAGTGAAGTTGAAATGGGTTTAGAAACAAAGAGTCAATTAATGGCAGAGCTTGATGAGCTTACAAAAAAATACTGTTCACTTGCCCTACGAGACAAGAATTTACTTCCAAAGAACAAAATTGTATCTGTACGATGGCTATTTTGCTTCAGTGAATATAAAACAAGATGGGAGTCTTTCACTATATAAAATTACTTTGCAAGAACCACTTTAAATGTAGTTCCTAAATCTTTTTTAGATGAGACTTGAATCTTACCATTGTGTGCAATCGCAATCTCTTTACAGATATTAAGCCCAAGACCTAGACCGCTCTCTCCATTAACCTTTGAACCTTTGGCCCTATAAAACGGCTCAAACAGAAATGGTATTTCCTCAGAAGGAATATTTGCACCTTCATTCATTACTGTTAAAACAATTCTCTTATCTTCATTCTTTAAATTTACTCGAACATCTCCGCCTTGCGCTCTATATTTATAAGCATTCTCTAAAAGATTCTTAACTAATTTTACGAGTAGTCTTTCATCACAATCGAAATCAATACTTTCAGAGCTATCAAAATGAAGTGATTCTAGATCAATATTTAATCTATCTACAACATCTTGAATTAGTTTAGTAATATTAATTTCATTCTTTGATAACTTTCCAACCTTGATCTTTTCGAGATCCATTAATTCATCAATAAGTCCTTCCATAAATAAGACATCCTCATTCAAAGACTTTTTAGAACTCATATCATTTAACATTTCTACATCTAACTTTATTCTAGCAAGAGGGGCCCTCAGTTCATGATTTACAGAGCGAAGAAGATTATCTCGTGCACTTATTAGAAACTGGTTTTCTTTATCTTTTCTTTGAAGCTCTTCTTTATGTTGAAACTTTAACTTCCTCATTAAAAAGAATGTAATAGAACAAGAAAAGAAAAGGGCCGTTAGCAATAGAGAGTTAATTAAAGTCAACAAAGATATATCCTTTAAGTCTTACAGTCTTTATGAATTCAACATCTGGACATGCTGACTTTAACTTCTTTCTAATCCTACTAATTGCTATATCTAGAGATCGATCAAAAGCTTCCCATGTATCTCCATAAAGACCTTCCATTATCTCTTCTCTAGATTTAGTTTCTCCCTTGTTTTCAAAAAGAAACTTTAATATCTCAAACTCTGTTGCAGTTAAGTCGATATCTTTTGCCATATAGCTTGCTGTATAGCTTCCAGGATTTAGAGTTAGACCTGCGCTTTCTAGCTCTTTATTACTAGAACCTTTTACATCTATTCTTCTAATTTGAGATTTTACACGGGCCACGAGCTCTCTTGCACTAAAAGGCTTTGTTACATAGTCATCTGCACCGTATTCTAGACCTAATATTTTGTCCGTCTCCTCTACTCTACCTGTTAAAAATATAATGGGAATGTCAGAGAACTTTCTTACTTCTTTACATACTTCAAATCCATCCATATCAGGAAGCATTCCATCCAAGATAAGGACTGAAAAGTCCGACTCTTTAATAGCATCTAATCCATCTTTAGAAGTCTGAAAAGAGCTAAGACTAAGCTGAAAACCGTCGAAGTACTCAGAAAGCTTATCACATAGCTTTTTATCATCATCAATCATTATAATTTTTTGCATATGTAAATCCTTGTAATTTAGGATTATTTTAGCATATTCACGCTATAGCTTGTAGGTAGAAACATTTTGTTACATTAGTTTACACTAGTGAAAACAGCGCACTCTCATTCTTAGATATTGTATATCCATACCAATATCCACAGGGGGGATAAATATGAAGACGCAATTTATACTTTTAAGTTTACTAAGTTTTTCATTAATTAGCTGTGTTGATATACCTTCAGCAGAGGAAGCTTTAGAGTCGGCCCAAGAGTCTCAAGAGAGAGACCAAGATCAACAAGGTGGCCAGTATGGTCAAGCAATGCAGAACAACTTTGGAAATAACTATTTTGAAGAGGATGATAATTATCAAATGAGTATGTACGGTGGAGGCTATGAAGATGAAAGATTCCGATTACCACCAAGAGGGCCACAGTCGTATGGGCAATACTCAAACCTAGGAAATCAGTACGGGATGGCAACAGATGGCAGTAGGATTATCTGTAATAGAAACTCAAGGGGGCAAACTCAATTTCAGTTTGAAAGAAGCCCGCAACATTTCATTCAACAAAATGGGAATTTGAGAATGATTGGAGTTCACAGAGATGGGTCACCAATATATGGTCATATGATTAATCACTATGACGAAGATCCTAGACTTGATAACAATGGAGGAAGGTTCGCAGCGACAGAAGACTTTCCTGGTGGAATATACCACTACGTAATAAAAATCTACATAGACTAATGAGAGGTATGAGATGAAAAGCTTTGTCCTACTTATAGTCTTAGTTGAGTTCGCAAATTATATATAGAGCTAATAAGGATATTAGAACTAGCAATTGTCTCAAAAAAGACCACATGAAGTGGTCTTTTTTTATTAGAAAATAGTACTTATAGATACAGAAATAATATCGACATCTTTATCAGGGTGTTCATCAAATAAACCAGAACCCTTTGGCTTCTTCTTACCTGGTTCAAATTTTGGAGGCTCAGGAAGAAATACTCTCTTGGCCTCGAACTTGAGAACTGTTGAATAATCGAGATGATAATTAAGACCTAAACTTAGAGTCTCTTGAAATAGATCTAAATCTGACTTGGCATTATCAGAAACTTCAGAATAAGTTGCATGAAGAAGATATTTCTGATCATCGAAATAAAGTCCACCCATAACATAGTATGAGAGGACATCCTCAAAGCTTGTCGTTTCACTATATACTTGAGACATTTCAGACATCACTATATAAGATTCAGTATCAAACCTAAGCCCTACAGAGAAATACTCAGTACGACCCTTAGATACGTCTAGCTTCTCCCCTAAATCATCTTCTTGCTCGGCAGAACTAATCATATTCAAATAGTTAAGCTTTAACTCTAGGTCTCCTTGCAAATAATCAAATGTTATACCATGAAGGTTCTCAACTCTTGACTGAATACCGTTTGAATGACTTTCAGATCCACCGTTATAAATACGATAATTAAGTTGATTATGAGAATTTCTAAAGACCTGTCCTTCAAATGAAGCACCAAAGAAAGTTTCTGTCCCCCCAATATCATCAAAGGGAACTAATTCGTAAACTTCCTCAGGAGGATTAATCCAAGGGTACAAAGCACTTACTTGTAAATACTCTGATATCAACCAGACAGGGAGTCTAATCTTACCAACTAAGAGTTTGTGCTTGTTATTGAAGTTGTGAGTTATATGAGCAATATCTAAACTAAAGTTAACATCACGACCATCACTTCCATCAGCGAGGGCCTGAACAAAAGCTTCAGTCTTATGACTAATAACGCTTGAAAATTGAAGACCAGCTCTAGTTAATTCAGTATACTCACCATCTTTAGTGAGTGTAGCCTGATAAGGTTTCTCGGTATTACTTCTGCTATAACCAAAGCTTAAAAAACCTTTAGTCTGTAGTTCAAATGCCGTTGTTTTCAATGTAAAAAACACCGTTGAAACAATAAGGAATAATCTATTTATCTTCATTAATTTTATTTCACTTTTCTTAAGTTTTTTTTTGGACAAATCAAAAATAATACTGGATTCTATTAGCTAATTAAAACAAATGAAAAATAATATGTATATAAGATATTTACTTTTATTCCTAATTCTAACACCTGTTGCAATGGCCGATAGCTATGTAGTTATGAGCTCTACAGAGTCCGCAATTGAAGAGAATGTAGACCTAAAAGACCTTAAAGATATATTCTTAGGTCACAGGGTTTTATGGCGTAACGGAGAGAGAATATTTGCTGCACATATTGGAAAGAAATCATCTCACATGATCGACTTTCTAAATAATGTTGTTTCTATGAATCCTCGTCAATACAATAAATACTGGAGACGTAGACTCTTTTCAGGAAAAGGTCATCCCCCAATTGAGCTTGAATCAGATAGAAAAGTACTCGAATATGTCCATAGAACCGAAGGTGCTATTGCAGTAATTTCGAGTTTACCATCAAAGAAATATAAGGGACTACACTTCTTCAGTCCTAAGAAGTCAGAGAACAGACTTGAACCTATTGAAGACTAATTAATCACAAAGTGTATATTAAACTTAACATTATCGAATAAACACTCAATCGAGCCAAACTGCTGAGACTCTTCTACATCTATTCCATATTCAAAGTATGGGATTTCAATAGAAAGGTCACCTTCTACAGATTCTAATTCTTTATTAATCTTTCCAGAAAGAATATTAAGAAACTCTCCTAACAAATCAAGAAGATCTAATTCAGGTAATTCATCTTTATTTAAGAAAGGATAATTTTGAGAAAATAAGTCTAAGATTTGTAAACTCTGATCGGCCTTATACTCGAGAATACAAGAGTAGTGTATTTTTTTACCTCGAACTTCAATGCTAGGACCAGAAATTTCTTCGAATATAACTTCAGGATTAACTACTGTGATAGAGACATCTTTCGCACCAAGAAACTCAATAGATGTCGCTTTACAACTGTTAACTATATTATCTGAAAAGCTACTTAAACTAAGCATGAAGAACCTCTTTAAGAACTTCTTCAATCTTGTCTTGGGTAATTGGCTTAGTAATGAAATACTTTACACCTATAGAATCAGCCTTCTCTTTCATCGTATCTGTTAAATGGGATGTAACAAAGGCAAAAACAGGGTCAATGTCTAGGGCTTTACATTCATTCACTAGTTCTATTCCAGACATCGGCTCCATATTGATGTCAGAGAATACTAATGATACTCCGCCATTCTTAAGCTCTTTAAGGGCCTGAGTTCCATCTGCGAGATCAATAACATCAAGATCTTTATCAAAATTTTGAACAACTGACTTGAGAATCAATCTTTGAGCAGCACTATCATCAACAACAAGTACTTTCATACGAAGTTTTCCCCTTTTATATATTACAAAATATTATACAATATAATAGATATTATAAAAGTATTATATAGAGAATTAAATGAGCGTAAATGCAACTCAACGAGCTGAACTAAATTCAAAGATCACGAACCTGCAATATTTAATTCTTGATCCTAAAGAGAAAATAAAAAGTGTTACAATAAATACACTCACTAACCTTGGTGTAAAAGAAGAAAATATACATTCAACGAAAACAATAGAAGAATCTCTTACGTTTTTACAAAAAAATAAGCCATCATATTTAGCATGCTTTATTGAAACAAATGACAAAGAGATATTTAAGCTAATTGACAAGCATAAGTCCCTTATTCCTAACAACTTTGAAAGATTCTTCCTTGCGTTTTCTTTAAATAAGGCCATCTACACATTTGCTCAAGCACTTGAAGAAGATATTGATGACTATATTGTCGAGCCATATGATCAAACAAAACTATTAAAGAAAATTGAAAAGACCTTAATTAACAAAACATTCCCTTCCCAGTACAAATATATACTTAATGAGATAAAAGTTAAAACTGAGTCTAAAGACTATGCTGGAGCACAGGCGATGGCCCACGTTGCTCAAGCTCTTCATCCTAGACCATCGATGGTTTATTACTATCTCGCCAAAATACAAATGAGCGAAAGTAACAACCAAGAAGCAATCTCACTGGCAATACAAGGACTTAGATTTAATAAAGATCATTACAAATGCCTCTTAATTTTACATGATCTCTATTTTGAAGAAGAGAACTATGACAAGGCCTACAAAGTACTTAAGAAAGTTTTTAAAACATTCCCTCTTAGTATGGTGAGAATATATGACATGTTTAGGCTCGCTATTCTTTCAGGTAAATTTGTAGAACTAGAGAAGTACTGTACAAAAATTCTTGATGATGAATCAAACAATATCGATATTGTAAGGTTTTGCGCATCAGGAATTACTGTTTGTGCATTAGATACTCTAAAAAAGGGAAGTGAAATCGAAGGAGTGTCTCTGTTAACAAAGGCCCTAAAGTACTCACAAAATGATCCTAAAATATTAAGAAATATCTTTAAGACTTTTGCAAAGTTTGAACTATATAATAACTCAGAAAATACATACGCTAAGTTCTCTGTAGAAAATGAAAAAACTCCAGAATTTAGAACGTGTGCTTATATTAGAGAAATCCAATCTAATAAACCAATTGAGATGATTATCAATGAAGCTGCGACAAGACTTGAAGGTGTAGAGTATGATTCGGATTGTATTTATCACCTCCATAAGAAAATAAAGAAAGAAGCATCAACAAAAATGATTCAAGACTTCGAGTCATATGCAAGGTCAATGTCACTAATACTATGATAGAAAACACTAAAGAAGTTAATTTATTCCCAAAGAAGGCCTCTATACTAGGCTTACTATTATCAATATTTCTCGTTATTCTTACTATCTCTATTATAAGTAAAATGTGGAATACACTTGAAGAAATTGATGAGTTACACTTTCCTCTTACTGAAAGAAGTGCAATAAATGTTAGACTAGTTAATCAGATTAATTATCAATTTAAATTAGTTTTTGAAAATCAAGATAGGAGTATTGCTCAAGATCTGAAAATGAACTTTGAGTCTCTTGAACAAAACTATAAGTCTCTTAATGTAAGATCAAAAACATCCAAAGAATCAGCTACAAAGCTATTTAAAGATGGTAGAGAGATTATATATCTCCTTACAAAGGAAAAGTTGGTCGAGGCAAAGAAACTATCTATAAGTAAAGACTTTCAAAACCAACTCAGTGACTTCTCCTTAGAAATTTATGATTCAACAGAGGCGCTAGCAGAAAATAGAGACAAGAACTCTCAAAGAATCTTAAAAACCATAACTCAAACAGTTGGTGTCTCTCTATTTACTATATTATTCCTTATGTTCCTCATAAGAAAAGTCTATATAGGATATGCAGAAAACCTTAGAGAAAGATTAGCTGCGCAAGACAGAGCAAACCTCCTCAGTAAGCAGCGAGAAACCTTAATACATGTTCTGTGTCATGATCTAGGGAATCCTGTTAGTGCTATATATAGCCTTACAGAAATGGGCCATTTACTTAATGAAGAAGCAAAGAGCAACATGCTTGAAAATATTAAAGAAAATGCAAAAGAATCTTTGGACATTATTGACCTAACGAGAAAGATGCAGGCCCTAGAAGCAGGTAAATTTAAGGTTGAGTCAACTCCAATAAAGTTCTCAAACTCTTTAAATAAATCACTTAAAACACTTAACGAAAAAATTAAATCAAAGAATATAACCATTACTGAAGGCCATGATAAAGACTTAGAAGTATTTGCAGAAGAAACAAGCTTGGTTAACTCTATTCTTAACAATATACTAACAAATTCTATAAAATTCTCTCACGAAGGTGGAGAAATTCATATATCCTCAATTGAAAAAGAAGATGTTAATGAGGTCATCATTACTGACTATGGAATAGGAATCCCAGAGGAACTATTAAGTAATCTCTTTAGTGAAACAGAGCAAACTTCACGACTTGGAACTGATGGTGAATTAGGAACAGGTTTTGGTATGCCTCTCGTTAAAAAGTTCATGATCTCCTATGGTGGACAAATCAAGGTCAATTCATCCACGCATGGAGATAATGTAGGAACAACAACAACACTTTCTTTTCCAAAGAAACTCATTTAAATAGTTTACCAACTAAATATTCCCAATGCTCTTGCTTCTTGTCTCTAAGAAGCGCCTCTTCCTTAGTCATACACTCATCTTCTTCAAGATTATTTTTTTTCCAACTTTCCTTTTCTTGTCTTTGCTTCTTTAAAAACTCTTTCTTTAATTCTCTATAATCTAAAGTCATATTTATCTCCTTGTGTAATCTAAATTTATCAAACAAGTGCCGGCCCTAGTTTTCACTAATGTTTTGAAATGTAACAATTTGTTTCGATCTTTTCAGATACAAAATTTTACAAAAGGCAACACTAAGAAACCCCTAAGATTGATAAGATACTGATAAAGAGACGTATTAAGGAGATGTTTATGTACTTACTACAAATTATTATCATTATGATTTCAATTTTAATTCTCACATCATGTAATGACTCAGGTATTGAAGAAGTAAAACTTTCACCAGCTGAAGTACAAACAGACAGAAGGCTAAATGGATTAATCAGAGAAAGCGGCCTTGTCGCTGTTAACAACAGTGCACAGTTCAATAATCTTACAGAGCTTGGCAAAAAGCTATTTAACGATAAGAACCTTAGTGGAAATAGAGATATATCATGCTCGAGTTGTCACGATCCTAATTTTGGAACTAGTGATTCACTTGCACTCTCAATAGGGACAGGAGCAACAGGAGAAGGACCAAATAGAGTTCAAATCAACTCTAATTCTAAAACTATAAGAAGACATTCACCTCAATTATTTAATCTAGGACAAGATGAGCAGGAGATGGCCTTCTATGATGGAAGAGTTCAAATGAGAAACGGTATACTTACAACCCCAGTCTCTATCAACGCAAATATATCATCGCTACTAACAAGCGCTTTGGATGCTCAAACGATTTTTCCTCTATTAAGTAATGATGAAATGCTGGGACAGTTAAACTCTAATGATCTTGCAACATCATCAGATAACCATACAATTTGGGATAATATAATGAGCAGAAGAGTTCTAATAGACACGGATTATTTAACTCTGCTACAAAGTGCCTATCCAACAACACAAACATACAATATTGGTCATATTGGGCGTGCACTTGGGGAGTTTATAAAGAACGAATTCCTAGTATCTAATACTCCTTATGACAAATACATTCTTGGAGACACTAGCGCATTAAACCTTTCACAAAAAAGAGGTCTAGAAGTCTTTCTAACAAGAGGTCAATGTATTCAATGTCACAGTGGCCCAAATTTAACAGATAACCAACTACATAGTGTTGGTGTCCCACATATCTACCCTTCTCTTTCTAGTAACTCTGATGATACAGGAAGGGAAGAGGTGACAGGACTTAGCTCAGATCGTTATCGCTTTAAAACACCCGGCCTTAGAAACATATCAAAAACTTCCCCGTTCATGCACAATGGATCAATAAAGACTTTAGAGGATGTAGTTAATCACTATAATAATATTGGTAATAGTTTATCGAATTACCAGATTAGTCCAGACTTACAGGCATCGTATCAAGAGGAAATACTTGTTGATAAGAACTTTGCAAGACAAACAAATCGCTTTAATGCAATTGATAATAGAAGGTTAAGAAGTGGGCTAAATTTATCTTCTCAAGAGAGAACAGATTTAGTGAACTTTATGAAGTCATTGAGTAATTAATTATTCTATCAACTTCGACAGAGAGTATTTACGTAAATGAGTACTCTCTGTTTTTTGGCCACCACTAAAAGCATATAAAATTGGCAATACTTAAGAATACTCATCTCAATACAAGAAAACAGAAAATAATCAAAAGGCACTTAAGTCTTTAGAATCTTTACTTTTATCTAATCATAAAAAAAATTATTAAAAAGCAAATTGGTATACATATACAATCGACAAGTTGCCTAACAAACGACTAACAAGGAGATTGATATTAAACACCTCGCTAAAAACCATGGTCTAGGATGCGCAATCGTCGCAATTTCTTCTGAAACAGTTATTTCGATCTATGGGGGTGTTATTTTATTTGAGTTAGGACTTTATTACCTCATTCCACCACTTACATTTATTCCGGTGTCACTGTTCTCAACAGTTCCACTATATCTCTTCATTAAGAAGTTTATCGCCAACAGGTAGACTAAGAAGATTTTATTAATTTCGCAATTACGAAGTCACGCTGAAGCTCTTCTCCAATCTTAGAAGATATTTTTTCAGTTTTAAGTAATAACTCAGAAACGGAGAAACAACTTCCTTCGCAAAGCTTTTGAAGCTTCTCTTCGTTATATAGTTCAAAACCATACTTAACAAATGGGAGATCTTTTACAGAGTCTTGATGAGCAAAAGTAATAAAGAACTCACCATCATTTTTAAATACTTTTCCTATCTCATTTAAATATGAGATCGGATCTTGCCAAAAGTAGATTGTATTTACAGTAAAACCCTTATCTACAATACCTGACTCAATATCAATTGATACACCATCAGTAAGTATCGTCTTAAGCTTCCCCTCCAAAACTGACTTAGAGTATCGCTCTCCTATTGCAGAGATTGTATAATCAGAAATATCCACAATAAATGCTTCTTTTGCAGTCTTAAGTATACTTTTTAAGTGATGTCCATTACCTGGCCCAAGCTCCATGACAACATCACCTACACCAAGACTTAACTTCTTCAGCGTTTCAGATATCATAAAGGAATTTGAATCCTCCATCAGTTCGCAAATTTCATCTTCTGTAGGACAGCGAAGCTGTGCCGCTAATTCTTTAATTTCTTCTTCTGTCATATATTCATTCATGCACTAATCCATTTATATAAAAGCTAATTTTAAAACATTAAGAGCACTTCAGCCAGTGTAAATAGATTATAAACCACAACTTGACTTACGCACTACTTACGCATACACTTTTTAGGATTCAAAAATAGGTAGCTATCATGAAAAAAATAAAAGAATTAGATGTGATCCAAGTACTTGGAGCAAGAGAACATAACTTAAAGAATATTGATGTCAATATCCCAAAGAAGAAACTAGTCGTTATCACCGGCGTTTCTGGCTCAGGAAAGTCTTCTCTCGCATTTGACACAATCTATGCCGAGGGACAAAGACGATATGTTGAATCACTCTCCTCTTACGCAAGACAGTTCCTTGGTCAAATGGAAAAACCTAAATATGACACCATTCGAGGGCTCGCACCTACGATAGCAATCGAACAAAAAGCAGCGAGTAAGAATCCACGCTCAACAGTAGGTACTATTACAGAAGTCTATGACTACTTAAGAGTTCTTTTTGCAAGAGTCGGAACTCAATTATGTCATATATGTGGAAAAGAAGTAGGTCGTGGAGACGCTCAAAGCATGGTGGCGCAAATATTGAAGATCCCAGAAGGCTCAAGAGTGATTATCCTTGCTCCTATCGTAGACAATAGAAAAGGTGAATACAAAGACCTACTCTTAAAACTTGGAGGCGATGGTTTCACAAGAGTCAGAATAGATGGAGTAATTCAAAATATAAATGATGTCGTTTCACTAGCTAAGAACAAGAAACATAATATAGAAGTTGTCGTTGATCGCTTAAAAATAAAGGAAGAATCAAAGCTAAAAAGAAGACTATTAGACAGTGTAGAAGTTGCCCTAAAGGCCGGTGATGGACAACTTATAGTTCACGTTGAAGGTAGAGAAGATTTAAAAATGAGTGAACAAAGAACATGCTGTGGACATGCTTTTCCAGAACTAATTCCACAGTTATTCTCTTTTAACTCCCCACAGGGAATGTGTACATCATGTAATGGAATAGGTCACGTTACGACTATTGATGAAAATAAAATGGTCCCCGACAAGAATATCTCAATATGTATGGGTGGAATGAAGCCATGGGATAATTACTTTCATGCAAATGGAGAAAAAAAAGGAATAAATTGGGGATTAGCTAGAATAAATGCCATGGAAGAATGTTGGGGCCTGCCACTGGATAAACCGTGGAATAAAATCCCTAAGACACTTCGAGATAGAGTTCTCTATGGCTCAGACAATCCAAAACATCAACTAGATCTTGTATGGGAAGGTGATGATAGTGAGTACAACTGGACAGCAAATTACGAAGGGCTAATCCCGAGATTACTTAGACTCTACATGAAAGCAAAAACAGATGGAAAGAGATCCTGGGTAACCAAGTATACTTCAGTACTTCCCTGTCGTGAATGTAGCGGAAAAAGGTTAAAACCTGAAGTCACCTCTGTACATATAAAGAAAAAATCAATCATTGATATCACCTCAATGAGTATCCAAGACTGTCATGATTTCTTCTTAAAGCTAAAATTAACAGGAAATAATAAAACTATTTCAGAAGAACTACTGAAGGAAATTACAACAAGACTTGGTTTTCTAGTGAACGTCGGTCTCAACTATCTCTCCCTAGATAGAAATGGTCCTACCCTATCTGGAGGCGAGGCCCAAAGGATAAGACTAGCATCACAAATAGGAAGTGAGTTAACAGGAGTTCTCTATATACTAGATGAGCCTTCAATCGGCCTACACCAAAGAGATAATATAAAATTGATTAAAACTCTTTGTCACTTACGTGATATTGGCAACTCTCTAATTGTTGTCGAGCACGATCACGAGACAATGGAGTCTGCTGACTGGATAATGGACATAGGGCCAGGAGCAGGCCGTCTGGGAGGACAAGTAATTGCCCAAGGGACTCCTTCACAACTAAAGAAAAATAAATCCTCTATTACAGGTAAATACTTATCAGGAAAATTACAAATAGAGGTACCAACAGAGAGAAGAGTTTCAACTGGTGACTGGATAAAAATACATGGAGCAAAGGCCAACAATTTAAGAAATGTAAATTGTAATATACCGATAAGCCTATTTACATGCATCACAGGTGTATCTGGAGCTGGAAAGTCTTCTCTTGTAAATCAAATACTATATCCTGCACTGAATAATATACTTCACAAATCAGAACTTGAAGTCGGAGAACATTCTAAGCTCACGGGATTAGAGCACATAGATAAAGTTATAAATATTGATCAAAAGCCTATTGGCAAGACACCGCGAAGTAATCCAGCAACGTATACAAAACTCTTTGATCTCGTAAGAGACCTCTTTTCTGAGCTTCCTGAATCAAAAATGCTTGGCTACAAGAAGGGTAGATTCTCCTTTAATGTAAAGGGTGGACGATGTGAGAAGTGCCAAGGAGATGGATATATTACTGTCGAGATGCACTTTCTGGCCGACGTCATGGTTGCTTGTGACGAATGTAAAACCAAACGCTTTAATGATGGAACATTAAAAGTAAAATTTAAACAACACTCTATTGCTGATGTTCTTGATTTATCAGTTGAACAAGCGAGAGAACTTTTTATGAATCATCCAAAAATAGCAAGGATATTAGATACTCTCATGGAAGTCGGACTCGGTTATATCAAGCTAGGTCAACCAGCAACGACATTATCGGGAGGGGAAGCGCAAAGAATAAAATTGGCAAGAGAACTCTCAAAACGAGATACTGGCTCGACACTCTTTATTCTGGATGAGCCTACCACTGGTTTGCATTTTCAGGATATTGAAAATCTCCTTAATGTCATACAAAAACTAACAGATGCCGGTAACACGATTGTGGTCATAGAGCATAATCTGGACGTTATAAAATGTGCTGATTGGGTTATTGATCTTGGGCCAGAAGGTGGTCAGGGAGGAGGACAAATTATTGCACAGGGCACACCTGAGGACGTTTGCGAAATTACAGAGAGCCCTACAGGTGTTTTTATAAGAGATATGCTACTTTAATGTATGTCCCAAGTATAATCTAGAAGC
Source organism: Bacteriovorax sp. MedPE-SWde (assembly GCA_001874305.1). Taxonomy (GTDB): domain Bacteria; phylum Bdellovibrionota; class Bacteriovoracia; order Bacteriovoracales; family Bacteriovoracaceae; genus Halobacteriovorax_A. The sequence goes on along the minus strand of MPCU01000010.1, from coordinate 86,967 downwards.
TCTTCACTTCTCTTCCAAAGAAGTTCTGCACTTTTTTCATCTAGTGCTTGCTTAGCAACATTAGCATCACTCACTCGACCTCGGCTTTCGGCCATAAGCTGAGGTCCGTAATATGCACCGGCAACGGCCTCTTCACCAGCGGCCGCTAAAACTGTTGGAATTGCACCATTAAAGGCAGGTTGAGAAATAAGAATATTCGTAAATTTATAAAGAAACTTCCAGCCTAGCCTAGGTCCAGAACTCTGTAGATTAGTATTTGAATATCCTGGATGACAGATAACACATGCAACCGGACTTCCTGTATTCTTCAATCTTCTATCAAGTTCTAATCCATACATAAGGTTTGCCAACTTACTTTGAGCGTAAACTTTTGTTGAATCATAATTATGCTCATGCATAATATCATCAAAGTTTATACCTCCAAGTTTATGGGCTATACTTGAGACAACAACAATTCTACCTGCTGCATTTTCAACAAGATTAAATAATTGTGAATTTAGATAGAAGTGCCCTAAATGATTAGTAGCAAACTGTAGCTCATGACCATCAACTGTTTTAGTCTGTGGAGTTTGCATTATCCCAGCATTATTAATAATAGCATCAAGCTTATTATATTTTTCTTTTACAACAGAAGTACAATTGTCAATTGAGTCCTTACTAGAAAGATCCAGAATAACGTAATCAACTTTAGCACGAGAGTTCTTCTTTATTTTTCCAATTGCAATCTCGGCCTTCTTAACACTTCTTGAACTGATAAGAATATTTGCACCTTTAGATGCAAGAATAATTGCCGCTTCAAGTCCAATTCCAGAATTACCTCCTGTTATAAAAAATGTTTTTCCATCCAAGTCATTTAACTTGTTAGGATGCCAATCTTTGAATCCACTATCTGTAATTTTGAACGCCATTATACTCTCCTGTTTATAGGTATGATTCCCACCACTTTGTCGTCTTTATTTCCTTAGTTAAAGTAATAGACTCCCCAATTTTTGGTGTTATTAAGTTTATTCCTTTCTCTTGTGATAGCTTATCTATTTGTACAATTGGATCAAACCAACTGTGCATTGCCAGTTCAAACATTCCCCAATGAATGGGGAAAAACATATTGGCCTTAAGATCAAAATAGGCCTGTGCGGCTTGATCAGGCATCATATGTACAGCTTCCCAACTTTTGTTATATTGCCCATTTTCTATAAATGCGATATCAAAAGGGCCATACTTATCACCTATATCTTTAAAGTGGGTATCATATCCAGAGTCACCACTAAAATAGATTCTTTGATCCTTAGTTTTAATCACCCAAGATGCCCAAAGTGTCTCGTTATCATTAAATCCTGTTCTACCTGAAAAGTGTTGAGCAGGCGTAGCAATAATGTCGATACCATCTCTTACTGTACTCTGCCACCAATCAAGTTCCGTGATACGACTTTCGCCTATCCCCCATGACTTTAAATGGGAGCCGACGCCTAACGGTGTTATAAATTGAGTATCAGTCTCTGCAAAGAATTTTACAGTCTTCATATCAAGGTGATCATAGTGATCATGAGAAATTACGATGTAATCAATTTTGGGAAGATCGGCCAGATCTAGAACGGCTTTTTGAAATCTTTTTACCATGAATCCTACAGGAGCAGCAGAGTTTGAAAAAACAGGGTCCACAAGTATCATCTTTGCATTAATATTCATTAGAAATGAAGAGTGTCCAAACCATATAAACTTGGCCTCATTTGAAGGCCTTAAAAACTCCTCCATATCAGGGATCACTTCAGGAAGTTTATGGTCTGGAAATGTTCTATCTCCACCGACCATCCAATCCTTTATCATCTTGAAAGAGAATCCATTCTTTTTCATTTCCTTAATTATATTCGCTCGTCTATTAACAAACTTTTTCTCGTCCTTATCAAAATTAGGTGATCTTTCAATCCCAGACATATCAAAGTTCTTAGGTCTAGAACCGAAAGTAGAACAACTTGTAAGCATAAAACCTCCTAAAGATAAAATCAGACTCAATATTATAAATAGCTTCATAAGGCTTCCTATTTTTATAGCAATGAGCTATAGTATACGCATGCGTTTACTTTATAGGTCACCGCTATTAATTGCAATCAAAAAGTACACGACACCGTTTACTTATTAGATTAAAGCAATAATTACAAAGGCTTGCATGGGAAGAAAAGAAGATATATCAAATAGTATTATTAACGCCAGCATAGATGAAATGCTAGTAAAAGGGCTTGATATGAGCTCAATGGAGAGCATTGCAAAGAAGGCCGATGTCTCAAAGCGAACACTATATAAGTATTTCGCTAACAAAGATATAATCTTCGATACGATAACAAAGAATTTATTAGATACATTCTGTAATTTTGAATTACCTTCCTATGAGCCAGGCCTAGCAATAGGTTCCCAAATTAATGCCATAATCTCTAGAAAGGTTGAACTCTTAACATACCCCGGTTATATGAAAACCTCTAAGCTAGTTCTTAGTGAACTCATTAAAGGAAGGGCCATTAATGAAGAGCATTTTGCTAAGTTTATGGAATCAGAGATGAGATTCATAAATTGGATAGATCAAGCAAAGACAGACGGTCAGATCAAATCTCAGCTCGATTCTCAGCTTATTGCCAAACAATTTCACTCGCTTATTAAAGGACAAATATTCTATCCCGTTCTATTTGGTTTTGAGGAGCTTACAGAAGAAAGTATCGGCCATGCAAAGGACTCAGCGAAGAGCTTTTTCTTAAATAGCTTCTGTTAATTCGTCAAAAGAATCAATAATTCCCCCTCTTGATGCAGGCATAGAGTAATTGATATAATTTCTCTATGAAATATGTCTTACTCTTAGTTTTAGCATTTAATATACAGGCCGCCCAAATAGTAGGAAAGCTATCTCCAACAAAAGAATGTGAGAGCTCCAAAACAGGACAGCTCTTTGTTTCTGAAAATGGACAATTAATTTATCAAATAGAAATTCCTACAAAAGGGAGTTTTAATATTGAACTTCCAAAAGGAAAGTTTAAGTTTTCATATCTTACAAAGAACGGTTGTTCATTTGATAAAACTATCCCCCACTCGACTAAAGAGCAGACGATTAATTTCAAGGTATCTAAATGAAAATATTTATCAGCTTAATTATATTCACTTCGATTATTACATCTAGTATTCAAAGTATTCACGCAATGGGTATGGCACCAGTTAGCGGGGGCCAAAAAGCAACCTGTATGGCCATGACACCACAGTGTATGGGTAACTCAAGTGGAACACGTCCGGGACAATTTTGCTATAACTGTCAATATATGAGTCAACCAAACTGGGGATTTAACATGGTCCCATATCGCTACCCATGGTGGCACTCTTATGGCCAATACTCATACCCAAACTATAATCGTCCAGGAGTATGGCAAAGAGGCGGACTTTCTCAAAACTATTATCCAGGACCAGGTAATATTGTAGCGGGAAAACCCAATCTCTATATTCATGGCAGTGCAGAAGAAACAAGATTTCAAATTAAATTCAAAGGCAAGAGTAATCTCTTAGCAGCTAGTCCTATTCACAGTAAAGACGGATGGTTATTTAAAACAAAGAATAAGAAAATAACTGTAGATGGTGTTGCTCACGACTATCTTTACTATGATTACAAACTTGACTCAAATACATTGCAAAACGAGAAAGGCTTCTGTGGAGACAGAACAGATATTTACAAGAAAATGGTTAGTACACTTAATCAAATGCAATTTAAAGATAAGGAAATAACAGACTTCGAAGAGTTTTGGTCTTTAAAACTTCCAAAGGGTAACTTCTGCGTTTATCCCCAGTCACATGATGATCTTCAAAAGTCTGCCCAGTGGAATAGCTCGGTAGCTCCAGCATACTTTAAAAGAGTTCTCTTTGTTGTTATACCAAGTAACCAAATCGAAACAGGTAAGTCAGCATCATTTAAAAAGAGACCAAATAAAGGCTGGAACCCACTTAGTGCAGTTTACAGATTACCTTCTTCAAAGGGTGCTCTGCAAATTCATGAATGGGGAGTCGCCTTCCTAGCAAAGTAAGATGCGATACAGTTAACTTGTAACACAAATCAAGCTTCCCTCTATATATATTAAAATCTAATTATTAGAATATTTTATATGAAGTTTATTATCATCATCATATTCTGCATAAATAGTAATGCCTTAACAAAAGAGCAATGCCCGTCTATTAATTACGAGGATCGTTTCACGCCAACAAGAGACCAGGACGGAAATGGACTCTGTTGGGCATTTAGTGGATCAGCACTTATTGAGGAACAGTTTTGTATTGAGTCACCGGAAAAATGTGGAAAAGAACAAGTTTCAATTATTGATGGACATCGATGCTTTTGGAATCAGAGTCAGGGTCTAGGAACAAGAAAAACAGCAGCGGCTGGCTCAGGTTATTTTACAGATTGTGTAATAAATAACGGCGTATGCCTTGAAGAAAATGCCCCGTTTATGGAAACCATAGAGCGCAAGGGAGAAAGTCAAAATAAATACAATAGACTAGTGGCGAGGGCCCTTCGTTCAACAAGTAGGGCCAAAGACAAGTATGAAATTGTGACTCATAATGGTTGTATAGACATAAGCAAAGGACAAATAAATAGTTTTCTTGAAGACTTTGGAAAAATTACGAATTCACTCATTCAAGACATGTCAATTTACTACGGTCGATTAAATATAAACTATGAGAAAGCACTTTTATCTTCAAAACATTATACAGATGCTTTGAAAGGAATTTTTATCACACAAGACTGTAAGGAAAACAGACAGTTTTTAAAAACAAATAATATTAGACCCAGAATTAAGTTTATAGAATTTAAAACACCAAATAAAAAGTTCACGATGCTAAAAGAAAGACTGATGAAAGGAAGAAGTGTTAGTATCGGACTTTGCGGTCAAAGGGCCAGAAATGACAGATTTGAGGATTTATTCTTTATGAGCTCCTGGGGAACAACAAAAGAAGAGTATGAAAAAAAAGTAGAGAATTCTCGTTGTGGTAATCACTCAGTAGTAGTTAATGGGATGAAATTTAAAAATGGCCGCTGTCTTATCAATATTAGAAACTCTTGGGGCGAAGGCTCTGGTCTAGAAGGCTGGGAAGATGCAGAGAATATACTCAAGCATACTAAAACATTAGAATATTTAGAGGTAAAATAATGAAAGTAAAACTTCTTACTCTAATTCTAATGACAACACATAGCTACTCAATGAATGTCTATAAAGATAGAAAACTGACTACTCCAATAACTATTGAAAAATATAAGTCAGTATCTCTATCCAAGAACCTTTGCCAAGACAATAGGTGTACTTCTATAAATGTTATTAACAATACAAGTAAATCCATACTTAAGAAAGTATACGTTGGGCCAGACGGAGTGAATCCAACATCTCCACTATGTCGACTAATAGGTGGCACTCCACAGATTTACTACAAAAAAAATATGAATGCGATTTCAATTTGTAAATTTAAAGATGAAAGCTTTATTCTTACCTGGGAGTTATTCAACAAAATACTAAGCTAAGCTATTGCCAACCCCTCTCAACAAATAGAATTTAAAACATCTTTACATGAAAGCTATTCATATAACTATTAGTATGCTCAAATGACGTACTAATAATAAAGAATGAGAAACTTATGAACAAAGACAATAATCAACTTAATCAACGAGAGTTTGTGGCGCTTATGGCGCTTCTTATGTCACTTGTTGCATTATCTATCGATGCAATGTTACCGGCCCTTAATCAAATAGGAACAAGCTTAGGCGTAGCAAATAAGAATGACTCACAATTAATTATCTCAACAGTGTTTCTAGGAATGTCATTTGGACTTATGCTCTATGGACCACTCTCAGATTCTTTTGGCCGCAAGAAAAGCATATATCTAGGAGTCTCAATATTTATAGTAGGCAGCTTTCTTTCAATGCTAGCAACGAACTTTACAATGATGCTGGTCGGTCGCTTTCTTCAAGGTTTTGGGGCCGCCTCGTGTAGAGTGGTATCAGTCGCTATGATTAGAGATCAATTTAGCGGTAGGGAGATGGGAAAGATCATGTCACTTATTATGATTGTATTTGTAATGGTACCAGCTCTCGCACCATCACTTGGACAATTAATATTGATATTCTCACAATGGCGAACAATCTTTGGAGTACTTATCATACTTGGAGCACTAGGAATAATCTGGCTTTGGAAGAGACAACCAGAAACACTCTTAATAGAGAATAGAGTTAAGTTTTCGTTTAAAACTATTTTTGCTGGCGCAAAGGAAACATTAGCTCATCCTACAGCTAGGGGCTATACTCTAGCTGCCGGACTTGGCTTTGGAGCTTTTGTAGGCTACCTAAGCTCTGCTCAACAAATACTACAAGGTCAATATAAAGTTGGAGACTCTTTTGCACTCTACTTCGGCTGTTTGGCACTCGCTATAGGTCTATCATCATTTATAAATTCTAAACTCGTTATGAAACTTGGGATGGAGCGACTTTGTAAGTATGCTCTTTCTCTTATCACACTTCTTTCAGGGGCATTTTACACATTCCTTTTTATGACATCAGGTCATCCTCCTTTGAGCTTCCTAATTATATATCTAGCACTAACCTTCTTATGTATTGGAATTCTCTTTGGAAACTTAAATACTCTCGCGGTAGGGCCACTGGGACATATAGCAGGTGTGGCAAACTCAGTAATTAGCTCAGTTCAGACACTTATATCTGTTGGTTTTGGGGCCTTGATTGGATTATCATATGATGGAACAGTCATTCCTTTAGTTCAAGGTTTCTTCTTTTTAGGAATTGCATCTCTTCTTATCGTGATATTTACACAAAGAGATATAATTAAAGTACCAAATACATAAATATTCGCCCCTAAAAATAACGGGGCATTCTCACTTATTCCCTTTTAAGAAACAATGAATAAAATTTATACAGCATATACAAATATTTCAATAAGTCATATTTGAAGCTAACCTCATGATATTGTGAAAGAAAAAATGAGGAGAAACTATGAAGAAACTTATTCTATCGCTTGCAATTATTACATCACAGTATTCATTTGCAGACTTAGAGTCTGAACAGCTTACAGCTCACTTACACAGTGGATATGAGTTTAATAAACTATATATTACAGAATCAACTGGAGAAGTAACAAGAAACGGTATAAAGATCTGTGATTATTACGATAAAGAAGAGGTACAACTTATAGAAAGAAATGAGGAAAGTATAACATTGAGATATACAAACTCTGAAAATGGTAACGCATGCGAAGATTCAACTTACTCATATATTACAACAAAATCCATAGCGGAACTGGTTCAAGAAAGAATAGATTTCAAAAACTTTCTCGCTAATGATCATAATGTCAAAGTCATATGGGACGATGCTAATAAAAAGCTATCTATGACTACTCCTAGTGAGTCTTTTGATTATGATTTAACTAATATAACAACAATGCAAGGACTAAACTCTATTTTAACAATATCAGGAAGTGGTGGAGAAGGAGAAGTAAGATATACTCACGGGAAACCTAGCTACAATATAAAAGAGATGTAAAAAAGTTAAGAGCTAAACTCTCTAAGAATGAATTAGTGCTTGCGCGACTCGAGCGTCAGGAAACCAAAAACATAAACTAAAAGCACCAACCTTTGAAGTAAATACAGCGCTCATCATTACACCAGACTCAAGAGATGTAGTTACCTTAGTGACTACATCTATGCTTTCATTACCTGGAAACACAGTCCCTCTTATCATCTCAGGGGGATTCGGTCTAAAATCCTCCTTCTTATTCAGTGATAAACTTGCTTGCCCATAGATAATATTCATCAACTCTTTAGCACCATCGGCTATGTCATCAGTTATTTCAGTATATGATTCACCTGTCATAATATTAATGAGATTTATAAAAGTAGAACTTGGAAAAGAAAGAAGAATTACATAAGGATATTGTGTGGCCTCGACATTCACAACACCAGAGATATCACCTTTTAGTAAGTTCTTCTCTTTATCTATCATTCCAAGGCTTTCTCTTTTAGCTAATGTCTTGGCCTGAACAAAGACAGTTCTCACAGTAGCATTAACAAAAGACTTAATGAAACTTACATCAACATCATTCTTCGTAGCATTCTCATTAATTTCTTCCAAAATAGAAATGAGATTAGGTCTAACTTTAAAGTCTTTACCCACTGGGTCTATTTCTAGGTATTGATCGAGAGAGTCACAAGCAAATACGAAATAAACGCTCATCCCAAGCGATTCAATCTGTTGAATAATTGCCTTCAATGAAAGAATCAACTGAGCATTCATTTTGTCAACGTAAGCAAGGTTGAAAACAATATGCTTAGGACGCTCAACAATACTAATAAATGAATCCTCCAATATGAGAGAGTCGCAATCATTTTGCAACACAACACTTATGTATAGGCCACGATCGACAATGCAAACCTTACCTACTTCATTGCTATTGTTTGTATCTTCTTTCATATTATAGCTCGAACTTCTTTAAGAACTTGTATATCTCAGCATGACCATTAGCATTTGCATAGGCAGATGCACTCTTTCCTTTAAAGTCCTTCGCATAAACATCGGCCTTACAGTGCACCAGAACTTGTACCATTTGAAAATTGCCCTTAGACGCCATAACCATCAAAATAGTCATACCTCTTGTCTTTTTGTTAAGATCAGCTCCAAGTTTCGCCAATGTTTGTACTGCCTCAACCTTTCCGGCCAAGATAGCTAATGTTACAGGTCCATGGACTTTTACATCCTTTGAGTCTAATACTGCTCCATGCTCATTTAATAGTTCTATAATATTACTATGCCCAGCTCTAGCAGCGTAACAAACAGCACTGTGCCCCTTAACGTCTTTTAAGTTGATATTAATCCCACTTTCTATAGCTGCTTTAACAACATCTCGATTACCTAAAAGTGATGCTAACATTAAAATATTCTGTCCTTTAGCATTTCTCTTATTAGTTAGTTTAGATGGAATCTTGATTGAACCATCAGAATCATTAAGCTGATTTAAGTAGCTCATAATATCATCTTCACCGGAACTTTCTTCCATTGTGACACCCTGTTCACAAGGCCTAGATTTATTAACATAACTATTTAAAAGTTTTAAAATTTCGTCATTAGTACACTTTTGCGAAATATTCTTTGCTTTAACACCCTTTACATTTTTTATTTCAATGTCTGCAGATGCTTTATTCAAAAGATGAAGAACTTTCTTGAGTTGTTCATTCGAGATTTTCTCGTTATCTAATTTCTTTATTTTTTGAATCTCAAGATCGTGATTGATTTTCTTCTCACCTTTTATATTAAAAAGCTCTATCGCTTCTTCTTCATATTTTGATTGAACGAGTTGAGAATCATTTTGATCTTTAAGAGCTCGACCTTTAACAAGTGTATTCCCATCATTCTCATCAACCGTAGTTAATGTATGGACTACTTCGTCTAGTATTTCTCTTAGAGCACCTTTTACTAATGTATTTTCATTATTCTCAAGAATATCTTTTATAGAAAAAAGAGCTGTATTACCGTTGTCGTCAACTTGATCAACATCTGCACCAGCAGCAATTAAGCTTTCAACAATATCATCGTTACCAGTGGCCACACCAAGAGAAAGAGCGGCTACACCATCTTTATCCCTAAGGTTAACATTTGCACCACTTGCAATTAACGTATCAGTCATCCCCTTATGTTGCTTGGCCACAGATCTCATTAGTGCTGTTCGCCCATTATTGTCCTGGATATCAAGACTAGCACCAGCACTCATCAATTGCTCAAAAATATTATTGACCCCATGCTCTGTTGAGTAACCAAGAGCTGTCTTACCATCTTCATCAGATGCATTAAGTAGGGCCTTTTGGGCAAGAAGCATCTCAACAATCTCCTCACTCCCACTTATAACAGCATAGATTAGACAGGACTTTCCTAACTTATCAACAATGTTAAAATCAGCACCACTTGTAATTAGAAATTGTACGACATCACTACTACTGTGAACACAAGCGTGAATCAGAGCAGTTTTTCCATCATCATCAGTAAGGTCAACACTGGCACCAGAAAAAACTAGAGCTTTCACAGAATATAACATGTTATTTACAGAACAAAGTATTATAGGAGACTGACCAATGACATTTTGTTCATCTAGGTTATGTCCATCAACTATGAGAAGTTCGATAATATCTTCAAAATCAGTGTATGTAGAAGCAAACAGTAGAGGAGAATTTTCAGTTTGTTTATCTAGATAAGTTAAAAACTCTTTCGCTCGTTCCTGATCATATTTAACTTCTCCCTTAAAAGTAGCTAACTTACTCATTTCATCTCCAAAAGTATAGATTAAGAATATTCTATACCAACTTTAAAGTTGATGAAATCATGAAAATGATATCGAACTGTAAGTGATAAAAATTAAAGGTTTCTTAAGTTAACAATTATGTTGTTTTCATTGAACTTCGAAGCAACATCTAAGTTACTTATCTCTCGACTTCTCAAGTCGATTCCAAAATGACTGAACTAGATCTGGGTTCTTTCTATAGAACAAATGGGAGACAGGGATATGCCAATCATCTATCAGAATAGGAATATCAAGTTTCTTTATTTCTCCTACTAAATTCTTTTCTTTAATAATAAGATCAGCAACTCTCTCAGTAGAGACAAAGCCATCAAGTCTTTTTCTTGCAACAACATTAACGATCGAAGTAGGCTCTGAAAAGTAACGATGTAGAATTCCAAGATCTTTTAAGATTCTTGTCACAACATAACCTTTTGGAGAAAAAAGACCATCTGTTAAATTATAGACCCTTTTTCCATCCCATTTAACTTTAGAGTCTCGATGTGTAAAAATAGAATAACGGACTGAAAGGATCTTTTTTGATTGGTCTATTTCACCTTTCTTATTTTTTGGAAATACACCCCAACCCTGTCGATCTTTACTCCAAATTGCTGCAAGTAAAGCATCTACACGACTTGTTTGAAACATTTTAAGACATCGTTTCCAAGGGAGCTTAATATAGTTTATTTTAAGGTTTAATCCCTTTGCGGCCGTGTTAAGCCTCCTCTTTACCAAACCAAACTTCCCAGTAGCTTTAGTTTCAGACTCACTGTAATGAAAAGGAGGATATGTTTTCTCATCCTGGCAAATATTAAATTCCACAAAACTTGCCTGAGCAGATCTCATAGTGAAAATGAGAAGAAAAATTAACTGATATCTCAAAAATGCCTCTATCTTCATCGTTTTATTATCTACTTACGAAAGTTATAAATCGTCTAAGGATTGAAGGTGATTTTTCATCACTAACAACAACCTCTTGTTTGATAGTCTTACCTCTAGTTTTAGACTTTTTCTTTTTTACCTTTTTCTCTTTCTTAGGGTGTAAGAAAGACTTATAGGCCATTTCCAAAACAGGCGATAATTTATTCTTCTTTTTATTAAAAGTATCAGGAAGAAGCAACCAATTTTCCATTAACTTATCATCGAGAACCCATTCAATGACATGAGGGACTTTAAGTATTACTTTACGAGTTTCAAAGTCATCAACTTTTACTACTATCTGCTCATTAGAACTAATCACTATGAAGGGTAAATTACCCAAATAGATTGAGTTAAGTCCATATAGTTTTCTGTATGATGTATCAGAAAAGTTAGCCGTTCTTTTTTTTACAAATTCATAGAGTTCACTCATTGAGTTAGTATATATAAATTTAAAGAAATGAGCAATTAATAGAATATTGATAATATATTTGTTTCTAATTACTTTGTTAGAGAAAAATCTTTTGCTGCTTTCTTGAAGAATCCATCTGAAAAAGGGTCACTACTTGTCTTCATATTAAATGAGTCATCAGTCAAAGAAATGAAAAAAAGGTCCTTTTGAATATCTTCGTAAATCCCTTTATAAAGACTACCCTTTAGGGCCGGAGACCAACTATTAACCTGTTTAATCATTTCAGCAGACTCTCTATACTCACCACGAGAAAAATGATACAGACCTTTTGCAAATTTACTTATGTCATCTTTTACTTCAAGATCGTTTCCACTAATTAACGTATCTAAATGCTCTGCAACCATGTTTGAACTGGCCCTATCGGCCCTAGAGAATTCTTTAATAGCAAAATTATCTTTAGGTCCTTCCTTCATATAAACTTTAAGAACTGGAAAAAGTCTTTCTGTTCGGCCATCTGCAATTCTAAAATCTGTAAAATCTTTTAAGTACTTCTGATCAGTAATCCCTTCATAGCTTGACCCACATACTTTACATGCAGCTTTCTTTGCTACTATTGCTTGATCAGCAACACTCATAAACAAATTAGGATCATCTATTGTGTTAAAACAACATGACTGACAAGAGTATGGTCTTTCAATAGTCTCCGTGTGAACATTTCCAGTATTGTGAAAAAGCTCGTGAAACAAGGTTCCTTGAAAACCATGAGAATCACGACGCCAATTCCCTTTCGGGCTAAATGACACAAAAGGATGTTTCATTTCCAGTGTATCAAAACTTGAGTTAGGACTTGCATAGGCCTTCGCAGAGTCCCACTTGATACCCTTCATAGATATTTGTAAATCGGACTCATTACAAAATATTTTTGGAGGTCTAGATCTATTTTTAAAAAGTTCCCCAAGATCACTCAACAACTCAACAGAGGCCTTCGTTCCCAACTTCTCTAGGCACTGGACACCATGCCTGTAAGAGTTAAGAATATTTTTCTCCATATATTCTTTAGAAGTTTTTTCGATACATGATTTTTCGACAAGGACACCATATTTCGTTTTGTAAAACCTATCGTCAAAAGCTGCCAACTTTGAAAAGCTATCTAAAGCTTCCTTTTTCATAACTAATGAATCATAAATTGGCTTTAGACAATCTCGGTTATCGTCATGTGTTTGAAAAGTTGAAATATAATTGAAAGTTATCTTCTTTATTTTTTTTGATTTAAGGTCCCTGATTTTGACGTGAACGAAGACAAAGTTTTCATATCTCTTATAGTATCTCTCAACTACTTCGTTACGCGAGGAATACAAATCAACCCTTTTTTGAAAAAAGTCATTGGCATAAATATTTAGAGATAGAAAGAAAATGATATAAATCTTCATTTTTAAATTATATCATAAATAAATCAATGAGCGTCTTCTAAAACAAGAGAATACTTGAGGGAAACATAGGGCCCATTCTTAGATGAACCCTTAGTTTATAATAGATTATTATGCAGTAACAATTCGAACTTGTGTAAACATACGATGCCCAGCACTTGAGCCATGAAAGTTATAGCCACTTTGACCTGCACCAACCCATGGACTTCCCTTAACTCCACCACAGCTCTTATTGATACCTATCATTCCGGCCTTAAGTCTTCTTGCTACATTCTTAGCTTGTTCTTTATCGTTTCCAAAAATTACTGATCCAAGAGCATATTCGCCTTCATTGGCCAATTCGACAGCGTGGTCTAAATCATTAACCTTGGTAATACAAGCTACAGGTCCGAATGTTTCATCAATCATAATATCCATATCATTAGTAACATTCGTAAGAACTACTGGAGAAAGAAAGTTCTTTTCATCCTTACTAGGATCTCCCAATACCATTTTTGCGCCTTTCTTCATGGCGTCGTCTATTTGTGCTAATACGTGGTTTTTCTGAGTTTTATTAATTAACGAGCTGACTTCAAGCCTCTTGGCCCTCTCAACTAGCTTCTCAACGAAAATGTCGTGATTCTTATCAGTTACGAGAATTTTTTCTGTGGAAACACAAACTTGACCACAATTTCTAAAACTATTGATTGTTGCAAACTTAGAAGCTGAATCAATATCAACATCATCCATTACAATAAGGGCATCTTTACCACCTAGTTCAAGAATAACGCGCTTTAAGTCTTTTGCACCTGTCTCTAAGATATTCTTACCAGTTCTTTGTGATCCGGTAAAAGTAACTAATTGAACGTCGGCCTCAACAAGTGCTTTACCTTGTTCCCCAGCGCCAACAACAACTTGTAATACATCTTCAGGTAGGAACTTATTTAAATATTTAGCATAAGCTAAACCAATTAAAGTAACTTCTTCACTTGGCTTAAATACAATAGTATTACCCGCCATAAGAGAAGGCATCATTAGAGTATGTGGCATTCCCATAGGAAAGTTCCAAGGAGTAATACTTGCACAAACACCTAAAGAATCGAAGTAAGTCGTCGTCTCTAACTCTCCCGCTGAATTTACTTCAGGAGTAAGCGCTTCTTTTACTTCTTTGATCATATTTTCAAGACCACTAGTGTAAACCTTAATCTCACCTAAGGCCTCTGGCATAGTTTTTCCCATTTCTTCATGTATGAGATTTGCAAACCCTTCTAAGTCTTCAGTGATTGTTTCATAGGCTTTACGAATATAGTCACTTCTTTCATCAATAGATAAAAGGGCCCATTTCTTTTGAGCAGTGTGTGACTTAGCTACAATATTTTTGATTTCAGAAACTGGAGTAATTGCCAGCTCTTCCATAACTTCACCTGTTCTTGCATTTAAGCATTTCAACTTTTCTGTCATTTTAGTACCTGCCTATATCTTAAAATCATCATTTAATGGAGTAATTATATGGTCTCTAACCACATATGGTAAGTCTAAACTACCTCAACACTGATTAAATCACCCTTTTGACAGTTTTGACTATTATCGTCAAAGCAGGGGATTGTATATATAGCTTCACTTTGCAATAAATGACTCAACTAATCAAAGGGAGACATCATGAAGAAACTTATTATTGCAGCTCTATTACTACTAAGTTTTGAGACCAGAGCTATCGTTGGACTTGTAACAGGGAATCCAGGTATGGCACTTGCTGGACTAACAGTCGGTACAAGTTGGTACACTACTGCATACATATGCGATAAGTTCTTTGATACAGATTGTTTCTTTGTGGATGGAATAGAAGAGGCCCTTGCTGTCAGCCTCCTAGGATTAATTGTTCTCGACAACAATTCAGAGCAGCTCGTGTTTAAAGAAATAACAATTGAAAGCGAAAATCTAGCACAACTAAACCTAACAAAACTTGAAATTGAGTCATATAACGAAAATTTAGAAGAGCTAAATTTAGTACTGAACGAAGTATCTTTTGAAATGACGAGTGATTCTAAAATAGAAGATGCAAAAGAATTATGGGATGATCTTGGATCTTTTCTTCCAACAGAGACATTGAGTGCTGCGAAGAAGATTGCATCAAAACTAAAGAGATAGAATAAAAAAGGCGCTAGATAAAATTAATATTATACTAGCGCCATTATTTTTTTTTAATACTATTTAATTTTATATCCAAGAACAGAAACTTTATCATTCTTAATTCTAGCTTTGATCTTTATTTTCTGACCATTTTCACACTTATATCTTACATAGTATGATACAAAAGCTTTAGTATCTTTATCTGTAGAAGAACATGAAGTATCATTTTGATCTTCGATAAAACTAACTAGTTCAACCACTGATTTATCTGACTTAATAGCTTCAACGTCTTTTGAAAACTCTGCAGACATTGCTTCATATTCATCAAAATCAGGAACTTCAAAACTCATAAAATTTGCACTTGCTGTAACTGAAATAATTGAAACGGCTAAAACTAATAATTTCTTCATATTGATCCTTGTAAGATAGTTAATATGGAATATCTAACAGCTAACAAGAACCAATTCAATTAAGTTGAAAAATATTTACAGTTTCATAATATATAGTTTCAACAACTTAGCATTCGTTAAAAACTAACAGAGAGCTCAAATTTTGGTCCATGCATAATGTGAATAGTTCCACCATGGACAACAGTATCTTCATCTTCATCATCCGGATCAGAGAAAGTATCATACATGAAGTAGATATGTGATCTTGCCTGATAACCTAATTTCGCACCGACAACAGCATTCTTAAACTTTTTGATATAGCGATACCCTAATTCATAGGTACCAGACTGACCCATTCCCCACCAAGATTTTGATTCAAGTGTTCTATTCGTTGGTGTTTCATCTGCATCAAGTCCATCCATTTTAGCAATAGCAAAACCAATGGCCAATAAACTTGTATCAAAGTACCAGTCATGTTCTTTTACTTGCTTACCATTGTGTATTTTTCTTTGAAGATCAATCATCGTTTCTTTAAACAATCCAACTCCAGCAAGAGTATATTTCATATCATCAACTTGAATATTTTCGGCATAGCTTTTAGATGTGCCAGCATTACCTCTTTCAATATCAGCAGGCATTTCATATTGAGCAATCCCCCCACCGATAACAAAACCTTCAGAGTCTGCATCATTATTTTTTATAATACTGAGCATTTTGTAGGTACCTTCAAATGTCTTATCTTTGTCTACAGAAGCATCAGCTCCATTAGGATCATCGTAGACAACTTTTCCATTGATATCACCATAATCAACTCTAAATATGTAGTCAGTCATACCTAGTTGAACCATATAGTCTTTAATATCATTAGTTTCATCATCAATGTTGATTATGCCACCAAATTGCAGAGCATCGCTTAGATCCATTGAGAATGTAATAGACTTATACATGTCCTGAGTGGTTTGAAACTCTCTTGAAGCAACGGCAGAGTCATACCAATCAACGTTAGCAACACCTAGTGCTACATACTTAAATTTTGAAGATTCAGACTTTTCTTTGTTTTCGACACCAATTAGGCCTGCGGCTTTCTTAAGAACTTTATCCTTAAGCTCATTTTTCTTTGGTAGTTCAACAGCATTCACACTAAGGCCCATAAAGAGCATAGATAACAGGCATACTTTCATTAGACTTGTCCTTTGTAGTTTACAAGCTTATCGGTACAAAGTTATCTGCGAATTTAGATTTATAATAAATGATTTTTATATGGAAATAAATTCCTACAATTATTATCGAGGAAGACTACCCTACTTAATAAGTAGGGATAATTGACGTAACTCAGAAACAAGAAACTTCTTATACTTTTTAAGAAAGCTTCGACGTTGAGGTTCTCTTTTAAACTTCCATTTGAAATGAGGGCTCTTTAAAGCTTTTTCTATCTTCTTCTTATATGATTTTAAGTTATACTGCTTATCCGTATATCTCTTTCTTTCAACCTTATTTAAAGACATACCTATAGTTGGTAGTGCAAAGAGAGATCCCCCTTCAACATTAAAGAAGTCATTATCTTTTATGATGTCATACTTAGAAACAAGGTTTCCATAAGTCCAAGGCAGACTATTATAATCATTAAAGAAGTCTCTATACTTCTTATTCTCCCAAATAATACGAGGTGAGAATGTTCTTTTATTAACTCTTCTAACGAGCTTTAAAAACTCGGATTTTGGTAAAGTTAAAGTTAAAATATTACCAATTAAACTTCTCTTAGTTTTTACACGTCTTTCTTTAACAATCCCAACACTAGCAAAAGCATTAGTCGTTAGATGTGTACAATTATCTGAGAGGCTCCATTCATAATTATTTTCACCGTAGTATAAATCTTCATTCATACCATTTAAGTAAGTTTTCAAGTTACTCAGTTGCTTTGGGCCAATCTTTGTCTTAACACAATTCATATTTCGTGCTGTATTAAAAGCGATACCAGTTCCAATACTATAGAGAGTGAACTGATCTAATTTGTCTTTAGTATATTCAAGGATACCTTTAGGAAATTGTGATTCATCAAACTTTACATTCTCAAATACTTTATACTCTTTAGCTTTATTGAATATATTTTGAACAACTTTGTTATCTACCTTATTTTTACCATAGTCTCCAAAAAGTGCTAGCTCACGAGTTGGAACGGCCATCCACTTCACATTTTGAAAAGCAGCATCTAAACTTATTCCTACACCTTCATGACTATCAACAGAGTCACATAATTTAACCTGTGGAAAGTCCTTACCCATATCTTTACATAAACCATTTACATATATGAGAGCATGACCTGCAATATTCCCATCACCATAGTTCTTAGAGAGATAACGATCACCTGTACATAATTCTACATATGCAGAACTAGCGAAAGTAGCACCTGAAGCAACAAAAGCAGCTAAGAGTAATGTAATATTCTTCATTGTAAACACCTTAAATTATAGTAAATAAGTAGTTTAATATAACATTTTATGTATTTTTATTATGTATTTTGAAAAGGATTCACTGGCCGTAAAGTTTTTAGACAATACAGATATAGACATTACTTTTAAAATCTAGAGGTTTTAATATGTTTAACTATAATTCAAAATAACTCAAAGACTCACTTGTCTCTATACTTTCAAGATCATTAACATACTCACTTAATATCTCAACCTCAATATCACTAAGTTCATAGGCCTTATTAGAGTAATTACCACTAATAAGAAAGAAGAACACACTTAAGCTTACAATAGCACTTGAAGCCCACAACCACAGGTGGCCCTTTTCTTTTTTCTCCAAATCAATTGCTGCTTGAAGCGAGCTCCATTCTTGCTTTCGAAGATTCTTTTCTGATCTATCAGACTGAATAAATTTCTTTAAATTATCATCATTCATGTCCATCTCCGTGTATTGCTATTGCGTTCTTAAAAACATCCCGGGCCTTATTTAAACGACTCTTAACTGTCCCAGACGGAACTGATAATGTATCAGCTATTTCGTCAATCTTATAATCAAATTTATAAAATAAAATAAACACTTCACGATGTTTAATACTTAACTCCATCAAAGACTTAGTTACAAGATCCTTATCTGAGAGATCATCAGAAATACCGCTTGAGGAATCTATCGTTTCTTGAGAGTTCACCTCTTTACTCTTTCTTAGGTAGTCATATGTGGTATTCATCGCTATCCTATAAATCCAAGTTTTAAAACTAGATTTTTGATCAAAAAATCTAAAGCTTTTCCACGCCTTCAAGTAACTCTCTTGCACTAAGTCTTCAACATCAGAAGATCTAACCATCCAGTAAATCGAACTTCTAACAAAATCATTTGTTTGCTCAAAGTATTCTTTAAATAAAATAATGAGCTCTTCATCACTTAAACTACTAAGCCCATTACCTATTAGAAGATTATGTATTTTCTTTACAAGAGTGCTCACGCCTTAGCTATTTCCTTTACGCTTAGACTTTCTTTCACTTCTCTTCTTTTCTCTTATTTCCATGAACTTTACTCTTTGCTCTTTATTTAGAATATTCTTCATAAAAATCATTTTTTGAATTCTTCTTTCTTTATTTCCAGATCTTAATGACTGAATCTTCCCGTGAATTTCAGTGATCTTTGAATCACTCTCTCCATTTATAAACGCCTGTTTAAGATCTTGGCGCAATTGCTTTCTCTTTTCTCGCTTGGCCTTACGATCTTCCTTAGACCCGTTTGAGCTCTTCATACTCTTTCTATGAGTCTTTATTTTTTGCATTTGCTCTTTAGTAAGGTTTAACTCTTGTGCCAACTCTTTAAAGTGACCTCTCCCCTTACCTTCTCCTCCTCTGGCCATGGCCTGATTTGACAGAAGTAAAGCAACTATTGAATAGCTAATGATTGATTTGGTATTCACTATATCCTCCAAAAATAATAATAACTTATTTGTTATTATGCTTCTTAGACGTTTGAATACCTAGAAAGGTTCATTTTTTCCGGGTTTATAAGTAACTGATATAATTAAGAGTTAGTGAAAAAAGAAATTTATTTACATAAAATGAGAATAAGTAGTCATTAGGATTGATCACTCTAGTAACAAGGACATATCATCTTGCCCTTATAACCAGAGTAATCACTTATAAAACTAGTCTAAGTACTTATCGTTAAGTTCTATCGTTTGTGAACCAGCAGGAAGCTGTCCATCATAACGATATGGGCCTTTTAAACGCTTACGAAATAGGTTCGCGCTATTGAGATGCCCCGTAATCTCCCAATTATTAACTTCAATAGAAAGCTTGTATAAAGGATGTTTCCCTCTGTCTCCAGAAAGAATAATATGTCTCTCCCTTAACTCACTAGCTATTCTATTTCCAATATTACGTTGTGAAACACGTAGAAGAGTACGCATTCCCTCATCTAGAAAAGTAAATACAAAATCAGTCTGAGTGGCCTTACCAGTAGTAGTTAACCACTTCTTTGTATTTCTTCCTGAAGCTAAACTCATATCAAGCTTCTGTGCCTTTAACTTATACAGACTTAGAGTTGAGAACTTCTCCTTAATCGCTTTTAAATCATATGGAAGTTTTATTAATTGGTAAGAATAGTTTGCACCTTTAGGTCCTATTCTTAACTGTAGCGTATTATCACCACTACCGTATTTAACTCTTGTATCAACTGAGAAGTTACCTTGAGAATCAATTTTGATTGGAGAATTTCCACTACCGCACGAGCTACCGTCATTAAGACCGCCAAAGCTAAATAGAGGTTTCCTATAGCATTGCCAGAAGATACTTCCTTCAAGCTCACTCATATCTTGATTAGTATAATTCAAAAGTTTACCATTAAACTTTAGCTTTAATATTCCTGCCTGAGCTGCTGTAGTCAAAACAAGTGCCGCAAATAGAACTGCTATCTGTCTCATTTCATCTCCTTAAATTAATAACGTGTAATTTATTTAGCACAGAAGAATATCCCCTCCAACATAGAGGGTTAAAATTATAGGGTAAGAAGATAGTACGGACTTTCTTTTATTTGGATGAAAATTTTAGGTGATTTCTAAATATCATTCTTATCTATACGGCAGCGACGTATATTATTCTCAACAGTGACACCGGCAAAGAGATTAGAGTCAGTTATTATTATCTCCGTTATATCACCATTATATACATCCTTACCTAAGTGAATGCTATAACGTCTTGATTTTAACTTAGATGATTTCTCAAGAGATTGAACTTCTTTATACTCAAGACCTTCATCATAGTTATCAGGTTTAATAATTTCTCCCTTTCCCTTACTAAACTTCTTTAAATCCAATGTCATAGAATCTAACATTGTATCTTCTATTTTAAGAGTGCCTATTTCATTATCTATTATAAATCGGCAATTCCTTTGTTCAAAAGCACCAGAAGTCCCGGATAGAACAATTCTCTTTTGCGATAAATCTAAGTTAAGGTATGATTCTAGTCCATCATTGATATGATTAAGAGCGACTCCTTCACCGTAGGAGCAAAGAGATATCAACATTGTAATCATTGTCATTTTAACTTTTTTCATGGTCACCTCATAGTGAAATATTTATTTTACATTTTTAGCTTTAGATAAAAAAAGATAATTTTGTTCATGATATTTTAGATGCAAGCTTCATACCACTCTATAAGTGGCTAAATCTGCTCAAAAAAACAAGGTGAAACTGTAAAATTAGAATACATTTGTCTTATATAAATACAATAGCTTTTGAGCAACTTACGTTCTCTATTTATATACGGGAAATACTCTATATAGGATCACCCAAGTATTTAATAAGAATTTTTTCATATATCCCATTCTTTCTTATAGTACTGAGACCTTTGTTAAACTCGCTAATGAAATCAGCATTGGTAGTTTTCTTACTAAAGCAACTATAATAGGAAGAACTTTTAAACTCTCGATAACGTAAATTATTTTCAATTTTATTCTTTTTAAGAAGATACATAATTGGATTCTTAAAGCTATAAATAGCATCAACTCTCTTAGACTTTAAGAGCCTTATTAACTGTGATTCATCTTTGACTCTGACGACCTTAGCAGAAGAAGATAACAGTTCATTTTCGAGGCTGTATCCTCTAACAACTGCAACAGAATGACTATTGAGATCCATTATATTTTTTATTACTGTGTTATTATCTTTAAGTGTGAAGATACCAATAGAATTTTTACCAACCTCTTGCGAATAATGAAAGAGTCTCTCTCTCGACTTTAAATAGGAACAGCCACAAAGAGCATCTAACTCACCATTCTCTACACTTTTCAATGCTCTTTTCCATGGAAGGAAAATATATTTATTCTTCTTTCCAATACTTTTGTAAACCTCACTAATAATATCAACGTCGATCCCCATATGGTCGCCTTCATTCTTAATTTTATATGGAGGAAAATAGCTACATGCAAAACTTGTAGATTCCTGAGACATTGAATTTAATGAAATAGAAAAAATAACTAGTAATTTAAAGATTCTATTTAAAGCTTCTTTCATAAATAGAATTAGCACTTCTAAGAAAAAATAGGAACGATAGCACCAATCTTGGCCTTAATATCTTCTAGCGAGTCAACAATTTCATCAACAAACTCTTGAAGAAATAAGAAGAAACCATAATTTCCTACTTGGCTTGAAAGCATACTAAGAACTGACTTGAATAGCTCCATAAGAGGTTCTAATCCAAATCTCTTTATTACAGCATCAAACATACCTTCGGCCTGTTCAACATCTTTTCCGTCATTTGTAACAACGTATAAAGGATTCTTCTTAGCTCGTTTATTCTTTACTGCTGTCATATGTACTCCGTATTTCTAATAATTCTAGTTATTCCATGTTTCTATTATATCGGCAATTTCAGTAAATTGTTGATGTAATGGCCTAAATTCTTTACCGCCATAGTCAAAAACTGACTTTTTTGATGCCTGAGACTTCACCAATTGCGCCCTATTAAAGAAAGGATCAACAACCCTATCCTCACCAACCCTTTTTGAGATAAGCTCTCTAATCTCCAATAAGTCCGTCTCTTCTATCTTTCTTCGTGCATCGACGAGATTTGGAATATGTGCAAGAACTTGAGGAACCTCAACGATCCCCATATCTTGAACATCTTCTAGCATATCGTAGAAGTGCATAATCCCCTTCTTAGAAAAGTCGTCGGGTCTAAATGGAACTATAACCCCGTGACCAGCACAGATAGCGTTAACTACAAGTAATCCAAGAGTTGGAGGGCAATCAACAAAGATATAATCATATCTATTTAGAAGATCATTTTTTTCTAATAGCTTCTTTAGTATTAACTGTCTTGGACTTGATATCGCGGCCATTGTTAATTCAAAGCCAGACAACTCTTGACCAGCAGGAATAATATCAACTTCACCTTCATGAATTACATCATCCACAAGACAAGGTGTGTGGATTGACTTTAACTCTCTAACAGAATTTACAAGCAGATGGTGAATATTAAGCTCACCACTTTCACAAGTATCAATTCCAAATAAAAGACTTAAGTTCGCTTGGGGATCCATATCAAGACAAAGGACTTTCTTTCCTTTTTTTGCGAGTGCGAAAGCTGAATTAAAACACATTGTTGTTTTACCAACCCCACCTTTTTGATTGAGAAATGGTATGACCTTTCCTTTTGGAGTTTCTTTCTTTTCTACTTTCTTAAAGAACATAGGCCCTCACAGCGCAAATGAATTAAACAAATACATATTAGCACCATAGTGACTTGGAGTCATTAATTAGGAATAATATTTCTGGGAATTAAAAGAGTATTTTACTCAACATAATCAGAGTGTGGAACTTTGATAATACATCTCATGCCGATATCAGATCTAGTCACTGAATCAATTAGGAACTCAGCATTATAAGTCCCTGCGCCCATACCTGTTGTGTAACCACCACCTGTAGCAATCACACCAGTAGCTCCTGCACCAACACCATCAAAGGCACTCATATTAGTTATGATCGTATCATCATGCAATTGATCATTAGTTACACCTGAAGAAGGCCCAATATCTAATAAGAATGGGATTGCAATATCTCCAACTTGTACAATTTCAAAATTTGAACTAATAGGCATACCAGTTACAAGATTAAATCGAGTTGAACTATAAGTTGCCGTGTCTTCAATTAGCCAACTCGTCATAAGGCCATCATCACATATATCATTTGAATCAACATCTAAACAAGGACCTGATTGAAAATCAAATCCAAAGATATTGGCAGTATTAAAATATGATGCCGCTTCAACAGAGCTATTAAAGTTAAATGTATTAAATGAATTTGCATTCGCTACAATACCATCATAGGCCATAGAAGTTGTAGTCCATTCAGCAACATTTCCAATTACATCTTGCACTCCAAATAAAGACTCACAAGATGCGGTCTGTGGAGATCCTGTATAGACAGATCTAATACTAGAAGATGCTGTACCAGGAAGAGAATAGAAAGTTAGAGAGTCTGGAAGTTCATTATCAGTGTAACCAAATTCGATTCCATTAGCACTAGTTGAGTTACATTTACTCGCAGAGTTTAGTGCTAATCCCTGCTCTAAGATTGCGACATCTGAATCAGTTACAGCTGCTGTTATTTCCCAATGAGAATACGCAATCTGATCAGGTCTAGACGGAAGAACATAGCCATTTGTAAAGTTACCTAGACTAGCACCATTTATCCCATCTATCCCAGTTGGTACAGTTTGGGCAGCACAGAAAGTTGCTGCATTTCCGCTCGTAATATTAGCAATAGGTGGAAGGTATGCTTTTTGTGAAGCAACAAGGTCTTCAGTCGTAACCGCTCCCCATGTACCAGCTGTCTTAATGCTACAAGTTGCAGTAGATCTATCATAGAAGATATCACCGTTAGAGCCATCAGCACCAGTAGGAGATCTATTATCTATACAAGAACCATCTGTCGTAGAACAACCTGTACTTGTATAAGAACAACCTGATTCAAATCTATTAATAAGTAAATCACCACCAATATCAAATACACTAGTGATACCTGTATCAGTAGTATAATCAGCAGGAGGTGTTACATCCTCTAGTCCTGTGTATGGACAAATATATTCATACTTTGAATTTGTAGAAGATTGCATCATGTCACAAATCTTCTTATTCACCATCCATCTATGGGCAAATGCCATATTATCAGGTGGTGACATAACTCTTACATTCTTTAAAGTTGTATTCGTTGAAACTTCTAAAGTCGAAGTATCAGGAAGAGTAAGAATTGGTCTCACTTCATAGAAGTAAACAGTATTTGGAGCAGGAGAAACTCGAGAGTTTTGTCCATTATCCGTATAACTAAAACTAGCATTTGAAATAGTAGAAATATTTATTGGATTTTCATAATCAAATGACTCTCCGACTTGTCTTCTAAATATGTTATAGCCTGAGATTGCTCCTGTACCAGAAACAGTGAAAGCTTCCCAAGTAAAATCAATCTCTGTTGTAGAGCTATAACTATTCCATGTAGCACCGTCAGAGTACCAACATCTTTGACTATCAAGAGCAGTAGCGTGAGAGTTATAGTAGAATACCCCCTTATTATTAGCTGCAGCTAAACCTTCAACAGCTGGAGTATCTGCACCAATACAACTCGCTTTATCAAGATCTGTATCACAAGTATTTGTTGAATCAGAAAGGTAACTTTGAAGAACCCAACTGGCCGTTCCTGGAGCTGAAGCTATATAACATGCACCTTTTCCATCCCTAAATACTGCGCCAGCAGAGTCGGCACTAGCAGTAGGTACTCCTGCAACAGCAGAACTACATGCAGATCCAGAATCACAAAGATTAGCAGAAAATTCACAAGTCTTAATGATATTTGCATCTTCTTTTTTTACATTAGTAATATTACAAAAAGGAGCAAAAGAAACCCAATTACCGGCCCCTTTGGCAGAAGCATAATAACAAGTATTATCTCCCTCTGATTTAAACACGGCTCCTTCATAATCAGCAGATGCAGTAGGAGTACCTGATGCGGAAGATGTACAAGCAGCACCATTATCACACATATCAAGAGAGTATGAGCATGCATTATTTTTTTCTAGAGCTTGGTCAAACTTATTAGTTTTAATTCCGACTGATTTTATTTTCGCCCAACCATTGTGAATAATACTTTGAGCAACAACCTCAACATCAAAACTCACCGCTGTTGGAGTTCCAGAGCAAGTGGCATCATCACAAATATCAAAACTAACAGTTGATGTTCCAATCTGCCCAGCTGTTGGAATAATTGAGATTGCAAGTGTGCCATCATCCATTCCACCAGCTTCGGATGCAAAATTATTAATCGCACCTGGAGCTGCACCTGTAAATGAGCTTACCGTTCCAGCAGCATTAGTATATGAAAATGTTATATTAGAAGTATTAATTAAAATTGCATTTGTTACAGCAAGGCTTGTCACATCGATGTAGAAAGTTTCTGCATCTTCAGTTGAGTCCCCACCTTCATTAGCAATAAGATTATCAATGACAATAGTCTCTTTTTCACCCGAAGTAATATTTCCAATAGAAGACGCGACATTAGTCCATGCGGAGACACTTACACTTTGATGACAGTTTCCACTAGTTGTATCGTAATAAACGACTGGATCAGTGGCAGTATGAGAGCTTGGAAGAATTTGAGGGTCCCCAGTACCAAGACAACCATTCGCTCCACATTCTGTTCTACCTGATTTTTGATTGTAACGAGAATACTCACATAGAACCGGTATATCTGAAACAGGATTAACCGTTACAGAAAATGCTTTTGAATTAGAATAACTAGTACCATCATAGGCCACATAATAAAATGTATCAGCAAGCCCAGTAAAGTTTCCATCTGTTGGTGTATATACACAGCCAGAAGTTGAATTAGATCCATTAAGATTTAAACAACCAGAAAGAGTTCCATTTGTTCCTGCACCACTAGCTATAACAGTTCCTCCAGCATCTGAAAGAAAATAAGTTAAGGCCGAATCATTATCCGTTCCACTTACAAGAGGTCCAGAAAATGTAATTGCTGATGCTGTCCATGTATTACTTTCATTACCTGACTCTGCAATTGTTCCCGCAGAAAGCTCTGGTACATCATTTACAGAATTAATAATTACTGTAATTGCACCACCTAGACCACTTGAAGGAAACCAAGTTGCTCCTCCATCGTCAGAAACTTCGTAATAGAAAGTAAATGGAGCAGGGTTATACTCACCTTCGAATCTAAATGTACAAGCTGTATTCACTGTAGAATCAAGACAGCCAGTAATAGAAATAAAGTTTGTTCCATCAACAGGAGTTGCACCTTGTATTCTGTATCTAATCGCGGCACTTGCCGTTTCCACATCTGTTATCGTTGGAAGCGTTACTGCAACATCATAGAAAGCATCATTAGTACCTTCTTCAGTTGCGACTACATTAAGCCCAACAGTTGAAGGAACATCATTTACCGCAAGAACAGTACCTGTGACCGTTGCAGTTGCAGAAGTTGCTCCATTAGCTGTTACTGTGTAATCAAAGAGATTAAATAGTGCAGCGTTATTATAATTTGTTATACCTTGAATTCCTACCTGACATGTACCTACAGAACAACTACAAGCAGATGTTATAGATAGGTTTGCGTCGAGGTTACTAATTGTACAAGCGCTAGCAAGATCACTATCAACATCTGTATAAAGAAGAGTAATAAGAGAACTTGCATCCTCAACAAGCGCTGCACCAGCAACACCAGATGCAACAGGTGCTGCATCTAGATTAGTAACTGTTATATCAAGAGATTTAGCAAGACCATCTCCATCATTGTCTGTTAAAAAATAATTTAAACGTGAAGTACCATCAAAGTTAGTCACGGGCTGAACTGTAACGGCACAACTTCCATTAGTACATTCACAAAGTCCACCTTGGAATTGACTAGCGGCCTCAGCCTTTTGAAAGACAAATGCTTGAGTTACTGTCGCCGTAACTGTCGCAGGAAGAGCTAAATTAACTGCATTAGCAATTTGTTGAGAAGTTGATATTGAGTCTCTCATTCTGACATTAATATCAAAACCAGTTAAAGTAACAACTTCGAACCCTGGTGTGATTGCACCATCATCTTGAAGAGTAAGAGTATATAATGGCCCAGTTAAGTCTGTTGCATTAATTCTATACTCGACACCTTGAGATTTGTACATTCCCCTAAGTCCAGTAAAAGAACTAGAAATAGTACAACTAAGGGCCGCGTCCCCATCACCATCAGTATATGAAATCGGAAATGATGCCTCAGGGTCATTCTCACCTATTGTTAAAGTCGTTGTTGTAGCAATTGGAAGTCTTGGGGAAGAGTCAGCAACACATAGTCTGCTTAATTCATCGAATACTTCTTGAGAACCACATTGAGCATTCTTCTTCGCTTCTTGTGGCGTACAAGAAAATATTAAAAATGTTAATGTTAATAGTCCTAACAACTTACCCATGAAATTTTACCTCTAACCTCAATAACTTATCGCCAGAGCAGGTTATTTCTTAAGTCTTAAGACTATTTTTCCAAAGAATTTCATAGATTTGAGTGTGATTCATAAAGAATCCTATAATTTCATAAACTTGTAGTGCTAATTTACAGCTATTGAATGAGGAAAACTATGAGAAATCGCCATTAATAGTGGCCGATTTAATCACAAAATGGAGCATCTGCGTATTTTGAACAGAGGAAGTCCTTCATCTGCTTATTCTCTTTTTCAAGCTCTTGAGTGCGAACAATCTGTTCCTTGAGGGCCTTGTTTGCATAAATCTGTAGACGTGACTGATTTACTTTGTAAAAACCATCATCTTGCTCAATAACCAATTCTGGAAACTGCTCTTTAACTTCTTGAGCGAGAACACCAATAGTTTTTCCACTAGGAAAGTCTCTTTCAGGAAACTCATCAACTCTCCAACCATATTCGACAGTTCTAATTTTCGCAAACTTGTCTGCAATAGACTCAATTTCTTCTATATCTTTTTTGAATCTAACATCCGAAATACAAGTTCCACCAATTGTTGCAGCACCGGTAATATCTTGAACACATCCTGTTACCCCTATATCTCCTACAACATGAACTTCAAACGTTGGTGCTAATATTCCAACTCCAACTCTATCATTTGTAGAATCAACAAAGAGAGTATTCGTATCAACAGTAAGATCTGTGGTAACAACCGCTGCAGCACTCGCAGTTAAAGTACTAGAAAATGTCCCAGTAGTCCCAGCAACTGCACCAGTAAATGTTCCCGTTGTTCCTGATACGGCGCCTGTGAAAGTTCCTGTTGTTCCAGAAACAGCACCAGAGAAATTTCCGGCCACTCCTGTCACATCACCAGTAAACGTACCTGTTGTTCCAGAAACAGCACCAGAAAATGCACCAGTCGTAGCAATGATTCCTGAGGAGAATTGCATCCCACCACCAACAGTTAAGCCATTTGTAATGGTTACATCACCATTAGTATCAATTTCAAAATCACTATTTTGAACCGCTGAATTATTAACGGCCGTACTTCTTACAATCCTAAATACACCATCAGCAACACCATTTGCAGCTGTAGCGACCCCCGTACCAAACACAACACCGTTATTTAAAGGGTACTGAATGAACCCACTCGTTCCTGCCGTACCAATCTCCAAGTTCTTTTCAAAGTTTGAAGTTGTCCAAGTACCAGAGTTTGTAGAAAGATTAAGGCCACCAGTAGGTGCCATTGGACCAGTAATTACACCAGTAGAAGTAATTGTACCAGTTACCGCAACATTCCCTCCAACAGTAGAATTACCTGAAACTAATGAGTTCCCTGTAACATCTAGAACCTCAGTTGGTGAGTTATTTCCAATTCCAACATTTCCATCATGAGAGATTCTTAATCTTTCAAGAGGAGTAATTGTTGTATTAGGTGTTGTTGAAAAAACAAGGTTTGAGCCTCTAGCAGCTGCTCCCCATGCCTCTGTTGAATTTGATTGTATTGTTGATGATGAAGCAAAGTCTGTCCCATCATGTCCTGCAAAATTTAAAGTACCAAGAGTTGTGCTAGTTAGAGTTGAGACTTCTGCACCAGGAGCTAAACCACTATTTGAACCAAGTGTAAGCATAGCTTCATTACTCTGATAACTCATTACTGAAGTTTCAGTTTGAGCTGTACTTCTAATATCCATTTCAGATCTAGTCGTAGATGTCCCAACTCCTACATTTCCAGAGTGATCAATAATGACTTGATCAACTCCTGCAACTTGAAACTTAATTTCACCAGTTCCATTAGTGTTACCGTCTGCATTTATTGTACTATCATTTACATTATTTAAATTACCTGCTGCTGTTACATTTGTAAGACCTGTTCCGTCCCCTACAAAACTTGTAGCAGTAATAGTTCCCACTACATCTAATTCAGTTGCTGGAGCGACATTCTTAATACCAACAAATCCACCAGCAGTGACAACGAAATCAGGAGAGACCCAAGGCGTAGTATCAGTAGAATCCATATTAATATAGAACTGATCTACAAGCGCAGTTGTTCCATCTGTAGTACCAGAAGCTCCAAGCCTTACATGCTTATTTCCTTCCATACCAAAACTAAGACTTCTCGCCCACTGTGTCCCCACCGCAGTATCTCCAGTAATTTCAAGAAAATTACCATCATTTGCACTACCCAAAAGAGTTGTATCAGAAAGTGTTAAAAGAGCAGGAGTCAACGTAGTACCGATACTAACGTTACCTTGAGTATAGTTGATATCATTACCAAGCTTTGCCCAAAAATTTCCTGTACTCGTATTATCAATCTTTATCCAAAGAGCATTGGCCAGATCATAGACAACCCAATCCCCTGTAAAATATGTAACAAGACCATTTCCATCAATATCTACAGTAGGAACTGTAGTATCAACAATATAGAAATCTCCATTTGATGGAGTTCCTGAAGGAGGTGTTAATGTCGCTGGAGTATATGACCCCATAAAGTTAAGGCCATTTAAGTTTCCTGGTCCCCAAGATGCACCATTGTAAATTAGCGCCTGACCAGCATTCGCACTCATTGAGTCTAGCTTAGCACTGGTAATTGCACCATCTGCAATTTTTGCAGAAGTAATCTCATTATTATCAATTACAAAAGTAATTGGAAAAGAAGCCTGAGCATATGAATTTGAAATGAATAATGTGTAGGCCACATCAGTAAAAAATTTAAAAGCTGGTGGAACACTTAGGGCAATTAAACTATTTGTCTTAGTTCTTATTGTTAATTCTGAAAAAGAGTTTCCCTGACCAATTTTAACAGTCTTTGCATCAGCAAGATTATCGCCTTCTACAACAAGTGTAGATGTGCCTGAAACATAGAATTTGCTTATCACGGGTTGAACAACTTTATTTGTCGCTACACTTTCCGCATTAGACTCAGTCTTCTCTTTTATCCCTTGTACACAAGAGGCCAATAGAAAGAGAATTGTTAAATGTGTTATATTTCTTAGTATTTTCATATTATATCCCCTACACATTTCGACAGAAAAAAATAATAGTTTACTAAAATTATAATACCTTATACCCGCCCAATACAATCAACTAACGGTAAAAAGAGCTATCTTTAGATATTGGAGAAATGACATAAAATAATACTTAATGAAAAGACTCTTCTCTTTAGCATATATTTCGACCTTGATATCTCCTCTAGCAATACAGGCAAATACAAGTGATCTCGAAAATCAAATAAAAGAGAATCACCACTTAGTAGTCATACAAAAGCTATCAAGTTCAGGAAAATCATTCGTTATACGAAAGGGCCGCGCAGATCAAGTCTTCGTTGGGCAAAGGTCTCTTTTTACAACAAAGAATATCTCACTAGTAGCTAGAGTTGTTACTGCAAATAGAGAATTTTCTCAGTGGATAATTGAAGATGAACAGGCCAAAGTCCCCTTCCAAACGGGAGAAATTGTAACAATCAGCTATTCAGTAGAACGTGTATGGTCTGAAATACCAAAGTTAATGACAGACAAGAGGTATAACCAAATCCTTGCACTAGAAGAAAAGCAACTTAGAAGAAAATACAATACAACTTCAGACTCACGCTTTCAAATACTTGGAAGTAAAACTCAAGGCCTAAACGAGTCAACTTCAAGCTCAGAAAATAATGATGGCGAAAGATCTGGAATGAACTTCAAGCTTAAATATATAGCGCCTATTAGTAACTCATTTAGATGGGAGCTTGGGTTTAGATATGACAGTGAGATTTTAACATTAACAAACCCAG
Organism: Bacteriovorax sp. MedPE-SWde; assembly: GCA_001874305.1. Lineage (GTDB taxonomy): Bacteria > Bdellovibrionota > Bacteriovoracia > Bacteriovoracales > Bacteriovoracaceae > Halobacteriovorax_A. Next base: position 55,151 of record MPCU01000010.1, on the reverse strand, counting down.
ATGTAGAAGTTGAATCTCAAAGGTACCTTGTGACAGCAGGAATTCAAGCGAGATTTAGAAGATTTTGGGCGGCCAATGCAACTCCATACGTTTCTTTAACACTTGGGACAGGAAAGTCTCAATCCCAAATTAATGACTCTGTTCAATCTGGTAGCGCCACGCTCCTTCCTTCTCTAACCCTTGGAGTCGACTTTCAAATGAATAAGAAAACTAGTGTGCTAGCTGAAATTAGTGTCGAAAGTGTTAATGCTAGCGAAAGCTTTAGCGATGGTGTTGAACAAACAACAAATATAACATCTGCTATGTTCTCACTTGGTCTTGAATTTCAATAAACTCATCTTTTAAAATTATTACACTCTCTTTATTGTGCTAAAATAACCTATGCACAAATCTATAATTACCTTCATTAGTTTAATACTTCTTTGTGGTTATACATCCGCAAAACCAAATGTTTGGAAGATACACTCTCACAAACCCGTATATTCAGTTCTCTACAAGAACTTTAAAAAATATATAGTAGTGCCAGTAAATGCCAAATACCCGAATGAGTTTAAGATAGAACTTGTTACAGATAGAGAAAACTCTAGCAAAAATCATGGTAGTTTCTCAGCAACTAAATACGGTACACGACAAGGTCATTTTTCAGCAACTATGTACTGGGGAAACGCAGATCCAGTATTTGCTATTATTGGTGATCTTATAGCTGCGTGGTCAAGTAGTGACGACCTTGATAAATGGATTAAATCAAGTAAGGCAAAGAAGCTTATACAAGACACTTATTCCAAATATAATATGCATTTTATAAACTACTCTCTTGGTCCCCACGAAAGCTTAATTTCTACGTCACCTATTCGATCGTTAAAAGATATTAAGGGTAGAATCATAAGGGTTCCTCCAGGAAGCATGGCGGAAGATTTTTTCAAAGAAGTCGGGGCCATAACAAGACCACTTCCACTTGGAAAGGTATCAATCGCTTTGAAAAAGAAAAGAGTACATTTAGCAGACTTTAGTACCGTTGGGGTAAATCATAGCGAAGGCCTATATGAAAATGCTAAGCATACAAACTACCCAGGTTTTCATTCACTACCTATGTTTGAATTTGTCGTTAACAAAGAACAATGGAATGAACTTCCAGAAAAAATAAAGAAACTTATAAATAAACAATCTGATATTTGGAGAATTGAAAATACAAGGTCACTCAAGCAACAATCAAAAGCTGTTGTGAAACAACTCAAGGCCAGCAAGATAAAAGTCTACACATGGTCAGAGACTGATATTAAAGAGGCCAGAAAGAAAGCTTCAATTATTTGGAATAAATACAAAGAAAAGAGTCCTGAAGCAAAGGCTCTTATTGAATCAATAGAGAAATGGCTGAAGGATAATAACCGTCTGTAGGCAAACCAAGTGTCTATTTATTTGACAGATATATGCTAAAGCTCCTCTATTTTCTTATTAAGTTTAATTGAAAAATGGCATAGATGATGCATTAAGATCACTAGTGTTTAAACTAAAAAACCACATATTCATCATACTAATCTTACTAGTATCAGCAAATTCATTTGCTAATGACATATCTATTGATGAACTAGTAGGTTCAGGTCTTCTAAAAGAAAGTAGCTCTTTAAAGTTAGAAGACTCTAGCGGTGTCTATAAAATCAAGAATCTACTAGGATCGGGAAATACAACAAAAGTATTTGAAATAGAAAACCAATATGGAAAACCTTTAGCACTAAGAGTCCCTAAAGATATTGGACAGTTTAATACATTTTCTAATTATTCAGATTATATTGATGCATACTATCTAGGGCATGAAGTTTTAAAGAGACAGGGTGTAAGTATTCCTAAAATATACGAATACAAGAAACAAGAATTTCTTATTGTTGAAAAAATGAAGATTGAAAATGCATTAGAGCTCAAAGAGCTTTTCTTTAACAATGAAAAAATTGATAATGATCTATATAAAGAAGCATTTAAAGCACTAGATCAATTTGTTAAGGAGACCACATCATTTACTAAGATAAAAGACTTTCACTTAGGACAAGTCGTATACTCCCTTTCTGAAAAGAAGTGGATACTCATTGATTGGACTCTTTCACACGACCTCTTTAAGAATATTAATGATAAGAATATATTTGATATTCAGGCACTAAACCAAGTGTGGAAAGACGAAATCTACTATAGAAAAGGTGGAGATGCTGAATTAGGAGAGATTCCAGATTTTATGCCCAGACAAGACTTAGTAGATTTCTTTAATAACGCAAAAGTACAAATAGAAAACTCGAGAAGGTCTATACTTAAAAGAGAACGAGAGTTTATTAAAGAGCAAATCAGTTCTATTAAAAAATCGAAGTCTCTTATAGAGTTCAAAGCTATAATTGAAAGAACTCCGAAGCAATATTCTCAAAATTATTTAGATACAATAATTTCAATAATTACAAAAGAAGAACGCTTTTCTACTAGTGAAATTTTAAGCGTCATTCCGTCATACTTATCTGCCAACAATAATGATTACAAAACTCTTATTACAAGCTTATCTTCTAAGATAACAAGTTTAGAAGAGCTACTCATGTTATTTAATATAAGAGACAATATAGGAATAAGACTTGATTGGGCAACAGAGCAAAGAATTCAAAAACTAATAACAACGAGTGATATGATTTATCCAGACAGTCTTTATAAAGAACTCGTAAACTCACCTCTGGTTACTAATTATGCGAGGGCCTGGATTAAAAGAGAGTATTTAGATATTAAGCCTTCAGTTAACTGTAATGATGCAATCAAAGGCTTTACTTCGAACAAATAAAAAAGGCCTCAAAATGAGGCCCTTAATTATATAAAATCTTTATTGGTTATTCTTACCGTGTACCCACCAACGATATAGGTTGTCTTTAAAAGATCTCTTAGGAAATGCTTTCTTTAAACATGACTTCAAAGATTTTTCAGCTGACTTTAGAGCTTTCTTTCTTGCTCTTTGAGCTTTCTTAACAGCTTTCTTATATGCCTTTTCAGCTTTCTTCTTATCTCTATCTGACATTCCCCAAGTGAAGAATGGTGCTTTTGCTACTTTGTATTTAGCTTCATCAATTTTATTAGCATCAACACATTTCTTAGTTTTTGCAGCATTTCTCTCTTTTACTCTCCATGCCATTTTATAGTCATAGATACCAAAGTAATCATCAGCAGCATCATCAACTAAGTGAGAGATTGGAGCTGTATCATTCCAATTATAACTAGTTTGAACTAAGTCATCTCTGTCCATAGTCCAGTTTGGACTTGTCGCTGAACCAACATTTAGAACACGCTTATAAGGCTTATTCTTTAATGGGAATGGATGTTCTGCACTATCATTTAACTTAAACTTTACAACTAGAGGAGTTTTTCTTCTAGGTGCCTGAGTAATAATCCAGTACATAGCGTATAAATCAGGGTTTTGCATTCTAATACAACCGTGGCTATCAAAAGCTCTGATGAACTCTCCACCATTTGGCTGTGTGTGAAACCCAATACTTGTATAGTCTTCTTTAGATCTATCACCCGCATGTAGTCTGATAAAAGGTTTCCCCATAAAATAGCGAGGTTTCTTTCTCTCATACTGTGCAAATTTCTTATCAATAAATCCGGCCTTAAATCTTGGAGTTAAAATTGAAACTCCATCATTTAATACACCTTCATCAAATGCTCCAACACCTAATGGGAAAACCATTTTTAGGCCATTTGTCGTATCTTTAACGATTGCTTTTCTGTCAGCTAGTGAAACTTCAACTTTAAAGTTAGTTTTAGATAGTCCAATTTGCTCAGAGATTATAGAATTAACATAACCCTTAACTTTCTTCTTATCCCACTTTAATTCACCGTGAATATTTAATTTAACAAACTGAAGTTCTTCAAAGCTACCTTCTGTTCTAACAAATGCTGCTAGCTTATATTTAAACTGATCACCATCTCTTTGAGGTAGATCTGTGAAGAAAAGGTTATATACTTTCTTAACTTTTAAATCTGGAAATAACTTAGAGTTATTCTTAGATGCCCAAGAAACAAACTTAGATAAGTTAGGATCAACTTTATTATTAGTCCACTTTGCAACGTCATTAACTCTAACGTTAACAATTTTATTAGAACCAACACCTAGTGTTTGAAATGCTGCTGCAGCATTCATTGATAGCGCAATTGCTGAAAGGACTAATCCGCCCTTAATCATATTAAACATAATACCCCCAAAATGTATGGGGTCGTTGTATCACTTTGTAAGATTGGGTTCTATGCAATGGTAATTTTTATAGATATCCCCCTGCTTGAAACAGGGGAATTATGAAATATTTCTTATTTTGTTTCTAGGTAATCATCGTAAGTAGTCATTTTGTCGAAAGTTATACCTCCATCAAGTACAACAATTCTATTTGCTACAGTTTGAACTAACTCATGGTCATGTGAAGAAAATAAAAGAGTAGAGTTCGTTCTTACTAGGCCATCATTCACAGAAGAGATACTTTCAAGGTCAAGGTGGTTTGTTGGCCCATCTAACATAAGAACATTAGCTCCTGAGAGCATCATCTTAGAAAGCATACACCTAACCTTCTCTCCACCAGATAGAACATTAGTCTTCTTAAGTGCTTCTTCACCTGAAAATAGCATCTTACCTAGGAACCCTCTAATGAATGATTCGTCTTTAACTTCTGGAGAGAAGTCTCTAAGCCAGTCAACAAGGTTCTTCTCACCTGATTCAAAGTATTTGCTATTATCACTTGGAAAGTATGATTGAGATGTTGTTACACCCCATTCAAATTTTCCAGAATCTGGTTCTTCTTCACCAGCTAAGATATTAAATAGAGTTGTAATAGCAAGGTCATTATCCGAAAGAAAGACAACCTTATCATCCTTATTGATAACCATATTTATATTATCAAGAATTTTTACACCATCAACAGTCTTTGTAATTCCATCAATTCTTAGAACTTCTTTACCAATTTCACGAGTCGATTTGAAATCAACAAATGGATACTTTCTTGTCGAAACAGGAAGGTCATCAATATTAAGTTTATCAAGTTGTTTTTGACGAGATGTTGCCTGAGATGACTTTGAAGCGTTAGCAGAGAACCTTTGAATAAATGATTTTAGCTCTGCTGCTTTCTCTTCAACTTTCTTATTTTCAGCAGCTCTTAGCTTTTGAGCTAGCTCACTAGACATCTTCCAGAACTCATAGTTTCCAGCATATGCAGTAATTTTCCCAAAATCGAGGTCAGCAATATTTGTACAAACCTTATTAAGAAAGTGTCTATCATGGGATACAACAATTACAGTGTTTTTAAAGTTCATTAAGAAGTTTTCAAGCCACTTAATTGCTCTTATATCAAGGTGGTTTGTAGGCTCATCTAATAGAAGAATATCCGGGTTACCAAATAGCGCTTGAGCAAGTAGAACCTTAACCTTAAGATCTGAAGGTAGATCCTTTAGCTTTGTTTGGTGAAGTTCTGTACCGATAAAGAGACCATCTAAGATTACCCCTACTTCAGATTCTGCTTCCCAACCGTTCATATCTGCGAAATCAGCCTCAAGCTCAGAAGCTCTAATTCCATCTTCGTCAGTGAACGGGTCCTTCATATAGATTTCATCTTTTTCTTTCATTATCTTATAAAGTACATCGTTACCCATAAGAACTGCTTCCATTACAGTGAACTCGTCATAAGCAAAGTGATCCTGCTTTAAAACTGAAAGTCTCCGTCCTGGAGTGATATTAACTGAACCACTTTGTGCTTCGATATCTCCAGAGAGAATCTTCATAAAAGTAGATTTTCCTGCACCGTTTGCACCAATTAATCCATAGCAATTACCCGGTGTAAATTTGACGTTAACGTCGTTAAATAGTTTCTTTCCACCAAAGCTTAAAGCAATATCCGTTGTACTGATCATTTAAATTCCTTAATTTATTCAATTTTTTTTCATTTTTAACACAAAATATATTAATTGATAAGTCTTAAGCAAGCATATATAAATCCTATATGGAAAATACACAAATCTCTAAACCTTCAAAGTGTGCCTTAGTTTCTGGTGCAATATTTCTCTTTCTAGCGGTAGCGCTTGGGGCCTTTGGTGCTCACGGCCTAAAGGATATCGTGGTTGGTAAATATCTAGAAACATATAAGACTGGTGTAACTTATCAGTTCTACCACGCCCTATCTCTTCTTATAATTGGAGCGATTTCAATCCAAATAAAGGAGCTTGGCCTAAAGTCAGTTCTCATTCTTTTTACTGCTGGGATCCTATTCTTCTCATTTAATTGCTATATTTACGCTCTAACAACGAAGAAGATATTCGCAATGCTCGTACCTATTGGAGGGGTTTTCTTCTTGGCAGGATGGGTAACTCTAACCTATAAGCTTTTGAAATTAGACACTAAATAGTTTTATTTTAAATATCTGATCTCAATTCTCCGATAAGTTCATATAACAAAGAGCTAAGGAGCGTGTAGTGAGTTTTTCAGATTTTAAGAAAAAGAAAGGTAAGTTTGATTTTCATAAGGGCAGTTATAAGTCCGAATGCTTTTACTTACTTATGCTCATCAAAGCACAGAATCCTAAGTCTTGGACCAGCTTAAATGAAGAGTTTAGAAATACTCCAGACGCCAAGACGTGGGAGTTCTACCAAAAGCTAAAAGATATCTATGCTGAAAAGAAGCAGGCAACAAAGAAAGTGGCCAAGAAAGTTACTAAGAAGCCAGTAAAAAAGGTTGCAAAAAAAGCTACAAAAGCACCTTCTAAAAAGAAGAAAGTTACAAAGAAAGCACCTAAGAAAGTTGTAAAGATATCGGCAAAGAAGAAGGTCGTAAAGAAGCCAGCAGCTAAGAAAACGGCAAAAAAGACAGTAAAGAAAACTACAACAAGAAAGAAAGCAGCATAAAAAAAAAGCCCCTAAATAAGGGGCTTTTCTCATATAAATAAAATCAAATCAATTTAGATTCTAGTGCTTGTGACCTTTATGAGAGCCACCTTTAGTTTTTGCTTTAGCAACTTTTTTAATGTCGATAAGCTCAACTTCAAAAATCAGTGTCGCGCCACCTGGAATTGATGGTGGAGCACCTTGGTCTTTATATGCAAGTTCAGATGGGATAACTAATTTAATTTTTCCACCTTTACCAATAAGTTGCATACCTTCAGTCCAACCCTTGATAACTCTATTTAGTGGGAATTCAATTGGCTTCTTTCTCTTGTAAGAAGAATCAAATTCTTTTCCATCAATAAGAGTTCCTTTGTAATGAACTTTAACTGTATCAGTTGCAACAGCTTTATTCTTCATATCACCTGCAGTGATAATCTTATAGGCAAGACCTGAAGGTGTTTTAGACGCTTTCTCAGTCTTTACAAAGTTCTCTAGGAATTTTGCACCTTTTTCTTTTTCACCTTTAGACTTATCACCCATTCTCTTTTGGATAATATCTCTAAATTTATAAGCAAATTTCATCGTATCGATTTCAGCTTTTTCTTTAGTGATTCCATCACGAACACCTTGAACAAGAGCGTTTGCTTCTCTTTCAGTTAGCTTGAATTCTTTAAATCTCTTTCCGTAAACATGTCCTACAGAGTAGAAAGTTTTGTCATCTTCAGTTTCAATTTTTACTTCTTGCTTATTACAAGAAACAAGAATCGTCGGTAGTAATAGCGAAAGTGCTAATAATTTCTTCATTTAACATCCTTTGTCTAAATATTGATTTAAATCCGTTCTTATCAATTTATTAACTATATTAGGGTAAACGCAGCTTTCTATTATTTCAAGCCCTTACTTTTATTGCTTATGATATTCCTGCTTCGTCTAAGGCGACGTTTGCTAGCTCATCACAACGCTCATTTTGAGGGTGACCAGAGTGACCTTTTACCCATCTCATATTTAGCTGTGGAACTCTCCCTTTCAGCTCATCAAGGGCCTGCCACTGTGCAAGATTTTCAGGTGCTTTCTTATCGGCCTTCTTCCAGCCTCTCTTCTTCCAGCCTGGAACCCATTTCTCTAATCCATCAACAACATATTTTGAGTCACTATAGAGAAAAACTGGAGTCGTTATTGGCAATTCATTTTCTTCAAGATGATCTAGGAAAGTTTCAATAGCTTTTATTGCGCCCTCAAGTTCCATTCTATTATTAGTAGTCGTATAATCAAAGCCAGAGCGCTCAAAAAAGAGTGCTCCACTTGCATCTTGGCCTAGAGAGCCCCATGCTCCAGGTCCAGGATTCCCTCTGCAGGCCCCGTCGCTATAAAGAGTAAACGCATTTAGCTCTGCTGCCTCTTTAGGGACACCAAAACCACCAGTATTTTCTACTACTGCTTCATCTTCAATAGATTTCGCCAATTTTGTTAATAAATCGATGGCAGACTTCTCTTCAGATGTCTGACTCACTGCTTCAAGTGCAATTAATGCATTTAATATTGTTTTCTTTTTCATAATCATCCTTTTCGAAGCTTAATAATACCCATAAACTTTATAAGTCGCCAAGACCACATGCAGACATGGCATTTTTTTGCAGACTTAGTTTTCCTAAATTGTTAGGATAACCGCCGTTTGACAGGAGAAAGAATACAGTGAATTACGCTATTAGAGTCTACAAAGAATACTTTAACTTTGCGGCCAGCCACTTTGTTATATTTAAAGATGGAACAAGAGAGCCACTTCATGGACACAACTATCGTGTCTCAATGAAAGGTGATGCCCTTGATCTAGATTCTGATATGGTATTTGACTTCCTTGATATCAAACCAATAATACGTGAGGTCTGTGATTCACTTGATCACAAGCTCCTATTACCTGGTGATAATGCAAATTTAAAGATTGAAGACGGTGATACTAATTGGGAGATATTTCCACAAGACGGATCTCGCTTCTCAATTCCTAAACAAGACGTTCTCATTCTACCTCTGTCCAATACTTCAGCAGAGAGGCTTGCTATCTATCTAGCAAAGAATATAAGTAAACTTACTAAAGAGAGATTTGACTTCACTTTCAAGACAATGGAAATTGAAGTTGAAGAAACTCGCGGCCAATGCGCTATCTATAAATTAGAGAATTAGAAGGTAATTATGATATTTTCAGAATTAAGATCTGGTACAAGTGTAGAAGGCGACGAAATAAAGGCCTATAAGAGTGAGGCCACAGGAGATAAGTATCTCTACCTCATGGCAGGGGTTCACGGCGATGAAGTTGAAGGAGTTTACGTTGTAGACCAACTCTTCAAATGGCTAAAAGAGCAAGACTTTGATATCCCAATGGTTGTAATTCCAATCGTAAATGTTGACGGATACAGAGCAGGGACAAGAGTTAATGCTCACGGTGTAGACCTAAATAGAAACCTTGCTACAGATTGCTGGACTGCTGAAGTAAGAGCGCCTAAGTATAATCCAGGTAAAGAAGCTGTTAGCGAACCTGAAAATCAATTCCTTACAAAACTCCTAGAAAAATTCGAACCAGGCCTTATTATCTCTGTTCATTCTTGGAAACCAATGGTGAATTACAATGGAGATTGTGAAGATATAGCAAAATATATGAACTCCCATAATGGCTATGAGATTGCTGACGATATTGGCTACCCTACTCCTGGCTCACTTGGAACTTATGGATCGGTAAACCTTAATTCACCTGTAGTAACATTTGAATGCCCAACTCTTAGTGACGATGTGACACTAAAATCTGTTTGGGATGAAAATGAAGCCGCTTTCAAAGGTATATTCAGCGATAAACAATATGAACGCTTCCTAAAGTAGACCACCAAAACTTAGACACCATATGTATTAATTACAAAAAGCCCCCTCTGAGGGCTTTTTTTTTATATTCTTGAGGGTATTAGTCACCTTTTGGCACCACTGTATTGGCATACGGATTGCAAATATATTGGAAACTAACTTGATGACACGGACTACACAAGGATACTAGATGACGAAAAACATGTCTATCTTACTGATTTTATTAACTTCTACAACTGCAGCAGCGGCATCTACGTCTAGTGCCAAAGCGGACCAGGGTGTAAAGGCCAGTGCCAAGAAGTCTAAAGATTGGTCAGTTTCTATTAGTAATACAGTTTCAAGCGATCTCTTAAAGAGTGATGATGCTGATCACAGAATGAGCAACCTAACTGCAATTAGTTTAGGTATCAAACTTGGTTCTGGAAAACTTGGACTATCAGGAACAGTTAGTAAGCCTCTTCAAGGTGAGAGAAAAGAAAAAGCTGGAGATCTTGGGTTAGGTTACTCAAAGTCACTACATAAATTTAATAAGTACACAAGAATGGCCGGAAGTTTCAAGCTGACAATACCAACGTCAGAAACTTCCAGAGAAAGACAAGACCTAAGAACTGCCGTTACTACCGCTCTTCCACTTTCATGGAGTGCAGCACAGGTAGGAGTAGATAAGGCCTATGTATCTTATGTTCCATTCGCAAAGAAGAACTTTCATAGATATGAAGTTGCAACTTATGGTGCATCAAATAGAGAGTGGATTGTAGGAAACTCTTTAAGTTTTGGATATGGATTAACAGATTGGATGAGTATTGATTTCTCAGGAAGTTACTCAAGATCAGTTACCTACCAAGGAAACACTACAGACTCATACAGTCTTGATGAAAGTGTTTCATTCTCTCTTCCAAAGAAGATGGGGCTAACTTTAGGATACTCAATTGGAGGATCCCCACTAGCACCAAACGGAAGAGACACACAAATTGAATTTTTTGATTCTAGAAAAGCTAACGTTTACGCAACATTAAGCATTTCTTTATAAGACTTGGATATTGGGAGAAGTTAATGACAAAGAGAAAAAATCTCAAAAGTGAAAAGAAAAAGGTAAAGCTAAATAAGCTGAGAGGCTTAACTACAGCAATTGCCCTATCAACTGTACTAGTTGGTTGTGCAAAGGATTTACCAGAAAAAGAACCTGATTCATTTGAAACAGATGTTCGTGCACTTAACTCTGTTTCAGCAGCAGAGATTATTGTTGAAACTGTAGCTGTGGATACAGCAACTCTTCCAATGAGAGCAGGTGTTGAATCACAAGAAGAAGGACAAGTAAGTGGTGTATCAGCACTATCTGCTTCAACATTCTTTAAAACGAAGATCGTATCTTCAAATGATTCAAAATATAATGACTTCGTAAAAGATCTTGTTATCAATGCTAAAGAAGCAGGACAGAAGTTTAAAATTACTTTCAAGCTAACTCAAGAATACCTTGTTGGGTATATTGAAAATGCAGAAAAGAAAGAAGCTGGCCTTAACAACAGATACCTCCCAAGCATGGCGTCTGAGTTAACGAAAGTTCCACTATTTCAATATAGTGTTGGATCTTACGGTATTAAAGAAAATATAAAAAATGATCTTGATGAAGAGACTAGAAATATTCGTTTCAAAGAAACAAATAGAACTCAAGCTTCTTTCTTTAGAATTAACCCTATCGTAGAAAACAGAACAATGACTGGTCTTCTAGGATTAGATGTTGAAGAAGCACAAGAGATATACAATAGACAGAACCTTGAAGATACTGTTTGGACAGTAAAAAGAGCAAGAAGTATTCTTAATAGAAACGATGTTCTTACAAAGTCTAAGCAAAATGGATATAACTTCAAAGATACAGATGTCTTAAGACTGGCCGTATCTGGTAATGACAAGTTAACATTCTTTAGACCAATCTCTAAGACACAACTAACGAATGTAGAAAGAAAAATTCTTCAAAATAACAATACAGGTTATGACATTCTAGCTTGTGATGAAGATATCGCAGCTGCTGCAAAGTTAGCTGTTGACGACTGTTACTTAAGAGCTGAATTCTATCAAGCAATATCAAACGTGAGATTTGTATACGACAGAGACCAAGAAGATGGATCTCTTCTAGCTTCAGTAGATATTGATACAAGTAATGTTGACGGAGAAACAACTCCATTCATCCAAATATCAACAGATGCTAAGCCTACTGCTAAAGTAACAACAGCAGCAGACATTGACGGAAAGACAGAACTAAAGCTATCAAAGTTTAAGAACAAAGAATATATGTTCAGAAGAGTACTTGAAGATGCACCAAATCTTTACAGTATGACTTTTGCGGGTTCTTCAGGTGGTTGGAACGTAGAAATTGTAAAGTTTCACTTTGAAGAAGATAAAGTACTAGTTAAAAGAAGTAGACCGTTACTTGGAAAAACTGGAACAACTGATGTTGATGAAGAAATCATCATGTCATTCCCAGCAACTTATAAGAAAGAAATTAAATTCTCTTCAACGGGGAAAAAGTTAAAGGTAACAAGAACTGAAGTTGCAAGTCATACAGACCCACAAGCATCAGCATATGTTGACCTTTCAGCTAATGGTGCACCTAGGATGTACTCTGCAATTGACGCTTTCTATGGAGAGAGATGTTTTGCAGGACAGGTTGCAGGATCAAAAGAAGCAAACGACGTTGTTCAAAAGGCCGATGGTGTAACTGATTTACTAAACTACACTATTAAGAATACTTATAACTCAAGTCCTTACCAGGATTGTTCAGGTGTTTATAGCTGGACTGAAGATGCACACAAAACTCTTACTTTTAAAGAGCGTATCTCATTCAAAAGATATTATGGAACTGATGAGAATCCAATCCTAAATATCCCATATGAAGTACAAAAGAAGTTTAACTACGGTATCTTTACTGCAGAGAAATCTACACCAAAAGGATATACAGAACAAACTAATACATTTGATACAACAACTCATATGCCAATGATCTTTGATATCAGAGATGGAAAGCAAGTTACTTATGTTCTTGCAGGTATCCCAGCTGATAAAATAAATAACAAAGGTATACAAACAAGAGAACTGAATGAAGTAGAAAGAGACCTTAGAAATAAACTAATCTCTTCATCTAAGACAGTAATCAATCAGTTAAATGACGGATTCAAAAAAGCATTCGTTGGAACTCCATACGAAGGTAGATCAGCAGTAATCAATCTTAAGATTGAACGTGATGACTCTATGCCAGCTGGTGTAAAAGAATTTAACGGATTAGAAGTTGTTGAAAAAGGTCACATCGGTGACATCAACAGAAACTATATCTACTGGATTGAAAAAGGAACATCTTTATCAATAATTGGTCTTGGTGGACCAACGTATAACCCAAGAAACGGATTTGTAGAATCAGCATCAGTTTACCTATACGGTGGTAACATGAAAGGTTCTATTGACTGGATGGAAAAGCAAGCTATCGCAGAAAAGAGACTTGTTAAAGACATGACAGTTCCAAAGACTTGGCAAGTTCAAGAAGATGCAGCACCACAAGTGGCAAATACTGCTCCTCAAGGTGAAGTAGAAATTGAAACTGAAACAACTACAACACCTGTTGGAAATGCTTCAAAAGAAGAAGCTGCAGCGAAGAGTCTTGTAGCAGAAATTGAAAATCATAAGTCATCAAAGAGTAGAATACTTTCTCTATTAAACGGAAAGGATATTCCACTTAAAGACTTTGTAAATGTTAGCAACTCATCATTTATGAGAGGAGTTAACAAAGTAAGAAAGATTTCTAAAGAAGGATACGGAGTTAAGAAACCACTTAACAACGAATTATTCCAACACTTTGGTAATGAAGAGTCTGCAGGAAAAGCTCTTTCAATGACTAAAGCATTTAAGCACCTTAATAACCCAGTTGAGCTTGCAAAAGCACTTCACGGAGATCACTCTCATGAAGCACAAAGAGCTGAGTTAATTAATAAACTTGAGTGGTCAGGTGCAGATAAGAGATCTGGATCAACTAAGACACCTCTATGTGTACATAGAAAAGCTGATTTTGTTCTTTCACAACTTCAACAGAATTACGATATTCTTGAAAAAGTGAAAACGGCTAAAGGAAAGAACGACATCATGATCGATATCTGGATGCCAACACTGGCCCACGAAATCGGACATAACTTTGGTCTAAGACACAACTTCATCGGTTCATTTGATAAGAAGAACTGGAGATTTAAAGTAAATGATGACAATGCAAAGAGAACTTCATCATCAGTTATGGATTATACAATTGATGACCATGCAACTTATGATGGACTTGGACCTTATGATGTTCACGCAATCAGAGCAGCATATACAGGTTTCGTAGAGCTAGAAGGTCTATTTGACTCAAAAGCAGATACAATGAGTCTTCCAGGTGGAACTCTTAAAGTTACAAATGCAGAAGAAACAGTAAACGGTAAGAAAGTATACAGAAGACTAGCTAGAATTAAAGACATCATGAAACTTACAGGTGTTGAAAACTGGTCAAATGTAAGTAGAGAAGATCTTGCAAAGTTCAACTTACAGAAAATCAAATTCTGTTCAGATGAAGATGCAGGTCAATCTCCACAGTGTAATAGACATGATTCAGGTTCAACGTTCAAAGAAATCGTAGACCATGAGATTATGGGTTACAGAAAAATGTATGATCTTCACTACTTTGCTAAAGATAAGAAGAACTTTACGATTAGAGATTATTCAAACTACCTAGTAAGAGTTTTCTCTAAACTAAGAATGATAAACGAAGAACTATGGTTCAAGCTGATCTTTGAAAATGACGGATCAGATGAGTTCCAAGAAACTCTTCAAGATATGATTGGAGCAATCCAAAAATCAATGGACTTCTTTAGATCGGTTATTTCGACTCCAGAAGCACCAGCGTTCGTAACAACTAAGAATCCAGGTGATAGGTTCTTACCAGCAGTAATTACTGAAACAGTTCCAGGGCCAATTCCAGGAATGCCAGGAACACAAGTAAAGAAGATGGTTAAAGTTGAAACTAAGTGGATGGAAGGTGAAACATTTGATCCACAAGACTTTAGAGCAAAAGTACAGGGTATGGAAGGTGATAAAGTTGCTGCGATTATCGCAATGACTGCAGAGAGATCTTGGACGAGAAGATACTTATCTCACTCACTTAAAATTCCATATACACTTGTAGAGAAGTTTATCTTTAGAAAAGAGATTGAAGACTCAGTAATACTTCAAACACTAGAAGAAGTACTAATGAATGAGATCCAACCAAGAGTATTAGTTGGTGACACTTTACATGACCTTGATAAAGGAGCATTTACTTCAGGAGTTAACGAGTACCTAAGAAACTACGCAGTATTTGGAGCGATGTACTTCTTAAACATCGATACTTATGAGCCAGGTTTCAACCCATCTCGTTCATTTAGAGTTAAGGGTCTTAACGCAAATGAAACAGCTGAAGGACAACCATTTGTTGACTTAGTAGACGGTGGAATTAGATATGTACCATATGCAAGTGATTCTTCTGCAGCAAACAGAATGATCTCAAAAGGTAACGCTCTTAGAGCACTAGTTAAATCAACTCTTCCAGACGTAATGGAAGGTTGGGCAACATACCTTGAGCAAATCCCAGGATTCTTAGATAGTGTTCCGGCAGCTCCAGAATATGATGCAGAATTGATTACAAAGACAGTAGAAGAGATTGCAACAGCAGTAGAAGCTGGAGAATTCCAAGCTATAGTAAACGGACATGCTGTTCTAATCGGACAATACAAGAACAAGCTTGCTGATACGACAGCAACTGAAGAAGAAAGAAGTGAAGCAGCTGCTAAGCTTAATGAAATCTCAGATACTATTGTAAACAAGCTTGTACAGAAAGACTTTGGTGATGCAGTTGGATCATTTGGACTAGCTCAACTAAGTATTTCGGATGTAGACTCTTTCATTAGAGAAAGCATTGTGAAGACAATTTTAGCAAAAGAAGCATGTATTAGTGACAAGTCACTATGTACAGCGGACGAGAGATCTTACCTACAAGGTTTAAAAGCATCTCACCAAGATGAATTCTTAAGAAATATCACTAAGAAGGAACTTGAGAAGCTTGCAAATGCTGAATACGTAAGAGACGCTGATGGAAATGTACTTGGTATAGACCTTTTCAGCCCAATCGTTTCAATGGCACTATCTAATCTTGACTTAAGTTTAGTACTTCCAAGAGAAGCAGGTGTGAACGAGACAGCACAACAAACAGCTGCACTAGACGCAAACTATAAAGCGATCCTTGAGCAGTACAGACCAGCACAGTCGGCCGGAGATATCTACGACCGAGTGAAAGGAAACATGAAAGAACTTTCAGGAATCTTCTACTGGTTATACCCACAAGAGAACAGATAAGATCTGACCTCAATATTTCAAGTCTAAGGCCCGCCTCCCAGCGGGCCTTTTTGTTTGCGTCAAATACCACGATGGTATTTGACGCAATACAACCCTGACGACTGAGCACGATGCGAAGGAGAGAGGGTTCGCAAACCACAAAACCCACGAAAGAAAGAAGAAAAACTTCCACACAGTACTACATATAAAATCAACCCAAGAAACTATAAACGTCTCTTACACCTAATTTTAAAAACATCAGTACCACTAATTGAGTTCAACGTAGATTCTTGCCCTGGCCCAATTACGGCCTTAGACAATCCACCAACAGTGTAGCTAGGAGGAAATACTATAGAGAGGGTAACAGGGCCCTCAGAGAAGTCATTAATTGCATAGAATGCTTCATCTGTATCAAGCTGAAGTTTTGTAATTCCTGGAAGCTTAGTTAGAACAGGAACCTCACTCACCTCTTTTTGAAGATTACCCTGATCATCTAACCATTCTCTATGAGCAGTACAGTCCAGCTGAGCTGCATATGTGAAACAAGATACTAAGAAAATAAGAAGAGTTTTCATGATTTCATCCTTAAAAAAAAAGGCCTCATCATGAGGCCTTGAATAGATAAATTATTTTTTGATTAGTTAGCTTTGTCGAACTTAATAACTTCTGTTGGACAAGCTTCAGCGGCCTCAAGAATCTTTAGACCATCTATAAGAGGTGCATCAGGACGAATAACACAGTTATCTTCTGTAACATCAAATACTTCAGGAAAGATCCCTTCACATGCATTACAAACGATACAACCATCTTCAATCCAAACCTTAGCAACAGAGAAGTTCTCTACTGCTGCTTCACCAGCTCCAGCACCTGCAGCAAACTCAGCTGCAAACATTGGGTTAGAAGCAATTCTTAAAGCTTTTGGCTTATCTGATTCAGGTATTGCATCTGCAATAAATGATTGAGTTACTGATTGATAAACTGGCTTAGTTTTAACATAACCATGCTTATCATTAAATTCAGTTGCTGTTTGCTCAGCTGCTCTATATGTCTCTAAGAACTTTCTTGTTTTCATCTTAAAGTAGTGAGTAATCCCACTCTTTTGAGATACAACTTCAATTTCCATAGTAGAGTTATCTAATCCACTAGCACTTAAGATATCTTTAAATCCTGGACCAAAGTTAACATCTGCACCAAAGTCAGAGTCCTTTGCACCGAATTCAGAAACAACATCAACTTGTGACGGGCTTCCAAATGGATTAAAAAGTCTCAGCCTAATCTTATCAAATTTGGCCGGCTCTCTTGCGTTATTCCATCTAAAACCAAAAGCAAAACTAGTGTCTCCGCCTTCAGACTTTAAGATATCAAACTTTGGTTGACCGAATAGAAAGTGGAATGCACCTGAAAGAAGAGATAGAACCCCTAAATTCACTATTAAACCAACTACAACTAGACAAGCAATTCCCATTGCAATGAGTGTTGTATTCACATTGTCTCCTTGGAACATGAAATTAAAATAATTATTTTATCAATATTAGCATGACTTCAAACCTTTAGTCTAAAGAATTTCGAATAGTTAAATCAATTTTTCGTGATGCGCTCGGCTGAAAATTAACCGAGGACGTCAGTATACCATTCTTGGCCTCTGCAAGACCTAAAATCATGTTGTTATTTACTGCCCAATAGTCACCATCTTCAACGTCAAATGGGACTTTTACGCCATTTATATACTTCTTTGCTTGAGTTTCATCAAGATCTAGCTCTTTAAAATGAACAAGAGAGTCCACTCCCTTTGCCGAACTAGCTAAAAACTCATCACTATTTTCAAAATGATCAGGCCAGCTTTCCTCTTTTACAGAGCTTTCAATCTTATGATGGCCAACTTCAGTTCTCACAAGAGCACTAAGTACGCCAACAGTGCCTAGTTTTTTCGCAAGATCTTCAAATAATACACGAATATAAGTTCCAGAAGACACCTTTACTCTGAATTTACACTCTCTACCATCAAATTCAAGTAGCTCTATTTCATATATCTCACGATCAACAGGATCCTTTACAATCTCAACACCATCTCTTGCCCATTCATACAAAGGCTTTCCTTTATATTTTGTGGCCGAATATTGATGTGGAACTTGACGATACTCTCCAACAAATTCATTCAAAGCAGCAGTAACAGCATCCTTTGAAATCATCTCATTTGAAAAGCTTTCATCTCTATAGATCTGATCTTCTTCAACAGTTAGATCCCCCGTAGGAGATCTTGTACCGAATATACCTGTAGCGACATACTCTTTTGGCAAGTCTTGTGTCCATTGATTAAGTCTTGGCGCTTGACCAATTCCGATAAGAAGGACTCCTTCTGCAAATGGGTCAAGTGTTCCAAAGTGACCTATTTTTCCAATCGCCCTTGGTAAATTTCTTTGTAGAGCTCTAATAACATCAAAAGATGTCTTTCCTACAGGCTTGTAGATATTAAAGTAAAAAGGCCCATAAATAGGGCCTTGGTATTTCTTTCTTCTCATTATGTTCTCTAAAAATCTCTGCCTTTATCTTTCTCATCTTGAAGAATTTTATCAATTGCATTTGAATCTTCAAATTGAGAATCATATTCAGCAGATAGTGCTGGAGTATGTCTAACAGCTAAGTTTTTCGCCAAGTGAGATCTTATTTTACCTAAGCATCCCTCCATGGCCTTCTTTATATCACCTTTTTGATTAGCATCAAAAGTGTCCCAATAAAGAGTAGCAAGAGCAAAGTCAGCTGACATTTCAACCTTTGTGATACTAACAAAGGCCAAGGCCTTGTTATCCACAACAGTTCTCAAGAATGTATTAACCTCATTCTTGATTTGCAGTTCATATTGCTCTTTCTTATTATACTTTGCCAAAACTTACTCCAGTCCAACAATTATAGTGTAACGTCGTCTGTTTTAACGTCTTCAAGTGTTCTCTTCTTCTCATTCATTTTATATGCTTCGAAGAGATCTCCAACTTTAACATTGTTATAGTTTTCAAGACCAACACCACATTCATAACCGCTATTAACTTTCTTAACATCATCTTTGAAACGCTTAAGAGAAGACATTTTCCCATCAAATAGGATTTTCCCATCTCTAAGAAGACGAACATTACATCCAACTTCAATTGCTCCATCAATAACATATGAACCAGCAATCAGACCAACTTTAGGTACAGAGAATGTATCTCTAACTTCTGCACGTCCGATAAACTCTTCAATAAACTCAGGATCAAGAAGACCTTCAATTGCAAGAGTTACTTCGTTAATTAGTTCATAGATAATTTGGTATGTCTTAACATCGATACCTTTCTGCTCAGCAAGTCTTCTTGCTGTAGTAGATGGTCTCATGTTGAATCCAATTAGGAATGCATTAGAAGATTCAGCAAGTGTAACGTCTGAGTCACTTATTGGACCAACTCCACCTGCAAGAACTCTAACTTCAACTTCAGAATTAGAAAGGCTAAGAACAGCAGTTTTAATCGCCTCAAAAGAACCTTGAACATCAGATCTAATGATCAGATTAAGCTCTTTCTTCTTACCGTCTTCATCTGCAGCAGTTGCAAAGAAGTCTTCAAGAGAAACTTTAGGCTTAACAACCGTAGCAGTTTCAATCTTAACTCTTTCATTCTTTCTATTTTCAGAGATTTTCTTAGCTTCTCTTTCATTCTTAACAATATTTAAAGAATCCCCTGGACTTGGAGCATCTGCAAGACCAAGAATTTGAACAGGAGTAGAAGGACCAACAGTACTTAATTGAGTACCTGTGTGATCTGTTAGACTTCTAGCTCTACCAAAAGTTTCTCCAACTACAATTGAATCACCTTTCTTAAGAGTACCTGTTTGAATAAGAACTGTAGCAACTGGTCCACGACCTTGCTCAATTTTAGATTCAATAACAATACCTTCAGCAGGAGTCTTATCTTCAGCTCTAAGCTCAAGAACTTCTGCTTGTAGAGCAATTGATTCAAGAAGAGCATCTACACCGTCACCTTTAAGTGCCGAGATATTACAGAACTGAGTATCACCACCCCATTCTTCAGGAGTAATTTCAAATTCAGTAAGCTCTTGCTTAATTCTATCAGGGTTAGCCCCTTCTTTATCCATCTTGTTGACAGCAACAATAACTGGCTTGCCAGCTTTCTTGATGTACTTAATAGATTCTTTAGTTTGTGGCATAACACCATCATCAGCTGCAACAATTAGAACAACGATATCTGTAACATCTGCCCCTCTCTGTCTCATTGCTCCAAAGGCCGCGTGACCAGGAGTATCTAAGAAAGTAAGTTTAGAGTCTTTTACATTTACCGAGTAAGCCCCGATATGTTGAGTGATACCACCAGCTTCACCAGCAGCAACTTTTTCATCTCTAATATGATCAAGTAGAGTTGTTTTACCATGATCAACGTGACCCATAATCGTAATGATTGGGTTACGAAGTGGAAGTTTACTCTTCTCATCTTCAGTAAGTTCAGTCTTACCAATAACTTTATCTTCATCAAATGCGCTATTTTCTACTCTATAGTCATAGAGAGCAGCAATCTCTGAACAAAGGTTTAGACCTAGGTAATCACCATTCTTAATAAGAAGGTTTAGCTCTAAACACTTATCAATCATATCTTTAAGTTTTACAGAAAGTTTCTTTGCTAACACTTCTGAAAGTGCACCTTCATGTAATTTAACAACTCTTTTAGAATCTTTTACTTCAGTTATTTCAGTGCGGTTACTTGGACCAGTATAAGCACGTCTTCTTTGAACCTGAGTATAGATTGGTCTACCCGTACCACTTTGAGAAGCATATGACTTAAGTTCAGAAGTTGCTCTTTGCTCAGTAAGAACCTGAGACCTATTAACATTCTTCTTAACCGTAGAAACAAGAGAAGCAAGTCCTCCCATCCTCTTCTTAGAGTCAGCTGTACCAGTAGTCGATGCACCTGCTTTTGCATCTTCAGGCTTCTTAGGAACATAAACTGGAGTAAATTTATGTGGACCTTTCTCTTTAGAATCAGCAGATTTAGCAGCGGCCGGTTTCTTCGGCTCTACTTTCTTCTCTGGAGCAGCAGCAACAACTCTTAATCCAAATTGCTTCGTATTAAGAATATCTTCTGGAGATCTTCCTGAGTTTGCATCTTCTTTAACTTCTTTAGCTGGAGCGGCTTCTTTTTCAGGAGCTGCAACAACTTCTTCAGTCTTATCTTCAACAACTGGCGCTTTCTCTACAACAGTCTCTGTTTCTACTTTAGTAGTAACAACTTCTGCCTCAACTGGCGCGGCCTCAACAACTTCTTCTGTTGCTTTAGTGGCCTTCTTACGAACAACTGTCTTTCTTCTAGTAACAGTTTTCTTTTCCTCTGCAGCTGGCTTATCACCATCAGCAGTAGTCTTACCTGAAGCAGCTTTCTTAACAACCTTCTTTTTAGTCGCCTTTTTCTTGGTAACCTTTTTCTTAGCTGTCTTCTTAGAAGCTGTTGCTTCCTTGCTTGCAGATAGAAGTTCTTTGAACTTTGCTAGCTCTTCGTCTGATAGTTCCGACATGTGGTTTCTAACAGCGAAACCGTGGCTTTTCAGCTCTTCTACGAGATCAAGTGGTCCTTTCCCAATCTCTTTTGCCAAATCAAAAATCTTTATAGGCATTATAACTCCAATATGCGTCATATAAAGTAGGGCGTCCCCACTCTATGTTTTATCCCAACTCAGAAACCAAGTCGGGATTAAAATAATTATTTAATTTTAAATGCAGCAAGCTCTTCTCTAAGCCTCTTCTCTGCATCACTAAATTTACTCTGTCCTTCTTCATCATCAGATGCGCTATCAAGAATACCTTTATAAGCCGGAACAGCAGAAGCAGAAACAAGCTCTTCTTCTCCATCCGGTTGAAGTTCAAGACTTCCCTCTTCAATCATTTTAGTAGCTTCTTCAATAACTGTTTGAGCTGCAGACTCTTCAATCTCTACTAAACCAGCAATCTCTTCTGCTGAAGCAGCAACAAGATCACCAATTGCCATAACACCACTTTGAACAAGTACCTGTGCCATTGCATCTGAAATAGAAGGTATTTGAAGTAAGTTTTCAACAGCTTTTTGAATCTTCTCATGAAGCTTAGACTTAGAGATGATATTGATTTTATAACCAGATAGCATTGCTGCTAATCTTACGTTCTGTCCACGTCTACCAATTGCAAGAGATAGTTGATCTTCTTCAACTACAACATCCATTGAGTGTTGATCGTGGTCAATTTGAATATTTTGAATGTCTGCAGGAGCAAGTGCTGCTGTAGCAAAAGTTTGAAGATCGTCATGCCATTTAACAATGTCGATTTTCTCACCTTGAAGTTCGTTTACAACATTTTGTACACGACTTCCTTTCATACCAACACAAGCACCAACTGGATCAATATCTTTATCAACTGATCTAACAGCTATTTTAGCTCTTTGACCTGGCTCACGTGCCGCTGATTTAATTTCAATTGTTCCGTCTTGAATCTCTGGAACTTCAAGTTCAAATAACTTAACAAGGAACATTGGAGTCGTTCTTGAAAGACGAATCTCTGGTCCTCTATTAGTCATTACAACTTCAGTTAAGAATGCTTGAATTCTATCACCTGGCTTAAATGCTTCTCCAGGAATAATTTCTTTTCTAGAAAGAACTGCATCGGCCTTACCAAGGTCAACGATAATATTCCCTCTTTCATATCTTCTAGCGATACCTGTAATAAGGTCACCTTGTCTGTGTTGGAATTCTGCAAATAGAATTTCTCTTTCTGCATCTCTAACTTTTTGGAAAATGATTTGACGTGCAGTTTGAACATCAACTCTTGTAAAGTTAGGGTTTTCAATCTTGATACCAAGTTGATCACCAATCTCTACTTCTTCATCTAAACCTTTTGCATCATTAAGGCTTATTTCGATAATTCCGTCTCTTACATCTTCAACAACATTCTTGTATTGAAAGATTTCAACATCATCATCACCTTCATTATAACGAGTCTCATATTCACCTTGAATACCAAACTTTTTTCTAGCTGTTACAAGGAACGCCTGTTCAATCGCTTTAATTATGATTTCTCTTTTAATCCCACGATCTTTACCAAGTATTTCAATAACTTTTCCAAGTTCAGAAAAATTCACTATTCACCTTCCTGTCTATTTGCGGCTTGAGCATCTGGCTCAAGATTCGCTTTTTTAATGTCTATATAATTAATCTTTAAACTAAATTCTTCATCGAGTGCAACAACAAGGTTATCTTCGTTAACCTCTTCAATATTACAAACAAAAGTTTTCGCCTTAGCTGTTTTCTTATCAAGCTCAGAACCTTCAAGGATATCTCCAAGAGTCTTCTTTAAGTTAAGAGTGATAGGTGTACTACCGGCCATTTTAAAATGTTCTATTGTATTAAGAGACCTGAACATCCCTGGAGATGAAACTTCTAAAACGATATCATCTGGAATCCAATCAGCTTCTTCCATAAATGGAGTGAAACCACGATCAACAGCAACACAGTCATCAATTACAGCAGTATTAGTTTTAGGGTCCATTATAAAAACACGAAGAGTTTTTCCTCCGTTATTATAATCGAGATCATAGAGAACAAAATCTGTCTCTGCGATAACCTTTGTTGCAATTTCATAGAACTTTTTTTCAAGTCCTTTTCTTTCCTGCTTTAAAACCATTTGGTCCCTGTAATAAAAAAAAAGGGTAGATCTAATGTCTACCCGATATTAAGCCATGTGCTAAAAATCGATTTAAAAATAACTTAAAATTAAAAGCTACTGTTTCTAATTATCGAAAATTATAAGGGATTGTCAACTGATATGAAAAATTATTTACTTTTAGAAGCTACCTGTCATAACGATCGCATTAGAGCCATCTTGATAGAATCTCTTCTTAATGACGCCCCTCGCCAAACCATACTTCTCATAAAAAACCATGGCCCGTTCATTTGAAGCTTCAACTTCTAAATATATTTCACTTACCCCAAGCCCCTTTAATTCAGCCAAGTGCTTATCAAAAAGATTTACTGAGACACCCTGCCCTCGTACCTGTGGGGACACTACAATCTTATAAAGATGACACTGCATATCAAGAATAAAGAGCTCGAATAAACAAAAACCAACAACACCGTCAGCTCCAAACATAAGTGCGAGGCTAAAGTCTCTATTAGACTCTAAGAAGCACTCCCAACTTTCTTTCTTCCAAGGCCAAGTAAAGTGTTCTTGCTCAAAAGTGACTAGAGAATCAAACAAATAACCATCGTTTATAAGTTCTGACACATTATCTTTATTGAATATTTTAATATCTTCTCTAGAACTCGACATTATTGGTACTTTCTAATGATAAATTTATCATTAATTGATGCTAAGAAGGCCTTTAAAGACTTATCTATTTGAGACGGAGTCTGGACTTTTGAGATTACTCGATCTCTTAAATAATTATTTATAGCAATAATATCATTAATCTCAGATCTGAACTCTTTTCTTAGAGAACATTTTCGAGCAAGCTTAGAAGAAAGAAGAGTCACTTTAGACTTACCTGTCAATTGAAGTGTTTTAACTATATTCGATACGGACCTTGTTTCACTGCTCTCATTATTAGAAAGAGAGTCTGATTTAGGACTAATATATTTAATATTTGAAGGTACGCTTAAAAGCTTGTGTGTTAGCGTTTTTTTTCCATAGTAACATGAAAGAAAATTCATCGCCTGAACATAGCGATTAGCATCTCTAGAAAAGTAAACCTTTTGCCCAATAGAAAAAAGGGCCCTATCTTCTAGGGCCCATGTATTTATCATCAAAAATATAAAAGTAATTTTAATTAGTGCCATTAGTACAATGTACTAAACTGGTGAAGATATATCAACATTGGCAATTGCTTTACCTGGTGACAATCTGTTTTCCATTTGAAATCTAATCTTAACAGTTGGGTTAAATGTATAACCGTCTTTACCACGGATAATATACTTTCTCTTTGTTTCAGAATTATCTTTTGGCTCAATTAACTTTCTTAATCGAGAGACACTTGTATAAATAAGTTTGTCATGGATAAGTGGATTGTACTCATCTTTCCAAATCGACTTTGCAAGCTTATCTTTATCAAAATACTCACCACAGTTTTTCGCAAGTAAGAAAAGAATTTCAAGAAGTACAAAACGATGTTTAAAGTCGATAACTCCAAGAGTTCTCTCTTTAACTTTTCTATTACCTCTATCAAGATAGATATCAACACTAGAATCATTAACTTCATGAATCTCAGAGTTTAACAGGTTTCCAAGTCTCTTAAACTTATCACCGTCGATAGCTTCTTTTGCTAGATTAAAGTACACAAGAGACCTTTCAAAAGATCCTGCGATTTTATTAACCTGTCCTTTTCCAAGAAGTACGTATCCGTATAAGTTCCAACACTTTTTAGATTGAAGTGTTTCATTTGCAATTTTAAAATGCTCAAGGGACTTAACATGATCGCCAATAGCTAAATAGACTTTACCAAAAGTCATATGCATTGAACCACCAAGGTATTCTTTATTAATAATTCTTAATAGATCTTCAAGTTGAAGTAGATAATCTAGAGCAACTGCAGACTCACCTTTATTAAGAGAGTTGTTTGCATGAGCAAGTAAACACTTTGCTAATAAGTCAGGATCATTCTCTTCTTTAGACTTCTTATAAGACATAGAGAAATCAAGATTTGCACCTTCAAAGTCTCCTTTATAACCTTTAACAAGACCTGAGTAATAGAAGAACTCAGCAGAAAGACTTCCTAAATTAGTAGCAAGATCTTCTACAATAGATTCTGACATTGAGATATACTTTGAGGCCTTATCAGTCTCAAGCTTTTCTGCCGCAATTCTAATTAAGAAACCAAGAATCTTAAGTACAGAGAAGTTATCCTGAGGAAGCTCAGCACACTCTAGTGACTTTATGAAATTGATTTCCGCATTATCAAGGTCGGCCTTATCGTAATATAGTTTTCCTAATTGGTAGTAAGCTTTACCCACTTCTAACTTAGTTAAACGTTCTGGTGATGGTATTAAGCCCTCACCTGGACCAATGAACGCAAGCGTTTGTCTATCGGCCTTTAAAGAACTTTCTCCAAGTCCATTTTGTGTCGTCTCCATCTGTGTCCTCCCCGTAAAAAATTACAAATGTGAGATAGTTGCGGAATCTTACCACGAATAAGTCATAGCACGTCACTGTGCAACAAGTCAAAACAAGTAAAAAATGTGAAAAATATTACACGCATACCATTGATGAACCCTTTAATTATCTGTTATTGTAGGCACTTAACCACAAAAATATTTTTGCATTTTTTTTGCAATTGGAGAAAGGTAATGGCCAAATTTGACATTGATACGATTAGACACTCGTCTGCTCACCTCATGGCCCAAGCAATTTCAAGACTTTACCCGAATGAAAGCGTTCAATTCGGTGTTGGTCCAGTTATTGAGCATGGGTTCTATTATGATGTTCAAATGACCTCAACCTTGAATGAAGAAGATCTTGTTAAGATTGAAGATATGATGAAAACAATCATCAAAGAAGGTCTTCCGATAGAAAGAAAAGTAATGGCACGTGATGAAGCTGTAGATTTCTTTAAAAAAGAAGGGCAAGACTTAAAAGTTGAGCTTATTGAAGCAATTCCTGAGGGTGAAGAAGTTTCTTGTTATCAACAAGGTGAATTCATTGACCTTTGCCGTGGACCACACGTTGAAAGCACTTCACAACTCCCACAAGGATTCAAGCTACTATCTATTGCTGGAGCTTATTGGCGTGGTGATGAAAAGAACCAAATGCTACAAAGAATTTACGCTGTTTGTTTTCAAGATAGAAAAGTCTTAAAAAAGCACCTAATGATGCTGGAAGAAGCAAAGAAGAGAGATCACAGAAAACTTGGAAAAGAGTTGGAGCTATTCCACTTTGAAGCATCATCTCCAGGAGCACCATTCTTTATGCCAAAGGGTGCCTTCGTATATAACGAACTTATCGAATATATCAGAAAGCTTTATAGAATTTATGAGTATGATGAAGTTATTACTCCTCAGGTATTAGATAGTGAGCTATGGCACACTTCTGGCCACTATGAGCACTATAAAGAAAATATGTTCTTTTCAAAAGTTGACGAGCGTGAGTACGCTGTAAAGCCAATGAACTGCCCATGTCATATGCTAATGTTTAAGCATTACAAATATAGCTACCGTGACCTACCTATGAGATATGCTGACTTTGGTAGACTACATAGATATGAAAAAGCTGGTGCTCTTGCTGGTCTAACTAGAGTTAGAACATTTTGCCAAGACGATGCACATATCTTCTTAGCACTAGCTCAAGTTCAAGAAGAAATTCAAAGAACTATGAAGATGATTTTAACAGCATACGAAATGTTTGATTTTCAAAACGTTAAAGTTAATCTTTCAACAAGACCTGAAAAGAAGGCCGGAAGTGATGAAACATGGGACATTGCTGAAAAAGCACTTAAAGATGCCCTTGATAACTCAGGACAAGAGTACTTTATAAAAGAAGGTGATGGTGCATTCTATGGGCCAAAGATTGATATAGATGTTGCTGATGCACTAGGAAGATATCACCAATTAGGGACTATCCAACTAGACTTCCAACTTCCAGATCGTTTCGACCTTAAGTTTACAACTCAAGAAGGTGGAGAAGAGAGACCAGTAGTTATTCACAGAGCACTTCTTGGATCACTTGAGAGATTTTTTGGAGTATATCTAGAACACGTTGCTGGTGTATTCCCATTCTGGCTAGCACCAGAACAGGCCATTATTGTTCCAGTTAATCTTGATATTCATGGTGAGTACGCAAGAAAGCTTCAAAAGGAGCTATTCTCTAAAGGTTACAGAGTGAAGGTTGACGATCGTAATGAATCAATGGGCTACAAGACTCGCCAGATTCAAAAAGCGAAAGTACCATTTATGCTAGTTATCGGTGATAGAGAAATGGAAAGTGGATCAGTTTCAGTTAGAAAGCACGGTGAAAAGAAAACATTCACATGGTCTAACGATGATCTCTTTTCAAGATTCAATGAATTAAATAGTAAGAAAATACCTGCCGAGCTCTAAGCTCGGCACCTACATTCAAGGAAGGATATATGTCCACGGAAAGGAAAAATATCCTCGTACTCTTCGGAGGCGGAGGAACTGAGCACGAAATCTCTGCAATTTCGTCTAAATATGTCTATGACTGTCTCAAGAAGATAGACATTTTCAACCCGATTCTTGTCGAAATCACAAAAGAAGGACACTGGGAAAGCGAAGGACGAAAGTCCTCTCTCAATGGTCGTATTCTAAAAACACCAACAGAACAACCTTATATTGACTACGTTATCCCAGTTATTCATGGGCCACCAGGGGAGACAGGAGAGATACAAAGCTTTCTTCAAACTCTCGACATCCCCTACTTTGGACCTGGCCCAGAATCTAGCTCAATTTGTTTTAACAAAGTAACAACTAAACTTTGGTTTGATACTTTAAAAATACCAAATACACCTTGGATATTTGCGAATAAATATAACGAACTTATAGAACAAGAATATATCGACTTCTTTGATAAAAACGCTAACGATGTATTTGTTAAAGCGGCAAACCAAGGCTCATCAGTTGGATGCTTTCATGTCCAAATAAAAGAAGACCTCATTCCTAAAATTAAAGAAGCTTTCAACTATTCTGATAATGTATTGATTGAAAGAACAATTAAAGGAAGAGAGCTTGAAGTGGCCGTCTATGAAATAGAAGGAGAGATCAAGGCTTCAGACCCAGGCGAAATAATATGCCCAGACGGCTTCTATACTTACGAAGAAAAGTACTCTAAGAAGTCACATACAGACACAGAAGTAAAAGCACAGAATGTAACACAAGAGCAAATTGATTTAATGAAATCAATTGCACTAAAGTCGTTTAAATCGATTGGGCTTCGTCACTTATCAAGAATTGACTTCTTTTTATCTGACGATGGAATATTCTTAAATGAAATCAATACCTTCCCTGGTATGACTCCTATATCAATGTTCCCACAAATGCTTGAGGCAACAGGTCTTAAGTTTGAAGAATTTTTAAAGAACAATATTTTAAAAGATTTAAGGTAGAATATGAAAATTAACTTTGTAGAAACAGAACACTCAACTCATGCCCAGGATAAGTTAGCTACTTATTATAAAGAAGAACTTATACCAGCAGAAAAAAAACCGTTCCTATCACTTCATAGAAAGTCATTTGGGCCTTACCTAGCAGTTGAAGGTGAAAACTCATGCGGGTATATTCAAGATGCCGCAAGTCAGATAGCAACACTTGGACTCGGGTTTAATCCAACTCCATTCTTTGGAGTTCCACACTTTCAAGAGTCATGGACTAACAATCAAGATACTGAAGATGCAAAAGATCTAATCAAAGCATTTAAAGGCTTTTTAAAAAAGAAAACAGCAAATAGAGATATTGATCTATGCTTCGTAAATTCAGGTGCAGAAGCAAATGAAACAGCAATGGGAATGGCATATCAAAATCGTGTAAATCCAAATGCTAAAAAGGTACTTGCCTTTGAAGGATCTTTTCATGGAAGATTTATGGTTTCACTCTTTTCTACATGGAATCAAACCAAGAGAGAACCCTTCCAACTAAAAGGCTTTGAAACTGTATTTTCTCCCTTCCCTTCACTTACTCATTCTAACTTTATGGTGGAAGTAAAAGATAGTTGGAGAAAAATTTGGGAAGATCCACAAAGTGAAGATTTCTCAAAAGATCTTAAAAAGTTTGAAGGAAATGATAATGAACTCGACAAAGAAATTGAGTCATTACTATTTGTTAAGAAGCAACTAGAAGCAAAAGAGATTTTTGTAATAATAACTGAACCGATGCAGTGTGAAGGTGGTGATAGATATTGTACGAATAGGTTTAATACGGCACTACTCTTACTTGCAAAGTCATATGATATCCCACTGATTTTTGATGAAGTTCAAACAGGCTTTGGATTAGGCAGAGACTTCTTTTGGCACAGAACATTTGATATTACAGACAGTAGTGGAAATTCTGTAACTCCAGACTACATAACTTGTGCAAAAAAATCACAAACGGGTCTTGTTATTGGAGATAAACAACTTCCTTGGCACAATCAAGAAAATCAATTCGCATCAATCCTAAGGGGCTTCTATCATGGCCTAATTATTGATCAGAAGAATTCTGTAATTTTAGAACTAGAAGAATATGTACAAGCTAAATTGAGTAAGCTTGTTGAAAATTATGAACAATTATCTAAACCAAGAGCATTTGGAATGGCCTTTGCTTTTGAAATTGATAATGCTGAAGATATACCTAAGTTTATTGCTAACAGATTTAAAGCTGGACTATTATTCTATCAAGCAGGAGCTCAAACACTGCGTTTTAGACTCAATACTGCATATAAGACACAAGACATAGATTTTCTCTTTGATATGATTGAAAATCTTTGTGATCATATCTATCTTAAAAAAGACCTCAGATCCCCTGCACCTATTGAGAAAAAAGATACTGAGATAGACTGGGAATATGATTGGCATAGTAAGATTATCCAAACAAGATCAAAGAAGACAACGAAAGAAGAGGTTGTAGATTACGCCCAAAACTTTTTCAGAACAAACTTTGACCTCTCTTTAGTCGTTATTAACAAAGAGAATTATAAAACATTTAGATCAGATATTATTGAGCTTGAAAAAGAAATATACGAGCCAACAAGACAAACAGATATTAAAGAATTTGATAAGCTGATTGATAATCAACCAAATATTGCACTCGCTCTACTGGATAAGAATAGCAAAATGATAGGTATTTCTTTTGCTGGAAGAATGTCACTCTTTCCAAATGAAAGAGGTCTTAGAAGATGTCGCCACTTTAATGACGATAAAACACTATATATGGTTGATACAACAATCTGTAGTTCTGAGCAGGGCAAAGGATTAGGAAAATACCTTAAATATACTCTTGAGATCATTGGTATTGCTCAGGAGCTTAACTATATCTATGGAAGAAATAGAGACAAGCTTGCAGGAGCTATGTTTGGCGTGAATGTCTCATTAGGATGTGTACCTGAAATCTACCTTGAAGAAGACTACCCTGACGATGAAGAATATAGAGATGTATTTATTTATCGCTCACCTTTAAAGTGGAAATCTATAGAATCTAAAATTTCAGGAGTATTGAGCTCTCCATTAAAAGACTCAGAAATTACTCCAGACTTTATTGAAGAGAATATCGACAAAATGATTAATAAGATTTGTCTTTCAAATTTTGTTAGTGAATCTTTTCTAAAAAATATTCAAACAGTTGCTCATTCCGCACCAAAACCTCTTAGACACGTCTATACGGCCAGTGGGCAAGCAGAGAGTGTTGATAAAATTGCAAAATCCATATACTTCAATACAGAAGATAAGAATCGACAGAGGTTCATATCATTTAGAGGTCATTACTTTGGAGATGGAAGTTTTCT
Organism: Bacteriovorax sp. MedPE-SWde; assembly: GCA_001874305.1. GTDB lineage: Bacteria > Bdellovibrionota > Bacteriovoracia > Bacteriovoracales > Bacteriovoracaceae > Halobacteriovorax_A. Next base: position 23,578 of record MPCU01000010.1, on the reverse strand, counting down.
ATCAAGATCTCTATCTCAGGAGGAAAACACTTACTTCCCTGTAACTTTCTTAGATCATCCAACAGAGAAGAATTATTCCGACATTTTACAACAACTCAATCAATATCTAAGTGCAGAAGATATCATCGCCATTTATATTGAGCCAACTCCGCAAAAGATTGATGGTCACGTCCCTCTTGAGTTTTTAAAGGAGTTAAAAGTACTGGCAAAAAAAACAAATACTAAAATCGTTTATAACGAGACATCTCATGCCTATTTAGGACATTCAGAGGATAACCACTGGTTGTCATCAAATGAAGATTATACTCCAGATGCTTTCTTTTCATATCTCGGAGGACAAGCGGCAATGACATTTATGAAAGAAGATATCTTTGTTGAAAAACCACTCATGATGATATCGACTTGGGATGGAGACGCACTATCACTTGCTCAATATGTAGAGTCGACTAATCTTCTTCAAGTAAAGAAAAACAAACGACAGACTAGAAAAATAGATTCAATAAAGACACTCTCTTATAAGAATAAACAAATCTATTCTTCAAACGGACCATTCTTTCCAACAATTGGACAATTAAGTGACTAAAGATTTAAATTTCCCATTAATAGAATATAAGCAAGGTGAAACTCATCTCCAGTGGGGAATATCTCATGGAAAAAAATTTAAAGAGGAGATAAAGGAACTAGCGGGTATTAGAAAGAAGCTAATGCTTGCAAAGAATCCCGCACTCTCATCTCAGCTAAAGGAACTCGCGCTTCAGCAATTAAAAGTATCTCGTGACTTTGCTCCGAAAATAACGGAGGAGCTAGAAGGGATCGCACAGGGAGCAGAACTTCCAATTGAAGATATTGTCATTTTAAATAACTACACTGACTTTAGAGATATCCAATTATCTGATGAAGGCTGCTCTACTCTTAATAAGAAAACTGACACAATCAATTTGTCTGGTCAAACTTGGGATATGCATAGTTCGGCCAAGAGGTTTGTCTGTGTTATGAAGATACCTAAAACTGAAACAACTCTTGCCTCTTATTCTTTCAGCCTCGTTGGTTGTGTTGGTATGATGGGGATTAACTCTAATAAAGTATTTATTGGAGTGAATAATATAAATACATTAAACGCAAAGATAGGTCTTATATGGCCAGTACTTGTTAGAAAAGCTCTACATGCAACAAGCCTAGATATCATGAGAGAAACACTTAAAAACTCTCCTGTTACCTCGGGTCATAATTACCTCATCTCAGATGAAGCAAATGCAGAGCACTGGGAAATAACACCATGTACTGTTGAAAAGGTTCTTGATTCGAATATTGATGAAAATATCTTTCATACAAACCACTGCTTAGGTCCAGAAACAAAGAAAATTGAAGATCAAGCAAGTATTAGTTCAACAACTTTTCCACGTTTTGAAATACTTAATAAGAAATATAGTCAGGTTGCCACCTCTATTCAGTTTACAGACTTACTAAAAGATCACGAAGGACATCCAAAATCAATCTGCTCTCACTATGATAGTGGAGCACAAGATCCCTCGATGACCTGTGGCGGTGCAGTCTATGACTATAACAGTGATATATTTCATCTCTGGCGAGGTTGTAAGGTATATGACGACAATTATGTCGAATATGACTTTTCATTGAGAGACTTATGAATCAACCATACTACTTCACCTGGACAAAACAAGAGGACGCGCCACAACTTGAGATCCAGACTACTACTCAGGACTCATATGTCCTAAAAGATAATCAAGAAGTATATGACCTAAGCAGCTGTAGCTATCACTTAAGCTTTGGACTTCGAAATGATACCCTAACTAAGGTCATCACAACTCAGTACCATGATCTACCTGTTGCAGGCCCAAAAATAGTTTATCCACTAAAGCAAGAAACAACTAAGAAACTCATTAACTTTTTAGAACTAGAAGACAATGGTAAGATTTTCTACACTGTTTCAGGTGCAGAAGCTATTGAGAATGCATTAAAGATTGCCCGACAATATACAGGCAAAGATATTATACTTTCGAGAAAGAAGTCCTATCACGGGGCCACTGTTGGTGCTCTATCCATCACAGGAGATTGGCGCAGAGACGGAAGTCCTACAATGGATGCTCTCACAGAGTTTATTCCTGAACCAGATGCTTTAAATGCATTAGAAGAAACTGAAGAACTCATAAATAAAATAGGTTCTTCTAAAATTGCAGCACTATGCCTAGAATCAATCACAGGTGGAAATGGTGTCATTATCCCTACTCAAAAGTGGTATGACGGTATTCAAGCTCTATGCAAAAAGTATGAAATACTACTTATTCTTGATGAGGTTGTATGTGGCTTTGCAAGAACTGGCCGTAATTTTGGTTTTCACAACTATAAACTTGTCCCGGACATAGTCTGTATGGCCAAAGGAATAAGTGGAGGGCTCTTTCCTTTTGGTGCAGTCTATACAAGTGAGAAAATTTCAAAATACTTTGATAAGAACGTACTCAGTTGTGGGCTAACAAACTATGCTCATCCAGTAGGACTTAAGTTATGTTCTGCGATAATTGACTTAATTCACACACAGGAATTTAATCAGAATTTTAAAGCTCTTGAGGATGTTCTATCTAAGTTCTCTAAGAGAATAATCACTCTAGAAAATATAGTAGAGGTTCGAGCGATCGGATTACTGGCCGCAATTCAAACGAAAGGGATTGAGCTAGACTGGAACTACTTTATAAAAAACGGCATCTACATCAACTCCTCAAATGGAGCATTAATTTTAACTCCAATTTTGACAACAACTCCTAAACGTCTAGAAAAGGCCTTAGAGAAATTGGAAGATGCTATTAAGGATCTATCATGACTACAAAAATATTCAAAAGTTCTCAGGAAGCACTGAGAGACGTTATTAGTGACTCTACAATTATGAGTGGAGGATTCGGACTTTGTGGTATCCCTGAAAATAGTATAAATACTCTTTCAGAGATGCCTATTCGAAATCTCACACTCATATCAAATAATATAGGAAACTCAGGAAGAGGCCTCGTAAAGCTACTCGTAAAAGACATGATCACCAAGGCGTATTGTTCGTACGTTGGAGGAAATCCAGATCTTGAAAAGAGAATATTTGCAAAAGAGATTGATGTGGAACTTGTCCCCCAAGGAACCTTTAGTGAAAGAATAAGAGCTGCAGGCCTTGGTATTCGTGCTTTCTACACACCGACTGGTCACGGAACACTTGTCGCAGAAGGTAAAGAAGTAAAAGAATTTGATCGTCCATGTATATTAGAAACTGCACTTCATGCAGACTTTGCAATAATAAAAGCACAAAAAGCAGATCCCTATGGAAACTTATGGTTTAAAGAGACTGCACGAAACTTCTCTCCCCTTATGGCCATGGCGGCAAAGGTTACAATTGTAGAAGTTGAAGAACTAGTAGAACTTGGAGATATTGCACCAGAAGATGTTCACCTACCAGGTATTTTTGTCCAACGAATCTATAAAGGTTCAAATTATGAAAATGCAATTGAATTTAAAAAGGTTAAGGAATAAATATGACTTGGACAAAACATGAAATGGCACAAGAAGTTCTAAACTTAATCCCAGAGAACTCAAGTATAAATCTAGGTATTGGACAACCAACAATTGTAAGTGAGGTCCTTCCAGAGAATCACACCTATATGATTCACTCTGAAAATGGAGTACTTGGAGTGGGACAGAGGCCCTGTGAAAGTGAAGTCTCACCTACTTTAATTAATGCAGGTAAAGAAACAATTTCAACAATTAAAGGAGCGAGCTTCTTTGATAGCTCTTTAAGTTTTGGAATGATAAGAGGTGGCCATATTGATTTTTGCATCCTTGGTGGTATGCAAGTTGATACAGATGGAAGTCTTGCAAACTGGATGATACCTGGTAAGAAAGTTACAGGAATGGGTGGTGCAATGGACCTCGTAAATGGAGCGAAAGAAGTAATCATTATGATGGGTCATGAATCTAAGGACGGAGTATCTAAACTTGTTAAAACGTGTGACCTACCTCTAACAGGGCATTCTGTAGTAAATAAAGTTGTAACAAATAAAGGTGTTTTTAAAATTGATAATGGAAAGTTTGAAATTATAAAATTAGCACCAGGAATAAAAAAAGAAGAATTAAAGCTTTTTGAATTGTATAAATAAAAAACGGGCCCTACTGCAATAAGGCCCGTTTCTTCGGCATCCTGCCTACTCTTGCGACGACATCCTGTCGATCAATTAAATTATAACTTTATTTTTCAAAAATTGCAGAATTATTTTAAATAGGTAATCTTTTCCATTATACTAATAGCACACAACCTTTAGAACGAAGTTTGAAGTTTACAATAAAAGGAAACATGATGTTTTTATTCAATAAAAAGTCTAATGATCAAGACAAAATAACCGAGCTTTTCACTTACTTCATACCTAACCCACCTATCAGAAGTAAGGGTTATAGAGAAAAAGAGCTGGATCTTATTGCAAATCTCTTTTCTACTTACAAAGTAGACTTTGAAATAAAATCAACTGTGAATTGTGAAACAGGATTCTGGACCCTATTTGTACTAAAGGCGCCTAGTGCGAAGTTAAAGGAACTAAGGAACTCTGCGGAGTATCAAGAACACAAACTTAGCTCGTCTCAAGAAGAGGACGAAATAGAGCTAATTAGTGAAGGCGATAACGAATTTTCAAACCTAGAAAACTTTAAACTATAGTTGAGATACATGATTAATAAAAAAGTTTATTCAATAACTCTCTTATCACTACTTCTTCTAAGTTCCTGTGCAAAATTTTCATTTGACGATGTTAATGAAGCTAAACTTAAAAAGACTGACATCATGTGCCCTGTCAAAAGAGAGAAGATCCTTGTTCATAGTGAAAATTCTAAGCTTAATAAAAGATATGCTAAATTCATGCAAGATCATAAGGGATCACTATTAGATAATTTCTTTAAGTGGTCTTTGATACAGCTGGCCTCAAGACCAGATGCTACAACCTTAAACTCAAGAACACTTAATTTCGTAAAGTACAAAGGAAAAGAGTTCTTTCTTGTAACTGCACCAAAGTCATCAGAGAGTGTTAGCTTTATAGTCGGACTCGAAGAAGTAAGGAAGTATTATAAGGTACGCAGAAGCCTAAATTTCTATGCAAGAGAGATTGATTCAAAGTTTCCATCATTAATTCCTGTTTCTGCTCCAATTCAAAACTTCATAGAGAGAAATAAAGTAGCATTTTATAAGGACAAACAAATAAGAAGGTATGTATTTAAGGGTAATCAAATTGTTCGACAAGGAGAAAGTATTCAATCTCCTAGCTTTCAAAAAGTTATCAGAAGCTTAAGAACAATGAATAAAGACGTATTTAAAGTCACACAACTCTTTAATGCTACAGATAAATATACTTGTAACTTTGACAATAGATTATTTAGTTCTAATCCAATATTTCAACGTAAAACAAATCAAATAAAATCAAATTTCTTTGGTGTCTTTGTTAATGAGGATAACTTCTTTATATCACTAACAAGCTCAATGCCAAGTTCTCAGAAATACATTAGTGGTGAGTTTATACTTAAATCTCATCCTATCTCTTCTTTTAATGCTGCTATCTGCTCGGCAAATAAGGGAACAGAGTTTATCTTAGCGAAGAACCTTATTCATTCAGAACAGTTAATTAATAATGTTCTAAAGAGCAGTTCAAGCTCGGATGGACCAAAAGAAATTATAAATCTTAAAAGACATGTAAATCTTCTCTATCCAGAAAGAACTATTCAAGAGATTTATGGAAGAAAGAAAATTATTGATAAAGATCGATCAGTTTACAATGTTCCAACCCTTGGTAAGGTAGATATCATCTCCTACAATAAAGGTTTTGAAATATTTAAAGAACCTAGGACTGGTATACTAAAGTGTCATTAATAGTTTTTGGTAATGCATCTCAAAAGACTGTTAAGGAAATTGCTATATCTTCTCAGATAATTTCTGGAGAAGATCAGATGACTTTAATGGAGCTACTCATTGTAAATGGAATCCCGGTGGCCTCAAGTTGTTCAGGGGTAAATGCTTGCAAGCTTTGCTCTGTAAATGAAAGTGTTATATCATGTCAAATTACCGTACATGATTTTATAAATAAATATGGCCACAAGGTCGTACTCAATTACTTATAGGAAAAATTATGAAGTATTTGTCATTTGATATTGAAGCAACAGGCCTTGAAGAGCATGACCTGATTATAGAGTTTGCAATGATTCCATTTTGTAGTGAAAAACAAGAATTTGAAGAATCCCTTAAAAGACACTTCTTTATTAAATGTCCTTCATTCGAATCACTTAAGCCTAAACTTAATCAATGGGTAATTGACCATAACAAAGAGCTCATTGATAAGGCCCATAATGAAGGTATAGAAATCGAAGCCTTTAAAAATGAGTTAATCTCATACTTGGAATCTTCTGATGTTAAAAATTATTTTAGCAATGAGAGAATCACATTATTTGGAAAATCGATGAGTGCTATAGACCTGCCATTCCTAACTAGAGATCTAGGTTGGGAATTTATGAGAAAGTACTTTAACCATAGACAATTAGATCTCTCTTCTGTTGCATATAATTTAATAGATATGAAGCATATTCCAGCAGAATGTGAGTCTGGCTCAAAATTAATGTCACACTTAGATATGGGCGAAGTTGCTCATACTGCACTTGAGGATGCGATAAATACCGCTATCATGTATTTCAAATTAATGAATATTGCATCTAAGAAAGAAGACTAAGCTTAGACTTAGTGCTTAAAGAATTTCTTAGGATCAAAAGCATGGGAGTCTCTTCTCACTTCAAAGTGAAGGTGATTCCCACTTGAGCGACCAGTGCTTCCTACAGCTGCTATAACTTGGCCTCTATGAACTTTCTGACCTTTTCTAGTATAGTTCTTATCTGCGTGAGCATAGACTGTAAAAAAGCCATCAGGATGTGACACGACAGTTATATTTCCATAACCACCAAGCTCTTTACCAGAATAAACAACAACCCCATCATCCGCTGCTATAATATGTGCGCCTCTTCGTGCAGCAATATCGATTCCTTCATGCTTTCTACCCCAGCGACGTCCAAACTTTGAAGAGACACGTTTTGATGAAGGTACTGGCCATAGAAAGCGAGATGCTGATCTAAGCGCCTTATAGTTTACACTAGCAATACTTCTACCATTATATTGAGAGGCCACAACTCCACCTTTAGTAGGAATGAAAATCTGAGTTCCTCTTTTAAATGATCTTCCCTTATTAAACTCTTTAATCTTCCAGGCCGGAACATGAAATAACTTTTCTAAATTTTCAGCAGAATAGTTTTTTGTTAACGTTACATAACGTCCACTTCTCATAGAAGAACATGATGTTATAAAACAAAATATAAATAATACTAGAAATCTTTTGAAGATCATTTTCTCGCCCTAAGTTTGGACGGAGTCTCTTTCTTAAAGACTTAGCTAAGAAACGCCATTAATCGGCAAATATTTCCGTCCACTTAGAGAATTCTTCGGCTGAATCCCCCAAAAGGTTGAGTGGATTGATCGAGATTTGCCTGTTATCAATAGCATAGCAATCTGTACCGGCCTCTTTTGAGTGACCAAGGAACTTACCACCTATCCAGAAATACTCCCTATTTTTGGAATCTAGCCTTTTTTCAACTTCTTCAGAGTAGAATCTTTGACCAAGCTTAGTTACCTTAACACCTTCAATATCGCATGCAGCAAGGTTTGGAACATTAATATTTAGCATTGTTAGTGGTGAAATATTCTTATAAGTACCATCTAGAACCATTTTTCTCATAAATTGAGCAGCAGTATCAAAGTGAATATCTTTAAAGTCATGAGACTTTCCATCAATTACAGTACTAACAGCAATTGAAGGAACATCATGAAAGCTTCCCTGTCTGGCCGCAGCGGCAGTACCAGAATAGTAAATATCTTGACCAAGGTTCGCACCACGATTTATTCCAGATATAACAAGATCTGGTTTCTCGTCAAGGATATGAATGATTCCCATAAGAGTACAGTCAGCTGGATAGCCTGTGGTACCGTAGAAGCCTTTTTTAATCTCTTCTACACGAATCGGATGATCAAGAGTTAAGGTTTGTCCTGTAGCGCTTCTCTCGGTCAGTGGAGCGACTACTGTCACATCTGCAATGTCACAAAGTGCCTCATGCAAAATATTAATACCCGGTGCATATATACCATCATCATTACTTATAAGAATTTTCATATGGAATTTTTAGGATTATTCTACTGCTTTAGCAAGCAAGATTCTTGAGAATTTCTATATTTCTTCGAAGCTTAGTTGAATCTACATTTCTATAGCACACTTCTACTTTGTCATTTATAGGTAAATCAAGAAAGTCAAAGTCAACTAACTCAAAAATACTTGGAGCGAGGTTACTGTCCCAATCGATCTTAAGGCCAATTGTTTTGTTTAACCCTCCAACTTCCTTTAGTTGAACATAGAGATTAGTAATGAAGCTCTGTAGCGTACCTAGACGGTGAAGGTCTTCTAAGTATCCATAACTAAGAATTATACCCATATTATACTTAGATTTTAATACGGCCTTAAGATCAGCGTCCGGCGAATGATGCCACATATATGGACGTTTAAAAGAATCATAGTAAACAGGTGACTGAGTATCCGAAAAAACAAGCTGAGGCTTAATAGCAATGTCTTTGAAGCTATTCAAAATATTATCAACCACGAAGTTAGCTTCATTTTGAAAATGTAGTGAAACGATATCATCACTACTCGTAACAGACTCTAAAACTTCTTCTAATACATACTGTTGAACGAAATTAAAACTGCGGGGGCGAAAATCAAATTCAAAGAACTTAACACCAATTTCTTGGGCCATTTTTAAAGTTCGTTTGTCATAAATTCCGCTTAGCTTGATTATTTCCATCATATATAGAGTATCTTAAAAATGCTGCTACTGGTTGAAAAAAAATATCAGGGCAAGATGTTCCAACAGATTCAGGATGAAACTGCATAGTTAAGAATCGATTAGGAATAGAAACAAGCGCCAACTCTCCTAAGGAATCAGTCAATGTATCCTCTAATATATTGATATCTTTATTAGAAATTTCAACACACCAAGAATTATACCTTTGAACTACTTGTGCATGAAGCTTCTTTAAATCTTGACGGTTTCCGTCATATACCAGCTTTATTGTTCGTCCATGCATAGGCCTTGGACTTTTCTTTACAACAGCTTCGAAGCCAGTCTTTAGTAAAATCTGATGACCAAGACAGATCCCCATAAGAAAAATATCGTCTCTTAAAGCTAGTTTAGATACTGTCCTGTTTATCTCTTTATAATCATCAACATGGCCAGGGCCTGGACCAAAACAGATTACGTCCTTAGCCTTTATTTTCGAGTACAGTGAATCAAGTAAACTAAAGTGTGTAACTTCACAATGGGAAATTCTTCGAAGATTTTCTACAATATTTAAATTGAAACTATCATCAAAGTCTATGAAGTGAATCATTAAAGCTTAAGTCCTAAGACCGAATTAAACCCCTTACTATTGTAATTTAGAAGAAAGTTAAATCCAAATATCTGGTCTTTAGTTAATGAGCCATTTCTAATTTGGTCTTTTTGACGATACTCAACATCAAGTTTCCAACAGTTATTCTTAGGAATATATAAACCTCCTAAGTAAGACTCATAAACTCTATCCTTTTCAAAATCAAAATAATGCCCCATCCTCATTTCAAAAAAATCAGAAAAGAAGAACTTAAAGTCGAGTGTTGTATACCTTCGTTGCGCAGAGAAAGAGTCATATACATAGTCAATACTATAGAGAAAATACTTTAAGTTATGATCAATTCCTAATGAAGTAATATGCTCATCAGTCTGATGGAAATAATACTCTGAACCAGAGATACTGAAGTTACCAAATGAAAGTCCAAAATTTGTATAGAGTCTCGTAAGCCTTTCTTCAAACTCAAGTTCTCTAGTTCCATCATCAGTGTCGAGAAGTAGACCTTGAGAAATATCAAAATATGCAATCTTAGAATAATCAAAGTTATCCATTTGATATTTAAAATTTTCAAAAGGTTTCATATTAGCTCTAGGACTTTTCTTTAGTAGAGAATTTCCAATCGCAAATTCAAGAGTATTCGATTCAGGAAGATCTGTTCTCGTGGCAACATCAAAAATATTCTGATCTCGTCCTTTGACAGTATCTCTAGTATCAAAACGCCCTTCTGTACTATCTTTTAGAAACTGGTCTTGCAGCTTCTTATTTCCACTAATCTCTTGCGCTTCATAGAATGAGTGATTTATCCCATACTTTAAAAGATGCTTATATGAACTATGAATAACTTCCTGTGTCTTGGTTTCTTTCTTTATATTTGGAACATCTGAGATTAAATGACTTGAACTTGTCTCTTCTATAACAGGAGGCGTTTTAACTTGTTCAATATAAGGGTGACCAAAAATCTTTTCAACTTCAAACCATAGTGAAGATTTGATCGATTTTCCATATTTTCTGGCAGACTGAGTGCCAACAACCTCATGGGGAATATTATAATGCTGATAATCAAGTTGCAGTTGCGTCTTTAAGTTAAGTGGACCAAAGGGTCTAAAATGTATATCAACTGTTGGTGTATAATCTGCTCTTTGGATATTTCTAATATTTTCAGATTCTTCAACGTGGTTCTGTTTAAAGTAGTCAAACTTTAAACTCTGCCAAAGGGAGATCTTCGATATGGGTCCGCTAGATTGAATAAAGTTAACAGGAGTATGGGCAAGTTCAATTTGGCCTAAAGACTGAACATAGGAATGGTCAAAGCCTTTTGGATTCGAATGGAAACTGTTATTTTGAAAGTTTCCTTCTGCAGCAATATAGAAGTTAGGAAAAACCTCTTGCACTCCGGCCATATATCCATGTTCATTATCTAATAATCTACTTTCAAGGTAAGTATTATAGTCACTAAGGATATCTAAATCAGAAAGATATTTTCCACGAGAATATAATGAGCGCATATTATTTGGTTTATAGAAATATTGGAAATCATAGAACTGTCTCAAGTCTCGTTGAGAATTCAAGTCCTCATTCAGCTTTCCAGGTTTCCAGATTCTATCCAAACTCTGCATATTAAATAATGAAAAGTCAGAATCATTATTTATGGCCTTTCTATATTCCCACTCTGTACCTACTGCACGCTGGCCGTAAGAAGTTGGAGAAAGAGTGAGGTCGGAGCTCTTATTGATTGCCCAAAAATAAGGTTGTTGAAAATAGAAGCCTTTTTCAAGATCAAAACCTAACTTTGGAAAGAGAAGCCCAGACTCTCTGTCCTTTTTTATAGGTAGAACTATATATGGGATATAGACAACAATAACGCCTTTAATTTTTACAAAGGCATGCTTCATATAAATATATTCATTAGGGATTACTCGAACTTCACTCCCTTGAATACTCCAAGACTCAGGACAATCTTTACAAGTAGAGTATTCGGCATCAATCGCTTCAAAGTTTCCATTTTCGAATCGCTGTATTTTCTTTCCAAGAATTACAAAGTTTTCATCAACAAGTTTCGCATTTTCAATTGTTAGGTTTTCGTTTTTTAGCTGATAACTTATCTCTGTACCATAAAGAGTAAACTCCGCTCCAACGTACCTAACATTTCCCCAAACTCGACCTTGTCCAGTCTCAAAAGAAAGAGAAGCCTTCTCTCCATAGATTGAATCATTCTTAAGTTTAATGATAACGTTTCCATGGGCTTCATAAGAGTTTTCAGAACTTTTTCTAAAGGCCTTATCCGATAAAATTTGAACATCATTATTGGCGCCAAATGAGAAAGTTTCTTTGGCGATTACTTGAAATGAAAGTAAGTAAATACTAAGTAAACATATTGAAATATTTTTGAACTTCACTAATGAAGAAGTAGGATCCAGTAATGTATATTTTCTTATTCTTATATTGGTCATTTAATAAGTAATTCCAATCTTCTAAAAAATCATAACCTTCTTTCAAGTAACTTTTTAGATCATCACTACAGATAGATCTTTCTCCTGAAAAAGCAGTAAGATATTTTGAAGTAAATAAACAAGGATAAGTCTGATAAAGATCTAAAATTGATTTAATTTGATCTTCTCTACCTGTTGAAAAACTTAGCACCAATACGTCATCTTTTGACGCTTCGTCTTCATCCTTGATCATCTGCAGCATCTTTCGATGCCCATCCAAATTATGTGCACCTATAAAGATAAAATCTCTATTATGAAATGTCACCCTTTCTCTGCGTCCCTTCGTCAATGGCCAACGCAACTCTCCATTAAAGCACTCACCCGTTAACTCTTTAAATAGCTCTAAAGACATTCTCTGATTTCGCTGAGAGTAGTTTTCATTATTTTTAAATTTTAATATATCTAATGAGATGCTATCTCGCTCGCACCAAGTGGTAAGAGTCTCATTTAAATGTTTTTGTTCAACACTAGATATGAGTCTTCCCCCATTTCTGGTAACCCCATACTTCTCAAATAATATCTTTTTTAAGGTATTTCCTAAGATTTGAGTATGATCCAAAGAAATTGAGGTAATTGCAGTTAACGGGTTATTAAAAACGTTAACTCCATCAAAACGACCACCAAGACCAACTTCAAGTATGATGAAGTCAGAAATGTCATTCGCACACTCTTTTAAGAAAATATAAAAGAGCATTTCATAGAACGAAAGACCCTCCTCACTAATAGTGCTCTTATCTTGATTAAAAAGGCCTTCTAGTCTCTCATAGCTTAAATAGTGACCATTAATGTACAAGCGCTCTAAGATAGTTAAAACGTGAGGACTACTCCACAATGAGACAGAACTACCAGACTCTTCAAGAAGGTACTTTAGTCCATGTGCAGCTTCACCTTTACCGTTAGTTCCAGCGATAACAACAACTTCACATCCACTAGACTCAATTTTAGAGATTTCAGCACTAAGCAAGTCCTTTAAATGCTCTAATCGAGGCCTAAAGCCTTCTTTTCCTGCCAGTGAAATTAAGTCAGCCATCAACTTTTCTTCTTTAATCTGATCGTATAACTTATTAATTTTATATATATTCTTCACATTTCCTACTGTTTTAATCAACTAAAGAACGCTATCTGCCGATAAAATTTAACGGAGAGATATGTATAATGCAAATTATTAAACTGCTTATTACATTTATATTTGTTTTCAGTTATTCAAGCGCGAATAACTGCGACCAACAGTTAATTGGATTGTTAAAGAACTCTCTAAATGAAAACCTATCCAATTCAGAAAACTTTCAAGCACTAGTACGAAAGAGGGCCGAAGTCGCCCTAATTAAGTCTTCTCTTACTTTTTATAAAGTTCAACAAAATTATAAGGCCGATAAAGCTTATGTACAAAAATTAGAAAAGGATCTTGAAAGATACTATGCTCCGTATAACAAAGAAGTAAAAGGCGCTATGTTTCTCTACCTTCAAGGTCAACTTGGATTACAAGAAGAGAAAATTGATTACTCTAAAATGAGTGAAGATGAAGTAAAGGCCTTAATCGCTGAATCAATTAAAAATCCTATAACACCAATGCAACAAATTGAACTTACTGCGGCCGCAATGGACAAAGCAGAAAAAGAAAAGTTTCCTCAAGAAAAGCTTACAGAACAAATGTTAAATAGAGCACTCGCTGGACCTTCATATGTCATGTTTCCAAAACAAAAAGAGTACCACATTAACACTGTTGATTTATTCTTTTTAAGAAAAGCTCTTAAAACTGATAATAAAGGAAACCCTACTCTACTAGACTTTACTCTTTCACAAATGAAGAAGCATTTTCCAGAAAGAGCATTTCCTGAAAATGATGAAAAAACAATGAAGGCCGCTTCGACAGATACAGTAAAAGAATTCAAAGATCTTTTTGCAAAAGAAATTGCAGGTCAGATACCAACATTGATAAAACAACTCGATGAAAAGTGTCAGGAAGAACTAAAGTCTCTTCTCGATGCAGATAACGCTGCATGTGCCGCAACAAACCTCATCGATAATAAATTTAGCGACTTTGAAGATATCCTTATGGCCCTTCAAAGTAAGAATCCTGAAATACAAAATGTATTCCTTCATGTTGCAGGAGCGAAAGCAAATGTAAATTGTGAGATAGAGGAACTAGACGGAAAATACAGACTTACTATCGATGCGCGATTAACTAACTTCGAAGGTATCAATAAGTCCCATTGGTCATTTAAGGCCGGAGATAAGTCTCTTCCAATTCAGAACACCGAAAAGAAGGCAGAGTTTGGTTTTAGACAAACTATAGAGTTTGATGGCCAAGATAATATTCCTAAAACAATTAAGCTTGACCATGATAACCGTATAAATGCAGATCTCGATCTCAACTTTCAAGGGAGTCAACAAGACTCTAGAGAAATGAATTTAGAAAACTGTATTGGTCACCCATCTAAGGTACCAGTTAATGTACCTCAACAAGTAAAACCAAAACCTAAAACTAAGCCTGATGTCGTACCGACCAATGATGACGACAAGAAAGATGATGATATGGAGTTTGATATAGAGCTCACAAAAGAGCCTTCTGATACTCATTACAAATTAACAATGAAGACAGAAGAAACTTGTCGCTATAGCACTTGCTCTTTTGAAAAGTACCAGAAAAAGGCGAAAGGTTGTAAAACTGTCGCGGATAACTCTCACAAATTCAAGAGAGGTCTAAAAAAGGGATTTAACGTATATATTCAGTGTAAAGATAAGGATGAAGAAGATACTAAAAAGCAGTGGAAGCCGTACAGATCAAAAACAGGAAAAGAAATCAAAACGTATATAGATATATGTTCAGGTTCAAAGTGTATGTCTTCTAAGAAGAGAGATAACTTTAGGATGCCAGTTATACCACCTGCACCACCGCAATCACCTCAACAGCAAATCAAAATACCAGATATTCCAATCTTACTTGAAGGTTAAGGTTTAGAAAACAAAATTAGAATTATCAGAACCTAGTATTGTTATTCTTGATTCATTTAACTGCGCAATCTCTTGATATAGTTGCGCTTGAAAGTTCGGTTTGAGATGCCCTAAGAAAACAGGAACTTCTTGAGGCATTTTCTTTAGCTCTTCTCTCATCGTTGCTGGTGTGTGATGACGAGAGTCAATTGCAATTTGGGTCATACTATTTGGAAAGCTTACCTCACAGAAAATTCCCTTGAGATTCTTTTGTTCTTTAGCTAGTTCCCAAATTCTATCCGTTGGTCCTGTGTCTTGCGTGAAAACCACAGAGGCCCCATCCTTCTCAATAATAAAACCTAAAGAACCTGCGTAGTGATTAACTTTAACAGCTGTAACTTTATAGTCACCAATTTGCTTAACCTCTTCTGCTTCGAAAAGGTTAAACTGTAGTGTTGGGTCTTTTTCACTAGGGAGTTTTGTAAAGTCAGGCCAGATCGCATCATTTAATAAATGCTTCATCACATTGTCTTTAACTTCATTATTAGTCCAAATATCAAAGGGCTTTCCTCTCATTCCAAAACAATTGTCGGCCAAGAATGCAAGATCTGATATATGGTCAAGATGTGAATGTGAGATTAATATATTATCAATTAGCGCTTGCTCAGCTATTGGAATACCACTGGCAACAGATCCAGCATCAATAAGTAATTTTCCATCAACTAAATATGAAGTGGCCCTAAAGCCAGGAGAGACACCACCGTGTCCGCCAACTATTTTAACTATCATCGAAACTTCCCTTTCTCTATAATAGTTATTTTAACCGGCTTTTTTAATTTTTTCCATTTTTTCTGGGCGGAACATTTTTGTCTTTCTAAATGCCGTATCAAATGCATCAACTACTTTTTCGGAAAATTGCGTTCCCTTATTGTCTAAGATTTCTTGCCAAGCAATCATAGGAGCAAGGCCCTTTCTATATGGTCTAGTAGAAATCATGGCATCAAACGAATCCGCTACAGAGATAATCATAGCAATAACAGGTATCTCATCTCCCTTTAGTCCGAATGGATATCCTTTACCATCTGGTCTTTCGTGATGAAACCTCATTCCGTCAACAACTTCAGAAAGAGACTCTATATGACCAATAATTTCGTAACCAAGACGCGGATGATCTTTCATTATCACAAACTCTTCTGCAGTAAGAGGAGCTTCCTTTTTGAGAATACTGTCTTCAATTCCTATTTTTCCAATATCATGAAGAACTGCAGCTAATCTTAAGTTATTCATATCCTCATAAGTCAGGTCAAGCTCTCGGCCAATCATCTCAGAAAAGTGACGTACTCTCTTAGTGTGTCCACCAGTATAAGCATCTTTTTTTCCAATTGCGTCCGCAAGAGATTCAACAACTTGTATAAATTGCTTTTGTAGTTTTTCAAAGAGTTGAAAGTTTTCTAATGACATTGTCATTTGGTTTGCAACCGCCTCTGCAAAGTGGATATCTTCATTAGAGAACTCACCACTGTGGGAATTGATCGCCTCAATTACGCCTAGTAACTGCCCCTTAGACAATAAAGGGATCAGCAATAAACCCTGTGCATTTACCGCTTGAAGATATTCTGGAGATTTTCTAAAGCGTATGTCTGATTGAATATCTGTAATATGTAAGATAGCACTATAGTGTGCACAAGATCCGAGAAATGTATGTTCGTCTATCTTGACTTCAACAGTTTCAACTTTGGTATCTTTATAGAAGTTATGAGTTAGTAGTTCT
This sequence comes from Bacteriovorax sp. MedPE-SWde, assembly GCA_001874305.1. Lineage (GTDB taxonomy): Bacteria > Bdellovibrionota > Bacteriovoracia > Bacteriovoracales > Bacteriovoracaceae > Halobacteriovorax_A. The sequence continues at coordinate 6,885 of MPCU01000010.1, read as the reverse complement.
GACTTTGTATCATAGAGATAAATAACAACTTTTTCACAGTCGAGAAGTTTCTTTATCTTCCCCTCTGCTTTCTTTTGAATATTTTTGTAGTCTAATGAAGATGAAGCTAGTTGACCAAGCTTTATTAAGTCTTCATATCTCTCAATTTTCTTTTCTAAATTATCAGAACTCATTTCTTAGCACTCCTTTACTAGATATATATCGTCAGTAAAGAAGAACTACTTTAGCATACTCGACCTTACTGATCAGTTAAGAGAGAATATGCCTCAGAAGAAGTGATTCCCAATGCAGGGGCCAAAAGCTTGGCCAGGTTCTTAGGAGTTTTCTTTTTCAAATAACCTTCTGCGAACTTTTTTAGATCTTTTTGTCCCATGGAGGTTTGATTAGTCTTATCAAAATGGATAACAACTACAAATTCACCTTTAACGTTAATTTCTTGAGATTTCCAATCTCTTGCTTTGAAGCGATAAACACTTTCAAACTTCTTAGTAATCTCTCTACATATCGCGACATCATTATTTGGAATAGTCGTAGCAAGTAGATCTAGAGTCGACTCTATTCGATGTGGTGATTCAAAGAAAATATGAGTTCCACCAAAAGATGTACATTCATCTAACTTATTCGCTATTTCAGATTTCTTACGCCCTAGGAAACCATGAAATGTATAAGGCTGAGGAGGTAGTGCTGACATTTCCAAAGCAGTAACAACAGAAGTAACACCCGGTACAGAAACGACTTCACCACCAGCATCAATCACAGCTCTAACTAAGGGATAAGCAGGGTCACTAATAATTGGGCTCCCAGCATCTGATACAATACAACATTCATCGTGACTTTTAAGAGTATGCAAAAGTGAATCGATCTGCTTCTGACTATGATCATGAAAGGCCATAAATTTCCTTCCAACAACAGGTATTTCCAACAAATCAAATAGATTCCTCGTTGTTCTTGTATCTTCTGCTAACACAAGCGTAGAGCTTTCAAGTGCTAACTTAGCTCTAGGAGTAAGATCATCGAGATTTCCAATTGGAGTTGTTATTAACTTAAGCTTTATCATTTTAGTCACCTTTTAATGTTTTTTAGCAGGTTTACAAAGTTTTGCCCAGAAAAGAGGAGCAGAAATGTAAAAGATTACCGGATTTAACATGGTGCACAATTAATGTAATATTACAGGGACAATAAACAAATAGGAGAATGCGATGACAATGAAAGCGAGAGTTACAACTGATGCAACTGGAAATATCACTGTTCTAATGGAAGGTGGTATGGATTATGAAAATATTGTTCCTCTTAGACAAGAACTCGCAGGACTGACAGGACAATATCCTTCGGCCCAAATAACTCTGGATTTAACGTCTTTAAAGTTTGTAGGATCTTCAGGAATTGGAATTTTTGTAGATACGATAAAGTCTCTAAATGACAGAAGAGATCAAATTCGTCTTTCAAATGTAAGCTCAGAATTCTTCAAAGTCTTTAAGCTATATAATTTTAATGCAATGGAAGTTCTAATTAACGAGTTTGACTCAGATGAGACAGAAGTAAGTAATTACTTCGGTCAAAAAGGTAGAACATTTCAAAACTGATAATTTAGTAATTGAACATAGTATGTTTGACCTGGTCTTGATTGATCTTTCTTAGAAAGCCCATGATCGGCAGGTCCAGCATCATTTGATCCTTGATTATAACCTGGGTCATAAACGTCAGATTGCTGATCTTCATAGGGACTTCCCTCAGTGTCAGGATAATACTGCTCCTCACTTTCTTTTGGTCCTTTATATTTTCTCTTCATCATTTCATGAGAGCCAACTACATATCCACCAAATAATAGACCTGAATAAAGTCCAAGAGAAGCACCAATTGCGACAGATCTACCACTTGCGCCAAAGGCCAAGGAAGCTGTTCCAAGAAGTGCACCACCAATAGTTCCGTAAAGGGCCATTGTACCAAGTGCCTTACCTCGAGAACTACCCTCTGCACGTGCATTTGAATTGATTGCTAAAAATATAATGAAGAATGTTATAAAGATCTTTTTTATCATGTATAAAAGGATAAATATCATCTTGGCAAAACGCAACTAAAAATCCTGAAAAATCACGGATATACGGCATGACAGATCAAAAATACTGCTCAAGTATTCTGCGCTACGCAATAAACGACGTTTCTGAATTCTTGAAATAGCAGCAAAGCTTTTAACTTCAAAAACTTCAATCATTCCATTCTGGATTCTAGCAAGGTCAATTTGTCCTGCACCAAGATCTCGTAAAACCTTTGGATGTACCAATAGCGCCTTCCCTTTCTTATGAACCTTTAAGGAAGCATCTCTCTCAAGGGTATTCCCCTTTTTGATTCTAATTTGTGACAAATTCCTTAACTCCTCTAAAACTCTTTCTATGAGCAGGAGTGATACCATGAGACTCAATAGCGTCGCGATGAAATTGTGTTGGGTAACCAGCATTTTTTTCAAAACCGTAATTAGGGTATTTCTTAGACAGCTTAGTCATAAGGTCGTCTCTATAAACTTTAGCAGCTATTGAAGCCAGGCCAATTACAACAGACTTACTATCTCCTTTTATAACTGGAAAACACTTTTGTCCCAAAGGAGCTTCAAATACTTTATTCCCATCAATTAAAATAGATCCTTTAATTGTTTTTCGATTCACATTTTTAAGGCATGTATCAAGAGCACTCTTCATTGAAATTAAGGATGCCTGTAGAATATTAACCTTCTCAATATCGCGAGGGCTTTTTTCAACAACAGAGATATGTACATTTAATTTACATAATCGAATTTTACAGTACATTCCTTTCTCAAATGAAATGCTAAGCTTATCGAGAATCTTTTTTCTTTTAAGATCTGTTAGTTTCTTAGAGTCTGTAACTCCCATCTCTCTAAGAAATTTTGAAAGGTCATTAAGATTATTCAGGTTTCCTTGAATGAGTACACACCCACCAACAACAGGACCGGCCAGCGGACCTCGTCCAACCTCATCTGTTCCAGCGATAAATGTATCACTCTTAGAAATATATTCGCTTTCAATCACAAAACTCTCTCAACATGTATAAAAATAAAAGGGCCCACAATAGCAGGCCCCAATATTTGAAAAAATGTAAATCAATGAATTACTTTCTATCGTAGTCAATTGCGATTCTAGCAGATTTACCTGATCTATCTCTAAGATAGTACAGTTTAGATCTTCTAGATTTACCTTTTTGAGCTACTTCAACTTTTTCAACATTTGGTGAATGGAAAGGAAATACTCTCTCTACACCAATACCAGAAGAAATTTTTCTCACTCTAAAGTGACCTGAAAGTCTTCCTCTTTCTTTAATTGCAATTACAACACCTTGAAAAATCTGGATTCTAGACTTAGAACCTTCAGTAATTCTAGCGTGTACAGTTACAGTGTCACCTGTAATAAAGTGAGGCATGTTAGCTGTGTTTGCATTTTTGTGATCTTCATTAACGATGTCAATTAAGTTCATGTTAACTCCTAATTCATTTTGGGCTTCTCAGAGGAACGGCGAAATGCAGCTCTTAAGCAAGTCCTATTTTTTTGTCTCAGAGGCACGGGCCAATCTATCTAAATAGATTGCAACCGCAGATCGAACAGACAGGTGATTATAACCATCCTCACTAGCGCCAAAAATTGGCTCGAGAGAGAAATGGGCCTGGTCGAGTACATGTGCATGGAGACCCCATCCTGTACCAAATAACAAGAAAACCGGCCTTTTGTCAAGGCGCGCCTTGTTTAGCAAGTCCGACTCAACACCACTGTTTTCCTTGAAATTTGCACCAGTTACGGCGATTATGGGTTCAATTCCTTCAATTTCGGTGATCTTTTTTACACCCTCTTCAACACTATTTACAAGTCTTGCAATAGCGAGAGCATCCTGGCGATCAGGATTATAGGCCGCGGCCTTATCCTCTTCCCAGTGACCAAGAATCCTATTCACAAGTTCATGCTGGGCCTGCAGTGGAGTTACAATAAAGTATTTTGAAACACCAAACGTACGACAGCTTCTTGCAATGTCATGAATATCTAAGTTTGTTACAGATGTTGTTACAACTTCTCCCTTCTTATTACAGATAGGAGCATGAACTAATCCAAGGTAAATATTATCTTTCATATCTAATCCAATTTTATTATTTACTATATTTATCAAAAAGATCTGGTCTCAACTTTTTAGTGAATTCAAGTCGCTTTTGCAATCGAAACTCTTCGATTTTCGCATGATTTCCACTAGTCAAAACGCTTGGTACTTCTTCACCATTAAAAATTGCAGGTCTTGTATATTGTGGACCTTCAATTAATCCATTTTCAAATGAGTCGTCATTAGCACTGTCGGCATTACCTAGAACACCGGGAACAAAGCGCGAAAATGAGTCGATTATAGTCATCACCGCAACCTCTCCCCCAGAGAGAACAAAGTCACCTAACGAATATATTTCATCGACATACTGAGAAATAAACCTTTCATCTATTCCTTCATAACGACCACAAATAAAAACGAGGTCTTTTTCACCTTTAGAGAAGTCCTCTGCAAGTTCATGTGCATAAGTATTGTTAAATACTTTTCCACGTGGTGCAGTATATATGATCTTTAACTTATTTTTAAAATCGTCACCAAAGTTTCTTTTTTCTTTAATATCTAAAATAGCTTTTTCAAGAACATCTGCGCGAAGAACAACACCAGGGCCACCGCCATAAGGAGCTTCATCAACACCTTTGAAACTCTTCGCAGAATAGTCTCCTAAGTAAAGACATTCTAAATCGACATCGTCACTTTGAAAGAATCTTCCAATTACTCCATTACCTTTTAAAGAGTTAAAGAAGTCAGGAAAAAGAGAAACAATCCAAATTTTCTTCACTATATCAACTTAGGGATTACAACCCAAATACGTCTAGCTTCAACATCAACTTTAGGTACAAAGTTTTCTACAAATGGAATATCGAAAGATTGCTTGGCCCCTCGAATAGTTAAAATAGTTTGAACACTATTATCATAGTAATCCGAAACTTTTCCCACTAGTTCATCTGTTCCAAACTCAAGAACTTCAATCCCAACTAAGTCAGCAATATAGAATTCACCTTCTTCAGCTTCAGGGAATTGATCTCTTGGAAACTTTATTTCAAACGGAATCATAGACTCTGTAACGTTTCTATCAGTCACATCTTTTAGGTAGGCAATAGTTTTATTTCCAAAACTGATCTTCTCTATTTTGTGCTCTTCACCCTCTGAAGATATTGAACTCGCAGGAGATGAAGGAAATAAATAAACAGAAGTCCCCTTTGAAAGAACACTGTCCTGACTATTTTCTAAAACAAATGTAAAACCACCACGAATGCCATGAGGTTTATTACAAACACCTAATATTATTAAACTATCTTTATCCATACGCCTTTATCGAACATCATGATCGCTGTGTCAAGCGTCATAAAAAAAGTATTGCCAATCTCTTTAATAATACGGACAATTTTATAAACATAGGAAATTTATCAACAAAATCAAGGAAGGTTTGCATGAAAAAAAGTATCGCTATTCTAGCAGTAACTGCAGCTCCATTTGCATCAGCAATGAAAATGGAAATGCCAAAAGTATACGGAAAAATCAATAAAGTTATTGCTCACACAGATCAAGAAGATGTACACGCTAAAAAGTCTATGGACGGTGTTACTGATGTTCAAAACTCTGAATCAAGACTTGGTGTAAAAGGTAAAGTAAAACTAACAAAGTCAGTAACTGCAAAATATAAGCTTGAGCTTGGGCTTAACTCAACTAATGAAGGTGACGCTGGATCAACGACAGATGGTAAATACGGTAGAACAAGACTAAGAACTGCAAAAGTAGACGTTAAAACTAACTACGGTAAGTTCACATATGGTCAAACTTATGCAATTTTATCAAAGATGGCGAAAATCGCTGACCCACTAGATGGAACAGTTGCAGGTTTCCAAGGTGATGACCAAAAAGCTAGAATTGCTAAAGCTACTAAAGAAATTGGTTTTGCTTACAGATCAAGAGTAGACCTTATGGCCTATACAACTCCAAGTATCCATGGATTAACAATTAGTGTTGCTGCTGATAGAGATAATGACAACAGCAACGGTGCTGCTGCTACAGATAGTGCTTCAGGACCTACTCACTACGAGTACCTTGCAAGATTTCAAAGAGACCTTGGCTCAGTTGACTTAGACTTATATGTTGGTCAAAGTAACTTTTCTCAATCAGATGAAGGTGATCAAACATATATGATGTATGGAGCTAATTTATCTTTTGGAAATATCGACCTAAATCTTGGTATGTCTAAACAAGAAGATGAAGAAGGTGGGGCATCACCAGTAATGATCGAAGTAGACAGAATGTTTGGAGCAGTTGCTTATACAAAAGACAAGTGTAAGTTAACTCTTACTTACCAAACGAGAGAAGACTCAAATGTTGCTCACGTAAAGAATGACAAAATTGACTATTCTCAAATTGCTGTTAACTACACTCACACATTCAATAAGCATGCATCTGCAAGCTTAACTGCTCTTAAGTGGGAAACTGACAACAAAATCACAACTGCTAAGTCTGACGACAATGACGCTACTCAACTAGCTCTTGGAATGCAACTTAAGTTCTAATTCGATTTTCAAAACTAATCTAATATCAGGCCTTCTCTTAGAGAAGGCCTTTTTTTTCATTACCTTAGCTAAAAAGTTACAACTTCACGGCCAAAGAAAAGAAGCTTGTCGAACAACATGCACTAAAAGCAAGTCTACTTCTAAAGTCCATACCAAAGGTCCCATATGGTGCAGACAGTATAGTCCTTCAACACCATGGAATGCTAAATGGTATTGGCTTCACTAAAGAGCTCAACAGCAGCCTTTCTCCCCTAGCAAT
>MPCU01000001.1 GCA_001874305.1 Bacteriovorax sp. MedPE-SWde | reverse complement strand
GCCCTCTATTAAAGAGGGCCTTTTTTATATAATATAATTTTGAGAGATTTATTCAGATGCTAGACAGCTTCTAATTGCTTGCATTAGTTTTTCATGCTTTGAGATTGCCGTACCTTGGTTTGCTCCACCAGTTCTTCCACAACCGCCGTGAGTATGAATACCTACAATTTGATTTGTTTCTTCAATCACAATTGTAGATCCAGAGTTTCCACCCATTGTGTCTACACCGTGAGTAAGTCTAGACTTTGCTCTTCCTTGCCAAACATCACCTGTACCAATTGAAGCTAAGCTTCCTGTGTTTGTTTGTTGTGAAAGGTTCTTAGTTGGCTCACTTCTATCAAGACCGTAACCTGTAATTCTTAACTCTGTACCAACTCTTGGGCTAGTAAAGAGAACTGGGTAGTAACCTTGAGCTTCACCAGCATATTGACCAGTAATGTCATTTACTTTTACTTTAAATACTGCCCAGTCATCACCTGGTCCATTATTTGCGTATTTAATTGTTGATTGATCGATATCGTAAACATCTTTAGAATCAGGGTGTTGAATATTTCCACCTCTAGACATTGGAGTGTTGAATTCAGCTACCTTTAAAACAGACTTACAGTGTCCTGCAGATATTGCACATCCCTTAGAGATCATTGTAAGAGTACAACCACCGCTTCCAGTTCTTGAATCAAGAAGTCTACCAATAGGAGCTACGTCCGATGGGATTCTGTCATCATTCATTCCGCAAATTGATTTATTCATTGCGAAAACCTGTACACTTATTAGGGCCATCATTGCCATCTTCTTCATCGTATCTCCCTGATGCTATCTCTTTATTAGATAGTAATTTTTCCAAATCAAAGATGCTTTGGCCAATAAAAATGTGTAAAAACAGTTAGATGTCAGAAGATGTTAATTTTGTCAGATAATATTGAGCTTTTTTTGATTCACCACAACATAACTATCGCCACTCTTTGTAACACCTGTATCTACCAGATCATTACGCTGTGACTCATAGGTTGGGACTTCTTTCCAGGCGGTTTCCTCGGCATTTCCTTTGACCGCAAGCTGATTTGAATAATCACGGTCTGGAAAATATGGAGAGTTTCGTGTTTGATGTGGCTCTAAACTTTCAAGGACTAGTCTTCGATCTGTATCATGCAGTGCCTTACGAATTTCAGTCAACTCATGAACAATTTTCTTTGTTGCTGAGTTATTGGTCCTTAATGTTCTATCGAGTGATTTTATATCCGCCATAAAATACATATCGGCGGTTCTACTAATTTACTTGAGTAATATGCTCTCTAGAGTTTCTATGTACTTGTTTTTACAATAAGCATGGACGTTATGAGACGCTTCACTAGTACCATAAATTGAGACGCCTCTCTCGTTCAGTTCAAGAGCGAAAGCGGTATACTTCTTGTCCATATGGCCAAATATAAAATGAGTTTTAGATGCTATTTCTGAGATATATCCTCTATAGTCTTTTTGCTTAGCAACAGAGAAGAAGATCAGTGACTCTTGATACCCATTGATACATTCATATTTCTTATTGATGATAGACTTATAGTCCGATGTCTCTTTTATTCCTTTAAAGATATTCATGGCGTACCACTTGTCTAGAAATCGATCAAAGTCATTTTGGTCTCTGATTAACTTGAAGAGTTCTTTATCTTGCTTAAGTCTCTTGGCCTTCTCGTCTTCTAGTATAAGACCAGGTCCTGCAGATTCTAATGTTAAAGAATTTAAATTCTTAATTTTAAAAGCAAGCTCCAGTGCAACTCTGCCTCCCATGGAATAGCCAAGTAAATTAACTTCTCTTTCTAAGGAGTTGAGACCTTCTTCGAGGTGTTGTGAGAAATCGGACCAATGTTTAAAGTTGTGATCAATAGAGTTTCCATGACCTGGAAGGTCAATTATAGCTATGAGAAAGTCATTAGAAAAGCGATCAATAATAAACTTAAAGTCTCTGTGAGATCCCATGAAACCATGGAAAACGACAAGCAGTGGCTTACTGAAATCTCCTATTATAAAAGTACTTAGACCATTGGAATTAAAAAAGGAAAGAGATTCGCCCATTTCTTCAATTAGTTTCTTATTAAGCTTTATCCCTTTTTTGAAGTGTTCACAGTTATGTGTTTGCAAAAATACTTTGGGAACCTTGTAAGAAGGAAGTTCTATTTTTAAAAAGTTCTTTAAGTCATCACTAACTTGCTCGGAGTTTACTTCGATTAATGCATAGGCCTTATTACCGTATTTTTCGTCATTGACCTTAAAAGTTGTAGCTATATTTATTGCATCATGCTTCGAGAGCGCAGTATCTATTTCATGGGGATTTATATTTTCTCCTCCACTGATGAAGATGTCATCAGACCTTCCATCGATGATAAAATTTCCGTTACTATCAATGTGTGCAAGATCTGTAGTTTCGATAATTGATCTGAAAGTACTACCATTATGAATACCGATAGCTACAGTATCTCCCGATATAATAATACGTCCCTCTTTTATATGAACTTTACGATAGGGAAGAGCTTTACCAACTGACTGCAGAATACTTAAATCTAATGTTAGTGGAGTTGCTAGGACTTGAGCACAGCTTTCAGTTTGACCATAACTATTTGAAAGGTATATTCCATGTTTTACAGCACTTTTCAAAAATTGTATTGGTGTCTTTGCGCCACCAAGAATAATTCCTTTTAACTTACTTGCACTATAAATAGCTTCTTTTCTTTCTAGTATTCTTTGAAGTTGAGTACTGACTAAAGAGAGGTGAGTGATATCACTTCTAGAAATTATTTGATTATGTATTTGAGATGAATCAAGAATAGTCGTCTTTGCTCTTGCAAGTAGAGTTCTAAATACGATAAGTAGCCCCCCAACATGAAAGAAGGGAAGTGTCGCTGCCCAGTTTGATTTTGAGTCTATCGAATAGTGCTCATTTGTACCAAGCGCACTCTTTATGAGGTTCTTGTGAGAAAGCATTATTGGTTTTGGTTTTCCACTGGAACCGGAAGTAAAAATAATTGTGGAACATTCATTAATGTCATTTGGGAGACTAGTATAGTCTGTATTCTCGATTGCAGCTATTTTTGAAATGTCAGTGAAGCCACTTGTTATTTGCTCTGTGTATTTTTGTGGTGCTTTTGGATCGGTTAGTACTGCGATTCTTCCTGAAGATATTACAGCAAAATATTGGATGAGTAACTCTACTGAAGAGCTACTTAGTAATATAAACTTGGTTTTTGGCAGCTTTGTTTCTTCAACTTTTGTCCAAAACTCCTTATAGGATATGATTTGACCTTTCTCATCTTCTATGAAGATAGAGTCTGAATCAAAGTAATCACTATAGTTTACGCGCTCCATTCAAAATCCAATTGGCGATGGGCCTTTTCTTTAAACTTTATTCCTATTCCCATTAGTCTTATTTCTTTTGCATAGCTCTTGTAAAGCCCAATAAATAACTCTCTTAACTCATCAACCTCTAAAGTTGATAATCTTCTATTAATTTTTAAAGAGTCAGATTGTTTGGCGGAAATCATTATTTCTTTAGTGTGAGTTTGAAAATCTGAAAAACGTATCTTTAGGGAAATATGAGAGATCTCCCTATCTTGTAGGTGAAACTCATCCATCTCCTTAAGTCGGGCCTGATATTTCTCTACAAGAACTTTAAACTCTGAAATAACTTCACCTTGGCGAATTAGTGGAGAAAAGAAGGTTCTCTCTATTCCAAAGCTCTTTCTTTGTCTTCGTTTTGAAACTCTGGAGTTGCTTATACCATTACAGGCCTCGTAGAGATCAAGAGCACTTCGTTTTCCAATGATGTTAATTAAATCAAATAGATCACGCTCAAGAACATCTCCACATTTTTCAAGTCCCATTCTCTCAAGCTTTTGTGCACTAACCTTACCTATTCCTGGAATCTTCTTAAGCGGTAAGTCTTTTATAAAGTCTAGTCGTTGCTCAGGAGTAATTACAAAGATTCCATTTGGCTTCCTCCAGTCACTAGCTATTTTGGCAAGCATCTTATTAAACGATACACCTGCACTAGCTGTTAGGCCTGTTTCTCTATATATTTCTTTTTGAATCTCTTGGGCTATTAATGTTGCCGATCCATTAAAGTGTTCTGAGTTGGTTACATCAAGATAGGCTTCATCTAGTGATATTGGCTCTACTAAGTCAGTGTACTTGTAAAAAATTTCCCTAACTTTTTGAGAAACCTCTTCGTACTTATGGAAATTTGGTCTCACTAGAGTAAGATGTGGGCATAGTTGGAAGGCCTTAAATGTAGGCATTGCAGCTCTTACTCCAAACTTTCTAGCTTGATAATTACTTGTACAAAGGACGCCCTTTGTTTTGGAGGGCCCACCAATTGCTATCGGTATATCTCTAAGCTTTGGATTATCTCTCATTTCTACAGCGGCGTAGAAACAATCCATGTCCACATGAATAATTTTGAATTCTTTTTGATGAAAAAGGTTATTCATAGCTTCTAAGAAGTCCTACAACAACACCTGCTATTCTAAAATCTTGTTCTGGTGTTATGACAAATGGTTTTAGTCTTTCATTGGCCGGATGTAATTCAACAGTGGCCTTTTTCTTATAGAACTTTTTGACTGTTGCCTCGTTATCTACAAGTGCAATAACTGTTTGTCCTTGGTTTGCATTTTCTTGATGACGACATACAAGAACGTCTCCCTCATGAATTCCATCTTCTATCATAGAGTCTCCGCATACGTTTAAAGCGTAGTACTTTCCTGGTCTTGAAATCATATGAATAGGGACGTGGGTTGTATTATCAGGATTCTCAAGTGCTTCTATTGGGTTTCCTGCGGCAACATCTCCGAGAAGTGGTATTTCTTCAAAATGTTGTGGAGCAATCGTAGATGAAGCAGTGTGAGATTTCAACTCTGTGTCTAAATCAGAATTGATAAGCCTTATTCCACGACGAGCATTCCAATCCATTTCAATTAAGTTTGCCTCAATGAGATACTTCATATATCTGTTAACTGAGCCAAATGATTTTAGACCAAAGTGGTCCTTGATCTCTTTTTGAGTAGGTGCAAGGTCATTATCTCTTTGATAACTCTTAATATACTCTAGAACTTCTTTTTGTTTCTTTGTTAATGCCATAGTTCTATTGTGTGCGTAAGTTTGGCGTAAGTCAAGCGTAAGTTGCGTAAGATGTATGTAATTATTTCACGCTTTTAATTGCCCAGACTAATACAACTACAGTTTCATATAAATTTCACTAACATATCGAAATGACAGTAATTTTTAATTGACGATAGCACTACTCGAATCCTATGTTGTCTTTATTAACCACACCACACAGGGAGATTTGATCATGTTTAAATTACTAATCGTTTCGCTTTTAACTGTTAACTTTGCAATTGCTAATCAAGTCGAAATTGTCGAGTTTGACGTTGATAGGGATGCTGATCCACATTTCGAAATCTCAAAAATTGTTGTTACAGAGCATGATGAAGTTAAGCTTAATAACTATGTTGAAAAGGTTGCAGGACTAAAAGACATAATTATGGTTGTAGATTCTATCATTGCAATTGGTAAGAAAGTCTGGCCAATCATTGAAGCAGGTAAACCTGTTGTTAACGTTAATATGGCCCAAGCAGTTTCTGTTTTACCATTTAAAGGAACGGATAATTTAGATGCTGTTTTCTTTGATATGGAGAACTGGTCTCAGCCTAAAGCAAAGTCATACACAGTTGACTATAAGAATGGGTTTGGATCATCTGTTATCTCTTTTACTTACACAGTTATGTTTCAGTACAATGGAAACTATGAAGGTAAAGGTAAGTACCTTGCAGGAATTAATGTTGTAGCTCAAGATGTAAAGGTTTCTTGGGGATTTCAATTCAATGCAAAATCAGAGCTTATGCAAATATCAAATCATGGTTCTAAAGAAAATAGAGTTGCAGGTGCGACTTTTAAAATCTCATACTCAGCAAAATCCTTCTTAAAGGAAATTAGAAATGAAGATTCATTTCATGTTATGGGAAATGGAAAGTTAATTAAATACTAAAAAAAATATACTTTTAATAGAATTGAGAGGGCCTATTGTTTAGGCCCTTTTTTTATATTTATACTCATTACGAAATAAGTAAATATGTTAAACATGATGAGTATTATAAGAGCAATTATTATTGAGAGGTAAGTAAATGATGTCGGTTGATATTCACTTAACTCTCTAATACTTATGATCTTCCAAGTTTCACCAATGATCTTAAAAGAGATCTCTTCTTCAATCACTTCTTTAAAGCTGAGTTTTGAATATTTTGTAATAACTTCTCGAGGTAGTGGTTTAAAACTCGTGTGTTCTGCGTACTTAAATTTGTCATAGAGATTTTGGTTATTTTCAATCTTTCTAAGAATCCATTCCTTTACGTTTGAAGAAAAAGTTATTCCATCTGGATTTACCAATATCAGCTTATCTTTGTATGAGTTCAAGAGTTTATCTATCTCAGAGAAGTTCTTTTTTAGAACAAGCACTCCAGAGATTTTTTCGCCCTTCATCGTTATAGGTGTCGAGTAGTAAATTCCTCTCTTCTTCGTTGTTACACCAATCGCAGTGTATATGAAGTTATCTCCCATAATGGAGTTCTTAAAATAGGGGCGAAATGCATAATTCTTCCCTATGAGATTTAAGTTATCTTTGTAGAGAGTGGAGGCAGTAACGGTACCACTTCTGTCCATAATGTATGACAGGTTAGCTCCACTTACATCGTTTATCACATTGAGCTTAGATGAAATGTCATTTATGTTGGTTAATTCTAACTTTCCCAAGAGAGATGTTACAGTTTTACCTTCATTATAAAAATAATTATTTTTTAAGGTTTTAGATAAGTTATATACATCTTGTTTGTGTACGTTGACTGACTTCTTATAGAAGTCGTTAGAAATTGAATTATATATAATAAAGATAGAAGTTATTATTATTATATTCAATATGATTACTACAATTTTAGTCTTTCTTA